>NZ_BAAGTC010000009.1:0-1530397 GCF_054782115.1 Nocardia heshunensis | reverse complement strand
CTTTCGAGCCGCACCACCAAGGCCGGCGAGAACCGAAAAGCCTCACCCGACCCGCCCGGGTGTCCAGCACAACGTACTGAACACACAAGAACTTAAGGAGAACCCGATCGTGTCCAGCGACAGCGACCTCCGACAGCAGTCGTCCTCGCGGTGGGTGGTTCTGGCGATCGTCTCGGCCGCCGCGCTGATTCTGCTGATGGATATCAGCGTGCTCAATGTCGCTCTCCCCTCGCTCATCGACGACATGCAGCCCGAAGCCCTCACTCAGCTCTGGATCGTCGACATCTACGGCCTGGTCCTGGGCGGCCTGCTGGTGGTGTGCGGATCCCTCGGCGACCGCTTCGGTCGCAAACGCCTGTTCCTGATCGGCCTGGCTGTCTTCGGAATCGCGTCGGTACTGGCGGCCCTGTCGTTCCAGCCGTGGCAACTCGTCTTCGCCCGCGCGCTGTGCGGTGTAGGCGCGGCACTGACGATGCCCTCCACCTTGTCGATCATCCGATCGACCTTCACCGACGACCGCGAACGCGCGACCGCCGTCGCGATCTGGTCGGCGGCAAGCGGATTCGGCGCCGCGATCGGACCGATGGTCGGTGGCGTGCTGGTACAGGCGTTCGGCTGGCCCGCCGCATTCTGGCTCAATGTGCCCCTGGCCGTACTCACGATCGCTGCCGGATGGTGGATGCTGCCCGAACTACGCGCCGCCACAGCCGAATCCGTGGACTGGCTGGGCGCGCTGGAGTTGATCTGCGGCATCATCGTGACGACCTGGGGTATCAAACACATTGCCAGCGGAGCACTGACCGTTTCGGACGTGGTCGCTCTAGTGGCGGGCATCGCGCTGCTGATCGTCTTCGTCCAGCGTCAATTGCGTTTGGCCCAGCCACTTCTCGACATCCGGATGTTCCGTATCCGGATGTTCACCGGTTCGGCGCTCACCACCCTCGCCTCACAGCTGACCATGGGCGTGATCATGTTGCTGATGACGTTGTGGCTGCAGTACGTCCACGGCTACTCACCCGCCCAAGCGGGCCTGCGCATGGTGCCGATCGCACTGGCCTCCTTCGCAGGCTCCATGCTCGCCGCCCGGCTCGTGACACGATTCGGTACCCGCATGGTCATCACGACGAGCCTGCTGACCTGCGCGACCGCCTACCTGCTGCTCGCGGCCTGGCCGCAATCGACCACCTACGCCGTCGTCGCTGCCGCTCAGGTACTGCTGGGACTCGGCGTGGGCGTCGGGCTGACGGTCGCCTCGGCCGCTGCCTTGTCCTCCACTCCGCCCGATAAGGCCGGGCAGGCCGCAGGCGTCTCGGAAACCTGCTACGACCTCGGACAAGGCCTGGGCGTAGCGATCCTCGGCAGCCTCTACGCCGCCGTCTTCGCCCACCACATGACCGACCTGCCCGTTTCAGGCGAACAACTCGACATCGCACGAGGTTCGGTCGGCGGCGCCGTCTCCGTAGGACAACACACCGGGGGCACAACAGGCCAACAAGTGATCGACACCGCCACCACAGCCTTCGACTCGGCACTGAGCGCCACAAGCTACGTCTCGACCGCTATCGTCGCTGCAGCAGCTGCAGCCACCTGGTGGCTGCTCCGCCCCATCACCCGAGCATGACGACGCTGGTACAGCCACAAGGCCGGAGGATCGCACGTTTCCCGACCACGGGTCTTGAAAGCTGCACATGAAGTCTGAACGCTAGCCGCCGTCTCATCGGCAGGGCAATGCGTTCGGGGCGACGCCGGGGCGGCAGGTTTGAGATCAAAACTGTTCGGCCCCAGCGATCTTCAGAACCGACCGCTTGGCCGTTTCGAACCGCGCGCCTCACGGCATGAGGGTGGTAGCTGCGCAACCCGAGGTCCTGCGTTACTGCCGTGTGACCGCGCGGGCTACCTGATCAGCCCGAGCGGTCGAGCTGGCTTCAGTTCATGTGCTTGTCGAACCATTCGATCATCTGCTCGGGGTGTTCGGAGAAGTAGTTGTAGCCGTCCCAGCGTCGTGTGCTGCCTTCGATCCAGAACAGCTTCTTCTCCGCGACGGGGATCGCGTCGAAGATCGCCTGCACGTCGGAGGACTTGGTCAGCGCGTCGTCACGGACCTGCATCATGAACGTGGGGATCTGGCGGCTCTTGGCGTCCTCGATCGGTGACACCTCATCGATGGTGAAGCTCAGGTTCAGCTGCACTTCCCGGTCGACGACGTCGAACTGGTCCTCGAGCCCCATCATCTCGAGATTGCGCTCGACCATGGCGCGCAGCGAGATCGGCTGGATAGCGACCAGCGCGTGGATGTCGGCGAACAGTTCCGGGAGCCGGTTCATCGCGACGAAGGTGGCGTTGGCACCCATACAGCGGCTGAGCAGGCCCACCTTCATGGCGGCGGTGTCGGGGCGGGACTTGACGTAGCGCAGCGAGCCCGCCACGTCACGCGATTCGAACTGGCCCCAGGTGAAGATGAAGCCGTTGGCGTCACCGCTCTGGCCGTGGTTACGGGCGTCGTAGGTCAGCACGTTGTACCCGGCCTCGTGCAGGTGCTGGTATTCCCTCATGTAGTTGACCTCGATGGTGTTACCGGGGACGAACCCCCAGCGGGGCAGGTGCGAGGGGAAACCGTAGCGGTTCATCGGCATCGGGTGGTTGGCGATGATCAGCTTGTCCGAGCCCGGAGCGGGGATCCACCACGCCTCGAGCGGGGTACCGTCCGCGGACGGGAAAGAGATGTCCTCATATGCCATCCCGTATTCATCGGGCCTGTGAAGAATCGGTGCACGGACCGGGCTGCTCAAACCCTTGGCCAGTTGCACGAGCTGCTGCGAGATATCGGCCATGACAGTTTCCTTTCCCAATTTCGGGCACGGGGTGAGACCATCCGACATTTCCAATCGAGAATCGAGCGCTCAACCAGAAAGTAGGCGGGAATGTGTCCGGGAAGAAGGCACTGGTGAGAAGTGTACTGGCAGGGCACCCCTGCACCGGATCGAGCGCCTTAGCCTGGACACTGTGGACAATGCCGCCGAGATCCGCGAATTCCTGACCTCCCGCCGCGCCGCCATCACCCCCCGACAGGCAGGACTGCCCACCCACGGCACCCGCCGGGTACCAGGACTGCGCCGCGCTGAGGTCGCCCAGCTCGCCGGGATCAGCGTCGAGTACTACGCGAAACTCGAACGCGGCAACCTGGCCGGAGCCTCAGGCCAGGTCCTCGACGCCCTCGCGCGGGCGCTGAGGCTGGGCGAGGACGACCGCGCCCACCTCGACGACCTCGCCCGCGCCGCCGGTCCAGCACCTCGCCGCCGACGCCGCCCGCCCGCCGCCACGGTGCGGCCCAACGTGCACCGGCTGCTGGACTCCATGACCTGCCCAGCGCTGATCGTAAACGGCTGCGGTGACGTCCTGGCCGCCAACGCACTCGGTCGCGCCTTGTACGCCCCCATGTTCGAAGCAGCCAGGGGTGCCGCTCCTAACCACAGCCGATTCCTGTTCCTCGATCCCCGCTCCCACCAGTTCTGGGGTGATTGGGATGGTGCCGCCGACGCTGTCGTCGCCCTGCTGCACGCCCAAGCCGGCCGCGACCCCTACAACAAGGACCTCACCGACCTCATCGGCGAATTGTCCACCCGCAGTGACGAATTCCGTATCCGCTGGGCTCGCCATGACGTGCTGCGCCACCACCAGGGCACCAAACCCATCCACCACCCCCTCGTCGGCACCCTCCACCTCACCTACGAATCCCTCGACCTGCCCACCGACGACCTCATCCTCACCGTCTACAACACCGAACCAGGCAGCGACTCCGAAGACTCCCTCCGCCTGCTCGCCAGCTGGGCCACCGAGCACACCCCCTCCACCAAACACGCGCCTCGAGCTTGACCCGCCAATCGTCCAGACCGCCATCAACCGATATGCCGCACGAGCGGCCACATCACGGCCGTAGAGATCGCACCGACCATCCTCAACTCGGCAGAGCAGGATGTTCGGCTGACCTCGGACCGACACCGCCACTTGATCTTCCGCGCGCCGCGGTGGCCGGTTCGATCAGCGCGCCTCGCCGCTGGTAGCGGATACTCGCGGGCAACCAGCCTCCGACGCTCAGCCATAGCGTATTCGACCACCATCTGAGGGCCGACGTGGAATCACTCGCTCTTCGGTGCGGGTTCAGGCTGTCATCGCAACACTGTCATTCGCATCGATCAGTGGCTTTCGGGGTTGGCGAGCCGGTCTGCGCCGGACGCGTACTCGGCGCGAAACTCGGTACTGACGAGCACAGGTCCGACAGCGTTCTCCCGCAGGTCTGCACGGTGCCGTCGGGGCGGACGAGCACGGCGTCGGCGCGCCCGCCGCGGAGCCAGCGGTGCAGCGCGGTGCCCGGCATGGCACGCAGCACCACACCGCCGCGCTGTTCGACGGTCGTCGCCTCCACCGGTGATGAGGCGGATGTCGTGATTACTGCGTAGCGCCCGGCGATGAGGTCGTCGACCCGACGCCCGTCGGGCAGCCGGTCGTTGGGGACCAGCCGTCCGGCCAGACCTCGCCGCAGCGGCGGCGCGGCCACCAGTGCGGAGCGGTGCAGTGGCGGGGACTCTCCGCTGAGGATCGTCTCGGTCAGCCCAGGCAGCCGGTGCAGTCGCGGAGCGAGCAGGCCGCGCAGCCGATTGCCCAGTTCGCCGCCCTCCGTCATGGTCAGGCCCATGAGCTTGGCCAGCCGGATCATCATGTGCGCGTGCGGTTTCCGCTCGGCTTCATAGGTGCCGAGCACCGATTCCGGCAGCTCGCCGCGCAGCACCCCGGCCAGCTTCCAGCTGAGGTTGGCGGCATCGCGTATGCCCGCGCCCATGCCCTGTCCGATGAACGGCGGGGTGAGGTGGGCGGCGTCGCCGAGCAGGAACACCCGCCCGGCGCGCCAGCGGTCGGCCAGCTGCGCGCGAAAGGTGTACTCCGCCACCCGGACCAGTTCCAAGCGCTCGCGGTCGGCGTCGGCGAGCCACGGGGTCAGCAGCGTCCACAGGCGGTCGAGATCACGGTGGTCGTCGGCGGATTCGGCGGGCCGCAAACGGAATTCCCACCGGTGACGGGTCGTGCCGATACGCATGTACGTCGCGGCTCGGCGCGGGTCGCACACCTGATGCACGCCGCCCCAGTGCCCGGGATCGATCGTGGTGGCGAGATCGACGACCAGCCAGCGCTGCTCGAATCGCAGGTCCCGCATGCGCGCGCCGATCGTGTTACGCACCAGGCTGTTCGCGCCGTCGCAACCCAGCACGTAGCGGGCGCGCACCGACTCGGCCGCGCCAGTCGCACAATCTTCGAAATCCACTCGGACACAGTCTTTCTCGACTACGAGCCCGGCGACTTCCACCCCGCCGCGCAGCGAGACAGCCGGATACAGCGCCAGATTGGCGCGCAACAGCGCCTCCAGCTCCGGCTGGTCGAACAGGTTGGCTTCGGGGAATCCATTGCGGCCCCCGGCCGGATCGCGGTCGAATTGCGCCAGCACCCGATGCCGCGGATCCACTAGTCGCAGCCCCAGGGCGGGCCGGGTGATCGCATCGAATCCCGCACCGATGCCGAGGCGTTCGACTATCCGCCGGATCTCGCCGTCGAGATGGACGGCACGCGGCTGCGGGTAGACGCCCTCCCACCGCTCGAGGACCAGCGATTCGATGCCGTACTGGGCGAGCAACGTGGCCGCGGTGAGCCCGGACGGACCCGCGCCGACGATCACCACCGGAATCGGGGCGACGTTCATGAGGGCTCACCCACCACCGTGGCGACATAGGCCGCGGCGGACACGGCGGTAAGGGCGGCGGGCGCGAGATCGGCTGCGCCGTCGCCGTTTCGGAGATGGCTGACGACCGCACCGGCCATCAACAGCACCAGTCCGGTCCCCGCCGCCCGGCCCAGCGCGGGGCGGCGAAGTCCGAGCAGCATCCCACCGGCCGCGACGAGCTCGACCGCGCCGATGCCGCGGTAGGCGGTAGTGGAGTACCCGAGATGCGCCGCGCGTTCGCGCATCGGCGCGACCGCCGCGACCTTGGCCGCCCCCAGCGTCAGGAATTCGGCCGCCAGCACCCCCGTGAGCACCTTCGACACGGTTTTCATTGCCGCACCTCGATTTTCGAGTCGATCGCATAGCGGCCCAGGATCGCTTCGACCCCGTCGCGGTCGGCATCGGAGTCGAGTGTGACGGTGGCGGCGATCGTGCCGTCCTCGACAGCGGCGCTGACACCGGCGACGCCGGGGACGGTGGCCAGTGCGTCGAGGAGTTCGCGGCGGGTGGCGTCCGCCCGCAGCCCCGGCTTGTACGGTTTGCCGACATCGGTCACGGGCAGCGCGTCGAGGATGGTGACTGTCCTGGGCGCGGCGGCGCGCTCGTGCACCCGTTCGGCGGCCCACGCCACCAGTTCGTCCTCGGTCATCTCGGACTCCGGAGCGAGCGTGACATAGGCGACCGGGATCTCACCGGCGTGCACATCCGGTCGCCCGACCGCACCGGCTGCGGTGACCTGCGGGTGACTCAGCAGCGCGTCCTCGATACCGGCTGGATCGATATTATGGCCGCCGCGAATGATGAGATCCTTTGCGCGACCGTGCAGATGGATGAATCCCTCAGCGTCGATATGTGCCAGGTCGCCGGTGCTCAGCCAACCGTCGACCACGGTGCCCAGTCCATCGAGGCGGTGACCGTGTTCGTCGCGGCCGGTCACGTATCCGGCGAAAATCGTTGGGCCGCTGATGACGAGGACCCCGGTCTCCCCCGCGGGCAATGTCTCCCACACCCCGTCTTCAGCCGTACGGACGACCGCGACCCGCTGATAGGGCATGCGCTGCCCGACCGCACCGGGCCGGGGTGCATCCGGGAAGCTGCGCGCGGAGGCGCACGTCGCCTCGGTGAGGCCGTAGCCCTCGACCAGCGTGACCCCGGTGTGCAGCTGGAAGTTGTCTCGGACCGCGAGCGGCAGCGGGGACGCACCGACCATCGCGTAGCGCAGGCTGGTGATGTCGGCGTTGATGGGGCATTGGGCCAGCACCGCGTACACCGTCGGCACCGCGCTCATGGCGGCGATCCGGTAGTGCGCCACGATATTCCAGAATTCCGCGTAGAGCGTGAAGTCCCGGTACCCCAGCGGTCCGGCCCACACCACCGGCTGACCGCGGAACAGCGGGCCGAGCAGGGTGACGACCAGCGCGTTGACGTGGAACAGCGGCAGCGCCGCGAAGATCACCGATTCGTCATCGAGCAGCGAGTTGGCGGCGATCATCCACGCATTGGATACCTCACCGGAATGGCGGTGCGCCGCCAGCTTCGGCACACCCGTCGTGCCGCCGGTGTGGAACAGCGCTGCCAGATCCGATGCCGTCGGCGGCTCTCCGTGAAAACTGCTCGAATCCTCTTCGGCGGCAAGGGTATCGAGGTAGCCGATCCGGACACCGTCGATGCCGGGCAGGGTCGGCGGCGGCTCCGGGGCCGCCGTCGGACGCAATACCAGCAGGGCATCCAACAGGCCGCGTGCCGCGAGTTCGCTTGCGGCGGTCCAGGTGTCGGGCTCGAGTTCCGGACCGGCGGCGATCAGGACCCGAGCGCCCGAGCGGCGCAGCAGCTCCGCGACGTGATCGTGTGACAGGCCGCCATTGATCGGCGCGGCGATGCCCGCCAGCTGCGCGGCGAGGGTGGCCGGGATCAGCTCCGCGCAGTTGGGTGCGATCAGCGCGACCGCGTCGGTGCGGCGCACGCCCAGCTCGTGCAGCAGGTTCGCGTACCTGTGCACGTCGGCCAGCAACTCGGAGTAGTTGCGCCGCAACGGCTCTCGCCAGTGCGCGGCGTCCGGCAGCACGGTGATCGCGGTGCGCTCCGGACACCGCGCCGCCGCGCGGACGAGCAGGGCATAGGTCGATTCGGGCAAGCCGCGCGCCTCGAGCGGCACCGCTTCGATGGCGGCCAGGTCCTCCGGAGAGGTGTACCGGGGCCAGAGCAGCTCCTCGGTCGCGGTCCCGACAGCCGTGTTGTCGGTCATCGGGCGTACCTCACGACCGTGCGCTGGCGGCCCAGGTCGAGGGCTCCGTCGTCGGTGCCGATCGCGGCCTCGACCACGTCGCCGTCCTTCAGATACTTCGGATTCTTGGCCTGGCCCTGGAAGAACAGCTTCCACTTGACCTTCGGCGGCAGCAGCGAGGCGATGATCTCCACCGGCTTGGGCGGGGCACTGAGCGCGGTGCCGATCGGGGTTCCGGTGAGCAGCAGATCCCCGGCGTCCATGCGCTGGAAGCGGGTCAGCGCGCGCAGCGTCTCGACCGGCCGGTAGATCATGTCCGCGACCGTCATGTCCTGGCGCAGCTGGCCGTTGACCCACAGCCGCAACCGCAGATCCTCGAACCGCTTCAGCTCATCGGCGTCGAGCAGCACCAGCGCCGGGCCGACAGGGGTGAAGGTCGGGTACGACTTCGCCTCGTAGAACTGGGTTTTCGGCAGCTGCACATCGCGCGCCGAGACGTCGTTGGTGACCACCAGGCCCGCGACGTAGTCCGCGAGGTTCTCCGCCGAGACCTCGGAGCCGACCGGCATTTCACGGCCGAACACGAGGCCGATCTCCACCTCGTAGTCGAGCAGCTGCACATGCGCGGGCCGGATGACGTCATCGTGGGGTCCGCTGATCGACCCGGACGCCTTGCGGAAGAACGTGAGCGGCACCGTCTCGGGGTCCATTCCCGAGTCCTTCACATGGGAGGCGAAGTTCGTCATCTGCGCCACCACCCGGCACGGTGCGGTCACCGGCGAGATCAGCGAAAGACTGTCCACCGCCACGGTTTCCGCGCCGGATGCCGCGGCGGTGATCGCCTCACGATCGGCGAGCAGTTCCCGCGTGGTCGCCGCGGTGGTGTCGATGCGGACGGCACCGGCGGGGGTCCGCACCCACCAGGCGTCGGCGGTGCGGAGGATGGATGTGCTCATGAATTGGCCACTTTCAACAGGCCGCGCAGGCGGCGGATATCGAATTCGTTGTCCTCACGCAGCGCGTCGACGATCGAGCGCAGCTCGCGCAGCGATTCGGCGCCGGGCTTGATGCCGAGGAAGTCCTTGGTCACGGGTGGACCCCACTGCGCCAGACCGGAAGCGCTCATCGGCGCCCAGCCCGGCTCGAGGGTGCAATCGAACATGTCTCCGTCACTGAAGTGTTCGACCATGAACCCGTCGGGATCGCGCCAGTAGTCGAAGATCTGGCTGCCCTGGATATGGCGGCCGATCCCCCACGATCGGCGATAACCCTGCTCACGCAGGTACTCTCCACCCGCCGCGAGCGCGTCCAGGTCGGCGACCTGATAAGCCGAGTGAACGTACCGGTTCGACGGCCCGAGCGTCAGCGCGAGCGTGTGGTGGTCGGTCAGCACCGAATCCCGGTCGCAGCGAATGAAACTCATGACCGGACCGCGCTCTCGCTGGCCCGGGTAGAAGAGGAAATCGCTGACGATCAGACCCAGATTGCGCAGATACCAGTCGAGGGTCTCGCGGTATCGCGTCGACTGGATCACCACGTGTCCGAGCCGGTGCACGCGGGCCGGTGCACGCAGCGGTCGCTGCGTCGCATTCACCCGCGCCACCTCGTGCCCGAAGTTGATGACATGGGGCTGCTGCGTCGGCAAGGCTTCCAGTTCGTGGGTCTCAGCGACCACTCGCACCCGCAGTCGGCTCGGATCGGCCAGGTCGACGGTCAGTCCGCCCAGCGACTCCGGCAGCGGCACCGCTCGCGTACCGGTGGCGTCGGCCAGTCGCAGCAGATCGGCGGAATCGGCGGCACGAAAGGCCGGACCGACGAAGCGCGACCGGCCGCCACGCCGAATGAGGACGCAGGGCGCGCCCGGATCGGTCCCGCGCAGCTGCAACTCCTCGGCCGTGCGCGCGGCGGTCGCGAATCCGAAGGCGTGGGCGAAAGCCTCCGCCCTGTCCAGGTCGGGCTTCTCGAACTCCAGCCACGCCAGGTCCAGCACCTTGATCACGGGATTGCTCGCGCGGCCCGGATGCTCACCCGCGTGCGCGCCCTGCTCGCTGTGCAGACCGCTGTGTACGTCGTGATGGCCGCTCATCGACCACTCCCTTCCAAGTACTGACGATATCGTCACTTACGAGAGTGACGTCAGTCAAGACTCTCTGACGATTCCGTCAATATTGAGTCGAGCGGCTACGATGATGAGCCGGACAGCAGGAGAGGTGTATCGATGACCGCGAGCAACGGGTCGGGACCCAACCGCCTGGAACGCCGCAAGGCCCGCACGCGCGCCGCGCTGGTCGGCGCGGCGCAAGCAATGCTGGCCGACGGCAAGATCACCGTGCCGATCCTCGAGATCACCCAGGCCGCCGACGTCGGCATGGGCTCGTTCTACAACCACTTCCAGAGCCGCGAGGAACTGTTCCAGGCCGCCGTCGAGGAGGCACTCGACCGCCACGGCGCTCTACTCGATCTGCTGTGCGAGGACGTCGATGATCCGGCTCAGGTCTTCGCGCAGAGCTTCCGCCTCACCGGCCGCCTGCACCGTCGGCACCCCACCCTGAGCAAGGTCCTGCTCAATGACGGCCTCCGCCTGGCGAACTCGGACCGCGGGCTCGCACCCCGCGCACGCCGCGACATCGAGGCCGCGGCCGAAGCTGGACGCTTCACCATCGAAGACCCAGAACTGTCGATGACCATCGTCGCCGGTGCCGCCCTGTGCCTCGGACGGCTACTGCACGACCACCCCGAACGCGACGACGCCGAAGCCGCCGACCAGGTAGCCGAAGACCTACTGCGCATGTTCGGCCTCGCGCCCGACGAAGCCCACGAGATCTGCCGACGCCCACTGCCGCCACTGGACCTGCCGCGCGGCGGCTCGACTCCATAGATTCAGAGGTCGCAGCACCAGCGTGCTTGCCGCCACGAGGAACTGGATTGCGAGGTCGGCGTCGACCGATCAACCCGACTCGGCCTGCCCATTCCCACCTGGACCGCCGCCATGCTCAGCAGAGCCGGATCGACCGCGGCGGTGACCCCACCGTTTCCAGCCGGACCCGCACACGGTGGGCGGGTAAGACCGCGAACGTCGCCGTGGCCGAAAGCCACAGCGCCAGTATGGCTCCCAGCACGCGCGGGGTGAGGTCCGCGGCCAATCATGCCGAAGTCGTTGTCAGGGTCAAGGATTCGTCGTCCCGTTCTTCGAGCGAGACCCCAATCTCTGGTCGCGCGCACGGTGTCGCGCCATCATCCCGATCGTGAGAATTTTGTCGGGTGATCGTGAAGTTCGGCTACAAACCTCCCGACGACCGCACCCGGGAACGGTAAAGATCGGCGTGAATGTATTCGTCGCCGGGTTAACGCATATGCGTTAATTTCGGGGTATGGCGGCGAAAGCGCAGATCCTGGCTGCGGCGGAACGGCTGTTCGCGGAGTTCGGCATCGAGTCGGTGTCGTTGCGGCAGATCGCGGTGGCCGCGGGGCAGCGCAATACCTCGGCGGTCGCGTATCACTACGGCAGCAAGGAGGCGCTGGTCGAGGCGGTCTACGTGTGGCGGATGACCACCGTGAACGCGCAACGGCTGGCGCGGTTGAGCGAGCTCGGACCGGACGCCGAGGTCGGCGAGCTGGTGCGGGCCCTGGTCGAGCCGTTGGCCGCGACCCTGCACGATCCGGATCGCGGCGATGAGCCCAGCTGGTATCTGCGCTTCATCGCCGAAACCCTGTGGCGCCCACAGTTCGATCCGGTCGTCAACACCCTGCGCCTGCCCGAGGCCGAGAGCGTCCGGCTCGTCGTCGGCGGCCTGCGCGGTGCGCTCGACGAGCTCGCCCCCGAGATCTTCGACGAGCGCATGCGGCTGGTCTCCATGCTCGTCGTCACCGCACTCGCCGACCGCGAACGCCGTCTCCAGGAACCGAACCCGCCGGAACATCTCGGCGATCTCGGCCTCGATGTGCTCGCCGACGCGGCCACCGCCATCCTCACCGCCCCCTGGCCCACCCGAATCACAAGTCAACCAACAGAACAAGGATCACGATGACCGCCTCCTACGCCACCCTCGGCGAACTGCTGACCGGCCGCTCCCTGGCCGCCGGACCGCGCACCCTGCACCGGCTGCCCGGCGGCGCCGACAGCGCGCCCTACGAACTCTTCACTCTCACACCGCAAACCAATCTGATCGGCGCGGAGATCTCGGGCATCGACCTGCGCGAGCCGGTCGGCCCGGAACTGTTCGCCGAGCTCGACCGCGCGCTGCTGGAGTGGAAGGTGCTGTTCTTCCGCGACCAGCACCTCACCGGGGCGCAGCACCGCGACTTCGCGCGGCTGTGGGGCGAACTCGAGGTGCACCCGTTCCTGCCGCAGGGCGACGTCCCCGAAATCGTCCGCTTCGCCAAGGACGCCGACAATCCCGGCGTCGAGAATGCCTGGCACACCGACGTCACCTGGCGCGAGCGCCCCGCACTCGGCTCGGTGCTGCGCGCCATCGAGGTGCCCGCGGCTGGTGGCGACACCCTGTTCGCGGACATGGCCGCCGCCTACGACAATCTGCCCGACGACATCAAGGCCCGCATCGACGGCCTGGACGCGGTGCACGACTTCACGCTGCCGTTCGGCCGCTTCCTCGACGCCGACGAACTCGCCCGCCGCCAGGCCGAATTCCCGCCGGTCGCCCACCCCGTCGTGCGCACCCACCCGCGCACCGGCCGCAAGACCCTGTTCGTCAACGCCGTCTTCACCACCCACATCGCCGGTCTGGACACCGACGAAAGCGAAGACCTGCTGCGACAGCTGTTCCTACACGCCCGCACCCCGGAATACCAGGTCCGATTCCATTGGGCCGCAGGTTCGATCGCCTTCTGGGACAACCGCGCCACCCAGCACTACGCGGTCAACGACTACTTCCCGCAGCGCCGCGTGATGGAGCGCGCCGCCATCCTCGGCGACCGACCCCACCGGTGATTCGGGGCCGCCGACCGGCTTCGCGTCACGCTCGCAAGCGGGCGTGCGCGAGCTGGTCGACGGCACCGATCATGCGGTCGATCTCCGCGCAGGTGTTGTAGAAGGCGAACGACGGCCGCACGGTCGCCTCCACCCCGAAACGCCGCAGAATCGGCTGCGCGCAGTGGTGGCCCGCCCGAACGGCGATGCCCTTCTCGTTCAACGCCTTTCCGACCTCGAGGGGTTCGTAACCGGCCAGCGTGAAGGACAGAACGCTCGCCTTGTCCGCCGCGGTGCCGATCAGCCGGACGCCCGGGACGGCCGCCAGGCGCGGCGTCGCGTAGGCGAGCAGTTCGTGCTCGTAACGGGCGATATTGTCGATGCCGAGGGTCTCGACGTACTCGATGGCCGCGCCCAGCCCGACGGCATCGGCGATATTGCCCGTCCCCGCCTCGAAACGGCCCGGCGGCGGCTGGAACAACGACCGTTCCACCGTCACGTCGCTGATCATGTTGCCGCCGCCCTGCCACGGCGGAAGATCCCGCAGCACTTCGGATTTGCCGTACACCGCGCCGATGCCGGTGGGGCCGAAGAGCTTGTGGCCGGAGAAGACGAAGAAATCGGCGTCCAGCGCGCGCACGTCGATCCTGGTGTGCGGGACCGACTGCGCGCCGTCGACGAGGGTGACCGCGCCCGCGCGCCGCGCCTGCGCGACGACCTCGCGAATGGGAGTGATGGTGCCGAGTGCGTTCGAAACATGGGTGACGGAAACGAGTTTCGTGCGATCGGACAGCAGGCGCGTGTACTCGTCCATGCGGAGCTGCCCGGTCTCATCGACCGGTATCACCTTCAGCGCCGCGCCGGTCTCGGCGGCCAGCAGCTGCCACGGCACGATGTTCGCGTGATGCTCCAGGTGCGAGATCAGGATCTCGTCCCCGGCGCGAATGTGCCTGCGCCCCCAGGTCTGTGCGATCAGGTTGATGCCCTCGGTGGCCCCGCGCACGAAGATGATCTCCTCGGCCGACCCGGCCCCGAGGAACCGCGCCACCGCCTCTCGTGCGTGCTCGTAGGCATCGGTCGAGCGGGCCGCGAGTTCGTGTGCGGCACGGTGGATATTGGAGTTCTCGTGCTCGTAGAAGTGGCTGATACGGTCGATGACCGCCCGCGGCTTCTGTGTCGTCGCGGCATTGTCGAACCACACCAGCGGATGCCCGTTCACCCGTTCGCGCAGGATGGGGAAATCAGTGCGGACGGCGTGAACGTCGAAGGGCGGGTGTCGATCCGGCGCGGGCTGTCCCGGACCGTCACCGAGGAAATAGAACTGCGAGGCCGCCGGTGCCGCTGGGGCTTGCGGTCGTTCGAGGAAGTAGAAGCTCGGTGCGCCGGGCGCGGCGGTCGGTGCGCTGAAACGCGAAGGGGCCAGCGGCACGTCTAGTGACGGCAGTGGTGGCAGCAACGGATCACTGTGCACCCTTGCGGGTGTCGGCCGGGACTCCCATCCGGGCACCGTGGGGGTCGCTGTGGGACCGCCGGGCGGCACGGATCCCTGCGGAACCCCGCTCGACGCCGACGTCGGCGCAGCCACGGGTGCGGTCGGCAGGCCCGGTTCGGCGACGCCGACCGTGCCGAGCGTCGGCGTCGCCGTGGGCAGCGCCGAGAAGAATTCCCCGGCAAGGCGATTCAGCGTCGCCTCGTCGGGCAGCAGCCCGCTCCACTCGGCGCCGGTGGCTACCACCGGCTCCGGCGGGGTCGGCAGGTCAGCGGTAGGTCGGTGCGTAGTCATGGAACTTGTTCACCTCGGCGCCCTCGAGCAGTCCCACGGCATCGTCGGTCAGGATCGCCAGGGAGCAGTACAGCGACACCAGATACGAGGCAATGGCACTGCGGTCGATTCCCATGAACTTCACCGACAGTCCGGGACTCTGTTCACCGGCCAGGCCCGGCTGATACAGCCCGACCACACCCTGGCGTGCCTCACCGGTCCGGATCAGCAGGAATTTGGTCTTGCCGCCGGTCACCGGAACCTTGTCGGAGGGAATGATGGGAATGCCGCGCCAGGTGAGGAACTGGGAGCCGAAAAGGCTGACCGTCGGCGGCGGCACACCGCGCCGCGTGCACTCCCGGCCGAAGGCCGCGATGCCCTGGGGATGGGTGAGGAAGAATCCGGGCTCCTTCCACACCTTGGCGATCAGATTGTCCAGATCATCGGGCGTGGGCGGTCCCGCGATGGTCGAAATCCGCTGCTTCTTGGGCGTATTCGCGATCAGCCCGTAGTCGGGGCTGTTGATCAGCTCGCCTTCCTGATGCTCCTTGATCGCTTCGATGGTCAGGCGCAGCTGCTGGGCGATCTGATCGTGCGGACTGGAGTACAGGTCCGAGACCCGAGTGTGCACATCGAGAATCGTGTGCACGGCCTTGAGCCGGTATTCGCGCGGTTCCTTCTCATAGTCGATGAAGGTCTCAGGCAGCGGTGACTCGTCGTAGTTGTCGCACTTGATGTCGACGGTCTGCTCGTGGGTCACCCGGTTGCGCCGGTAGATGCCGGCCTCCACCGGCAGCCAGTTCAGCAGATGAACCAGCCACCGCGGAGTGATCGACTCCATCTGCGGAACGGTCTTGGTGGCATTGGCCAGCGTCCTCGCGGCCTCGTCACCCAACGCCACCGGTTGCGGTACAGAGCTCGTCATGAAAACCGCCTTCAATTAGGCAAATTGGCCGTTACCGGCTGCACGGATACTAACTCCGCGAATGTCCGGTGTCCTGGCGAGCACGCGCACGGGCGTGTCTTGGAAGTTCGCCCGGTGTTCACCCTTTCAGCTAACTGTGAGATATCGGCAATTCCTTGGAAACACGCTCGGAACTCACAGTCCGGGTCAGCGCTTTGTCCCACTCACCCGCACCAGCGGCGGCGGACCACCCCGGCCCGGGAACCAGCGGTAGATCGAGGCCGCCCCCGCCAGCGACAGCGCCCCCAGCGCGAGACCGGCGCCGCCCAGCATGGTCGCGCCGCCGATCACGCCGACCGCGATCGGTCCGGTGAACATTCCGATGTCGTGGGTCAGCCGCCACGCTCCGAGGAATTCGACGCGCTGGGACGCGGGCGCGATATCGGTGCCGACGGTCATGATGAGGCCGTTGCTCAGCCCGTTGGCGAAACCGAGCAGCACCGCGACGAGACACAGGCCGGTCGTGGTGGACGTGAGCGGCAATGTCGCGTAGCCGATCGCGAACAACACCAGCGACGGGGTGCCGGTGGCGCGCCGACCGTATCGGTCCAGCCAGAGGCCGGATGGATAGGACATGAGGACGTCGACCGCACCGGCGATGCCGAAGATCAGGCCGATGGTCGGTGCGCTCATCCCGATGTGCGCCGCCCACAGCGGCACCAGGGCGGTGCGGGCGGCTCGGGCCGCGCCGGTAGTGAGTGCGCCGAGGCCGAGAGTGCCCAGCGCACGGCGATTTTCGGTCACCACCGTCCAGAGGCCATGCCGGACCGCGTCCGGTTCCTCGATATCGCGCACCGACATCATCAACACACCGCCGACCACCATCGCCGCGAATTGCAGCCACAGCACGCCGGTCACATCCATCAGATGGGCCGCACCCGCGCCCGCGAACGGCCCGGCGAAGGTGCCGAATCGCTGCGATCCGGCGAGCGCCGACAGCGCCCGGCCGCGGTCGTCCGGCGGTACGACCGCCACCAGGTAGGTCTGCCGGGCCAGTCCCCACAGGGCCGCGGCGGCGCCGGTACACAGCATTCCGGCGGCCAGCACGCCGAGATTCGGTGCGAAGATCGCCATCAGGACGCCGAGCGCGCCGCACACCGAACTCGCGGCGATGGCCTGCCTTTCGCCGATCCTGGCGATGAGCTGTCCCGCCGGTAGATCCGCGAGGATCATGCCGAGGCCGGACAATGCCACGATGAGGCCCGCCGGTCCCGCTGTCGCGCCGAGCTCGAGGGCGCGCAGCGGATACATCGGCGCCGCGGCTCCGGCTCCCAACCCGAACACCGCGGTCGGTACGAACACCTGCCAGGCCAGGCTGCGCAGCCGCACCGGTTGCGCACTGGTACAGACGGATTCGGCGATGCCCTCGCTCACCGCGTCGGGCCGAACACGGGTGGACGCGGTGCGCGGTCAATGGGCATACCGGGATTGAAGCAACCGCCGCCGCGGGCGGACACCGTTTACCTTGGGCTGATTCCAACCTGGCCCGACAGCGGGTCCGCGACTCCGCGGCGCACGGTGTCGAGCATGGATGCGCGACGCACCTTGCCGGCGTCGTCGCGCAGAACCGCGGTGGTGTAGTCGAAGCTGCGGGGAACCTTGTAGCGCGCCAGCCTCGCTCCGGTGAAGACGCGCAGTTCGTCGTCGGTCAATGCGGCGGTGGTCTCCACGATGGCGTGCACGCGCTGGCCGAGATCCGGATCCGGGATACCCAGCACGACGACGCCGCGCACGGCGGGATGCTCACTCAGGGCGGCTTCCACCTCGGCGGGGTAGACGTTCGCGCCGCCGGTGATGATGAGGTCGGCGCGGCGGTCCTCGAGATAGAGATAGCCGTCCGCATCCAGCCGCCCGAGATCGCCGACCGCTTCCCAGCCGTCCACGAGGCGAGCCTCCGCACCCACGTAATGGTATGTGGGCGTGTCTTTCTCGGGGCGGACGAGGATCTCACCGATCTCACCGGGCGGGAGGTCGGTGCCGTCGGGCCCGGCCACGCGGACCCGACCGAAGAGCGGTCGTCCCACCGATCCGGGTCGGCGCAGCCAATCGGTGCCGTCGATGTGAGTCATCATCGTGCCCTCGGTGGTGGCGTACATCTCGTGCACCGCCGCCGCGCCCACCAGATCGATCCACGCCCGCTTGATCCAGTCCGGGCACGGTGCGGCGCCATGCCAGACCGACCGCAACGAGGTGATGTCGTATTCCGCAGGTGCACGCTGCATTTCACGCGCGATCCGGCTCATCATGGTGGGCACCAGGCTGATCCAGGTCACCCGATGGGCGGCAATGGCCCGCAATGCGGCGGTCGTCTCGAATTTGGGCAGCACCACCAGATGCTGTCCGGCCAGCAGGCCGTAGACCGAGAAGTTGAACGGCGCATTGTGATACAGCGGTCCGCACACCAGCTGGGTGTCGCCCTCGCGCTGGTCCAGGATCGTGGCGGTGCGGGTGACGTCGAGTTCGCCCGGTTGTGCCGAGACGATCAGCTTCGGCCGTCCGGTGCTGCCGCCCGAGGTGGGGGCTTTCCAGGACGGTGCGACGACGTCCGGGTCGAGTGGAGCATTCGAGGACTTGGCGGGCTCGAATCCGGCGGGAACCCACCGCCGCTCCGGATCTCGCGGCCGCACTCCGACGACGAGACTCGGTTGCGCCAGCTCCAGCACGGCCTCTCGCTCGGGCTCGGGCAGCAGCGGCGAAATCGGTTGCGGCACAGCGCCCAGCTTCCACAGCGCGAACAGCGCGATGTAGAACTCGGTGCGATTGGGGAGCGCAATGGTGACCAGATCTCCCGCTCGCACACCGAGATCCCGGTAGCCGCGGGCGAGGCGATCGGCCGCCGCGTCCAGCTCGGCGCGGGTCCGGGTGCCCTGTGCGTCGGTGATCGCGGGCGCTTCGGGTGCTCGGGCGGCCAGTTCGGTCAGCAGCCGCCCGAGCGGAATCGGCTCAGCCATGCAGAAACCTGTCCACGAAGGCCGGTTCGACCACGAGCCCGTGCACCTGCATATTGTGGCTGTGGGCCAGTTGATGCAGCGCGAAGGCCGTGCGAATCGCCTCGGGGCGACCCGACGCGTCCTGGGCGGCGTTCACCGACTGCTTGGCCAGCTTCAGGGCGAACGGCGGCTGCTGGGCGATGCGGGCCGCCAGTTCCAGTGTGGCCGTGGTGAGTTCGGCGCGCGGCACCACCTTGTTCACCATGCCGATGCGTTCGGCCTCGACGGCGCTCAACGATTGCGAGGTGAACAGCAGCTCCTTGGCCTTGCGGACGCCGAATTCATAAGGGTGATTGAAGAATTCGACGGCGTTCACGCCCATCGACACCACATTGTCGATGAACTCGGCGTCCTCGGCGGCGACGATCAGATCGCACGGCCACGCCAGCATGAGCCCGCCCGAGATCACCTTCCCGTGCACCTCGGCGATGGTCGGCTTGGGGATATTGCGCCAGCGCTCGCTGAATCCGAGATAGATCTCCTCCTCGCGCGCCATCACCCCGGCCGCACCCGGCGCTTCGAGGTCGCCGATGGGCGCGACGGTATCGAAACGGGTTGTCGCCGCGAGCGGTTCGGGCTCACGCATATCGTGTCCGGCGGAGAAGTGCGGGCCGTTGGCGGCCAGCACGATGACCACGATGTCGTCATCGTGGGCGGCGCGGTCGAAGGCGTCGTTGAGTGCGTAGAGCAGTGCCGTGTCCTGGGCATTGCGCCGCTCCGGCCGGTTCAGGACGATCCGGGCCACCTTCGGGATCGGAACCTCGTAGAGGACGGGGTCGGTGGTGACGGTCATCGCTTGCCCTCCCAGAGGATTCGCTCGTGGCCCGCGGGATCGGCGACCACGGTGACGGTGTCGGAAATGAGTGCGGTGGCCCGCTCGGTCGTGTCGTAGGGCGTCCAGCCCGGGTCGCCGTGGATGATGAACTCGACCCAGGCGCGATGGACGGTGTCGGCCACGGATTGCGGCGGGTTCGGACCCAGCCGCGCCGCCAGCCCGGGATCGGTGATGGTGTCGAAGACGAACGGGATGTCCACGCCATGGCCGGAACCGATGGTGGGAGAAGCCCAGTCGAAGCGGTAGAGCCAGGTGCCGCCGGGCTCGCGGGTCTCGGCGACCCGGATCGACGGGATCCGGAAATACCAGTCGGAGATGACGGCCGAGAGCAGTTCGCCGGGTGTGGCCTCGGGACGATCGAGCCGGTAGGCGCCGAGTGCCTCCGACGCGGGCAGGCCGTAGCCCTCGACGGCCGCCGCCAGGGTGGCCTCGTCGATGAAATCCAGTGCGCCGGAGGCGACCAGAATGGCGCGGGCCTCATCGGCGGTGGTTCCGATCAATAGCTTGACCCCCGCGCTACTGCCCGCGGCGAGCGCTTCCAGGGTCGGTTGCGGCAGGACCGTCCCGTCCACGGTCGGTACGTACGGCTGCTGCGACAGCGCGAGCGCGCCCCACTTCGCCGGGTCGGGTGCGGTCTGGATTTCGGTGATGACCGTGCGGCAGGTCTCGGCGAGCAGTTGCGGGTCCACCGTCGCAAACGCTTCGCGCTCCGGCGCGATGCCGAGTAGGCGGGCCAGCTCACGTGTCACCGTCAGCGACTGTTCGGGCAGCAGATAGTGGTGTGCGCCGCCGCTCTGCGAAATCGCCTGCTGGAACAGACCTTCCGCGTCGGGCGCGGCCAGCAGCGTGTTCACGCTCCACGCGCCCGCGGACTGCCCGGCGACCGTCACCCGGCTCGGGTCGCCACCGAAGGCGGCGATATTGTCGCGCACCCAGCGCAGGGCCGCGATCTGGTCCAGGATGCCGACATCGGCGATGCCGTCCCCGGTGTAGAGGAAACCCTCCGCGGCCAGCCGGTAGTTGATCACGACGGTGACGACGCCGTCACGGGCGAAGGCCGAACCCTCGTATTCCGGAAGCGAATTCGAGCCATTGGTGAACGCGCCGCCGTGGATCCACACCAGGACGGGCAGGCCGTCCGCGTCAACCCTGGTGTGCACGTTCAGGTTCAGGCACTCCTCGCCCGGGATGCGCACCTCGGGATAGAACGGCACATATCCGGCCACATAGTCGGCCTTGGGCACGGTCGGCCCGAACCGTCCGGCATCGCGGATACCGCTCCAGGGCGGGGCGGGTCGCGGTGGGCGCATGCGGTTCTCGCCGAATGGCGGTGCGGCATAGGGGATGCCCCGGAAGGTGAGCAGGTCGCCGTGCTGGACGCCCCGCACTGTGCCCTGCTGCACGGTCACCGTATCCGACACTGTGCTTCCCATTGCGGCCTCCTCGCCTGCGGGACACCCGAAACCGGTGGTGCAACATCTGCACATCGACTTTCAGGGATGAAACATTCTGATGAGATGTTTCACAGGCTAGAGAAGATGCAACATTCCGGCAAGGTGTTACATGAAGAAAAGAAGCGAACGATATGCTGCATCAGTGGCTCCGACACCGCTGCAACGACAGCTCGCCGAGGACTCCGATCCGCGCCGCCCCACCGCGCTCGACGCCTTCGCCCTGGCCCGCGCCGATTTCCTGGCCGGGGACCGGATCGATCTCGGGTCGATCGCGCAGCGCCTCGGCGTCAGCCGCGTCACCCTCTACCGCTGGGTCGGCACCCGCGAGCAGTTGATCGTCGAAGTGGTCTGGTGGCTCACCGAACGCACCCTCGACACAGGCTGGAAGGATCTCGAATCCCTGCCCGGCCCAAGGGTTCCCGCCCTCCTCGGCCACCTGCTGCACGCCATCTGGGACCAGCCGGGCTCGCGCCGCTCCATCGAACGCGACAACGCGATGTACATGACCCTGCTCACCGTCGCCTCCCACGGCTTCCAGCCCCGCATGCTCGCCTACGTCCGCGACAAGCTCGCCGCCGACATCGAAACCGGCCGCATCCACCCCGCTCTCACTCTCGACGACCTCGCCTACACCGTCCTGCGCGTCGCCGAGTCCTTCCACTACATGCCCACCCTCACCGGCGAACCCGCCGACCCCGACCGCGCCGTCCGAGTCCTCGACGCCCTGCTCGGCAACCCCGCCCAACCCTCCCCCGCCACCACGAAACCCGAATCGACAGCGCAACGACCGTCGAAGGAGTAACCGACGGCGAACCATGGACCGGGATGCTCAGCCAGCCGGCGATCAGGTCATCGAGCACACCGCGAAGGCGAATACCTCCGGTCGACCGCCGCATTCACGTCGGCAGGCTGGGCTCGGCCCGCTTCGACTGTCCAGACCCGGGCTGCGGCGTCGCGGGTCAGCTTCTCGAGCAGGATTTTTCGTGGAATCACCTGGCCGGCAAAGTGGTCCAGGGACGGCACCACGACGTGATGTGCATCGGCACGTTTGAGCTCTTCGGTCAACTCGACCAACGCCGTGCCGTCACCCGCGTTGGACTCGTGAAACGTCGCGGCGAAGCAGAATCCTCGCGTCAGCGCGAGAGCACGTAACTGCGCCTCGAGTTCCGCTCCGTGGCCGTCGGCGAGGTCATCGCGCAGATACCCGTACATCAACGCTTCCACCCGAACCTCCATCGATGGGGATCGCTGTTCCGGCAAGACTCCCGCAGGTACAAGTACCGACCTCGAACCCGACTGTCAACCAGTGACACGCAGATTAATCAAGTATGCCTAGAAGAAAATCTCCACTGAAGAACCGAGACAATCGAGTTCCGGGCCGCTTCTGGGCGGTATCCGGCCATACTTGTTCGGTGACGGACACAGGCAGTGGTAGCAATGTCGGCGATCTACCCTCCGGAGAGCTGCGCGCGGTCGAGAAGATCGTCGGTGCGGGGGATCCGGTACCGGTCGGGTCGTTCCGTTTCTGGTTCGACGAGCAGCGCTGGGAATGGTCCGACGAGCTGGCGCGCTTGCACGGCTACGAGCCCGGACTGGTGGAACCCACCACGGAACTACTGCTGTCACACAAGCACCCCGACGATCGCGACCGGGTGGAGGCCGAGTTGGTGACCTCGGTACGTGACCATGCGCCGTTCTCGAGCCTGCATCGCATCATCGATGCCGCCGGTATCGAACGTCAGGTGGTGGTGGTGTCCGAACCGATCATCGACGATGACGCGATCGTGGTCGGCACCAGCGGCTACTACCTCGACCTCACCGACACCATGCCCGATGTCGAGCCCGAACGCATCGGTGAGGCATTGACCGACATCGTGGCGAATAGGGCGGTGATCGAGCAGGCCAAAGGAATCCTGATGATGGTCTACGGGTTGTCGGCCGATCAGGCCTTCGGTGTGTTGCGGTGGCGTTCGCAGGAAACCAACACCAAACTGCGCGACCTTTCCGCCGCCCTGGTCACCGCCGTCAAACCCCTCACTCCCATGGACGCCCGCGTCCGTACCGCCTTCGACCATCTCCTGCTCACCGTTCACCGGCAGCGACCACCGCAGTAATGCCCGGACGCCCCGGTCTCGCAGCCGCGGATCGAGCGCGGCGTGCGAAGGGGTTGCTGCGCGGCGGGTGTGCCGCTGTCTCGTCGTGGATGGAAGGGGCCGGGTGAGCCCGCAAGCCGGATGCTGAACAGGCCCACCCGTCGACGGAAGTTGTCTTGAAATGTGATGCCGGGCAGGTTCAGGCGTTGATGGCCTGGCGGTCGCGTTCGGTGCGGGTGATCTCGATCTTGCGGGGCTTGGCCTTCTCCGCGATCGGTACGCTCAACCGCAGCACGCCGTCTCTGTAGTCGGCGCGGATCGCCTCGGTATCGAGGTTCTCCCCCAAAAACAGCTGTCGGGAGAATATGCCGCGGGTGCGTTCCGCGGCGATCATCGACCGCCCCGGGTCCAGTTCCGGGCGCGAAGCCTTCACTGTGACCACATTGCGTTCGACATCCAGGTCCAGCGAGTCCGGGTCGATACCCGGCAGGTCGAACTCCACGAAGAACTCGTCCCCGTCACGCCAGGCGTCCATCGGCATCACGGCCGGGCGGGCCGGTGTGCCGAAGACCTGCTGCGTCAAGCGATCCAGGTCACGGAAGGGATCGGTACGCATCAGCATGGTCGCCACCTCCAACTCACTCCATTCTCGATCGAAGGAACCAGATAACCTGTGCCATCTGGCACAGATATTTTTTAGCACTCGATGCAGTCGAGTGCAAGTAGATTCAAGAGATAATCCTCGGGAAGGCGAGCATGAGTGACGATCAGGACATTGGAGTCATATCCAGTTGCCGCACAACACCTCTCGAGGATTCTGAAACGACGAGAGGCCCCGGCGCTGGTGCGCCGGGGCCTCGGATCTACGTACACGAAACGAACGAACTGTTCATCGGCCCCCGAAGGCCGATGACCCACACCGCACCCCAGGAGTCCCGGGTCGCGGAACAGGTTGTCGACTACTCAGTGGCCACCACCTCCATCTGCACGGGTCCTGCCTGCGAAGGCCCTTGGCCTGCTACCCCACCCGAACCGGCACTGACCGGCACGTTGCGGACCGGAGAAAGCAGTCATCACGCGACCGAAAAATTCTTCAGTGGAAGCTATAGACACTCGCGGCTGTGTTGTGTAATTTCACTGTCGTTGAAGTGAGAGATCGAGTGGCTGGGCAGGGGAACTGCCTGGTATGCGGTACACACCTGGTCCCCTCCGGCGAAGACGAGAATCCGGCTGACCCCCCGCCGCCGGAGCCGCCGCCGGAGGGAGACCGGGCACACACGACACAGACCCTAGGCAGAGCAGTACTTGGACACGTACGGAGGTGGTGGTCACTGAGTAGTCCCGACCCTGTTTCGAGAACCGAGAAATCTCGGACGCGGTGCACATCATCAGACCCTGTCGGTCGGTGTACAGCGTGACTCTTCCGAATTCGTAGATCTCAGGCCCCGGCGCATCCCGCGCCGGGGCCTCCCGTCGTTGAAAAACCCGAGAGGTGTTGTGCAGCAATCAGAAACCAACTCCACCAGCGCGAGCGGCGGAGCGGACAAATTCGATGACGAGGACTACCCCGCCTACAGCATGGGTCGCGCGGCGGAAATCCTCGGCGTCACCCAGGCATTCCTGCGCACCCTCGACGCCGCGCGGCTGCTGACCCCGCAACGCTCGGCAGGCGGGCACCGCCGCTACTCGCGGTATCAACTGCGCATCGCCATGCGCGTGCGTGAACTGATCGACGCCGGCAACTCGCTGGACGGGGCCTGCCGGATCGTGATCCTCGAAGACCAACTGGCCGAAGCCCAAGCCCTCAACACCACTCTGCAAGACGCCCTCGACGAGCACGAATCTCGCGACCCGCAGAGCTGACCGGGCACGGCGAGATCGGCTTTCCGGCAAGGGCGTTGATGGCCCTCGACCTTGCGGGGCTCGGTGAGCCGGGCTCCGCCGCGCAGCGCTGCTCGATGGTCCGCAGCGCTGCTGAAGGTTTCCAACAGGTCCAGGGATCCGGTCGTGAGGAGGATGGGCGCGCGGAGCCCCTGGAAGTGACCGTTGATAGGGGAGACAGTCGGCGCGGATGTCGGCTCGGCGCCGACGTAGAGCGAGGCCGCTCGATCGAGCATTCCCTGCCAGCGAACGATCGGGTCGCGGCCCTCGTTGACCATGCGGCTGGACTCACTCGAAGCCGGTGGCGTCAGGTCGGACCAGCTCGTGGCGCAATCCTCCAGAGGGAACCTTGCCCTGGCGCTTCTGAACAGGATCGCGTCCGACCTTCCAGATGACGGTGGCGGCCTCGCGCACCCGGCTGGTGTCGTGCTCTTCTCGCCTGACGGGGGATCCTGACCAGGTCGAGGTGAGGGCACGCCACACTGCTGTCACCTGGTCCAGGCCGACGGGATACCGCTGCTCCGGGATGAGGTCGTGGAGACTGCGGGGAGCCCAGTGCCCGCAGCCAGGGCGAGCACGAGGGGATCGACCGGGCCGCCCATGAGGAACGCGCCTCCATGGATGTAGACGATGAAGGGTCGGCCGGACTCTTCCGCGGGCCCACCGCTGGATTCGGCCGTTGAAGTGGCGTGAGGTGTGATGCGGGTGGACTCGCACGCCTGCGACCCTGTCCTCGACCATGCCACCATCGAAATTCGCGAGCGCAGTTCGCATCTGGTGGCGAAGGCCCCAGTTGCTCAGTGCTCGGATGACAGGTGCCGTAGCTCGGTTGATCGGGACGGGGATTCGGCGCGGTGGGGCGGTCGCGGCGATGCGCGCTGCAGCCGCGGAGATCTCGACCGGTCTCGGACTGGAGCCCCCAGCGAGGTCTCGCGCGGGATCCTGAGCGGGTTGTGGAGACATCATGCGTTTCCTTCCCGTCGTGGGGCAGAGACGACACCATGCACAGCGAGCTGGGTTGCGAGCGCCCCGAGCCCGAGGATGTAGACCCGCGGGGTCGGGTGGCTGGTTACAAAATGTCGGTCGATGGCGCTTCATCAGGCATTGGCGGGTGCGCGGCGGAGTTCTTTGCGGTCGTAGTAGCGCGTGACCAGGCCGCCCAGGAGGAGGCCGATGCCGAGCCCGAGCAGCGTCATCCAGACCGCTCGGCTGAGACCGGCCGAGCCGTCGGCATTGAAGTAGAGGATGGCGCGGATACCGAGGTAGACCTGGTGCATCGGTTCGAATTGGGCAAGCCAGGCAACGGATTTGGGGATTGCCTCGACGGGGATGGTGCCGCCCGAGGAGGGCATGCCCAGGACGATGAAAAGCACCAGGTTGACCAGCAGGCCGGCGGTACCGAGAGCGGAGACGATCGACAGGGCGGTGACGCCGACGGCGATGATCGCGAAGGTGCTGTACAGGAACAACATCAGCGGGCGGTCGATCGGCATGCCGAGCCAGTGGCCGATCGCCATGAACAGCACCGACGCGACGGGTGCGACACCGATGATGATGCTCCACTTCAGCAGCAGGGTGTGTAGGCGGGAGATGGGAGTGGCCGGGTAGTGCACGTACCAGGGCCCGAATTCGGTGGGCGCGAATCCCAGTGACGAGTCGACCATTGCGTTGATGACCATGGCCCCGGTGAATCCGGCCAGCAGCACCATCATGGTGTAGAAGAAGGCGGTCAGTCCGCCGCCGGTGCCTTCCGGCAGCGGCCGGAACGGTGTGACGACCACGTCAATCGGTTTGGCGAGCATCAGTTTGCTCAGCCCGGCGAGCTCGGGCGTGGGCGCGCCGCCCGCGCTCTGGAGCTGGGCATGGACGGTTTGAGTGAGTTGCCTGCCGACGTTCTCGTTGGCTTTGGTGAGCGCGGTGCTGGCGATCGACTGGACGACCTGTGCGGAAAACGTCCCGATGCGTGGATTGGTGTAGACCGTGATCATGGGCTGGTCGACGTCACCCGACACCACACTCGCGGTGGCGAAGATGCCGAGCCGTTTGGTGAAGTCGCTGGGGATGATGATGGCCCCGTAAACCTTCCCGGAGGTCAGTTGCCGCTGTGCCTCACTGATCCCGAGCTGCCGCAGATCGACCTTGTCGCTCGGGATCTGTTGCACGAGTGCGTCGCTGATCTGCTTGCCGACATTGGTCGGCTGCCCGCCGAGCATGTCCCCGCTGTCCTGGTCGACCAGGGCGATGGGGAAGTCGTGCATGTGTTTGGACGGGTCGACCACGTAGCCGAGATACATGGTGGCCAGCAACGCCATCAGCAGCGACACCACCACGGCCGGTGCCAGCCACACCCGTAGACGCGACGGCCTGACCTGCGGTTTCGAGCCCTCATCCGGATTGGTCATGACAGCACCGTATTCCTTTCCCGGGTCGCTCAGCGGTTACTGCGGTCGTGTCGGCTTGGCGGGGTTCGGTTCGGCTTTGCGATTTACGGCGATTGGCAGCGCGGCTAATGCGCGGAGTGCCGTCGATGCGCCGAGAGCACATCGAACCCGAAGTCTCCCAGGGGATCTCGCCATACCGAGTGCGCATGGTTGGCGTTGCGCTGGGTGTTGTCGTATTCGATGAGCAGCCTCGGGCCTTGTATCCGGTAGTAGTGCGGGTCGCCGCGCTCGAGGCTACCGGCCCACGCGAAGCGAACCTTGTCGAGGACCGCTTCGTCGGCGTAGTGGCCGGTTTCCCGGTCGGCGAGCGGTTGCGGCGCTCGTCCCGTGTACAAGCCGATCAACTCGCGTAGCCATCCACGCTGCTCATGGTCGAGGCCCTGGGCACAGAGCCCCTTGGGAATGGTGGAGTAGGCGAGGCGAGCGTGATCGGCTTCGCCGTAGCCGCTGGCCTGTTCGGCACGGTGGTCGATCTGGTCGACCAGGTCGGTCAAGGCGGGATCGGCGAACTGGCCGCGCCAGAGGTCCTGCATGTGCATCATGCCGTCACCGTCAGCGAGGTGCGGCCGGTTGCCCGACACGATGTCCGAAATGGCCGAGCGGTGTAGCAACGCCCGATCCAACTGGTCGGAGTCCAGAGATCGCACCAGTCGGCGCGCCACCTCCTCGAGGCCCGCGAGAGGCCGCAGCGAACTGCCCAGCAGGGTCGTCGTCGCGGGATCGGCGCCGATGAAGCATGGCGTGGTGGCGACGAGCTTGCCCTCCACGATGAGGTTGTTCAGCGACACATGATGGCCGCCGAGCCGCCAGGCCCAGACGGTCTCGCCGGGGTGGCCGAATACTCTGAGCCAGTACAGTTCTGGGTCGCGCCCGCGTTCGCGCCCCCACGTGACGTGCCACCCCTCCACCCTGTCGAGGATGTGTTCCAATCCCATGACGGTAGCGACGGTGGCGTAGCCGCCTTCCGACAGACCGGTCGCCACCAATTGCATGGCGAGACTCTGCTGGCTCGGGGTCTGCTCGCGCAATGCCAGACCGCCATGGTCGGTGGGCGTGTAGAACCAGCGCAGCCGTTCGCGATCGGATTCGGGAAGCAGGGGCGAGGCATACCGGGCAGCTGACCTCTGGCCGCCCGTCAGCGAGTTCAGCCACGACTCAGCCGCTTTCGCCATCGCCGCCGCGACGGCGGCCTCGTCAGTCGGTGACATCGAGCATCACCTTGATCGCATTGTCCGCACGCCGCGTGTAGGCATCGAAGGCCGCGGCGATATCGGCCAGCGGGAAACGGTGGGTAACAAGGGAATCGGCGTTCAGGCGTCCCGAGCCCGCCAACGACACCGCACGCGCGACCGAACCTGCGCCCTCCCCACGCACGGTCGCGAGGGTGATGCCGTTCATGACCGCGTGATTGAGATCGGCGGTTACCGGCTGATCGAAGAAGCCGACAAGCACCACGTTGCCGCCGCGGGTGGCCATGTGCAGGGCCGTATCGACCGCAGGCCCGGCCCCGGAGCACTCGAGCACGATGTCGGCCCCGCGACCGCCGGTGGCTGCGCGCACCGCCGCGACCGGATCGCATTCGCGAGAGTTCACCGTCAGGTCGGCACCGTATTGCTTGCCCAGCGCCAGTCGGCCTTCGCGAGTACCGATGAGCGAAACGTGGGCAGCCCCGAGTTCCCGAGCGACCTGCACCGCGAGCAATCCGATCGGGCCGGGACCGATCACGGCGATGTTGGTTCCGACGGTGAGGACACCCAGCCGTTGGAAAGCGTGCATGACGGTGCCCGCGGTCGTGAGTACCACCGCGCTGTCGAAGTCGACGGTCTCGGGCAGCAATGTCAGCGTGGAGACGTGGTTGGCCACGTACTCTGCGAATCCACCCTGGACCGTCATCCCTTGTACGCGATGGCCTTTCGCGTGGACTCCGTAGTTGAGGCAGTTGGTATAGCCGCCGGAGAGACAGTTCGCGCACCGCATGCATCCCCGGTGCGCCTCGGTCACGACACGGTCCCCCACCACGAACTCGTCGACGCTGGAGCCGACGGCGGCAACGACACCGCTGTACTCGTGGCCGGGGGTGAACGTACCCGGATCCGGACCGATGCCACCGAAGAACTTGCGGCTCAGAATCTTCACGTCCGTTCCACACAACGAGGCTCGATGAACACGTACGAGTACGTCATCGGGGCCGATCTCGGGCACCGGCTTTCTCACCGGCTCGATCACTCCGGACTCCCCCAGTACCGCCGCCACCATTGTTTCCGGAACATTCATCCGTGCACAGCCCTTTCGAAGGCAAGGAGACAATTCCTTCCGACTGTATTCGTGAAATCGTCTCCACCCAAACATGATTCGGGCACAGATTCACCACCCGCCAGCCACGTCAGAACGCCCTACCTGCACGTATAAGCGATTCCTATACACCTCGATGGAAATTGATATGACCGGTAAAGCTAGGCGAGTGTTAGCGTCGCACTCAATTACGATGCGATTTTTGCGCACGAACCGAAGTATCGGTTGAGGAGAATCAATGGATCTTGGTATTTCTGGTCGTACTGCCTTGGTTCTGGGTGGCGGCGGCGGGCTGGGCGGTGCTATCGCGGAAACCCTTGCGGCAGAAGGAGCGGCGGTCGCGGTGGCGGATATCGACAAGCGAGCCGCGGAGAAGAGGGCCGAGGCGATCGCCGATCGAGGCGGCCGCGCCGACGCTTTCGAATGGAACATCGCCGATCTGCATCTCATCGATGACAGAATCGCCGCCATCGAGCGCAGCCTCGGCCCGGTGGACATCCTGATCAACAACACCGGCGGTCCCGCACCTTCGTCGGTCACCCACCAGCCGTCCGGCATCTGGGCCGAGCAGTTCATGTCGATGGTGCTCTCGGTCATCGCCATCACCGACGCCGTGATTCCGGGAATGCGCGCCCGCGGCTGGGGTCGAGTGATCACCAGCACCAGCTCGGGTGTCATCGCGCCGATTCCCAATCTCGGTCTGTCGAACACACTGCGCAGCAGCCTGCTGGGCTGGTCCAAGACCTTGGCACGGGAGGTAGCCGCGGACGGCATAACCGCGAACGTGGTGGTCCCCGGCCGAATCGGCACCGCGCGAACCGAATACCTCGACCGGGCCAAGGCCGAGCGCGACGGAATCGACATCGACCAGGTACGCGCCACGAGCACGGCGGCGATCCCGGTGGGCCGCTACGGGGACCCGACGGAGTACGCCGCCGCGATCGCATTCCTGGCCGGCGTGCCCGCCGCGTACATCACCGGCACGGTGGTACGGGTCGACGGCGGCCTCATCCCCAGCGTGTGAACCGAAAACCCAGGTGCAAGAAGGAGTTACAGACCCGTGACGCTCATAACCCGCGAGACCGCAGGCGTGTTCGCCATCGCACCGACCCCCTTCGACGAGAACGGCGCGATCGACTTCGATTCGCTCAGCCGCCTGGTGGACTTCTACGAATCGGTCGGCGTCGCCGGACTGACCTTGTTGGGTCAGCTCGGGGAAGCGCCGAAACTCGCGCACGAGGAGTCGACGCGCATCGTTCGCCATGTGCTGGAACGAACCTCGCTGCCGATTGTGGTCGGAGTCTCGGCGAGTGGCTATGCGGCCATGGCCGCGCTGACCAACGACGTCATGGACGCCGGAGCCGCCGGAGTCATGATCGCGCCGCCGAATACGCTACGCACCGACGACCAGATCGTGCAGTACTACGCAGGTGCCGCCAATACGATCGGCGATTCGGTCCCGTTCGTCATCCAGGACTACCCGCTGTCCTTCTCGGTGGTGATGACCCCGTCGGTCATCGCGAGAATCGCTGTCGCGGCACCGAACTGCGTGATGCTCAAGCACGAGGACTGGCCGGGCCTGGAGAAGATCAGCACCCTGCGCAAGCTCGAAGGCGACGGCCTGCTGCCGCGGTTGTCGATCCTGTGTGGCAACGGTGGGCTCTTCCTGGATTTCGAGATCGAGCGCGGGGCCGACGGCGCCATGACCGGCTACTGCTTCCCGGAACTGCTCGTCGACATCGTCGAAGCCACGGCCGCGAATCGCGACTCCGCGCACGACCTGTTCGACGCGCATCTGCCGCTGTTACGCTACGAGCAACAGCCGGTGATCGGCTTGGCGGTGCGGAAGTACATCATGAAACGCCGTGGCCTGCTTGCCAGTGACGCGCAGCGCAGCCCCCGGCCCGTCCTGACCGACACCAGCCGCGCGGAGATCGATTACCTGCTCGCGCGGCTGTCCCACCACGACCCCCGGGTCAAACTCCTCAAGTGAACCCACCACCTCGGCCGTGAGGAATCTGCGACGGTGCAGCTGCGTCAGCTCGAATACCTGGTCACGATCTGGGATGCCGGATCCTTCAGTGCGGCCGCGGCGCAGCTGTATCTGTCACAGCCCTCGTTGTCGCAGCAGATGCGTGCTCTGGAGCGAGAACTCGGCGTCGAGCTCCTCGAGCGGGGGCGACACGGCTTGTCCCTCACCCCGGCCGGTCGCGCGTTGCTACCGCACGCACGCCGGGTGCTCGCCGCGGCGCAGGACGCCGTCGATGCCGTCCGGCAAGTCTCCGAAAACCGGCTCGGCGATGTTCATGTCCTCACGGTCAGGTCCGTGGCCTCGGGGGTGCTGCCGCCCAGCGCCGCCCGCTGGCACACCCTGTACCCGACGATCATGCTGAGGCTGCACGACTTCTCCCATCGCCGCGAGCTCGAAGCCGCCACTCGCGGCGGGCAAGGTGATCTGTCCATCGGTCCTCGACCGTCCGAGTGGGACGGTCCCGTGATGTCGCTCGGCTACGAGGAGATGGTGCTCGTGGGTCCCGGCGATTACCGCCAGCACGCCCCCGTAGACCCGGGCGAGTTGGGAACGGCCGACTGGGTGCTCTACGAGCCGGAACAAGGCATGAGCGAGATCGTCGATTGGCTTTCTGCCGTACTGGATTTCACCCCTCGCGCGGTCGCTCGCACCGGACAGGTCGCGGCGGCGCTGTCGTTCGCGGTCGAAGGCACCGGGGTCGCGGTGACACCGGCCAATGCCGTGCCCGGTGGATGGGCTCATCACACCAGGCGCATCGGCCCCGGTGTCTTCCGGGAGATCGTCGCCTACAGCCGTCGCGAACCGACGGGCCTGGTCACGCAGTACCGAGACCTGCTGGGGTCGATCGAGCTTCCCCTGACCGCCGACGACAAACTGCCCGTGGGTTCGCTGCGCTGCTGAGCGCCGACGAACTACGGCTCGGTCGGACGACGGAGAACCGTAAGCAATTGGCGCGCAAAGGAATCCATCAGGGAAGGCCACAGCGGAAAATAACGGATACAATGTATCCGTTAATAAGGGGGTCCGACGCCAGAGAGGCATGTGATGCCCGTTCTGATCGCAATAGCGGTCTACGCCATCCGGATCCTGCGTGCTCCCATGGACGTGCGTCTGAAGATGCGCCACGCCGGACCGCTAGGGGTCGTGACCGGCGCTGTGCTGCTCTATCTGGCGTGGGATTGGCTCAGACCCGACGGTGTCACCGCGGTCTACTTTGTCGGCGAGTTCACTGGCGTGCTGGCCGCATACCTCATGTCCTGCAGCCTGGTCCTGGCCACCCGCTCCGGGCGGTTGGAACGGTGGTTCGGTGGCCTGGACCAGATGTACTTCCGGCACAAGCAGTACGCACTTGTATCGATGCTCTTGCTGACCCCCCACCTGTTGCTCCACTTCTTCTTCGGCTTCGACGACCAGGAAAACCATGTCGATGCCGCGGCCGTCCAGCAGGCGGGGGTGGGCCATCTCCTCGGCGCGATTTCCGCCCTCGGCCTGCTCACGCTGGTCGTCCTCTCACTCGGCCAGGTCGGCCAGATTCTGCGACTGCCCTACCACCGCTGGCTGTTCCTGCACCGCTTCACCGGGCTCCTGCTCCTGTCCGCTCTGATCCACGGATGGGCGCTGGACCTCATCATCGGCGGATCGAAGATCCTGCTGGCCATCTACGTCACCATGGCCGCTATCGGCATGGCCGCCTACATCTACGACGAGCTCGTGCTGCGGCGCAGAGAACCCAGCGGTGACTACACGATCGACCGTGTCGAACGGCCCGCATCGGACATCCTCGACCTCACCCTCACCCCGAACGGCCCGACCACCGTTTCCCCGACCAGCGGCCAGTTCGTCTATCTCCGCGTCGGCGGCTGGCATGAGCACCCTTTCAGCGTCGCGGGCACCGAGGACGACGGCTCGGTCCGCCTGACCATCCGCTCACTCGGCCGCGGCACGCGGCGGCTTTACTCGGATGTGCGCACGGGCTTACCCGCGACCCTCAAAGGCCCCTACGGCATGTTCGACTACACGGTGGGCGGACCCCGCCAGATCTGGATCGGCGCGGGCATCGGCATTGCCCCCTTCCTCGGCTGGCTCACCCACCCCCACGGAACACTCCCCCGGATAGATCTCTTCTACTGCACACCTGATGCCGACTTGGCTCCGTTCCTCCCGGAACTCGTCGCAAACACCGCGCGTCTCACGGAAGTTCGGCTCCATCCGATCTACAGCCGCAGCGACGGTCGCCTCACCGCTGACAAGATTCGGGCCGATGCCGGACCACTCACCCCCGACATTCATGTATTTCTCTGCGGCCCAAGCTCGATGGTCGAAGATCTCACCCGCACTCTCCACCGCTGCGGCATCCCTGGAGACCACCTCCACTCCGAACAATTCAACTTTCGCTGACAAGCCAACTCAGCCTTCGAGTGCTCCCGGTTGCGTTGCGGGGAGGGCATTCTCGATGAGAATCGCAGCGATGGCGGCGGCGGTCGGGAGGGTTTCGATGTCGAGTGCTCGGGTGCGCGCCGAGGCGCCGTCGAGAAGTAGCGCCAGTTGTTCGCCGAGTTGTTCGGGATCGGTGGCGCCGGCTTGGCGGGCGGTTTCGGCGAAGCGGGCAGCGACGGAAGTCTTGTAGTCGTGTGTGCGGCGGCGTGCGGGGTGGTGGGGGTCGGTGATCTCGACCGCGGCCGCGATGAACGGGCACAGCGGTGTCACCTCCTGCGGCAGTAGCTGCTGCGGCTTGTCGAAAGCGGCGAGCAGACGTTCGCGCGGGGTGAGATCGGGGCGGTCGAACACGTCGGGCATGGTGTCGGGATCGAGCCGACGCAGGTACTCCGTGACGAGCTCGTCTTTGCCGGTGAAGTGCTGGTACGCGGTGCGTTTCGACACTTCGGCGACCGCGCAGAGCTGGTCCATACCGGTGTTGTTGATGCCTTGTTCGCGAAACAGCCGCCGTGACGCGTCGAGGATCCGTTCGCGTGCCCCCCTTCCGCGACGTTGGCCGCGGGGACCCTTCTCCAACTCGGTCACCGTTCGATACTACCGCACGGGTAACGGTCGGTGTACTTAGCTTGCGTACTGGTTGGCGAGTCGCTAGCTTAAGCACACCATCCAGTTTACATAGTTGGGTTTGTGCAGGTGGAAGCGATGCTTCCGGCCGCTGCGAGATGAAGGAGTGATCATGGGCAAGCTCGATGGCAAGGTCGCGGTAGTCACGGGAGGGTCGAGCGGTATGGCGTTGGCGAGCGCCGAACTGTTCGTCGAGGAGGGCGCCTACGTCTACATCACAGGCCGGCGGAAAGACACTCTGGACGACGCCGTCGAACGGATCGGGCGCAATGTGACCGGCGTGCAGGGTGACGCTTCCAACCTGGCCGACTTGGACCGCCTGTTCGAGACGGTCGCACGGGAGCACTGCGGCATCGACGTGCTCTTCGCGAGTGCCGGGACGGCAGCGGCGGCCAAGCTCGGCGAGATCACCGAATCGCACTTCGACACCACTTTCGGACTGAACACGCGCGGCACGTTGTTCACGGTGCAGAAGGCGCTGCCATTGTTCAACGATGGCGGGTCGATCTTCATGACCGGGTCGATCGCCTCGGTCAAGGGCTGGCCCGACTACAGCGTCTACGCGGCGAGCAAGGCCGCGCTGCACGCACTGGCCCGCGTGTGGCTGTACGAGTTGAAGGACAGGCGGATCCGGGTCAATGTGCTGAGTCCGGGCCAGATCGCCACCCCGATCCAGGAACAGTTGTTCGACGCGGAGACCAAAGCCCGGTTCGAAGCCTTGATTCCGCGGGGGAAGATGGGCCGACCCGAGGAGATCGCCTCGGTCGCACTGTTTCTCGCCTCGGACGACTCGTCGTTCGTCAACGGCATGGAGTTGGCCGTCGACGGCGGCACCTCCGCGATCTGAGCTCACCTCGCTCCCGAGTCGAACTCACGAGCGTGGCTCGGCCGGTGCGCGCAATGGCCGGCAGGAGCGGGCCGTGCGCCTACCTCGAGCTACCGTCAGAAGGCCGATTCCTCGAGGGCCATGATGTCGGTATCGAGGCCGGCGATGACATCGCGGTCGGCATTCAAGTGGGGCAGGATCTGCTGGGCGAAGAAGATCGCCGTGGCCACCTTGCCCTCGTAGAAGTGACGATCGGCCGCAGTCGGGTTCGAATCCAGTGCTACGAGAGCAGTTTCGGCCCCCACGATCAGTCGCCACGCGATGAGCAGATCGCCTACCGCCAGCAGGAAGCGAACCGAGCTCAGCCCGACCTTGTACAGCTCGGCGGGCTGTTCCTCGGCGGCCACTAGATAGTCGGACAACACCCACAGCATGTCTGTCACCCGGTCCAGTGCGGAGGACAACAGGGTCCTGGCGATCTTCAGCTGTTGCGAACCACCATCTTCCACTGTCCGGCCAACCTGACGGAGCACGTGCGTGAGTGCGACGCCGCGGTTGCGGGCGATCTTACGAAAGAAGAAGTCCTGCGCCTGAATGGCCGTGGTGCCCTCGTACAGCGAGTCGATCTTCGCGTCGCGAATGTACTGCTCGATCGGATAGTCCTGCAGGAAGCCGGAACCGCCCAGGGTCTGCAGCGACTCCGCGAGGTACTGGTAGGCGCGCTCGGAACCCACACCCTTCACGATCGGCAGCAGCAGGTCGTTGACGGCCGCGGCCAGCTCCGGGTTCGCTCCCGCAATATGTTGCGCCACAACATCATTCTGGTGTCCGGCCGTATAGAGGTAGATCGACCGCAGCCCTTCGGCGTAGGCCTTCTGCATCAGCAGGGAGCGGCGCACGTCAGGATGGTTGATGATCGTCACCTTCGGGGCCGTCTTGTCGGTCTGTCGGGTCAGATCGACGCCCTGCACGCGCTGCTTGGCATAGTCCAACGCGTTCAGGTAACCAGTAGACAGGGTGGCGATTGCCTTGGTACCCACCATCATCCGGGCATCCTCGATCACCTTGAACATCTGCGCGATGCCATCGTGCACCTCGCCCACGAGCCAGCCGACCGCTGGGACGCCGTGCCCACCAAGGGTCAGTTCACAAGTCGCCGAGGCCTTGAGACCCATCTTGTGCTCGACATTGGTCACGAACACGCCGTTGCGATCACCGAGTTCCCCGGTCTCCGGATCGAAGTGGAACTTCGGCACGAAGAACAGCGACAGGCCCTTGGTGCCGGGACCCGCGCCCTCCGGCCGGGCCAGCACCAAGTGCGCGATGTTCTCGAACAGGTCGTCCGAATCCGCACCGGTGATGAAGCGCTTGACCCCTTCGAGTCGCCACGAACTGTCCTCTTGCCGAACAGCTTTCGTTCGGCCCGCCCCGACGTCCGAGCCCGCGTCGGGCTCGGTGAGCACCATGGTGCCGCCCCAGTTGCGCTCGACCATCAGTTTCGCCCAGCGGCGCTGCTGCTCGGTGCCGACGGCGAAGACGACATCGGCCATCATCGGACCGCTCAGATACATGTAAGCCGCGGGTTGCGCGCCCAGCACGAATTCGGAGACGGCCCAGGAGACCATCGCGGGAGCCGACATGCCACCGATCTCCTCGGCCTTGCCCACCCGCCACCAGTCCGCGTCATACCAGGCGCGGACCGCACGCTTGAAGTCCTCCGGCAGGAGCACGGTGTGGGTCGCCGCATCGAAAACCGGTGGCGTGCGATCCGTTTCGGCGTATGGCTCCGCCACCGGCCCCTCCGCGAGGCGGGCCGCCTCGGCCAGCATGGTGTGCACGGTATCGGCGTCGAGGTCGCCGAAGGCGCCCGTGTCCAGGACAGTCCCGAGATCGAACACCTCGAACAGGTTGAATTCGAGGTCACGGACATTGCTCTTGTAATGACTCATGCGCCAGTGCCTTTCGGGGAAACGGATAGTTGCCGCATGGCGCGACAGGGGCCGCTGAAGGCGATCACCCACGGGTCACTTTGCGACACGATCAACCGGCTGACAATCATCAGTTAATGACTGATAAGTAAGCGGGTGGCGGGACGCTCGCCCTTCACGCACAGGTAGTCAACAATTCGATTCGATAAGTGAATCGCGGCTAAGTGGTGTAACTCACTGTGCTGTCAGGTAATTCTCGATCGGAGCGGCCGCGATGCGTTCTCCGACAGCGACCAGCACGTCGACGAGATCGTCGCGTCGGCGCAGCCGTGGATTGCGGACCGCCTCGATCACGACGGTGGTGGAGGCGCGGATCATCAGCCGCGCCACGGCGGCGGGGACTTCGGGCCGGACGGCTTGCACCATGCGGCCCCATTGAGAAATGCCGTCAATTCTGACCCGGCGATAACGCTGCACGGCGTCGATGGGCAGGTGACGAGACTCGCTGACCGTGATGGCGAGTAGATCTGGTTCGTCAATGCCGAAAGCAGCGAAGTTTCGCAGGAGCGAGCGCATTGATTCCTCCGCGCTGCGCGTCTCGGAAACCGCTCGCACGAGAGTCAGGTACAGCCACTCATCCTGCCGCCGCACGATCCGGTCGAGCAGTTCAGCTTTGCTCGAGAAATGGTGGTACAGAGCCGGTCCGGAAACGCCGACCGCCGCGCCGATCTCCTCTATGCCGACGGCGGCGAATCCATGGGCACCGAACAGCTTGGCCGCCTCCGCAAGTATCCGCTCGGACCGCAGCACCCGGTTCAGTTCCGGATTGGCACGGTCTCCTCGCTGCGAGCGCGCGGGAGCGTGTCCCGCCGGGTACTGTGGCATCTCGGTCTCGATCACCGCTGCGACAAGGGAATCCAGGATTCCGGCCGCGATCGGGGTCGGTAGCTCGGTCCGGTGGTAGGACGGGCTGACCACGACCGACAGCACGCACCAACTCAGCAATTCGGCATCCGCGAAAGTCAATTCGGGGCGGCGACCGCGAATCCAGCGCCGCAGATACCCAATGAGCCGGGCCGCACGGACAAGCACCGCGATGCGGTCGTTCTGTGCGAGATTGCGGAACTCCAACTGCCACAACCTCGGCAGCTCACGCAGTTCGAGAGCGACGCGGACCAACTCGATCGGCGCGGACTCCCCCGACGAATCGGCTCGGTGGGCGGCATCGAGCCGTGCCAGAATCTCGTCGAGGCCGACCAGCAGACATTGTCCGAGCAAGTGCTGTTTGCTACGAAAATGGCGATACAACGCCGGTGCCGAAATGTCGACAGCGGCGGCGATGTCGGACATGGAAGTCCCCTGGTAACCCTGGTGCGCAAACGCATTCACGGCTGCGTCGAGAATCATGGACCGCCGCGTCCAAGGGCGTGTCCTGGTCGCAGGGGTTCTCGGCCGCCTACGTACCAGCGCGGATGGTCGGTCAGGTCGCGGGCTCACCAGTCACAGCCGATCCGGAGAGCTGACGTGCAATCGTCGGCGCGCGGCAGGTTGAGAGACGGCAGCGGGCGTTGGCAGATTTCGTGGGCTTCCTCGGCGGAGAGGCCGAACATGCGGAGCAGGTCCTCGGTCACCAGGTCGGCGGCCTCGGCGTCGTCGCGTTCTGGATGGTCGTGCAGCAACTGTCCGAGACGTAGGGCCGTGCCGGCGACGATGGCCATCGACAGTTCCGGATCGCGGACGACGAAGCGCCCGGCTTCAGCCGCGGCCTCGATGTCGCGGCGGGCGCGGGGCGCGAGCCCTCGGTCCGAATTCGTAAGACGGATACTGTCGTTGAGCAGAACTTTGCTGAGGGTGGGGCGCAGGCGGTGCAGACGACCGGTGAGGCGGAAGCTCTGCGCGAAGACCTGCGCCGGATCCTCTACGTCCTCGCACCGTAGGTCAAGTAGTGCGCCGTGGCGGTCGAGCGCTTCCTCGACGGACGCCTGGAACAGTTCCTCGCGGCTCTGAAAATGGTTGTAGAACGATCCCAGGCCGACGTCGGCGGCCTGGGTGATCTCGAGGACCGGCACGTTGACCCTCCCCTCGGCCAGCAGTGATTGGGCCGCGCCGACCAGTGCGGCGCGCGTACGGGCCTTGCGGCGTTCCAAGCGGTTTGGTCCCGACCCGTTGCTCGCGGTCATCGATACACCTCCTGCTGTACTGCCGTCGCCGCGCTGACCGACGCGGACGTCAGCACGACGAATGAGTCACGAGTGCACCGACGCTGTCAGGGTTTCGCGCAGGAAAGCAGCGATTTCTGCGCGGGATTCGATGGCCTCTGGAATGTCGGGTAGGTCGATGAAGGTGTGCCACATGCCTTCCCAGACGCGAAAGTCGCTCTGCACTCCTGCCGATCGCAGAGCTCGATGCATGCGCACGCAGTCGCTCAGGAAGAGGTCGCGGGTTCCGGCGATGATGATGCTGGGCGGAAGACCGCAAAGATTCGTCGAGTGGACAGGCGAAATCAATGGATCGGTCACACTCGCCGACGCGGCGTAGGCGCGGGCAGCCTTGTCGAGCTGGCCCCGCCATCTGATGACGGGGTCGCGGCCCTCGTTGCAGTGGCGGCTGGATCCGACGCGTGCGAGGTCGGTCCATGGCGCCAGGAGCCCCAGCCCGGAAGGTTCCGGGAGACCGAGCTGACGGATGCGTTGCATCAGGGCGAGTGCCAGTCCGCCACCGGCCGAAGCACCGAGTAGGACGAACTTCCCTTGTCGTTTCGTCACGATCTCTGTGTAGGCGGCGATCGCGTCATCGAGCGCGGCGGGGAACGGGGCCTCCGGAGCGAGCCGGTATTGGACGGAGTGCAGGGGCATTTCGAGCTCATCGGCCATGAGAACCGCCAGCTCGTCCCGTGCGTCGCCCAGCATGTATCCGCCGCCGTGCAGATAGATCGCGTAGGCGTCGTCAGGGCGCACTCGGCGTGGGGTCATGGTGCAGATCTCCACTCCACCGACCGTGCTGGTGGCGGCTCGGACACCGAACCTGCTCTCCAGGTCGAGGATCGAGGAGCGGCTTCGGTTGTACACCGCGCGGACGAGACGGATGGTCCACGGCGTCAAGGGAAACGGAATTCTCGCGGCCCGGTGGGCAACGAGGAAAGCTTTCGCTTCGTCGCTGATAGCAAGTTGTCGAATTTCCCGGCGACGCCCCCTCACTGTGCACCTGCATGAATTGCGATAGTCTGACCGTTCAGCCCGGCAGCTTCTTCCGAGGCGAGGAATGCCACTGCAGCGGCGACCTTGTCGTAGTCATCGAGTCTGGGCGGGAACGCATTTCGTACCGGCACGGCTGCATCGAATGCGGGTGCGAGAGATGACGCTACGATGCTGACACGGATGTCCGGGCCCAGTTCGACCGCGAGTTCGCGCGTCAGGTGGATCAACAGCGCAGAGGTTGTGGCGTCGATGCCGGGGACCGGTTCGAGCGCACCCATGGACACGATGTTGATGATCACCCCGCCGCGCGAGCCCATCCAGGCGTCGTACACCTGTTGTACCCACGAGATCGCAGCACCGTAGTTCTCGTTGATCGCTTGACCGACCGCAGCAGGGTCCCGATGGAGGACTGGTCCTGCGGGGGTTGCGGTTTCGGCCGTGTGGACGAGGACATCGATCGACCCGAATGATTCCAGCGCCAGCCGCGTCGTCCTCATCTGATGCCAGACGTCCTCGTTTTCTCCAGCAACAGCGACCGCGTTGTCGACGCCGCCGAGGTCTGCGACTGCTTTGTCGAGAAGGTCCTGGTCCCGGCCGGACAGGCAGACACCCGCGCCCTCGGCGATCAAACGCTTTGCGATGGACAGACCGAGGTCGTGGTCGGCGAGCGTGACGATCGCTGTTCTTCCGGCGAACCGGCGGGTGGGTGTGGGGGGCGTGGTCATCGTTTCTCCCTACCTCGATTGGTCATTTGCTCGCTCGAGGCCATCGACTACTTCCACAGATCGCTGCAGGGCAGTGTGGGAAGTCCGGAATCGACGTTGTCGTCGATGGTGACGGTGAGGTCGGCGATTGCGGCCAGTTCAACTGCGACACAACCGATCTGCTCGGCACTACCTTGAAAGTCCAAGGAGAGCGTGCGGTATTCGATATGGATATGGAATTTTGGCTTGGCGGGCTGTGTGGTGATGTCTTCTCCCCCGTGCTGTGCCGTCATCTCCGTGTGTCATCAAGACGATCACTTCATCGGCAGTGCCCCGTCCAGTCCTCCGACCTCGGTGATCTTCCAGCCGGCGTTCTTGTCGATGGTCAACGAGTAGGTGACGGTGGTCTGTCCGCCCTGTGGGGTTTGCACGCTGGTCGACGTGACGTTCACGAAGACGCTGACCTTGTAGATCCCGGAGGATTGGGAGGTCACGACCGCGGCGATCGGTCGGGCCGTCGACGTCCATTGCAGCGGCATGAGAATCTGGTCGAGTTGTGGTGCGGTGGCGTTGAACTGCCCGGCCAGCTGGGTCGTCGTGTTGGCCTCGAGCTTGGTGTACCAGGCTTTGGTGTCGTGGTAGTCGATGGTGGAGGCGCCCAGTGCGTAGTCGGTCGCAACCTGCTTGCCGTGGTCCTCGTCAGCGGTTCGGGCCTGTATCGCGGCGAGTTCACCACGAGTGTGCAGCCACATCACCGAGAAGAGCCCGATGGACGCTGCGGAGGCGATGATCAAGACGATGGCGATCGCCGACGGGGGTCGAAAAGTGAACCGGGGTTGCGCTTTTCGATTCTCTTCGTCGTTTTCAGGGGAAATCAGGTCACTGCTGTCGACCTGTTCTGCCAGAGTTTCCATCGGTCTCTCCTCGACTATTTGACGTTGACGTGCAGGTGTATGGAGCCGTCGGCGACCATCGCCAATGCTTGTGCGATGAGGGCGCTGATATCGATGTCCGCACCGGTGCGCACTGCGGTGTCGGCAAGCGGTTGGAGCATTGGAGTCAGCTGTTGGATCGCAGGTCCCGTCTTGGTGAGCACGCTGTCGAGCCGTTTCAGGAACGGCACCATCCCATCGCCGGTGTCGTAGTCGGCCGGTGAGTTGCCGACCTCGAACAGGCGGGACGCGACGTCGATGATGGTGTCGATGCTGACCCCGAATTGCTGCCATCCGGGCCCGGCGGTTTGCAGGCTCGGCCCGGCCCAGGACATGTCGGCGCCCATCGTCTGCATATCGGTGAGCAGCTGATGCAGCACCGTGCTGCGGCTGAGAATGGTGGCGGCCAGCAGCGTGTTGGCACGTTCGAGGCGCGGCATCTCGCCGCTCGTGCCGGCGATCGCGGTGTCGATCGTTCCGACCAGGGATTTCATTGTGGCGGGGTCGAATTGGCGTAGCAATTGCACGGCACGCACGGATACCTGCGGGATCGACATGGCCATCGGTGTGCCGCGGGTGTCCAGGAGTTGGTTGTCACTCAGATAGGGGCCGCTCTGGCTGGGCGGGTCGAACTCGACGTAGGGCTCCCCTAGGGCTGAAACCGCCTCGACACGAACAGTGCTCGCGGCGGGGACCCGGTATTGGTCGTCGAGGCGGAGTTGGAACTCGACACCGGTACCTGCCGTGGTGACCGCCGTGACCTTGCCGACCCGGACGCCGCTGAGAAGCACGGGCGTATCGGCGGTCGCGCCTCCCGAGTTGGCGAGAAGCATGCGAACGGTGATGTGGTCGCGCATCGGATTGATCTGCAGCACATCGATACTCAGATAGCTGATCCCGGTGACCAGAACGGCGGCGATGGCTGTCGCCGACAGCAGCGAACCTGGTTTGACCGAGCGCCTGATCCGGGTCATCGGACCACTCCGATCATCCGCAGTGTCGCGAGGATGTCTTGAACCTTGTCCTCGCGCGGGAGATCCGGGGCCGCGGCATCGGCGACGGTCGCTCCGACGATGTCGATCTTGGGACCGTGCTCGGTGAAGGGGATGATCTTTTCCCGGATCAAGGCGGTCAGCTTGCTGAGGTTCGAGGGGGCACTCAGGTCCAGGGGCCTGTTGGTGAACAAAAGGGGCACAATCGCGCGGGCCGAGTCGTCGAGGCCGGCGATCGCGGGGCCGAGCCAGCGGGCGTTGGTGGCGACGGGCCCGAGGGCGGACATGACGTACAGGACTCCGACGATCGAGCTGACAACGGTGGTCACATGTTGGACTCCGTAGTCGGAGAGCAGTTGGTCCAGCACGGGCTGGTCGTTGATCAGCTGGGTCGCGTTGGCTTGGAGCCCGTCGAGGAAGGTGTCGACATCGCCGAGGTTGGCCGCGACATCACGCAGGTCGCCGCCGAGTACGCCGAACATCCGTGCGGTGTCGGCCGGATCCGGGGGCAGTGCTGTATTGAGCTGGCGCACGGTTGTTTGCAGGTCGAGAAGTGCTCCGCTACCCATCGCGGTTGCGAGCCCGGCGAGGGTGTCTTCGACTTGCCGGGTCGGAATAGTCCGCTGCATCGGGATGGTCGAATCCGGGCCGAGGACCGGCCCTCCGGCATCCGGATGCGAGGTGAGAGCGACATACATATCGCCGAGAGGAGTTGCTTGCTGCAGCTCGGCGGTCGTGTCGACCGACAGTTTCGCCCTGTCGGTGATGTCCAGGGTGACTTCAGCAAACCCGTTCGGTCGGCCGTCAGGGCCGGGCACGACGATCCGGACGCTGTCGAGATTGCCTACCAGAACACCGTTCGCGAACACCTTGGCGCCAGGCGGCAGGTTCAGCACATCGGCGAACTGGATGTGTATCTGATAGGTGCGCCCACCGACGCGGGTTCCGGGCACCTCGATTGCGCCGGGGTCGAATCCGCATCCACCGACGGCCAGGGTCAACACCACGGCCGCAATCAGTGCTCCACGAATCTTCATCGGGCACCTACCGAAGCGAGTATCAGCTGCACGATTTGGGTGTACGCGAGCCCGTTGGCAGCTTCGGTGCATCTACCTGGTGCGAGCGCGTTGATCGCCGAACACAGCTGTGGTGCAGCCGCATCCGGAATGGCGAGAGTCGGTGGCGCGTAGGTGAGAGCCAGCCGTCCCGACTGCGGGTCGGTCGCGGTCGTGAACGCCTGTACGAGCGGGGGCATCATGGCGATCGCGTCCCGCATCGACCCCAGTCCAGCAGTGAGCAAAGGTATTTGGTCGGTTGCCGCATCGATCTTGCCCAGCAACGGGTCACCCAGCTCCATGATCGCCTCGTTGGCGGGAGGCAGTATGTCGCGCAGCGGGTCGAATACGTCGACCAGCGGCGGTACCACCTGGAAATTGGCGACATCGAGGACTGCGGTCAAGCGCGTGAGCATGTTCTCGACATCGGACCAGCCGTTCGCGGCGCTGTGCGCCAAGTCGGCCAGCGCATCGATCAGGGCACCGAGATGACCGATCGCGGCATCGGGCGAATTCATTGCCGAGCCCAGCCTGTGAATGATCGCGTTGATCTGGGGGCCCTGTCCGGCTGTCGCGTGGTCGACCGCTGTCAATCCCTGCGCGACGAGGTCGGGTTGGTCCGAATGGTCTCCACCGTTGAGCTCGTCGGCGAGACGGCCCAGTGCGTCGAACGTCGCGGTCATGCTCTTGGGTGTCACGGTCTTGGTGATGCATCGGCCCGGGTCCCAGTCGGGTCCGCTCGTTGTCGCGGTATCGAGGACAGCGAGCTTGCGGTCGGCGACGAGCGTGTCCGACAACGTGGTTGCTCCGACGTCACCGGCAAGACGACGATCGGCGGGGATCGCGAACTCGACGCGCGTACCGGCTCCTTCGGGGCGGATGGCGGTGACTCGCCCGATACGCAGCCCGAGCAGCGTGACGTCGCTGCCGGGGTAGAGCCCGATGCTGTCGGGCATCAGTGCACAGTAGGCGCGCATCCGCGGTGTGGGCTCGGCGATCCGATAGCCGACGATGGCAACGCCAGCGAGTACGAGAACCGTTGCCACGGAGACGAATCCGCGTGAGGCGAACAATCGGGTCACCATCAGCAAACCCTTCCTGGGACGGGCACGCAGATACCGGCGGCCTGGTAGGCGGTCTCGGAGCCGTCGACGGTGAGACCGTCTGGCGAAACAAGCTGTGTCAGGCGGGTTTCCAGCGTGTGGATGGAGTCCAGGAAGGCGTTCATCTTCCCGCCGATCTGATCGAGCTTCTGCATTGCCTCGATCAATGGCTGCGCCATCGGCCGAAGCGTCGTCTCCCATGCCTGCCCGATCGGGGCGAGCCGGTCGAGGACCCGGGCAAGAACCGTCAGGGCTTCGTGCATCTCCAGCCCGTGGTTCTCCACGATGGTCTCGAGGGTCCGCAGAGTACCGACCAGGGTGATCAGCACCTGTTTGCTGTCGTTCAGCGCAGTCAGGTACTCATCGGCCAACGACAGCGAACGCGAGATCTGGTCGTTCTGCTGATTCATGATGTCGACCACGCTCTCGACCGCGTTCAAGGTGCTGCGCAATGCTTCTGGGCTTTGCGTGATCGACGACTCGAGCGCCGCCACATTACGACGGAGGGTGTCACCATCGACTTGCTGGACGGGGGTGACCGCGTCCTGGAACACCTTCGGCAGGCTGTAGGGCAATATCACTCGGTCTGCGGGGATCACCGAGGTTCCCAGTGGTGCACTACCTCCGGGGATCAGAGCCACGTAGTGACCACCGACGATGGTCAGCATCCGCACGGCGAGTGTGGTTTGTGCACCGACGAATACGCTGTGATCGACTGTGAATCCCATGTCCACCTGGTGGTTTCGGATAGCCAGCGAGGTCACGTCGCCGACACGGATTCCCGCAAGCCGTACCTCGTCGCCGACCCGCACCGAGCCGGCGTCGGACATGTGAGCCGTGTATGTCCGTGCGCCGGGGGCGATGTGATTCACCCAGACAAGAGCGGCGGCTGACACGACCACGCAGACGAGGACGAGGACTCCCAGCCGAATGTCGACCCGCGCGCGGGCAGCGTCGGTTGGGGCGGGCCGAGCCCGTCGGCCGATCGGTCGGATCCGAATCAGTTGTTGCACAGTGAGATCCTTTGTCCGCCGAGGAGAAGCTGAAGAGGCCGCGGTGGCTGCGCGGCACCGTGGGCGCAGCCTGGCTGCAGGCCGGGTACCGCGCTGGGGATCATCGCTGCCAGTGCTTGCAGCACGGCAGGTAGGCGGTTCAAGGTCTCGACGGTCTGGCCGGGGTCCGGAAAAGCCGCCTGGAGTAGGCGATCGAAATCCGGGTTCGGCGAGGGCGTCAGGCCGATGGTGGCGAGCAGCCGGTCGGTCGGTAACAGGACTGGAGGAATCTGCTGAGAAAAGTCGACCAGCCCGCCGATCCGTTGGGTCAGGCCGACAAAGACCGAGGTGAGCTGGCGCAGCAGTTGAACGGTGTTGCCTGACTTTCCGCCGAGTTGCTGGGAGACCTGTCCGAGGTTGCGGACGAGGGTGGCGATTACCGTCTGCCGGTCGCTGACGTAGTTGCTCAGATTTTCGATAGCACCGAGCGCAGGGCCCAATCCGGTGCCGGAGCCCTCGATGACGGCCAGCATGCTGGTCGCGAACTGATTCAGGTCCGCCGGAGTCAACTGGGCGAGTACCGGCTCCAGTCCGTTGAACACGGTCGTGATATCGAACGAGGGAACGGTATGGTCGGTCCTGATCCGCTGGCGCGGATCACGCTGTTTACCTGGGTCTTTGGCCTGTTGAATGTCGAGATACCGCTGACCGCTGAGGTTCTGATACCGAATGGCGAGGGTGCTGTTGTCGAGCAGAGCAACCGATCGCCGAGCGGAGAACTGGACGGCGGCGTGGGTGCCGATCAGGCGGATCTCCCCTACTTTGCCGACCCGCACGCCGTAGACGCGCACGTCATCTCCCGTTCTCAGACCGCTGACGTCCGCGAATTCCGCTGTGTAGGTGTTGGTACCACCTGTTACCGGCCGTTCGATCACCTGGAAGATTCCAGTGAGCAACAGCGCCATCGCGCCCGCAAAGGCCATGATTCGCATCAGAACTGACCAGATGCTCATCGTGCCCCCTGTCCGGCAGCCAAGGCTGCGGTCAGCGGTGCCGCGAGACCTGGCACGCCGCGGAGGTCGACACTGACATTGAGCACGGGGCCGCCCGGGGTATCGGGCATGGCTTGGTTGAGCCGGTCGAGCAGCTCGCTCAGGTCGTGCCCGGATTGCTCCGGTGTCGGCACGATGTGAGCCAGTGCCGCAAGGACGGGTACCAGAGTCGCTGTGGTGCCGGCGAAGTATCGCTCGCCCGTGGCCAATACGCTCGTCACGCTGGGCAGGAGCTCGGTTTCGAGCATGCGCGCGCTGGCGTCGAATTTCTGAACATGTTCCGGGCTGCGCATGTATTCGGCGTTGTTGGCCGCGCCCAGTAGTTGCAGCAGTCCGTCAGTGGTGGAGGGCAATCCGCCGAGCATGGACCCGTACTGGCCGAGGAGAAACGAGCTCGGCAGCCGCTGGGTATCGGCGATATCTCGGGTGATCGAGATGATGGTTTCGATCAGTGGCGTGAATGCCTTTGTGCCCGTGGAGATTCGCTGTAACACCGGGACCAGTTCGGGAGAGAGGACGTCGTTGCTGAAGGATCCGAGCTGGTTGAGCAGTGTCGAGATCGTCGCGTCACGAGCACGGCCGGACCGAGTTCCCGTCAGGTCGACTATGGAGTGCGCTGATAGGCGGTCGCCCGCGGTCCCACGCTGCAGTTCGACCTCGGAGACACCGAAGAGATTGGCCGGCACGAAGTCGATTCCGAGACCATCGGTCAAGCCGGACGCCGAGCCCTTTTCCAGGTCCAAGGTGAGCTGCAGGTGGCGGTCGGTGGGTTCGATCGCCGCGATTCGCCCGATTTGCACGCCGTCGAGGCGTACGTCGTCGCCGACCACGATGCCGGCACCGACCTCGTCGGTGAGCACCGAGACCGCGAATGTGCCGTCATCGCTGGTCGGCCGGGCGGACCAGCCGATCAGGACGACGGTCGAGACAGCAGCCGCCAGCAGGCCGATCGAGCGCGCGCGACGCGCGTCGACGGTAGTTCCTGGAAGTCCGTATACAGGCATAGCGGTCACCCCACAAACCGAACGGGTGAGGTGAACCCCCACAGCAGCATGGTCATGATCATGTCGAGGGCGATGACCGCCACCAGGCTGGCCCGGATGGCTCGACCAGAGGCGATGCCGACACCCTCAGGACCGCCGGTTGCGAAAAACCCTTGGTAGCAGTGAATTACGATGACGGCCACCGCGAAAACCATCACCTTGACGACCGCAGCGGCGATGTCGCGGCCCGCTACGAACATGTCGAAGTAGTGGTTGTAGACACCACTCGGCTCACTGTGCAGCTGCAGGACGATCATCGCGCTGGCCGCGTAACCGAGAATCAGCGCGATCAGAAACGAGGGAACGATGGCGACCAGTGCCGCGATGACGCGGGTCGTGACCACGAAGGGCACCGACCGCACGCCCAGTGATTCGATCGCGTCGATCTCCTCTGCGATGCGCATCGACCCGATTTCGGCGGTCATCCGGCATCCGGCCTGCGCCGCGAACCCTATTCCGGCGGCGATCGGAGCGAGCTCACGGGTATTGGCGAACGCCGAAACGACTCCGGTGAGCTGTCCGAGAGAGACGAGATCGAGTGCGCTGTACGACTCGATGCCGGTGGTCGCGCCGACCGCCACGCCCATGACCGCCATGACCGCCGCTGTGCCGCCGCCGACGATCAACGCGCCACGGCCCCACATCATGTCCGTGATCACTGTCATCGTCTGTGCCCGATAGTGTTTCAGCACGAATGGCACCGATGACAGCACCTGCCACAGGAATCCGAGTGCGAATCCGAAAGTGTCGATCGGGGCCCACCCGTAGCGTTGGGCGCTCCGTGTCCAGCGCAGCCCCTTGGCCGTGTACGGCGCGGCCATCACGCCAGCTCCGTCGGCAGGAACATCGCGGCGACCTGTGTGATCGCGGCGTTGACCACGGCGATTGTGACGACAGACAGGATCACGGACGCGTTGACACCGTCCGCGACGCCACGGGGACCGCCTTTGGCCTCGAGTCCTCGCTGGCAGGCGATACAGACGACCAGGTAGCCGAAAAGCACCGACTTGCCCAGTGAAACCCACACGTCTGCTCCGCCGGTGAACGCGCCGAACGATTCCCAATAGCTTCCGGGTGTCACTCCGAGTTCGGCGATCGCGACGAGGTATCCGGCGATTACGCCCGTGGCGATGATCAGCACGTTGAGCAGTGGAGCGACCAGCAACATCGCGGCCATTCGTGGGACGGCAAGCCGTTGCCGGGGATCGATGCCCATGACCCGCATCGCGTCGACCTCGTCGCGTATCGTGCGGGCACCCAGATCCGCGGCAATCGCCGCCGCGCCGGCCCCGCCCAGCAACAGGCCGGTCGCCAGGGGCGCGCCCTGCTTGATGACCCCCAGCCCACCGGCAGCGCCGATCAAGGAGTTGGCGCCGAGCTGGTTGACCATATTGCCGACCTGAACCGAAACGATCACGCCGAACGGAATTGCCATCAGCACACCGGGAATCGCGGTTACCTTGATGAGAAACCATGCCTGCGTGAGCATTTCGCGCCATTGAAACCGACCACACACCAGATCGACGCTCGCGATCGCGGCAGCCTCGACACCCGAGCGCGCAGTCCTTCCGAGCGTGCCGACGCTGGCGATCACCGTCGCGGCCAACGTATTCCGCAGTACGCCTAGCCCAAACCGATCCCTTACTCGACTGGGGGTTGGTGGCCCGACCGAGCCGGGACGGCTGGCTACATTGCCGTTTCGCATCTCATTTTTTCCTTCGTCTCACCGCGGCCCGGTCATTCCGGCAGCGGCAGCGCGGTCCCTGAGTCCACGAGGTCGATGGGCTATGCCATCTCATGAATCGTGACTGGGATCACGTCGTACCTAATCAGTCGATCAGTTTTCTGTCAATACCCTGATCGATCGATTAGGCTTCGAGGATGACCAAGGGACCCGCGCCAGGACCGACCACACGGCCATCGGCCGATGCCACCCGCGAACGCATCCTCGCCGCCGCCCTCGACCTGTTCTCGACCCTGTCGTACGACGGCGCATCGATGCGAGAAATCGCCTCGCGAGCAGGCGTGACCCAGCCGCTGCTCAATTACCACTTCAGCTCGAAGGAAGAGTTGTGGCGGACAGCGGTCGACGGATTGTTCGACACCCTCGGGCAGGCGATATCGAATCGCAGTCAAGGGCTCCGGGGTGTCGACGAACTGACCGTGGCGAAGTTGCTGGTCCGCGAGTACATCTACTTCGCGGCCGAGCACCCAGAGTTGACTCGCATCGTCAACCAGGAGAACAAGGCCGACAGCTCACGCATGGACTGGCTGGTCGAAAAGCACGTTCGCCCCTTCTACAACATGGCGACGGCCATGTTCGGCCACCTGGTCAGCACCGGCGACATGCCCGACATACCGACCGAGTACGCCTACTACATCCTCACCGGCGCAGGCACGAACATGTTCGTCCTGGGACCGGAATGCCACCGCCTCTCCGGGGTCGACCCGACCGCCCGCGAGGTGATCGAGGGCTACGCAGACGCGATCATCTTGTTTCTTTTCGGCACCCAAGGACGGCACCACCCGTGATAGCAACCATCGCACTCGCCGCTCTACTGGCGATCCTCTTCCTCGTGGTCGGCATCAGCATGGTTCTGGCTCTCGATTTCCAACGGGCCAACGCCGCGCATCTCGGATACAGCGTCGCGGCCTTCCGCCGCATCGGCGTGCTCGCACTCCTCGGCGCTGTGGGCGTACTGCTCGGCCTGGCGATACCGGCCGTAGGCGTGCTGGCGGCGATCGGACTGGTGGCAATGATGGCTGGGGCCGTTATTTCCCACCGCCGCGCCCACGACGGGTTCGACAAGCTCACCCCTCCGATCGCGACCGCGATCATGGCGACCGTCTATCTGGTTCTCGTTGTACTCCATTGAGGCTGTTGACCTGGAGCCTAATTTCGGCAACACTGTAACCATTATGAACAGGCGACAGACAGCGGACGATTACATCGACGCAGATTCGCGGTTCACGACCGTCGAGGGCCTGGACGTGCATTACAAGCGCGCCGGAGCCGGACCGGCCGTGGTGCTGCTGCACGGCAGCGGTTCATCGCTGCACCACTTCGACGAGGTCGCGGCCGGTTTGGCGTCATCGTTCGACGTGATCCGGCCGGACCTGCCGGGCTTCGGACTCACGGGCCCTCGACCCGACCGCGACTACCACGTCCAGACCTACATACACACCGTGGCGGCCTTCATGGACGCCCTCGGCATCAAGACCGCCACGCTGGTCGGAAACTCTCTAGGCGGCAATATCGCCTGGAACTTCACGCTGGACTACCCCGACCGGGTGCATGCGCTCGTCCTCATCAATGCCACCGGCTATCCGGGGAAGTCACTTCCGTTGGGTATCAAGCTCGCACGGAACCCGGTGACGCGGCAGTTGCTGCGGCGCATGACCTCCCGGGCGGCGACCGAACGAAATCTGAGGCAGGCGTTCGGACCCGGAGTGAAGGTCGACGCAGCGACGATCGACCGCGTACACGCGATGTTGTCGCGGCCGGGAAACCTCGACGCGTTCATCGATTTCGCCAACACCGATCAGATCGACCGCACTGCGGAAATTCCACGAATCACCACACCGACATTGGTTCTGCGCGGCGCGGAGATGGAAGGGCAACTCTTCGCCCGAGACATCCCCGCCAGCAAGGAATCCGCGCACCCGGGCGGGGGACATCTCCTCCCGGAAGAGGCACCCGCCTGGGTCGAGACCGAGATCCGGAACTTCCTGACCACAGACTCCCGGTTCGCGCCGCATCAGCCGCAGGAGGAACGACCATGAGGTATTTCGTCGCCCGCGGCGAGCACCGTAGCTTGGACTCGTCCGCCCGATCGACGCTCCGTGGCAGTTTCGTCCAATGCTCCGACGGCGTCACCCATTACGAGTTTGCCGGTCCGGACGGCGGTGAGTTGGTCGTGCTCGCACCCGGCATAACGATCCCGTTGTTCTACTGGGACGGGTTCGCCGACGAACTGCACCGGCGCGGCTATCGAACGCTGGCATACAGCGCCTATGGACGCGGCTATTCCGATCGGGTGCAGGCGGTGTACGACGAGACCCTGTTCGTTCGTCAATTATCCGATCTGACAACGCAACTCGGCCTCGGCGGACCCTGGCACCTGATCGGAACATCGATGGGCGCATTGGTGGCAATGGCCTTCGCCACCGAGCACGTCGACCAAACGAAGACCCTCACCCTCGTCGGTCCCGCCGGCCTGCAGCAGACCTCACCGCCGGGAGCGGGATTGCTTCGGCACGACCGGATCGCCGCTCTGGTCGGCAAGTACCTCGGCCCGCGGATGCTGAACAACCATCTGTCCCACAACGTCCGTGATCCAGCACAGTCGGAAGTACTGACCGCAATGGTGCGCTCGTGCTACGAGATCGAGGGCTCCATCTTTTCCCTGTTCGCCACGCTGGCGGACTACCCGACGGCTTCCCGGCAGCACCTTTACGCGGCCATCGGCCGGACGCGGGTGCCGTCGTTGCTCCTCTGGGGCGACGATGACCAGGTCACTCCGATCTCCGCGCTCGACCAGGCCCGCGAACTACTCACCCCCGCCGAATGGCATGTCTTCAAGGAGTGCGGGCATATGGCCCCCTACGAGCGACCCGCCGAGGTGGCCGACCGATTCGTTGCGTTCGCTGAAGACGCAGACAGGAAGGCGCGCCGATGACTGAAGACATGCTCGACGTTCTCGTCGTCGGCGCAGGCCCGACCGGCACAGCGCTGGCCATCGACCTCGTGCGCCGAGGGCTCGACGTCCGCATCATCGACAAGGCAGCGGCTTCCTTCGAGGGTTCGAGAGCGAAGGGAGTCCAACCCCGCAGCCTCGAATTGCTCTACGATCTCGGCCTTCTCGACACCATCCTCGCCGCTGGTTCCACGTACCCTCGCCTCGGTATTCATCTGGGACCGGCGGCGATTCCGTGGGAGATGTTCCCTCAGTCCGACCCCACCTCGGATGTGCCGTACCCGAATACCTGGCTGATTCCGCAACACCGCACCGACGCGGCGCTGCATGCCCGGCTGAAAGAGTTGGGTACGGCAGTCGAGTACGCGCAGGAACTGGTCTCACTGGACCAAGGCCCGGATGCGGTCGTCACCACGGTCTCCGACGGTGAGGCCACGCAGACGATCCGGTCCCGTTACGTTGTCGGGGCCGACGGCGGTTCGAGTGCCGTTCGACGCTCGCTCGGAATCGGTTTCCTGGGAAACACCGACGAGGGCGACCGGATGGTCATCGTCGACGCCTCGGTCACCGGACTCAGTCGCGACCGCTGGCACGTCTGGCCGGGTCCACGCGGACGATTCGTCGGCGCGTGCCCGCTGCCGAACTCCGACCAGTTCCAATGGATGATCCGCCTGCGCCCGGACGAAGACCCGCCGCTCGATTTGGACCAAATCCAACAACGGATACGGAAACACACGCGCAACAAGGCAATTCGACTGTCCGACATCACATGGAAATCGGTGTTCCGGCCCAACGTTCGCATGGTCGAGAAATACCGATCGGGTCGAGTTCTGCTCGCCGGAGACGCGGCACATGTGCATACGCCGGCCGGGGCCCAAGGACTCAACACGGGACTGCAGGACGCCAACAACCTCGGGTGGAAGCTCGGGCAGGTGCTCGCGGGCGCCCCGGACACTTTGCTGGATTCATACGAAGCCGAACGCCTCCCGATCGCGGCCGGCGTGCTGAAACTGTCGACAGCGAAGTATGAGGGCGTCGCGAAACTGGATCCCTCCAGCATCAAACGCGGGAGCGACGAACGCCAACTCGGTCTGAACTACCGGGGCGGACCGTTGGCTCCGCCCAACGCCGGGCGTACAACCACACTGCAGGCAGGAGATCGTGCTCCGGACGCGAAATTCCTGAGTGCTGCCGGTGGCCCTGTGCGGTTGTTCGAGATCACCCGAGGGCCCCACTTCACTGCGATCGCTTTCGGTCCGGGTGCCGCGGCAGATCTCGAGACCGTGCAATGGCCCAGTGCCGGTGCATCGTTGATCCGGGTGGCGGTCAATGCGGGCGACCATGCTCATGCCGACTTCGTCGTCTCGGATATCACCGGCACATTCCGACGAACCTACGGACTGCAGGAGGACACACTGCTGCTGTTACGGCCCGACGGCTACATCGGATCGATCGCCACCCGCAACAGCGGCGATCTCACCCAGACGTTCATCCAAGCGCTCACACCACCCGTAGGCGACGCCGCGAAACAGCACAACTACTCGCGGTAATGCACAAACCCTGCCTGCGTTACCTCACAGCCCGCAGGCAGGGTCGATACCACACTCAGATCGAGACAACGCCCGATCCGCTCACCACGAGCGCCGAGATAGCATGGCACACAACAGAATCAACCCAGGGCTGCGCCGTGGAGGCTGGATCCCGTTGCCACGCACGGAGAATCGTCAGCGTCACCGCCCACACCTGATCCACAGCAACACAGGGGTCACAGACCTCGAATGACCCATTCTCCATTCCGGCCAACACCGGCTTGCGAAGATATTCCAGTACTGCCGCATGCTCCACAAAGCCGAATCCTTCGGTGAGCGCAACCAGGGCGACCTCTGGGTGGGACATCCCAAGCCCCGCGAGAGTACGCAGGTACGCCCCCAGGGTGACGACGGGCCCTTCAGTTTCATCCGATGATCGCTCGAGAGCCTCCAGGAGTTCAGAGATCAACTCAGCCATGGCTACTTCGAGGAGCTGAGCCTTGCTCTCGAAATGGTTATAGAACGATCCCGTGCTCACGCCTGCGTCATGGGCAAGATCCGCTATCCCGACCTGAGCTGCCCGCCCCCGCACGAGAGCGTGCCGTCCGGATCGCAGCAGCGCCTCACGAGTGGCACGCGACCGACGGGCGCGAGTGCCACCCTCTACGGCGGGCACGGAGCTCTTCCCGTCCACCTGGCTAGTCCCAACTGTCTCAGCCCACCCCGCTATAATGGCTACATTGTTGCCGATATCAGCGGGGCCGTCAACAATTGCGGCCACAACGTTGCCCATAGACTCCGATCAGGTGCACCAACGCCAACCCAGGAGACAGATGCGATGAGTACCGCCAGCCGCGATGCCGACTCAACGGGCACCCGTCGCTCACCTGGACGGCCACGGGTTCCCCTCGACCGGATCATCGCGGCCGCCATCACCATCGTCGACGAAGAAGGCCCCGACGCATTGACGATGCGATCAGTGGCCCAGCGCCTGGCAACCGGCACCGCGGTCCTCTACCGAGCCGTAGACAACCGCGCTGAACTACTCGCACATGTCGTGGACTGGGTATTCGGCCAGATCACCATCAGCCCGGACATCGGCGAACAGGGCTGGAAGAGGGGCTGCATCGACGCCGCCGAGGCCATCTTCGACACCATCAGCAAGCATCCCGGCATCGCGCCACTGCTGATCGAGCGAGTGCCGGTCGGACCGAATACCCTTGCACTACGGGAGCGCTTCCTGGCAGTACTGCTCGCCAATGGCTTCCCCCCACCGGCCGCAGCGCGGTCATACGCACTGCTCGCGCGCTACACACTCGGCTTCGCGGCGCAATTGCGAACCCATGCCCCCACCGAAAAAGTCGAAGCTACAGCCGTCGCTGCCCTTTTTCACCAACTCGATGCCGAACGCTTCCCCGCAACGATCGCAGTCGCCGACTACCTGCCTATGCAGACACTGCACGAGGAGTTCCGGTTCGGCCTCGAACTACTCGTCTCCGGCCTGGCAGCCCATCGCGAGGAAACCGAAGACTGACGAGAACGCGGGAGAACTTCTAGCTGTCGAGCAACGCCGGGGCGAAGATGTCGTCGATCTTCCACCGTCGAGACGACAAGCCTTGTTCGTAGTGATAACGCAGGTAGGTGTCGAGGGCTGTGTGGTTGGCGGCGATGCCGTAGGGCCACCAGTTATCGCCGAACTGTTCGCCGTTGCGTTCGATCAGCGCGTTCATCCACGGCACCATGGTTTGGACCTCGTACAGTCTGCGGTTGCGGCGATAGTATTCGGCGGCAATGTCTTTCGCTTGAGAGAAGACCCGGTAGACGTCCTGCGCGAGGCCGGGGCGCTCAGGCAGCAGATCCCGTCGGACGACGATGGTATGCATGATCGGGAAGATCCCGGTGCGCCGGTGATAGTCACGTTCCAGCGGCTCGAAGTCGGGGAACAGCCGGGCGACGTTCGCAGATCCGTCGAGCACGCACTGCGGAACGTTCGCCGAGAAGAGAGCGTCGATCTCGCCCGCATCCAGCATCGCGCTCAGCGTCGCACCCGGGGGCGCGGCGGTCACCTCGAGCTTGTCCGGGCGTGGGTGCGGGATGAAATCAAAAGGGGGCGTGGGAGATTCGAGGCCACCGATCACCCAGCGGTTCTGTTCGGGCTTGAATCCGTACTCGTCGGCGAGGATCCCCTTGGCCCACACGCCGGAGTCCTGGCCGTAGGTGCCGAATTCTCCGATGGTGCGTCCGGTCAGATCGGCAGGGCAGGTGATGCCGCGGTGGGTGTTGACGAAGATGCACGAGTGCCGGAACACCCGGTTCGGGAAGATCGGCAGCGCCACGTACGGCAAGCCTGTTTCGAGCAGGCGCAGGTAGAACGTCAACCCGAGTTCGGCGATGTCGAAGTCGTTTCCGCGGATCAGCCGCTCGAAGATCTCCGGCAGGGTGGCTGCGGTTTCCATGGTGACGTCGCTGCCGTCGACGGTAGTGCTCTCGTCGAAAAGCGCTCGCGTGGTGTCGTAGCGGAAGCATCCGATGGTGAGGGTGGGGTTGGTCATGAGCGTGAATCTCCTTGTCGGCTCTACGCTTTCAACACTTCTCCGTCGGCCGACGGGCTGTCCAAGTCCATTTCCGCAATCTCGATACCGCGTAGGTATCGTGTTGTGGTGGATCTTCGTGTGCTCCGGTACTTCGTGGCGGTCGCGGAGGAGCGTCACGTCGGGCGGGCGGCGAACCGGCTGCACATGACACAGCCGCCGCTGAGCCGCGCCATCCGGGAGCTCGAGGACGAATTCGGCGTCGAGCTGTTCGAGCGCACCCCCAAGGGCGTCGTCCTGACTCCGGCCGGAGCAGCGATGTACGACGAGGCGAGCGGGCTGCTGCAGCGCGCCGACCGGATCCGCGACCGGGTGACCGCCGCCGGGTCGGGGACCCTCACGATCGGGACGCTGGCCGATACCGCCGCGCACGTCGGCGGTCGGCTGGTGCTGCTGTTCCGGGCACGCCATCCGCACATCGACGTCAGTGTCCACGAAACCGACCTCGGTGACCCGACGGCCGGGCTCCGCGCCGGGCTCGTCGACGTCGCGCTGACCCGAACTCCCTTCGACGACAAGGGAATCAGCGCGCGCATCCTGCGCCCGGTACCCGTCGGCGTCGTGATGCGTGACGACGACCCGCTCGCCCGTCGCCCGTCGGTGTCGTCGGTCGACCTGATCGGCCGTCGTTGGGTCCGGCTGCCACTCGGCGCCGACCCGGTATGGACCGCCTACTGGACCTGCGGCGCGCACGATGAGGCAGCACCGGTGATGCGGACGATCCAGGAATGCCTGCAAGCGGTTCTCTGGAACGGAACCTCGGCGCTCTCCCCGCTCGACCAGCCGCTGCCCCCCCGGCCTCATCACCGTCCCGTTCCGTGATCGCCCGCCGAGCAACCTGGTAGTCGCGTGGTTGAAAACCGCTCACAGCCCACTGATCCGGAGTTTCGTCCAGGTTGCCGAGCACGCCCGCGGTTTCTACGACGAAAGCGGGGCATGACCGCTACCAGCCGTGAAACGGCCGGGCGGTCGAACCATCCTGGAACTGCTGAACCCGTTCAAAATGGCACCAAAGTGGCACACCGGGGCCTAGTTCAGCAGTTCACAACCCCCTGAACTGCAGAAACGCTTAATCCTTCTTCATCATTTCGTAGATGCGCTTGCAGTCCGGGCAGACCGGGGAGCCGGGCTTGGCGGACTTGGTGACGGGGAAGACTTCGCCGCAGAGGGCTACCACGTGGGTGCCCATGACGGCGGATTCCGCGATCTTGTTCTTCTTGACGTAGTGGAAGACCTTGGGACTGTCGTTGTCGGTCGACTCGTCGACGGTCTCTTCCGGACGTACCAGGGTGTCTGCGCTCACCCGTCCATGATGCCAGGGCCCGGGCGAGGCTTCAGCAGAAGCCCTGGGCGGAGACGGCGTGTGCATCCGACGCTGTGTAGTGGAAGACTCGGGGTATGCAGCGTGACGGCGATTCCCAGGCCGACGGCACCAGCGGCGAGGATCGCCCCGACGTCGAATTCCATCCTGCCGGTTCGATACCCATGCCGCCGCGCCCCGCCCAGGGGTACTTCCCCGGCGAGCAGAAGGAGCATCCGGCGCTGATCACCGAGGCGGCGACCTCGCTGGAGCAGCAGCATCGGGATCGGGTGCGGCGGTACATCATGATCATGTCGTTCCGCATTCCGTGCCTGATCGGCGCGGCCATCGCGTATGGGTTGTGGCACAACTGGTGGGTGTCGCTGCTGATCATCGGCGTTTCGATTCCGCTGCCGTGGATCGCGGTGCTCGGGGCGAACGATCGGCCGCCCCGCAGCAAGGAAGAACCCAGCCGCTGGGACGGACGACGCGATCAGAAGGCGCTCGACTCACAGCCGCACAAGGCCATCGACGGGTAGACCCCGTCAATTCAGCGCGGGGGCGGCTTTCAACGGTCGGATACCGGCCGAGAACAGCGCGGCCAGCCCGCACAGCCCGCCCGCGATGAACCACGCCAGGGTGTAACTGCCCTGCATATCGCGGATCACGCCGGCACCGAACGCGGCCACCGCGGCACCGATCTGGTGCGAGGCGAAGACCCAGCCGAAGGCGACCGGTCCGTCCTCACCGAAGTTCTCCCGGCACAGCGCCACAGTCGGCGGCACGGTCGCGATCCAATCCAGGCCGTAGAAGATGATGAACGCCCACGTCGTGGGGTGCACGTCCGGACCGAGCAGGATCGGCAGCCACAGCAGCGAGGTGCCGCGCAGCGTGTAGTAGATGATCAGCAGGTAGCGGGAGTCGTAGCGGTCGGTGAGCCACCCCGACGCGATGGTGCCCGCGACATCGAAGGCGCCACACACGGCCAACAGGCCAGCGGCGGTGGTGGCGGGCATGCCGTGATCGTGCGCGGCACTCACGAAATGGGTGCCGATCAGGCCGTTGGTGGAGGCTCCGCAGATCGCGAAACCACCTGCGAGCAGCCAGAACACGGGCTTGCGGACGATCTTGGCCAGCACCGTCACGGCGCGCGACGCGCCACCGGGGGCCGAGCTGCGCACCCCGACCGTGCTGCCCGGCTCGGCACCGTAGGCGAGCACACCGACGTCGCTGGGGAAGTCGCGCAGGAACAGCAGTACCAGCGGCACGACGGCGAGGGCCAGCACCGACACCACCAGAGACGGTGTGCGCCAACCGTGGTCACGCGCGAGGGCCGCGATGAGCGGCAGGAACACCAGCTGCCCGGCCGCGCCCGCGGCGGTGAGCACGCCGGTGACCAATCCGCGGTTCGTCACGAACCAGCGGCCGGTGATGGTGGCCACGAACGACATCGACATCGACCCCACGCCGACCCCGACCAGCACACCCCAGGTGGCCATGAGCTGCCACGCCTGGGTCATGAACAACGTCAGACCGCTGCCCGCCGCGATCAGCACCAGCGCGCACGCCACGATGCGACGCAACCCGAAGCGATCCATCAGCGCCGCGGCGAACGGCGAGATCAGGCCATACAGCACCACATTCACCGAGACCGCCGCGCCGATCGTGCCGCGCGACCAGCCGAACTCGTTGTGCAGCGGATCCATCAGCACGCCGGGCACCGACCGGAACCCGGCCGCCCCGATCAGCGCGACAAAACTCACGGCCGCCACGATCCACGCCGGGTGCAGACCCCTCCGCCGGTCGGACGAGTAGGCCGCAGGTGAACCGACGGTCGCCCTCCGGTCATCACCGTGCGCTCCGCCATGGTGGCCGAACGCATCTCCTCGATCACCGCCGAGCGCGTCCTCACCGTCACGGTCAGACGCCACCGCGTGGTTACCGCCGAGCTCAGGCTGCGGGTTGTCCGCCGTCGGTGCGGGCGCGGACGTTGTGCTGTCGCCTACCGTCGCGTCCAATGTGCCTGCACCGGGCCCGGATTCCCGATCGAGGCCGTCCTTCAATTCGCTCACCCGACAGAGCGTGACCGAAAAGCCCTTTCGCCACGAGTGGCCTGAATGACACAATGCGTCAAGATTCAGCCATTGCGAGAGGAGCCTCGTGCCAACACCCCACCTCGTGGCCGTTCTGGTCCTGGCACCGACCGTCGGATTCGATATGTCGATCCCGCCCCTGGTGCTCGGCGAGGCCACCGACGACGACGGAAATCCGCTCTACGAGGTGCACACCTGCGGTGTCGACACCGGCGGCGTCGAGGCCACGGCCGGGTACACCGTCATCCCGGAATGCGGGCCGGAATTGCTGGCGCGCGCCGACACGGTGATCGTGCCGGGCACCCGCATCCACGAGCCGCGCCAGGAAGGCCGCCTGCCGCCCGCGGTCGCCGCGGCGCTGGCCACCATCCGCCCGGATGCCCGCATCGTGTCCATCTGCACCGGCGCCTTCGTGCTGGGCGCGGCGGGGCTGCTGAACGGTCGGCGCGCTACTACGCACTGGCACTTCGCCGACCGGTTCCGGGCCCTCTACCCCGAGGTGCTGCTGGACGAGAACCTGCTGTTCGTGCAGGACGGAAACGTCTGGACCTCCGCGGGATTGGCCGCGGGCATCGACTTGTGCCTGCACCTGATCCGCACCGATCACGGCAGCGCCGTCGCCAATCGAGCGGCCCGCTACTGCGTGGTCCCGCCGTGGCGCGACGGCGGGCAGTCGCAGTTCATCGAACGGCAGGTGCCGGAGTCCGGCAGCGACGGCACGGCCCCGACACGCCGCTGGGCGCTGGATCATCTGGATCGGGAACTGGACCTGAACTCGCTTGCCGCGCATGCTCATATGAGCGTGCGGACCTTCACCCGCCGGTTCAAGGCCGAGACCGGAATGGCGCCGGGCGCGTGGATCCTGCAGCAGCGGGTGCGGCACGCCCGACATCTGCTCGAGACCACCGACCTGCCGATCGACGAGGTGGCGCGCAGCGCGGGCATGGGCACCTCCGCATCGCTGCGCCACCACATGCGCCTCGAGTTGGGGGTGCCGCCGCTGGCCTACCGCAAGACCTTCCGCAAACGCGAAACCCTGGAGACAGCATGATGATTCGCTGGGTGTGGGCCTTCCTGGACCGGCCCGCCGCACACTTCGACGCCGCCACCGAATTCTGGACGGCCGTGACCGGCACCACGCTGTCGCCGCGCCGCGGCGAGCGTGACGAATTCCTCACGCTGCTGCCGGAATCCGGCGCGGCCACCGTCAAGATGCAGTCCATCGACGGCCCGGCGCGCATTCATTTGGACCTCGACGTCGACGACGTCTCGGCGGCCACCGACCACGCCGTCGGGCTCGGCGCCACCCTGGCCGCGGACTACATCCTCACCTCGCGCATCGGCTACGCGGTGCTGCGCTCCCCCGCCGGAATGCCGTTCTGCTTCACACCCTTTCACGACTCGGCGGGCGAACTCACCCCGACGGTCGTGGGCCCGGCCGGTGACCGCAGCCGCCTGGACCAGATCTGTCTGGACATCGGCGACAGCGACTACGACATCGAATCCCGCTTCTGGACCGATCTGACCGGCTGGGCGTGGCGTCCGAGCACCTTCCCGGAATTCTCCCGCCTGTCCGCCCGCCCGGAGCTCCCAATCGACTTCCTGCTGCAGCGCCTCGGCGAAACCCGCTCCACCACAGCGCATCCCGACCTCGCCTGCACCGATATCGACGCCACCGCCGCCTGGCACGAATCCCTCGGCGCCCACCGCACCGACCGCGGCAAGCACTGGATCGTCATGGCCGACCCGGCCGGCCAGCCCTACTGCCTGACCAGCCGCAAACCCGCCTGACAAACTGAGGGCCACCCCTGACACGCTGAAACCCCGGACAGTATCCGGGGTTTCAGCGTATTCGGGGTTTCAGGGGGAACCCCTGAGAGTCCCGAGAGTTGGTTACTTCCGCTCGGTCTGCGGCTCCCGCCGCGCCTCACCGGAATTGGCCAGCGCCTCCAGATCCTCCAGGAACCTGTCGATGCTGTCCGCCCGCTGTTGCGGCGAGCCGAGCTGTTCGCGCACCTTCTCCTCGGTGAGCGCCAGCATGGCGGCCGCCAGATCCGTTTCCAGGTCGCGAATCATCTGCCTGCGGTACTGCAGGATCTGATCGCGGCCCTGCTTGCGGACCCGCTCCACCTCGGCCGCGGCGGCCTCCCGCATCTGGGCGATGATGCGATCGGCGTCGACGCGAGCCTCCTCGCGCATGCGCAGGAGTTCGGCTTGGGCCTCGGCCACGGCATTGTCGTAGGCGGCCTTGGCGGTGGCCAGGCGGTCGGCGGCCGCCTCGCTCTCCTCCAGCTGGCGGCGAATCTGGTTCTGCGCGTTGTTCATGATCCGCTTGAGCGGCGGCACAACGTATTTCGCGAAGAACCAGACGATCACCGCGAACCCGAACAGCTGACTGAAGAAGACGGGCCAATTGAAGGTGATGTTGTAACCCTCGGCGAGTAGGGCATGGTTGAGGATCATGCGGACCCCCGTCCTCTCTGCTGGCCCGCACTGGTCCGGGCACGATCGTTCCCGCCGAGAACCCGGCCGGCCAGGTTCTGTGCGAGTGGTTCGACGGATTCGCGTAGTTCGGCGGCCACCTGGTCGGCCTCGGCGCGTAGGTGCGCCGTGGACTCGGCCACGATCTGGTCGGCCTCTTTCTGCGCTTCGCCACGCATCTCCTCGAGAATGGCCCGGCCTTGCGCCCGTGCCTCATTCCGGATGTCGGCCGCTTCGTTGCGGGCCTTCTCGAGTGCGGATTCGTAGCGCGCCTCGGCTTCGGCGAACGTTTCGCTCGCCTCCTTGGCGGTGGCCGTCGTGACCTCGACGCGTGCCTCCCGCTCCGCCAACACCTTTCGTATCGGCGGAACCACGAAGAACCAGATGACCGCGAGCACGATCAGGAAGATCAATAACTCGGCGAAGAAAGTGCCGTTGGGAACCAGGAAGTTCCCCGCGGCCTCCACATCCGTTCTGGGAGACATGATGCCGTCTACTTACCGGGAGTAGCGAATACGAACAGGGCCATGAACGCTAGATTGATGAAGTACGCCGCTTCGACCAGACCGACGGTCAGGAAGAAGTTGACGCGCAGGCGGCCTTCGGCCTCCGGCTGCCGGGTGACACCGTTGATCAATGCGGCACCGGCCAATCCGTCACCGATACCCGCGCCGATGGCACCGCCCGCCAGAATGATGCCGCCGCCGATAAGAGCGCCCTGGACGATACTCGCGGTTGCTGGGTCAGCCATTTTTCACTTCCTTATACAAAGGGTTATTGCGCTGAACGACTGAAGTCGCTCAGTGGTTTTCACTCTCCAGCGACATCGACTGGCTGAAGTAGAGGATGGTCAGCAGGGCGAAGATGAATGCCTGAATGGCTCCGACGAACAGGTCGAAGATCTTCCAGAGGGCATTCGGACCCCAGCTGATCCAGAACGGGAACAACGTGATCACCGAAACCATGACGCCGCCCGCGAACATGTTGCCGAAAAGTCGCAGCGAGAGCGACAGCGGTTTGGCGATTTCCTCGACCACATTGATGAAAACCATGGGGCCCCAGCCGGTGTGACCCTTGAGCAACTGCTTGATGTGCCCGCCCGGCCCGCGCCGGTAGGCACCGGCGGCGTGGTAGAAGAGGAACACGAACAGCGCCAGCGAGAGCGTGAAGTTGAAGTCGGAGGCCGGCGGCGCGATCAATTCGCCCGAACCGTACTGAACGGGCAAGACCGACAACCAGTTCGACAACAGGATGAAGGTGAACAGCGTGACCGCCAGCGGCAGCACGAACGGCGCGATCTTCATCCCGATCGCCGTCTCCACCTGATTGCGCATCTGGACGGTGACGGCCTCGAAGAACAGCTGCACGCCGTTCGGCACCCCGGAGGTGATCTTGGCCCGCAGGTAGAAGGCCAGGCCCAGCACGATCACCGCGGCCACCGAGGTGGACACGATGGTGTCCACATTGAAGGTCAGGCCCCAGAGCTGCGCCTGGGCATGGTCACCGACGTGAATCTTGGAGTCCCCCGAGGAATCCTCGGCGGCCAGCACTGTCGGTGCCGACAAATGGGCGAGGGAAGCAACGGAGATGCTCATGATTGCTGTCGGAGCCCTTTCACCTCGGGCAGTGCGGTATGCAGCACCAGGATCAACTGAAAGAGGGCCAGCCCGAAGAAGATTCCGACGCCGTTGGGCCGAGTCAGAAACGCCACCAGAATCGACAATCCGGTCAGAATGAGGAGGCGCGATGCCGAGGACAACGCCAGCTTTTGTTTGCTGGGTGTTTCCGCATCGGTGATGCGCACGATCGACATCCAGGTGAGCCGGGCATTAACCCAGCCGAGCGTCAAACCGCCGGCTATGAAAACACCCAGCAACAATCGATCCAACGCGCCTGAGATCATCAAAGCCAGAACACCGAAAGCGATTGCAATAGCAGTCGCTCTGCGCATCCGAAGCCTGTTGACGTCCAATACGACACCGCCTTGCCGTCATCCCACCTCGTAGTGGGGCTGTGCATGATCAGTAGCATACACAGCCCAACCTCGTTGCGGGCCAGTATTTTTGATCTTCAAATTGTTGATCTTGAAATTCTGAAACGCCTTTCAGCTAACTTTTCGCCATTTTAATCGGACTTTACTGTTGCACAGCCTTTTCGGCTCCGACGCCGGTCAGCGACCGCACTTGCATCTCGGCATACTTGGCATTGTCGCTTTCCTTCGACAAGATCGTTCCCAGCCAACCCAGAGCGAACGAAACCGGGATGGACACCAGACCCGGGTTCGAGAGCGGGAACCAGTGGAAGTCTTGGGATTTGATCATGGCGGTGGGCGCTCCGGAGACCGCCGGGGAGAACACGATCAACACGATCGTGACGGCCAGCCCGCCGTAGATGCTCCACAGCGCGCCCGCGGTGTTGAAGCGCCGCCAGAACAGCGAATACAGGATGGTCGGCAGGTTTGCCGAGGCGGCGACCGCGAACGCCAGCGCCACCAGGAACGCCACATTCTGATTCTTAGCCAGAATGCCGCCCACGATCGCCACCGCCCCGATCACCACGGCGGTGATCCGCGCGACCCGCACCTCACCCTTGCCATCGGCCTGTCCGCGCTTGAACACATTGGCGTAGACATCGTGCGCGAAGGACGCCGACGCGGTGATCGTCAGCCCGGCCACCACGGCCAGAATCGTCGCGAACGCCACGGCCGCAACGAATCCCAGCAGCACCGGCCCGCCCAGCTCCAGGGCCAGCAGCGGGGCGGCCGCGTTCTCCTTGCCCGGCGCCTTGGCGATCTTCTCCGGCCCGACCAACGCCGCCGCGCCATAGCCCAGCACCAGTGTGAACAGATAGAAGACGCCGATCAGTCCGATCGCCCATACCACCGAGCGGCGCGCCTCCTTGGCCGTCGGCACCGTATAGAACCGCATCAGCACGTGCGGCAGCCCCGCGGTGCCCAACACCAGAGCCAGTGCGAGGGAAAGGAAGTCGAGCTTGGTGGTGCCGTTCTTGCCGTACTTGAAGCCGGGCTCGAGCAGCTTCGCGCCGGTCTTGCCGCCGTGGTTCACCGCATCGGCGAACAGATTCGACAGGTTGAAGTCGTAGCGCCCCAGCACCCACACCGTCATGGCCGCGGCCGCCGCGATCAGCAGCACCGCCTTGACGATCTGCACCCAGGTGGTGCCCTTCATACCGCCGACGAGCACGTAGACGATCATGATCGCGCCGACCACGGCGATCACGAGATTCTGTCCCGCCGAACTGGATACGCCCAGCAGCAGCGAGATCAGCACGCCCGCGCCCGCCATCTGGGCCAGCAGATAGAACAGACTCACCGCCAGCGTGGAGGTGGCCGCCGCCGCTCGCACCGGCCGCTGCCGCATCCGGAAGGCCAGCACGTCGCCCAGGGTGAATTTGCCGGTGTTGCGCAGCAATTCGGCGACCAGCAGCAAGGCCACCAGCCACGCCACCAGGAACCCGATGGAATAGAGGAAGCCGTCGTAGCCGTACACCGCGATGGCCCCGGCGATGCCCAGGAAGCTGGCCGCGGAGAGGTAGTCGCCGGAGATGGCGATGCCGTTCTGCGGTCCGGAGAACGCGCGCCCGGCGGCGTAATAGTCGGCGGCCGTGCGGTTGTCGCGGCTGGCCCACACCACGATGCCGAGGGTGATGACCACGAAGATGGCGAAGATGGTGATGTTGAGTCCGGGGCGGCTGCCCTCGACCCCGGCTGCCAGATAGAGGTTCACTGCGCCTCTCCTTCCAGTTCGGCGCGGATCGCCTCGGCGGCCGGATCGAGCTTGCGATCGGCGTACCAGACATAGAGGCCGGTGATGACGAAGGTCGAAAGGAACTGCAGCAGGCCGAAGATGAGGCCCACGGTGATGTTCCCGCCCACCTTGTGCGACATGAAGCCGTGCGCGTAGTCGGCCAGCAGCACGTAGAGCGCGTACCAGGCGAGGAACAGGGCGGTCATGGGGAAGACGAAGCGCCGGAAGCGCGAACGCAGACGCTGGAACTCGGGACTGTCGTAGACCTCGGACCAATCGGGAGACGGTCCACCGGTCTGGGTTTCAGTTGTCAACTGCGATACCTCCTGGTGATCCAGGTCACACTAGCAATCAATATCGTTGCGAGCGGGGCGAATAACCGCAGGTGAGATCGCAAATTCATGGATAAGTGAGCTGAAATTCATGGCCTCGGGTGGCCAGCTACCAACCGGTTGCCTTCCCGGAATCGGGGCCGCCGACGGATGCCCATCGGTTGCGGTGGCAGAGTTCCCAGTTATGCCGACGAACCAGACGACCACCTCGTCACTGCTCGCCGACCTCGCGCCCGACCTACGCGCGGCGCTGACCCGCGTCCGCTACGACGCGGACACCTTGCTCGAGGCGCTCGGCGACGACGCCCACGCCGCCCTCGGTCGCGGCGAACCCGTCCCCGTCCGCCGTGCCGCCGCCGATCTCGGCGAGCTCGGCACGCTCGTGCGTCTGCTGCTGCTCGGCGATCCCGTCACCGAAGCCGAAGCGGCAGCGGCCCTCTCACCCGTGAGCATCGACCGCGCCGTCGCCGCGGGCCTGCTGGAACACGACGGCAACGAGATTCGCGCGGCGTTGGACCTGCGGCCCCTCGATCTCGGTCACGGCACGCGCTGGGGGCTGTCCGACCTCGACGACTCCATGCGCCGCCGCGCCCTCGACACCGATCACGTGCTCGGCGTCGGTCAGGCGTCACTGTCGCTGCTGCGCGCCACCCCGACCCGCAAGACCGGCACCGTGCTGGATCTCGGCACCGGCTGCGGAGTTCAAGCCGTGCACGCCGCGTCCTACGGCAGCCGCATCACCGGCACCGACGTGAACCAGCGCGCGCTGTGGCTGGCCGAGGCCAGCGCGGCACTCAATGATCTGGATATCGAACTGCTGGAAGGCTCCTGGTTCGAACCGGTCGCCGGCCGCCGCTTCGACCAGATCGTGGCCAATCCCCCGTTCGTGGTCGGCCCGGCCCGCGTCGAGCACACCTACCGGGACTCCGGGCTGGCCCTCGACGGTGCGAGCGAACTCGTCATCTCCGGCATTCCGGAACTGCTGAACCCCGGCGGCACCGCCGCGCTGCTCGCCTCCTGGGTACACCTCGAGGGAGAGGACTGGCGCGCCCGCGTCGCGAGCTGGCTGCCCGACCACGGCATCGACGCCTGGATCGTGCAGCGCGACATCGCCGACCCCGCCCTCTATGTCGGAACCTGGTTGCGCGACGCCGGACTCGACCCGCGCGAAGGGGCCGCCCAGGCCCGCGCCGAACTCTGGCTCGACGCCTTCGACGAATCCGGGGTGGAGGGCATCGGATTCGGATTCGTCTATCTGCGCGCCATCGACGGCCCGACCGAACTGCTCGCCGAGGACCTGACGCACGGCTTCGACGACCCGCTGGGTCCCGAGGCGCTGGCCTACTTCGAGCGCTCGGCCTGGCTGCGCGCCGCGGCCGCCGATGCGGACCTCATCCTCGACGCCCGCTACGAGGTCGATCCGGCCACCGCGCTCGAGCGCGTCTCGCTTCCCGGCGCGGAAGGCTGGGAGCAGCGGGTGGTTCGGCTGCACCGCGGCGACGGCCCGCGCTGGCAGCACGAGGTCGACGACACCACCGCCGCGCTCCTGGCCGGGATGCGCCCGGACGGCCTGCCGCTGCGGGAGCTGGTGGAGCTGCTGGCCTTCGGCGAGACCGGCGATGCCGCCACCCCGGAGTTCGAGAGCGCTGTGATCGGCGTGGTGGCGGGACTGGTCCGCCACGGGCTCATCCATCCGCGCTGAGTCGAGGTTCCGCCGGAAATCCGGCGCTGACCGGCGGTGAGGTCCGTCACGATCACGTGTCGCCCGAGTATCGATGTGGCCCGGCCCGGGAATGCCCGGGCCGGGCCGATCGTTTTCATTCGTGCTCGAAGGAAGGCGTCCGGGCAAGGCCCATTCACCTACGAATGACACGTAATCGATTGGTACGTCGGCAAGTTGGACTCCGACGGTGGCAACTACCCGGACACCCAGGCCCGTCCGACGGCAGGCGCGAGTTCCACAGGATACGCGCTTCTCAGGAACTTCTCAGACGTGCGCCGTAAAAACCGCAGCTCAAGCGCGGTTTACCGGTTGTCGTCCGGGGAACTTTCCTGATGTCGGGTCCGTTGAACGGAACGAGACACCACCGACCAGGAGGCAAGTCATGACAAGCCCCGCCACCACTGACGTGCGCATCAGCGAACAAGACCTCGACGCCGCAAGCCCTGCCGCTGACCTGGTACGCGTGTACCTGAACGGGATCGGTAAGACGGCGCTGCTGACGGCGGCAGACGAGGTCGAGCTGGCCAAGCGCATCGAGGCGGGCCTCTACGCACAGCACCTGCTGGAGACGAGCAAACGACTGTCCGCCGCGAAGAAGAAGGATCTCGCGATCCTGGTTCGCGAGGGTCAGGCCGCTCGCCAGCACCTGCTGGAAGCCAACCTCCGCCTCGTGGTCTCCCTCGCCAAGCGCTACACCGGTCGCGGCATGCCGCTGCTGGATCTCATCCAGGAAGGCAACCTGGGTCTGATCCGTGCGATGGAGAAGTTCGATTACACCAAGGGCTTCAAGTTCTCGACCTACGCCACCTGGTGGATTCGCCAGGCGATCACCCGTGGCATGGCCGATCAGTCCCGCACCATTCGCCTCCCCGTCCATCTGGTCGAGCAGGTGAACAAGCTGGCCCGCATCAAGCGCGAACTGCACCAGCAGCTCGGGCGCGAGGCCACCGATGCGGAACTGTCCAACGAGTCCGGCATTCCGGTCGACAAGATCGCCGATCTGCTCGACCACAGCCGCGACCCGGTATCCCTGGACATGCCGGTCGGCAATGACGAAGAGGCTCCGCTGGGCGACTTCATCGAGGATTCCGAGGCCACCTCCGCCGAGTCCGCGGTCATCGCCGGACTGCTGCACCGCGATGTGCGTACCGTGCTGGCCACCCTCGACGAGCGTGAGCAGCAGGTCATCCGCCTGCGCTACGGCCTCGACGACGGCCAGCCGCGCACCCTCGACCAGATCGGCAAGCTCTTCGGCCTCTCGCGCGAGCGGGTCCGCCAGATCGAGCGCGAGGTCATGTCGAAGCTGCGCAAGGGCGAGCGCGCCGACCGCCTGCGGGCCTACGCCAGCTAGTTCGAACACCGCAAGCCAGTTCGCACCCGGGTGGAGCCGAAACCCCCTGCACGGCTCCACCCCCACTCTTCGGGCCATCTTCGAGGCGCTGGCCCGATCCACGCCGACCGACTCCTACCCGAACGTCCCCCTCCGGGTTTGCGAGTCGGTCGGCGTTTTCGTGCGCGGTATGTCCGACTTTCCGGGTCGCTGAACAGCACCGACACGCGGTAGCGAGTCAGGTTGCGGGCCAGTCGCTCTCAGGGGTGGGAGTCTGGCCGCTGTGACCGATTCGCTGACGATGATTGCCATCGACACCCTGTCGACGCTGGTGAACTCCTACGCCAGCGAGATCACCGGCGAACCGCTACCACCGGTGAGCTGGATGTGGGACTGCCGCGCACGCCTCGACGCCACCGGCACCGAAGCCGAATTCTGCGGCACCGTCCACCCCGATCTGGCCGCCGCCGAATCCAATACCCACCTGCTCGCCTGGGCCCGCGCCCTGCAGCTCACCGACGCCACCCAGGAGCGCGACGCCTCCGCGGGGCGCCGCGTCTTCACCGGCCGCCTCGGCGAATCCCGGATCCGGCTGACGGCCTTCATCGAATCCGTCTATCCCGCAAGCGAAACCCAGCCGCTCATCGCCCTGATGTGACCGCGGGGGTTGACCCTGACGCAGGGTCAACCGCGCACCATGCTCGGTATGTCAACGCACACCGAGCAATTCACGGTTCACTACGACGGCGTCAGCATCCCGGTATCGCGCGGCGGCGCGGGACGGCCGCTGGTCTTCTGTCCCGGTCTGACCTCGTCACAGGCCGAATTGCACGACCTGCTCGCCTTGCTGCGCGCCGACTTCGATGTGCTGAGCTTCGATCTGCGGGGACACGGGCTGTCCTCGGCGGGCGACCGGTACAGCTTCGCGGCGTTCCTCGGCGATCTCACCGCCGTGCTGGCGGAGGCGGACCGGCGCGGTCTGCGTGCCCCCATCCTCGCGGGCCACTCCTACGGTGCCGACCTGATCGTGCACTATGCGGCCGAAAATCCCGGCAGGGTCGGCGAACTCGTGGTCATCGACGGCGCGAACCCGATACCCGCGCCCTTCATCACCGCGACCGATCTGCCCGACTTCCGGGCTCTGTGGGAGAACCAGGCGACATTGCGGGAGTCCGTCGCGGGCACGCCGCGTCAGGTGCTCCTCGACGCGCGGCAAATCCTCGAACTCAATCTCGAACTCGATGTCCTGCGGTCCGGCCTCGAGCTTGATTTGGATGTGGCCGGGCCTGGAATCCTCGATTTGTACCGGCGGATCGACTGCCCGATCAGCATGATCATGGCGGCATCGATGGCCGGTGACAGCGGCGAAGGCCGTGTGCCACGGCACAATCGGCTCTGGCACGCGGGCATCGACCGGCTCACCCACGAGCGGCCGGATATCCCCGTGACCTGGCTCGACGCCACCCATGCACTGGTCGTCACCCACGCGCCGCAGGTCGCCGAGCTGGTGCGGCAGGCCACCGACCGATCTGTGAATCTCTCGAACCGCCTGCGGCTCTAGGAGACTGGTTCGATGCTCACCATCGGCGAACTGGCGGCGCACGCCGGAGTCACGGTGCGCGCGGTGCGGCACTACCACGCCAAAGGGCTGCTGCCGGAGCCCGACCGCGACCACGCCGGTTATCGGCGCTATGAGCCGAGCGCCGTGGTCGAGCTGATCAGGATCCGCACCCTCGCCGAGGCCGGGGTACCGCTCGCGCGCGTGCGCGACCTGCTGCGCGCCGACCCGGTGGAATTCGCCGCGGCGATCGCCGAGATCGATCAACGGTTGCGGGCCGAAATTCGGCAGCGGGAACGGCAGCGCGAGCGGATCGCCCGTCTCGCCGCGGGCGACAGCGTGGCCCTGCCCGCACCGGTGGTGGAGTTCCTCGACCGGCTGCGGGCGCTGGGCGTCGACGAGCGGATCGTCCAGGTCGAGCGCGACGGCTGGATTCCGCTGGCCGCCCACTCCCCCGACCGCATCCCGGAACTGATGGCGCGCAAGCGCGAACAGCTCGCCCACCCGCCGCTCATGAACTTCTACCTCGCCCTCGGCCGCGCCCTCGACCGCGGCGACAACGATCCAATGCTCACCGAACTCGTCGACGACATGGCCGACTACCTCACTCGGCTCGCCGAGGAGAACGGCGAGGAGTACGTCGGCGGTGACATCGAGCCGTCGCTGGCCGAACTGCTGGACACGCTCGCCTTCGCCAGCGCCCCGCCGGTTCGTCGGCTGAACGAGCTACTGCGCCAACGGGGTTGGACCGGTTGGACCAGGCTCGAGCGCGTGGACGGGAGCATCGGTCGCGCTCAGGCTCGCGAGCAGGCGTAGGCCGTCTGCGGCGGGGCTGCCGGGAGGGGCGGACAGGACGATCAGTTCGAGGCCGGAATCGTCGGGGAGAGCGAAGTTTTCCTGGTGGAGTTCCAGGAGGCCGACCAGCGGGTGGCGGTAGGCCTTGCGGCCGTGGGTGCGGGCACGGACATCCGCGCGGGCCCACAGACGGCGGAAACGGTCACTGCCCATGGACAATTCGCCGATGAGCGAGGCCAGGCGCGGGTCGTCGGGGTATTTTCCGGCGGCCAGGCGGAGATGGCCCACCACATCGAGGGTGCAGGCGTCCCAGCCCTCGTACAGCCCGCGGTCGGATTCCTCCAGGAAGATGTGGCGGGCAGTGTTGAGGCCCGCCGCCGGGCGGCCGTAGAGCAGGTCGGCGAGCTCGTTTCCGGCCAGGACGTCGAGGCGGTGGTCCATGATCAGCGCGGGTGCGCCGGCCACCAGGTCCAGGACTCGCAGTAGTTCCGGGCGGATCCGGCCGCCGGGGGTCTTCGTGCGGCGGCGGCGCTGGCGGGCGAGCCTGTCGAGGTGGTCGCGCTCGGTGTCGTCGAGGCCGAGGACGCGAGCCAGCGCGTCGAGAACTTGCTCGGAAGGCTGTGTCGCGCGGCCTTGTTCGAGGCGCACGTAATAGTCGACGCTAACCCCGGACAGGTGCGCGACCTCCTCGCGGCGCAAACCCTCGACCCGGCGGTAGCGGTCGACGGGGATGCCGACGGCGGCCGGGTCCACCCGGGAACGGCGGGTGCGCAGGAAGCCCGCGAGATCATCCATGACCCCAGTCTGCCGGGGACATAGACCACCAGGGTGGTCCTGTGATTACCAGGAACGCCGATCCGACGGAAACAGCGCCCCTGAACGGCGGCCGCCGCGCCGCCCAGGATCGAAGGCATCCGATCCGAAGGAGTTCCCATGAAGACGCTGATCGTCTACGCCCATCCCGAACCGCGGTCGCTAAACGGCTCTTTGAAGGACCTCGCCGTCGCCACCCTCGAGACCGCCGGGCACGAGGTGCGGGTGAGCGATCTGTACGCGATGGGCTGGAAGGCGACCGTGGACGCCGCGGACTACGGCCCCGACGCCTCCAGTCCGCTGCAGGTCGCGCGCGACTCGGGCCGGGCCTTCGATGCCGGGACGCTGTCGGCCGACGTGCGCGGCGAGCACGACAAGCTGTTGTGGGCCGACACCGTCATCTTCCAGTTCCCGCTGTGGTGGTACACGATGCCCGCCATCCTCAAGGGCTGGGTGGACCGGGTCTTCACCTACAACTTCGCCTACGGCGTCGGAGAGCACAACGACATGAAGTACGGCGAGCGCTTCGGCGAAGGCACCCTCGCGGGCCGTCGCGCCCTGCTGTCGGTGACCGTCGGCGGACCCGAATCGCATTACACCGCACGCGGAATCAACGGACCCATCGACGATCTGCTGTTCCCGATCCAGCACGGCATCCTCTACTACCCGGGCATCGAGGTGCTGCCGCCGTTCGTGCTCTACCGCACCGACCGGATGACGGCCGAGGACTTTCCCGATGTCGCCAAGGCTTGGGAGCAGCGCCTGCTCACCCTGGACTCGACCGAGCCGATCGCGTTCCGGCGGCAGAACTTCGGCGACTACGAGATCCCGTCACTACAGCTGAAGGACGGGCTCGAGCCCGTGGGCCGCACCGGATTCGGGCTCCACGTGCGCGGTTGACCTCGCCTCGGATCAGGACTCGAACGGCCGGGTGATCGTCTGGCAAGGGGTCGGGGCGGGCACCCGGCCCTTGAAGAAGCGGTCGGGCGTCACGCCCATCAGCGAACGAAAATCCGCCGTCATATGCGATTGGTCGTAATAGCCCGAGTCGGTGGCCAGGTGCGACCAGGGCGTGTTCCCGGCGGCCGCCAGCACCTGCCGGACCCGGGTGATGCGCGCATAGTGCTTGGGCGACACCCCGATTCCCGCGGTGAACAGGTTGCGCAATTGCCGTTCGCTCACGGCGAGGGAGCTGGCCAGCTCACCGACGGGCGTCGTGGACTCCATCGCGGCGACCGCATCGCTGACCAGGCGGCGGTGATCGCGGCGAGTCGAGTCCTCGAGGAGGCGTTGCGGGAGTTCGGCTTCCAGGAAGGCGGCCAGGTCCTCGGGATCGAGTTCGAGCAGCGCGTCGGCGAGGTCGGCGGCGGGGCCGGGCAGGTCCGACAGCAGGGCGACGCGGTCGGTGAGCGCGGCGGCGGGGAGACCCAGCAGAGCTTGGGAAGCGCCGGGGGCCAGGCGAATTCGGGTACAACCGGCCGGTTTGTTGGGGTTGGCGTAGGTGGCGCGGGTGCGTGGGCCCAGCACCAACGCGTCGCGGCGGCCCGATGCCTCGGTGCGCAGCACGATCGAGGTCACGGCCTGGGGAACATGGGTGAACGCCGTGGCTCTGGGCCGGACGGTCGGGATGTGTGCGATCTCGGTGATCCAGGGACGCAGCGCGTCCGGCCGTGGCAGGAGGCGCTCGAAATCCTCGGCGGTCACGACCAGCGCCGCGTCCGACCGCCGCGGCCCCGACGTGGTCGTGTGGGCACCGATGTGCACACGAGTCGACGCTGCATCGCCTGGAGCCGGGGCGGTCATGCCGCGAGTCGACGCGAACGGGGCCGGGATTTGCGCGGTGGTCACCACATCCACTCTAGGCAGTCGGGGCAGTCGCGGCTGTGCCGGTTTTTCCTATCGCCGCAGGCCGGTCGATCGGCAGGCTCATAGCCATGATCGTTATCACCGGTGCCACGGGCACCATCGGAAGTGAAATTGTCCGTCAGCTCGCCGAGCGCGGCGTGAAAGTACGTGCGGTGACCAGGAATCCGGAAGCCGCGCAGCTCCCCGACGGCGTGGAGGTGGTGCGGGGCGACTACCTCGACCCGGCGTCCATGGCCGCGGCCTTCGACGGCGCACAGGCGGCGTTCCTGAACGGACAGGTCTCGATCGAAGACGCCGACACCGATACCGCGCTGATCGCCGCCGCCCGCGCGGCGGGTGTCCCCCGCCTGGTGAAGCTCTCCGCTATCGGCACCGGCGACCCTCTGCTCGGGCCGTTCGCCACCTGGCACATGCCGGGTGAGAAGGCGATCAGCGAGAGCGGGGCGGCGTGGACGATCCTGCGCCCGAGCTCGTTCGCCTCGAACACGTTGAGCTGGGTCGGACCGGTCAAGGCCGGTCAACCGGTGCCCAACATGACCGGCACCGGAGTGCAGGGCGTCGTCGATCCGCGCGACATCGCGGCGGTGGCGGCCGCTGTGCTGCTCTCCGACGAGCACGCGGGCCGCATCTACACCCTCACCGGACCGCAGGCGCTGTCGGGGCCCGAACAGGCGGAGATCCTGGGCGCGGCGCTGGGCCGACAGCTCGAGGTCGCCGACATTCCGCTCGACCAGGTCAGTGCGGCAATGGTCGCGGCGGGCCGGACCGAGAAGTTCGCCGAGCGCGCGACAGCGGGCAACGCCTTCGTTCGCCGAGGCGGAAATTCCACCGTCACCCGCGATATCGAGCAGGTGACCGGCCGCGCACCGCGCACCTATGCCGACTGGGTGCGCGATCATGTGGACGCCTTCACGGCTTGAGGATTGTGCCCCAGCCGTTTTCGAGCAGCTCGAAGATGCGCGTGAGGTCGCCCGCCGGATCGTCGCCGCGGCGGGCGACATCGAGCGCGCCGAAGACGAAGTGCGCCAACGTGATCACGGCCACATCGTCGGGCGCGCGCCCCAGGTCCTCGGCGATGGCCTGGGCCAGCGCGCCCTCGTGGCGCTGCCACATCTTGCGGAAATAGCTCGACAGCGCGGGGGTTTCGTCGATCATCCGGGTGAAGGCCCGGAACTCCAGGCTCTCCGGCGGGCGCGGGAACGCCAGGAACGCGTCACGCAGGCCCTCGAGCACGGTCGATCCCGGCGCCCGGTCGCGGACCGCGGCCACGACCGCGGACTCGCGGTCGGCGTCCATATCGAAGACCAGCGATTCCTTCCCGTCCGGGAAGTGCGCGAAGAGGGTGGGCACCGAGACGTCGGCGGCCTCGGCCACCTCCTTGACACTGACCGCGTCGTAGCCGCGTTCCAGGAACAACCGCAGGGCCGCGTCGGCCAGGGCCTTGCGGGTCTGGACCTTCTTCCGTTCGCGCAGTCCGCTCATGGGAGACACCCTACCCACAGTAGCCTAAGTCATACAATTTTCTTACTGATTGAATTTCTTTAGTCGTTATGGTTTTCTGGGTTCATGACTTCGACAACCACAGCTCCCGCACCCCGCAACGTGCGCTGGATCCTGTTGGGCGTGATGCTGGCGATGCTGCTGGGCATGCTCGACAACATGATCGTGGGCACCGCCATGCCGACGATCGTGCGCGAACTCGGCGGCCTCGACCGGCTGTCCTGGGTGGTCTCCGCGTACACCCTCGCCACCGCCGCCTCCACCCCGATCTGGGCCAAACTCGGCGACCTGTTCGGCCGCAAACCCAACTTCCTGGCCTCGATCGCGATCTTCCTGCTCGGCTCCGGACTGTCCGGGGCGGCGCAGAACATGGATCAGCTCATCGGCTTCCGCGTGCTGCAGGGCATCGGCGCGGGCGGGCTGGCCGCGGGCGCGTTCGCCATCATCGGCGAACTCGTGCCGCCCCGGGAACGCGCCAAGTACATGGGCATGACCGCCTCGGTCATGGCACTGGCCACCATCGGCGGGCCGCTGGTCGGCGGCTTCGTCACCGATCACGCCGGGTGGCGGTGGGCGTTCTATCTGAACCTGCCGCTGGGACTGATCGCGCTGGTGTGGTGCCAGCTCGCACTGCATCTGACCGCGCGACGGCCCAACGCGAAGATCGACTATCTCGGTGCGGCGCTGCTGACCGTCACCATCTCCGCCATCGTGCTCGTCGCGACCTGGGGCGGCTCCCAATACGCTTGGGGCTCACCGCAGGTGCTCACCGTCATCGCCGTGGCACTGCTGGGCCTGCCCGCCTTCCTCTGGTCGCAGACCCGCGCGCCCGAGCCGATCATTCCGCTGAGTCTGTTCGGCAACCGCAACTTCGTACTCACTTCGGTGCTGTCGGTGGTGGTCGGTGTGGCCATGTTCGGCGCGGTCAGCTTCTTGCCGCTGTTCCAGCAGACCGTCCAGGGCGCCTCGGCGTCGAACTCCGGACTGTTGCTGCTGCCGATGATGGTGCCGATCATCGTGGTCTCGCAGATCGCGGGCAAGGTGATGAGCAAGACCGGCAAGTACAAGATGTTCCCGGTCGCGGGCGCCGCACTGCTCACGGCCGGCAGCATCGCGCTGGCCACCATGGGCACCGATACCAGCCGGTTCACCGCGGGCCTCTACATGGCGATGTTGGGCGCGGGCATGGGATTCCTCATGCAGATGACCGTGATGATCGCGCAGAACAGCGTGCAGATGAAGGACATCGGTGCGGCATCCGGGGTTTCGACCCTGTTCCGGACGCTGGGCGGTTCGTTCGGCGTGGCCCTGTTCGGCGCGCTGTTCAACCGGCAGGTCACCGGGCACGAGCATTTGGCCGGGGTGGCCGCGGGAATCGACAGCATCTTCACCTGGTCGGCGGTGCTGTGCGCGGTCGGGCTGATCGCGGCGCTGTTCATCGTGGAAGTGCCGCTGCGGCAGGCCGGGCCGCCCGCCGCGGCTCCGGCCCCCGCGAAAGAGCCGGTGTCGCAGACCTAATCGTTCCGATCGACCGGACCGGGCTGTGCCGCTTCCGCCAACGCCTTCAGGCGATACACGGAGCGGTACAGCCCGTCGAGCGCGAGATTGTCGCGCGGACGGCCGATCGGGCCCGACAGGCGCAGCAGGTGGAGAAGCGGTGCGCCATGGGACCATTCGCGATACTCGGTCACGGTCGTCCCGCCCTCGGCGGGCTCGAGCAGGTAACCCCAGCGGGTGCCGATGAGGTGCACCCGGAACTCGAAATGCCGGGCCGGTTCCACCACCGTCACCTCGCAGGGCGTGGCCCACGGCACCGGCCCGATCCGATTGAATCCGACGAACCAAGCGCCGACGACCGGCCGGGTGACGCGCCCCAGCCATTGCGCCCCAACGTTTTCCGGACTCCACCGCCCCATCTGGGTGACATCGGAGACCAGCGCCCACAGCGCCTCGGGCGGTGCCGCCACGAACAGCGACAGCTCGTCACGGATTCCGGTGTCGGTCCTCGTGTGCACGAGTTCGGCGGGACGTCGCGTCAGACGGGACAACATGGGACCACCTCGTTCGACAGGCTGTCTCAGACGATAACCCCGCCGAATGATCCGGTCAATCGGTCGCGAATTCCCTAGCCGGAGTTGCGCAGAGCAGTGGCCAGGCCGTTCATGGTGAGCAGGATGCCGCGCTCCACGAGCTCGGAGGTGTCACCCGCGCGGCGGCGGCGGAGTAGGTCGACCTGGAGCTGGTTGAGCGGTTCGAGGTAGGGGAACCGGTTGTGGATGGATTCGGCCAGGGCCGGGTTGTCGGCTAGCAGTTCGTCGGTGCCGGTGATGGCGGCGTGCATGCGGACGGTGCGGGAGAATTCGTCGCAGATCATGCCGAAGACCTTGTCGCGCAGGGCTTTGTCCGGGACCAGGTCGGCGTAGCTGGCGGCGATGTCCATGTCGGCCTTGGCCATCACCTGGGCCAGGTTGGACAGCACGGTCTGGAAGAACGGCCAGCGGCGGTAGAGATCCGACAGGGTGGCCAGCCGGGCCGGGTCGTCGCCGATCCACTGCTCGAAAGCCGTTCCGGTGCCGTACCACCCGGGCAGCATGACCCGGGATTGACTCCAGGCCATCACCCAGGGAATCGCACGCAGGTCGTAGACGGAGTTGGTGGGCTTGCGGGAGGCGGGACGACTGCCGAGGTTGAGGTCGGCGACCTCCGCGATCGGGGTCGAGGCCCGGAAGTAGTCGACGAAGCCGGGTGTCTCGTGCACCAGCCGGGCATACGCCGCACGCGCGGATTCGGCCAGCTCGTCGAGGATTTCGTAGGCCGGTTCGGCATCTGCGCCCAGGCCCTCCACGTCCAGCAGGGTGGATTCCAGCGTGCCCGCGACCAGCGCCTCCAGATTGCGGAAGGCGGTGCCGGAGTCGGCGTACTTGGTGGAGATGACCTCGCCCTGTTCGGTCAGCCGCAGCGCACCGCGCACCGCACCGGCGGGCTGGGCCAGGATGGCGTCGTAGCTGCGGCCACCGCCGCGGCCCACGGTGCCGCCGCGACCGTGGAAGAGCCGCAACCGGATTCCGGTCTTGCGGGCCACATCGACCAGGTTCAGCTCGGCGCGATACAACGCCCAGTTGGCCGCCAGGTAGCCGCCATCCTTGTTGGAGTCGGAGTAGCCGAGCATGACTTCCTGCCGCATGCCGCGCGCGGCCACCAGGCGCTGGTAGGCGGGCACTTCCAGGGCGGCGGAAAGGATCTCGGCACCGCTGCGGAGATCGTCGATGGTCTCGAACAGCGGCACCACCCCGGCCGGGCTGGACGGCGGGGTGTTCGCGTCGCCCGGATCGAGAATGCCCGCTTCCTTCAGCAGCAATGCCGCCTCGAGCATGTCGCTGACGGAGGTGCACATGCTGATGATGTAGTTGGGCACGGTATCCGGGCCCAGATCGTCGAGCGCGACCTTGGCGGCGCGGACCACCGCGAGCTCCTTGGTCGCCAGCTCACTGAGCTGGGCGGTGGGCCCGACCAGCGGGCGGCGGGTGGTCAATTCGGCCGACAGCAACTCCACCCGCGCGGCCTCGTCGAGCGAGGCGTAGTCGGAATGCACTCCGGCCCAGGCGAACAGCTCGGCCACCACCTGCTCGTGGGTTTCGGAGTTCTGGCGCATGTCCAGACCTTGCAGATGAAAACCGAAGGTCTCCACCGCTGCCCGCAGCGCGGCCAGTCCTTCGTCGGCCAGCAGCCCGTCGCCCGAGGCCCGCATGGAGCCGTCCACGACGTTCAGATCGGCCAGCAGCTCTTCGGGACCGGCGTACGGGTGCGCGTCGACATCGATTCCGTCCGCGGGGATCTCCCCCAGCGACCGCCGTGCCGTGGCGCTGAGCCGGGCTCGGATGCCGCGAATGGCACGCCGATACGGTTCGTCGGCCCGCTGCGGTGAATCGTCGTAGCCCGCATCGGCGAGCGCCGCGAGTTCCGGTGTCACCGGCACCAGCCGCGCCGACTGCGACAGCGTTTTCTCCAACTCCACCAGCGAGCTCAGGTAGCGCTCGAAGGCGACCGCGCCCGCCCGGTGCGTGGCGCGGTGCACCACCTCGGCGGTGACGAACGGATTGCCGTCCCGGTCACCACCGATCCAGGAACCGGGCCGCAGGATCGGCCGTGCCAGCAGATCGTGTCCCGGCCAGCGTTCCCGCAGCGCGGTCCGCACCTGATCGTTGATGCGCGGAATGACGTCGAACAGGGTCAGGTCGTAATAGCGCAGTCCGACCTCGATCTCGTCCTGAATCCGCAAGCGCGCCAGGCGGATCAGCGCCGCTCGCCACAGCTGCAACACCTGCCGCCGGATATCGACCTCGAGCTCGGCGAACTCCGGCTCGTATTTGTTGTAGCGCTGCCGCTGTCGCATCAGCTCGGTGATGTGGCCCTGCACGTCGAAGATGGTGCGCCGCCGCGTCTCGGTCGGATGCGCGGTGATGACCGGGGACACCAGGGCGTCGGCCAGCAGATCGGCGACCGCGTCACCGTCCGGGCCGGCGGCGTCGAGCTTGCGGTAGGTGGCGGCCAGGCTGGAGTCCTGGGGCGGCTCCCCCGCCGCGAGGTGCACCGCGCGGCGGCGATCGCGCTGCAGGTCTTCGGAGAGATTGGCCAGCAGCAGGAAATGACTGAAGGCGCGGATCACCGGAATGGCGGTGTGGATGTCGACATCGCGGAGCATGTCGGCCACCGCGCTGCGCTCCACCTCGGAGCGGCGGATCTTGAAGGCCTCCACTCGGACCCGCTCGATCAGGTCGAAGATCTCCGCGCCCTCGTGGTCGCGAATGGTGTCACCGAGGATCCCGCCGAGGAACCGGATGTCGTCGCGCAGTGGCGCGGTCGCTGTCTCGATCTGGTTTACCTGCACTACGTTCACCTCTCCGAAGCAGTGGCTTCTTTGTCCCGGGCCGCTTATGGCAGCCCGCTCAACCTGTGCTCTTGGCTTGGCTCAACCCATTCGGCGCGGACCGATGTCGAACCTGTTGGGTTCCGGTCCGATCCGCACTCGCCCGTACAGCACGGCCGCGCCCTCCGGCGAGGCCAGCACCGGTTCGCACTGCAACTCCCGCACCTCCGGCAGGTCGTCGCACAGCGCCGAGATCCGTTGCGCCAGCTCGGCCAGCGCACCCTTGTCCACCGGCTTGCCGATATCGCGGCCACCGACCGTGCCCGACAGCAGCGGGGCGGCGCGGGGCGCGTCGATGAGCTCGGCCGATTCCGCCTCGGTCAGCGGCAGCGCCCGGTACACGCGGTCGCCCAGCAGGTCGATGATGGTGCCCGACAGGCCGAAACTGATGACCGAGCCGAACGACGGGTCGTCCTGCACCCGGAACATACAGCCCACGCCCTTGGTGGCCATGCGCTGAATGTGCACCGGATTGCCGGAGATCTCGGTCAGATCGATGAAGGCGCGCCGCACCTCGTCGCCCCGCCACAGATCCAGCCGCACCCCCGTGAGATCCGGGCGGTTGCGCCACATTTCACCGGTGGCCTTGGCCGCCACCGGGAAACCCAGCTCCTCGGCGGCCACCAGGGCGGCGTCGGCGTCGCGGACCTCCCGGAACTCGACCACGCGAATCCCATAGCAGCCCAGCAGTTCCGCCGCCTGCAGATCGGTCAGCCAGTGCCCGGTGTCGTCGGACATCCACTCGGTCACCAGTTCTCGCGCCCGCGCGGTGTCGACCCCGTCGGGGCGCACGATCGGCGAGAGCGGCCGGGTGCGCCAGTCGGCATAGCGGCGCACCCGCGCCAGTGCCCGCGCCGCCCGCTCCGGATCGCCGTAGGAGGGGATCGAGCCGCGCTCGAGGATGCCGCCCAGCCCGCGGGTGGCGAGCAGGTTCGACATGCCCTGATCGGCCACGAAGGTGGTGAGAACCGGTGTCTCCGGATCGGATTGGGCACCCGAGCGGATAGCCTCGGCGAAGGAAGCGACGGCGGCGGGCACCGGCGGCGAATAGATGACGATGACCGCGTCCACCGCGGGATCGCTGACCGCCGCAGCCACCGCGGTCAGGTAGTCGGCCGGACCGGCCTGCGGGCCCAGGTCGATCGGCTCCCCCGCCTCGAGGCCCTCACCGCTGGCAGCGTCGACCGCCAGCCAGCTGAGTGCGGCGCTGTTGCCGATCACCGCCAGCCGCGGTCCGGCCGGCAGGGGCTGATAGGCCAGCAGCATGGCGCAGTCGAAAAGCTCGGTGATGGAATCGACCTGGATGATCCCGGCCTGCGCGAACAGATTGCGCACCAGCGAGCGGTCCAGGTCCCGATCCCGGTCCACCCGCGCGACATTGCGGCCACTGTTCACGGCCACAATGGGTTTGGTGTGCGCCACCCGCCGCGCGATGCGGGAGAACTTGCGCGGATTGCCGAAGGTCTCCAGATACAGCAGCACCACATCGGTGTCCGGGTCGCCGTCCCAGTACTGCAGCAGGTCGTTCCCGGACACGTCGGCGCGGTTACCGGCCGAGACGAAGGTGGACAGCCCGAGCTGCCGCGCGGCCGCCTCACCGAGAATGGCCGCGCCCAAAGGACCGGACTGGCAGAAGAATCCGATCCGCCCGCGCCCGGGCAGTATCGGGGCGAGGGTGGCATTGAGCCCGATCGCCGGATCGGTATTGGCGATGCCGAGCGCGCTGGGGCCGACCACCCGCATGCCGTGCGCGCGGGCCGCGTCGACCAGGTCGCGTTCGGCCTGGTAGCCGTGCGGCCCGGTCTCGGAGAACCCGGCGGTCAGCACCACCAGGCCCTTGACGCCCTTGGCCATGCAGTCGTCGAGCACCGACCCGATCTCGGTGGCGGGCACCGCGATCACCGCCAGATCGACCTCGTCGGGGATATCGCGCACCGTCGGATACGCACGCACCCCGCGCACCGCGGTGCGCCGCCGGTTCACCGGGAACACCGGGCCCTGGTAGGCACCCGACAGCAGGTTGGCCAGCACCACGCCGCCCACCCGGCTGGTCGAGGGCGTGGCCCCGATCACCGCGATCGACTTGGGCGACAACAGATTCCCGACGCTGCGCGCCTCCGAGGCGCGTTCGCGCGAATCCCGCACCGACTGCAGCGCCTCAGTGGGGTCGATGGCGAACTCCAGGTGCAGCACCGAGCCGTCGCGGCTGCGCTGCACCTGATATCCGGCATCCCGGAACACCTGCACCATGGCGTTGTTCTCGGCCAGCACCTCGGCCACGAAGGTCTCGATATCGTTCTCGGCCGCCGCGCCCGCCAGATGCTCGAGCAGGATCGAGCCCAGCCCGCGGCCCTGATGCGCATCGGACACCACGAACGCCACCTCCGCCGAACGCGGCCCGGGACGGTCGGCGAGGAACTCGTAGCGGCCGACGCCGATGATGGCCTCGCCCAGCTCGATCACCAGCCCGACCCGATCCCGGTAGTCCACGTGCGTGGTCCGGTACAGGTCCTTGGGCGTCATGCGCGGGTACGGCCCGAAGTACCGCAGGTACCGGGTTCGGTCGGAGAGCGCCTCGTGGAAGCGCTCCAGCTCCGGCGCGTCGGCGGGCGTGATCGGGCGCAGCCGCACCACGCCGCCGTCGGAGGCCAGCACATCGGCGAACCAATGTTCCGGTGGCGGCGGCGGATTCACCGGCGTACCCGGGGTGTCCGGCGGCAGCGGCGGAGCGGGGACGGCGGGGTCAGTCACGGGGATCCTCCGGATCCAGGCCGAGCAGGCCGAAACTCGCCCGGCGCGTTGCCAATACGGATGTGTCCAGGGCCCGGCGGGCGCGGTCGACGCGCTCGTCACCGGTATCGCGGCCGCCACCGGGGCCGTCCCAGCGGGCGAAGGCGAGGTCCGCGCCGTCACCCATGGTCTCGGGCGCGGCCACGGTGGGCGCGTACTGCCCGACCTGTTCACGCCAGGCCGCCGGGGTCGGGGTGGCCGGATCGATGTCGCGGTCCAGTGCCGTGGCCAGCAGATGTGTCCAGGCGCGCGGCACCACCCGGATCAGCCCGTAGCCACCGCCGCCGACGGCGAGCCAGCGGCCCTCGGCGTAGGTGTCAGCCAGGTCGCGCATGGCCAGGAAGGCCGCGCGCTGACCGTCGATGCTGAGGTCCAGATCCGCCAGCGGATCCTCACGATGGGTGTCCACACCGCACTGGCTGATGATGATCTGCGGCCGGAACGCCGCCACCGCGCCCGGCACCACGGCGTGAAAACCGCGCAGCCACAGCGGGTCCCGGGTGCCCGGCATGATCGGCAGGTTGACGGCGGTGCCCTCGGCGGCGCCCGCGCCGGTCTCCTCCGGCCAGCCGGTGTTGGGCCACAGGGTCGCCGGGTGCTGGTGGATCGAGACGGTCAGCACGCGCGGGTCGCCGTAGAACATGCGCTGCACACCGTCGCCGTGGTGCACGTCCACGTCGATATAGGCGATCCGGTCGAATCCGTTGTCCAGCAACCACGAAATGGCCACCGCTACATCGTTGTACACACAGAACCCCGCTGCCGAGGCCGGCATGGCGTGATGCATGCCACCACCGATGCTCACCGCCCGCCGGGTGCGCCCGGCCGCGATCTCCTGCGCCGCGGCCAGGGTGCCGCCCACGATCACCGACGCCGCCTCGTGCATGTGCGGGAAGACCGGGTTGTCGGCCGAGCCCAGGCCGTAGGGCGGGGCGGCCGGGAGCGGGCCGGGCGGTTGCTGAGCGTGCTTGACCGCCTCGACGTACTCGTGGGTGTGCACGCGCAGCAGATCCGATTCACCGGCCGCCTCGGGTGTGAGCCGTTCCACCCCGTCGAGCAGTCCGAGTCCCTCCGCGAGCGCCATGGTGAAGCGCAGCCGCGCGGGGCGCATGGGATGTTCCGGCGTCCAGGCGTAGTCGAGGAACCGATCGGTCCAGACGACGGTTCCGTCACCGCGTGCGAGGCCAGGCATACCTGCCACGCTAGTGCGTCGGGCGAGTTCGTAGGCTTTGGAGGCTTTCGACACCGCAAGGCTGTCGTACCGGGATGGCAAGCTGGGCCGCGAAGCCGGGCCACACCGGAAACCCGCAGGGAACACGCTGTCTGTCCTTGGTGTTGACTCTGCGTTCGCAAAATAAGCTGACGCCCGGTGATGCCGCCGTGCATGGGTAGAATTCGTGCCGACGAAGGGGTTTAACAGGTGAAGGATCTGGTCGACACCACGGAGATGTACCTCCGTACCATTTACGACCTCGAGGAGGAGGGTGTCACGCCGCTGCGCGCCCGCATTGCGGAGCGCCTCGAGCAGAGCGGCCCCACGGTGAGCCAGACGGTCGCGCGGATGGAGCGCGACGGCCTGCTGACCGTCGCCGGTGATCGCCACCTCGAACTGACCGACAAGGGCCGCGGCATGGCCGTGGCCGTGATGCGCAAGCACCGGCTGGCCGAGCGGTTGCTGGTCGACATCATCGGGCTCGCGTGGGAGGACGTGCACGCCGAGGCCTGCCGCTGGGAGCACGTGATGAGCGAGGAGGTGGAGCGCCGCCTGGTCGAGGTGCTCAACCACCCCACCACTTCCCCCTACGGCAATCCCATTCCGGGCCTGGACGAACTGGGCGTCAAGCCCGGCGCCGGCGGCGACGAGAAGCTGGTCCGGCTCAGCGATCTGCCGACCGGGCAGGCGCAGGCCGTCGTGGTGCGTCGGCTCTCGGAGCACATCCAGACCGATCCGGAGACGATCAATCAGCTCCGCGAGGCGGGCGTGGTGCCGGATGCCCGCGTCACCGTGGAGACCAAGCCGGGCGCGGTCATCATCTCGGTGCCCGGTCATGAGGGATTCGAACTGTCCGACGAGATGGCGCATGCCGTCCAGGTGAAGTTGGTCTGACACGTGAAGCTTCTGGTTACCGGAGGCGCGGGCTACGTCGGTGGCGTCTGCGCGCAGGTTCTGCTCGAAGACGGCCACGAGGTGGTCGTCGTCGATGATCTGTCCACCGGCAATGCCGACGGCGTCCCGGCGGGCGCGAAATTCGTCGAGGGCGATATCGCCACGGCGGGTGTCGAGCTCATCGCGGCCGAATCCTTCGACGGGGTGCTGCATTTCGCGGCCCAATCGCTGGTCGGCGAGTCGGTGGTGGCGCCGGAGAAGTACTGGCACGGCAATGTGGTGAAGACCTTCGCGCTGCTCGAGGCGATGCGCGCCGCGGGCACCCCGCGGCTGGTGTTCTCCTCCACGGCCGCGGTGTACGGCGAGCCCGAGCAGGTGCCGATCGTCGAGGACGCGGCCAAGCTGCCGACCAACCCGTACGGGGCGTCGAAGCTCTCGATCGACTACGCCATCACCTCGTACGCCGCCGCGCACGGGTTGGCGGCGACCAGCCTGCGGTACTTCAATGTGGCCGGCGCGTACGCCGGGCTCGGCGAGAACCGTGTGGTGGAAACCCATCTCATCCCCCTGGTGTTGCAGACCGCGCTGGGTCAGCGCGAGTCCATCTCGGTGTTCGGCACCGACTACCCGACGCCGGACGGCACCGCGGTGCGCGACTACATCCACATTCGCGATCTGGCGCAGGCGCATCTGCAGGCGCTGGCGCAGTCGCAGCCGGGTGTGCACCGCATCTTCAATCTGGGCAGCGGCACCGGTTTCTCGGTGCGCGAGGTCATCTCCGCGTGCGAGCGGGTGACCGGGCTGCCGATCAACCAGAGCGACGCACCGCGTCGTGCCGGTGATCCGGCCGTGCTGGTGGCTTCCAGCGCCAAGGCCGTCGCCGAGCTCGGCTGGCAGCCGGAGCACACCGATCTCGACGAGATCGTCTCCGACGCCTGGGATTTCCTGCGCTCCCTGGGTGACCGCGCGCACTCCGCGCGCCGCTGATCGTCCCTCACGAGTTCGGCCCGAGGTCGACGCCCAGCGCGGCGGCGGCCTCGCGGCCGGACTCGGCGAGCTCACTCAAACGCTCCGGCCGCATGCCGGTGCGCAGCCCGCACTCCAGCAGATTCGCCATCCGATGCTGTGGGTCCGCGCTCAGCGCGGCATCCAGCGCCACCCCCGCCAGCGGTCCGTCACCGCGCACATAGGCGCAATAGCCCAGCAGCGCGGCCGCTTCGGCACGATCGGGATCCGGCAGCGCCCGGGCCAACTGCAGCCACAACGCCTCGGCCCCCGGTGCGTGCGGGCCGATGACGAACGCGAACGTCATGTCGCGCAATTCCTTGTCGCGCAAGGCCACCGACACGTCGGCCACCTGCCCGGACGTGAGCCGCGCACCGGCCTCGACGAGTTCCAGATACCGCAGCACCCGGCACATCTGGCGCCGCAGCTCGAGTGCCGTGTCACCGTGCTCCGCCAGGCGAGCCGACCGGCGCGCCGAGGCCGCGAGGGCGATGGGTATGGCAGCGGCGGTCGCCTCGCGCATGACCGGATCCACGGCGAGCACCTCGGTCAGCTCACGGCGCGAGCCACGCAGTGGCCGCCCCTCCAGCACATGGCGCAGCGTCACCAGCGAGGTCGCCGGATCGGGTTGCAACCCCTGCGAGCCCGAGTCCGACAGACTCCACCAGGGCAGCTCCGCACCGATGGCCCGCACCGCCCACGCCCCGGTGAGCGGCACCTCGACGGCATCCAGCCGATGTTCCAGCGCCGCAACGAGATCGCGATGCTTGCGCCCGCGCACGCCCGGATGCCGACTCTCCGGCGGCGTCGCGCGGTCGTCCACGATGAGCGCCAACGCCGCCGTGGCCTGGTGCCGCACACAGACATTCGCGACCTCGTCGACCAGGACCCCGGTCGCCGCCCGCCCCGGATTGTCCACATCCATCCGCGTCACCACCTCGACCACGGCCAACTGCGGCGACTGCGGATCGGCTCCCAGCACGGTCACCACCAGCGACCGCTCCGGCATGAACCCGAGCATCGCCGGAACCGCCGCGATCAGATCACCGGGCGCACGCAGGCGCGGCTCCGGCTCGGGCAGCTCGACGAGATGCGGCGGTCCCAGCGGTGGCAGGGGTTCGAAGGGTGGGGTGGGTTCGGTGGGCGTTGTCATGTGGTCGAGCGTGCGCCGGGCCACGGACCGGGATGGGTCGGCGACCACGGGATTTGCTGGGGCTGTGGATGTTCGGAGCAGATCCGCGCGAGCCGTGGAGTACTCGGCGCGCCCCGGGGAAATGCAAGCCCCGAATGTCGGTGGGGGCTGTTATGGTGCGCCGCGGTGACCGGGCCCACAGATGAAATGGATTCATTTCATTTCGCCCGAATCGAGCGGTTCACGCTGTTACAGTCCGGCTCGGCACTCGTCATCCGAAGTGCCGGAAGGAGTATCGCGTGCAATGAAGAGCACGACATTCACCGCCGCGGCGGCCGCGCTGACCGCGGTAGCCGTGCCCGCGCTGCTGGCCCCGACCGCCTCGGCCGATACCAACCAGGTCCGAGTCGACAATGTCTCCGACAGCCAGCAGTGCGCGCCCAACAAGCCGTGCTACGTGCGGGTCCGGGTGTCCGGCGACAATCGCCTCGACCAGGTCTCGATCTCGGTGAACGGCAATGTGGTCGGCTATGCCGTCCCGGTCCAGGACCAGTGGGATGCCAATTCCGCGACCGCGCAGGTCACCTGGGTGCCGACGGACTACGGCAACTACACCGTCAGCGCCGCGCAGGACAGCTCGACCGCCTCGATCGGCTACGCCCTCAACGCTCCGCCCACCACCGGTGGCGGCGGCTCCTTCGGCGGCCTGCTGCCGACCGGTTCCGCCGGTTCCGCGGGCTGATCGGCGGCCCCGGGCTGGGCAGAGCCCGGGTTCACCGATCCGCCAGGGCTATTCGTCCCCGGTCCCGGCCAGGATCGCCAAGTAGTGCGGATTGGTCATGATGCCCAGGACATTGCCGAACGGGTCCACCACCGACGCCGTCACGAATCCGGTCCCCTCGCCGCGTTCGATGATCGGCTCGTACACGGTGGCCCCGAGTTCGAGCAGGCGTGCGAAGGTGGCGGCGACATCGTCGACGTGCCAGTTCACGATCTGACCGCCCGGCCGATCCGGATGGGCGGGCGCGAACTTCTTGTTGATGATCCCGAGCTCGGCCTGGTAGTCACCGATCCGGAACTCGTAGTACCCGCCCGGCACGGTGAAATACGGTGCAACACCGAGCAATTCGCTGTACCAGTCCTTGGCCGCCTCCAGATCGTCGGCGTAGTAGTTGACGGTCGCCATTCCGCGCAGCATCTCGGTCGTCTCCTTCATCAGGGGGTGGTGATCGGTATGTATTCATCATCGCGCTCAAAGTGCTCACCGAATGAGCACTTTTACGACGAAAATTCCGGGTATGCGCGCGGATCGATTGGTGGCCACCCTGTTGTTCATGCAGACCCGGGGCCGGGTCACCGCGGCCGCGGTCGCCGCCGAGCTCGAGGTGTCGGTGGCGACCGCGCGCCGGGACCTGGAAGCCCTGTCGGCGGCCGGGATTCCGGTCTATCCGCAACCGGGACGCGGCGGCGGCTGGGCACTGGTCGGCGGTGCGCGCACGGATCTGAGCGGCCTCACCGCCGACGAGGCCCAGGCACTGTTCCTGCTGCTGGGACCGGTGGCCACCGCCACCGGAGCCACCAAGTCGGCGTTGCGGAAGCTGTTGCGCGCCTTGCCACAGCCCTTCCGCAGCGAGGCCGAGGCGGCGGCGGGCGCGATCGTGGTGGACCCGGCACGCTGGGGCGAAGCCGAGGCCGAAGCACCGGAACGGGTGACCGAGCTGCAACGAGCGGTGGTGCGCCGCCGCCGGATCCGGCTCGACTACGACCGGGCCGGGCAGCGCACCTCGCGCCTGGTGGACCCCTGGGGTCTGGTGGACAAGGACGGCATCTGGTACCTGGTGGCGGGCACCGAGCGGGGACAGCGGACCTTCCGGGTGGATCGGATCGCGGCGATCGAGACGACCGACGAGATCGCCGACCGGCCCGAGGATTTCGACCTGTCGACGGCCTGGTCGGAGGTGGTGGAGGAGGTCGAACGGCATCGATCCACGCTCTCGGCGACCGTGCTGGTCCCGGAGTCGCTCGCGCCGGTGCTGCGCCACCAGCAAGGGCGGCACTGCGTCCTGGAGGGTCCGGCCGGAGACGGCCGGGTACGGGCCCGCATCACCGCGCCGACGGCGTTGATGATCGCGCAGCAGCTGGCCGGTTGGGGCGCGGCCGTGGAAGTGGTCGAGCCGGAGTCGGTGCGGGCCGAACTCGCCCGGCTCGGCGCGGAGCTCCTGCGGCGCTACGCGATTACCGGGCAGTAACCGCTGCCCGGTTATGCGATAACCGAATCATGTTGCAGCACTGGCGATTTCGCGAAAATCAGCGGTCCGTCACTGTTACAGTCCGCCCGGCGCGACCCCTTCAACGCGCCGAGAGGATTCCCGATGAGTAACCCGAACTATCGAATGCTTCGACGGCCCGCCGTCGGCGCCGGTGCGGCCGCCGCACTCGCCGTGCTGGCCGGACCGATGCTGGCCGGTCCGGCCGCCGCATCCATCGCCGGTGTCAGCGTCGCCGGCCTCACCAGCGACAAGGTCTGCTCGGTCGCCGACGGCTGCACCATCCAGGCCCAGCTCAGCGGCGCCGACCAGCTGAACCCGGTCGATTTCCTGGTCAACGGCACCGTGATCGGCACGCTCACCCCGACCTCCTTCGGGAACGGCGCCGCCGCGAATCTGCCGTGGCACCCGGACGCCGACGGCACATACACCGTGGGTGTCCGGCAGGGTCTCTCCTCGAGCTCCATCGTCTACGTGGTCGGCAAGGGCGGCGCGTGCCCGCCGATCTCCTCGCTGTTCCCGGGTTCGTCGAGCGGCGGCTCGTCGAACAGTGGCTCGGCAGGCAGTGGCTCCGCGGGCAGTGGTTCCGCCGGAAGCGGTTCCGCGGGCAGTGGTTCGGCCAGCGGTTCGGGCAACGGTTCGTCCTCGGGTTCGAATACCCCGCTGCCGGTCTGCTGATCGGGCCCGGGAGCCGAAAACATGGGCAGGGGTCGGCTCCCCTCCCCCGGGTCTAGCCCTTGCGGACCTTGCGCAGCGCGGTGGTGAACAGGGTGTCGAGGCCCTCACCGTCGGAGGTGGACCCGGATGTCATGTAGGTCACGTTGATTCGTACATCGCCGATCTGGCCGATCAGGCTCTGCAGCTTGCGGGTCAGCCCGGTCTGACCGTTCTCGGTGCCGATCGTGCGGGTGAGCGCGAGCGTGTCGTCGGCATTCGACGGCGGTGCCGGATCGGACTTGGTGGTCACCACCGTGGTCACCCCGGAGTGCCCCAGGCGCACGGTCCCGCACTGCTGCAACTGATCTCGCAGCGTGGACAGCGGCTTGTCGGATCGAGTGAGCACCACCGTCAGCGTCGCGCGCGCCTCGTCGTCGCTGCCGACCGCAACGGCCGGTCCGGCGCTCGGTGTCGCGGGCACACAGCCGCTCGGATCCACCTGCGCCCCCGGCAGATAGCCGTTCGTATCATCGGCCGCCTGCTTGGCGGTGTCCGCGGGTAGTGCCATCGCGGTGTAGCGCGACGGGAATTGCGAAGGGTCCGGGAGCAGTGTGGCCAGTCCGCCATCGGCACTCGCCAGGGGTGTGACGGGATTGCGCGCGGCGATCGGATGACCCGACACGGAGCTGGAGCATCCGGCCAGCAGGCCGCCCACTAACAAGAACCCCACGGCCGGTGCGGACCTGCGTTGCCAGCTGCGCATGGGGATTCGGTAGGGCGCGGTCACTCTGTCCACTATGCCGAAAATCGGCTGTTCACACCGATTGCCACGCCGCTCGGGGCCGGGTCGGGAATGCGTGTCCCGCTTCGGCGTGTTGCACCCCGAGTGCGGGTGGTGCACACCTGTCATGCCCATGAGGGACAATGAGAGTTGGTCGCGCAAGTGGGCCACGCAGGAAGGAGCACGCGATGGACTACGAGTCGCGAATGTACGAGCTGGAATTCCCGGCTCCGCAGTTGTCGTCCGACGACGGCTCGGGTCCCGTGCTGGTGCACGGCCTCGAGGGCTTCACCGATGCCGGACACGCGGTGCGCCTGGCCACCACGCACCTGAAGGAAAGCCTCGAGCACGAACTGGTCGCCTCGTTCGATATGGACGAGTTGCTCGACTACCGCTCGCGGCGGCCACTCATGACCTTCAAGACCGACCACTTCTCCGATTACACCGAGCCGGAACTGAGCCTGTGGGCGCTCAAGGACACCGCCGGTACCCCGTTCCTGCTGCTGGCCGGGCTCGAACCCGACCTGCGCTGGGAGAAGTTCGTCACCGCGGTGCGCCTGCTGTCCGAACAGCTGGGCGTGCGCCGGACCATCGGACTTTCCGCGATTCCCATGGCGATTCCGCACACCCGACCCCTCGGCGTCACCGCGCACGCCTCGGACTCGGATCTGATCGGTGACCATCAGCGCTGGCCGGGCGAGCTGCAGGTACCGGGCAGCGCGTCCTCGTTGCTCGAGTACCGGATGGCCCAGCACGGGCACGAGTCGGTCGGGTTCTCGGTGCACGTGCCGCACTACCTGACCCAAACCGCCTACCCCGAGGCCGCGCAGACGCTGCTGGAGAACGTGGCCGAGAACGCGGGCCTCGAACTACCGTTGGCCGCGCTCACCGACGCCGCCGCGCGGGTGCGCGAACAGGTCAACGAGCAGATCGCCGGCAACTCCGAGGTGGAGACCGTGGTGCAGGCGCTGGAACGCCAGTACGACAGCTTCGTCACCGCGCAGGAACGCCAGTCCAGCCTGCTGGCGAGCGAGACCGATCTGCCCACCGGCGACGAGCTGGGCGCGGAGTTCGAGCGCTTCCTGGCCGAGCAGTCGGGGTTCAGCGAGGGGCCGGCCGGGTTCACCGAGGGCGACGGGCCGGAGAACCCGCCGCTGCGGTAGAGGTCGTTAGCGGGTTTCGCGGCAACGCCCGGTAACGTGGGGCGACGTGCAGCTGTCCGAATTGGTTCCCGACCGTGCCGTATCCGACGTGGACCCGGATTGGTTGTACGAGACCTTCGCCGACTGGGCGAGTTCGCAGGGCCTGAACCTGTACCCGGCGCAGGAAGAAGCGCTGCTGGAACTGGTGACCGGGTCCAACGTCATCCTCAACACCCCGACCGGGTCCGGTAAGTCGCTGGTCGCCTTGGGCGCGCACTTCGCGGCGCTGAACAAGGGCGAGCGCAGCTACTACACCGCACCGATCAAGGCACTGGTGAGCGAGAAGTTCTTCGCGCTGTGCGAGGTCTTCGGGGCGGACCGGGTCGGCATGGTGACCGGTGACGCGGCGGTGAACCCGGACGCGCCCATCATCTGCGCGACCGCGGAGATCCTGGCCAATCTGGCGCTGCGCGAGGGCGCTTCGGCCAAGGTCGGCCAGGTCATCATGGACGAGTTCCACTACTACGCCGATCCGGATCGCGGCTGGGCGTGGCAGGTGCCGCTGATCGAGTTGCCCGGGGCGCAATTCCTGCTCATGTCGGCGACGCTCGGTGAGGTCGACTTCTTCGCCGAGGACCTGACCCGTCGAACGGGCCGCGAGACGGCCGTGGTGTCCGGCTCGGAACGGCCGGTGCCGCTGAGCTTCTCGTATGTGCGCACCCCCATCACCGAGACGCTCGAGGATCTGGTGACCACCAGCCTCGCGCCGGTGTACGTCGTGCACTTCACCCAGGCCGCCGCCATGGAGCGCGCGCAGGCGCTGATGAGCGTGAACATGTCGTCCAAGGCCGAGAAGGACGCCATCGCCACGGCCATCGGCGAATTCCGTTTCGCCACCGGCTTCGGCAAGACGCTGTCGCGATTCATCCGCCACGGCATCGGCGTGCACCACGCGGGCATGCTGCCCAAGTACCGGCGGCTGGTGGAGAAGCTCGCGCAGGACGGACTGCTGAAGGTGGTGTGCGGCACCGACACTCTCGGCGTCGGCATCAACGTGCCGATCCGCACCGTGCTGCTGACGGGCCTCACCAAATACGACGGCGTGCGCACGCGGCGACTCAATGCCCGTGAGTTCCACCAGATCTCGGGGCGGGCCGGGCGCGCGGGCTACGACACCCTGGGCACCGTCGTGGTGCAGGCGCCCGAGCACGAGGTGGAGAACGCGCGGCTGATCGCCAAGGCCGGTGACGATCCCAAGAAGCTCAAGAAGGTCGTCAAGCGCAAGCCGCCCGAGGGGTTCGTGTCCTGGTCGGAGGAGACCTTCGACCGGCTGGTCGGCGCGGCGCCCGAGCCGATGATGTCGCGGTTCAACGTCACCAACTCGATGCTGCTGAATGTGATCGCACGCAAGGGCAATTGCTTCTACGCCATGCGGCATCTGCTCGAGGAGAACCACGAGCCGCGCGCGGCGCAGCGCAAGCACATCCTCAAGGCGATCCGGCTGTATCGCGCGCTGCGGGACGCGGGCGTGGTGCAGCAGCTCGACGAGCCCGATCAGTACGGCCGCCACGCCCGGCTGATGGTCGATCTGCAGCGGGATTTCGCACTGGATCAACCGCTCTCGCCGTTCGCGCTGGCGGCGCTGGAGCTGCTGGACAAGGAGTCGCTGACCTACACCCTCGATGTGATCTCGCTCATAGAGTCCACTTTGGAGGATCCGCGCCAGTTGCTCATGGCGCAGCAGCACAAGGCGCGCGGCGAGGCGGTCGCGGAGATGAAGGCCGACGGCATCGAATACGAGGAGCGAATGGAGCTGCTCGAGGAGGTCACCTGGCCCAAGCCGCTGGCCGTCGAGCTGATCGAGCCCGCGTTCGAGACCTACAAGGCCGGGCATCCGTGGGTGTCGGAGTTCGAGCCGTCGCCGAAATCGGTGGTGCGCGAAATGGTCGAAAGGTCCATGACGTTCGCCGAATTGGTGTCCGGTTACGAGCTGGCCCGCTCCGAGGGCGTGGTGCTGCGCTATCTGGCCGACGCCTACCGGGCGCTGCGACGCACGGTGCCCGAGCAGGCGCGCACCGAGGAACTCGACGACATCACCGAGTGGCTCGGCGAGCTCATCCGGCAGGTCGACTCCAGCCTGCTCGACGAGTGGGAACAGCTCACCAATCCGGGCGCGGAAGCCGATGACCAGCAGGTTGCCTTCGGCGCGGAGACCGTGCGGCCGATTTCTGCCAACGAACGCGCGTTCCGAGTACTGGTGCGCAACGCCATGTTCCGACGTGTGGACCTGGTCTCGCTGCATCGCTGGGAGGCCCTCGCGGAACTCGGCGACGAGCTGGATTGGGAGGCCGAGATGAGCCCCTATTTCGACGAGTACGCCACGATCGGGACCGGTCCGAATGCTCGGGGCCCGAAGCTCTTCCAGGTGGAACAGCGGCCCGGCTTCTGGCATGTACGCCAGGTTCTCGACGATCCGAACGGCGACCACGGCTGGTCGATCGACGGTGTGGTCGATCTGTCCGAGTCCGATGCCGCGGGTGAAGTGGTGTTCGACGAGGTCTCGGTCCACGCGGGCTGAGCGCGGGCCGTCAAGGGCCGATTCACAGTCTGTTAAGGACTCGTTCACATACCTGCCGGGCGGCTGTCCGCGGCGTCTCGGCGTCATACTCTCGTAAGGCGTCGTGCGCCGCCGCCATGACCAGGCGGCTATAGCGTGATGTAGTCGACCCAGCACCGGTTCGTTTTCCGAGGCCCAACGCTGATACTCTCGCGCACTGTTGCCGAATTCCGGCTCGCCCACCGAACCACGGAGAGTTCCCTTAGATTGACCGATCGAAACCTGCCCGAGTCGCCCCGTCTGGTCATCGACCTGAACCGGGTCCGCGCGAACTACCGCGCACTGCATGCCGCGCTACCCACAGCGCGAATTCGGTTCGCCGTCAAGGCGAGTCCGTTGCCGGAGATCATCCGGCTACTGAATGACGAGGGCGCGGAGTTCGACGTCGCCAGCGTGGGCGAGATCGAGCTCTGCCTGGAGCAGGGCGTCGATCCGGCCGTCATGTGCTACGGCAATCCGATCAAGAAGGCCTCGCAGATCGCCACCGCCTACGCGGCGGGCGTGCGCCGCTACGCCTTCGACACCGAGGACGACCTCGAGCGCATTGCCGAGCACGCGCCGGGCTCCGAGGTGGAGTGCCGGTTCCTGTCCTCGGCCCCGCAGTCGCAGACGCCGTTCGGCACCAAGTTCGGCTGTGCGCCCGGTGAGGCCACCCGCCTGCTGGTGCGCGCCCGGGATCTGGGCCTGCAGGTCGTCGGCCCCTACTTCCATGTCGGCTCGCAGCAGTTGGACCCGAAGGCCTGGGGCATCGGGATCGAGCAGGCCGGAGCCATCGCGGAAGCGCTGGCGGTCAAGGACATTCCGGTCACCGCGGTGAATATCGGTGGGGGACTGCCGATTTCGTACGTCGACCCGGCTCCCGGACTCGCGGAGCTGGGCGCGGCCATCGCCGAATCGGCGAGCCGCTATCTCCCGGAACACACCGCTCTCGTCGTGGAACCCGGTCGCGCCCTGGTGGGCAACACCGGCGTGATCCATGCCGAAGTGGTGAATGTTCGCGTAGCGCCGGACGGGCGGCGCTGGGTATACCTCGACATCGGCCGCTACAACGGCATGGCCGAAACCGAGAACGAGTACATCGCCTACCGATTCCAAACCGATCGGGACACGGATCCGAAGGACGAAGCTGTCGTAGCCGGTCCTACGTGTGACGGCGACGATGTACTCTATCAACGCACGCGTGTCCTCCTTCCGACCACGTTGCGAGCCGGCGATTCGATTCGAATCCTCGAGACCGGCGCCTATACGGCGAGCTATTCGTCGGTGTCCTTCAACGGTTTTCCGCCTTTGACTGTTCATGTCACTGGCGCTGAGCGAGAGTGAGTTTTAGCCAATGATCACGGCAGAATTCACCGGCTGGCACGTGCTGGCCGAGTTCGGTGGTGTCGACGCCAACCTCTGCGACGACCTGGAACGACTCGAAACCGCGCTTCGAAAATCGTTGGTCGCCGCGGGGGTGACCATCTGCGATGTCGTGCGCAAGAAGTTCGAGCCGCAGGGTGTCACCATCCTGGCTCTGCTGGCAGAGTCGCACGCCTCGATCCACACCTACCCTGAGTCCGGCGACATCTTCGTCGACGTATTCACTTGCGGCAGCATCGGTTCCGGCGCCACCAAGGCCGTCGAGCTGCTGCAGCAGGAGCTGTCCCCGGGTTCGGTGAACATCGAGGTCATCCAACGCGGGCACTCCGCGCGCCGGATCCACGAGCCGGTCGGCGAGGGTCTGACCCGGGTGTGGAACACGACGGAAACCATCGTCGACACCAACACCCCCTACCAGCACATGGTGATCGCCAAGACCGAGCAGGGCATCTCCCTGTTCTCCGACGACGATCGCCAGTCCACCGAGTTCTCGCAGCTCACCTACCACGAGGCCATGCTGGTCCCGGGGTACGCGCTGGCCGAGAAGCTGGAGAAGGTGCTCATCATCGGTTCCGGTGAGGGCGTCGCCTCGCAGATGTCGGTGGCCGCGGGCGCTTCGCTCGTCGACCACGTCGACATCGACCAGCTGGAGGTGGAGCTGTGCGCCGAGCACCTCCCCTACGGCTACACCCAGGCCGATCTGGCCGAGGCGGTCGCGCAGAACGGCCCGATCAAGATGCACTACGCCGACGGCTGGGACTTCCTGGCCAAGGCCGAGGCCGCGGGCGTGCGCTACGACATGATCTGTATCGACCTGCCCGATGAGCGGGTCGAGGACGCGCAGCACAACCGGCTCTACGAGGATGACTTCCTCAACCGGTGCAAGGCGCTGCTGGCCGAGGGCGGCGTGCTCGCCGCGCAGGCCGGCTGTCAGACCATGTGGCGCAACGAGACCCTGAAGCGCTCGTGGACGCGATTCCACAACCTGTTCGAGACCGTCGTTCCGTACGTCAGCGACGAGCACGAGTGGACCTTCATCTTCGGTACCCCGAAGGCGATCGCCGACCCGGTCGCGAAGATGACCGACACGCTCTCGACCCTGCCGTACAAGGCCGAGACCATCGACGAGCGGGCCCTGGTCCGCGGCGCGATCGAGCCGCACGCACTGCGTGTCGGCGTCAGCGTCTAGTCGAACCCAGCAGTACCGAAGCGCCCCGCACACTTCTGTGTGCGGGGCGCTTCGTATTTCGTTGTAAGAGACGACGGATTTCGTTGTCCCGGCCGTCTGAAGATCAGGAAATGGCAGGCAGCCGGACTACCTGTCCGGCGTAGGCCAGGCCCGCACCGAAGCCGAGCAGCAGCGCGGTGTCCCCGGCCTTCGCCTCACCCGAGCGCAGCAGCTGCTCCATCGCCATCGGGATCGAGGCCGCGGAGGTATTGCCGGTCTGGGCGATATCCCTTGCGACAGCGACACTTTCGGGCATGTGCAGGGCGCGCAGCAGCGCGTCGGTGATGCGGCCGTTGGCCTGGTGCGGGACGAAGGCGTCGAGGTCCTCGACCGTCACGCCCGCCTGGTCCAGGGCGTCGCGGCAGGCCTTCTCCAAGAACGTGACGGCCCAACGGAATACCGCCGCGCCGTTCATCCGAATGTAGGGCCGCACCGTGCTGCCGCCGGTCGCCTCCGCCTCGGCCACCTCGGCGAAGTACTGCTGAAAGTCCTTGTCCTGCTTGATCGCCGCGGTCTGGCTGCCGTCCGAGCCCCAGGCCACCGGGCCGATGCCCTCGGCGTCCGAGGGTCCCACCACGACCGCGCCCGCGCCGTCGGCGAAGATGAACGCGCAGGTGCGGTCCTCCTGGTCGAGCAGGTCCGAGAGGCGTTCGACGCCGATCACCAGCACGTGGCGGGCCTGTCCGGAGCGAACCAGGTTGGCGGCGTTGGCCAGCGCGTAGCAGAAGCCCGCGCACCCGGCGGAGACGTCGAAGGCGGCCGTGTCGTGCATGCCGAGTTCGGTGGCGACCACCGCGCCGGCCGACGGGCCGAGCACCATCTGCGACGAGGTGGCCAGGATGACCGTGTCGATCTGGGCGGCGGTGACGCCCGCGGCGTCGAGCGCGTCCTTGGCGGCCGCGGTGCTCATGCTGACGATGGTCTCGTCGGCTTCGGCCCAGTGGCGGGCCTCGATTCCCGAGCGGGTCCGGATCCATTCGTCCGAGGAGTTGATGCGGTCGACGATCTCGGCGTTGGGGACCACTCGGCGGGGGCGGTAGGCACCCAGGCCCAGCAACGCAGCGTGGGCGACCGGGGTAGCGGTGGCGATCTGGGCAGGCATTCGCGAAGGTTCCTTTGTTCCCATGTGTACCGATCGGTTCACTAGGGTAAGGTTTAACATGGACCGATCGGTTCACACAAGCGCTGGAGGAAGTTGCATGACTGCGGGACCCCGCGCCCGATTGATCGCGAGCACCATCACCACCGTCCAGGAGCACGGGGTGCACGCGGCCGGTCTGAACGAGCTGCTCAAACGCAGCAACTCCTCCAGAAACTCGCTCTACCAGCACTTCCCTTCCGGCAAGGGCGAATTGGTGGCGACGGCGGCCCGGTTGGTCTCCCGCATGGTCTACTCGCACGTGAGCCGGATGGCCGACACCCTCCCCACCGCGCCCTCACTGGCCGCCTGGGTTGACGAACTACTCGGCTTCTGGCGCGGCCAACTCGAAACCAGCGACTTCCGCGCGGGCTCGTTCATGATGGCCGCCGCCCTCGACGAACTCGACCCGACTCTCCAGTCCGCCGCCGGTCAAGCCTTCTCCGAATGGACCGCCCGCCTCGCCGACGGCATGGTCGCCGCCGGCATCGAACGCGCCACCGCCTGCTCCCTCTCCGGCTTCACCCTCTCGATCATCGAAGGCGCCATAGTCCAGAGCCGAGCCCTGAAATCCGTCCTCCCCTTCACCGACGGCGGCACCCAACTCACCGTCCTCCTCCGCCACCACCTCCCGAACCGCCATTGAAGCGGTTGACTTGGAGCACACTCCAAGTCGTAGCGTCATAGGAATGATCGCGACCAGGAAACTCGGCGAACTGACCGTCGGCATGCAGGGCCTCGGCTGCATGGGCATGAGCAGCGCCTACGGCGTCCACGACAATGACGCCGAATCCATCGCCACCATCCACCGCGCCCTCGACCTCGGCGTCACCCTGCTCGACACCGCCAACGTCTACGGCCCCGAAACCAACGAGCGCCTCGTCGGCCGCGCCATCGCCGACCGTCGCGACAAGGTCGTCCTCGCCACCAAGTTCGGCATCGTCTGGGGCGACAAGGGCGCAATGGGCGCCCGCGGCGATGCCGCCTTCGTCAAACAGTCCTGCGACGAATCCCTGTCCCGCCTCGGCGTCGATCACATCGACCTCTACTACCAGCATCGCGTCGACCCCAAGACCCCCATCGAGGAAACCTGGGGCGCTCTCGCGGAATTGGTGCAAGCGGGCAAGGTCCGCTACCTCGGCATTTCCGAGGCGTCGGTGGACAGCATCCGCCGCGCCCACGCCGTCCACCCGGTGACCGCACTCCAATCCGAATGGTCCCTCTGGACCCGGGACATCGAACCCGAAATCCTCCCCGCCTGCCGCGAACTCGGCATCGGCATCGTCCCCTTCTCCCCCTTGGGCCGAGGCTTCCTCACCGGCACCATCACCTCCCCCACCGACCTCCCGGCCAACGACCTCCGCCGCCGCCTCCCCCGCTTCTCCGACACCAACCTCGACCGCAACCTGTCGATCGTGGAGACCCTCCGCACGCTTGCCGACGAAAAGGGCGTCACCCCCGGCCAATTGGCCCTGGCCTGGGTGCAGTCCCGAGGCGACGACGTGGTCCCGATCCCGGGCACCAAGCGCCGCACCTATCTGGAACAGAATGTGGCCGCCGCCGAACTCACCCTCTCCGCCGAAGATCGGGCCCGCATCGAAGCGGCCGCGCCCGCCGAGGCCATCGCCGGGGCCCGCTACCCCGAAGAGTTGGCCCGCGCCGCCAACCGCTGAGTCGCCACCGCGAGCGAGCTCAGCGCCGATACTGCATCCATGAGGATTTCGGTAGCCGCCGACGAGGACACGGGGGTGGCGTCGGCCGTGGTGGAGGAATTGCGGGCGCGCGGGCACGAGGTACGTGTGCACGGTGCGCTCGAGCCGCAGGAGCGGGACGACTGGGCTTGGGCCAGTGAGGCTGCCGCTCGGGATGTGGCCGAGGGGCGGGCGGAGCAGGCGGTGGTGTGCTGCTGGACCGGGACCGGGGCGTCGATTGCGGCGAACAAGGTTGCGGGGGTGCGGGCGGCATTGTGTGTGGACGCGTATTCCGCTGAGGGGGCGCGCAAGTGGAATGACGCGAATGTGCTGGCGCTGAGTTTGCGGCTGACGTCGCGGGCGCAGCTCGGCGAGATTCTCGATGCCTGGTTCGCCGGGGTCCCGAGCGGGGATCCCGGCGATCGCGCGAATATCGCGCACGTGGATCGGATCGAGTGATCAGGCTTCGGTGGCGAGATGTGCGTGCTGGGTACGCAACTCGCGTTTGAGGATCTTGCCGCTGGGGTTCTTGGGGAGGGACTCGACGAAGGTGATGTACTTGGGCACCTTGTAGCCCGCGAGGCGTTGTTTGCAGTGGGCGATGACGGCGGCGTGATCGGGATCGGTTCCGGTGCGGGCCACCACGATCGCGGTGACGGCCTCGATCCAGTGCGGGTGGGGGATGCCGACTACGGCTGCCTCGGAGATGTCGTGGTGTTCGTAGAGGACCTCTTCGACTTCGCGGCTGGCTACGTTCTCGCCACCGGTTTTGATCATGTCCTTCTTGCGGTCGACGACGGAGAGGTAGCCGTCGGCATCGAGGATGCCGAGGTCGCCGCTGTGGAACCAGCCGCCGCGGAAGGCTTCCGCGGTTTTGGCGGGGTCGTTCCAGTAGCCGAGCATGGCTTGCGGGGAGCGGTGGACGATTTCGCCGATGACGCCGACTCCGACGGGGACATCGTCGTCGTCGACCACGCGGGTTTCGACGTTCAGCGCCGGGCGGCCCGCGGACCCGGGTTTGGTGAGTTGGTCCTCGGGGGCGAGAACGGTTGCCAGGGGCGCGAGTTCGGTTTGGCCGTAGAAGTTGGTCAGGCCGACGCCGGGTAGTCGCTCCGAGAGTTCGTGCAGGACTTCGACGGGCATGATGCTCGCGCCGTAGTAGCCCTTGCGCAGCGAGGACAGGTCGTAGTTGTCGAAGTCGGGGTGGCGGAGCAGGGAGACCCACACCGTGGGCGGGCAGAAGAGTTTGGTGGCGCGCTCGGTTTCGATGGTGCGCAGCACGGTGGCGGGGTCGGGGCCGGGTAGCAGGATGCTGGTGGCGCCGAGCCACAGGTCGGGGGTGAGGAAGCAGTGCAGCTGGGCGCAGTGATACAGCGGCAGGGCGTGGACTTCGATGTCGTCGGCGCTCATTCGGCCGTCCACCACGACGCTGGTGTACTGGGCGATCAAAGCGCGGCTCGACAGCACGGCGCCCTTGGGGCGGGATTCCGTGCCGGAGGTGTACATGATCTGGATCGGGTCGTCATCGCCGACGAACACCTCGGGCGCACCGGTGTCGGAGTGGCCTTCCCAGTCGCGGACGTCCTCCCAGCCTGCGGCGACGGGCAGCCCGGCCAGATCGATCCAGCCGAACAGCCGGATCTCGCTGTCGCCCAGCTGTTTCACCGCGGCCTCGGCGGTGTGCGCCAGGCCGTCCTCGGTGATCAGGGCGACGGCCCCGCTGTGCTCGAGGATGAACGCGACCTCGTCGGCGGTGAGCATGAAGTTGATGGGCACCGAGATCGCGCCCAGCCGCGCCAACGCGAAGTACACCAGCACGAACTCACGGCAGTTGTGCGCGAAGATCGCGACCCGATCCCCCTGCGCCACACCGCGATCGGCCAGACTGTGCGCGACCCGGTTCACGGCCGTGTCGAGCTGGGCGTAGGTCTCGCGGCGCTCGTGCCACACCAGCGCGACCTTGTCGGGGACCCGGGCGGCGCTGCGCCGCAGCAGATCTCCGAGCGCCTGTGAGCGCGCACCCGCCACCGTGAGATCACTACCGTGTACATCCATGCGTCCAACTTCTACCGCATGAGTGTGGCGCGCGTCATACAGTCTCGCTGAACAGGACCGGATTCCGCCGCCACGCAGCGCATTTGCCGACGTAGCGGGGCAGCTGCTCGGCCTCGAACGCCGCCGCCGACCAGTCGTGGTCCGCCACTTCGGCCCGCCAGGCATACGTCCACGCGTACCCGACCCGGTGTCCCGCCGTGACGGACACCGGCACCAGGTTGTATTCGTCGTCCTCGAACTCGTCGAGCACCCGCCATTCGTCGGCGGTGAGCCCGGTGAGCAGGAATCCGTCGGTCACGCTGTCCGGCGCGGTCACCAGTCCCGGATAGACGCGCCCCGGCAGGGCGGCCGCGCGCCGCCCGAACAGCCGGGCCGACTCCATTTCCGGTACGCGCCCGATCAATTCGGTGAGTACGGCACCGAACCGCAAGGTCCCGTAGACGAACAGCGGATCACTCGCGAACGGAATTTTCCGTGCCCACCGGTCGGTCATCGGCCGACTGTACGCGCGACGCGGGAGAAGATCCCCGCGTCGTGGGAATTGATGACCGTCACCTGATCGCCGTGGCGCTTGCGCAGCTCCCGCAGTCGCCGCTGATTGGCCCGGTACGCCTCACCCACGATGGCCCCGGTCTCGTACATCTTCCAGCCGAAGGGCGTGAACGACTCCTCGGGATGAACGCTGGACTCGGTGACGAAGGCGTCACCGGCGTGCAGCAGCCAACCGTTGCCGTGATCGATGGCCACCCCGGCGTGCCCGCGGGTGTGCCCGGCCAGTGGCACCACCAGGATCTCCGGCGGCAGCCCCGGCAGATCGCGGACGGCGGTGAAGCCGAACCATTCCTCGGCCCCCTCCACCTCGTTGACCATCCACTTCGGCCCGTGCGACCACTGCGCCGCCCGATAGCGCAGCTTCTCCGACAGCGTGGGTTTGGCGGTGGCGGCCCGGAATTCGGGTCCGTGCACGTGCACGGTCGCCTCGGGGAAGTCCGAGAGTCCGCCGGAATGGTCGAGGTCGAGGTGGGTCAGGATGATGTGGCGGACATCGCGCGGGTCGTAGCCGAGCGACCGGATCTGATACACCGCCGTCTCGGCCTCCCGCAACTGCGGTCCCAGCGCGAACCGGGCGGCACCCAGCATCTTTCCGGGCTGCCGCACCGTGGCCACCCCGAACCCGGTGTCGACGAGGACGAGCGCGTCCCGCGTCTCGACGAGCAGACAATGGTCGACCAGGCCGAATCCCATGGTGCCGCAGTTCAGATGGTGAATCCGCATGGCCCGAGCGTTTCAGACGGTCTGGGGTGACGCAACCGCGCAGGTGCCGGTTATGTCCGGACGCCGGTCATCGCGGCAACCAGACAATTCAGTCGGGTCGACACTCGCGAATGATCTCCGCCAACAGGTCGTAGTCCTCGCCCCGCGCGGTGGACGAACGAAACGCCAGCCCGACGGTGCGCCCCGGCGCGGGCGCGGCGAAGGTGGCGATATCCAAGGTGCCGCGGGCGGTTTCCGCGCCGACTGCCATGGCCGGGATCAGGGTCACCCCGAGACCGCCTGCCACGCACTGCACCACGGTGCCCAGCGACGCCGCCCGAGTATCGCCGACCGCGCCCGGGTGCGCCTCCGCGGCCCGGCACAGGTCCAGGGTCTGATCGCGCAAGCAGTGCCCCTCGTCGAGGAGCAGCAGCGGAAGCGCGTCCAGTTCGGCGGGTTTCAGATCGGAGCGCCCGGCGAGCTGGTGCCCGCGCGGCAGCACCAACACGAACGTCTCGGTATAGAGCGGTATCTCGACCAGCCCCGTGGCGTCGGCGGGAAGTGCGAGCAAGGCCACGTCGAGCACGCCCGAGCGCAGGCCGGACAGCAGCCGCGCGGTCTGATCCTCGATGATGTGCGGCACCAAAGTGGGCATTCGCCTGCGCAATTCGGGCAGCAGGGTGGGCAGCACGTAAGGCGCGACGGTCGGGATGATGCCCAGCCGGAGCGCGACTCCGATCCCCTCACCTGCCGCGGATGCGACAAATCGGTCAGCGGCTTCGAGGGTGGCAATGGCTTGCGGCAGTAGCCGTTTCCCGTCCACGGTGACCAGCACCCGCCGGGTGCTGCGCTCGATCAATTGGAGCCCCAGTCCGTTTTCCAGTGATGCCAGGGCCTGCGATAGCGTGGGTTGGCTCACGCCCAGCCGGGTCGCCGCGGTGCCGAAGTGCCGGTATTCCGCGATGGCCACGAACGCACGCAGCTGTGACAGGGTGGGCTGATAAGACTGATCAGTCACGCCTATGAGTGTAGTGCGACCGATCACGTTTACCTGTCACAGCAGTTCGGCCAGGATCAAGAATCGTATATAGGTCTCGACACAATCGGTACGACTACATATGAGGAGCAAGCATGGCCCTGCTGACCATCGGCGACCAGTTCCCCGCCTACAACCTGACGGCAGTCATCGGCGGTGATCTCTCGAAGGTGAACGCTCAGCAGCCCGACGACTACTTCACCCAGATCTCGAGCGACGACTACGTGGGCAAGTGGCGCATCGTCTTCTTCTGGCCCAAGGACTTCACCTTCGTGTGCCCGACCGAGATCGCCGCGTTCGGCAAGCTGAACGACGAGTTCGCCGACCGCGACGCGCAGGTGCTCGGCGCTTCGGTCGACAACGAGTTCGTGCACTTCCAGTGGCGTGCCCAGCACGAGGAGCTCAAGACCCTGCCGTTCCCCATGCTGAGCGACCTCAAGCGCGAATTGGCCGCCGCCACCGGTGTTCTCAATGCCGACGGCGTCGCCGACCGGGCCACCTTCATCGTCGACCCGAACAACGAGATCCAGTTCGTGTCGGTGACGGCGGGCTCGGTGGGCCGCAATGTGGACGAGGTGCTGCGCGTGCTCGACGCCCTGCAGTCCGACGAATTGTGCGCGTGCAACTGGAAGAAGGGCGACCCGACCATCAAGGCCGGCGAGCTCATGACCGCCTCGGTGTAAGACCCGAGCCTTTTTCCAACCGCCAGCACTCGCAAGGGAATTCGTCGTGACCATCGAAAATCTGAAGAACTCGCTACCCGAGTACGCCAAGGATCTGAAGCTCAACCTGTCCTCGCTGTCGCGCACCACCGTGCTCAACGAACAGCAGTTGTGGGGCACCCTGCTGGCGTCGGCGGCGGCCACCCGCTCGGCCACCACGCTGCGGGAGATCGCCGAGGAGGCGGCCGGGGTGCTCTCGGCCGAGGCGTACAACGCCGCGCTCGGTGCCGCGTCGATCATGGGCATGAACAATGTGTTCTACCGCGGCAAGGCGTTCCTCGAGGGCCGCTACGACGATCTGCGGGCGGGCCTGCGCATGCAGATCATCGGCAATCCGGGTGTGGACAAGGCGGATTTCGAACTCTGGTCGTTCGCGGTGTCCTCGATCAACGGCTGCGGGCACTGCCTGGAGGCGCACGAGGGCACGCTGCGTGAGGCGGGCGTGTCGCGCGAGGTGATCTTCGAGGCGTTGCGGGCGGCGGCAATCGTGGCCGGTGTCGGCCAGGCTGTCGCCTCCACCGAGGCGCTGGCTCCGGCCACCGTCTGATTCGAGCACGACCCCGGAAGGGGCTGTACGCCTGCGGGTGTACAGCCCCTTTCTTATTTGCCAATAGATTGCTGCAATCGGGTCACTGGTCGGCAACAATGCCGGGTCGGCCCGGAATGCCGACCTAGACTCCCCCGCATGCCCCCGCGCTCCCGGACCCCTGCCCGGCGTCGCAGTCGCACCTTCCTGGCCTCCTCGGTCATCCTGCTCGTAGTCGCGGCGGGCGCGACGGCGCTGTGGCTGGACCGGCACGACAACCCGGACTCCAGCGCCGCCCCGATCGGCGGCAGCACCGGCACGCCACTGCTGGACACCGCCCAGGCGCGCACCGGACTCGACCGCCTCACCGTTGCCTGGAACCGCAATTGGGAGTCCTACCAGCGCAATGCCTTCGGCCCCGGCTGGTCGGGCCGCGGCGGCGAACCGGTACTGCCCGACGGCTGCACCGCCCGCGAGGCGGTGATGAAGCGCGACCTCACGGAAGAACGTGTGGGAGACAGTAATTCGTGTCTGGTGCTGTCGGGCACGCTGATCGACCCGTACAGCGGGGAGCGACTGCCCTACGACCGGTTCCGCGCCTCGGACATCGAGATCGATCACGTGGTGGCGCTCGGGGACGCCTGGCGTTCGGGCGCGTCCGGCTGGCAGGCCGATCAGCGCGAGCGATTCGCCAACGATGTGGGCAATCTGCTGGCGGTGCAGAAACAGGCCAATCAGGACAAGGGCTCCAAGACCCCCGACCAGTGGAAGCCGCGGCAGGCGTACTGGTGCGATTACGCGCGCCGCTGGATCAGCGTGAAGGCGCGCTGGGGTCTGACCGTGCAACCCACCGAGAAGAGCGCCCTGGCGGACATGCTCGACAGTTGTACGGCTCCCGCGAATCGATAACTGTCGGTAAGCTCGCGTGGCATGACCGTTCCGGAAAGCGATGGCGCTCAAATCGAAGTCGTGCGCGTGTTCACCGACCCGGCCGGACGCTTCGGCAATCACCTCGGCATCGTGCGCCGCGCGGCCGTCGAGAATGTCGATCACCAGGCGCTCGCGGCCCGGGTCGGCTTCAGCGAGACGGTGGTGGTGGACGATCCGGCGGAAGGGCGGGCGCGGATGCGCATCTACACCCCGGCCGTCGAACTCCCCTTCGCCGGGCATCCGAGTGTCGGCACCGCGTGGTGGCTCAATGACCAGCAGCAGCCGGTCAAGATCCTCGACGTCCCCGCCGGGCCGGTCGAGGTCTCCCTCACCGACGGGCTGACCTGGGCCCGCGCCCGCGCCGAATGGGCGCCCAATTTCGAGTTCCACCAGTTCGAGGACACCGCCGAGATCGGCACCCTGGACCCGGCGGACTTCCCCGAGGGCCAGCACTACTGCTGGGGCTGGACCAATGAGGCGCGCGGGGCGGCGCGCGCCCGAATGTTCGCCCCCGCCATGGGAGTTCCCGAGGACGAGGCCACCGGCGCGGCCGCCATCCGCCTCACCGCGCTGCTCACCCGGGGGTTGAACATCACCCAGGGCGCGGGTTCACAGATCTTCACCGAATGGGATTCCGACGGCTGGGCCCGCGTCGGCGGGCGCGTGGTCGCCGATCACCCGATCGTCATCTAGATCCGCTGACCGAAGGCGAGACGGTGCCCGCCGGGAATGCGGAGCACGAAATCGCGCAGGCCCCAGGGATGTTCGGTCAGGCCCGTAACGATATCGGCGTTGTGTAACACGCAGTGTGCATGCAGAGCATCCACATCGGCCACGCCGACGTACCCGGCGGTGGTCTCGTTGACGGCGGGGTTCGGGGTGGCGACGATGCCGAGACCGACCTCCTCCCGCCGCAGCAGCGCCAGACCCATCGTGGGTTCGTGCACCTCCACGGTGAAACCGAGGACATCGCGCAGGAATTCGACGGTGGGGGTGAGATCAGCCACCTCGAGGTTGGCCCGGTAACTCTCGAATTCGACCATTCCCGCAGCGTACCGCTGGTACTGCCGGGAAATTCGGTTGCGAACGTGTCGGTGGGCGATGAGAAGGTGGAGTCTCGGCCGTCTTCATCGGCAGCAGCTCACCCTCGATCGGAAGGACCATTCGCCGTGGACACCGGCATGCCCTCGACCGCGCTCGCCGGATCCGAGCGGGCGGATTCGATCGGGCAGCCCAAGGCTGGACGACGCGAATGGATCGGCCTCGCGGTGCTGGCGCTGGCCTGCCTGGTCTACGCGATGGACCTGACCGTGCTGCACCTGGCCGTGCCGCAGATCAGCGAGACACTGCATCCCAGCAGCACCGAACTGCTGTGGATCATCGACGTTTACGGGTTCATGCTGGCCGGTCTGCTGATCACCATGGGCACGCTCGGTGATCGCATCGGTCGGCGACGGCTGTTGCTGTTGGGCGCGGCGTTCTTCGGCGTGGTCTCGATCGTCGCGGCGTTCTCCCCCAGCGCCGAATTCCTGATCGTGTGCCGGGCGCTGCTCGGCATCGCCGGGGCCACCATCGCGCCCTCGACGCTCTCGTTGATCTTCAACATGTTCCGCGATACCCGACAACGCTCGCTGGCGGTCGGCACCTGGGTGAGCGCGTTCTCCGCCGGCGGCGTGGTGGGCCCGCTGCTGGGTGGCGTACTGCTGGAGCACTTCTGGTGGGGTTCGGTGTTCTTCCTGGCCGTCCCGGTGATGGCGCTGCTGCTGATACTCGGGCCGCGGGTGCTGCCGGAGTTCCGCGATGCCGAGGCCGGGCGGCTCGATCTGGTCAGTGCCGCGTTGAGCGTGGTCGCCATGATCTCGCTGGTGCTGGCCATGAAGAAGGTTGCGGAAGACGGATTCGGCACGATACCGCTGGTGGCGGTCGTGGTGGGAGTCGCGGCGGGCGTCCTGTTCGTGCGCCGTCAGCGCACCCGGCCGGATCCCATGCTGGATCTGAGCCTGTTCCGGCTGGGCGCGTTCCGAACCGCCTTGGGCATCAATGTGATCGCCATCTTCGTGGCCTTCGGCTATTTCCTGTTCGTGGCCCAGTACTTCCAGCTGGTCCTGGGTATGACCCCGCTCGCCGCCGGTCTGGCAATGGCCCCGTCCAATATCGGCTTCATCGTCGGCTCGCAGGCGGCCCCGCGCATCGTGCGGGTGCTCCGCCCGGCCTATCTGATCGGCGCCGGAATGGTGCTGGCCGCAATCGGATTGGTCATGCTGACGCAGCTGTCGGTAACCGGCGGCCCAGCCTTGGCGGTGATCGCCTCCCTGCTCATCGCCCTGGGCCTGGCCCCGGTCTTCGGCATCACCACCGAACTGATCGTCGGCTCGGCTCCCCCGGAACAGGCCGGCGCCGCCTCCGGCGTCTCCGAAACCGGCGCGGAACTCGGTGGCGCCCTGGGCATCTCGATCCTGGGCAGCATCAGCCTGGCCATCTACCGCAGCGACCTGGCCGACACCCTGCCGCACAACGTGCCGGGGGCGGACGCCGTGCGCGAGACACTGGGCGAGGCGGTCCAGGTGGCGGGCACGCTCCCCGCCGAGCTGGGCGACACGGTGCTGTCGGCCGCTCGCGCGGCCTTCATCCACGGCGTCCACATCACCGGCGGTGTCGCGGCCATCGGCGCGATCGCGGTGGCCGTGCTGGCGGTGGCTCGACTACGGCACGTGCCCGCCGGTGAACTCTCCGGCGGGCACTGAGCCTCAACCGTCATTCCGGCGTGCTTTTGGCCGGAATCCACCCCGTAGGTGTGGATCCCAGCCAAAAGCACGCTGGGATGACGGGGTGATCAGCCGAGGGCGGCGGCGAAGCGGGCGGCCATCTCGGCGACCTGGGCCTCGGTGATGACGAAGGTCGGGGAGATCTGGAGGGCTCCCTGGCCGGCGGCGCGGGTCGAGACGCCGTGGGCGCGGAGGGTTTTCACCATGGGCAGGGCTTCGGCCGGGTCGGCGAGCTGGACGGCGGCGACCGCGCCCAGGCCGCTGCGTACCTCGGCGACGCGGGGGTGGTCAGCCAGCGGCGAGAAGTGCTCGTGCAGCAGCGATTCCAGGTTCTTGCTGGCATCGAGGAGGTTCTCGCGCTCGAAGATGTCGAGGTTGGCCATCGCCGCGGCGGCCGCTCCGGCGTGGCCGCCGTAGGTGTAGCCGTGCCGCCACCACACGCCGCCGGAGAAGAACGGCTCGGCGATGCGGGGGGCGATGAAGACCGCGCCCATCGGGACGTACCCGGAGGTGAGGCCCTTGGCGGTGGTCATGATGTCGGGTTCGAGGCCGAAACGCGAAGAGGCGAACCAGGATCCGCCGATGCGACCGAAGCCGGTGACGACCTCGTCGGCGACGAAGAGGATGTCGTTGTCGCGGCAGATCTTGCGGACCTCGGTGAGGTAGCCCTCCGGCGGCAGGTAGACGCCGCCCGCGCCGATGATGGGTTCGGCGAAGAAGGCCGCGATGCGGTCGGCTCCGACCTCTTCGATGAGCGCGGTCAGGCCCTTGGCCTGATCCCATTCGATGGTGCGGGTGTCGGGCATGAACACGCCCGTGTAGCCCTCGCCGTTGACCGGAATACCGGCCAGCGAGGTGCCGCCGACGTGCATGCCGTGGTACGCCTTCTGGCGGCCGACCAGGATGGTCTTCTCGGGGCGGCCCATCTCCTGCCAGTAGCGGCGGGCCAGCTTGGCGGCGGTGTCGATGCCGTCGGAGCCGCCGGAGGTGAAGAAGATCTTGCTGCCGGGGACGGGCGCGAGCGCGGAGAGCCGTTCGGCCAGATCACGGGTCACCGGGGCGGCGAAGTCACCGAAGTTGGAGTAGTGCGCGACCTGGGTCAGCTGCGCGGCCACCGCGTCGCCGATCTCGCGACGGCCGTGACCGATATTGGCGAACCAGAGTCCGCCGGTGGCGTCGAGGTACTGCGTGCCACCCTCGTCCCAGATGTACGCACCCTCGCCGCGCGTCACCACGAACGCACCGTCACGCTCGACCGCGCCCATATCGGCGAAGCCATGCCACAGCGAACCCATCAAGCACCTCCATCACCCGGCACCGGCCACACCCAATCGGGCGAACCGACTCAACCTCTCTATCTCACCATTTCGACGGTGATCAGGTCGAACGGCCCCCGGGTCAGGCGGCCGCGGCGGCCACCAGCATGTAGGCGGTACCGAGATCCATCACCAGGTGCGGGATGACGGTCAGTGATCCGGGCGTCCCCATGGGGTGCGGGAATACCCGTGGCAATCGGGCGCGCAGGGCGGGCACGGCCATGACGAGCGCGTCCACCGCGAACAGGGCCGCCAGGGCGTACATCGGTGCGGGCGCGGGCCCCCCGTGCCCACGCATCACCATCTGCCCGTGCGACCCGTGCCCGCTCATCGCGTACAGCATCGCCGCGGCCGTCACCACGTGATACGCGAACGCGCCGACCTTGCCCCCGCTGTCGACCGCCGCGATCCCGCTGCGCCACCGCAGCATTCGATCTCCCAGCACCAGGGTGTACACCACCACCATGGCCGTCAGCACCCCGCGCACCGCGCCCGGGTCGACGGCCGCCGGAAACACCAGCATTCCCAGCATGACCAGGCACATCAGCAAGTGCGCGGCATCCGAGCTCTGATCCGCACTCGCACGGGCCCACTCCCGGCCCTGCCCCAGCCTGACGACCACGATGACGGCCGCCGTACAGAAGGAGATCACCGCAATCCAGCGCAGTACCCCGTACTGCTCCACGAATTCCACCGCATCCCACCACCTCTCACCGCGGCGATCGGCTTCCACTTCCATGGTGACACCGGCGGGGCGGAACGCGTCCGCCCTTGCGCTGCCGAATCCGCCGCCCCCGCACCGCCACTGGGTGACCGATTCCCCGGCCGATTCACTCGGTGCCCTCACCCTGCAACGGTTGCTCCGCTGACGAATAAACAGAGGAGTACCCAATGCGGCCGCGCCCGAACGCCGAAGAGATCGACCCCATCGCCGACTTACGAGCGAACCTGAACCTGCTGCGCTACTCGGTCGAGCAGATGACCGAGGCGATGAAGGGCATTCTGCAGGAGATGCGCGGCTTCGATGCGCGGTTGAGCGCATTGGAGGCGAGCATGGGCCAGGGCAAATCCCGGAAGTGAGCGGAATCCGCTGGGGGTCAGCGGATTCGGAACACCGGCCCGTGCGGGCGGAACGGCAGGGACGCCCCGGCTGGAATGAGGAAGGCGTGCTCGTGGCGGATGCGCAACACATCGATCATGCCGTCGGTGATCACCAGGATCGGCCCGTCGGGCGGGAAGTCGTCGGCGCGTTCGAGCAGGCGGATGCCCGGTTGCAACACCGTGCCGCCGCGCCCGCGCACCCGGACACCTGCGGCGATCTCGTCCACCGGCAGGTATCCGGCGTCGTGGGCGGCCGCGTCGCAGTAGACCACGCGGGCACGCGGCACGTCCCGGGCGGTGGCATAGGAGGCGATCGCGCCGAGACCCTTGCCCATGAGCGCGGCCGACATCGACCCCGAGGTGTCCAGCACGACACCGAAGGTGGGCAGCCGCACCGCTTCCTCCGGCCGCACCCACGCCGGCCGCGGAATATCGGGCGTCGAGGACTGCCGCCGCGAGGCGCGCGCGTAGCTGCGGCGCTTCTCCACGGCCGGGATGTGCTCGTCGAACCACTGCGCCAGCTGGGCGTCCCAGGGCAGCGGCGGCTGATCGAGGGCGCGGATCTCCTGTTCGAGTCCGGCGGGCAGCAGGCCGCGGCCACTGGACTGGTGATACGCCAGCCCGGTGCACATCGCATTGCGGTAGTACTCGTCCAGGTCGAGGTAGCGGCCGGGAGTGTGGCTGTGCGGCAGCGGTTCTCCGAAGATGTCGCCCTTGCCGCGCCCGCGCAGGGTGGCGATCTTGCGTAGCCGCCGCAGGTCGGTGGCGATGCGGTCGTAGATCTGTTCGGCGGACAGGCCCTTCAGTTCCGGGTCGTAGAGCAGTCCTTCGGGCAGTTGCCCCACACCCATCTCGACGAGCCAGCCGTTGACCACGTAGTCGCAGGCGACATTGAACAGGTAGTGGTCGCGCCAGCCCGCGCGTTCACCGTGGCGTAGTGCCGCGTGCAGCATCTCGTGGGCGAGCACGAACTTCCACTCCTCGTCGGAGAGCCCGGCGAGCGGATTGATGTAGATCTCGGCCGCTTCGGCATTGACCGCGGCGATCGAAATGTCCCAGCCGCGCGCCACATCCGCGTCGGCGACGATCTTCATTCCGGCGGCCAGCGCGCCCAGCAACGGATACGAGGAGACGAACCAGTTCAGCGCGCGGTCCCACACCCGCATCTGCGCGGCCCGGCCGCGGGTGACGTCGTGACCGGCCTCGGCGAGCGCGTTGCGGGCCGCCTCGCCGATACCGATCGCGAAATGGGTTTGATGGTCGTGACTTTTCGCCAGCTCGGCGGTGCCGATGAAGAAGTCCGGGAACTCGGGGCGGCGATAGGGCTCCGGCACGCTGGTCTGCCACCAGCGTTCGGCCAGCGCCGATTCGTCGGAGCCGCCGGGCGGGGGCGGCAGCGGTTCGGGCGGCTGGCCGATCTTGAGGGTCAGCAGGTAGTGATCGACGATCGTGCAGCAGGCGGCACGGTAGACCGGATGCGGTTCGTGGGGTGCGTCGATCCAGGTGCGCGCGTAGGTATTCGCCGTCAGCGCCCGCTCGGGGGCATCCCGCGGATCGACATGGCCGAAGCCCAGGTGCAGCAGCAGGTGTGCGAACACCCACGCCCATTCGTCGGCGGTACCGCGCTGTTTCGGGTTGCAGCGCACCGCACCGTGCGGTGAGACGACCGCCCACACGTCCTGGGGCAGGCGGGCTTCGTCCTCGTAGAGGTGGCAGCTCATCCGCCCGAAGACGGCGAGCCCGTTGACCTGCCGCCACCCGGCCTCGCGGTTCTCGCGCCACGGGTCGATCACCTTGCCGCGCTTGCGATTCGAGCGTCCGGACATGGTTACCGCCGCGCGGCCAGGCGGGGCAGGTCGCGGGTGACCTCCACCAAGAACCAGGACGGCAGCACGGGCAGGCCGTCGTCATCGGAGGCGATCACCAATTGCGCGCACTCCACCGAGATCTCGGCCAGTTCGGTGAGCATGGTCTTGGCGCGCAACACGAATCGCTTCAAACCCGCCGACACATGCTCGCGGGAATCGGGCAGTTCCTTGATCAGCCGGGCACGGAAGGCCTCCGACAGGAAGTACAACAGGTCGCGGTCGGCCGGATTGCGCGGCCAACCCGCGTCACCCTTGATGACCGCCTCCAGGTCGTACGCGTGGCGCACGGTCTTGACGAAGGCGCGGAAACCGGAAGCGTGTGCGGTGGTGAGGATTCCGGACGCCAGCACCCACAGCACGGTGTCGTCGATCTCGGTGCCGTAGGAGTGCAGGGCGTCCGAGAGCATGTGCCAGCCGCGCGGCGTGGAGAAGGGCTGTTCGGTCTTGGGCGGCTGCGACCACAGGTGATCGGGCCGCTGCATGACGTATTCGACGATCCACGGGTGAATGTCGTTGCCCGCGGCCCACTTCAGCCAGTCGTCGACCTCGGCGCGCAGGTGCACGTGCACCATGCGGTTGACCAGCGCCGAGGCCATGGGGCGGGCGAGCGCGTTGTCGGTGGCGCGGTTACCGGCCCCGATCACCACCGAACCGGCGGGCAGTTCGTAGCTGCCGATGCGCCGATCCAGGATCAGCGAGTAGAAGGACTTCTGCACCTCGGCGGGTGCGGCATTGAGTTCATCGAGAAACAGGCAGTAGGGCTGTTCGCGCGCGATCATCTCCGGCGGCGCGAAACGGCTGCGGTCCCCCACGATCTGCGGCACGCCGATGAGATCCTCGGGCGCGAGCTGGGTGCCCAGCAGGGTGACGCACTCCACGCCGAGCTCGTCGGCGAAAGCCCGCACCAGCGAACTCTTTCCGATTCCGGGCGCTCCCCACAGAAAGACCGGACGCACCACCGCGATGTGCAGCAGCAGCTCCGGCAACTGATCCGGAGTCACCGTGACAGTCGCTTCCAAGTGGTCCTTTCAGGTCGAATGAGAACCCCAGGGTAGAAGCGCTCCCCTGCCCCAAGCCACCGAATTTCCCGACGCCGGGCCCTGATCCGCCATCTGTGCGGCGGCTACGACCTCAGTACAACAGCGGGGCGAGACCGGCGGCACAGTCGCGGGCCGGGTCGCGATGCGTCTCGAGCGCGGGCAGGCGATTGCTCGGACCGGTCAGGCACAGCGCGCCCGCGAGGGTGCCCAGGGCGTTGTAGATGGGCAGTGCCAGACACGCGATCCCGGCGACGAGTTCGTCGGCAGCGCGGGCGTATCCGCTGTCACGGACGGCCTGCAGATCACTGGCCAGCGCCGGATGATCGATCTTGGTGCGCGGGGCGATGCGCGGCGGATTCGCCACCAGCGTGCGCCATTCGGTGTGCGAGGCCAGTAGCAGTTTGCCCGCCGCGGAGGCGTGCAGGTGCCGGGAGAGTTCGCGTTCACCCGGGATCGGATGGTCGGGGTCCTCGCTCACCACCTGGACGGCGGCGGGGCGGAAGTTCATCAGGTGCACCGCGAATCGGGTGGAGGCGCGGAACTCGTCGAGCAGGGTGCGCGCGGCGGTGGACAGCACCGGCACGTTGACGGCGGCGGCAAAACCACGCAGCCGCGCACCCAGGGCGAAGCCGCGCAGATCGGCGGTGCGGACCAGATATTCATCCGCGACAAGGGAATTGAGCAGCCGGTAGGTGGTGGCGGGGGCGATGCCGAGATGCGCGGCGATCTCCTTGGCGGTGACGCCCGCGCCCCGATCGGCGACCGCCTCGAGGATCGCGATCGAATTGGAGACGGTATTGGTGCGGCCGGAATCCTTCATCGCCACTACCGGAAGGTGACGTTCTCGAGCAGGTCGCCACGCTGGGGTTCATCGTAGATTCCAATGCCCCGCAATCGATCCGGCGCACGCAGGCGCAGCAGCAGGGTGAAGACCCCGGCGGCCGCCATGATCGCGGCGTAGGCGATCACTACCGTCACGTTCTCGTTGCGGGCCGAGACGGCGGCGGCCACCATGAGCACCCCCAGCACGACGGCGGTCACCGTGCCGAGGATCGTGATCGGGCGGGAGGACTCCCCGATGCGGCGCAGCAGCGCAGGTGTGGCCAGGCACGCGGGCAGATACGAGCCGAGATAGCCGAGCGCGCTGAGCGTGAGGAAGCTGCGGATGCCGTCCTGCGGTTCGGCTCCCGACACCAGGTAGGCGACCGTGCAGGCGGCGATCGCGGCCATCGCCACCACGATCGCGGGCGCGGGCGTGCGGAAACGCGGATGCGCCCGACCCACCGCGGCCGGGGCGATGCCCTCGCGCCCCATCGTGAACAGCACCCGCACCAGCGCGTTGACCGAGGCCACCGTGCACGCGAAGAACGAGGCCGCCACTCCGAGATCCAGGATCGAGGTCAGCGCTCGCGAATTGTCCTGCAGCAGCAGATCGGTGACGGGTGTCGAACTCGCGGCGATGCCCGGCGACGCGGACGCCAGCGCGACCGCCTGCGCGGCGACCGCGATCAGATAGATGACCGCCGCGGCCACCGGCGTCCAGGCCAGAGTGCGCGGCACCGACCGGAACGGCCGATACGCCTCCGCCGACAGCGTGGTGGCGCTTTCGAATCCGACGAACGCGCTGATCGCCACGACTGCGCTCATGGCCAGTGTGCCGGTGCCGCCGTGCCATTCGAAGGCGCGGGTGGTGGTGGCTCCGTGCCGGGTCAGCAGGTAGCCCATGAGCGCCAGCACCGTCACCACCGATACGCATTCCACGAGCAGCGTGGTGGACGCGGACAGCCGGATGCCGCGCACCATCAGCACCGCCGCCACCACGGCCGCGGCCAGTAGCAGCGCAATGATCGTGGGGGTGCCGCCGAATCCGGTGATCCCCGCGGTGACCGCGATCTGATCCAGATAGGTGCCGACCGAGATCAGGCCCGACACACTGACGGCCGCGTACCCGACGATCGCCGACCAGCCGACCGGTACCGCCACCGCGGGCCCGAGGCCCTTCGCGACGTAGGTGTACAGCCCGCCGGTCACCGCCAGCCGTTGTGCCATCGGCCGAATCACCAGCGCCACACCCCAGGCCAGCACGGCGGCGGCCAGGAACGCGACCATGCTCATGCCACCGCCGCCCGCGCCGATCACGAACGCCGGGGTGACCACCGCGGTCCCGGAGGGTGCGATGGCCGCCACCGATTGCGCGAACACCGGCACGAAAGGCAGTTCGCGCCGGGTCAATCCGCGCAGGGGCGACCGTTCGGCCACCGGGGGCGGGCTCGGCGGAGCCGTCGTCATGCGCGTGGTTCCCTTCTCACAACGGGTTGCCACAGCGTCGCCGACTCGTATTGCACGGACGTAAACGCCGGTAACGTCGGTTTGTCGCGAGGTGGGAGAAAACTCTCGCCGCTTTCTCGCCGACGGTCACCGTCGTACGCCCGCCGCTGTTACAGACCGCCTATAGCGTTCCGCCCCATCGAGAAACGACCCGCCACCCGGAGTTTCGGGGGCGGGAGCAGCAGAGAGACGGAGCCATGACGCAGCAGATAGATCGCGCCACCGCCGCGCCACCGGGTGCCGAACCCGCCGAGGCAGTGCATCGGCTGAAAGCCAATGCCATCGGTTTGCTCGGCGTGGTGTTCATGGCCATCGCGACCGCCGCCCCGATCACCGCCATGACCGGCAATGTGCCGTTCATGATCTCGGCGGGCACTGGCAAGGGCACGCCCGCGGCGTTCCTGATCGCCATGGTGGTGCTGGCGGTGTTCTCGGTGGGCTTCACCGCCATGAGCAAGCACATCACCGCGACCGGCGCCTTCTACGGCTTCATCTCCTTCGGCCTGGGCCGCTCCGCGGGGCTGGCGTCGGGGATGCTGGCCACCTTCGCGTACATGGTGTTCGAGGGCTCGCTGGTCGGCATCTTCTCCAGCTTCGGCACCAATACCGTTGCGGCACAGTTCGGCTGGCATGTGCCGTGGTGGGTGTTCGCGATCATCATGCTGTCGATCAACGCCCTGGGCACCTGGTTCGGGGTGGCCGTGGCGGAGAAGTTCCTGGTCGTCCTGCTCGGCACCGAGTGCCTGGTGCTGGCCATCATGGGTATCGCGGTGGCGTTGCACGGCGGTGGGCCGCACGGCTTCCAGTTCGCGCCGCTGAATCCGGTCAACGCCTTCACCGGACCGTCGGCCGGACTGGGATTGTTCTTCGCGTTCTGGTCGTGGGTCGGGTTCGAGTCGACAGCCATGTACGGCGAGGAATCACGCGACCCCAAGCGGATCATCCCCAAGGCCACCATGATCGCGGTCATCGGTGTGGGCATCTTCTACGTGCTGGTGTCGTGGATGGCCATGTCCGGCAACGGCATCGAGGAATCGGCCACCCTGGCGGGCGGCGACAATCCGATGGACGTGTTCTTCCACCCGACTCAGACCTATGTCGGGCACTGGGCGGTCAGCGCCATGCAGTGGCTGATGATGACCGGTTCGCTGGCCTGCGGCATGGCCTTCCACAACTGCGCGGCGCGCTACCTGTACGCGCTCGGTCGTGAGGGGGTGTTCCCGGTGCTCAAGCGCACGGTCGGCCGCACGCATGCCAAGCACGGTTCGCCGCACATCGCAGGTCTGGTGCAGTCGGTCGTCGCGGTCCTGCTGGTCGCCGGGTTCGGGATCGCGGGCAAGGATCCCTACAACGGCACCTACACGCTGCTCGCGATTCTCGGCACCATGGCGATCCTGGTCGTGCAGGCAGTCTGCTCGTTCGCGGTGCTGCGCTACTTCCGCCACCACCATCCCGAATCGCGGCACTGGTTCCGTACCTTCGCGGCCCCGCTGATCGGCGGTCTGGCGATGGTCGGCGTGGTGCTGCTGCTGGTGACCAATATGGGGACCGCCGCGGGCAGCGAATCCGGCTCGCTGGTGCTCAAGGCGACGCCGTGGCTGGTCGCCGCGATCGCGCTCGGCGGCTTCGGTTTCGCGGAATACCTGAAGCGTCGCTCCCCCGACCGCTACGCCCTGGTGGGCCGGACCGTATTGGAGGAGACCCACGAACGCTGACCCTCTCCGGCCTGGCTGAGCCCCTCCTCACTCGGCCATGGCAACGGCCCGGCGCCTCTCGGCCGCCGGGCCGTCTTTATTTGCTTCGCAACACCGTGCACGTATCCGACGCCCCGCGGTGGCACCCTCGGAAAGTGCACGTTGCGGTTCGCCCCACGATGTCCCGAACAACCGGATCTGGCTCCCGAGATCACGAATCCGGTCCGGCCACAACGAGTGTCACCGCTGACCACCGGTAGCGCGAGCGCTGCGGCGCGGACGGCACGGTAGGTCGGCCGGTTGGCGCGGGAGGTCAGTCGCTAGCGTGGCCGCATGCGCATCATGATCGACGACCTGACCAGCCCTGATGTCATCGGACTCTTGGAAGAACACGTCGCCGAGATGCTCGCGAATTCACCCGAGGACAGCATGCACGCGCTCGATGTCACCGCGCTGAGGAAACCGGAGTTGACGTTCTTCTCGGCCTGGGAGGGCGACGAGCTGGCGGGATGCGGGGCGATCAAGGAGCTCGATCCGACGCACGGGGAGATCAAGTCGATGCGCTCCACAGCCGCGTTCCGGGGGCGAGGGGTGGGATCGCTGGTGCTGCGGCACCTGCTCGAGGTGGCGCGCGAACGCGGCTACCTGCAGGTGAGTCTCGAGACCGGCTCGTCGGAGTTCTATCTGCCCGCCGTCCGGCTCTACGAGCGGTACGGGTTCGCGCCCTGCGGGCCGTTCGCCGATTACGTCGAGGATCCGCACAGCGTGTTCATGACGCTGTCGCTAGCCTGACGCTGCCGCGCGCCGGTCGCGGAAGCGGCCCGCCATCTCGCCGAGCGACGTCACCGCGATCGCGAGGATCACGAATCCGATGACCAGGAACACCAACCCGATCGCCATCGGGCCGTAGCCCTGATCGCGCGGATCGATGAACGGGTACGGATACCAGTCGACGATCGGGCCGCGGATCAGCGTGTAGACGCCGTACACGACCGGATAGGCGAGCAGCCATCCGATCAATCGGACGCTGACACCCAGCGCGGCCGGGACCAGTAACCAGTCCGCGAGCGCGACCAGCGGGGTCACCCGGTGCAGCACATCGTTGGTCCACGGGTAGGCGATGCCGACACTGATCTTCTGCAGCAGCACCGCGTACACGATGCCGGTGATGGTGATGTACAGCGTCGACGCGCACCGCACCAGCTGCCAGCTCCGGCCCTGCGGATCGACCAGCGCGACGGCGATCCACACCGCCAGCACGATCAGATTGGATTGGATCGTGAAGTAACTGAAGAAGTTTCCGACCGTCCCGGCCGCAGGTCCCAGATGCGTGGCGCTCCAGACGATGGCGGCGATGTCGAGCGCCGCGACCGCGAGTAGAAGCAACCGACCCCACAGCGGATGTACCGCAACGCCGTTCATCCCCCGATATTCGCACGCCGGACCGGGTAAATGCGGACAATACGCCGATACCAGCTTCCGGTGGGCAACCACTGTTTCCGATCACCTGCCGCACCGCGCCGACCGGCCCGGATCAACTCTTCGCTATCGTTGACGGTGCAATGACCAGGACCGCCGCCACCTCTCGCGAGCTTCGTACCCGCCTGGCCGATCTCTCGATCCGCGACGAGCACCGCTTGCGTCGTCGGCTCGACAAGGCCCGCGGCAACGATCTCACCGATCTCGAAGCCGATATCGACGCCGCCCAGCGCCGGGTGGATGCCCGCCGGGCCGCCGTGCCCGCCATCGCGTACCCGGAGCAGCTACCCGTCTCCGCGCGCCGCGACGATATCGCGAAAGCCATCGCCGACAACCAGGTCGTGATCGTGGCCGGTGAGACCGGCTCCGGCAAGACCACCCAGATACCGAAGATCTGCCTGGAACTCGGGCGCGGGATTCGCGGGACCATCGGGCACACCCAGCCGCGGCGACTGGCCGCGCGCACGGTGGCCGAGCGCATTGCCGAGGAACTGGGCACCGAACTCGGTGACGTGGTCGGCTATACGGTCCGCTTCACCGATCAGGCGTCGGACCGGACACTGGTCAAGCTGATGACCGACGGCATCCTGCTCGCCGAGATCCAGCGCGACCGGCTGCTGCGCCGCTACGACACGATCATCATCGACGAGGCGCACGAGCGCAGCCTCAATATCGACTTCCTGCTGGGGTATCTGAAGCAGCTGCTGCCCAAGCGGCCGGATCTGAAGATCATCATCACTTCGGCCACCATCGACCCGGAGTTGTTCGCGCGGCACTTCTGCGACGAGAAGGGCGCGCCCGCACCGATTGTCGAGGTGTCGGGGCGGTCGTACCCGGTGGAGGTGCGGTATCGCCCACTGTCGCTGGAACTTCCGGTCACCTCCGAGGATCCCGACGACGAGGACACCGAGATCGTCGACCGCGACCCGACCGACGCCATCGGCGACGCCGTGCGGGAACTGCAGGCCGAGGGCGACGGCGACATCCTGGTGTTCCTGTCCGGTGAACGCGAGATCCGCGACACCGCCGACTCGCTGCGCGATATGCGGCTGCGGCACACCGAGATCCTGCCGTTGTACGCGCGGCTCTCGGCGGCCGAACAGCATCGGGTGTTCGAATCGCATACAGGGCGGCGCGTGGTGCTGGCCACCAACGTCGCCGAGACCTCGCTGACCGTGCCGGGCATTCGGTACGTGATCGACCCGGGTACCGCGCGTATCTCGCGATACTCCATGCGCACCAAGGTGCAGCGGCTGCCCATCGAATCGATCTCGCAGGCATCGGCGCGCCAGCGGTCGGGCCGCTGTGGTCGTGTCGCGGACGGTATCGCCATCCGGCTCTACTCCGAGGACGACTTCGAATCCCGGCCGCAGTTCACCGAACCGGAGATCCTGCGCACCAATCTGGCCGCCGTCATCCTGCAGATGACCGCGCTCGGGCTCGGCGATATCGAGAGCTTCCCGTTCGTCGAGGCCCCCGACGGCCGCGCCATCCGCGACGGCATCGCGCTGCTCGAGGAGCTCGGCGCGCTCGCCCGCCCGGAGACCGAATCCAGTCAGCGCCAGGACATTCCGGATGCCGGACTGACCCTGACCCCGATCGGCCGCGAAATGGCGCAGATCCCCGTCGACCCGCGCATGGCCCGCATGCTCGTCGAGGCCAACCAGGGCGGCTGCCTCGCCGAAGTTCTCATCATCGTCGCGGCCCTCTCCATCCAGGACGTCCGCGAACGCCCCGTCGAACATCAGCAGGCCGCCGACACCAAACACGCCCGCTTCATCGTCGAAGGCTCCGACTTCCTCTCCTACCTGCGCCTCTGGGACTACCTCCGAGAACAACGCAACGCGCTGTCCTCCAACCAATTCCGCCGCCTCTGCCGCGACGAATTCCTGCACTACCTCCGCATCCGCGAATGGCAGGACCTGCACGGCCAACTCCGCACCATCACCCGCGGCCTCGGCTGGAACACCGAAGGCTCCGACGCCCAATTCGACCGCACGGCATCGGATTCCGAGGACGGCGGCAACCGCCGCGGCCGCAACCCCCGCGGCGGCCGACGTGGCAACGCCACCGATCGCGGCGGCCGGAACGACGCACGCAGTGCTGCATCCGGCAGTCCCAGAGCGGAATTGGCGGAGGCTGTCGCGGCGAAGGCTGGGCTGGACAATGATTCGCTGCCTTGGGATGTGACGTCTATTCATCAGGCGTTGCTGGCGGGAATGTTGTCGCATCTCGGGGTGCGGGAAGCCGAGACTCGGGAGTTTCTCGGGGCTCGCAATGCGAAGTTCATGATTTTTCCGGGGTCGTCGCTGGCGAAGAAGCCGCCGCGGTGGGTGATGGCGGCGGAGCTGGTCGAGACGTCGCGGTTGTGGGGGCGGACGGCGGCTCGGGTGGAGCCGGAGTGGGCCGAGCGGCTGGCCGGGGACTTGGTGAAACGGACGTATTCCGAGCCGCATTGGTCGGCCAAGCGGGGTGCGGCGGCGGCCTACGAACGAGTCACGTTGTACGGCCTACCGCTGGTGACGCAGCGGCGGGTGGACTTCGGGCGGATCGATCCGGAGTTGTCGCGGGAGCTGTTCATCCGGCATGCCCTGGTGCAGGGTGAGTGGCAGACCAAGCACGCGTTCTTCGAGCGCAATCGCGAATTGCTCGACGACGTCGCCGATCTGGAGCATCGGGCGCGGCGGCGCGACATCCTGGTCGACGATCAGGTGCTCTTCGACTTCTACGATCAGCGGATTCCGGCCGACATCGTCTCGGTGCGGCACTTCGACAGCTGGTGGCGCAGCGCCCAGCGCAAGGACCCCGACCTGCTGGACTTCACCGCCTCGACAGTGGTGAACGAGGATGCGGCACTGCTGGATCCGACCGCTTACCCGGACCATTGGCGGCAGGGCGAGCTCACCTTCCCGGTCACCTACCAGTTCGAACCGGGCCAGGCCGACGACGGCGTCACCGTGCACATCCCGATCGCCCAGCTCGCGCACGTGCGCTCGGTCGGCTTCGACTGGCTGGTGCCGGGCATGCGGGAGGAGCTCGCGGCGGCATTCATCAAGACGCTGCCGAAACAGCTGCGCCGCACCGTCGTTCCGGCCCCGGACTTCGCGAAGGCGGCCCTGGATCGGCTCACCCCGCGCGCCGAACCGCTGCGCACGGGTCTGGCACGGGAGCTGTCGCAGCTGGGCTCGGTCACCATCACGGCCGCGCACCTGGATCCGGCGGGCCTGCCCGACCATCTGCGCATGACCTTCGCCGCCGTCGACCCGTCCGGCACACTGGTGGCCCGCAGCAAGAGCCTGGCCGAGCTGAAAACCAAGCTGGCCGAACAGGTCTCGAAGTCGGTGGCGCGCGCCAACAATGCCGCCGAACGCGCGCCCGCCACCGTGTGGACCTCGGAATCGCTGGGCACGCTGCCCGCCTCGGTCAAGCGTCAGGTCGCGGGACAGACGATTACCGGCTATCCGGCCCTGGTCGCCGAGTCCCAGGGCGTGGCCGTGCGCGTGCTCAGCTCCCCTGCCGAGCAGGCCGCCGCCATGCGCGCCGGAACCCGCGCCCTGCTGCTGAGCGCGATCACCACCAATACCCGGTCCGTGACCGCGAGCCTGCGCCCCACCGATCGTCTTGCGCTGAGCCAGAATCCGTACGGTTCGCTCGACGCCCTGGTCGAGGACTGCCGCGCCTGTGCGGCGGACGAACTCATCGCGGCCAATGGCGGTCCGGTGCGCAGTCCCGAGCAGTTCAAGACGCTCGTGGAGAAGGTGCGGCCGCAATTCACCACGGCCGTCGCGAATATCGTCCGCTCGGTGGTCCCGGTGCTGGCCGAGGCGCATCGCCTGCGCGCCGCGCTCGCGGAGTCCCGTGATCGCGACGCGGGCGACGATGTCCGCCAGCAGCTCGACGAGTTGATCTTCGAGGGCTTCATCTCCGAATGGGGCAGTACCCGGCTGCGGGAGCTGCCGCGGTATCTGGATGCCGCCCGGCTGCGGTTGGAGGCGCTGCCCGCCTCCGCCAATCGCGACCGCGCGGGCATGGCCGAACTCGATCGGGTGCATGCCGCCTACGACCGGCTGGTGGCCAACCTGCCGGAGAACCGCCGGGGCGGGCGCGACATCCTCGAAATCTGGTGGATGATCGAGGAACTGCGGGTCAGCCTGTTCGCCCAGCAGCTCGGCACGCCGTATCCGGTGTCGGCCAAGCGGATCGAGAAGGCCATCGACGCGGCGCGTAGGCCACCCCAGCAGCGCTGAACCGACCGACCAGCTGCTTCCAGCCGCTCAACCGAACGGTCCGGCCCCGAAACTTTCGGGGCCGGACCGGAAATCGGTGTGGAGCGAGCGCCTACTCGACGATCGCACCCACGGCGGTCTCGGCGCGATGCGCGCGCAGGTCGGCGATCTCCCGCTCGAAATCCTCGGCCGAACTGAAGGATCGGTAGACCGAGGCGAAGCGTAGGTAGGCCACCTCGTCGAGATCGCGCAACGGGCCGAGGATGGCCAAGCCCACCTCGTGGCTGGGGATCTCGGGAGAACCCTTGGCGCGCACCGCATCCTCGACCTGCTGGGCGAGCAGGTTGAGAGCATCGGAATCGACCTCGCGGCCCTGGCAGGCCCGGCTGACGCCGCGCACCACCTTCTCGCGGCTGAACGGTTCGGTGACGCCGCTGCGCTTCACCACCGACAGAATCGCGGTTTCGACTGTGGTGAACCGGCGCCCACACTCCGGACAGGCACGCCGCCTCCTGATGGCGCTGCCTTCCTCGGCTTCACGTGAGTCGACCACCCTCGAATCGGGATGGCGACAATACGGGCAATGCATCCGGGATCCTTCGTCGATGCCTGGGATCAGAAACCTCGAGCAATCTCGAGGATACCGTGGCCGGTGTGGATCCCGGCGTCCGCCCGGGTCACCCGGCCGGAATCAGGTGGTCACCTGCCATTGCGCGGTCAGATCCGCGAGCACGTCCGGCAGCCGCTGCACCAGCCGTCCATTGCTCAGCATGGCCGGGAACGGCACCGCCAGAACCGGTCTCGCGACGGCCGGATTCGCGCACAGCTCCAGGTAGCGGGGCAGCAGGTCGTGGGTGATGTAGTTCCACCGCGTGTCGCGATCGGCCCAGTCGAAGTCGGGCAGCGGGGCACGCAACGACAGGGAGCCGACGGTGAGCGTGGTGGGCGCGAACACGCCGGGAGCCCGCACGCCGGGAACCGCGGCCTTACCGGCGATGGTGCTCACGTAAGTCATGACCCGGCCCATGTCCCCGCGACCGTGCGAGGTGACGTCCCACTGGTCGGCGATGATCTGGTTCTGCTCGCGATCGGTCATGCGCAGCGCGGCATCGGACAGGCCGTCCCCGGTGCCGGTGGCCAGTTCCCGCCAGGCGGTGACGGCGTTCTCGTCGAGGACGCCGGCCCGGTACATCTCCTCGACCCCGGCCAGGCCGTCGGCCGCGTATGCCTCGTGCATGGGGACCTGGTCGATGAAGATGTGCTTCTGCATGATCATCAGCCGGGTCTGGTACCAGGCCAAGTCGTCGGCGGTGAGCCGCTCGCCCTCGGTGCCCAGCGTCCGAATGTCGGCCGGAAGCGGATCCAGCAGTTGCTGCGGGGTGCCGCGCAGCAGGTCGGCGACCGCGCCGCCGAGCTGGTGGACACCCGGCACGGTGAGGATCGCCGAGACGTCACCCATGTCGAAGAAGCCCGAGGCGAACGAGCCGCCCGCCAGACCGGCCAGGCCGGTCCACCAGAAGTCCGGGTGGGAGTTGTTGAGCCGCAGGTAATTCACATAGACCTGGGTAAAGGTGCGGGTATTGGCCGCCACGCCGCGATCGGGATCCCACGCGGCCAGGTCGATATCGGCATTGCGGGTGGCCACGACCAGCCAGTACTGATGCAGCAGTGTCGCGTAGTGCCGTGGCTCGACACCGGCGGCACGGGCCTGATCGAGGGCGTCGCGCAGCACCGCCGGATCGAGCGGCAGGGCCGGGTTCAGGCCGCCACCACCCGCGCCGTCGCCATTGACCGACGGCAGATCCAGGTATGCGGCATAGGCGGATTCGGCGTGCGCGGCCGGAGCCGTCACCAGCCCGATCATCAGGCAGGTGAGGACCCCGACCGTCCGGATCAGCCCTCGAAGTTTCGGCATTACGCCCCCTGTCGCAGTGGTAACCGCTGTCACATTCAGGGGGACGGTAGCAACGCGTTTCAGTTTTCAATCTACATTTACGGCCAGAGTGGTGGCCGTCGATCCGGATCAGGCAAACGGGCTATGGCACGGCAACCGCCGCAGCAGCTCCACCGCTATCGCGCGGGAGCGGGAGCCAGCTGCACCACGGGCGTGGTGGTCTGCGAATCGAAGTCGCCGGAACGCAATTGGGCCAGGCCGATGAGACCGGCGACGGCCAGCGCGCTCACGAGCGCGGTGATAGCCAGGGCCGCGAGACCCGCCTGCGCACGCTGCCGGCGCTCGAGCGGATGCACGCCCCGGGCGCGTCCGGCCGCGTGTCGCACCACGACATGGTCGCGTCGAACGTCGGCGCGCGCCACGGGACGCACCCGCGCGCGGCAGGGCCGATGAATGGTGGCGGGACGCGAGATCACCGCGGGCAGGTCGGCGGGCGTACCCTCCGAACGCAGCTCCCACGGGATGCTGTCGAAACCCAAATCGCTTCCGAGAGTGTCGATTTCGCTGACCACGGCGCGCATCGAAGAAACCTCCAAGGTAGGGCGGACCGAATGATGCTGGACAACTGACTCGCTCATGTGTTCGAAGAACTGATGTTCGAATTTCTACCACGGCCCACCGACAATGTCACTGATTTCCACGACATGCGTCGAACAGATGTTTGATCACACGCGTCACACGGACTACAGTCGAGTCACGAGTTCCCCGGACGCACAGAATCTTCGGATCCCACGAAGGTCACGCGGCGCCGGGAACGAATTCCGGTGAGCGACAGCAGTGAACGGAGGACAGCGGCGGTGAGCGAACACGGCGGCGCGGAAGGTGACAACGGCCCCCTTGGTCTCGGTGGAGGCGACTCCTCCGCCGCTGAACCGTCGGGCTCCGGCACGGACCTGACGGTGCGCCAGCGCAAGGTGCTGGAGGTCATCCGCTCCTCGGTGCACGACCGCGGCTATCCCCCCAGCATCCGCGAGATCGGCGATGCCGTCGGTCTCACCTCCACTTCCTCGGTGGCACACCAACTCCGCGCACTCGAGCGCAAGGGCTATCTACGCCGCGACCCCAATCGTCCACGCGCCGTGGATGTCCGAGGCCTCGACGAGACGGTGATGCGCGCTGCCGCGGGCATGCCGAAGCTGCGTGCGGTCAGCGACGAGGTGGAGTCCACCGACGAACACCCGATCCCGACCTATGTCCCGGTGCTGGGCCGGATCGCCGCCGGTGGCCCGATCCTGGCCGAGCAGGCGGTGGAGGATGTCTTCCCGCTGCCGCGCGAACTGGTCGGCGAGGGCTCGCTGTTCCTGCTCAAGGTCGTCGGTCAGTCCATGATCGACGCCGCCATCTGCGACGGCGACTGGGTGGTCGTGCGTCAGCAGAATGTGGCCGAGAACGGTGACATCGTGGCCGCCATGATCGACGGGGAGGCCACCGTGAAGACGTTCAAGCACACCGGTTCCCAGGTGTGGCTGATGCCGCACAACCCCCTGTTCGAGCCGATTCCGGGCAATGACGCCCAGATCCTCGGCAAGGTCGTCACGGTCATCCGCAAGATCTGACCGTGCCGCACTGTCGTGACCCGGTGACCGCCCCGCAGACCGGCCGCCGGGTCACGACAGTCGCTTTCTCAGCGTTCGAGCATCGTCAGTGGTTGAGCACGCCGTTCCACACCGCGTGCGCACCCGAATCCCCGACCCGGTAGGTCTGCCACGCTGCTGCGCCGCCCGCCGCGAGCGCCACGATGGCGATGGCCGCGACCGCGGCCCGGCCGACCGGCTTCCCGCTTCCCTGCCGCAGGTGGGCCATCAGCAGTAGCAGCGCCGAAATCAGTAGCGGCGCAACGAAGTACAGCATCTGGTGCCCGAGCCTGGCGTGCTCGTCGACGACGGGCGGATTTCCCAGCTGCTTCTGGAACCACTCCCCCGCCTCGATGGTGACCGGCGTCAACGCCGTCACCACGACCGCCAGCGCGGCAGTCGGCCAGATCAGCCGGGCACGCGCCGCGGGCCAGAACGCGCACAAGATCACCAGCCCCGCGGTCAGCGGCACCAGCACGACGATCACGTGCACGAGCAGGACATGGGCGGGCAGCCCATTAAATGTCGACATATATCGGCTCTTTCGAACTCGGCGAAAAGCCCGGCGTATCAGTACAACGTATGTCGACCACCAACGGTTCGGTCCCTGCCCGAGTCCGTTCGGCGAGTTCACCCGGGGCCCGGGCCAATACGCCCGGACCACACCGATCAATCGGTTTCGGTGGGCACCACGATCCGGGTGATGAGCTGCGTGGGGGCCTCGTCGGAGTGGGAGGCCGGTGCTGCTGCGGGAGCGGGGGTTTCGGGTGCGGGCGGGGCCGCGGGCTCCGGGGCCGGCGGGGCCACCGGCTCGGCGGCCGGGGTGAGATTGACCGGCTTGTCCGGGGTGCCGAGAGCCGGGATGGCATCGGAGGCGGCTGCGAGGGCGGGGCCCGGCGGGACATCGAGCGTCGGAGTCGCGGGTGCGGCGGCAACGGGCGCGGGGGCCGGGGCGACCGGGGCTGTGGGCGCCGGGGCTTCCGCGGAGAGAGCGGCGAGGCGGCGGGCGCGTAGGTCGCCGCTCAGGACCGCGGTGGCATGGTCGGCGAGGTCGGCGGGGGCGCGAACGATGCGGCGGGTGACCTCCTCGGCGGCGGGCGCGCCCGATCCAGACGAAACAGGCATGGCGGCTGCGGAGGTCAGGGGCGCCGAGGCTTCGGGTGCAGAGGTCATCGGACCGGAGGCGACGGGCGTGGAGGTCATGGAACCGGAAGCGGCGGGCGCCGAGGTCATGGGTGCGGCAGTGCCGGAGGTGGCGGGTGGGAGGGCCGCGCCGGTGGCGAAGCCGAGGACCTCGTATTGGGCGCCGATGGTCATGGCGGCCGAATTCTTGTCGTGCGCAATGTATCCCTGGTTGGTGCCCAGGACGCGGCGCAGGGACTCCAGCCAGCGGTGGTCCAGGACGCGGCAGTCGGCCCAGGGGAAGTACTCGAGACCGGTGCGGAGGTAGAAGCGGTCACCGATGTTCGCGCCGCGCAACAACTCCAGCAGCCAGGCGTCGACGAGATTGGGCTGGGCATTGCGGTAGATGCGGGTGCGCGGGGGAACGGAACCGTTCGCGAATTCGCCGAAGGAGTTCAGCAACTCACCCGGAAACTCTTCTATCTTCCCAAAACCGACGACATCCAAACCAAGAAGTTGCTCCGGAAGTTGGGCGGCAATCCTGCGCTCGTCATGCAGTTTGAACTTCCTATTGATGTTCTCAGTGCGCATTTGTCTCCGACTTCCACCTCATGCTTCACGGAACACTAGCATGAACCCAACCGTTTCAGACCAGTTTGGTCGGCCGCCCAGGGTACTCACAGGGGGCCGTCCGCTACAAACCCGCTACCAGCGGTAACGGCTATCACGGTGCAACGAACGGCCCGCTACGAGTCACCGCGGAGCACGGCCCGCAATGATTTCCCCCTGCGTCCGCAGACCTGGATTGCCAGGCTCCCAGTAGTTTCCGTGCGCGAACACATCAACCGGCAAGGCGCGCACCACCGGAAGATCGATAGTGGCTCCGGAAGATGTGAAAACTGTTGCGCGAAATTCGCGATCCGTCGGATCGATCCCGTGCACGAACTGACCGACCCGGGGTATCGGATCCGCGGGGTCGGCGGTGGCGAACACATGCGCACCGTTGCGGCCCGCAGGAATACCCGCCAATCGCAATTCCGAAACGTCCTCGACACCGACGCCGGGGCTGCCGACGAACACCACCGCGTCAGCCTCGAGCGAGTTAGCTCCCGACGCCGCCGCCCCGATCACCGTGCTCCCGTAGCTGTGTCCGAGGACGGTGTGGTGCGCGGCGGTCCCCGCATGCGAGGCGCGCAGTCCCGCCTCGAAGCGATCCAGCGCGGCCGCGCCGTCGCGGGCGCGGCGATCGCCCAGTGCCGCGCGCACATCCGGCGGTGCGTCGTAGCCGTACCACGCGATCATCGAGGTGCGGGCGGACGGATCGGCCCGCTGCGCGGCGGCCAGCAGCGCGCGGGAGCGTTCCATACCCACACCGATCGCGGTCAGCGGGGAGCCGGTGCCGGGGACGAAGGTCGCGACATTGGCGGCGGTATCCGGATTGTTCAGTGCGATCGCGCCGTGGCCGCGCTCGTCGACCGCCAGCAGCAGCCGGTCGGGCGATGCCGGGCCGAGTTGCTCGGTGAGCGCCGCGTACCCGGCGAGGCGCGTCTGTATCTCCCGGCGCTCGGCTTCCCACTGCCGCAATCGAATCCAGCCGCCGTCGGTGGTGGGCAGGTTCTCACCCCGGACCCAGTCCTGATGCCGGTCGAGCAGCCGACGGTCCGCCTCGTCGGCGAGTTCCCGCAGCCGCAACAATGCGCGCCGGTTGTAATGATCGCGGACCAGCGCAGGCAGCCCGTCGCGGGATCCGAGCAAAGGATCGGCATCGAACAACGCATCCTGATCTGCGGGCGAGAGCGAATTCCACAGCGCGCACAGCGCTTTCGGATCCTCCGGCAGCCGCACCGTGCCGTCCAGGAATCCGGCGACCCGCGTGCTCGGCTCGCCCCCGCCCGGAACGGCCCACAACGCCTCGAGCGCCGCCACCGCAGTGGCTACTCGCTCCCCCGCCCGCTCGTCAACCTCCCCCGCCGTATCCAGCAGCGGCCCCAACCGCGCCTGCAACTCCCGAGCCTTGGCGTCGAATCCCGCCTGAAAGATCAAGTCCAGCACCAAATTTCCGGTCTCCGACCGCGCCGCGTGCACCTCCCCCGCTTCGGTGATCCGGCACCCGTTGTCCCGCGCCTCCTCCGAGATCCCCCGCACCAGCCCACAAACCCGCTCGAGCACCACCGCCTCGGTGAGCGCCTCCGCAACCTCGAGCAGCGCGGCCCCCAGATGATCCCCCGCCAACCGATCCCCCACCGCCCGCAACGCCGCCGCCGTCCCCGCCGCCCCTTCCCACCCACCGACCGCCACCTCAACCAACCGCCCGACCTGCGCCATCGCCCCGCTACACACCTCGTCGGCCTCCGCCACTGCCGCCCCGGCAAGCTCAACCGCGTCCGGTCCCCATCCGAGCACCTGCGACACTCCCGCACGAACCATGGATCTCCCCCGCCGCTAGTGCTCCCGCCAAGCCTGTACGCCCGGTCCCTCGACCCCGCTCTTGCACCGGCGCGTCCTCGCCGACGTGACCGGCGACTGGTCCACCTCGATCACCAGATCGAGCTGAACAGCGAACTACCCTCCACCGCAACCATTCTCGTGGTCCGGGCGCGGGCCACGGGCATGCTCGACAACCCGGAGAACGGCATGTCCATGCCAACTGTCGCCCGGCACGAACAATTCGCCGCGAGCCGAGGTCAGGCGGTGGGGTGTAAGTAAGCGTCGAGTTGGGTCTTCAGAGCTTGTTCGGTGTCCTCGTAGGTGGCGGTTGCCTGGTCGGTGGCGTCGGCGAGGGAGTGCAGGTGGTCGGCGAGGTGGTGCAGGGTGGCCAGCACGGGTTCGGCGACGGTCGCGGCGGCCGAGCCGAGGGCTGAGTTGGGCATGGAGCGGGCGACTTTCGCGATCAGATCGATCGGGTCTACCGCCGCGATGGTGTCGGCCTCGTTGCGGATGCCCGCGGCCATGATTCGCAGCGCCGTCACATCGGCGCGCAGCAGTTCGGTCATGCTTTCCCCCCACTTCGCTTGATCAACTCGAGCGTTGTGGTCACACCCTAACCGGGGTGGGGCCGGCAGGCGGGGTGAGAAAGGCGGGGGTGTGGACAGCGCGGTGGCTGTTCACATTTCGGGGCCGGGGTTAGCGCGCGGCGCGGGCGGCGTCGCGGGCCAGAGCGCGGTCGCGCTGCTCCTCGAAGCGGATGACGTCCTTGGCCATCTTGTCCAGGAAGGTGGCCAGGCCCTCGCGGATGCGCTCGCCGCGGGCGGTGAAGTCGGTGCGCTCGAAGACATTCCATTTGCGCAGCACCGGCCAGATCACCTCGTCGAGGTGTTGACGCAGGTCGTAGATGCCGTGTTTGGCGATGAGCACGCTGTTACGCCGGAAGTCCGGCATGCCCGCGCCGGGCATCCGGAAGTTCTCGATGACCGCGCTGATGGCGGCGAGTGCGTCGTCGGGGACGAGGTCCAGGGTGGCGCCGCAGATATTGCGGTAGAAGACCATGTGCAGGTTCTCGTCCGAGGCGATGCGCGTGAGCATGCGGTCGGCGATCGGGTCCTGGCAGGCCTTACCGGTGTTTCGGTGTGAGACCCGAGTGGCCAGTTCCTGGAAGGTCACGTAGGCGACGCCGTGCAGCACGGCATGGTTGCCAGTGCCGGTGGGGTCGTCGACCCCCTGTGACATGCACGTCATCCGGGCCCGTTCGAGTGCGACCGGGTCGACGCCGCGGGTGACGACCAAGTAGTCGCGCAGCACGATGCCGTGCCGGTTCTCCTCGGCGGTCCAGCGGTCCACCCAGGTGCGCCAGGCGCCGTCGCGGGAGAAGGCGTCGGAGATGAGCCGGTGGTAGGAGGGCAGATTGTCCTCGGTGAGCAGGTTGGTGACCATGGCGGCGCGGGCGACCTCGCCGAGCCTGGATTGCCCCGGCTCCCAATCGTTTCCGCCCATGGCGGCGAAGTTGCGGCCCTCGTCCCAGGGCACGTAGTCGTGCGGGTGCCATTCCTTGGCCAGCGATAGGTGCCGGTTCAGATTCGCTTCCGCCACCGGTTCGAGTTCGGCCAGGAGTGCTTCGGGCGTCATGGTTACGGCCACGTCGGGTCCCTGCTGTACGACTTGTTTTCGCTATTTCGGTCTGCCTCGACCTGTCCCCGTTCGCGAGCCTACCCGGATATTCGAGGTATCGCCTTGCCACCGCTGGAAGACGACCGTTCGATTTCGATCTTCGATTCGTGTTCAATGTGACGGGCATCGTGTTCGATGCGACCATCGATCGAATTCCCGCATGCCGCGAATCCACGCGACTATTCGGGCAACACCCGCTCGCCCGCGGCTGACCGCGTTAATGTCGATCTGCGCGTGCGCGATTCACCGGGGAAATATGTGATACCTGAGGAGGGCAGATGGCGGCCGTTCCCGCAACTGCGAGAAAGGCACTACCCACCGTCGTCTTCACCGCGCTGGTCGCGGCCGCCGCCGTCTGGCAGCGGGATGCGGTCCTGTCCGGCGTGCACGCCCTCGCCGGAGCCGACCCGCGCTGGCTGCTGGTCGCCGCGCTGGCCACCCTCGCGCTGTGGCCCACCTCGGTTTTCATGCTGCGCGGTTCGATTCCCGCCGATACCTCCGCCCGGCAGTTGTTCGCACTGCAGCTCGCGGTGCCCGCGATCGGCCTGGTGCCCGCCGCGTCCTTACTGCTGCGCGTGCGGTTCCTGCGCCGCACCGGCCTGTCACATGCCGGGGCGGTCGGTTCCATGGCGTTGATGGGATTCGCCGCGTTGATGGTGCGGGTTCCGCTGGTGATCATCGCGGCCTTGGCCGCGCCCGGCCTGATGAGCCGCAATGGCGCGCAACCGCCGTGGCACGGCCTGGGCGCTCGCATCGCGGGCTGGTGGCACCACACTGTCACCGACAATCCTTGGCGCACAGCCGGATTCATCGCCGCCGCGGTGGCCGTCGCCGCGATCCTGGTGGGTCTCGCGGCGCTGGCGTTGAATCGCCGGGTGCGTGAGCACGGCGGGTGGCGGGGCCTCCCCGCTCGGGTGCGTCACGCCCGCTCGGATGCCCTGACCGCGTGGAAATCGGTGGCCGCCACCGCGATCCGCCCGCGCCGCGCCGCCGCGCTATGGATCTGCGCCTTGATTCAGCCGCTGCTGATGGTGGTGGCGCTGTGGGCGGTGCTGCACGCGGTCGGCGCCGACCTGAGCCTGCCCGATACCTTCGTCGTCGAACTGGTGACCGTGGCCTTGGCGCCACTGCTGCCGTCCCCGAACGGCGTGGCCACCAAGGAGATCACGATCGCGGCCGGTCTCACCGCGGTCGCCGGATTGACCGGCGGGGTGGCGGTGGGCGTGGCCCTGGGGTTCCGGTTGCTCACCTTCTGGTGCCAGATTCCCCTGGGCCTGGCCTCGTTCGCCTATCTGAACCACCGCCGGGCCATTTGATCCGGCCCGGGTGGTGTGACTACTTGTTGAGCTGGCAGTCGATGGTCGAGAACTTGGCGACACCACCCCAGGTGGTCTGGGCGACGCCCTGCGCCTGACGTTTGTTTCGCTTCGCCTCCACCGTGAGGGTCGGCAGCGTCTCTCCCGCCCAGGTCTGGGCATTGCAGGTGTAGGTGGCGACGTCGGCCTGTGCGGGCGCGTCGACGGCGGCGACGGCCGGGGCCAGTGCGAACACGGCGACGGGCAGGCCGATCAGATACTTCTTGCTCACTTCGGACTCCTTGTGCGATCTCGGGGTGAGCCGGGGAAACAGCAGCCTGGATTCTCGCACGACCTCGGCGAGCCCGCCGACGAAGCGCGCGATCATGGTCGACGATGGGGGCACTTTCTACGGCCTCGGACCGTTGATCACGGTAAGGCGGCCACTACGAAGGAGTTCGCCATGTCGTTCATCGGGAGCCTGCTCGGGCTGGCTCTGACCCTTTTCATGCTGGTGTTGATCGCGCGGCTGATCCTGGATTGGATCACCACGCTCAGCGACAACCCCCAGGGCATTCGCAAGCCCCGAGAAATCGTCTACAAGATCACCGAACCGGTGATCGCCCCGGTGCGCCGGGTGCTCAAGCCGATCCGATTGGGCGGGGTGCAGATCGATCTGGCGTTCACGGTGGTGTTCATCGCGGTGCTGATCCTGCGTGCGGTGGTGTTCAGCCTGTAGCGATCAATGCGTGGGATTGATCCGTACGAGTGTCGTGTACTGGGCCGCGGCGACGATATCGCCGGGGTCCGGGGTGCCGTCATCGCGATTGCGCACCCCGTAGTACTTGGAGTCACCGGGCATGGCGCTCAAGAACTTCCCGAGACTCTGCGCGACCGCCGTGGGGTCGGTGATCGGGGTGGCGACGGCGTTCACGGTGCGCCCGGCCAGCAGCAGTTCGACGGGCGCTCCGCCGCGCAGGTTCTGCCACCACTTGCTGTCGGTGTAGCAGTTCAGCACGTCCCCGTCGGGGAAGTAGCGCACGACGGCGGTGTAGCGGTTGCCGCTCTTGCGACCGGTGAAGGTCAAAAGCATGGTGTTGCGGCTCATGACGCGATGCAGCGGCGAACGCAGCAGGGCCTTGACGATGACATTGACATAGCCCGGGACCGTGGGCGGGGCGGTGGTGGCGCTCATGCCCTCCACCGAACCACCGGCCCGACCGGCGCACATCGGGACTATCCCTGAGATCCGCCCGGATTCGCCGACACCATCGGTTCGACGGCGGTCTCGGGAAATCGATTGGGGCGCAACAGGAGAATGGTCGCGAGCCCGAGCAACCCCGCGACCGCGATGGCGATGCGGGCACCGGTCAGCGTGGCGAGCAAACCACCCAGCGCGGTCAGCGCGGCGATGGTGGCATTGCTGCTGATCGACCAGGCCGACAGCATCCGGGTGGTGCGGTCGGCGGCCGTCTGTTCCAGCCGGAAGGTGGCGTAGACGGGATTGAAGATTCCGCAGCAGGTGATGAGCCCGGCTTCCACCGCCACCACCAGCAGCAGCCCGCCCGTTCCCGGGCCGACCAGCCCCAGCGCGGGTAGCCAGCAGGCCCGCAGCATGCCGGTCCCGAGCAGCACCGAGCGCTGACCGAATCGCTCCACCAGCGGAGTCGCCAGCCGCGAACCGAGCAGGCCACCCAGGCACGGCAGCCCGTAGGCCAGCCCGTATTGCCACGGCGCGAAGCCGAGATCGCGCAGCATGAGCACGGCCAGCAGCGGCGCGGTCGTCATGATCAGCCCGTTGACCAGCACGGAGTTGAAGAACAGCGGTCGCAGGGTGGGATGGGTGAGGATGTAGCGCCAGCCTTCGGCCAGGTCGCGCAGCCGGAATCCGGTACTGCCGCTGGATGATTCGTCGTTCGCGGCGCGTACGGGGTGCGCCTCGCCGCCACCGATGGCGCGAATACCCAACGCGGACAACAGAAAGCTGAGCGAATTCGCCACGACCGTCAGCATCGGCCCGAAGATCCCGATCGCCGCGCCCCCGAGCGGTGGACCCAGCACGGCGGCGGTCCACATGGTGGATTCGAATCGCCCGTTGGCGGTGAGCAGGCGCTCGCGGGGCACCAGCATCTTCAGGTGGGCTCCGGAGGCGGCCTTGAATACCAGGTCGGAGGCCACGACCAGGACCGAGACCACCAGTAGTTGCGTGAAGGTCAGCACCCCCGCCGCGAAGGCCAGCGGCACACTGAGCACGACCGTGAAGCGCACCAGGTCGCTGGCAATCATGACCGGCCGCTTGCGACGGAATTCCAGCCACGGCCCGAGCGGCACCGTCAGCAGCGCGCCGACCGCCAGTCCGGCGGCCGCCAGCAGCGAGATCTGTCCCGGTCCGGCGTGCAGGACCAGCACCGCGATCAGCGGAAACGAGTCGAAGGCCAGCCAGGTTCCGGCGGTGCTCACCGCGAATGCGGTCCACAGCCAGCCGAATTGGCGCCCCAACGATCGTTTGCCCGCCATACCCGTCCGCCTCCACACCGTCGACCACTCACCCGTTCTTCCGCGAGATCGAAGCAGGTTCGCGGCGACCGGATCAAACAACCGCCTCCCGCGCGAGCCACAACCCGCCGTTGTACGCGCTGCTGAGCGGCCCGTACCGAGTTCCGGCACGGGCCGTCGCGAGATCGGCCGCGTGTCCCGGAATATCCTCCCGCCGACGGTGATTGGATCCAGGCATGACGAGCGCTGACTTGCTGGTGGATGGCTTCGGACGGATCAAGGAGAACGTGCACGGCGCACTCGCCGACCTCACCCAAGAAGAATTGGGTGTCCGCATCGACGGGACAGCGAACTCGATCGCCTGGCTGATCTGGCATCTGACCCGCGTGCAGGACGACCATGTGGCCGATGTCGCCGGTATCGAGCAGGTGTGGACGGCGGAGGGCTGGGCCAAGCGCTTCGAGCTGCCCTTCGACGAGGCCGCGCACGGTTACGGGCACAGCTCGGCGGATGTGGCGGAGTTGGCCGGGGTTTCGGCCGAATTGCTGCTGGGCTATTTCGACGCGGTGCATTCTCAGACCATTGAGTATGTTTCAAAGCTCACCGATGCCGACCTCCCCCGCATTGTCGACACCCGCTGGAATCCGCCCGTCACCCTCGGCGTCCGATTGATCAGCGTGATCGACGACGACGCCCAGCATTCGGGGCAGGCGGCGTTGCTGCGCGGCATCCTGTTGCGCCGCCGCGCATCGCATTGATCGGTATGACCGTTTTCACCGAACGGCGAGATCGATACCGTTGATCATGAAATCGATCGGGCGGAGAATACCGAAATGGCTTTCTCCGTCGATCGATTCGATCATGTGGTGATCAACTGTTCCGACCCCGCGGCCACCGCCGACTGGTACGCCCGGGTGCTGGGCATGACGGTCGAGAAATTCGGCCCCTCCGGGCGCACCGCCTTGCGCTTCGGCAACCAGAAGATCAACCTGCGCCCGCTCGGCGCATTGGACACCGATCCCGCGTGGACCACCGCCGCCACCGAAGCCGCAGGGGCACAGGACCTCTGCTTCATCACGACCGCCTCCCCCGACGCGGTGGGCGCACACCTCACCGCGTGCGGGGTGACGATCGAGCAGGGCCCGGTGACCAAGATCGGCGCACTGGGCGAGATGACCTCGCACTACTGCCGGGACCTGGACGGCAATCTGATCGAGATCGCCGTCTACCCGTCCTGAACCAGGCGACACGACAGCGGTTTCGGACACCGATCAGCCCCCGACCACCGCGGGATCACACGGTGGTGGCGTGGGCGTTGGGCCAGGCGTACTGGGTGTCGGTGAGTCGTTCGCTGAGCTGCCAGAGCCAGCGCGCGTAGGCGCGACTGTGGGCGAGGGGGTTGCGGAGGGTACGACGCGGGTAGCCGGCGAACTCGAAACCCGGGCCGATGTACGTGTTTCCGGGGAGGTCGGGGGCGGTCGCGGCATAGAGCTGCGGCAGGGCGCCCATGCGATCGGGTTGGGCGAGGGCGAAGAGGATCTGTTGGGGGATGGCGGCCAGGGTGCCCATCAGACCCCGTTCACCGTCGCGGTCGTAGAGGTGGGTGGCCGAGAGACCGGGGTGCGCGGCGGCGGCGGTGAGGGCGGTACCGGCGGCGCGGGCGCGGCGGTCGAGTTCGGCGGTGAACAGCAGATTCGCCAGCTTGGATTGGGCGTAGGCGGGCCAACGCAGGTACAGCAGACGCCAATTCGGGTCGGCGGGGTTGATGGCCCCACCCCACGCGGCGATCGAGGACACGTTCACCACGCGCGGCTGCGGGGCGCGCAGCAGGGCGGGCAGGATCGCGCCGGTGAGGGCGAAGTGGCCGAGGTGATTGGTGCCGAACTGGGCATCGAAACCGTCGGCGGTCTGCGAGCGCGGCACCGCCATCACCCCCGCGTTGTTGACCAGCAGGTCGACCGTGCCGACGCTGACGTCGATGTGGTCGGCGGCGCGGCGCACCGAGGTCAGGTCCGCCAGATCCAGCGGCAGCACTTCGGGTTTGGGCCCGGTGGCCGCCGCCGACACCGCCTCCACCGCGGCGGCCGCCTTGATCTCGTTGCGACAGGCCAGCAGCACGCGAGCGCCCTTGGCGGCCAGCGCTTCCGCGGTGCGCAGCCCCAGACCGCTGTTGGCGCCGGTGATGACGGCGGTCCTGCCGGTCTGGTCGGGAATATCGGCCGCGGTCCAGCGGCGCGGGAAAATCGGAGCCGAGTTCATGGGTGGATGCCCCCTTGCGACAAGGATGTTCGAAATACGCTCACATCGGAGCCCGCTGTCCCAGACAAGGTATCCGATGACGCCGGGATACGACAGCCCGGTGGCCTGCGACGAGATGAAGTGGCGACCGGCCGGATTGGACGGCGCCGCACAGCGCGACATGCTGCTGGACACCTCCGCCACGACGCAGCGGATTCTGCTCACCCCGGTCCGATCGTTCCTCGGACCTCTACGTCCATCTGGAGACGAACGAGGACTACTGACGTATTCTGTCTGAGACAATCAAGGGGAAGGGGACTCGGCAATGTCCACCATCATCATCGTCGCGGTCGTGATCATCGTGCTCGGCGCGGTCGGGGCGGGCATCGCCGCAGCGATTCTGCGCGGCTGGGCGCGGGCGGTGCTGGCCGGAGGTGGCTTCTCGGTGAAGCCGCTGACCGCAGCGGAACTCGACGCATTTCTCACCGACGCCGCCTTCACCGTGACCGCCCGGCGCGAATTCCCCTACCCCGCACACAAAGTCTGGGATGCCCTGCAACTCAATGGCACCTTCTCCTGGATTCCGTTCGTCAACGGCATTCGCTATCGCGACGACCATCGCCGCGAAGGCGCCTTGCGCAGCTTCGACGGAACGCTGTTCGCGTGCGAGGAAAAGATCGTCACCCTGGCACAGAACACGCGACTCACGGTCACAGGCACCAGGATTTCGATTCCCTTCCTGATCAATGCCTTCGCCCAGGATTACCGGCTCACCGAGGATGCGGGCGCCACCACGCTGACCTGGACCATCGCCTTCAGCCCGCGCATCGGATCCTTCTTGCCGCTGCGCTGGGCGGCGCCGTTCGTGCGGCCTTTTCTGGCGATCGGCATCAAGGGGTTGGCGGCTCGCATCTGAGTGTCGTCCTGCCGCAATGGGATTCTCGGGTTAGCCTCGCAGCAGCTCGCGAATACTCTGCAGGACTTGCCGATTGCTGGAAAAAGGATACGAAAAGTGAATAGCCTGGCAGATTTTTCCACCCGCAACGGCGGATTCCGCTCCGTCGTGGTGACCGCGGTCGAGATGACCACGTCGATCGCCGCCGATACGGAAGGCACCTGGGAGGGTCTGCTGGCCGGGGCCAGCGGCATCGCCACCCTGACCGATCCGGAAATGACCAGGCTCGCACTGCCGGTCACCATCGGCGGCAAACTCGCGGCGGATCCGACGAACGAGCTCGACCGAATCAAGAAGCGCCGCATGTGTTACGTGCAGCAGATGTCGTACGTGATGGGCAAACGCCTCTGGGCCACCGCGGGCGGCCCCGAGGTCGACAAGGACCGACTCGGCGTGTGCATCGGCACCGGACTCGGCGGTGCGGACACCATCGTGGACGCCAATGACGCCATGCGCGATCACGGTTACCGCAAGGTGTCGCCGTTCGCGGTGCCCATGTCCATGCCCAACGGCGTCTCCGGCGTGGTCGGGCTCGAGCTCGGGGCACGCGCCAGCCTGGTCACCCCGGTCTCGGCGTGCGCGTCCGGCAACGAGGCACTGGTGCACGCCTGGCGCTCCATCGTGCTCGGCGAGGCCGACATGGTGGTGGCCGGTGGCGTGGAGGGCTACATCAATCCCGTTGCGATTGCCGGATTCTCCATGGCGCGCGCCCTCAGCACCCGACTCGACGAGCCCGAACGCGCCTCCCGACCCTTCGACCGCGACCGCGACGGGTTCGTCTTCGGCGAGGCCGCCGCGCTGCTGCTGGTCGAATCCGAGGAGCACGCGCTCGCTCGCGGCGCCAAGCCATTGGCCCGGTTGCTCGGGGCCGGGCTCACCGCCGACGGCTACCACATGGTCGCGCCCGATCCGGAGGGGCTGGGCTGCGCGCGGGCCATGCGCCGGGCACTGGAATCCGCCGGTGTCGCCGCCGCCGAGGTCGACCACGTCAATGCCCACGCCACCGGCACCAGCATCGGAGATCTGGCCGAGGCCAAGGGCATTGCCGCGGCCATCGGCAATCATCCGTCGGTGTACGCGCCCAAATCCGCGCTGGGACATTCGGTGGGCGCGGTCGGCGCACTGGAGGCCATCATCTCGGTACTGACCCTGCGCGATCAGGTGATCCCGCCGACGCTGAACCTGGAGAACCAGGACCCCGAGGTCGACCTGGACGTGGTGCACACCAAACCCCGTCACACCGATGTCGAGTTCGCCATGAACAATTCGTTCGGCTTCGGCGGCCACAATGCCGCCGTCCTGTTCGGCCGCTACTGATTCTCGAATCGCTCGAGTTTGCGGGCCAGATAGTCGTCCATCCGGGTGAGCACTCCGCGGCTGCTCACCCGGGCACGCAGGCCGACGAGCCTGTCCGGCTCGAGGATCCGCGCCGCCAGGCGCGCGCCACCCGGTGAGATCCGGGTGGCGAGGTAGTGCGCCCGCGCCTCGATGGGCGTCGGAACCACGGCGGGATTGCGCGCGGCCACCCGAACGATGGTGCGGGCGATGCCGTCCGGACTGTGCGCGACAAAGCGCTGCGCCGGGCAGACGGCGGTGACGCCTACCCCGGTCCCGGCGAACTCCAATCGCAGTCCCTCGGTGAGCATTTGCGCGGCAGCCTCGGTGGCACAGTAGGCGGTGCTGAGCGGGATCGGCGTGAAGGCGGCCACCGAGGTCACATTGACGATGCGGCCGCCGCGACCGGATTCGCTCATCTGCCGCCCGAAGTGGGTGCAGCCGTGCACGAGTCCCCAGACGTTCACGCCCATCAGCCGCTCCCAGTCGTCGAGGGTGTGCTCGAGAAACGGTCCGGTCGTGGTGTATCCGGCATTGTTGACCAGCACCTTCGGGGCGCCGAATTCGGCGTGCACGTCCTCGGCGAAGCTCTCCATGGCGGCGGCGTCGGCCACGTCCACCGCGAACGGCGTGGCGTCACCGCCGAATTCCGTGATGCTCTCGGCGGTTTGGACGGCCAGGTCCTTGTCCAGGTCCGCGACGATGACCACGGCCCTTGTGCGCGCGAAGCGCTGCGCCACCGCGCGCCCGATACCCGCCCCGGCACCGGTGATGACGACAACCTCGTTGTCGAAGCCTGTCATGAATGGTCCCCTGTTTCCGCCGTCGCGGTGCCGCTCTCGGTGGCGTCTACTGTCCCAGACAGTGTACACTCTGATCTCTCCACCCGAGGAGCAGAATGCGGAGACCATTTCACTCACGAAGACCACTGCACCCCGAGATCGCCGTGGTGACCGGCGCGGGCAGCGGCATCGGACGCGGCACCGCCAAGGCCCTGGCCGCCCGCGGCGCCGAGGTCGTGGTCGCCGACATCAACTATGCGACCGCCAAAGACACGGTGGCCCTGATCCGTTCGGCCGGAGGTGCGGCCGTCCCTTATGCCCTGGACGTCGGTGATCCGCTGGCCCTCGAAGCCTTCGCCGACTACGTTGCCACCGCGCACGGCGTCCCGGACGTGGTGGTCAACAATGCCGGAATCGTGGTCGGCGGACCGTTCTTCGATATCCGCCCCGCCGATCTGCATCGCATTGCCGACGTCAACCTCACCGCGATCGTGCACGGCTGCAGGCTCTTCGGCGCGCAGATGGCCGCTCGCGGCCGTGGCGGGCACCTGGTCAATGTCTCCTCCATTGCCGCCTTCACCCCGGTCCGGCTGGGCACCCCCTACGCGTTCACCTCGGCCGGAATCAAGCACTTCAGCGAAACTCTGCGCACCGAACTGGTTTCCGAGCGCATCGGGGTGACGGTCGTGTGCCCGGGCCTGATCGCCACCAATCTGGCGGCCACCGCGACGCTGGCGACCCTCAGTCCCGAGCAGGTCGCCATCGCCCGCCAGATTGTGGTCAAGGGCATGAGTCTGATCGGTATGCACCCGGATCGCGCGGGCGAGAAGATCGTGGCGGCCGCCGAGAACAATCGCGCGCTGCTGGCCCTGCGCGCGGAATCGTGGCTGGCCTACGTGCTGACGCGGGCGTTCCCCCGCAGCAGCCGAACCCTCATGCGGGTGATCAGCGGACCCGAGGTAGAGCGGGTCGCACGATTCGTCATCGACCACCCCGGTTTCCTCGGCGTGGCCCGGGAAGCGGCCGAGATAATGCCCCAACGTCGCGGACTCCAAACGTATTGGGAGCCGCCCGAATACGATGACCCTCCAGCACCCCCGATTCCCCTGAGGAGATGACGTGAATATCGATCAGCCGCCCGCCGAGCCACCGACCCGCGGGGCCCGGGTGATCCTGGTCGTCATGGCCATAACGGTGATCACCGCGCTGGTCACCGCCGCCATGATGGCGGGATGACCGGCGCGGCCGCACCTTCCGGGGTGTCCTAGGCCGCTTCACCCTCCACGGCGTAACCGGGCAGCCACTGCTGCACCAGCCCGACGAACGGGCCCTCGGCGTCCAATTGCGCACAGACTCCAATGATTCCGCCCAGCACCCGACCCAGCATCACCAGGTCGGGCAGCTCCGGCGGGGTCCGGACCGCGAAGGTGTTGTTCATCGACATGTTCTTCACGTCCATCGCGCGGGTCATGTGTTCCTGCAACATGCGACGGCTGATGTGCACGGTGTCACCGCTCAGATCGGCGATGATCGGTGCGACCACGTTCTTGACGGGATCCAGGTCGAGTTCGTGGCCCGGGCGCACGAAACCGTTGGCGCGCAGCGTCGCCAGCAACAGGTCGTAGTCCTCGGCCATGGCGTGGCGGGCCAGCTCGCCCACCACCGGCGGCAGGCCGTCGGGCAGGGCGACGGTCGCACCGAAGTCGATGATGCCGAGTCGACCGTCGGGCAACAGTTGGTAGTTGCCCGGATGCGGATCGCAGTGCAGCTGGCCGACCCGTGCCGGGCTACTGAGCCCGAACTCGGCCAGCAGCAGCCCGGCTCGATTGCGCTGCGCCACCGTGCCTTCGGCGATGATGCGACTCAGCGGCACCGCGTCCATCCACTCGGTGACCAGTACCTTCGGGGCGCTGGCGATGACCTTGGGCACGAAGAAGCGCGGGTCGTCGGCGAAGGCGCGCGCGAAGGTGCGCTGGTGGTCGGCCTCGATGCGATAGTCGAGTTCGTCGGCGGTGCGGGCGATGAATTCGTCGATGAGCGATTTCATGTCCACGCCCGGCATGAAGACGCCGAAGGTGCCGGTGAGCATGCGCAGCAGTTTGAGATCCGACAGCAAAGCCACGTCCGCGCCGGGGTATTGGATCTTCACCGCGACGATGCGGCCGTCCTTCCACACCGCGCGGTGCACCTGGCCGATGCTGGCCGCCGCCACCGGCTGATCGTCGAATTCGGTGAAGCGCTCGCGCCAGCGGGTGCCGAGCTGTTCGTCCAGCACGCGGTGCGCCTGCTGAATCGGCATGGGCGGGGCCTGATTCTGCAGGCGGGTCAGCGCATCCCGATAGCGGTCGGCGAATTTGGGCGGCACCGCGGCCTCGGCGACGCTCAGCGCCTGCCCGAGTTTCATGGCCCCGCCCTTGAGTTCGCCCAGCACGCGGAAGATCTCGTCGGCGGCCTTGTCGATGAGCGCCTCGTCGACGGTGCCGCGTTCCGCGCCGGTCATGATGGCCTTGCCGGTGGCAGTGATGCGGCGGGCCATGATTCCCATCGGCAGGGCGGCCAATTTCGCCGATCTAGCCAGACCGGTTCGTCTCTTGCCTGCCATGGGGTGCCTCGATTTCCGTGCGTGCCAGCGGGACACCCCGAACATAAATTGTCTGAGACAATCAGTCAATCAGTGTGTGCCACACCACTTTCACGGTGCGATCAGGCGGTCGCGATGTGCTGCTGCTCCTCGGAATCGAGCTCGAGGCCGACCAATTCGTCGAACCGGGCCAGCACCTTGGTGTGGAACATGGCGAACAGATCCTCGAACAGCGCCAGCTGCGCCTGCGACGGCCCGGTCTCGGACTCCCACACCGCCAGCAGCGCCCGCCACACCAGCACGTGCAGATCGGCCGACACCGCGAAATACGCCTCCACCGCCTCCGGCACCTCGAACAGCATCTCCCCCACCGAGTTCAGCACCGCGCGCTGCAAGGTGTGGCCGAGATCGGTGAGCACCGTGCGCACCAGATCGACCTCGAGCTCGAGCATCCGGGCGTGATCGGGTTCGGCGCTGCGCGCCTCGGTCTCGAGTTCGTCGACCGCGGCGGTCAGCACCGAGAAATCGGCGGGCCGCTCACTCGCGGTGTAGTCGAGCAGGGCTTCGAGCACGATGGCGCGTTCGGCCGCCACGATATTGCCGAACATCTCCGCGGCCACCTCGGGCGCGGGCATGGACAGCCGGAACAAGCGGCGGTACACATCCACTCCCCCGGCCCGACGCACATCACGCACCGTGAAACCGCGGCCGCGGTGGGCGTCGACGAAGCCGTAGGACTCCAGCCGACCCAAGACCAATTGCGCCGTGGCCCGATTCATCTCGAATTCCTCGGCGACCTGGCGGACCGACGGCATCAGATCGCCCGGCGCGAGCTCCCCGGTCGCGACACGGCGGGCGAGTTCGTCCGCGACATCGGCGACCACCGTCTGGGCACCCATCCCGTCACCTTTCGACAACTATCGGATACGTCCCAGACAGTTTATGCTGTTGTGTGCCAAACTGCACGTGCATACGCGCCCGTCGCGCCCGGAATCTGCTCTGACGATCGCCACGTATCGTGGAAACGGACGGCACCCGGGCAGCGCGAATCCGGGCGGGCCGTAGGCCGCGCACACGATGAGGTGAGCAATGTCGATTCGGCGGATCGGTGGACGCCAAGGGGAGGACGGGGGCCGGCCGCCGGTGCGCGCGGCGGTCCGCAATGCCAGAATCGCCAGTCTCCCCGTCGCTTTCGCCGGACGTCAGGCCGCCGGGGTGGGCAAGCGGGCGCTGGGGAAATCCGCCGCCGAGGTCAATCGCGACATCCAACTGCGTACCGCCCAGCACATTTTCGAGGTGCTCGGTGAGTTGAAAGGCTGCGCCGCCAAACTCGGGCAGCTGCTCTCGCTCTACGAACTCGCTCTGCCCTCCGAGCTCGCCGCACCGTACCGGACGGCATTGACCCAGCTGCAGGATTCCGCCCCCACCATGCTGCCCGCCACCGTGCACGAGGCGATGGCCGCGGGTATGGGCGAGAACTGGCGTTGGCATTTCACCGAATTCGACGATCGCCGCGCCGCGGCCGCCTCGATCGGGCAGGTGCATCGCGCGGTGTGGCGCGACGGCCGCCCGGTCGCGGTCAAGGTGATGTATCCCGGCGCCCGCCAGGCCGTGCTCGCCGACCTGGAACAGCTGCGCCGGATCTCGGTGCTGGCCACCGTCTTCGCGCCCGGCGCGGACGTGCCCGCCGTGACCGAGGCCATCTGCACCTGTGTCCGCGAGGAACTCGACTACGCCGCCGAGGCCGAACATCAGCGCCGCTTCGCGGCCGCCTACGCCGACGATCCGGACTTCGTGGTGCCGAACGTGCTCACCCAGCGCGGCGACGTGCTGGTGACCGAATGGCTCAACGGCACACCGGTTTCCCGGATCATCGAATCCGGCGCACCGGAGGAACGCAGCCGGGTCGGCATGCTCATCATCCGATTCCTGCTCTCCTCGTGGTCACGCACCGGACTGCTGTACTGCGACCCGCACCCGGGCAATTTCCGGGTGCTCCCGGACGGGCGGCTGGGCGTGGTGGATTTCGGGGCCTGCACGCCCTGGCCGCCCCCGGGATTCGAGGAACTGGTCGGCGAGGTGATGGATGCCGCATTGAACGGCGGCACAGCGGAATTGGACACCGCGATCCGGCGCCACCGCTTCGTGCGGCCCGGCCGCAGCTTCGACGTCGAGGCCCTGGCCGAAGGTCTCGACGCGGCCGGTGAACCGCTCACCGCAGCCACCTTCCGGCTCTCCACCGCCTGGCTGCGCGGCCACGTCCGCTCGGCGCTGGCGCCTCGGCTGTCCAACGTGAACCGCCAACTCGACATGCCCGCCTATTTCACGCCCTTCGCGCGCTCGTTCCTCACCGCCCTCGGGGTGGTGTGCCAGCTCGACACCACGGGCCCGATCCGGGCCGAATTCGCCCGCTGGTCACCGGAATTGGCGGCGGTGTTCGAACGCTACGACAGCCGCCGCGCCCAGCCGACCGATCTGGGCATCGTGCGGCACCTGCGAGCGGTGCCCACGCAGCAACGCGCCTCCTCGGTCGGCTGAACCGGGCCGGCCGAAAACCCGCTGGCGCACAGCGCATCCCGATACCATTTCCTGGGAGGTGCGCCATGACGAAGGTGCTCGTGATCACCGGTGACGCCGCGGAAGACCTCGAGGTCATGTACCCCTACCAGCGCCTGCTGGAAGAGGGCTACGAGGTCGAGATAGCGGCCCCCACAGCGAAGAAACTCCAGTTCGTGGTCCACGATTTCATCGACGGCTTCGACACCTACACCGAAAAACCCGGCCGCACTTGGCCCGCCGACCTCGCCTTCACCGACGTCGACCCCACCGCCTACGCCGCCCTGGTCATCCCCGGCGGCCGCGCCCCCGAATACCTCCGCAACAACGAGGACTGCCGCCGCATAGTCCGCCACTTCACCGAAACCGACAAACCCATAGCCGCCCTCTGCCACGGCCCCCTCATCCTGGCCGCCGCAGGCGTCCTGCACGACCGCACTTCGAGCAGCTACCCCGCCCTCGAACCCGACATCCGCGCGGCCGGCGCCACCTGGATCGACAGCCCCGACCACATCGACGGCAACCTGGTCACCGGCCGAGCCTGGCCCGACCACCCCCACTGGATGCGAGCCTTCCTGGAAGTCCTCCGCAAATCAGCACCCCCCACCGCCCCCTGACCGTCGAGTGGCACATCCTGGAGGGCCCTGCCCGTTTTGTCCTCCAGAATGTGCCACTCGACGATTGATCCCGGCTGCCACGCCGGGATGATGCGCGGCCGCACGTAAGGGGGCTGGGGCCGGTGGGGGGTGGGCTCAACCCGGCCACCTTCTCCCCCTTCTCCTGGCCGCTTTTGTCTTTTCTGCTCTTCCGACCGCAAGCCCCCATAGAACCGGTCTATGTATCCATCGAATCATGGCCGCTACCGGGGAATCTCCACCTGACAGAGGGTGGATGCATGACCACAGTGACCTTCCGCCGGACCGAAGCCGCCGCCCCCGCCGCCTCTCGGCAGGCGTCCGCGGCGGCCGTCGAGGGGCGGGAGCTCCTGCGCCACCTGGCCCCGAACTGGTTCGCGGTGGTCATGGGTACCGGCATCGTCGCCAATGCGGCTGCCACTCTGCCCACTCAGTTCCCCGCCTTGCGGCCCGCCGCCACCGTCGTTTGGGCACTGGCCGCCGGACTGCTGGTCGTGCTGGCCGGGGCCTGGCTGCTGCACTGGCGGCGCTACCCCGAAGAGGCACGCGCCCACGGGCAGAACCCCGTGATGATGCAGTTCTACGGCGCTCTGCCCATGGCCCTGATGACCGTCGGCGCGGGCACTCTGCTGCTGGGCAAGGACGTCATCGGGCTCTCCGCCGCCGTAGCCGTCGACTGGGTGCTCTGGTCGGTCGGCACCGTGATCGGCCTCGGAACCGCCGCGAGCATCCCCTACCGGATGATCACCCGCCACAACTTCAACCCCGACTCCGCTTTCGGCGGCTGGCTGATGCCCGTGGTTCCTCCCATGGTCTCGGCCGCCCTCGGCGCCCTGCTGGTCCCCCACACTCCCGAAGGCCAGCTGCGACTGACCATGTTCGTGGCCTGCCTGGCCATGTTCGGCCTGAGCCTGATCGCCGCCTTCGTCACCACCACCCTGATCTGGTCGCGACTGCTGCACCACGGTCTGCCTCCCGTCGGGATGGTCGCCACCGTGTGGCTGGTGCTGGGTCCCCTGGGCCAGGGCGTCACCGCCGCCGGTTCGCTGGCCAATGTGGCTCCCAGCGCGCTGAAGTCGAGCGACGCCGCCGGGTTCCAGCTGTTCTCGCTGCTGTTCGGCATTCCCACCTGGGGTTTCGCCATGCTGTGGCTGGCACTGGCCGTGTCGGTCACCTGGCACGCCCGCAAGTCGATGAACTTCAACATGACCTGGTGGGGCTTCACCTTCCCCGTCGGCTGCTGTGTCACCGGCAGCACCGCCCTGTTCCAGCACACCGGCGCCGACCTGTTCGCCGTCACCGCCGTCGCCCTCTACGCCCTGCTGGTCGCCGCCTGGGCCGTGGTCGCCGCCAAGACCGTGTCGGCCGTCCTGCGCGGGGAGCTGTTGGCAACCGCCCGCTGACCTGCGCATCTACCCTCGTCCCGGAGTGATCGGAGAGATCATTCCGGGACGATTCGTGCCGCAAAGCACCGAAACCTCCCCGCTGTAACCCCTTTCGCTATCTACTGACAGACGTGAACACGCGTCGATGTTTCCGGTGGATGCAGAAAGCGGCGGTTCATGGTGCGACGGGTCGAATCCGAGCGCCGGACGCAGCCGGTCACGAGTGCTGGCTCGGGTCGGGAGTTGCGGCTGGTGTCCGGTGACAGCTACGCCAGCTGGGATGCGGTGTACAAGGACAATGTCACCTGGGTGTACGCGTTGATGTTCGGCAAGGTGGGCAATCGCCCCGATGCCGAGGATCTCACCACCGAGGTGTTCATGGCCGCTCTCAAACCGCTGCGCATCACGGCCACGGTGCCCGAGGTTCGGGCCTATCTGCGTGCCACCGCACGCACCGTCCTGGCCGCGCACTGGAAGGCGCGCATGGGCCGGGAGATCACCACCATCGACGGCGACATCGCCGACGATCCACCCGAGGAACTGCCCGACTCCGGGGCCGAAGCCCGCGCCAAGGCGGTGCTGTCCGAGCTCCCGGACCGATATCGGAGCATTCTGGAACTGAGATTCCTGCAAGGACTTTCGGTGAAGGAGGCGGCGGCGAGCCTGGGTGTGACGGTGGCGAATGCGAAGGTGTTGCAGCATCGGGCGTTGCAGATGGCGTCCCAGCTGAACGAGGGAGGTGTGCGGTGAGCGGGCGGGAAGTGCGGCGTTTCGTCGACGAGCTACTGGCCGGGAAGAAGGCGACCGGTTTCCGGCCCGACGAGGTCGAGGCCGAGGAGATGCGCACGGCCATCGAGCTGCGTTCCGCGCGGCTGGGCAGTGACACGCCCAGCGAGGAGTTCCTCAGCGGCCTGCAACGACGGCTCGCCGCCGAACTGGACGAAGAGCCCGCCGAGATCCGGCCGGTCAACGGTTACCGCCGCCGCAATCTGCTGATCGGCACGTCCGCCGCCGCGGCCGCCGCGACGGTCGGCGCGGTGGTGGATCGCAGTCTCATCGGGCACGGCCAACCCGCAGTCCCGCCCGCCGCGCAGCAAGCTCCGCTCGCCCCGAATACCGGTGCGTGGCTGCCGATCGCGCGGTCCACGGATCTCCCGGAGGGGTCGACGATCGCCTTCGATGTCGGCACGGTGAACGGATTCGTACGCCGCGACAAGGGAAACCCGGTCGCGGTTTCCGGCGTGTGCACGCATCAGGGCTGCAAGCTGTGGCTGGATGCGCCGGCCGAGCGCTTGCGCTGCCCCTGCCATTCGACATCGTTCTCGATCGAGGGTCAGGTGGTGGCGCACCAGTTGCCGGTGGCACCTGCGCCGTTGCCGACGGTTCAGGTGCGCGAGAACAACGGCACCATCGAGGTTTTCGCGCCGACCGAGCCCGCGTAGCGGCCAAAGCCGTTCGCGGACACAGGTTTCGGCTCGTGTAACCCCCGCCCCTATCTAAAGATGACCGGTTCGCAGCAGCGAACGGACTCATTTCGGATGGAGGCCCGGACACCCATGAGACCCACCCGCAGCCCACGGCGCAACGCAGTGCCCGTCAAGCGCACCGCCATCGCCGTCAGCGTCGCCGCGGCAGCCCTGCTGACGGCGAGCGCGTGTAGTTCCAGCGGTGGCGGCAATGCCCCCGACAATGCCGCCCCCGGTTTCACTTTCGCTTCCGGCACCGCTACGCCCGGCATGGTGCCGGACGGCAGCGGGCCGACCGGTATGCCCGGCATGTCCATGCCGAGTACGTCCGCCGCAGCGGCGGCACCGGCCGGCCCGAATGCTGTCAATATCGACAACTTCGCCTTCGGACCCAGCTCCCTGACCGTGAAAACCGGGACCACGGTGACCTGGACCAACAAGGACGAGGAACCGCACACCGTGGTCGCCAACGACGGCAGCTTCCGCTCGCCGACCCTGGGCACGGGCGCGACCTACACCTTCACGTTCACCAAGACGGGCAGCTTCGCCTATGTCTGCTCGATTCACCCGTTCATGCACGCGACAGTGGTGGTGACCCAATGAGCTACGACGACGAGGCACACGATCCGCAGAAGATGACCCGCCGCCAGCTCATGCGCCACAGCGCGTGGTTCGGTGCGGCGGTGGGCCTGGCGGTGGTGGGCGGTGAGGTGGTCTCGCACGTGGCGGGCACCGCCCTCGCCGCTCCCGCGCGGCCGACGCTGCGGTTCGCGCAGGTCAGCGACAGTCACATCGGCTTCACCGGCACGGCCAACACGAGCGTGACCGACACCTTCACCGAGGCGATCTCGCAGGTGAATTCGCTGGGCTATGAACCGGATTTCGTGATCCACACGGGCGATCTGACCCATCTGTCCACCCAGGAGCAGTTCGATCAGTGCAAGCAGATGATGCAGGGGTTCAAGACCCCGCACGTGTTCACCGTTCCGGGAGAACATGATTCGAGCGACGACGGTGGCTCGCGTTACCGGTCGACCTTCGGTGGCGGAACGCGCGGTGACGGCTGGTACAGCTTCGATATCGCGGGCGTGCACGTCATCGGACTGGTCAATACGTTGAATCTCAAGAATCTGGGACATCTCGGGCAGGATCAGCTGGATTTCATCCAGAAGGATGTGGCCGGATTGTCCAGTGACACACCTCTGATCGTGTTCAGTCACATCCCCCTGTTCGCCATGTACCCCCAATGGGGCTGGGGCACAGACGATGCCACCCAAGCGCTCAGTTACATGAAACGGTTCTCCTCGGTGACCTGCCTCAACGGCCATGTGCACCAACTGTTCACCAAGACCGAGGGCAATGTGACCTTCTACAGCGGCACCACCACCGCGTATCCGCTGCCCAAGCCCGGTGACGGGCCCGCGCCCAAGCCCGTGACGCTGCCCGCGGGGCAGCTGCATCAGGCGCTCGGGATCCGCGAGGTCACCTACCAGAAGGGTCAACAGCAGCTCGCTATCAAGGAACAAACCCTGAAATGACCGCAGCGCGACGGCGTGTCGTGCGCGGGTCTCACAACGTTGTGATTTCGTCAGCCCGACCTGGCGCTGGAAGATCGAAAACGGAGGGTAATCTACTACGCTGGGCAGTAACAAGATGCTGTGCAGCAGTGCGGCGCACGGCGATTACAGGAGGGAGAGCCAATGCCACCCCGCCGTTTTCGGACGAACGCCGCCGCGAGCGTTTTAGTGGCGCTCGTTCTGGTGGTGACGGCATGCTCGTCGAACCTTCCGGGGGGAACGGTCGGTCCGCGCACTCAGGTTGCGCAGTCCATCACCGTCAAGCCCGCGCAGGGGACGGACAAGGTCGATCCGTCGGCGCCGGTCGAGGTGAGCACCACCAGCGGTGTGCTCACCGATGTCAGCCTCACCAATGAGGATGGCAAGGCCATCGAGGGGACGTTCACACCGGACAAGACCGCGTGGAAGCCCAACGAGCAGCTCGGCTACGGGCGCACCTACACGCTGAAGGCGTCGGGCGAGGATCTGACCGGTCTGACCGGACCGGTCACGTCCACGTTCACGACCATCACACCCAAGAACCAGACCAAGGTGTATCTCAACACCACCGGCGGTCAGGCCATCGTGGACGGCAACAGCTACGGCGTGGGCATGGTCATCGTCGCGCACTTCGACGAGGACATCCCCAACCGGGCGGCCGCCGAGAAGCGACTGGTCGTCACGGCCGATCCGCCGGTCGAGGGCGCCTGGTACTGGATGGACAACCGCAACGCGCACTGGCGGCCCAAGGACTACTGGAAGTCCGGCACCAAGGTGAGCGTGGCGGCCAACCTGTACGGCATCGAGGTCGGCAACGGCCTGTTCGGCCAGGAGGATTCCAAGGCCAACTTCGTCATCGGCCCGTCCCACGTGTCGATCGCCGATGACAACACCCACCAGGTGCAGGTCTTCGAGAACGGTCAGCTGATCCGCACCATGCCCACCTCCATGGGCCGCGGCGGCAGCGAAACCATCGCCGGCAAAACCTTCACCTTCTGGACCATGCCCGGCACCTACACGGTCATGGACAAGGCCAACCCGGTCATCATGGACTCCTCCACCTACGGCCTACCGGTCAACTCCCGCCTCGGCTACAAGGAAGCCATCAGCTGGGCCACCCGCATCAGCACCGACGGCATCTACCTGCACGAGCTGGACACGACAGTCTGGGCCCAAGGCAACACGGACACCTCCCACGGCTGCCTGAACCTCAACGCCGACAACGCCCAATGGTTCTTCAACTTCGCCCAACCCGGCGACGTCGTAGAAGTCCACAACACCGGCGGCGCCCCGTTGCAGGTCTGGCAAAACGGCGACTGGACCCTGAGCTGGGACGACTGGCTCGCCGGCTCCGCGGCTCACTGAGTTCTCTCGCGCGCGGCGGCACCCCCGCCGCGCGCGAGAAACCCACTCGCACAACAGCATTCGCAGCTCTCCACGCAGGTCGAAAATCGGTGGCCCACCCCGCGTCCCGACCGTACGCTCCCCACATGTGCATCTACCCGAGCCGAACACACCTGGTGTGTCTCCCCTGCCGGGTCTCTCACAAATCCACGATCGGACAGGGCCCCGCCCGCTGCCCGCAGTGTCAGGGCGAATTCATCGACGCCGGACCCGATCTCGCGGTACCCAGAAAATCTGACCGAGCAGGCTGGCGAGCCCTCGAAGCAGTCCTCACCTCCGGCCTGACCTTCTACGGCGGCTGCTGCGGCACCGGCCCCGGCTACCGTCCCCGTACACCGAGTGAAGTCCGAGCGCGACTGGCACTCGCCGAACGTTCGGGCATGACGATTTCCGAGGCGCTGGTCCGCGCGGACCTCTGAGCGCTAGGCCGCGACGGCTTGTAGGCGGCGGGCGTTCGAGGCAAGTTCGAGGGCGTCGGGGCCGCTGATTCGGCGTTCTATGGCTTCGGCGAAGCGGTGGATGGTGAAGGCGCGCAGGGCCGGTCGGGTCAGGGTGAGGGATAGATCGAGGATGGGGTCCAGGACGGCGGGGATGCCCAGGTTGCGGCGGGCTGGGCGGGGGATGGTGGCGATCAGTTGGGGAGTTATCAAGGCTGACAGGAGGAGTGGGGCCAGCTCTGGGAGGTGGGAGGGGGTGAAGCCTCGGAGTAGGGCGAGAGTGGGGGCCAGGGCTGCGGCCGGGGTGAAGGATTCGATGACGCCGTAGCGGTGGGCGATTCCGGCGTAGTAGGTGGCGACCTCGGCGCAGGTGGTGGGGATTTCGTCCGGGGTTGCGCCCATGAGGAGGCCGAATTGTTTTGCCTCCAACCAGAATTGGTCGCGGTCGGTGGGGGCCAACCGGCGGGGGCGGTGGCAGCCTTCGTAGGCGAGGTTTTCGTAGCAGAGGAGGGCGGCTTGCATGATGGTTACGTGGGCGAAGAGGACTAGTTCGGGGCCTTGGGCGGCGTAGGGTTCGGCGGTGCCGGGGAGGGTGCCGGTCATGGGGCGGTGGTAGCGGCGGAGGTGGGCGGCTACGCGGTCGGCGGTGGGCTTGTCGCCGAGGATGATCGGGACGGGGACGCCTATGGTGCGTTGGGCTCGGCGGACGGCCATGATCGGGCTCATGCTGCGTTGAGTTCGGTCGGCGAGGGGGTCGTGGTCGAGCAGGACCGCTTGCAAGGGGATGTGCGGGAGTTCGAGCAGGGCGGTCACTTGCGCCAGGAAAGGTGTGACGGCCGGGTGTAGGAGGACTCGCCAGACTTGGGAGCCGGGGCCGAAATAGCCGTAGTCGGTGGGGCCTGCGGGAGTGGGGGCGGGGCCGCGTCGCCAGATCCGGATGTCGTTCGATGCCATGTCGATCACCTCGTCGTGATTCCATATCGACTCTGGGACAAGGGTATTGACCAGTCGGCCGACTTTACAAGTCGAGTGACTTGTTCGTTGCCGGAACGGTATCGTGGGCGCATGCCGGTCTCGACGGGAAATAGCAAGCGCGACAAGCCCGAAGGCCCGGCCGCGAAGGCCGGGCGCAGCCGGGCTGAGCAGCGCGAAGACACTCGCGTCGCGATCCTCGATGCCACTCTCGCCAGTCTGGTGGAGCACGGGCATGCCGCCACCACCACGCGCGGTGTCGCCGAGCGCGCGGGCGTGAGCCAGGGCGCGTTGCAGCACTACTATCCGACCCGCGCCGAACTGCTGGACGCGGCGATCCGGCATATCGCCGACATCATGGCCGACGCCGTCGTCGAAACCTATTCCGCGGTAGCAGGTTCCGACCGAGAGCGCGTTGGCGTCCTGGTCGACGAGCTGTGGACGCTCGCGCAGGTCGCTCCCGTCAGCGTGGGGTTCGAGTTCCTGGCCGCGGCCCGCACCGATCCCGAGATGTCCACCACCGTGGCGCATCTGGCGGAGCATCTCGAGGCCACGGTGTTCTCGGTGGCCCAGCAGATCCTCGGCGAGCTCGCCGACCGCCCGGGTGCGCGGGAGTGGATGCGCATCACGCTCATCACCATCGCGGGTGTCCTGCTCACCGCGTCGGTGCCCGCGGCCACCAGCCTGGTGCCGGATTGGGCGGTGGTCCGCCATCACATCATGACCAGTTTCGATACCTGGCGCGCAGAACCGTCCTGAGCCTGGGCAACAATGTCCAGAATGGAGGGATCGCCCATCGAAAGGTCGTTCCGACGATGAAGTCAACCCGCATAGTCCTGGCCTCCCGCCCGATCGGCATGCCCGAGCAGGAGAACTTCCGCACGGAGACGGTCGAGTTGGAGCCGCCGAAACCGGGTCAGGCTCTGTTGCAGACGCTGTACCTGTCGCTGGATCCGTACATGCGCGGCCGCATGAGCGACGCACCGTCGTATGCCCCGCCGGTCGAGGTCGATCAGACCATGTGCGGCGCCACCGTCTCCCGGGTGCTCGAATCCACCGATCCCGCACTGAATCCCGGCGATATCGTGCTCGGCTACGGCGGCTGGCAGACCCATTCGGTCGAGTACACCGCCGGGTTGCAGAAGCTCGACCCGGCGCTGGCCCCGCTCACCACCGCCCTCGGCGTGCTGGGCATGCCGGGCCTCACCGCCTATTCCGGCCTGCTGACCATAGGCAAACCCAAGCCCGGCGAAACCGTCGTGGTGGCCGCCGCCACCGGCCCGGTCGGCGCGACCGTCGGCCAGATCGCGAAGATCAAGGGCGCGCGAGCGGTCGGCATCGCGGGCGGCCCGGAGAAGGTGGCCCTGCTGCGCGAGCACTTCGGCTTCGACGCCGCCATCGATCACCGTGCCCCCGATTTCAAGGAGCAGCTGGCCGCCGCCACCCCCGACGGCATCGACGTCTACTTCGAGAATGTCGGCGGCGCGGTCTTCGACGCCGTCCTCCCCCGCCTCAACCAGTACGCCCGAATCCCGGTGTGCGGCTTGATCGCCAACTACAACGACACGGATCTCCCGCCCGGACCGGACCGCCTGCCGCTGATCATGTCGAGCATCCTGCGCCGCAGCCTGACCGTGCGCGGTTTCATCGTGTCGGAGTTCATGAATCAGGCCGCCGAGTTCATCCCGGCCGCCGCACAGTGGCTCGCGGAGGGCAAACTCACCTACCTCGAGGATGTCGTCGACGGCCTGGACCACACCGTCGAGTCCTTCCAGGGTCTGCTCACCGGCAAGAACCGCGGCAAGCTGGTGATCAAGGTGTCCGACTGACCCCTATTTCATGGCCGTGATGTAGGGCCGCAGGCCGAGGGTGATGTCCACGCACGCCCCCAGCAGGACGTCACGCTCGACCGGGTCGAGCGGGTGTTTCAGCCACAGTCGAGTGCCCAGAATGGGCACCGGCATCGGCTGGCCCGCCCGATCCCACCAGAACGTTTCGTTGTAGAGGTCGCTGACAATGCGCCGCACCGTCCAGCCCCCGACCGTGCGCACCACGTCGAGCCGCGCGGCCTCCTCCCCCATCCGGTCGAGCACGACCATGCGGAACAGCTCCGGGGTGCGCGCTTCCTCCGAGTCGGGCACGAAGTGGAAAAGCGTTCCCGCCGTGGACCCTACGGCCGTCGAGGTGTCCGCACGCTGGATGGTGCCGATGGCGGTGCCGTCGCCGCGACTGAGCACGGTCGGCGCGGCATCGCGCGATTCCACCCACACCACGGAGCCGTCGGCGTAGGTGATGCGATGCTTGCCCGCGCCACCGTTCTTGAACCCGAAAAGGATGGCCGTCTTGGCCCCGAACCCGTTCCCGGCGCCCTGCACCCCGACGGCGAGCGGATCACCGGGCCCGGCGTTGAACGTGATCTTCAAGGCGTTACTCGCCTTGTGAACGACCCGGCCCTCGATCATCGTCGAGCCGTCCTGCGGCGCTGACATCGTTCGATGGTAGGCCCGCCGCAGCTGGTCCGAGGGGGTTTCAGGATGCCACGCCGGACGCGGCGCGCCGTCTATCCGTTCGGGAATCCGACCTTGGCCAGTGCCGTGGTCCAGTCGGTGGCGATGGCCACCTGGGCGTCGACGAGCGCGACCTTGCCGCCGCAGACCAGGGTGTGCAGCTTGTTCTCGACGCCGTCCTTGGGATTGTTGGGTCCGGCGCCGGCCTGGTGGCCGGGTGACGGCGGTTCGACCCAGATATTGCGGGGATCATTGGGGTCGCCGCCGAGTTCCAGCGAGATCAGGTGGTCGTACTCGGCGTCGTGGGCGTCCCCGGTGTAGTCGTAGGACTTGATGTTGGCGGCCTTCTCGGTATTGGTGACCGAGCTGCTGGGCCGAATCGTGGCCGTGTAACCGGATTTACAGATGGTCTCGGACAGATTGGCCGCTGTCACTTTGGGATTGGTGGCACCGGGGGTGCAGGCCGGGTCCGGCAGCGGCTCACCGGCGGCGGTCTTGCGGTAGTGACAGCTACCGGGTGCGGGCTGAGCCGCCGCGGTGTAGCTGGACTGCGGACCGGGACCGACCGGTATGGTCCCTTCCTTCTCCTTGGCCGCGGGCTGCGGAACCTCCTGTGCGGGAGCATTGGCGGGCTTGGCCGCCTCCTTGGAACATCCCGCGATCAATCCCACGACCAGCAGAGCTATCGCAAGCCCTTTGTGCGCCTTCATAACTTCCCCTGCTCGAGCCGGACAGCAGCCTAATTGTGCGTTACCACTTGGCGATCGGCTACCCGCGCCGACGACACACCGGAGAGAAACGCGGAAAACGGCACCCACCCGGGCAATACAGACCGACCAGTTATGCTGCAGCGATGGCAGCAGATCCGACCGGTAAGTCCGGAGTACGCACCCGCGCTCTCGCCCTGGGCGGCCTGCTGCTCGGCACCGGCACCTTGCATTTCGTCATCCCGAAGTTCTTCGACGGGCTGATCCCGCCCGAGCTGCCGGGCGAACCCCGCACCTACACCCAGGTTTCGGGCGTGGCAGAACTCACCGCGGGCACCCTGCTGCTGGTCCCCCGCACCCGCGGCCTGGGCGCCCGGCTGGCGATGCTCATCTTCCTCGCCGTCTTCCCCGGCAACGTGCAGATGCTGCGCGTCTGGTGGCCCAGCGATATGCCCATGATCATGAAAATCGGTGCCGTGCTGCGGCTTCCGCTGCAGATTCCAATGGTGACCACCGCGCGCAGGGTGTACCGCGACGCGCGGTGATCGACCGGTCGGAGGCGGTACTCAGTCCCGGGTCACGAACTCGTCGAATACCGGATCGGGCAGTTTGAGCTGGGCGTGAATATCACCGCCCAGTCCGAAATGCCCTATCGCGCCGCCGTAGTTCTGCTGATAGCTCTGCCACAGCACCACCACGCTGATGATCCGATTCGCCCCCGGCAGCGCCGGATCCGGGAACGGGTTGGGCAGCACGGCCCGGTAGGTCCCCGCCCCGTCCGCATCGGTGATGAAGACATTCGGCACACCCAGCGGCCCGGGCCGGGTCGGTGCGTCCCGGTCCAAGTCCTTGGCGCGCAGCGACATCACCGTATAGAGCGAGTCCGGGATCAGCCCCGTGAACTCGAACCGGAACTCACCGTGGCGAGCCTCGTTGTCGACCGTCACCTCGAGCGTTCCCCGCGCCTGCAACCAGTCCCCCAGCGTCACCGCCGTGGTGAGCTTGCGCCCGTCCTCGGGACGGATATCCGGAATCGGCGTCTCGTGGAACGGGTAGCTCGGCCGCCGCACCGTGTCCGCGTCCGGCCGCTGATCGGGCGCGAACACCATCGGATAGTTGTTGGCGGGCAACGGTAGTGGCAGCGTGTGCAGCACGCTCGCCGCGTCGGCGTCCGACAGCTCGTCGGGCAGTTCCCGCACGATCGTGTACGCCGCCAGATCACCGAACTTCGGGACGGCAGTGTCGGCGGCGACGATGGCCCGCCCCCACCGCCGGGTGACCGTCCCGTCCGGCCCCGGCACGGTGAGGTAGCCGACGACGATAAAATTCCCGTCGGCGTCGAGCACTTCGCTCGGCGGGTACAGCGGCCCCTGCGTGGTCGGGGTCAGGTCGTAACTCTTGCTCACCATACGGACAGCGCTTCCTGTTCGGAGAGAAGGCGACCCGGATCGTCGACGGTATCGCCGACCCGATCGCCGAGATGGATCCACCCGGAGCCGTCACCGCGGTCTGGACGGGCGTGCGCGGTGAGGACCGCGTCGTCACCGCGAAAACCCGGATGCCCCACGGCTTGCAGGAACGGCAGATCGCTGGCGTGATCGCCGTAGCCGTAGCTGTGCTCGCGGGTGATGTCGTGCTCGCGCAGATACTCCGCGACGGCGGCGGCCTTGGCGGTGCCGATCATGGGCCGCCACACCTCACCGGTCAGCACGCCCTGCTCGTCGACCACCGGGGTGGTGGCGATGACGTGGTCGGCGCCGAGCGCCGCCGCGACCGGTGCGATGGCCGCCGGGAACGAGCCGGACAGCAGCACCGTGTCATGCCCTAAATTGCGGTGCGCGCGCAGGGTTTCCACCGCTTCGGCGTAGTAGACGCCGCCGCCCGCGGCGAACTGGTGGAACCAGCGCCGCCCGGCCTCGGCCAGCGCGTCGGCCCGCGCTCCGCGATAGGCCCGGTAGTAGTGCCGGTTGACTTGCTCCCGTGGTGTTCCGGCTGCGGCCCGCTGTTTGATCTCGTCGCTGAGCCGCGCGTATTCGCTGCCGTCGTCGCCGTTCTCGGCCAGCCAGAAGCGCTGGAAGGCGAACATGCTCTTGACGGTGATGAGGGTTTCGTCGACGTCGAAGAACGCCGCGCCCGCCGTCATGCCACTTCCAGGTAGGCCGCGATCGCCTTGGCCGCCTTGTGCCGTTCGATTTGGGAGATGCGCTCGTTGGGCAGGGCCGCGTAGGTGATGCGGGTGGTGGCGACGCTGCGGTCGAGTTGGCGCACATCCACCTCGATCGCGAACTCCAGTTTGGCCGGGTCGGTGACCGAGATCGGGGTGAGCACCGCGTGCAGGGTGGCGGGCAGCGGGAACAGGAAGGACTTGAACTCCAATTCGATGCTGTTCCACACGATGTAGAAGTGCTGTTCGGGCCAGCGGCGACCGTACTCGAGTTCGAACGCGCCGAGGAACAGCTGCCGCACCGCCTCCACGATCACGATGCCCTGCACGTGCTCGCCGGTCTGATGGTCGAGCAACAACTCGTTGTCGCCGTGGATGCGCAGGTCCGCCCGGAACTCGGTATCGGACTCGCGAATCAGATTGGCCAGCAGCACATTCGAGTGCTGATACTTGTGCACCTGGTGGCGCGGAGCCGGTTCGTCGACCGGTCCACTGACCCGCAGTCCGGCCGGGGCGTGCACCAGCGCCACGTGCTCGACGTAGTCGAGATCGTGGCGGGTGACCCCCTGGCCGAGCCGCACGGTCAGCGGCCGCTCCGACGCCCGCCACCGGCCGCCGCGCAGTGCGGCCACCAGCCCCGACACCGTGAAGGCCCGGTCGTCCGCGGCGATGCCGCGGAAGCGGTCGGCCACCAGCAGCACCTCGCCGACGGCCACCTCCTCCGCCACCGCGGACACCGAATCGAGCTGGGCTACAGACATTTTCCCTCCGAGAAGCAAGACGCTTATGGCGACGCTCGCCGCCATCCGGTCGTCACCCGGAGCACCCCGCCGCCGTGGAGGGTTGCCGCCCAGCCAGCCGGGGCTTGAACACTGGAACTCATGACCGTCATCGGAAAGTTATGCGCCCCAACATCTTTCCCCTACGGTTTCAACCACACCGATTGAAACCCGCCCTTCACTCCACCGCCGCACCCGCACGCGTCGCTGCAACGGCCAGCACCGCACCGACGGCCGACAGCACCGCGATGGACAGTGCTACGGCCGAATAACCGTGGTGCGAAACAAGATTGGCCAACTGCGGCCCCGCGCCGGCACCGACGAACAGCGCAAAGGTGTACAACGCGGTGGCGGTACCCCGTGCCGCACCGGCATGCACCGCGATCGCCTGTACCGCCGCCGGAGCCGCCACCGCGATCGCCGCAACGAATACGAACAGCCACACCGCAACCCACACGCCACCCCACGGCACCGCCGTGACCGCCGCCGCACCCGCCGCGATCGCCAGAGCGGCGATCAACCGGGTCGCCGGAGCGATGACCCCCAACCGTCCAGCCAGCAACGGCACCGCCACCATGGCCGGAATCGCGCTGGCGCGCAGGGCCAGTAGCGCGGCATTACCGGAGCCCACCCCGTGGGGCGGAGTGAGCTGGATCCCGGTGTAGATACCCACGAACGAGCCCAGGATAGCCAGACAGCTCAGATACAGCAGAGCTAACCGGGTCTGCCGCAGCAGCATCCAGAAAGGCGCGAACACACTACGCATCGTGTCCACCCACCCGGAACCGTCTACCGCCGCAGCGTCCTGCACCGCGACCGGCGCCTGCAATACGACGCGCAACAACACCGCCGAGAGTGCGAAAGCGATTGCGCCCGCGACGAAGATCGCATGCCAGCCCAGGGCGTTGCCGATGAGCTGGGCCAGCACCTGTGCCACCACCCCGGCCCCGAGGAACGAGCTGGTCAGGCAGGTCAGCGCGAAGATACGACGCTGCGGGGCAATACGTTCGGACAGATAGGCGAAGGCGGCAGGCGCGAAGAAGGAGGCCGTTAGCCCCTGCAGGATTCGCGCCGACAGCCCACTGACGAGTCCGGGCGCGACCGCCACCAGCAGCGAACTCACCACCGTCGCCAGCAGCCCGCCCACAATGACCGGCCGCCGCCCCCACCGATCCGACAGCGGCCCGGTCACCAGGAACCCCGCGCCGTAGGCCAGCCCGAAGGCGGTGGTCGTCCAGGTGGCCGCGGACTTGGACGTATCCCAGTCCGCCGCAAGCCGATTCAGGACCGGCAGCACCACATACAGCTGCCCGACCACCAGAATCCCGACCGCGCACACCGCCGCGACCGTCCGCCCGGTCGGCGCCCATTCCGGTTCGGCGGCAGCGCCCTGCTCGAGAATTTCGTCCGCGTCGGGCGCGGGGTTCGGTTCAGTAGTCGGCGGCGAGCTCACGGGCGCGCTCCTGGGCTGCGGTGAAGCCTGCTTCCGGGTTGTCGGTGAGGACGGTTGGGGCGAAGCGGATTTCGGTGATGTCCTTGATGCCGACGAAGTTCAGCCAGTCGGTGACGAAGGGGTGGCGAAGTCGGAGCCGAATTCCACCGGGACGCCGGGCTGGTGGACGCCGCTGGTGTAGACGGTGAGGGCGCGTTTGTCGGTGAGCAGGCCCGAATAGCCGGTCTGCGGATCGAAATTGAACGCCCAGCCGGGCTGGGTGACGATGTCGACCCACTGCTTGAAGATGTAGGGCACGCCCGCATTCCAGATCGGGATATTGAGGACGTAGAGGTCGGCGGCGGCGAACCGGTCGAAGACGGTGCGCGCCAGCTCCCAGGCCGCGAGCTGCGGCGGCGTCTGGTCACGACCGGTGAACAGCGCCAGCTTGGCTTCGGCGGCATGGGTGCCGAAATCGGGCAGCTCGGCGTCGAACAGGTCGAGGGTGTCGACGGTGAGTTCGGGGTCGCGGGCGCTCAACCCGTCGATGAAAGTCTGGGCCAGTGCCCGGGACTGGCTGTGCGCACCGCGCGCCGAGGCATTGACATGCAGCAGGGTGGTCATCGAATTCCTTTCGTGGACAACGAAGTCCACGTCTATCAAGATCCACCCACCCGGCACGACGGTTACGTGCGCACTGATCCGAAGACCGGCTCAGGCCAGGATGAAGCTGAGCTGCAGGGCGTACCCTCCGCCCTGGCGCATCCACGAGTACCCGAACCACACGCCCGGGGTGACCTCACGGATTTCGTCGTAGAGCTGCGGGACCGGCGACGGCGCATAGTCGAGCACCCAGGTCGGGCCACCGTCCACCACCGAAGGTCCGGTGAAGACATTCGCCTGGAACGCCTCGATCCCGGCCCCGGTGAGGCGGTTGAACAGGTACCCGCCCCCGTGGTTGGTGTAGAAGTCCTTGCCGATCCAGAACAGCGGCGCCCACGACTGCATGTCCCGCGGCGACGCCACCCACCCATCCTTCGACCCGATCGGGACATCACCGCGCGGGGCGTCGCGGTAGATCGCGTCCTGCTGCGCGGGGCTGCATCTGAAGCGCAATGAGTCCACTGTTGCTGATGTGTTGTCGGGGAACAGAACACAGCCGCCGCCGTAGTCCGCGTCGGCGTGGGCGACCACCGGGACAGACAACAGCAGCACCCCGAATCCGAGGGCGGCGAGGCTTTTTATCAGGGCATTTCGGAGGAACTCACGAGCTGTACCCATCACTGTCTCCATCGGGATAAGTCCCGACCCACCAGTGATCTTAGTTCGCGGCATATTAGCTGGTCAGCATCGATCCCGAACCGAGACCAGATCGATCCGCAGTTAACAGGAAATTGACAGCCTTCCACTGGAAATGTCTCGAGGTTCGTGTCGATGTAATGGTTTATGACCTCGATTCAGGCCCGCACACCGCACGCACGGTGGACTTGGATCGCGGCCGGCAGTTTCGTCGCCGTGATCTCGTTGGCAACACTCAGCGCCCCGCGCGCCTTCGCCACTTCTCGTGACCAGATAGGTCAAGACCAGGTACCGGAGACCCCGCCGCCGGGAACGACTCTCGTCGTTCCGCATCCCATCGCGGTGACCGCGATCGCCCAGCAGATGCAGGCGGCCATCCAGGCCGCCTCGCCGGGCACCAGCGTCGGTATCGACGTGGTGGACACCACCACCGGTTCCCCGGTCGCCAGCCTCAATGCCGATCAGCAGTTCTATACCGCCTCGGTGGTGAAGCTGCTCATCGCACTGGACACGTTGAAAAGCCAGAACTGGCAACCGGATCCGGATACCACCGACCGGATCACCCAGATGCTCTCGACCAGCGATGACGATATCGCCGACGCATTGTGGGACGAGGGCGGCAACGACGCCATCATCGACCGGATGGTGAGCACCATCGGCCTGACGGCCACCACCGCTCCGGAGGACACCGCGCAGTGGGGCGAAACCCTCACCACGCCACGGGATGTGGTGGCGATCTTCCACTACATCACCGGCTCGGCCCCGGCCTCGGCCCGGGATCTGATCATCGGCGCGCTGCACAACACCTCCGAGACCGCCGCCGACGGCACCAACCAGTACTTCGGCATTCCCGACGCGCTCACCGGCGCGAGCTGGGCGGTCAAGCAGGGCTGGATGGATCTGGACTCCTCGACCACGCTCGACACCACCGGCCTGGTCAGCCCCGCTCCCGATCAGCCGTATCGCTATGCGGTGGTGGTGCTTTCGCAGCAACCCGCGGGCACCAGCTGGTCGGTGGCGGGCTCGGCGCTCACGGCGGGTGTGCAACTGCTGCACACCGTGCTGAAGTGAGGCTCAGCCACTGCCGCACCCGCGCAAGCGGGTGCGGCGCGGGATCAGGACACCGGCATGGCCGCGCCGATGCCGATGGCGGCGAGCGGCACGGCCGCGATGGCGGCCAGCGGCACCCAGATCGGCGAGGTCAGCAGACCCAGCAGGATCAACATCGAGGTTCCTTTCGTTCGGTCGCGCAGCCTCCGCGACCTATTGACCGGCCTTCAGCTGCTGGACATAGATGATCGGCAGGTACTGGCTCACGCAATCGGCCACGACATCCTGGCCGGGGTTGAACTGCGCGTAGGCCGGCGGCGTCGAGAACCCGCCCGTCCCTTGCTGATCCGCGGGCGGCGCCCAGCGCGGCGAGGGGTTGGGGTAGGTGACCACCGGCGGTGCGCCGACCAGGAAGGGCTCCTGCGCGCTGTAGAGCGAACACTTCCACCACTCCCCCGGCGGCGACTCGATCTTGATGACGCCGCCGGGCTGCGGGGTGAGGATCGGCTGCGCCGAGGCGGTCGCTGCGGTCCCGATGAGGATCGCCCCGGCCGCACCGGCGGTGCCGAGCACTCGGAGAGACCGCGACATTACGCCGAGCCCCAGGCGTGCATCAGGTAGGTCCACTGGGCCAGGATCGAGGTGATGGTGTCGGTCAGATTGATGGCCGCCGAACCGAGATTGATGACCGGATGGTTGTTGTCCACGATGTCTCCTTCGATGCGAGGTGTCCGAAGCCGGTCGAACCGGCCGGGCTTACTGCCACGCTATTGCAGCATCACTGCAATAACCAAGAGATTGCCCGATTTTGTGACACAACGCACCGGCACGGAAATCCGGGGCACAGGCACGCACGGCAAGCCTCCTTCATCAGCTTTCAGCCAGGTCGGAACGGTCCGACCGTCCGAAAGCTACCCCGGGAACAGGGTTCGCTGGAAGGTGTCTCGAAGGTGTGTCTCGCACCGGACGCCGGGACGCATTAGGGTCGCGGCCGTGCATCCGGACACCGGCACCCGACCGGTGCGACTGCGGACCATCGCCCTGGAATGGGGCCGCATCGGCTGCCTCGGCTTCGGCGGCCCACCCGCCCACATCGCCATGCTCCGCACCCTCTGCGTCGACCGCCGAGCCTGGATCACGCCCGCCGAATTCGAGGACGGCATCGCCGCCACCAACCTCCTCCCCGGCCCCGCCTCCACCCAACTGGCGATCTACACCGCCTGGCGACTGCGCGGCACCCCAGGCGCCCTGATCGGCGGATTCTGCTTCATCACACCGGGTTTGACCCTCATCCTGCTCCTCGCCGCGATCTTCCTAGCCACCGACAGCCCCCACTGGATACACGGCGCAGCCGCCGGAGCCGGAGCAGCGGTCGCGGCGGTCGCCCTCCACGCCGCGTTCGGCCTCGCCCCCGCCAGCTGGCACCGAGCCGGACCCACCCGCGCAGCCCACGCCCGCTGGATCGCCTACGCCACAACCGGTCTGGCCGCCGCCACCTTCCTCGGCCCCTGGCTGGTACTCGCCCTGATCGCCAGCGGCCTACTGGAGATCTGGTCACTCGGCGGCGCCGGGCGCCTCAAACCACGAGAGTCCAGCCGCACCGGACCGCACGCGGACCAGGCTGGGCAGAGCGAGGAACCAGCAGGGCACGGCGCAGTGGGCGACGACCGGCCGGACAACAACCCGGCCGAGCGCCGAGAGCAGAGCCCTGGGGCGGAGACCTCTCCTGACGCGTCGTCGCCCGACCGAGCGGCTCGAGATGTGCCCGGCCCCGACTCGTCGGACCGCAAACGGTTGCGCGCGTGGCCGTTCGCGATGACCTGGATGACCGGCGGCGGGATGGCTGCCGTGGGGTGGGTGGCGTTCAAGGTGGGGGCGTTGTCGTACGGGGGTGGGTTCGTGATCATTCCGCTCATGCAGGCCGATGCGGTCGACAGGTACGGGTGGATGAGTGGGGCGCAGTTCTTGAATGCGGTTGCGCTGGGGCAGATCACGCCCGGACCGGTGGTACAGACGGTGGCGGTGGTCGGGTATGCGGCTGCGGGGATTCCCGGCGGATTGCTTGCCGCCGCGGTTGCTTTCGCGCCGTCGTTCGCGTTCGTGCTGGCCGGGGGACGGTACTTCGACCGGCTGCGTGCGGACTCGCGGGTGCAGGCCTTCCTCACCGGTGCGGGACCGGCTGCCATCGGCGCGATTGCGGGGGCCGCGATTCCGCTGGCCTTTGCGCTGCAGCACCTTTGGCAGTTCGCGGTGCTCGCGGCCGCAGCACTGTGGCTGCTGGCGGCCCGTCGCGGAGTCGTCAGCGCGCTGCTGGGCGCGGGTGCGCTCGGGGTGGTGGCCGCCGCGGCGGGTCTACCGATCGGCTGACGGTCAGACGGTGATGCCGAGGGCGCCTGCGACGGCGCGGGTCAGGTGGTCGGTGACCTCGGTGGGGGTCCAGGTGCGGTGCTCGGTGAGGTCGTAGACGACGCGCTCGTCGAAGATGGTGATCCAGAGCAGGACGGCGTAGGTGAGGTCGTATTCGGTGGTTTTGCCTTGGAGGGCAAGGGAGCTCAAGACCTCGGTGAGGATGTCGTGCAGGGCGGTGATGGATTCGTCACCAGCGGCGAGGCGTTCGATGAAGCCTTTGGAGCTGCGGATGTAGCGCACGGCCGGACCCCATTGCGCAGCCTGGTCCACCCAGGTGCGGCAGCAGCGGTGGAAGCGGTCCACCGGATCGGGTCCGGCGTCGACCGCGGCCAGCGCCTCCACCAACTGTTCGATGGCGCGGCGGTGGAACGCTTGCAAAGCGTCCTGCGGGGTCGGGAAGTGCCGGTACGCGGTGGCCACGCCGACACCCGCCGCGGCGGCGAGTTCGGGAATGGAGAAGCCGATCCGGCCCGCCCGCAACAGGCTCTGGACGGCGTCGACCAGCAGCACGCGGCTGCGCTGGGCGTCACTGCGGGTGTTCACTGGCACGCCTCCATCCTGCGCGAACGCGGGCGGTGATCGCCGCGCGGCGCTCGAGTAGAGAAGTTCTTCTCAGTTAAGTATTCTGCAACAGAGAAGATCTCCTCACTTAGGAGGCCGGGATGCGGGCAGCCGCACCGGGCGCGCTATTGGTGCTGATCATGGCGCAGCCGAACATGGCGACCGGGATGATGCCGTACTACCGGCACACCTGGACGCTCGCACCACTGCTCATCACCGCGATCTTCGCCGCCTACCTGTTCGCGCTGACGCCGACGCTCGCAGTGCTGGGCACGCCCGCCTCGCGGCGCGATTGGTGGTGGCGCATCGGCGTGGGCAGCGCGTTCGCCGTCGCCGCGGATGCCGCCATGGCCCTGGCACATTCACCGTGGCCGGTGGTCGCGGCACGGGTGTGCGCGGGGTTGTCGGTCGGGTTGGTGACCGGGTCGCTGGCCGGATTGATCCTGGAACGCCAGGGCGAACGCGGCCGCACCGCCATGGCGGTCGCGACCGTCCTGGGGTCGGCCCTGGGAACCCTTGCCGCCGCGGTGATCGCGCAGTATCTACCCGCGCCCGGGGTGACCGTGTACCTCGCGCACGCGGCACTGCTCGCGGTCGTCGTGACGGCGGTACTCGGCGATCGAGCGATACGCTCGGCGGCGACCGTGCCGGTCAGCCCGACCACGAACACCCGACCGGAGCCACGACTTGCCGGATACCTCAGCGGAATTGCCGCCTGGGTGTCGGCAGGTCTGGTGGTCGCCCTGTTGCCGAGCTACGGCGCGGAACTGCTGGGCACCACCAACCTGGCCCTGCTGGCGCTGCCGGTGACGCTGTATCTGACCACCGCCTGGCTGGCCCAGCGCCTCCTGCCACCGGACCGGCTACCCGCCGAACCGCTGGCGGCACAGGGGATGATCATCGCCGGGGTCGCTCTCGCGGCGGCCGTGTCCTGGGTACCCAGCCTGCCGCTGCTGCTGTGCGGCGGCGTGGTGGCCGGATTCGGGCAGGGCATCGCCTATCGGTCCGGGCTCCGGATCGTCAGTGCCGCAACACCTCCCGATCAGCATGCCCGGGCCGCGTCGCGCTTCGCGGGCGTGGCCTACGCGTGCGCGGCCGTCGCGACGCTCGGCTTCGGCGCGGTGGCGACCCTCGAATCCATGCGTGACGCGGTGCTGACCGCCGCGGCCGTCCTCGTACTGGTGGCCGCCGCCACCGCCCTCGTCCGCCGGCGCGCAATGGCGCGCGCCGCGGACTCCCTTCCCGTCCAGCAGATCTCGACAACCGCATAATTCCGCCCCACCATTTCTAAAAGACGAATCCGAGGGCACAATAGCTCCCGCGCGAATTCCGATCGCGCGCAATTCGGCATGCACACAGCAGATTTCATAGCCAGAATTCGACGAAACGAATTCGTTACGCTGGTTCACGGGCACATAAACTCCACGAGTTTCACTGGAATACATCAGCTTCAAAGACATTCTCTCCGAATGGATTCCAGAAATGGCAGCACAAAGCAGCACCGACGCCACCCTCACCCGCAGTCTCGGCCGGGTGGATCTCATCGCCATGGGCGTCGGCACCATCGTGGGCGCGGGCATCTTCGTCACCACCGGCATTGCCGCCGCCACCAAGGCGGGCCCCGCCATCGTCCTATCGTTCGTGCTGGCCGGGGCCATCTGCGTGCTGGTGGCGCTGTGCTACAGCGAACTCGCGTCCATGACACCACTGTCCGGCAGCGCCTATACCTACACCCGGGGGACGCTGGGCGAGGTGCCCGCGTTCCTGGTCGGCTGGAATCTGCTGCTCGAATACGCGGTGGCGGCCTCGGCCATTGCCATCGGCTGGTCCGGATTGTTCGGCGCGGCCTTGAATTCCTTGTTCGGGGTGACCCTACCCAAGGCGATTTCCGCGGGCCCCAGCGACGGTGGTGTCATCAATCTTCCGGCGGTACTCATTGTCGCCGTCGTGGTCGGCGTGCTCGTGCTCGAAGTCAAACTCACCGCCGTCGTGGTGAAAACTCTGGTGGCCTTGACCATCGGCGTTCTCATTCTCGTGATCGCGATCGGTGCGCCGCACGTGCATGCCGGTAATTGGTCGCCGTTCCTGCCGTTCGGCGTGCACGGGATCGCGGCCGGAGCGGCGCTGGCGTTCTTCGCGTACCTGGGTTTCGATGTCGTCGCGACCTCGGCCGAGGAGACGCGTGATCCCCGCCGGGATCTGCCGTGGGGCATCATCGGCTCGGTCGTCATAGCCACCGCGCTCTATGTGGCAGTGAGCGCCGTATTGACCGGCGTCGCACCGTATTCCACCCTCGGCAATGCCGCGCCGGTGGCGACCGCGCTGGCAGCGGTCGGCGCGGGGTGGATCGGCAAGGTGATCCTGGTGGCCTCGGTGGTGGCGCTGACCAAGGGCCTGCTCATGGTGTGTTACGGCCCGACCCGCCTGGTGTTCGCCATGGCCCGCGACGGCATGGTGCCGAAGGCTCTGTGCCGCACCGGTTCCCGGGGTACGCCGGTGCGCCTGAGCCTGCTGCTCGGCACGGTGGTGGCCGTGGTGGCCGGGCTGCTGCCCATCGGCACGGTCGCGGAACTGGTCAATATCGGCGCGCTGTTCGCCTTCGTGATCGTGGCGCTGGGTGTGCTGATCCTGCGCCGCACCGCCCCCGAGCGGCCCCGCCCGTTCCGGGTGCCGCTGCTGCCCGTGGTCGCGATCGCCGCGATCGCCGGATGCCTGTGGCTGGCAACCACCTTCGAGGCCCTGACCTGGCTGCGGTTCGTCATCTGGAGTGCCGCCGGAGTGGCGCTGTACCTGTTCTACGGCCGCCGCCACGCGACCGTAGAAACGAGCTCCGCACCTGTGGACACCGCCCTGACCACCGCCGTCACCGTCCCCGCCGGAGGTGCCGCGTGACCGCGCAACTCGACAGCTTCTACCCCACCCGTGTCGATTTCGGCACCCTCGAGGAGATCCATCGCGCCGCCGCGTCCGCCCTGCCCGCGGATGTCCTTGATTTCGTGGAGGGCGGCGCGGGCAAGGAACTCACCCTGCGCGACAACCGGCTGGCCTTCGATCGCTGGCGCATCCTGCCCGCCCCCATGAGCGGGGTCGGCGCGCCCTCGACCGGCACCGAATTCCTCGGGATGCCCTTGGCGACACCTATTCTCACCGCCCCGTTCGGGGGTGATGCCCTGTTCCATCCGGACGGGCATCCGGCGGTGGCCCGGGCCGCGCAGGCCCGGGGAGCGCTGTCCGTCGTGCCGGAGGCGGGCAGTTTCTCCTATCAGCGGGTGCGGGCGGCCGCGCCGCTGGCCGCCCGCATCGCGCAGGTGCATCCGTTCGGGCATGCCGCGCTGGTGGCCGAGCGGGTGGCCCGGCTGGGGTACGAGGCGCTGTGCGTCACGTTGGACTGCCCCGTCGGCGGGTTCCGCACCCGCAATATGGCCAATCGGTTCGACCCGGATCAACGCCATTTCGCGGGCAATCTGACCGGCGCGGACGGTGCGCCCGGGGTGGCCGAGGTGTTCGGTCAGCTGCTCAAACGCGGTGGCATGGTGTGGGATTGGACCGAGCTGGCGAACGCGGCGACCGGGTTCGGGCTGCCGTGGATCGCCAAGGGCGTGCTCACCCCGACCGCCGCCGAACGCGCCCTGGACATCGGCGCGAGCGCCCTGGTGGTGTCCAATCACGGTGGGCGGCAGGTGGATCCGGCTCCGGCGAGCCTGGATATGCTGCCCGGCATCCGCGCGGCCGTCGGCCCGGAGATACCGATCCTGCTGGACAGCGGCATTCGCACCGGTAGCGACGTGTACACGGCGCTGGCCCTGGGCGCGGATGCGGTGATCATCGGCCGCGCCGCCATCTACGGGCTGGCCGCGGCCGGGCAGGCGGGCGTGGATCGGGTGCTGGAGCTGCTCACCGAGGAGCTGCGGACGCTGATGATCCTTTCCGGCGCGCACACCGTCGCCGATATCGACGCCTCCCGGATCACGCGGGCGGCGTCGTGAGCGGATTCCCTTCGGCGCGTATCGCTTCCGGGCTCGTGTTCACCTCCGGCCTGGCCGCGCTCGACCCGGACACTCTCACGGTCACCGCCGACACCTTCGAAGGGCAGGCGACCGAAGTATTCCGTCAGCTCGACGCCGCCCTGACCGCCGCGGGCAGCACCCGCGACCAGGTGCTGCGCCTGGAGTGCTATCTCGCCGACCGCCGCTGGTTCCCCGACTGGCACAACGCTTTCCGCCGCTACTTCCCGACGGCCGCACCGGCGCGGATCACCACCGTCACCACCCTGCCCATCGACGGGCTGCTCATCGAAATCCAGGCGATCGCCGTCGCCCCGCTCGAGGAAGATCGATCATGACCGCAGTCACTCCGCTCGTCCATTCCCCTTCGCACATCGGTGATTTCACCATCCGGGACGTCATCGAGGGCCAGACCGCCGGGCAGCTCATCGTCGCCGCCGACGACTGGGGGTGGTGGGTCACCCTGCTCGGTGGCGACACCATCGCACCCACCACCGGCATTCAGCAGACCGTCGCCGAAGGGCTGGAGCGCGCCGGATTCCTGATCCGGCGCGGGCACCGCTATCAGCTCACCCACACCGGCCACGATGTCGGCAAGAATCGCGGCTTCGTGCGGGTGGCGGTGCGCGGCTGGGAGCCCACCTTCCGGCAGCTGTCCGACAGCCCGCACCGCGAATTCATCCCGGCCGCCACCGAACCCGGCGAAGTGGCCCGGGGCTGCACCGATATCGCCCGGCGGCGGCCGGAGATCTTCGACGCCATCGGGCGGGCCATCGCGACCGGAATACCGGGCACCACCATCGATCTCGGCTGCGCCGACGCCGGACGGGTGCTGGCCTTGTCCGGGATCGCCGGGGCGGAACACTTCCTGGGCGTCGATATCGAGGACGGGGTGATCACCGACGCGTCCGCGGAGGTCGCCGCGCGCGGGCTCGCCGAACGGATCACGCTGCTCGCCGGTTCGGTGCAGCCGGGTGCGGAGCCGCCCGCGTGGCTGGCGAGCGTGGACCGCGACGCCGTCACCACCGCCATGTCGTTCTTCCTGCTGCACCAATTGGCCAGCGACGGTGACGGTATCGCGGCGGTGCTGCGCGGCTGGATGGACTGGTTCCCCAATCTGCGGCGGCTGGTGATCGGGGACGGATATCTGCTGGAGGCCCCGTCGTGGACGCAGCAGCCGTGGTTCTCCCCCACCTACGAGATCTATCACGCCGTGACCGGGGTGCGGCTGTGGACGCGGCACGAATACGAGCAGGCGTTCGCCGAGCTCGGCTGGTCGGTGCAGCGGCGGCTCGAGGATCACACCATGTTGGTGACCAGCATTCTCGAGCGCGACTGAGCCCGGCGATCGGGCCGCACGACAACGGCTCCCGCCGGATCGATTCGTTCGATGAGGATCGGACGAATCGGTACGGTGGGAGGCGGGGCAAGGAGTGCGGTCGATGGACGTTTCCGGGATGCTCGATGCCGCGAGCCGCATTGTGGTGGTGTCACCGCATTTCGACGACGCGGTGCTGGCGCTCGGCGGACTGATCGCGACGCGGGCCGGGCGGGGACAGACCGTCGAAGTGCTGACCGTGTTCTCCGCGGCGGGAGCCGCTCTCGCGGGCGGTGTCCGGATGCGGGCCTTCTCCGACTATGGGCCGCGCGTCGGGGAGGATGATCGGGCACTGGCGCTGCTGGGAGCCCGGTCGGCCCGACTCGGGTTGTCCGAACGGCTCTTCCGTGATCCGCCGACACGCGGACCCCTGCCGCTGTTCCGCACCTCCGCCGACCTGGCGCGCGGCGCGTACCCGGAGACCGTCCGGCGCGCGATCCTGCGGATCGCGCAGGCCCCGGGCACGATCGTGCTGGCCCCCTTGGGAATCGGCAATCACGTCGACCATGTGATCGTGGCGCTGGGCGCGCTGCGCGCCGCGCGCGAGCGGCCAGGCATCCTGTTCTACGAGGACTTCAACGCCCTGTCCGAACACAACCGCCGCCGCCATCCCGTCGCCCGGTTACGGCCCTTCCCTTACCGTTCCGCGCCCGCCTGGGCGAGCCCGCGCGCCGGGTTCGAGCTCGAGGCCACTTCCCTGCTAGCGCGTGGACCGGACCCCACCACGCTCGCCGAACTGACCGTGCAGCCCGAGCAATGGCGAATGTCGGCCTCCCCGCTCGACGACGCGGCGGAATCCGCCAAGCTCCAGGCGGTGGGCGAATATCGCACGCAAACAATGGCTTTGGGTGGCGAGACCGCGGTGCGAGAACTGCTACGCCGGGCACACGCGGTGCGCGGTGGCGAGCTCGTCTGGCAGTACCTGCCGGGAGGCGATCGATGAAGTGGGTCGCGCTGCTGGCGCTACTTCTGGGGGCCGCGGGCCTGCCGGTGAACGCGCACGCCGAAACCGCCCGCATCGATCACATCGTCGCGGTCACCGATCGCTGGTTGCAGGTGTTCGTCGACTCCCCTGCGATGGCGGGCACGGTGCAGATCGACGTGCTGCTGCCCGCGCATCGCACGGTTCGCCACCCGTCGGTGTACCTGCTCGAAGGCATCGATTCCGCGCGACCGGACCAGAACGACTGGACCTTCCAGGGCGGCGCGGTCGATTTCTTCGCCGACAAGGATGTCACCGTCGTGCTCCCGGTCGGCGGCGCGGGCAGTTACTACACCGATTGGCAGCGCGTGGATCCGGTACGCGGGCAACAGCGTTGGGAGACCCTGTTGACCCGCGAGCTGCCCCCGCTGCTGGACGCCCGTTTCGACGGCGACGGCCGCCATGCCATCGTGGGCATCTCCATGGGCGCGCAGGCCGCCATGATGCTGGCCGAGCGCTCCGGCGACCTGTATTCCGGGGTGGCCGCCCTGAGCGGCTGCTACGACACCGCCGACGCGATCGGGCAGGCGGAGTTGCGCTATATCGTCAGCAGCGACGGCTCGAACCCGGACGATATGTGGGGGTCTGCCAACGATTCCGATTGGGCCGCACACGATGTGCTGGCCCACGCGGACGCCCTGCGCGGCAAGGCCCTCTACTTCTACGCGGCGTCCGGGCTGCCCGGCGAGCACGAGAACGCGCAGACACCCGATCTGCCGGATGTGGTGATCGAGGGCGGCGCCATCGAATTCGGGACCCGGCTGTGCACCGGGATCCTCCGGCAGCGGCTGGACACGCTGGGCATCCCCGCCACCTATGACCTGACCGCGGCGGGCACGCACAGCTGGCCCTACTGGCGCGATCATCTCGCCGCGGCCTGGCCGGTGCTGGCCGCCGCGCTCGGGTAAGGAAAACGTCGGGGAGAACGGGAGTTTCCGGGTGCGAGTGCTGTTCGTCGCCACGCCGCTGATCGGCCATGCCTTTCCCCTGCTGCCGCTGGCGCTCCGGCTGCGCGCGGGCGGGCACGAGGTGGTGCTGGGGTCGGGTGACGAGGTGGTGTCGGTGCTGCGCGAGCTGCTGCCCACGGTGACCGTCGCCGATCCGATGAGTGTGCGGGTTCCCATCCGCGCCTTGGCCTTGCACCCGCTCGCCGCCCGCAACGCGCTCCTCGGTTCGGCGGATCCGATGGTCGCGGCCCGCGTGTTCGCACCGGTGAACGCGGCGATGCGGGCGCGGGTGTTCGCGCTGGCCCGGCATTTCGCGCCCGACCTGATCGTGCACGAGCCGTTTGCCGCGGTCGCCGCCATGGCCGCCGATCAGCTGAAAGTTCCTGCGGTGCTGCACAATGTCGGCCTCGATCACGGGGAACGGGTCTGCGCGCGACTGCTCGAGCGGCTCTCTGCCCCGGATGTCCGTGATGCCCTCGCCCTGAGCATCGCGCCGCCCAGCATTGTCGCGATTCCGGGCCGTCCCATGCAGTACGTACCCTTCTCCACCCCCGGCCCGCCCATGCCCGACTGGCTGGCAACCCCGGGTGACCGCCCGCGAATCCTGGTCACCCGCAGCACCATGCTCGGCGACAGCCCGACGCCCTTCCTCACCGCGGTGCTGCGCGCGGCTCCCGCGGTCGACGCCGAGTTCGTCATCGTCCGCCCGGACCGGGGCGTCACCGGCCACGCCAGCTTGCCCGCGAATGTCCGCACGGTCGGCTGGACGGTCCTCAGCGACGCCCTGCGCACCTGCGACGCCATGATCAATCACGGTGGCGCGGGCTCGGTGTACGCCGCGCTGCGCGCCGGGCTGCCGCAGATCCTCACCCCCGACACCGGCGACCGCGGCTGGAACGCCGCCCTCATCCAGGCCCGCGGCTGCGGCCTGTCCGCCCCGCCGCGCCGCATCACCGCCGCCCACATCACCCGGTTGATCACCGATCCGGGCCTGGCCGCCGCGGCAGGCGAGGTCGCCGCCGAGATGGCGGCCATGCCGACCCTCGACGACATTGCCGCCGAGCTCGAGGCCCGTTAGGCTCGCCGGGTTCATTCGATGTTGAAGGAGAGTTCGTGGGTAAAAAGAGCCGTCTCGCTTCGGGTTTCGGGGCGTTGACTGCCGGGGTGGTAGTGCTGGTGGGGGCGGCTACGGGGGTCGCCGGGGCGGAACGGGCGCTCACGGCGCAGGAGCAGGTGTTCGTGAGTTACCTGCAGGCGCACGGTGATCTGCTGCCGGACCTGGATCAGCAGCTGGCGGCCGTGGACCTGGGCAAGGCCGATTGCTCGGCGCTGGCCTCGGGGATGACCCGCGAGCAGCTGTCGGAGGGTCTGCCGGGCGGCGCGTCGGAGAAGGAGGAGGCCGTGCTGTTCCTGGACGCGGCCACCGCGCCGGGAAGCCTGTGCGGCTGAGCCGTTTGCGGTAGGGACCAGCCCTTGCGGCGGAGGTTTCGCGGGCGTTGCCGGATCCGGTAGCGCCCGCACTTTTTCGGCGACCCGGCCGCGCTATCCGCTTGGCGGCCTTGCCAATTGCATACCTTGCGGAATTCTTCAGCAAACCTCTACCCCGCGATGCGGGCGGGCGTAGCGTCACCGCGCGGGGGACCCGTCACGGCGCAGGAGAGGAAACTCCCATGGCGGAGTTGGAAATTGCTCTGAAGGACATGATGATGCTGGACGGCGCGATCGGCGCCAGCGTGGTCGACTACGGCAGCGGGATGCCGCTGGGGATGCTCGGCGGCAGCAAAACCCTGGATATGGAGATCGCCTCGGCCGGCCTGACCGAGGTGGTGCGAGCCAAGGTCCGCACCATCGAACAGCTCGGCCTCAATGAGGAGATCGAGGACATTCTGATCACGCTCAGCAGCCAGTACCACCTGGTGCGGCCGTTGCGCGGGCGGCGCTCGCGTGGGCTGTTCATGTACGTCGCACTGGATCGCGCGCGCGGGAATCTGGCGTTGGCGCGGCATCGGCTCAAGGACATCGAAGAGAACCTCGAGGTTTGAGAGAACTTTTTTCGCGGTGCTGTCGTGATGGCGGCTGCCCGTTCGTCTAGTGGATGACCCGGCAAACAGGCCGGGCGTGATCCAAGGAGCGAACATGGGCAGCATCGTCGCGGTCGTCAACCTCACCCTCGACGGCGTCATGCAGGCGCCGGGGCGGGCCGACGAGGACACCCGCCACGGCTTCACCGGTGGCGGGTGGTCACACCGCTACGCCGACCCGGTGCAGGGCCGGGTCATGGCCGAGCACATGGCCACGCACAGTGGCGGCGGTCTGCTGCTGGGCCGCCGCACCTACGAGGACTTCTACGGCTTCTGGCCGCAGCAGACCGACAACCCGTTCACCGAGGTGCTGGACAAGACGCAGAAGTTCGTCGCCTCCCGCAGTCTCACCGAACCGCTGCCGTGGCAGAACTCCACCCTGCTGCCCGGCGACGCGGTCACCGCGTTGCGCACGCTGCGTGCCGAGCAGCCCGAGCTGAATCTGGTGGCGCTGGGCAGCGGCGAGTTGCTGCGTTCCCTCATGCGCGCGGGCATGATCGACGAGTATCTGCTCTCGATCCACCCGCTCGCGCTCGGTTCCGGGACCCGCCTGTTCGACGGGGTCGAGCTGGGTGCGCTGCGGCTGATCGACGCCGTCACCACGACGACCGGTGTCCTGATGGCCACCTATCGTCCCGCCGCAGAGGAGTCGCTGTGACCCGGTACCTGCTGAGCATCTACCAGCCCGACGGCACCGCCCCGCCCCCGGATCTCGACACGATCATGGGCGAGCTGGCCCAGCTCAACGACGAGATGCGGGCGGCGGGGGCTTGGGTTTTCGCGGCCGGGTTGCACGCGCCCAGCACCGCGACCGTGCTGCAGGCCAAGGGGGCGGAGGTGCTCGTCACCGACGGCCCGTACGCCGAGAGCAAGGAGCACATCGGCGGATTCAGCGTCATCCAGGCCGATGATCTGGACGAGGCACTGGTGTGGGGCAAGCGAATGACGGCGATCATCGGTCTGCCGATCGAGGTCCGGCCGTTGCAGGACTCCTGAGATGCCTTCCGGCGCAGTCGATCCGGTCGAGGTCGATACCGCGGCGGTGGCGGCGGTGTTCGCCGAGCACTACGGTCGCGCCGTCGCCAGCCTGATCCGCGTCTTCGGTGATGTCGACATCGCCGAGGACGCGGTCCAGGATGCCTTCACCACGGCGCTGCGGCGCTGGCCGATCGATGGACTCCCGCCGAGCCCGCCCGGCTGGATCATCACCACGGCCCGCCATCGCGCGGTGGATCGGCTACGCCGGGAGGCGGCTCGCGCCGACAAGTACGCCCAGGCCGCGCTGCTGCACGAGCAGGCGGAACCGATCGAGGAGGGCGCGGTGCGAGACGACCGGCTGCGCTTGATATTCACCTGCTGCCATCCGGCGCTGGCCCGCACCGCCCAGGTGGCGCTGACCCTGCGTCTGCTGGGCGGTCTCTCGACGGCCGAGGCGGCCCGCGCCTTCCTGGTGTCGGAAACCACCATGGCGCAACGTCTCACCCGCGCCAAGGGCAAGATCCGCGACGCCCGTATCCCCTACCGCGTCCCCGCCGACGCCGACCTGCCCGACCGCCTCGATGCCGTCCTCGCCGTCCTCTATCTCATCTTCACCGAGGGCTACACCGCGACCGCCGGAGACCTCCTCACCCGCCCCGACCTCTGTGCCGAAGCCATCCGTCTCACCCGCGTCCTGGCCGAACTCATGCCCGACGAGCCAGAGGTGTGGGGCCTGCTGGCCCTCCTACTCCTCACCGAATCCCGCCGCGCCGCACGCACATCCGACACCGGCGCCCTGATCCCGCTACCGGAGCAGGACCGATCGCGCTGGGACCGTGCACTGATCGCCGAGGGCCACACCCTGGTCCGCAACTGCCTGCGCCGAAACACCCCCGGCCCCTACCAGATCCAAGCTGCCATCCAGGCCGTCCACACCGACGCCCCCACCGCCGCCGACACCGACTGGCCCCAAATCCTCGCCCTCTACGACCAGCTCGCGGCCCACTCCCCCGGCCCCATGGTGGCCCTCAACCGCGCCGTAGCCCTCGCCGAAGTCTCCGGCCCCACAACCGCTCTCGCCGAACTAGACACCCTCCCCCTCACCCACCACCACCTCTACCACGCCGTCCGAGCCGACCTCCTACGCCGCCTCGGCCGCACCCCCGAAGCCGCAGCGGCCTATCACCTCGCCATCACCCACGCCGAGAACACCGCCGAACGCGACTTCCTCATCACCCGAGCCGAATCCCTCTGACCGGCGATCACAGCAGCACCGGTGGCGAAAACCGGTACCGCGTAGGACATCATGTCGCTGACACCGACGGACGTGGCCATGGCGAGTGCGAAGGCCGCGAGCACGAGCGTCGCCGCGGCGGCCGTGTAGCGGATGGCGAGCCCGAGAACCAGCGCCAGCCCAAGCGTGAGTTCCACGACCGTGGCACCGGCCGCGGCGGGTACCGCAAGGGGTTCGGCCCAGTGCGGCAAGAGCTTTCGCGTGTAATCGGTGAAGGCGGCGTAATCCCCCAGGAAACCCCGCTGCTACCCGGCCCGCCCAGCAGCCCGAAGCGGTCCGCCACCGATCCGAGTAGTAACGCGCCCAGCAGGATTCGCACTGCGATCACCACGGGCCGATAGCACGCTCGCGTGAGCACCATTGCCGCGACGACCGCGACGACGATCGCCGTGAGCCAGGCGATCCTCCCGTGGGCGAACACCAGCCACCCGACCTCGATTCCCAACGTCGTTGCGGCAGCGGTGATTGCGATGGTGCGGGCGGTCATGATTCCCTCCGACCCAGATAGTAAGGTGCTTGACCAAAGCGTAGAGAGGACCGGTCAAATTGGTCAAGCACCTGACTAATCCATTGTCGGATCGTCCACCGCCCCTGGGCAATCTGCTCAGCGCGGCCGCCCGCACCCTGGCCGCCGAACTCGACGCCGGTATCGCCGCCGCCGGTTTCACCGACATCCGCGCCGCCCACGCCCCGGTTTTCCAGGTCATCGACCCCGAAGGCACCCGCTCGAGCGTGCTCGCCGAACGCGCCGGAATGACCAAGCAGGCCATGGGCGAACTGATCCGCCACCTCGACTCCCACGGCTACGTCGAATCCATCCCCGACCCCGCCGACGGCCGCGCCCGCCTGATCCGCCCAACCGCCAAGGGCTGGTCGGTCATCGACGCCGGTCTCGCGGTCGTCACCCGCTTCGACGCCCACCTCGACACCCTCATCGGCCCCGCCGAAGTCCACCGCCTACGCGCCACCCTCCTCGCGATCATCGGCGGCGCGGCCTCCAGCTACGCCACCGGCCTCGACCAGCCCACCACCGTCATGCGCACCGAATAGCCCTCGCGAAAACCACCGGCACGCCGTAGGTTCGGCCGTATGGATTTCGGGGGAATCGAGGCAACCGCTCGCAGCTATGCCGAAGCGGCACACGGGGATCAGAAATATGGCCAGCAACCGTATTCGGTGCACCTGGCGGCGGTGCGAGCGGTGCTGGCGGACTTCGGGTACGGCGAGGAACTGGGCGTATCCGCCTGGCTACACGATGTTCTCGAGGACACCGATGTCACCAAGCCTGACATGGAATCGACCTTCGGCACACCGATCACCGAATTGGTCTGGGCCGTCTCCGGAATGGGAGCAACCCGCGAGGCCCGCAACGAGGACATCTACCGCAAGATCAACGCCCACCCCCGAGCCGTGATCCTCAAGGTCGCCGACCGCATCGCCAACGTCGAAGCAAGCGTAGGCACCCGCTTCATGACCATGTACCGCACCGAATACCCCGAATTCCGCACACGCCTGGGCAACCTCCTACCGGACGAGGAAACCCTGCCGCGCATGTGGAAACGCCTCGATACCGCGATCGGTATCGAGGCGTAACTCCGGAGTCCGCGATGCGGTCAGCGGCCGAGACGGGAGTTCAGTAGTGGGGCTATTTGGGCTGCCCTGTCGGGGTTGAGCATTGCGGTGTGCCAGGTGTCGATGGAGATGCGGTCGATGGGGCCGGTGAGGTAGGGGCGCCAGGTTTGGGTGAGGGTTTCGCGGCCGGGTTCTCGGGAGGCGGTGAAGAGGAGGGCTTCTCCGGTGTAGCGGCCGGGGGTGTAGGGGAGGGGGCGGGAGAAGCTGTCGAGGACTCGGCGGATTTGTTGGGGGGTGAGGATTCCCGTTTCGCCGAGGCGGTTGGACAGCAACGTGTAGAACTCGTCGAGGTTGTCGATGTCGGGGATCTCGTCCAGGTGCAGCAGGTCCTGCCAGCCTCCGAGGATGCGTGAGACTGCGGCGGTCACGTCCTGCGTCGTGGGTTCGAAGCTCTCGCCCACACCGGTTTCGGGGGTGGCGTCGACGAGGGCCAGGAGGCCCACCTGGTGGCCGAGTTCCTGTAGGCGGACCGCCATGGCGTGGGCTATCTGGCCGCCCAGGGACCAGCCCATCAGGTTGTAGGTGGTGTCGGGGAAACGGTCGAGGAGTTCGCGGACGTAGCGATCCGCGTAGGCCGCAACCGATTCCAGGCGCGGTTCCTCGGTGACGATGTGCGGGTCCTGGAGGCCGTAGACGGGGCGGTCGTCGAGGTGGCCCGCCAGTGCCCCGTAGACCCAGGCGAGACCGCCGCCCGGATGCACGCAGAACAGTGGGTCTTTCGTGCCGGTGGAGCGCAGTGGGGTCAGGACGCCCAGGGAGATGTTCAGGTCGGCGTGGCCGTGCTCGAGAGCGCGGGCCAGTGCCGCCGGGGACGCGTCGGAGAACAGCTGCCCGATCTGGAGTTGCCGTCCGCTGCGGGCCCGGATCAACGAGACCACGCGCACCGCGATGAGCGAGTTTCCGCCCAGGGCGAAGAAGTCGTCGTCGGCTCCGACGGTGTCGGTCTCGAGGACTTCGGTGAAGACCTCGGCGATGAGCCGCTCGAGCGGTGTTGCCGGGGCCCGGAATTCCGGGGCGGCCGTGACCGGTTCGGGCAGTGCGCGCCGATCGATCTTGCCGGTGCCGGTCATGGGCATCTCGTCGAGCACCACGATGGTGTCGGGCACCAGATATCCGGGCAGGCGTGCGGCCAGGGAGCGGCGCACCCCCGCCGGATCGATGCCGGATCCGTTGGCGGGCACGACATATCCCACCAGGCGAGCGCTGTCCCCGATTCCCGGCACCACCACAGCCACGGCGTGCTCGATCTGCGGCAGGGCGGTCAGCGCGGCTTCGACCTCGCCGAGCTCGAGCCGCTGCCCTCGCACCTTCACCTGGAAGTCGGAGCGGCCCACGTACACCAGACTGCCGGTGCCCGAACCGTTTTCGCCCACCGACCAGCGCACCAGGTCGCCGGTGCGATACAGCCGCTGTCCCGGTGCGCCGAACGGATTCGCGATGAACCGCGCGGCGCTGAGCCCGGCGCGGCCTCGATATCCGCGGGCCAGACCGCGACCCGACAGGTACAGCTCGCCGACCACGCCCGCCGGAACCGGACGCAGGGACGAATCCAGCACCACCACACCGGTTCCCGGCAGTGGACCGCCGATCTCGATGGGCTGTCCGGGCCGCAGTTCCGCGCCGGTGGTCCAGATCGTCGCCTCGGCGGGACCGTAGAGGTTGTGCACACGGCGGCGGCCAGCGGCATCGGTGCCCGACCACTGTGCCGCCAGCTGGGGCGCACACCGGTCGCCGCCGACCAGCAGCATCCGGAACTCGTCGAGCCCGGCCGGATCCACGGTCAGGGCCACCGCCGGGGTCAGCATGGCGTGCGTGATGCGCTCGCCGCGAAGGAGTTCGGACAGGGGTTGCCCGCCGTACACGTCGGCTGGCGCGATCACCAGCGCGGCGCTGCCCGCCACGGCGAGCAGCAGTTCGAATATGGACGCGTCGAAGGTGCGCGCCGAGACCGCCAGCACCCGGGACTCGGCGTCGGGTGCGCACCGGTTCCGGTGGTCGGCGACGACGGCGGCCAGACCGGCGTGGGTGACCTCGACGCCCTTGGGCAGGCCGGTCGAGCCGGAGGTGTGCACCACGTACGCCACACTGTCCAACCGCGGCACTACATTCGGCGCGGTCAGAGCCGTCGTGGCAACCCCGCCCAGCCCCTCGGCCGCGTCGAAGTCGAGGTGGTCCAGAACAATCCAGGACACCTCGCTGGGCAGTGCGGCCCGATTGTGGGATGTCGTAATACCCAGGCGCACACCCGTATCGGCGCACGCGAACCGATTGCGCTCGGCCGGATGCGCCGGGTCCACCGACACCAGCGCCGCACCGCTGCGAGCGATCGCCCACACCGCCAGCACCCATTCCAGCGACCTTGGCAGGGCGATGGCGACCACCGTCTCCGGTCCAGCCCCCTGCCCGATCAGATACTGCGCCAACCGGTTCGATCGTGCGTCGAGCTCCCGGTAGGTGATCCGGCGTCCCGCGTCCACCACCGCGTCACCGTCGGGATTCGCGGCCGCCGCGGCGGCCAGCAGCTCGGGCAGGGTGACGGCCTCGGCGACGGTGGCCGTGGATTCGATACGTCCCCACTCGCGAATCACCCGGGTGCGCTCGGACTCCGACAGCAGGTCGATATCGCGCACCGGCACCGAGGGATCGGCGGCGACGGCGGCCAGCACCCGGTCGAGGCGCTGCGCCAGCGCGTGGATGGTGGTCTCGTCGAAGAGATCGGTGGCGTAGCTGATGCCGACCGGGATCGCACCCGTGTCATCGGGCGCGTCGGTGAGGGTCAGCGTGAGATCGAAACGCTCGACCCCGGTTTCGGCTCCTGACCCCGACACCGCGACGCCCGGCAGCTCGAAGCGGACCTCGTCGAGATTGTGGAAGCCGAGCATGACCTGGAACAGCGGATGCCGGGCCCGGCCGCGCGGCGGATCCACCGCCTCCACCACCTGTTCGAACGGAATCTCCGCGTGCGCGAAGGCATCCAGGTCCGCGCCGCGCACCTCGTCCAGCAAGGCGCCGAAGGACATCGATTCGTCGACCCGGGTGCGCAGCACGACCGTATTGACGAACATGCCGACCAGGTCGTCGAGGAGGGCCGAGCCGCGCCCGGCGACCGGTGTGCCGATGGCGATCTCGGCGCTGCCCGACAGTCGCGACAGCACAATGGCCAGTGCGGCATGGAACATCATGAACACCGTGACCCCGCGTTCACGCGCCACCCGCTGCAATCCCGACACCACGGCGGGCTCCACCGTGAAGGCGTGCCTCGCACCCCGGTGCGAGGCCACCGGCGGGCGCGGTCGGTCGGTGGGCAGCGCCAGCACATCCGGCAGGTCCCGCAGTCGGTCCAGCCAGTACCGGCGCTGTGCCGACAACAGGGATTCCGGATCCTGCGCCGACCCGAGCAGCTCCCGCTGCCACAGTGCGTAATCGGCGTACTGCACCGGCAGCGGCGACCACTCGGGTTGCCGCCCACCGCACCTGGCCGTGTAGGCCGTGGCGAGGTCGCGGGCCAGCGGAGTCATCGAGAATCCGTCGGCATTGATGTGGTGCACGACCAGCACCAGCACGAATTCCTGCGGCCCCACCGCCAGCAGGCGCACCCGCAGCGGAATCCGTTCGGCCACATCGAATCCCGACGACACCACGGCCGCGATCATCGAGGCCAGTTCCGCCTCGCCGACGATCGCCGGGACCGGATCGAGGTCCACCGCGTCCGGCAGTTCGGCGACCGGCACCACCACCTGGTGTGGCACGCCGTCGGTCTCCGGGTAGCGCGTCCGCAGCACTTCATGGCGCGCCAGCACGTCCATGATCGCCGCCGACAAGGCGACGGTGTCCACACTGCCCGACAGTCGCAGCACCAGGGGAATGCTGTAGGACATCGATTCCGGCGCGAACCGGTTCACGAACCACATGCGCTGCTGTGCGAACGACAGCGGCACGCGTTCGGGTCGCTCGCGGACCGTCAATTGCGGACTCCGGCTTGCCTCGGCCGCACCGTATTCCATCGCCGCGCCCGCACCGCGGGCGGCCAGCAAGCCCGCCAGGTCCCCGACGACCGACGTCTCGAAAACCTCTCGCAGGGTCACCGGCACCCCGACCGCGTCGCTCAGTCGCGCGGACAGTCGGGTGGCCGACAGCGAGTTTCCGCCGAGCGCGAAGAAGTCGTCGTCGACCCCCACCCGCTCGCGTCCCAGTACGTCGGCGAACACGCTCGCCACGGTCTGTTCGAGTGGTGTGGCGGGTGCACGGAACTCCCGCGCGGCGAAGACCGGTTCCGGCAGCGCCTTCCGGTCCACCTTGCCGCTGCTGTTGAGCGGCAGTGCGTCGAGTACGAGAATGGCGTCCGGCACCATGTATCGCGGCAGCCGCTGCTTCACCGCCCGTTCGACAGCGCCGGGTTCCAGTGCACGGCCCGCCACATAGCCCACCAATCGGCCACCGGCGGAGGCACTGTCACCGGCGAGATACACGACGGCCGCTTGATCGACACTGTCCACGTCGCACAGCGCGGCCTCGACCTCGCCGAGTTCGAGCCGCTGGCCGCGGATCTTCACCTGGAAGTCGGACCGACCCATGTACATCAACTGTGCTGTCGGCGAGCCCGATTCGCGTTCCCGCTCGTCTATCGTCCAGCGCACCAGGTCACCGGTGCGGTACAGCCTGGTTCCGGGCGCGCCGTACGGGTTGGCAATGAATCGGGCGGCGGTGAGTCCATTGCGGCCCCGATATCCCCGTGCCACACCGGATCCCGAGACATACAGCTCACCCACCACACCGGCGGGCACCGGACGCAACCAGGCATCCAGCACCAGCGCAGACATACCGCCGATCACCGAACCCATGGTGACCGGATCACCCGCCAGCAGTTCCGCGGTGCCCGTTACCCAGATCGTCGCCTCGGCCGGACCGTAGAGGTTGTGCACCCGGCGACGGCCACGCACATCGGTGGCAGCCCAGCGAGAGATGAGCGCGGGCGGGCAGGCTTCGCCCGCCACGCTCAGCACCTCGAGATCGTCGAGACCGGTGGGATCGGTCGCAGCGGCCACCGTCGGGGTCAACACGGCATGGGTGACCCGCTGAACTCGCATGAGCTCCGAGAGCTGCTGCCCGCCATAGACTTCCGGCGGCGACAGTACGAGGGTCGAGGCACCCGAGATGGCCAGCAGCAGTTCGAAGATCGCGGCGTCGAAGGTGCGCGCCGCCACGCTCAGCACCCGGGAGTCAGCTCCGGCACCGAAGCGCCCGCGCTGCGCGTCGCACAAGCCTGCCAATCCGGTATGCGTGACCTCGACACCCTTCGGACGTCCCGTCGAACCGGACGTGTAGACGACGTAGGCGGTGCCGTCCCGCCGCACTGCGCCGTTGCGCTCGCTGTCGCGCACCGCAGCGGGCGAGCGGCCCGCGATCGCGGCCGCGAGTTCCGGGTTGTCGAGCGCCAGCCAGGACACCTCCTCGCGCGGCAACTCTCCGGCCTGCCCCGCGATCGTGATGCCCATTCGGACAGCGGAATCGGCGCAGACGAAGCGATTGCGTTCCGAAGGATGCGCCGGATCCACGGACAGGAACGCCGCACCGGTCTTGGCGACCGCCCACACCGCCAGCACCCAGTCCAGGGACCGGGACAGCCCGATGGCGATCACCGATTCCGGGGTGGCCCCGCGATCGAGGAGGACGCGTGCCAAGCGATTCGACTGCTCGTCGAGTTCCCGATAGGACAGTCGCCGATCACCGTCCACGACGGCATCCCCGTCCGGACGCGCGGACACCGCGGCCGCAAGCAGCCCAGGCAGGACCGCGCCGATGGCATCCGACGCAGCGGCAGCCATGAGTGCGGTCGGTTCGTTGCGTCCCCAATCCTCCAGGAGCGCGGTGCGTTCGGGATCCGAGAGCACGGAGACCTCGCGGACCCGCAGGCCGGGATCCCGCCGCAGCCCCCGGAGCACGACCGGCAGCCGCTCGGCCACCGCCTCGATCGTGGCCACCTCGAGCAGGTCCGGCCGGTACTGCAACCGGATCCGCAAGGTGTCCTGGTGAATCACGGTGCACGACAGCGGGTAATGCGTCGCGTCCGCGCCGCTCACCCCGGTCAGTTCCAGACTGCCCGCGCCGGTGACCCGCCGGATGTCGCGGACGTCGACCGGATACGACTCGAGCACCATCGCCGTGTCGAACAGGGCGTCATTGCCGGTGAGTTCGTGGATTTCGGTCAGCCCGAGGTGATGATGGTCGAGCAGGGCGGCCTGCTCGGTATGCAGCCGCGCCCACAACCCGGACACGGTCTCGGCGGGATCCAGCCGGACCCGGACCGGGATGGTGTTGATGAACAGCCCGATGGTGCGGTCGGCCCCGGCCAGTTCGGTGGGCCGCCCGGACACGGTGGTGCCGAACACGACATCGGACTGACCGGTCAACTGCGACAACAGCATTGCCCACGCCGACTGCAGCACGGTATTGAGCGTCACCCCGGCGGCGGCCGCGACCGCCAGCAGTTCCCGGGTATCCGCGGCGTCGATCACCAGCGACCGCTCCGCCACCGTCGCGGCGGCCGTGGCGGCGGGCTGGGCGAGCAGGGTGGGTTGCGCGCCGTCGAGTGCGGCCGACCAGGCGGCCCGCGCGGCCACCCCGTCACGAGTGGCCAACCACGCCAGGAAGTCCCGGTAGGAGCCGACCGCGACACCCGCGTCCGTGCCGGTGGCGTAGCGGGTGAACAGGTCGGTGACCAGCAGCGGCCAGGACCAGCCGTCGAGGATGACGTGGTGGTCGGTGAGGACCACCGCCCACCGGTCACCGCTCAGACGCGCGAGGGTGCAGCGCAGCAGCGGAGCGGCGGCGAGATCGAAGCGGCGGGCCTGCTCGGCCGCCGCCACCCGTGCCAGCTCCGCCTCGGCATCCGGCTGGTCTCGCAGATCGACCACCTGCCAAGGTATTTCGACCCGATCGCAGACGACCGCCACGCTGACACCGCTGCCGGTGGTGGTGAACGCGGTCCGCAGACCGTCGTTGCGCGCGACCACGGCGGTCAGTGCGGCCTGGAGGCGCTCCGGGTCCAGGTCGCCGGACAGTCGCAGGACCACCTGCGCGGCATACACATCCGGGCTCGCGCTGCTCGCGGCGAGCTGCGCGTGGAACTGCAGTCCGGCCTGCAGAGAGGTCACCGGCCAGACATCGGTCAGCGCCGGGTAGGCGCGTTCGAGGGCGGTGACGTCGGATTGCGCCAAGGCCACCAGCTCGAAGTCCGACGGCGAATGCCCGCCCGCGCCTTCGGTGTCGGCGTGCGCGGCGACGGCGGTCACCACCTGCGTCCACACTTCAGCCAGCTCTCGGATATCGGCCGCGGCGAGCAGGGTGCGCGGGTAGCGGAAGGTGGCGCGCAGCCGGTCGTCGACGACGATCGCGCTCATGTCGACCGCCACGGTCACCGGTACGGCCGAATCGGCGGCTACCGCCAATTCGCCCAGCCCGCCGTCGATTCCACCGGCCTCGGTGCCGACGCGCCCGAGGTAGTTGAATCCGATCCGGCCCGGCATCCGATCCGGCAGCGCCGCAGCGGTTTCGGCATTGAGGTAGCGCAGCATCCCGTAGCCGATGCCCTTGTCCGGGATCGACCGCAGCGTTTCCTTGACCGCGAACACGGCATCCGCGACCGCTTGTTCGCCGCGGGCCACCGCGTCGAGATCGATGCCGGTCAGGTCGAAGCGTACGGGGAACATGGTGGTGAACCAGCCCACGGTGCGCGAGAGGTCCGCGCCGGGCAGCACCTGTTCCTCCCGGCCGTGACCTTCCAGCCGCACCAGCACGGACGGGTCGTCGAGACCCCGGCGGGCGCGCCAGAGTCGCACCGCCACGGCCAATCCCGCCAGCAGCCCGTCGTTGACGCTCCCGTGGAATACGGCCGGAACCCGGGTGAGCAGGGCCTGGGTCACCGATTCCGGCAACCGGACATCCACCTGGTCGAGCGTGGCGGCGGTGTCGATCGCCGGGTCGAGTTCCCGTCCGCCCCACAGCGGGTCCGTGCCCGCGATCATCGACCGCCACAGATCCAGCTCGGCGACCCGCGCCGGTTCCGCTGCGGCGGTGACCAATCCGTGCGCCCACGTACGCATCGAGGTGCCGACCGGTTCCAGCACCGGACTGCCGCTGCGTTGCCGCTGTTCGAGCGCCGTCAGCAGGTCCGGTACCAGCACCCGCCACGACACCCCGTCGATCACCAGGTGATGCGCCACGATCAGCAGCCAGCCCGGTGTGCCGTCCGCGGGTTCGAGCAGGGTGCACCGAATCATGGTGCCGCCGTGTGGGTCCAGCCGGTCGAGTGCCGAATTCAGTTCCGCCGCCGCAATATCGGCGATCGGCCAGCGGCCGGTGGCGGTGTCGATCACCCGCCGGGTGAGAACATCCGCACCGCGCACGCCACCGGGCGGGGCAATCTCGAGGGCCCATGCCCCGGTTCCGGTGCGGCGCAGGCGGGACCGCAGCATGTCGTGCCGATCCAGTACCGCGCTCACGGCGGCGGCGAGTTCGGCGGCCGCGACGGCCCGCGGCAGCCGCAGCGCCACGTGCTGGTCGAAGCGGTCGAATCCGGTGCCCCACTCCACCATCCAGCGCGCCACCGGCAGCAACGGCAGTTCCCCGACGCCACCGCCGGGCAGCTCCGGCAGTCCGGCGGGCAGGTCCATGCCGTTTCGGGCGCGCAGGGCCAGCCGGGCGGGGGTGCGCTGCTCGAACACGTCCCGGGGACCGAACACGACGCCGCGGGCGCGGGCCTTGGTCACCGCCTGGATGGAGACGATCGAATCACCGCCGAGGGCGAAGAAGTCGTCATCGGCGCCCACCCGATCCAGTCCCAACACCTCGGCGAAGACTTCGGCTACCACTTCCTCGACCGGGGTTGCGGGAGCGCGGAATTCGAGGGTCGTGGACATCGGCTCGGGAAGGGCGCGGCGATCGAGCTTTCCCGTTGCGGTCAGGGGCATTTCGTCGAGCACCAGCACCGTGTCCGGCACCATGTAGGCGGGCAGTCGCTCGCCCACCAACCGCCGGAGCTGTTCGGCATCCACCGCGCCATCCGCGGTCACGTATCCGATCAGTCGCCCACCGTTTCCGGACTGCGGCGTGCGCACCGTCGCGACGGCCTGTGCGACGCCCGGCAGGGCGGCGAGGGCGGCCTCGATCTCGCCGAGTTCCAGCCGCTGTCCGCGCAGTTTGACCTGGAGGTCGGCGCGGCCGACGAACGCCAGCGTGCCTGTCCCGCAACCGGATTCGTCCACACCCTCGCACACCAGGTCACCGGTGCGGTACAGCCGTTCCCCGGTGGCACCGAAGGGATCGGCGATGAACCGCGACGCGGTCAGCCCGGCCCGGCCACGATAACCGCGCGCCACCGCCGAACCGGCGACGTACAGTTCGCCCACCACGCCCGCGGGTACCGGCCGCAGCCACGGGTCCAGGACCGCCACCCGCGTGCCCGCGATCGGACCGCCGATCTCGATCGGCCGCTCCGGCGACAGTCGCGCGCCGGTCACCCAGATCGTCGCCTCGGCCGGACCGTACAGGTTGTGTACGGTCCGCCGACCCGCAGCGTCGGTGCCCGCCCAGCGCGACACCAGTTGCGGCCCGCAGCGATCGCCGCCGGTCAGCACGACGCGCAGGGTGTCGAGCCCGGCACTCTCGAGGGACAGGGCGACGGCCGGGGTCAGGAAGGCGTGGGTGACGTCTTCCTCGTGCAACAGTTCCCAGAGCGGTAGCCCGCCATACACATCCGGCGGCGCGATCACCAATGCGCCGCCGCCGGAGACGGCCAGCAGCAGCTCCAGAATCGCCGCGTCGAAGGTGCGGGCGGCGACCGCCGGCACCCGCGATCGGGGGTCTACCCCGCAGCGGTGGACATGGTCGACCAGCAGCGCCGCCAAACCGGTGTGCGAAACCTCCACGCCCTTCGGCTGTCCTGTCGAGCCCGACGTGTACACGACATACGCCACCGTGGCCGCATGCAACGCAGCGCGGCGGTCCGTGTCGGTCACCGGTGCCGCGCCGATCTGCGACAGGTCCAGCTCACCGATGTCGATGGTCTCGACGCCGGGCAGCTCGAACCCGGGACGGCCCCGCATCAGCAAGCAACGGACCCCGGAGTCGGCGCACACGTAGCGATTGCGCTCCTCGGGATGGCCGGGATCGATCGAGACAAAGGCCGCACCGGTCTTGGCGACCGCCCATACCGCCGACACCCAGTCCGCGGAGCGTGGCAGCCCGATCGCCACCACCGATTCGGGTCCGACCCCGTACCCGATCAGCAAGCGCGCCAACCGATTCGACTGCGCATCCAGGTCCCGGTAGCTGATCCGCAGGGACCCGTCGACGACGGCATCCGAATCCGGATCGACGGCGACGGCTGCGGCCAGCAGCTCGGGCAGCAGCATCGGGCGGGAAGTCACGGGTTCCGCACTACCCAGCAGCGCGATGGTCTGCTGCCCCCGGCCGATATCCCGCACGGGCAGCGCCGGATCAGCGGCGATCGTGCACAGCAGGTTCCGCAGTTGCTCGCCGAGCCGCGCGATCGTGGCGGCGTCGAACAGCTCGGCCCGGTACTGCAGCCGGATGCCCAGCGTCTCGCGCAGCATGGCGGTGCACGACAGCGGGTAGTGCGTGGCATCGGCGGCGTCCACCCCGGTGAGGGCGAGCTGCCCGTCGCCGACGGTGTGCTCGATATCGCGCAGGTCGACGGGATAGGACTCGAGCACCATCAGGGTGTCGAAGAGCGTGTCGATGCCGGTGTACGCGTGGATGTCCCGCAGGCCGAGGTGGTGGTGATCGAGCAGCGCCGCCTGCTCGTGGTGCAGGCGGGTCCACAGCCCGGACACCGGTTCGGCGGGATGCAGCCGGACCCGCGTCGGGATCGTATTGATGAACAGGCCGATGGTGCGTTCGGCGGCGGGGAGTTCACCGGGCCGCCCGGAGACCGTCGCGCCGAACACCACATCGGTGTGACCGGTGAGCTGCGCCAGCAGCATCGCCCACGCGGATTGCAGGACGGTGTTGACGGTGACCCCGGCCGTGGCGGCCGCCGAAGTCAGTGCTCGGGTATCGGCGGCGTCCAGAGTGAGGGACAGCTCCGCCACCGGGCCACCGGGTGCGTTGTCGCCGGCGATCAGTGTCGGTTCGACACCGTCGAGAGATGCGGCCCATGCGGTCAGGGCGACGTCGCGGTCGCGGGTTGCCAACCACGCCAGGTAGTCCCGGTAGGACCCGGCCGCCTGTCCCGGCAGACCGGCGTAGCCGGTGAACAGGTCGGCGACCAGCAGCGGGTACGACCAGCCGTCCAGGATGACGTGATGGTTGGTCAGGATCAACGCCCAACGCTCGGCCGCGAGCCGGACGACGGTGCAGCGCAGCAGGGGCGCCGCGGCAAGGTCGAAAGGCCGCGCCTTCTCCGTGGCGGCGAGCTCGTCGAGTCCGCGCTCGGGATCGTCGTGGCCGGTCAGATCGATGACCTGCCAGGGCAATTCGAGGCCCTCGGCAACCACCGCCACACCGACGCCGCTGCCGGTGGTGGTGAACGCGGTCCGCAATCCGTCGTGCCGCTCGATCAGAGTGGTCGCGGCGCTCCGCAGCCTGGACAGGTCCAGTTCGCCGGACAACCGCAGAATCAGTTGGGCGACATACGCGTCCGCCTCGGCCTCGGCGTCGGCCAACTGGGCGTGGAACAGCAGTCCGGCCTGGAGCGGCGTCACCGGCCACACATCGGTCAGCGCCGGATAGGTGCGGTCGAGTGCGGCGACATCGGATCGAGTCAGCGACACCAGCTCGAAGTCCGAGGGGGAATGCCCACCCGCACCGGCGGTTTCGGTGTGCCGGGCGATGGCGGTCAGTGCCTCGCGCCACAGGTCGGCGAGCTCTTGGACCTCGGCCGCCGCAAGCAGGCTGCGCGGGAAGCGGAATCCGGCCCGCAACCGGTCCTCGATCACGATCGCACTGATGTCGACCGCCACCGTCACCGGCATGTCCGGGTCGGGTGCGGCGGTCAGTTCACCCAGGCCGCCGTGCGGCCCGTCGACGCCGACGTCGGTGCTCGTCACCCGGCCCAGATAGTTGAACCCGATCCGGCCGGGCATCCGATCCGGCAGCGCCGCAGCGGTTTCGGCGTTCAGATACCGCAGCAGGCCGTAACCGATGCCCTTGTCCGGGATCGACCGCAGCGTCTCCTTCACCGCGAACATCGCCGCTGCCACCGCGTCCCCACCGGCCAGCGCGTCGGCGGGATCGATGCCGGTGAGATCGAACCGCACCGGGAACATCGAGGTGAACCAGCCGACCGTCCGCGACAGATCGGCACCTGGAACAACCTGCTCCTCGCGGCCGTGCCCTTCCAGCCGCACCAGCACCGACGACTCCTCGATGCCGCGGCGCGCCCGCCAGATCCGCAACGCCACGGCCAATCCCGCGAGCAATCCGTCGTTCACACTGCCGTGGAACGCGGTCGGCACCCGGGTCAGCAGCGCCCGTGTCACCGGCTCCGGCAGACTCAGCTCGATCTGCTCCATGGCGGCGGCGGTGTCGATCGCGGGATCCAGCTCCCGCCCGCCGAGCACCGGATCCGCACCGGCGACCATCGACTGCCACAAATCCAGCTCGCGCAGGCGGATCGGGTCGGCCGCGGCTTCGGCCAGACCGTGCGCCCAACGCCGCATCGAGGTCCCGACCGGTTCCAGCACCGGTGCCTCACCCGCGGCCACCCGGGCGAACGCGGATATCAGATCCGGCACCAGCACTCGCCACGACACCCCGTCCACCACCAGGTGGTGGGCGACGACCAGTAGCCACCCCGGTGTCTCGTCCGCGGGGTCGAGCCACACGAACTGCGCCATCGCCCCGCCGTGCGGGTCCAGCCATTCCAGTGCCGAATCCAGTTCCGCAGCAGCGATATCGGCCACCGCCCGTCGTCCGGCCTCGGTGTCGACCGCGATGCCCGGTTCGAGCACGCGCCGGTGCAGGGTCCACGCCTGCTCGGCACCACCCGCCGGTGCGACCCGCATTCCCCATTCACCGGTCTCGGTGCGCCGCAATCGAGCCCGCAGCATGTCGTGGCGATCCAGCAGCGCGGCGACGACCGCGACCATCCCCTCCTCGTTCACACCCTCGGGTACCCGCAGCACCACGTGCTGGTCGAAGCGGTCGAATCCCTTGCCCCACGCCACCATCCACTGCGCCACCGGCAGCAGCGGCAGCTCGCCGACACCGCCGCCCGGCAGTTCCGCCAATCCGGTTCCGGCGGTGACGGTCTGCGCGCAGGCCGCCAGCCGTGCCGGGGTGCGCTGCTCGAACACATCGCGCGGGCCGAACGCCACACCCCGGCCGCGCGCCTTGGACACCACCTGGATCGAGACGATCGAATCGCCGCCGAGCGCGAAGAAGTCATCGTCCACGCCGACCCGTTCCAGCCCGAGGACCTCGGCGAACACCGCCGCCACCACCTCCTCGACCGCGCCGGTGGGCGCGCGGAATTCCGTTGCCGCGAAGACGGGTTCGGGCAGCGCGCGGCGATCCACCTTCCCGGTGGCCGTCAGCGGCAGCTCCGCGAGCACCAGCACCGCCTCCGGCACCATGTAGCCCGGCAGGCGTTCGCCGACCGCCGACCTGATCGCCGCCGGATCGAGGGCCCGCCCGTTGCGGGCGACGACATAGCCGACCAGCCGTGACCGCTCGGCTTCGGTGTGCACGACCACGACGGCCTGGGCGACGCCGTCCAGCTCGCACAGCGCGGCCTCGACCTCGCCGAGTTCCAGCCGCTGGCCGCGCACCTTCACCTGGAAGTCGGCGCGGCCGACGAACACCAAAGTTCCGTTTCCGGAATCGGTTTCGTGGACCCAGCGCACCAGGTCCCCGGTCCGGTACAGCCGCTCCCCCGGACCGCCGAACGGATGTGCGAGGAATCGGGCCGCCGTCAGGCCCGGACGGCCCCGATAGCCCCGCGCCAGTCCGGCTCCGGACAGATACAGCTCGCCGACCGCGCCCACCGGCACCGGCCGCAACCCCGAATCCAGCACCAGGACACCGATGCCCGGGATGCCCGCGCCCAGCTCGACCCGATCCCCGGCCCGCAGTTCGCGGCTGATCGCCGTGATGATCGTGGTCTCGGCCGGGCCGTAGGTATTGAAGAACCGGCGTGCGCCTGCCGCGTCGGTGCGCGACCAGCGTTCCACCAGCCGCGCCGAATAGCCCTCGCCGCCGACGGTCAGCACGCGCAGATCGTCGAGGCCCTCGGGATCCAGCGAGGCCACCACCGACGGGGTCAGGAAGGCATGGGTGATGCGGCGCTCGCGCAACAGCGCAGCCAGCGCAGGCCCGGCGTAGGCGTCGCGCGGGGCCAGGATGAGCGCCGCCCCGGTCGGGACGGCGAGCAGCAGTTCCAGCAGGGCGGCGTCGAAAGTGCGTGCGGCCACGGCCAATACCCGGGAGTCGGCGGTGATCTCGTAGTCGCGCCGTTGCGCGGCGGCCACCGCGGCCAACCCGGCATGGGTGACCTCGACGCCCTTGGGTTGTCCGGTCGACCCGGAGGTGTAGATGACGTAGGCGGTATTGCCCGGTCGCGGCGCACGCCGATCCTGCTCGGTGAGCCCGGTCGGCGGGCACTGCCGGATGCGCGTCGCGACGGCCGGGTCGTCGACCACGAGCCAGGCCACGTCATCGGCCGGCAGTCCGGAGGCATGCGCGCCGACGGTAATACCCAGGCGCACACCGGAATCCGTGCACATGAACCGATTGCGGTCGAGCGGATGCGCGGGATCCAGGGACAGGAACCCGGCCCCGGTCTTGGTGACCGCCCAGACCACCACGAACCAGTGCAGCGAGCGAGGCACCGCGACAGCGATCACCGATTCCGGGCCGACGCCCTGGCAGATCAGCAAGCGCGCCAGCCGATTCGAGTGCTCGTCGAGCTGCCGGTAGGAGAGCATGCGGTTGCCGTCGACGAGGGCCTTACGGTCGGGGTGTGCGGCCACCGCGGCGGCGAGCAGCATCTGCAGCGTCACCTCCGACGCGACGGTCGCGAAACCCTCGAGAGCGGGAGTGCCTGCGTGGCCCCATGTTTCGAGTCGTCCCGCCTCGGCGGGCGAGAGGACGTCGATGTCGCGCACCGCACGCCCGGGATCGGCGACGACGGCGCGCAACACCCGGTCCAGACGCTCGAGGAACGCGAACGCGGTGGCGGGATCGAAAAGGTCGGTGGCGTAACTCAGATCGACGGGCATCGCGCCGCGCCCATCGGGGGTGTCCGCCAGCGTCAGGGTCAGATCGAAGCGTTCGATACCGGTGTCGGCGCTCGACGGGGTGACCGCGAGGCCCGGAAGTCGCACGGCGGCCGGGTCGAGATTGTGGAAGGCCAGCATCACCTGGAACAGCGGGTGCTGGGCCTGACTGCGCGGCGGCTGCACCGCCTCGACCACCTGCTCGAACGGAATCTCGGCCTGCGCGAACGCATCCAGATCCACGCCGCGCACCCGATCCAGCAGGGCACTGAACGATTCGGCCGTGTCCACCCGGGTGCGCAGCACGACCGTATTGACGAACATGCCCACCAGGTCGTCCAACAGCGCCGAGCCGCGCCCGGAAACGGGTGTGCCGACGGCGATATCGGTGCTGCCCGACAGCCTCGACACGACCACGGTCACGGCCGCGTGGAACATCATGAACAGGGTGACACCGGCGGAGGCGGCCAGCTCGCGCAGACCGGCGACGACGTCGGGTTCGATGGTGAAGTGCTGGGTCGCGCCCCGGTGCGAGGCGACCGCCGGGCGCGGCCGATCCGACGGCAACTCCAGCACCTCGGGCAGGTCGCGCAATTGCCCGGTCCAGTAGCGAATCTGCTGCGCGAGCATCGAATCGGGATCCTCGGCCGAGCCGAGCAGCTCCCGCTGCCACAGCGCATAGTCCGCATACTGCAGTGGCAGCGGCTTCCAATCCGGTTGCCGGGCCGCGCCCCTGGCGGCGTAGGCGGTCGCCAGGTCACGCGCCAGCGGTGCCATCGAGAAGCCGTCGGCATTGATGTGATGGATGGCCAGGACGAGCACGAACTGTTCCGACCCCGGTGTCAGCAGCCTGGCGCGCAGCGGAATATGTTCGGCCACATCGAATCCCGCCGAGACGACGTCGGCGACCGCGCTCGCGAGTTCCGCCTCGGTCACCGACCGAGGGGTGAGGTCGATATCGACGGCCTCCGCGAGTTCGGCGACCGGTGCCACCGCTTGGTAGGGCACGCCGTCCACGTCGGGGTAGCGGGTCCGCAGCGCCTCGTGCCGGGCCAGCACATCCGTGATCGCCGCCGCGAGGGCCGCGACATCCAGTGCGCCCGACAGCCGCAACACCAGGGGAATGTTGTAGGACGCCGATTCGGGGGCGAAGCGGTTGACGAACCACATGCGCTGCTGTGCGAACGACAGCGGCACCCGCTGCGGGCGCGTCCACGGCCGCAGGCGGGGCGCCCGCGCCGGATCGGCTTCGGCCACCCGCCGCGACACCAGCCCGGCCAGTTCCGAGGCCACCGGATGCCCGAAGACGTGCCGCACGCCCACCGGCACCCGGGCGCTGTCGGTCAGCCGCGCCGATACCTGGGTCGCCGACAGCGAATTCCCGCCCAGCGCGAAGAAGTCGTCCTCGGCGCCGACCCGGGCCACCCCGAGCACGTCGGCATACACGGCCGTCACGAGTTCCTCGGCCGGTGTCGCGGGCGCCCGGTAGCGCGCGTGCGCCGAAATCGGTTCGGGCAGCGCGGCCTTGTCCAGCTTGCCGTTGACCGTCACCGGGAGGGCGTCCACGGCCATGACCACTTCCGGGACCATGAAACCGGGCAGTCGCCGTCCCAGCGTGCGCCGGACCCGGGCCGCGTCCAGCACCATTCGGGACTCGGTGACGACGTAGGCGACCAGGCGGTCACCCTGCGCCGAACCGTGCAGCAGGACCACGGCGTGCGTGACCCCGTCCTGCTCGCACAGGGCGGATTCGATCTCGCCGAGTTCGAGTCGCTGGCCGCGCAGCTTCACCTGCAGGTCGGCCCGGCCCACGAACTCCAGAACACCACTGCCCGAATCGGATTCGTCCCGCGTCCAGCGCACCAGGTCGCCGGTGCGATAGAGCCGCTGTCCCGGCGCGCCGAACGGATCGGCCACGAACCGGCTCGCCGTGAGCCCCGACCGACCTCGATATCCCCGTGCCACACCGGCACCCGACACGTACAGCTCACCCACGACACCCACCGGCACCGGTCGCAGCCAGCCATCCAGCACCAGCGCGGAGATGCCGCCGATGGCCGAGCCCATGGTGACCGGATCACCCGGGAGCAGGGCCGCGGTGCCCGTCACCCAGATGGTCGCCTCGGCCGGACCGTACAGGTTGTGCACGTGACGGCGCGCACCGAGATCGGTGGCGGCCCAGCGGGACAGGAGGGCGGGCGGGCACGCCTCGCCCGCGACGGTCAGCACCTCGAGATCGTCGAGACCGGTGGGATCGGTCGCGGCCGCCACCGTCGGGGTCAGCACGGCATGGGTCACCCGCTGAACCCGCATGAAGTCCGAGAGCTGTTGCCCGCCGTAGACCTCCGGCGGTGACATCACGAGGGTCGCGGCACCCGAGATCGCCAGCAGCAGTTCGAAGATCGCGGCGTCGAAGGTGCGCGCCGCCACGCTGAGCACGCGTGCGTCCGCGGTAATGCCGAAACGTTCACGCTGCGCGGCGCAGACGCCCGCCAGCCCGGCGTGCGTGACCTCGACACCCTTCGGGCGTCCCGTCGAGCCGGAGGTGTAGACGACGTAGGCCGTGCCGTCCGGTACCGGGGTACCCAGGCGTTCGGCCGCGGTGAGCGGGGTGCGCGGCAGGCGCGTCACCGCCGTCGCGACGTCGGGGGCGTCGAGGATCAGCCACGACAGGTCCGCGCCCGGCAGCGCCGCCGCGTGCCGGGCGGTCGTCATGCCCACGCGCACAGCGGAATCGGTGCACAGGTAGGTGTTGCGGTCGAGCGGATGCCCGGGATCCAGGGACAGGAATCCGGCCCCGGTCTTGGCGATCGCCCAGACCGCCGTCACCCATTCCAGCGAGCGCGGCACACCCACGGCCACCACGGATTCGGGGCCGACCTCGCGCCGGATCAGGAACCGCGCCAACTGATTCGAGCGCTCGTCGAGTTCGCGATACGAGACGGACCGCTCACCGTCGACCACCGCGCACCCGTCCGGTTCGGCGGCCACCGCGGCTGCCAGCAGTTCCGGCAGCGTCACCACATCGGTGGGCGCGGTGCGTTCATCGCCCCGGCCGAGGCGCAGCAGTCGCTGACGCTCCGGCTCCGGCAGCGCCTCGACAGCGCGGACCGGCACGGCCGGGTCGCGGGTGACCGCCCGCAACACCCGGTGCAACCGCCGGGCCAGCGCGGCCACGGTTGCGGCGTCGAAGGCATCCGGCCGGTACTGCAATCGCACGCGCAGCCCGTCGTGCACGGTGACACTGCACGTCAGCGGGTAGTGCGTGGCATCGCTGGCGGCGATCCCGGTGATCTCCAGGTCGCCGCGGCCGGTGAGCTGCCGAATGCGTTGGGCATCCAGCGGATACGACTCCAGCACCATCACGGTGTCGAAGAGGCGGTCCGTGCCGGTGCACGCGTGGATCTCGGTAAGCGCGAGGTGATGGTGGTCCAGCAGCGCCGCCTGCTCGCGCTGGATGCGCTCCCACAGGCGTGTGACGGTCTCGGCGGGATCCAGCCGCACCCGGGTCGGCACGGTATTGATGAACAGTCCGAGGGTGCGGTCGGCGTCGGGCAGCTCGCCCGGACGGCCGGACACCGTGCCGCCGAACACCACGTCGGTGCGACCGCTCAACTGCGCCACCATGATCGCCCACACCGATTGCAGGACGGTGTGCAGGGTGACACCGGCGGCAGCCGCCACCGCGGTCAGCTCGCGGGCCGCGGATTCGTCGAGAGTGAGCCATTCCTCGGCCACTTCGCCCCCGGCGGGGCGGGCGTCGGGTCCGGCGATCACGGTGGGTTCGGCGCCGTCGAGGGCCGCCGCCCAGGCCGCCACGGCCGCGTCCCGGTCGCGAGTCGCCGACCAGGACAGGAAGTCCCGGTACCGGTCGGCCGCGGTGCCCGCGCCGGTGGCGTAGCGGGTGAACAGGTCGGTGATCAGCAACGGGTAGGACCAGCCGTCGAGAATCAGGTGGTGATTGGTGAGGATCAGCGCCCACTGATCGCCACCCAGCTCGGCGACCGTGAACCGCAGCAGCGGGGCGAGCGCCGGATCGAATCGGCGGGCCTCGGCGGCCGCGGCCAGTTCGGCCAACCCGGCCTGCGGGTCGGCATGCCCGGTGAGATCGACGACCTGCCAGGGCAGTTCGACGTCCTCGCAGACCACCGCGATGCGAGCGCCGCCCCGGGTGGTGGTGAACGCGGTGCGCAGGCTCTGGTTCGCGTCCAGTTGCGCCTGTGCGGCGGCCCGCAGGCGTGCCACGTCCAGGCGGCCGTTCAGGCGCAGCATCAGCTGTGCCACATAGGCATCCACATCGGTGGCGAGATCGGCATGGAACAGTAGTCCGGTCTGCAGACCGGTCAGCGGCCATGCGTCGCTCAGCGAAGGGTAGGCCCGATCGAGGGTGGCGACCTCGGCGCGAGTGAGCGCCACCAGCTCGAAGTCGGACGGGGAATGCACAGCCGCACCGGCGGTTTCGGCGTGTTCGACGATCCCGGCGAGCGCCTCGGTCCACAGAGTGGCGAGTTCCTCGACATCGGCGGCGTCGAGCAGGGTGCGGGGGAATCGGAAGCTGGCCCGCAAACGGTCCTGCACCACAATGGCATTCACGTCGATCGCCAGGGTGACCGGCAGATCGGGATCGGGGGCGATGTCCACCTCGCCGTCGCCGATGCCGCCGGTACCCGCTTCGGCGCTCGTCACCCGGCCCAGGTAGTTGAACCCGATCCGGCCGGGCATCCGATCCGGCAGTGCCGCAGCGGTTTCGGCATTCAAGTAGCGCAGCAACCCGTAGCCCACGCCCTTGTCCGGGATCGACCGCAAGGTCTCCTTCACCGCGAACACCGCGTCCGCCACCGCATTCCCACCGGCGGTGACATCCACGAGATCGATATCGGTCAGGTCGAACCGCACCGGGAACATCGAGGTGAACCAGCCGACCGTCCGCGACAGGTCCGCGCCGGGAACGATCCGCTGCTCGCGACCGTGTCCCTCCAGCCGCAGCAAGACCGAGGATTCCTCGATGCCCTTGCGCGCCCTCCACATTCGCACCGCGACCGCGAACCCGGCCAGCAGCCCGTCCTCGATGCCGCCATGGAAGGCCGCCGGGACCGTGGACAGCAGTCCGCGGGTGACCTGCTCCGGCAGTTCGACCGACACCTCGTCGAGGGTGGCGGCGGTGTCGAGCGCCGGATCCAGCTCACGCCCACCCGGCAGCGGATCCGGCCCGGTCGCCATCGCCTGCCACAGACCCAACTCCTGCAGGCGAATCGGATCACTCGCGGCATCCACCACACCGTGCGCCCAGCGACGCATCGAAGTACCCACCGGCACCAACTCCGGCGTATCGCCCACGGCGACCTGTGCGAACGCCGACATCAGATCCGGCACCAGCACCCGCCACGACACCCCGTCGACGGCCAGGTGATGCACGATCACCAGCAGGCGGCCCGGTCCCGCAACGGCGAGTTGCCATACGCATCGCATCATCACACCGCTGTACGGATTCAACTGTGCAACAGCGGTATCCGCCACCTCGGCCAGATCTTCGCCGGGTGCGCACCGCAGGACCACGGCACCCGCGTCGACCGCGCCCGGCGGATCGACGACCAGCGCCCACTCCCCGGATTCGTTGCGCCGCAATCGCGAGCGCAACATGTCGTGCCGCTCCAGCAGCGCGCCTATCGCGGCGACCATGCCCGCCTCGGTCACATCTTCGGGCACCCGCACCACGATGTGCTGTTCGAAGCGCTGGAAGCCCTTGCCCCACTGCAGCATCCATTGCGCCACCGGCGGCAGCGGCAGCCCTCCCACGCCACCGCCCGGCAGCTCCGCGAGTTCCGCCGCGCCCGTCGCCCCCACCAGTGCCCGGCTCGCCAGGCGGGCCGGGGTGCGCTGCTCGAACACGTCGCGGGGAGCGAACGCCACGCCCCGCGCCCGCGCCTTGGCGACCACCTGGATCGAGACGATGGAATCGCCTCCCAGCGTGAAGAAGTCGTCATCGGCACCGACCTGCGCGAGCCCCAGGACCTCGGCGAACACCTCGGCCACCAGCTGCTCGACCGGCGTCGAGGGTGCCCGGAACTCGCGGACGGCGAAGACCGGTGCGGGCAGGGCACGGCGGTCGATCTTCCCGGTCGCGGTCAACGGCATCTCGTCGAGCACCAGTACGAGGTCCGGCACCATGTACGCGGGCAACCGGTGCGCCACGAACAGCCGGATCTGCTCCGGATCGAGCGCCAGGCCGGGGGCCGCCGCCACGTATCCCACCAGACGCGCGGTGCCGGTGGCGGTGTCGATGGCCGCCACGGCCTGTTCGACGCCCGCCACGGCCGCCAGCGCGGATTCGATCTCCCCGAGTTCGAGTCGCTGTCCGCGCACCTTGACCTGGAAGTCGCTGCGGCCCACGAACTCCAGCAGCCCGGTCTCGGGCTCGGATCCGGCCGTCCACCGCACCAGGTCGCCGGTGCGATACAGCCGCTGTCCCGGCGCACCGAACGGATCGGCCACGAATCGCTCGGCGGTCAGCCCGGGCCGACCCCGATACCCGCGCGCCACACCGGCACCCGACACATACAGCTCACCCACGACACCCATCGGCACCGGACGCATCCAGGCGTCCAGCACCACCGCGTGCGTGCCCGGAATCGGGGTGCCGATGCCGATCACGTGCTCTGGCAACAGTTCCGAGCCGGTGACCCAGATGGTCGCCTCGGCCGGGCCGTACAGGTTGTGCATCCGGCGAGTGCCCGCCGTATCGGTACCCGACCACCGTGCCACCAGTTGCTCCGAGCAGCGGTCACCGCCGGTCAGCAGCACCTGTAGCTCATCGAGCCCGGCCGGGTCCAGCGACATCGCCACCGCCGGGGTCACGAACGCATGACTGACTCGCTTGTCGCACACCAGTTCCCGCAGCGGCTCGCCGCCGTACACCTCCGGCGGCGCGACCACCAGCGCCGCACTCCCGGCGACCGCCAGCAGCAATTCCAGGATCGCCGCATCGAAGGTGCGCGCCGCGACCGCGAGTACCCGCGACCCGGCGTCGACCCCGCAGCGCCGGACGTGGTCGGCCACCGCGGCCGCGAGCCCGGCATGAGTGACCTCGACGCCCTTGGGGATGCCGGTCGAACCGGAGGTGTAGACGACATAGGCGGTGTTATCGACTCGCACAGCCGGATACGGGTCGGCATTCGCGCCGAGGGCGGACCGGTCGAACTCCTCGAGGTCGATGACCTGCGGCCCGAACTCCACGAGACCGCCGCGCGTGATCACCGCGCGGGCCCCGGAGTCGGTGCATACGAACCGATTCCGCTCCACCGGATGCGCCGGATCCAGCGACAGGAAGGCCGCGCCGGTCTTGGCGACCGCCCACACCGCGGACACCCAATCCAACGACCGGGGCAGTGCCAGAGCAACCACCGCTTCGGGGCCGATTCCCTGCCCGATCAGGTTGCGCGCCAGCCTGTTCGACTGCTCGTCGAGCTCGCGATACGACACCCGCGCGTCCCCGTCCACGACCGCGTCGCCCTCGGGGTTGCCCGCCACCGCGGCGGCCAGCAGTGCGGGCAACGTCACCGGTTCCGACGGATCCGGAGTGCCGTAGCCGCCCCACGCACCGACCAGCAATGCCCGCTCGGGTGTGGTCAGGACCTCGATCTCGCGCACCCGGACCTTGGGCTCGGCGGTCACGGCCCGCAGCACCCGCACCAGGCGGGCGGAAAGCGCCGCAACCGTCGACGGCTCGAAAAGGTCGGTGGCATAACCGAGTTCGACCGGGATCACACCGTCGCGGTCAGGAGTGTCGGTCAGGGTGAAGGTCAGGTCGAAGCGCTCGATGCCGGTGTCCGCGCCCGCGGCGCTCACCACCACGTCGGGCAGTTCCAGCCGGGCCTGATCGAGATTGTGGAAGGCCAGCATCACCTGGAACAGCGGGTGGTGGGCCTGGCTGCGCGGTGGGTCCAGGGCCTCCACGACCTGTTCGAACGGCACCTCCGCGTGCGCGAAGGCATCCAGGTCCACCGCGCGGATGTCGGCGAGCAGATCGGTGAACGAGGCGGACTCGTCGACCCGGGCGCGCAGCACCACGGTATTGACGAACATGCCGATGAGCCCGTCCAATTCGGCCGCGCCGCGCCCGGCCACCGGGGAACCCACCGCGATATCGCCGCCACCGGACAGCCGCGCCAGCACCACCGCCAGCGCCGCGTGGAAGACCATGAACATCGTCGCGCCGCGAGACTGCGCCAGCTTCTGCATGCCCGCCACTACACCGGGTTCGAGAGCGAAGCCGTGCGTCGCGCCCCGATGCGAGGCCACCGGCGGGCGTGGCCGATCGGTCGGCAGCGCCATCACCTCGGGCAGCTCGCTCAACTGCGCCGACCAGTACCGAAGCTGTTGTGCGAGGGGAGATTCCGGATTGTCGCCGGTTCCCGACCACTCCCGCTGCCACAGCGCGTAGTCGGCGTACTGCACCGGCAGCGGCTGCCAGTCCGGCTGCCGCCCGTCGTGGCGGGCGGTGTATGCCGTTGCCAGGTCACGCGCCAGCGGGGCCATCGAGAACCCGTCGGCATTGATGTGATGGACCACCAGCACCAGCACGAACTCGGTATCGCCGGTGGACAACAGCCGGGCACGCAGCGGAACCCGCTCGGCCACCTCGAATCCCGTCGAGACGACCTCGGATATGGCGGCCGCCAGCCCGGATTCGCGCACCGCGAGCGGCGTCAGATCCAGCTGCGCCGCATCCAGCTCCGCGACGGGCACCACGACCTGATACGGCACCCCGTCGGCGTCCGGATAGCGGGTGCGCAGCACCTCGTGCCGCGCGAGCACGTCCCACACGGCCGCACCCAGGGCCGCCACATCCAGTGCGCCGGACAGGCGGATCACCATGGGAATGTTGTAGGCGAGCGACTCCGGATCGAAACGGTTCACGAACCACATCCGCTGCTGCGCGAACGACAGCGGTACCCGCTCCGGACGCGGACGCGCACCCAGTTGCGGACCGTCGGCCACCGCCGGGGCCTGCGCCACCCGGGCCGCCAGCAGACCGGCGAGGGACCCCACCGCCGAGGCCTCGAACACGTCCCGGACCGCGACGGGGACACCCACACCGTCGGACAATCGCGCCGAAAGCCGCGTCGCCGAGAGCGAATTGCCGCCCAACACGAAGAAGTCGTCGTCCACACCGACCCGGTCCAGGCCGAGCACCTCGGCGAACACGGTGGCCACGATTTCCTCCACCGGGGTGGCGGGGGCCCGATACGTCGCGCGCGCCACCACCGGCGCGGGCAGTGCGGCCTTGTCCACCTTTCCGTTCACGGTCAACGGCAGGGCATCGAGCACCATCACGACATCGGGCACCATGTAGCCGGGCAGCAGCCCGGTCAGTTGTTCCCGCACCAGTGCGCCCAATGCCGCAGGGGCGCTCCAGGTCTCGTGCGGGCGCAGCAGTTCCGCGCGGCGGTCGTCGACGGCTCCGAGATCGGTCGCCAGGGAGGCCCGGTCCGCCGCGAGCGTGGCGCGCAGGGCGTAGACGATGTGCAGATCGGTGCCGATCACGTTCGGGGAGACCCGGGCCTCGACCTCGAATCCCCGCTGCGCCAGCAGCTTCTCGATGCGGGCCAGCCGGTCCTCGACATCGTGGACCTCGATCACCATGCGATCCACCAGCGGCCAGTGCCGCTCCTCGATGCCGTGCAGCGCATCGAGTTCGCTGCCCTCGACATCGAGCTTGAGCAGATCGATGTGCTCGATCGCGTACTCGTCCATGATGTGCGAGAGCGTGCGGATGGGGACCTCGACCTGCACGCAGTCCAGGCGGTCGGCGATCAGCTGATCGACCAGGCTGTCACCGAGTTCCTGTGTCTCCGCGCGGTATTCGTTGTGAATGAACGATTCCAGAATGTCGTGCTGCACCCGGCTGTCGGCGCCGCGGCCCGACAGCACCGACATCTCCGGGTAGTAGGTGAAGGTGTCGGTGGTGGCCTCCGCGCCGATGGCGTACGGGACCAGGGTGGCGTCCAGGTCGTGCAGGGCGGCATTGGCCTGGTACATGCGCCGTAGCTCGGGCATCGGTTCGACGGCGAAGATCTTGACGCCGGGCGACTTCCGCTTGGCGAAGACGGAGAACATGCCGACGTGCGCGCCGATATCGACGATGCAGCCGCGCTCGGGAATCGTGACGCCGCCGTGGCAGTATTCCTCGGTCTCGAAGATCTCGTCGTAGAGGAACTCGATATTGGAGCGGTTGCGGCCCACCATCGGCATGCCGTTGGGCAGCTCGTGCAATTCCTCGGGGGCGATGACGCCTTCGCTGCGCAGCCGCAGGCAGGCCGCCGCTGCGGTGGCGAAGCGGGGATCGGGGACCAGGTAGGCGACCAACTGGGTGTCACCGGGCGCCTCGGACCCGGCGCTGTGCGTGGCGACCACGGCCTGTGCGACGCAATCCTGTGCCGCGAGCAGGGATTCGATCTCGCCGAGTTCGATCCGGTAGCCGCGAATCTTCACCTGTTCGTCGGCGCGGCCGAGGTATTCCAGCACCCCGGGCTCGGTCCAGCGCACCACGTCACCGCTGCGGTAGAGGCGACCACCGGCGGCATCGAACGGGTCGGCGACGAAGCGCAGCGCGGTCAGCCCCGGGCGCGCGAGATACCCGCGAGCGACCTGTGCGCCCGCGACATAGAGTTCACCGGCGACACCGACCGGGACCGGGCGCAGCCACGAATCCAGCACGTAGGTCCGCAGATTCGCCAGCGGCACACCGATCGGGCTCGAGCCCGGCTCGGCGCGCCAATGCCGCTGCGCCAGTGGCTGTTCGGTGACGTGCACGGTGGTCTCGGTGATGCCGTACATGTTGACCAGCAGCGGCGCGTCCGGGCGATCGAGTACCGGCCAGCGCTGTAACCGGGTGGGGTCCAACGCTTCTCCGCCGAAGATCACCAGGCGCAGCGCCGAGCGGTCGTCCACCGCGCCGCGCCGCGATTCGATCAAGGCGTAGAACGCCGACGGAGTCTGATTGAGCACGGTCACGCCCTGCTCGACGATCAGCTCCCACAGCTCGAGCGGCGAATACGCCACCTCGCGCGGCACCACCACGACGCGGCCACCGTGCAGCAGCGCACCCCAGATCTCCCACACCGAGAAGTCGAAAGCCTGGGAGTGGCACCAGGTCCAGACATCCTCGGAGCCGAATCGGCACCACGGTTGGGTGCCGCGGAACAGGGAGACGGCGTTCGCGTGGGTTACCGCCACGCCCTTGGGCTTTCCGGTGGTGCCGGAGGTGTAGATGACGTAAGCGACATTGCCGGGGCGGGCGGCATCGGTCACCGTCGGTGCGACGGGACCGTCGGCATCCCCCGCATCGATGTGCAGTCGCGGGCTCTCGGCGGTGGCGACCAGATCCGCGGTGCTGTCGTCGAACAGGACCAGCGCGGGGGCGGCGTCGCTCAGGATGTAGGCGATGCGTTCCGGCGGGGAGGTCGGATCCAGCGGCACGTACGCGGCACCGGTCTCCAGGATGGCCAGCAGGGCGGTGATCAGCGCGCCGCCCTTGGGAAGCGCCACGGCCACCAGGGTTTCCGGCCCCGCCCCGCGCTCGGCCAGGAGGGCGGACAGCCGCCGGGCGCGTTGCTCCAGCTGCTCGTAGGTGAGGTGCTGCGCGCCGTCCACGATGGCGACGGCGGTCGGTGTCGCGGCCGCCTGCTCACGGAAGATCTTCACGAGGGTGGTGGTGGAATCGACCGATGGCACGGAATCGACGGGTGCGGTGTCGATCCACTCCCGCAGCACTCGGTCACGTTCCCCCCGCCCGAGCAACTCGAGGTCGCGAACCCGGGTGGCGGGCTCGCCGACCGCCCGCAGGAACACCGGCAGGAAGCGCAGGAACCGATCATGGTGCCGCGCAACCTCTTCGGGCGTGTACAGCACATGGTTGGCCACGAAATCCAGTCGGGTGGCGGTGGAGTCGGGTGTCTCGCCAGCACCCGCGTAGACGCTCACCGACAGATCCGACACCAGCCCCGGCGTCAGCACCCGCAGCCGCCCGGTGATCGGCCCCAGCACGACCTTGGTGTCGAACATCATCAGATCCACGTACGGCCCGAACACCTGGGTCTGCGGGGTGAGCCGCCCGATATCGCGGAACATGTCCTCCTGCCGGTACCGCTGGCGGCGCATCACCTCGATCAGCTGCCGCTGGGTCGCCTCGATCAGCTCGCCGACGGTCCCGCGCGGACCCGTCGTGATCCGGAAGGGCACGGTATTGGCCAGCATTCCGCCCGAGCGCAGGGCCGCGGTGGTGACGCGCGCGGACACCGGCAGGCTGAGCACGATGTCATCGCTGTCGGTCATGCGGCCCAGAAACAGCCCGAAGGCGGCCAGGATCGGCACGGCCGGATTGACCGAGGTCGCCTTGACCACGGCGGCCAGCAGTCCAGCGGTCTCGGCGGTGAGCACCCCGCTCACCGAGATCGGGTGCGCATCCGCCTGCGCGCCGCGCCCGGCCAGGCTGACCGGCGCGGGCAGTCCGGCCAGCTGCCGCTGCCAGAATTCGCGGTCGGTAGTGAAACGCTCCGAGGCCCGGTACTTTTCGTCGGCGGCCACCAGATCGGCGAGGCCCTGCACGCGCGCGGCCGCGGGCTCCTTGCCCTGCACCGCCGCGGTGTAGAGCTCGCCGACCCGTGACAGCAGGGTCATGGCGGCCAGCCCGTCCATCGCGATGTGGTGCGCGCGCAGGTACCACAGCCAGTGCCGCTCCCCCACCCGCAGCACCGCGGTCGCGATCAGCCGATCCCGGTGCAGGTCCACCGGCGCGCTGTACTCCGCGCGCATCCAATCATCCGCCGCCGCAAGCGGATCCGGCTCCGCACGCAGATCCAGCAGCCGGGTCGGCTCGTCGAGCGGCCGGTCGGTCGCCTGCATCGGACCGCCGTCGGTCTCGACCACCCGCAGCCGCGCGGCCCCGAACTCACCGGCCACCTGCCACAGCGATGCCATCAACAGTTCCACGTCGAGGTCGCCGTGCAGGTCGATACACAGGGCGTTGGTGATCGGGGTCGGCCCCGTCAGCTGTTGCGCGTACCAGATGCCCTGCTGCGCAGCCGACAACGGGAAAAGGACAGAACTGTGCCCGGTCAAATACGGCTCCTGCGTCTCGAAACGGGTGAACGATTCCCTACACGGACAGCGCCGCTTTTCTCAGACGGACAACGCCGTGGACTTCAGTCGTGCGAGTGCTTCGAGACCGGACAGCACCTCGGCATCGGGGATGCCGAAATCGATGAGGCAGGCGATCTCGTCGACGCCGATCTCGTGCAGCCGGGCGACCATCGCGGCCGTGGATTCCGGCGTGCCGAACAGGCCGTTGTTGCGGTAGTAGCGTTCGAAGGCGAAGTCCAGCACCTTGGCCCGGGTCTTGGCGTCGAGGCTGTCGAGCGCCTCCGAGCCGCGCCGCCACAGGTCCACGGAGTCCTCGAGATAGCGCTTGAACGGTCCCTCGACGGTGGCGCGCACCCGCGCCTCGTCGGGGCCTACGAAGGTGTGCAGCATGACGGTGACGGTGCCCGCGTCGGGATCGTGGCCGTGGCTCGCCCGCGCGGCGCGGTAGGCGGCCAGCTTCGCCGCCAGCTCGTCGACCTCTTGGAACAGCAACGCGGTCAGCACATTCGCGCCCAGCGCCCCGGCCATCTCGAAGCGTTCGATGCCTCCGCTACAGGTCAGCCAGGTCGGCAGCGACGGCTGCACGGCGGCCGGGAAGATCCGGACCTCGCGCTGCTGCCCGGTCCCGGTGGGCCGGGTGACCGATTCGCCACGCCAGAGCCGCTGCACGGTTTCCATTCCGGCGCGGGTGATCTCGACGCGCTCGGCGTAGTTGTCGGGGGCGAGCAGGAAATCGTCGGCGTTCCACCCGGTGGCGAAGGCCACGTCGACCCGGCCGCCCGAAAGGTTGTCCACGACCGACCAGTCCTCGGCGACCCGGATCGGATTGTGCAGCGGCAGCACCACACTGCCCGCGCGGATGCGCACCCGCTCGGTCGCGGTCGCCAGCGCCGCCCCCAGCACCGCCGGGTTCGGATACAGGCCGCCGAAGCTGTGGAAGTGCCGCTCCGGCACCCAGATCGCCCGGAAGCCGTGGGTGTCGGCGAAGCGCGCGCTGTCAAGCAGCAGGCGGTAGCGGCCGTCGGCGTGCTGTTGCGCGTCACTGGCGAAAAACAGCAGGCTGAAGTCCATTTCGCGACGTGGCTGCCGCTGCTCGGGCCGAGATCCGATGTGCGGCTCCCCCGGCACCTGCCCGTTGCCGCGGCCGTCGACCATCGCCGCGACGTCGGCCAGGCTCAGGCCGTCGAAGATGTCCTCGGCGGTGATCTCGGTGTCGTAGCGGTCCTCGAGAATCGTCATCAGCTCGGCGGCCTTGACCGAATCCAGGCCCAGCGAGGTGAGCGGCGAGTGCGGATCCACCTGGTCGCGTTCGAGCCGATCGGCGGCCCAGCGCACAAAGAACTCCAGCACGGTAGCGCTGTCGGACGGTGTAGTGGTCATCGCACGCTCCCCTGGAATTCCGTGGCCGTGGAGAAGGTTTCGCTCAACCGCTGCCGCTGGATCTTGCCGCTGGTGGTCTTGGGCACCTCGCCCTTACCGACGAACACCACCCGGTGCACGCTCACGGCGTACTCGCGGCTGACCACGTCGCGAATCGAATCCTCCAGTGCCGCGATCTGATCGGCGGGCAGGCCGTCGGCGAGCTCGCCGACCACCAGCACCCGGTCCTGGTTGTCGACCTGGGCGGCGAACACCGCGCAGCCGCCCGGCCGAATGTGCGGATGACCGGACAGGATGGTGCGCTCGACATCCTGCGGGAAGATATTGCGGCCGTGCACGATCATGAGTTCCTTGCTGCGCCCGGAGATGTAGAGCTCGCCGTCGCAGACGAATCCGAGATCGCCGGTGCGCAGGTAGCGGGTGTCGTCCTCGCCCGCGATGGTGGCCGCGAAGACCTCGGAGGTCTGCTCGGGCTTGTCCCAGTACCCGGCGGTGATGCTCGCGCCGCGCAACCAGATCTCACCGATCCGGTCGGCCGCGCAGCGTGCACCGGTCTCCCGGTCGACCACGGCGATCTGCGGGCCCACCGGGCCGACGCTGATCAATTCCCGGCCATCGGGTTTCGCGATCGCGTGACCGCCCTCCAGGTCCGCCGCCGAGAAGCCGCGCGAACGCGCACCCGCGCCACGATCCCCGCCGTTGACGTACAGGGTGGACTCGGCCAGCCCGTACATGGGCGCGAAACTGCTCGCCCGGAAACCGCTGACCGCAAAGGCATCCACGAAGGCCCGCAGGGTATTCGGATCCACCGGTTCCGCACCGACGAAGGCGATGTCCCAGCCGGTCAGATCCAGCTCGGCGGCCGCATCCGGGGTGACCCGCTTCGCGCACAGCCCGTAGGCCAGATTGGGGCCACCCGCGACCACCCGCTCGCCCGCGGCGATCTCCCGCAGCCAGCTCAGCGGATCCCGCAGGAAGGTCATGGGCGACATGAGCGTGGCCGGGAACCCGGCGAACATCGGCAGCAACGCGCCCTGGATCAACCCCATATCGTGATAGGGCGGCAGCCAGGAGACGATCGAATGATCCGGCGTGAGTTGATATTTCGAGCGCAGCAGCCCGAGATTGGCCATCAGGTTCGCATGCCGGACCATGACACCCTTGGGCGTCCCGGTGGAACCGGAGGTGTACTGCAGGAAGGCGATATCGTCCGGACCCGGCACATCGGCGGGCTCGTAGCCCAGGCCACGGCCCGCCTGCTCGCTGTCGATGACCCGGATGCCGCCGAGCCGCTCACTGTCGACGGGCACCACCGACAGCGGTGCGATCGCCGCCGCCGCGCCACTGTCGCGCAGGATCGCCGCCAGCGTCGCGAGCTGCTGCGCCGACATCGGAAGGTGAACCGGCACTGCGATTCTGCGCGTCGTCAGGCAGGCGAAGAAGCCGCACACGAAGTCGGGTCCGGGCGGGCACAGCAGAGCCACCCGGTCCCCGGGCGCGGTCTCGGCGCTGATCCGCTCGGCCAGCCCGGCGATCCGCTCCCAGAGGTCGCGGTGGTCGAGGACCTCCCGATCCTCGCGGCGGTTGGCGAAAACATAGGCCGATCGATGCGGGGTATCGAGCACTCGCGCGGACAGAATGTCCACCAGGGTGCCGGCTTCGGTCGCCCGACTGCCGTGCGAGTTCCTTCTCGATCTCTGCATACGCCTGGCTCCTCCTGGATCCTCGACCGTCACACCACATCCGGCAATCAAAAGAGTGAAACGGCTACTAGCAGAAAAGAGCAGCTGACAGAACAGTCCAGGCCCCATCTTCGCTGTCGGAAGGGGACACGGCAACGATAGGGCCAACCGTCGCGTGTCGGAGACCGGGACCGTTGTGCCCGGAGGGATTTAATTCATCGAGTGCCCCAGATAAAGGACCGACCGGTCGTTGAATTTCTTAAATGGAATTCCACTACTTTTAAATCCTTGACCGATCCAGCTGCGAAAATCTATCGTCTAGGTAACACTTGAAGGTAGAAGTAATCACCTTTTCATTACAAATACATCTCGGGGCTTCCCCGATGCGCTCTCCCGATGGATAACCGACACCGCCTAAGGAGACTCTCCATGCCCAAGCGCTATTCAGCAGAAATCCGCCGCAAAGTACTCGAGTTGATCTCCACCGGGCGCACCGTCTCGCGCGTCGCCTCGGATCTGGGCATCGCCGAGCAGACGATCTACAACTGGCGCCGCCAGGAGTTGATCGCGACGGGACAGGCTCCCCTGACCCGCGGCGGGCTACTGGAACTCGCTGCCGCGCAACGGCGCATCGAGGACCTCGAACGAGAAGTCATCCAGCTCCGGCAATGTCGTGAGGAACTCGAGCACGCCGTCGCGGCACTACCCTAGTCCCGGAGCCACCGGTACCGGCTCCGGGACTTGCCGCGCCCGCCGTCACGGCGGGCGCTTTCGGCTTTCCGGGCATGTTTTCGGCCTCGCTCGCACTCCCGCACCGCGGCCTCAGTCCGCCAGCACCGACCAGTCACCGGCATACAGCGCATTGCGCGCGCTCACCGAAATCGGTGCGCGCGTGCGGATCGCGTGCTGGGCGGCGGCGATATCGCCCGGATGATGGCCCAGGACGGTCGCTCCCACCACCGTCCCGCGCTCCAACACCAGCCTGCGGTACGAGCCCGGCCGATCCACCACGATCACCTCGCCACCCGGCTGCGGCTGCACGACACCCAGCGCGAACAGCTCCAGCCCGACATCCTTCAGGATCGCCGCCGGCGATATCTCGGCCAGCGAACGGTTCCCGCCCAGCGCGTTGACCGCCGCGACCTGCCCCTGCTCGGCCGCGATCGGCCACAGCCCCACCACCTGCCCGCGATGCTCGGCGACATCGCCCGCGGCGTACACATCCGGCACACCCGTGCACATCCGATCGTCGACCAGGATGCCCCGCCCGACCGGAATGCCCGCGGCGCAGGCCAGATCGGTGTTGGGCCGAATCCCGGTGGCGGTCAGGAACAGATCGCACGGTAGCCGCCCCGCACCGGCCAGCTCGACACCGTGCACCGCCGGATCACCGGTGACCCGCACGCACTCGGCGCGGCACAGCACCCGGATGCCCAGGCCCGACAGATGATTCAGCAGCAGATCCGCGCACCGCTCGTCGATGTGGCGCGAGAGCAGATGGTCGCCGCGCTCGAGCACGGTGACCGCCAGCCCGAGTCGATGCAGCGCGGCGGCGATCTCCACGCCGAGCAGACCCGCACCCGCGATGACGGCGTCGGTGCAGCCGAACTGCTGCACATAGGAGCGGATGCGCATGGCGTCGTCGGCCTCGTGCAGCGCGAAACAACCGGGGCGCCACAGCCCGTCGATGGGCGGCGTCGAACTGCGCGCGCCCGTCGCGAGGATCAGCCGGTCGTAAGGCAGGGCCTGCCCGGTGGCCAGCCGCACCTGCCTGCCTCGCACATCCACGTCCGTCACCAGGGTGTTCAGCCAGGCCGTCACCCGATTGCGCTCGTACCAGCCCTCCGGCAACAGGGCCAAGCCCCGCATGGCGGAACGGCCGTACACCAGCCGCGAGATTCCCATCCGGTTGTAGGGGCCGTGCGCTTCCTGGCCGACGAGGTGGATCTCGCAGTCGGGATGGCCGCGACGGATGAAGTCGGCGGCCGTCACGCCCGCGATCCCGCTGCCGATCACCACCACGCTGACGATCGACCGGTCGAAAGCCGCCGGGGCGCTGGGCAGTACGCGGCCCGGCTGCGGTGTCAGCGACGCCCGCACGGTGCCGTGGTCGAGGCGCGCGCAGCACGCCATTCTGGTGTTGTCGGCGAAACCGAGGCGGCGCAGGGTGTTCAGCTCATCGGGGCCCGGCACCGACAGCGCGTCGGCCCCCGCGAGCACCGCCACCGGGTCGGCTCCGCAGACGCCCATGCGGCAGCCGGATTCGATGCGCCTGCCCGCACGCTCGGCGATCTCGAGCAGGCTGGCCCCCACCTCGATCTCGCCCTCGACCGGCGTCGCATCGAAAACCACCGACCGCGTGGGCGTTTCCACCGTCCGGACGCCGCGCGGGCGCGGCAGCGGCAACAGCACGGGCTCGGAGCGGAGCCCCGTGTGCACCGCGTACTGCAGTTCGACGACGCGGGTTCGCGCGACCCAGCAGAGGGTGACCAGCAGCATCGTGCCGCGAATCTGCCAGCGCAGCCAGGACAGATCGACACCGAACAGCATCGACGCCGAGTGCGCCAGCGACGCACCGGTGAACCAGTAGAAGACATTCAGCGCGATCGCGGCGGCGCCCACGCTGAGCATGGCCGGGCTGAGCCGGGTCAGGGTGTCGACGGTGAAGTAGGCGGCAACGGCGACCGTCATGAACAGTGCCAGCAGCAGAATCCGTTGCACCGCAGCGAGTCCGTCGTGGCGGGACAGCACGAAGAAGCCGAGGACGAAGCCCGGCAGCGCGGCCGCGAACAGACGGCGCGGGCCGTTCCACAGTGCGGCCGGGTCGGCCAGGTCGGCCTGGTACGCGCTGCGCGGTCGCAGGTCGAAACAGTTCTTGGCGCAACCCACGCAGGGTTGGCAGTGGGTGTTGCGCACGGTAACAAACGGCGTCTGCCCGTAGGCGCGTTGCAGGGCGAACAGGGGGCAGATGGTGCTGCACCAACCGCTCTTGCCCTGATACAGCAGCCCACCGGTGAAGGCGGCCGCCAGCACCGCCGCCAGCACGATCCCGGCGGCGAGCCCGCTACGGTCCAGGCCCGCCAGGCGCGCGCCCGCGATCGCGAAGAAGGACGTCACCGACACCAGGTAGCCGCGCGAGCGCAACCAGGCCGGCGGCGGCTTGCCGAGGCCGAAACCACGCACGCGCGCAAGCTGATTCACCGCCGCCAGCGGGCAGGCATTGCGCCACGCTCCCGGGGCGAGCAGGAACAGCGCGGGCAGCACCGGGACCACGATGCCGAAGAAGACGAAGAGCCCGACCGCGGGCGCGAGGAACATGGCGACGATGTCGGCGAGATAGATGGTGACACTTGCTATTCGGACGTAGCGCCAGAGCCGGTCGGGGATGCGGGCGGGAAGGTCGGTGACGGTCGGGAACGGCGGTCGCCGCCCGGTCGGGTCGATGCCCAGCAGCCGATTCGCCATGGTGATCCACGCACCGGGTGGGCGAGTGGAGACCTGATGTTCGGGTCGGTGCGCGGAGACCCGCTGTGTCCGACCCGGTTTCGTGGTTGTCGTAGCGTCGGTCGGCCCATCCGGATCCGCCGACGGCGCGTACAGCACCGCGATCAGCGTGCCGCCGATCTCGATCACGTCACCGGCGGCGAGCGTCACCCGCCCCGTCAGCCGCGCGCCATTGACGCAGGTACCGTTGCGGCTGCCCAGATCGACCAGGGACAGCCCCGTCGGGCTGGGCACCAGGCGCAGATGTTCGCGCGAGACACCGGGATCGGTGACCCGGATGCCATGGTGGGACCGGCCGATCGTGGTCGGTCCGCCGAGGCGTTGCCGCCGCGGCGGCCGCCCGGGCTCCCGGATCTCGAGCAGCGGCGGCCCGCCCGCAACCCCGAGCCGGCGGCTGACCCGCCGTAATTCCTTGTGCCCGGCGGATACTCGCGGTGAAGGCAAGGTCTCCATGCCGTCGCCGTCGTAGGAATCGGGGTGCTCGATCACGGGTTCTCGTTTCGGAATCGAATCGGCGGATATCGAATACACGGATCTGACGTGACAGCGAAATGCGTTCGAGGGCGACAGTTTTCGGCGCGATGTGGAGGCCGCCCCCGACGCTCGTGGCGAGTCTGTGTCGATCACCTCCCCGGGAACGGCTGGGTGATGGTCGAGAAGTACTGCACTGCGGCGAGCACGGCCACCGGCGCGGTCACCAGCAATTGCCCCGCGAGCGTGCCCAGCGCGCCGAAGCCCGCGATGCCGCCCAGGCAGCCCAGCAGCGCGGCGGGCAGGATCGGCCCGAACAGCCCGATGATCGTCGCGCCCGCCACGGTCGCGCCCGCGATGCCGCCGAGCAGGCAGCCCACCGCCGCGCCACCCATTCCGCCGGCCAGGGTGCCGCCGCTGGCGCCGATCATGATGGTGTCCTTCATGCGATTGAAGGCGGCCTGCTCCCGATCGAACGGCGTCTTGAACTGGGTGCTGTCCTCGAAGGGCAACGCCACCGGACGATAGACGGCGTGGTCGATGTCCAACTGCGGCGTGAGGGTCGCGGTGTGATCGGCGATATCGGCCGCGATGGGGAATTCGAAATCGTCGACCCGGAATTTCAGGTCGACGCCCGCGACGGTGGCCCCATTCGGCGCCTTGATTGTGAACACCCCATCTTCGACGCCCATCGATCCGACGTCGGTCGAAATTATCGCGCCCTCCGGAGCGTTTCTGGCGGTGAAATGGACGGCCTGATCGACAATCGGACCGGCATGGGCGCCACCGCCGCAGACGCCGAGCGCAACGATGGTCAATGCCGTGGTCACAAGGGTTTTCCAGATATGCACAGTGGTTTCCTCATCCCCAGATCTCGGCGGAGTGTGGTGCGGTGGTGACCATGATCGTGCGAGGCCGGGGAGATGTAAACACTGCGTCCAGTAACGGAATCTCCAATAACTCCATAGTGGAATTCCATTATGATCCGGCCCTTGCCGGGCGCAGTCGGGCGTACCTATCGTATGGGCCACGCACATGCGTATCCGAAAATCTCGGGCACTCCCGAATCACGGTCCGTGATAGTACCGAGATTGCCGATTCTCGATGTCCCGAGGAGAATCTCGTGCTTGGAAGGAAATCCGCGGCTGCTCTCTCGGCCGCTACCCTGCTGGTCGGCGCGGTATTGATCGTCGACGGCGGCCGTGAGGCGGGGGCGGCCGCGCCGGATCAGAACTGCACACTGGTGGTGCCCGCCGACCCGCTGTCCGCCGAGGGCCTCGCCACGCCCTATCAACTGGTCGCTACCGATCCGGCGGCCGGAGCCTGCAACGAGGCGAACCCGAATCAGTCGGCCTTCGTGGAGGCGGCGATCCTGGCCGAGGACGGCACGCTCACCACCTATGACCCGCTGGTCGTCGACCAAGGCACGCAACCGGCCGTCACGCCGGTGCCCGCGCAGGTGAATCGCGCTGCGACCGTGGGTATCTGGTTCGGCTTCAACGGCGCCAACCTGACGTTGCAGGCGGCCGACGGCGGCGACGGTCTCGCGCGCGGCCACTGTGTCAACGGCCTGCGGCACGGATCGATCTTCGGGCAGTTCGCGTATTGCAATGCGCGCGAGTTCTTTCGGGCCGCCAATCGCCGGATCGCCGACCATCGGCTCGTCGTCCCCGGCACCGGCACGGCCAAGGACGGCTTGCCCTGCCCGACCGTGCGCGACTTCGTCGTGGTGGATCAGGATCAGAGCGACAATGTGGTCACCCACTATCTGGCCACGGCGAACGGGCAGACGGCCCAGCTCGACGCCGCCAACACCGCGCAGCTCACCACTGCGACCGACCTGGCCAACGGCAGCGACAATCTCCTGCTGAGCCGATTCATCGATCCCGCCCTCGGCTGTACGCCGTGGATGGTGCCCAATCAGTCCGCCGATCGGCAACCGACTCCGGCCCTGGCGACGGACGAACTGTCGGCCGCCGCCAACCAACAGGCCCCGATCGCGCTCGTCCCGCTGACCGACCCGATGACCCTCAGCAATGGAGCTACCAACGTCCTCAAGACCGATCTCTATCGGCAGGGCGTGAACCAGGGATTGGTCCGGGGCCGCGATCGCGACGAGGACGGCGACGGCGCGGACGCCGTCGAAACCGCCGACGCCGCAACCGTTCCCGGCACCGGCGGCAATGGCCGGATCACCGCGGACGGGCGCACCCACACCGGGGACGACGGTGACGGCGCGACCTACTGCACCAACCTGTTCACCACCGCGAACGGCGTCCAGCGCGTGTTCACCGATCAGCAGATCTTCGCCGCCGCACCCTCGGTGGATCCTGCCGCCGCAACGAACCTGTTCACCTTCCTGGCTATGCGCGCCCAGCAGTCCTTCGCAAACCTCAACTGCCAGGCGCTGATCGGCAAACCCAACCCCGTCGCCCTCACCACCGACGCCAATGGCGTGGTCACCGCGGCGACCTTCACCCCGGACGGCGCGGCGACCACCACGCCGACCACGTCCGAGACGACCTCGCAGGACCCGGCGCCGAGCACCGAAATAACAACGCCCACACCGTCTTCGACCATCCCACTGTCGACGACCGTGCTACCGACCACGACGACACCGTCACCGACAACAGCATCACCGTCACCGACCACCGAGGTGCCGACCGCTACGACGGAGCCGCCGACCCGGACCCGTTCCCGGCAGCCCGGACGTCACGGACGCGGTGCGGACCCGACGACCAGCTTCGGACGGCACTGGTAGTGCGGCCTTTCCGTCGTTCTACCGGCACGGCGGCACGGAGGTGGTCGTGGAAGGCTTCGGCGTCGTGGATGGCGGCTTCGGCGTCGTGGTCGGCGGCTTGGCCGACGTGGTGACGGGCGGGTGCACCGGTGTCGGGGTCACCGCCGGATGCGGCGGGGTGGCCACGGGCGCGGCCGGGCGCGGCGCGGGCGCGGGCGGATGCGGGGTGGTGGTCACCGGCGCGTTGATCGGCTTGGCCGGTGACGCAACGGGTTTCGTGGTCGGCGTCGGTGACGGCGGCACGCAACGGGTCGTCGTGACCGGCGGAGTGGTAGCCACCGGAGTCGTGGTCACGACCGGGGTCGTAGTGACGACCGGAGTTGTGGTCACCGGCGTTGTCGTCACGACCGGGGTAGTCGTGACCGGCACCGATGTCACGGGCACGGTGGGCGTGACGCTCGGCCCGGAAATCACGATGACCGGGGTCGTCGTGGATGGATCCGTGGTGGTGGTCGGGTAGATGGTGGTCACCGGATCCGTGGTGGTCACCAGCGGCGAACTCACATCGGTCGGAATGAGCGGCGGCAGCGACAGATTCGCGCCGCCGCTCACTGTCACCGAAAGGCTGGCCCCCGTCGAAGGATCCGTCGTCGTCACCGGCGTATCGGTGGTCGAAGTCGGGGTGTCCGATGTGGCGACGGGGGTGTCCGTCGTCGTATCGGTCAACGGCGTGCTGGTGTCGACCATCGTGATCGGCCCGGTCCCCGGATCCGACGAGGCCGCCGGATCCGTCGAATCACCGGGAACGGGCACATCACTGGGCGTCCCGGAACTGTCGGAGGTGTCCTCCGCCGTCGTCGAATCCAGTTGCGTACTCAACTTTTCGGTGGTCGAGGACGACTTGCGATCCCCCACCCGATCCTCGCCCCGCGGTTCCGCCGCGGCCACCGCCGCGACCGTCAACGTCAGCAGCGCGGTGAGCGTGACCGCCCGCGGCAGGTGCCGGATGAGCCGGCTGCGGGGTTTGACGATGAAAGGGGCTGCGGCCGAATCGTCCCGGCCGAGTTCTTTGCTGTCGGATGGTTCCACGAGAGTGCCTTCTGTTCCGCTGTGAGTCGCCCTGGATCCCGCCTCAGCCGCTGACGCTGGCCGTGCCGATCTCGAGGTGCCCGGTGAATCGCTGCGACCAGCTCGAATCCGAGCTGACCGTGACGGTGAAGTCGTACCAACCGTTGTTGTAGGCAATGGCATTGAAGTAGTCGCTGACCGACTTGCCCGCCGCCACCGTGTACGTCCACGGGCCGTCGGTGCGGTACTGATTGGCCTTGATGGTGAAGGTGACCGAGGCGGTGCCGGAGTTGGTCATGGCGAACCAGATCGCCAGCTTGCCGGTATTGGGGGCGTTGGAATACGAGGTGGCGACCGAGACCGTCTTGCCCGGCTTGGTCACATTGCCCTGGAAGCGGCGCAGGAATCGGTTCGGGCCGGTGACCGTCAGGTCGTAGGCGCCATTGCCGTACCCGGTGCCGACCTCGTAGAAATCGCTGGCATTGCCGCCCGCCCCGACCGTGTACTGCCACGGCCCGCCACCGCGAAAAGCGTTGGCGTACGCGGCGAAATGCACCGCGCGGGTCGCCGGAGTGCCGGTATTGGCGAAGTTGATCCAGGCGCGGGCCTCACCATTGGTTCCGAAGGTGTAGTGGTCGAGCCAGGCGTTGGGCTGATACGGCAGCGCGCGGGCCGGGCGGGTGCCGGATTCCTGCGCGGGCAACGCATTCGAGGTCGGTGCCGGGTTGGTCTGGGCCGAGCAGGTGGCCGTCGTGATCAGCGCGGAGGTGTCCGGCAGCGTCGGCAGTCCGGTGACCGGGGACGCGAAGTTGAACATGCCCGTCAGGTCCCCACACACCGAGCGCCGCCACGCGCTGATATTCGGGCAGGTGGCCTTCTTGCCCAGGGCCGCGGTCCAGGTCTCGAGGAAGCGCAGCACCGAAGTGTGGTCGAACACTTCGGAACTCACCCAGCCGCCGCGCGTCCACGGCGATACGACGATCAGCGGCACCCGGAACCCGAGGCCGATGGGCACGCCATTGATGAATTCGTCCGCGGTGCCCCCGGGCGCGACCGGTGGCGGCACATGGTCGAACAGTCCGTCGTTCTCGTCGTAATTGACGATCAGCACCGTCGAGTTGAAAACGTTCGGGTCGGCGTTGAGCGCGTTGATCACGTTGTGCACGAAGTGCGCACCGTTGTTCGGCGGGGCGTCGGGATGCTCGGAGGACCACTGGTCGGGCACCACCCACGACACCTGCGGCAGCTTGCCGCCGACCACATCGGCCTTGATCGCGGCCACGATGTCGTCCGGGGTCTTGCCGGTGGTGGCGGGCACCGAGCCCATGCCGTTGACCGCCAGCGGACTGCCGGGCGCGGCATTGGCGAACTGCTTGAAATACGCGAGTGCGTTGTCGCCGTAGTTGTCCGCCGCGTTCTGGTACAGCTTCCAGCTGACCCCCACGTTCTGCAGCGCCTCGGCATAGGTCTGCCAGCTCAGCCCGGATTCGTCGCCGCCGTCGTTGGCGGGCCCACCCGCGGTCCCGGCCGGATCGATCCACCCGCTCCAGTGATAGGTCCGGTTCGGGCCGGTAGCACTGAGCACCGAGCAGTGATACGCATCGGCGATGGTCCAGTTGTCGGCCAGCGCGTAATGGACCGGAATATCCTTGCGCCCCAGGTATCCCATGGTCCGCACGCTGCCCTTGGCCGCCACCCACGCATCCAGATGCCCGTTGTTCCACGCCGCATGCTGATCCGCCCACGCGTGCGGCAGATCCCCATCACACTGCGCCGCGGTCTCCGACCCCGCCCCGCTCAACGCCCAAGGGTATTGCCGCCCACCACCGTTGGGCTGGTTGAACACACTGTTCCCCCCGCCCAGCAGAATCGTCGCCTTGTCCCCGAACCCCCGAACCCCTTTGAGCGTCCCGAAATAATGATCAAACGACCGGTTCTCCTGCATCAGGATCACCACATGCTTGACATCCGCGATGGTCCCGCTGGCCGCCCCCGCAGCCCCGGCCCCGAAACCCCCACCAGCAACAACCCCGGCCGCCGCAGCAGCCGACACACCGAGAAAACCCCGGCGATTCAAAGGTGACAAGACGCCCACTCCCGCTCTGAACAAAGATCGCCAAAACGGTTGCACCGCCCCGTAACCGACTCCCACCCCCACCCTGGCCGCGAGGTTAACCTTGTACTGCTACATATGAATGGCCCATGAACCCGACGATTCCTTCAGCCTGGAAACGTCGAAACCGCCCACTACATGGGCGGTTTCGGGTCCGGTGAAGGAGCGGTCAGGCCAGTTTGAGGCTGCGGCCGATGATTTCAATCAGAACTTTCGAGGCTTACGCCGCCGGTTGACTCCTACGTGTAGTACCCGTGAGCCGCTGGCCAGATTCACTCGCAGATATGACAAACGGGGCACTCCCAGCGCGGATTGACTGAACTATTCACAGTCAGAGTTACTGGCTTCAAGACCAATCGATGCAGCCTAGGAGAACCATTGACTCGCAGGGCAGTCGCAACGACCAGTTTCATTGGCGTGCCTCTTCTTGCGCGCCAGCATATCATCGAGTCGGACGCGACTCTCCAAAACGAAGTAAAGGTCCTGACCATCCATGGTGATGAAGGGGGTTCGATTGTCGTATGCCCTGATGGCGTCCGAGCTGAGGCCGTTGATGCTGACGAACAGGCCCAAAGCGAGCTTGCCCCGCCGACCGATCTTCGCAGCAAACGCATCAGCCTGTTCACGGCTGACCTTCTCCTTTATCCACTTCGCTTCCAGGAGATAGACATCGGAGTCAAAGGAGAATGCACCGTCGATTTGGTCGGAGCGATCGACATACGCCATTTTGGGCTCCAGGTCGAACAATTCGAAGAGGTCGTAGAGGAATGGCTCAAACTTGCGGCCTCGCTCGTGCACATTGTTCATATAGTGCATATTGTTGAACCGGATCTTGAGCGCTGCGAGATCCTCGGCGAACTTTCGCTTCAGTCCGGCCTGCTGCTCGTGCGCCCGGCGCTCTGCAGCCAGGCGCTGACGCTCCTCTTGCCACGGCGCCAACACCTCGGCGTATCTACGAACCTCAGCAACGGCCGCTGTCGCCTTTTCAACCAACAGTTCAGAGTCGTTGTGGTTTTCGAGGTCGGGGAACCCGTCCATGCTGGCGATCTCAAGCAGCACACGCACTGTCGTATCGCGATATCTGCTCTCATCCTTCAGTAACCGCTCTACGATCTGGTCCACTACCTCACGCTTCGTCTGACCGAAGTCCAACGCGGCTAGTAGTTCCGGCGCTTCTCGGAACACGCCGGATAGTTGGCGACGAAAGGTGCGCTTGTACCACACAACGACCGGCAGGGCGTTGCGAAGAGCTTCGTATGCAGCAGTCGGGATTCGCTCTTGCTGAGTGTGCAGTACCACGCGGATTGCCCCCGTTCAGGTTCGACGGTCGAGTTGCCAACCTTCGATTATTCCCCGTAGGCGAACTCGATGCGAACCCCTCCTACAATAAGGCCGTACGGTCTCCTGGCAGGCTAAAAGAGCTCGTAACTGTCTCGCTCGATGCGTAGCCCATGCCCGGTCGTTGGGTCCCGACATGTGATCCCATTAGTGCTGCTACTACAGGTGAACGAGCCGGCTTGTCGCGTCTGTCCATAGTCGAGAACCGGAAGCGTCACATCGATCAGACTGTCAGAGACACACATGAAAACCGCCGACCCGCGATTGGCAGCGAACCCGATCGCGTGCCCATAGCGGGAGTCAGCGCAGTCACCGGGTGGTGGCGGCTGGTAGGTGAATCTGTCTGCGTCACAGCGGACCCCGGCGGCAGCCCCGTCTGGAATGATCCGGCACGCGAGATTGCGACTCGGCGACTGGAACATTATGGGCGTGGCACTGACTGTCTCACGCTTAGGGAGGTGAGATACAAAACGCGCACACTGAACTACTATGCCCGCCAGTACCCAGAGGATGATGAACCCCACGATAACGCGAACCCATGGCTTCCTCCGGCGTGGCTGCAGTCGTGACTGGCGCCCACCCCGGGGGCCATGCTCATGTGGCTGCGGTGGCGTCCAGCGCGGATAGGTTGGTGGGCCGTAGGCGGTAGGCGGATTGGTCGCTGTTCCGGCCACAGGGAAGTAACTTGGCCTGGATGAAGATGCCGACTGGAAGTCGGACGACGAGCTGGGTGAGGCGCTGGCACCTACGCCGCTGCTATATGCGCCGGACTGATGTCGGGGCGATGAATACGACGATCGACTGGATGTCGATGGCGGGATCGTTCCGTACGGCGGGGAATTCGTCTGCCCTCTGTAGGGCGAGCTCGACGAGCCAGCGGAATGTCCTGTGATTCCAGAGCGGGGCGGGGCGGGATTGTCGTGCGACTTTGTGGGCTGCACTCGCTGCAGCCGCATCTGCCCCACACGGTCGAGCTGGAACTGTGGTGTCGGTAGTGAGCTCCTGGCGCTCCGATAGACCCGCACAAATCCAGTCATCGTCACCGACTGGCCCTTGAGGTCACTCAGATTGAATCCGTACTGCTCTCGCAGCGCCTGAGCGGTCGCACCGAATGCGACGATCGTAAAGTCCCCCCGCCGATAGTCGCCGAAATTGATAAGCGCGACCTTCTTCTCCCAAATGTATTTGGTGTCAACGACGGTCCCGTGGACAGTGACTTGCTGTCCCTCGCGCTGACGCAGCGCAGCAGTATCGCTCGCACCCAGGAAGGTGTGGGCTGCAGCCGTTTTCGTGCGATTTGGTTGCGGTTCGACCCGAACGCCGCTGAGCGCGCGGCCAACGTTGCTGAAATCGGAAAGGCATGCGGCCTTCAGTCGTTTGGTCTTATCAGCCACCGCAGGCATCGCCTCGAGTCGTTCGAAGACCTCGGAACTCTCGGGATCTGCGAAGTCGCCGGCCTCGAAGAGGAGCTTGTCCCCTGGGTCGCCGAAGTCATCCCACAGATCAGGGCTTTGCGCGATGGCATCGAGCGACAAGTCGATAACAAAGGCGGCGAACAGGTCGTTAGCTGAACCGTACGAGTCTCCACGACCCGGGTGCTGGTAGTTGATGTGTCCCCGATCCAGTGCTCCGAGCGCCCGAAGTTCGGGGAGATACAGACCGTCGTAGTCGATCAACCGGACCGAATTGCCTTGCCCGATCATGATGTTGCCGTGCTGGAGGTCACCATGAGCCACGCCAAGAGTGAAAAGGGTGCTCACAACCTCGGTGAGCTGATGTCGAACAGCGTCCAGGGCGCGAGCGTCACCGGCGTTATCATCGATCCAGAGCCCAAGCGGCCACCCATCGATCCACGGCATCCGGACGGTGGGATAGGCCTCCCCGAGCACAACGACGCCATCCCCTTGATAGCTCACATCGACCAGGAAATCGTGATGCCGGTGTTGGCGTACAAACGCACTGATTGCCTTATAGCGCAGGGCCATCTGCTGGGCTCCCTGGTCACCGGCTGATCGGTGGAAGCACCGAACTGCGTACTGTGTGCCGCGGCAATCCACATGGAAAGTGACAGCGAATCCACCTGTCGCAGAATGGGGATCACCCAAGGCATCGCGGTCGAGGATACCGCCCAACAGCACCGGGTCATTCGCGAAGGCCCGGTCCGGCTTGTCCAATGCGTCGTTGTAGTCGCCAAGGCTAGGGAGTGGCGTCTTCACGTCGACACCACGCAGACGGTCGTGTCATCGTCCCGAAGTCGGCCGTTCTCGCGCTCGTGCTCGACCCAACGGACAAATGCCGTTTCGAACTCGGGCTCGCGTGTCAGGTTCAACAAGCCCTCAAGGGAGTCGACATGTTCGAGCACCCAGCATGCGAGAGCATCGCTTGCCAGGACGAAAACGTCACCGGCGTCATATGACACGGTCAGGCGCCAGATATCCTCGACGTCCGGCTCACGATCGGTGTGAATCGCCCTCGTCCGTGAGGTGAACTTCCGCCAGTCGACAACGGGGCCGACCTGAAGAATCCGGCCCGCCCTGATGTGGAAGAAACATGCATCCCCGACAGCACTGACTGCCACCCGCCGTGAGTCCGGTAGCATTTCCATTGCCACGAAGGTTGCAGCGCTCCCTCGTTCAAGAGCGTCCATAACGAACCACGCCGGGCCCGGTATCTCAGCGTCACGTGTCCACTGATCCCTCAGTACCGCAAGCACTTCCAGATCCAGTGGGTCAACTCGCTGTTGGACCCAAGCCAAAACGAGCAACTCAGCCCATCGGCCGGAGCAGACTGACGAACTCACACCGTCAGCCAGCGCGAAACGATCGACGGCCGCAGCCACTCGATCCTCGTTATCGCCCGGATCTAGCTCACTGCTGACCACCGTTGCCTTGCAGGCAGTCACCCTAAGCGCAGACATCGATGCGCCTACGGCAGTTCCTTCGGTCTGCGGGGCGTCACCGCAACCGTCCCGATGTTCAGAAACTGGAACAGCGCCTTCGTCCCCGAGTTATACAACAGGCCACGTGCTCCCGGCTCAACCTCATAGCCGAATTCGGCAGCGGTAGCGAGGAGTCCCTCGGGTACTTCGCTAGACATGTCGAACAGCAACTTGGCGTAGTCATCGGGCAGCCCGACTGGGCTGCTCGGAAAGGCAAACGCTATATCCGACGTCACCGATAGGTGGACGTTGAACAGCAAGGTCGGTCCGTCATCTGTTCCGGTCCGCCGCAGCCGGTCGGCAGCATCGCTGGGATCACCGTCGGTGCTCACGCCATCGGTCACGTTGATGACGATCGGAGGAAAGCTGGAGCGATGCGCCGCGCACCATGACGCAACGATCGGTTCCGCGTCGGTGAACATCTGTTTCATCGGCGTCATCCCATTACCTGACGGCTCGATCCAGACGGGGAGTCGCCGAGGCTCCTCGATCACCTCTCCTGTGGACAGGATCTCCCGCTTCACCCTCTGTTCCACCCGTTTCGGATGAAACAAATACTGACTCACGGTCGCCAGCGGAGCGACGACACTCGTGCCCTCGAGCACCGGGCCGAGAGAAGCGCCATAGCCGAATACCCCGACCTGGAAATAGTCGTAAATCTGGTTCCCGGCAACCTTGCACTTATGCCCGGCGTTGTAGAGCGTTTCATTCACCGCGTCGGCCAAAACCTGGGCTTTCGACTGCCCGTTTGTATCCCACCGCTCGTTCATCGAGGCCGACTGATCTACCAACAGCATCAGCAACGCTGGCTTGCGCCGATTGATTCGCTGCGCGTACACGTCATCACCATCCCTCGTCGCATATCAGCCTCACGACCTTGCTCACTGGCAAGCGAGCCCACCTCACATGTGGCACCCCCGAAGACCGCGACACACCCTTCCGAGACAGATCAAACATAGCAACACCGTACGGCTGGCGATGGTTGAAATATGTTGAACGACACAGACTTACGCATCAGCGCACGAACGATCGACCCAGTACAGCCTGCACATGGCAATCCCAAGGCCCACCAGTGCCGCATGACCGACCAATCGTGCCAACCGCGGCACAGCGCCAACGTTGACCGAAGGCGCCTCTCGTACACGAGATCGGAACGGCGTTGCGCGACTACCACCGGCTACTCCATGTCCGCGAAAACCTCGTTGGCACAGTGCGACAAACTCGGTGACGTGTCTCTTGATGGCCCAGTAAGCCATGCCGAGGATCCAGATCCAATGCCTCGCCTATGACCAGCAGACCGCATGTGGAATCGCCAAAGGCCGAGCGGTCGATGCCATTGTCGACGGCGATAGCGCTTGGCCTCATCGTCAACTGAACGATCGATGATGTCGACCCGTGCTTCTCCGACACAGACCTTCACCAGTTGGCACTCTGCAGACCACCACAGAACAGGCAAAGGGCAAGGTGCCCAATCGAAATGCGACCGATACGCGGGCGGGGAATTCCGCGATACTTCCCCGCCCGACGACGGTCAGGCCAGTTTGAGGCTGCGGCCGATGATTTCCTTCATGATTTCGGTGGTGCCGCCGTAGATGGTTTGGACGCGGGCGTCCATGTAGGCCTTGGCGATCGGGTATTCGCGCATGTAGCCGTAGCCGCCGTGGAGTTGCAGGCACTTGGTGATGAGGTCGAGCTGTTCCTCGGTGGACCACCACTTGGCCATGGCGGCCTCTTCGACCGTCAGCTTCTCGGCGTTCAGCAGCTCGATGCAGCGGTCGGTGAAGACGCGGACGGCCGTGGTCTTGGTGGCCAGCTCGGCCAGCACGAAACGGGTGTTCTGCTGCGCGCCAATGGGTTTGCCGAAGGCCTTGCGGTCGCGGACGTACTGGCAGGTGAGGTCCAGGCAGGATTCCATAGCGGCGGCGGCCATCACGGCGATGGACAGGCGCTCCTGCGGGAGGTTCTGCATCAGGTGGATGAAGCCCTGGCCCTCGGTGCCCAGTAGGTTCTTGGCGGGGACGCGGACATCGGTGAAGGACAGCTCGGCGGTGTCCTGGGCCTTGAGGCCGATCTTGTCGAGATTGCGGCCGCGCTCGAAACCGGGCATGCCGCGCTCGACCACCAGCAGCGAGAAGCCCATGGGACCCTTGGACGCATCGGTCTGGGCGACCACGATCACGATGTCGGCATTGATGCCGTTGGTGATGAAGGTCTTGGAGCCGTTGAGGACCCACTCGTCGCCGTCGCGGACCGCGCGGGTCTTGATGCCCTGCAGGTCCGAGCCGGTGCCGGGCTCGGTCATGGCGATGGCGGTGATGATCTCGCCGGAACAGAAACCGGGCAGCCAGCGCTGCTTCTGCTCCTCGTTGGCCAGGTCCAGCAGGTAGGGCGCGATCACGTCATTGTGCAGACCGAAACCCAGGCCGGAGTAGAAGCCCTTGGTGACCTCCTCGGTCACGATGGCGTTGTAGCGGAAGTCCTTGACGCCCCCGCCGCCGTACTGCTCCGGCACGGCCATGCCGAGGAAACCCTGCTTGCCGGCTTCGAGCCAGACCGAGCGATCGACGATGCCGTCGTGCTCCCACTGCTCGTGATGGGCAGCCACATGCTGATCGAGAAACTTACGGAACGACTCCCGGAACAGCTCGTGTTCGGGTTCGAAAAGGGTGCGTTCCACGCCAACCTCCTACGGTGACCACTGCGGCATCATCGCCTCTGCCATTACCGTACTCGAAAGTCGAACGGAGGTTAACTTCACAGGGCGGAAAAGTGGTCCGAACTGCGACAGTCGCCATTGACGTCGCGGGACGGAGGGGCTGAACCTCGGTAAACCTACCGGGCGGAGCTCAGAGGCCGAAGCGACCCAGGGTGCGACCCAGCAGGCTGCGGCCGCGATCCTTGTCGCGCTCGGCGAGCAGGAAGTCGAGCTCCTCTTCGAGGGCCTTCTTCACCACGACCTGCAGATCGCTCGCGGCGGCCTCGAGATCCTCGGCGTCACGCCAGGGACTGGTGTCGATCGGGGTACCGAGCGCGTAATAGAAGCGCTCCGGCTTGGGCACCAGGGTCGGGCCGAGGCCGCGGATCAGCGGCGGGGTCAGGTTCGAGCGCAGGCCCAGACCCTCGACCGCCTTGCGCAGCGGCAGCATGACCGGGTGATCGCCGTCGAAGACGATGTCGTAGATATCGTCGCCGCCGATCATGGCCATGGGCACGATGGGCGCGCCCGCCTGGATCGCCATCTTGGCGAAACCGGTGCGGCCCTCCCACAACAGCTTGTACTTCTGCCCCTTGGCGCGCATGGCCTCCCGACCGCCGCCGGGGAACACCGCGACCGCCTCGTCGTTCTCCAGCAGGGTCGTGCAGTTGCGGCGGTTGCCGCGCACAATTCCCCAGCGGTGGAACACATCTCGCAGTCCGGGCACATCGATCAGCACATTCTCGGCCAGTCCCCGCACCAGCCGGTCGTGCCGCACCAGGATCTCGTGCGCGAGCAGCGGGGCGTCGGTGCCGCCCGCCAGCGAGTGGTTGCCGACCAGCAGCACCGGGCCCTCGAGCGGGAAGTTCTCCATGCCGTAGAAGCGCGGGCTGAACCACGCCCGGGACGGGGCGATGAGCAGATCGATGATGCGGCGATCGGTATCGGTGAGATGGACGTGCAGCGGCGCGCCGTCGCTCAACCCCCTCGGAGCTTCTCCCTCGGACAAATGATCATCATTACGAGACACAACAAACCCTCCCTGCAGAGCCTTCGATAGCAGCATGCTAACGAAAGCTTGCGCAGGTCACCGACCGAGGGTTAGAACAGGTTTAAGCGTCCGAAAGTGCCGAACTCCGCCCTCAGTTCGGATTTGCCCGACTCGGTGAGGTCGTCGTACTCGGGTTTTCCGCGGCCGATCCAGCGATAGATCGGCTCGGCGGTGTGCCAACGCTGTTCCTGCAGTTCGCGTTTGAGCACCTTGTTGGAGCCGGTGACCGGCAGGTTCCCCGAGACGCGCAGCAGCCGGGGCGCACCCTTGCTGCCGAGATCGTCTTGGGCACTGAGGAATTCGGCGAACTCGACGATGTCGAAGGCGGCCGGGTCGGCCACCTCGATCGCCGCCATCACCTGATCGCCGGAGCGCGGATCGGGGACGCCGTAGACGGCCGCGGCGATCACCGCGGGATGGCGGCGAATCACCTGTTCGATCAATAGCGTCGAGGTGTTCTCACCGTCCACCCGTAACCAGTCGCCTTTGCGTCCGGCGAAATAGATAAAGCCCGCCTGGTCGATATAACCCAGGTCGCCTGTCCAATACCAGCCATTCCGCAAACGTTCAGCATCCGCGATGTCGTTTTTGTAATAGCCCTCGAAGACGAGCGCACCCGCGCGGTCGACCATCTCGCCGACGGCCTCGTCCGCGTTCAGCACCCGGCCGTACTCGTCGAGCACCGCTCGCGCGCACTCGGCGAGCGTGTCCGGGTTCACGACGGCCACGCCGGGATGCGCCGGGCGGCCGAGTGCCGACGGCGGGGCCTGTGGATCGAGGGCGGCCAAGGCGGGGCCCTCGCTGGAGCCGTAGCCCTCGAACAGGGGTGCGCCGAAGCGGCGGCGGAATTCGGCTTGGTCGGCCACCGACGCCTCGGTGCCGAAACCGCGCACAAGGGTGTTGTCGGCATCGTCAGGTTGTTCGGGGGTGGCGAGCAAGTAGCCCAGGGCCTTGCCGACGTAGGTGAAGAAGGTCGCGCCGAAATACCTTACGTCCGAAAGGAATCCGGAGGCAGAGAACTTCGGTGTCAGGCAGACCGTCGCGCCGTTGGCCAGCGCGGGAGCCCACAGCGCCATGATGGCGTTGCCGTGGAACAGCGGCATACAGCAGTAGTCGACATCCTCGCGTACGTGCCCGAACTTGGCGGAGGCCGCGTACGCGATAACAGCTAGGCGGCGCTGAGAACACTTGACCGCCTTGGAGGTTCCGGTCGTTCCGGAGGTGAACAGCAACAGCAGCAAGGCTTCCGGTCCCGCATCCGCCACCGGGTCGCCGTGGTACTGGCTCAATCGATCCGCGTAGCCCGGATCGTCTACGAGGAGAAACCGTTCCGGCTCGAGCCCCAGATCCAACCCGCGCAGCCGGGCCATCCCAGCCGCGTCGGTGACGATCAACTGGCAGTCGACATACCGGATATCGGCCTCCAGTCGAGCGTTGCCGCGCGTCGGATTGATGCCGACCACGGTCGCACCCGCGAGCGCGGCCGCGCCCAGCCAGAAGACGAAATCGGGGACATTGTCCAGCAGCACCCCGATATGGAAGGGACCCTCGCGCCGCGACTCCCGCGCCAGTTCGGCTCGGGCCGCCGACTCCCGCACCACCGCGTCCCAGGTCCAGTCCTGCTCCCGGGTCCGCAGGCCGAGCCGCTCGTCGCCGAGCCGCTCGAGCAGCATGCTCGCGATATCCGCCCGCTGCACGGGCGGTGCCGATAGGTCCGTCATGTCCGAATCGCCTTCCATATGCCGAGTCTCGCCGCTCTCACACGGCCGGGTGCACGAGTTCGACGTATTCGCTGGGCAGTTCGTCGAAGGCGAGCTTGCGGACCTCGACCGGGCCCGAATGGTAGGAGTCCTCACCGACGATCAGACCGTCCGCGTCCACCGGCCACAGCAGCAGCTGACGGAAGGTGATGAGATAGTCGGCGGCCGGATCATCCACGGGGATACCGATCTGCGCGGCGTACGCGCCCGGATAGATCTGCTTGAGGTAGCCCTCGGTCACCACGCAGTCGTCATCCACCAGCAGCCGATCCAGCGCGAACTCCAGAATGTTGGACTTGCTGGCCACGAACGCCGAGTAATAGGCGTGCACCCCCGCCCACCCCTTCGGGCCGACATCCTGACCCGCGTTCCAGAAGTGATAGTCCGGCTCCGCCACCAGCGTGCGCATCAACCTATCCAGATCAGGCGTGGCCTCCGCCTTCATATGCTCGATGACAATGCTCAGCACCTGCCGATGCCGCGCATTGGTGGTGACGGCCAGCCGCTGCTCGAGCGGCTCCCAGGTCTTGGCCGGATCGACGATCGCCATGGCGTGAATCTCCTTCTCCCGCACTGATTCGTGCCCACCGATAGTCACCGAGGCGGGCATCCGGAAGCAGCCGCCGTGCGTCGCGGTTGCCTCGGCCACGACCCGACACCCGTCGGATCACCTCTCCCCCGGTGCCCGCGCCGCAGCCAGTTCGGCCGAAGACAGGGCGATCCGCCGGACGGTCAGTACCAGCGTCGCCATGAACCGGTCCAGCGCCTCCCCCATATCCCAGCCCATGACGGCCTCGACCTGTGCGATCCGAGCCGCCACCGTGCTGTGGTGCAGATGCAGTTCGTGAGCGGTCCCCCGCAGCGTCCCGAACATGCAGAACGCCTCCAACGTATCCACCGCCAACGCCCCCGCCTCGGTCCGCGCGAACTCATTGATCCGCACCACATCCGCATTCCCCAGCAACCGCTGCACCGGCATATCCGCCAACAGCTCCAACGACCCCAACCGCTCGAACGCCACCACCCGCCGCCCATGCCACGTAGACGACGCAAACCGCAACGCCCGCCGAGCCTGCTCCCACGAACTCCCCGCCGCCACCGCCGCCCCCCGCTCCCCCATCCCGATCCACGGCCCACCGGTCCCGGCCCGCGAGGCCGGAAACGACCGCACCACAGCAAGATTCAACACATCCGACAGCCCCCGGTCCCCCACCGGCCGTTGCGCCGGGCAGCGTGACCCCGAGAGCGCCGGGTCCTGGACCAGCACGGCGACAGTCGCGCCGATCGTTGCCTGCCGTAGCACCGGGACGTGTTCGGCGATGATCCGCACGGCCTCGGCGGCCCCCGGTCCCGCCACCGCCAAGACTCGGGTGTCGCGCGCCGGATCCAAGCCGAGCAGTCGCATCGCGCGCACCCGGTCCTCGCGGCGTTCCTTTTCTGAGAGCACGACTTCCAGGAGCGCTGGATCATCCATGCGCAGTGGGTTCGCGGCCTGCCGCGCCGACACCACCCGCAGGCAGTGCCGCAGCCGATCCAGCACCACCTGATCAAGCGGATGCGCGATGCCGACCCTCCCCATCTCCTGTCGCACCGGCTCATCCGGCCGACGTGCGGCCGGGCGCTCCAGCCATACGGCGGGCTCCGCTCCGTTCGCGTGGTCGGGTGTGGCGGTGGCGGGCAGTAGGCGACCGGCGGCGTCGTAGCGGATCACCGTGTCGGGGGGGCCAGATTGCGCCGACCGGGCATTCGGTCAGGAGGGCGGCGGCGCGGATTATGGTGTCGGCATTGGCTGCGGACTCGGTGAAGGCGTCGAAGTAGGCGATCACCTGCAGCATTCCGGTCGAATCGGCGGGGAGCTCGGACAGGCGCAGTGCCTTCGGTGCAGCCTCGATCACGCCGGTCCCTCCACTCCGATGGGATTTCGGATCAGCGTGGCGACAACCTGGTCCGGCGTGCCGGGATTCGGGCAAACAGTCCGACTGGGTGGGACTCGGTGTGGCGGGTTACGTTCCGGACGGAGTCTGTTTGCCGCGCGGGGGCAGGACGCCGGTGCGGAGCAACCGGACGAGGGCTACCAGGCGATCGGTGGTGGCTTCGGCCGGGTCGGTCAGGCGGGATTGGAGGAGTTCGCGGCCTGCGGCGTGCAGGATCCGCGCGGTGTATTCGGGGTCGGGGAGGTTGGGGAAGGCTTGTAGCAGTTCCTTTTCCAGGAAGGCGCGGACCAGGTCGCGGGATTGGGCGAGGCGCTGGTGGAGTTGGGGTGGGGCGCCCTCGGGTGGGAAGAGGAACAGTCGCCAGGTGGCGGGGTGGGCGTCGATCGCGTGCAGGGAACCGGCGAAGGCGTTGATGAAGGGGTCGGGGTCGCGCAGTTCGGTGATCGCCTCGGCGAATTGGGTTGCGGCGCGCGCCGATTCGCGGTCGATGAGGGCGATGAAGACGCCTGCCAGGTCGCCGAACTGCTGGTAGAGGACCGGGCGGGTGATACCCGCGGCGTCGGCGATGCGGTTGGGGGAGGCGGCGTGGAAGCCTTCGGCGTCGACGATGGCATGCGTGATGTCGAGGATTTGCTCGCGGCGGTTCTCCGCGGTCATCCGCCTGCGCACACCGGGGCTCGTCACCCTTGACAGTCTAACTTACAACCTGTCAGTCTATAACTAACAGGTTGAAAGTTGAGGTGTGCGATGACGCTCCACTACCCGGAACTCGCCGAAAGAGTGCGCAGCCAACAGGATTTGCAGCCCGGCCTCTACGGCGGCATCGACTTCCACTCCTCCCCTTACCGATTCACCACCGACCCCGCCGACAAATCATCACTCCCGAAATGGGTCGCCGAGCGAGAGCCGCTGCTCGCCGATGAGCGCATGGTCGAATTGATGCGGACGGCAACCATGCTCGGCGATGTGGTCGCCGACCCTTATGCCGCGCTGGTGGCGCGCTGCGGCGTGCCAGGTCTGATCGGCATGCTGCGGCAGGCGTGCCGCGGCGGCGTCGACTCGGTCCCCGACGCACCCACCGAACTGCGCGCCTTCCTCGCAGCCATGGAGGCGACCCCCGACTGGGTGGACATGGACTTGGTCGAGAGAGGCGCGCGGCACATGCGGATCGGCGCGGCGTACCTGTCGCCCTTCCTGATTCGCGGCGCCTTCCTCGCGACCTTCCTCAATACCTATGCGGCCCTGCCGATGGCCATCACCGGCGCGCTGTCCGGACGCCGCGCCGCACACCGCGTCAACGAGACCGCGACCTTCTTCACCGTCACCACCCTGCCCGGCGCGCTCGCCCGCCACGGCGAGGGCTTCGAAGCCGCGGCCATGGTCCGGCTGATGCATTCGATGGTGCGCTACAACGCCCTCGAACGCTCCACCCGCTGGGACGCCGAGGTGTACGGCATCCCGGTGCCGCAGGTCGACCAGATGCCCGCCGGGCTCATCAACATGTACCTGCTCGCCGCCCTCGCCCGGCAACGCGGCCGCACCGAATTCAGTCGACGCGAACGCGCCATGCTCGAATTCAGCCGCTGCCGCTGCTTCCTGCTCGGCCTCCCCGAGGAACTGCTGCCCACCACCGCCGAGGGCATCATCGAGGTCTTCCACGCCCGCGCCGCCCTGCTGCGCGACGGCTTCGACGACACCACCTGCGGCGAACTCGTCCGCTCCACCATGGACGCCTACCTGCGGCCGGGCCGGTCCCCGTTCGACCGCGCCGCCGAGGCGGTCGAAAACAGTTGGAGCCGAGCCTTCTTCCTGGGATTCAGCGGCGGCAACCGGAAGGCGGCCGCCGCCATGAGCGTCCACCTGAGTCCCGCCGATGCCGTCCGCGTCGCTGCCACCGCCCCCTTCATCATCACTCGCTTCCTGCTGATGACGATCGCCGGTCACCGCCCGGCCCTCCGCAAGGCCGTCGACGCTCGCACCATTCGCGTCATCAGGAAGCGCCTCGCCACCTACGGCAGTGCCGAATACACCACCGACGCAAGCACTTACACACCATCCCACCCCTCGACCGCCGCTGGATCCTGACCCGCCTGCATCCTCGAGCGGCTAACCGCAAGGCGTTCAGCCCGAATCGGACTCCGCCGTGCGCCACTCGCCGGTGCATATGATGGGCGTGGTGGGGTCTGTGACGTTTCGAGGGACCGCGATCGCCCGGTGTCTACCGGCGGTGCTGGCCGCCGTCGCCGCGGTGCTGGCCACGCTTTTCGTCGTCGGGCCAAGGATTCTCGCGGGCTCGGTACCTGGCGGCGCGGACAACGACGGCATCGGCGACGCCTTCCGAACCGCCTTCCTCACCTACTGGCAATCCGGCGACCACACCTTTACCCCGAGCCTGCAAGCAGCCGTCGATTACTGGTTCCGCTATCACGTGGCCAAGGCGGTATTCGCCGCACTCGCGCTGATCGTGCTCGCAGCCCTCGCCACGCTGTTGTGGAAGGCGTTCCTGAACTCCGCAGGCCCCGGAGTCGGCAAGCGGATCGCGGGCGCTACCGCCGCAGTCTTCGTCACCCTCTGCGCACTGGCCTCATTGTTGTTGGTGATGGCCAACATTCAAGGCGTGCTGGCCCCGTTCTCGTCGCTACTTCCGATGCTGATGGACGACGAGAGCAACCCCGATCTGGCGGCCGCGATCGACCAGGCCAGATCCCAGGCGGACGCCTACCCCAGCACCCGAACCCAACCCGCCACCCAGGTGATGATCGACGACTTCGCCTGGTATCACCTGATCATGGCGGTATTGACCGCGCTGGTCGGCGTCGCCTCGCTAGCCGCAATCGCATTGCTGTGGAGACGCTTCCGGCGCACGGATCCCACCGACAGAAGAACCCGCCGCGCCACGCTCTCCTTCACCATCGCCGCACTTCTGCTGGCCCTGACCATGTTCGTGGTCGCCACCGCCAACACCCTCACCACGGCAACCCCCGCCCCAGCACTGGCCGCCCTCCTGAACGGTGGCTGGTAGCCGCCCAGTGGCACATCCTGGAGGGCCTTGCCCGAATTCGCCTCCAGGGTGTGCCATTCGGCGAACTAGTTGTCGCCGTCGTCGTTGGCCCAGCCGCAGGTGACGTTGCCGTTGCCGTCGTCGTTGCAGACGGTGCCTGCGGCGCACGGGCGGACTATCCATTGGCCGTTGGAGCAGGTGGCGTAATTGGAGTCATCCCAGCAGACGTCGACCTGGCCGTCCGCGACGTCGCAGTCGCCGCCCTCGATGACGTCGGTGGAGGAATCGGACATTGGGAAATCCTTTCGGTTGGGGATCTCGCAGAGATATTGAAGCAATCCCGAGATCGGGTGCACGCGAATTCCGCTGTATTCGTTACGAATCCATCGGCGTGTGTGAATCTTGGGATATGTGGTCGGCGGTGGCGGCGTGGACAATTCGGGCAATATTCGCAGCGGTGTTCGTCGTGGCCGCGTATGGAAAGGTGAAAGCCCCGGCCGCTACTCGGGATGCGCTGGCAGCGTTCGGAGTAGCGGCGCGGCTGGTTCCGACGGTGGCGTGGTCGCTGCCGATGGTGGAGGCATCGATCGCGCTCGGCGTTGCCGCGCCCTACGTCTGTGTACCCGCCTCCGTTGCCGGAGTGATCCTGATGGGCGTCTTCACCGGCGCGGTGGCATGGCGGCTGTGGCAGGGTGAACGACCGGCCTGCGCCTGTTTCGGCGAGCCCAGCGCCACCCCGATCGGGCCCGGCACGCTGGTGCGCAATCTCGTACTCCTCGCCGTCGGTGTCGCCGCGACGGTCGGCGCCGTGCGGTATCCGCGTCTTCCGATCACGGGGATCAGCGGCGATCGGCTGCTGTTGGTAACCGCCTGCGTCGTACTCGCTGCGGTCCAGGTCCGCCAGGCGATGGCGATGCGTGCCTTGCACGCCCGCATCGAGGAGTCGAACGGCAAAGTGGCGGTGCAACTCCCGATCGGTTCCCGCGCACCGAGTTTCGAGCTGCCCTCCACCACGGGCAGTACCTCCCTACGGCAGCTGCTCACCTCCGGCCGCCCACAATTACTCGTCTTCCTCCAACCCGCCTGCGGCCCCTGCAAGTCCATCGCCGGAGTTCTCCCCGAACTCGCCGCCGGGGTCCGCGAATGGGTCGATGTCGTTGTCATCGGCTCGGGCACTCTCGAAGAAAATGCGTTGTGGCGCACCGAATATGGCATCAACGACTATCTGGTCCAACGCTCCAGCGAGATAGGCCGCCGCTACGCGATCACGGGCACCCCCGCGGCGATCCAGATCGACCCCGGCGGCCGCATCCAATCCGAACCTGCGGCGGGTTCGGGTGGCATCCGCAAACTGTTCCGCGAGAATCCCGCCATCCCTCATCCCTCGGATTTGCCTGTCCCGTAAGTGACAGCGGCCGCCGACAGGATGGCCACGGCGGCGCAGCATGCCGTTCCCGTCCAGCCAAACCAGCCGACCGCGGCCGCACCGAACGCCGTACCCACGCTGCCGCCGACGAAATAGACGACCATGTAGGCGCTGTTGAAGCGGGCCGGGGCGGAGGGGTCCAGGGCGAGGACCGTGCTCTGGTTGGCTACCTGGGCGGCGAACAGGCCCGCGTCGAAAAGGCCGAGGCAGAGCAGGGTCAGCGGGGTGATCGACAAGGAGACGGCGAGGGTCACGGTGCTGACGATGGCCAGGGCCAGGCCGATGAGGATGACGCGGCGGGCGCCGATGCGGTCGGTCCAGGCTCCCGAGATTCGGGTGGCGATGATGCCGAGCAGGCCCGCGAAGGCGTACAGGCCGATTCGTTCCGACGAATACGAGAACGGCGGTTGGGATAGCGCAACCGCGAGGCCGGACCAGATCGTGCAGAAGGCGAAAAACCAGAGCGAACCGCGACCTGCTGCCGCTCGGAGGGCCGGATACTGGGCGAACAGGGTGGGCATGTTGCGCAGTGTCGCAAGGTAACTCGCGGTAGCGGAGGCCGCCGAGGTCGGCAGTGCCATGCGGGATGCTCCGGCGATCACAACGCAGGCGGCAGCGAATACGAGCAGCATTCCTCGCCAACCCAGCGCGTCCGACAGCCAACCACCCGCAATCCGGCCCGCCAGCACCCCGGCCGAGATGCCGGCGGTCACGATCCCCAGCACGGTGGCCCGACGCGACGGTGGGGCGAAACGGCCTGCGACCGAACTCAATTGCGCGCCCACCGACGAGGCCGCGCCGATCAGGCCGACGGCCACACCGAGCAGCCACACCGACCCGACCGCCGAGGTCGCGGCCAAAGCCAGTGCCAGCGAACAGAATTGGGCCGAAATCACGGTGCGCGGCGCGATCCGGTCGACCAGCGGCACCAGCAGCGCCAGGCCCAGTAGATAGCCGATCGGACCGCAGGCCAATGCCGTCCCCACCGCCGCGACCGGGACGTGCAGGGACCGCGCCAACTCCGAAATCGCCGGCTGCAGTGGATAAATGCTCGCGGTGCCGATCCCCGCCGCCAAGGCCATGAACCACACCGTGGGCGTCCGCAACACCGTGACACGGGGTTCGGGGATGAGATCGAGTTCCATATTTCTGACGGTAAGGATGCGCGGATCGAGAATCCGGCGGGAATCGGTCCCCATAGTGATGACCCACCAGTTACGACCAGCGCCCGCCCGATCGCATTGCGAACCGACCCGAGCCGACCAGACCGAGCCGGGTCCGGCCGGGTCCAGTCGAGCCGGGCGTTATGATGCGGCTACCGTATGACGGTCGTTATATCCAGGAGGTGGAGGTGGCCGGGGAGTCGTCGGACTCGCGTCGGAAGCTGGTGGCCGGTGCCGCGGACATGATCCGGCGGCGCGGGTTGAACGCGACCAGTGTTCGTGAGCTGGCGAAGTACGCGCATGCGCCGCTCGGGTCGACCTACCACTACTTTCCGGGCGGCAAGACTCAGCTCGCCACCGAGGCGGTCACGTTCGCGGGCGATCTGACCGCGGAGCTGCTCACCCGCGAACTCGCCGATGGCCCCGTCGACGCATTGCGCGCCTTTCTGCGGATGTGGCGGAAACTCCTCGTGGACACCGATTTTCGTGCCGGATGCCCGGTGCTCGCGGTGGCCGTCGAGGACCTGCCCGACGGCGAGGACGCACCGCGGCTCGCGGCGGCGGCCGCCTTCCGCCAGTGGACCGACCTGATCGCCGGTTCCCTGCGCGAGCACGGCGCGGACCAGGCCGACGCCGAACGCACCGCCACCTTGATCATCGCCGCCGTCGAGGGCAGCGTGGCCCTGTGCCGCGCCGAACGCGGCGTCGAACCACTCGACAAGATCGGCGAGCAGCTCGAGCTGCTCGTGCGTCACGCCATCACACCGGCGAATCCGTAACTCTGCGAAGGAGAATCAGTCTTGGGATCGGCCACCGCCCTCGAGCACCCGTTCGACAATGCCACCGAACTGACGCCCGTCAGCGAGGGCGTCTTCCTCGGTCGCTCCGCCCCCGCATACTCGAACATGGTGGGCCCGTTCGGCGGCCTCACCGCGGCGACGATGCTGCGGCCCGTCCTCGACGACCCACGCCGCATCGGAAGCCCGCTGTCGATCACCGTCAACTTCGCGGGTCCCGTCGCCGATGGCGCGTTCACCATCGAGGCCGATCCGGTCCGCACCAACCGCAGCACCCAGCACTGGATGGTCACCATGAGCCAGGACGACGCCGTGGTCACCACCGCGACCGTGGTGTGCGCGGTGCGCCGCGAGACCTGGTCCGACACGGAGATCACCCCGCCCGCCGCACCCGCCCCGGATACCGTCGAACCGGCGAAGATGCCGGAATTCCCCGCGTGGCTGGGCAATTACGAGATGCGCTTCGTCGAAGGCGGCATCGCCTTCGACGCCGACAGCCCCGCCGCCCCGACCTCCACCACCACCCTGTGGGTCCGCGACACCCCCGCCCGCCCCCTGGACCACCTGTCCCTGACGGCCATGAGCGACATCTTCTTCCCCCGGATCATGATCCGCCTCGGCCACATGGTCCCCGCCGGCACCGTCTCCATGACCGTCTACTTCCACACCGACACCACCCAATTCCCCACCAACCCGGCGGATTTCGTCCTCGCCACCGCCCGCGCCCAGCACTTCGGCAACGGCTTCTTCGACCAGTCCGCCCACCTGTGGACCGCCGACGGCACTCCCCTGACCACCAGCCACCAGGTCGTCTACTTCAAGGCGTGACCGGCGTTCAGACGAGAGAGCGAGTGAGCATCAGCGTCGCATCGTCATCGAGGGTGAACGTCTCCCCGAACTCGACGGTCCGATTGGCATAGGCGACCCCGTATCCATCGGGCATATAACCGCGCCGAATGTACAACCGCTGTGCCGCACCGTAATCCGCGTGCAGTCCGACGCCGAGCCCCACGACGTCGGACCGCTCCCGCGCCACCCCCTCGACCGCATCGAGCAGCCTGGCACCGACACCCCGATTCCGATGCCGCGGAAGCACATTCAAATCCTGGATCTCGGGTATCCCCTTGACCCGAAACGGCTCGTACGACGATCGCCACACCAGCGTGCAATACCCGGCCAACACCGAATCAAGCTCCGCCACAAGGCAAACGCGCCCACCACCCGCCTGCTCGGCCAGATACCCGACATACTGCCCAACAGGTTTGGTAGTCCACCCCAACTCGGCGAAGGCCGCCGCGATCGGCACAGGATCGGCAGCAGCCATCGGACGGATGCGGAAGTCGGCACTCACCCCCGGATCATCGCCGCACAGCGGCGAACCGGCAACCGCGTTCCCGCGCGCCGTCAGCGCGCCCAGATACCGCTGGCGATGAAGGACCGCCAATCCCCCTCCGGGAACCACAGTTCCGGACCGCAATCCTTCGAATCCCGGACTCCCACCATCGATTCGCCGAAGTAGACCTCGACGCACTCGTTCTGGGTGGCAGACCTGGTCGACTTGAACCATGTCGCAAGAGGCGGGTTGCTGGTCACGCCGCATACTCCTTCGCCAACCTCAGCACCAGATCCCTGGTCGCTTCCTCCGTCAAAGCTACCATCTGCATATCAGCCACAGCCGCCGAAAAACGTGCGACCAGATCGGTTTCGTCGGTATAGAGCGACTCGCCTGCCGTTTCGGCATACACAACAGGGGGTGCCGCAATCTTGTTCGGCAACATCAGCGGAAATCGAAGCAGGGTAAACGATCCGGTCGCCAGGCCGGAATGGAAACCAACCGCCATCGGAACGACGCGAACTGTTACGTTCGGCCTCTCACTATCGGCGATGAGCTGAAACAGCTGCACCGCCATAGTTTTCGGGTCGCAGGGCCGATGATGAAGCACGGCCTCGGACAACAACGCCGTCACCCGACACGACTCTTCATCCAGCTTTTGCCGCCGTCTGGTGCGGAGCAGGTTCAAAGCGAGTTCGGCGTCGAGCGAGGTGGTTTCAGGTTTGGTGCCCTTGATCATCGCGCGCCGATACTCAGGGGCCTGGAGCAGGCCGGGTACGACTACGAGTTGATGGGTCGTCAGATGCTCAGTGGCAGATTCGAGCAGTAGATACCTCTCGAAGTCCCGGGCGTAGTGATCGCTATAGCCCTGCCACCAACCTTTGAAGGTCCCCGCCGCTTTCGCGATCTTCTCCTGAGTCTTGATGTCAGCCCAGAGACCGAGTGCATGTGCCAACTGGTCGGCATCCGCCGCGTAGTACTCGAGCAGAACGCGTATCTGAGGCGTCGAAATCTTCGATGGGAACCCATCTTCCATGCGCATGATGGTCGGCGGTGAGACCTCGATCTGCTGCCCGGCCCTGGTCATGCTTCGCGGCCCGCGCAGTTGGCGCATGAATCCACCGAATGCCATTCGAACCGCAGTTACGCCAGCCATTTCGTTATCCTCGCTATCCAACAGTCGTTCGCGGTGAAATGTTTCATGCTGTAGCCCACAGTATTTCGAGACGACTTCGCTCCGATTGTTTCATGGAACCCGAACTCGGGTGTCTACTGATCGAAGAGCGCTCGCGAAAACAATTTTCGGCCCAGGTGTCACATCTGGGCCATTCCCTCCGATAGGACATCGGGAGTCGCAATGCCTTGGGATGAGTGGATTTTGTCGCTTATGACGGTTATGGGCGGAGCGCTGATGGCGTTCTGTGTTCTTGAAGACATCAAAGGTTCTGGGAATTCTCATCGCAAACGATCCGGTCGGCATCGTGCAGCGCGGCGACAGGTCGGGAGTTGAGCTGTGGCGCAAGCAATCAGCCATGAGGTACCCGACTATCCGGTACAGAATCTCGAAACAGCTCGGCGCGGACTGGAGACCCACCGAGCCTGCACGAAAGGATGTGAGGCCAAGCGGTACTTTGTTGCCCTCGTACCACATTTGGAGATGATCGCGCGACGGCGCGCAGCCTCCGCGGGATGGAACCTCTGGACGAATCACACGTAGGGATCGGTGATTTCGCGTAGGCGGCTCATGATCTCGCGGAGTTGACGGGTGCGGGTCGCGGACATCGACTGGATGCACGGCACGGGCCCCGAAATCCGCGGGCCGATCACCGCCTTGCTGCTACTCATCACGGGCCGCCCCACCCACGTCCCCGACCTCACCGGGGACGGCGTCCCCCTCGCCACCGCTCGCCTCCGAATACGTAGCACGTAGCGACTCCGGCCGAGCTCATGCGCACAGGACCGAGGGGTCTGCGCGGATTGGGTTGTAGGAAGGGGTCAGGGAGTACTCAGCGCGGAAAATCGGACAGATTTCCGCGCTGAGTACTCCCTGATCTTGAAGCTGACTTACTCGGCGGCGGGTTCGGTTCCGGCGTGGGCGTACTCGGCGAGGGGGCCCGCGAGGGAGGCGGGGACTCGGGCTCGGACGCGGGTGCCGGATTCCTCGTGGTCGGAGCTGAGGATTTTGCCGTCGGCGTGGATGCGGGCCAGTAGGTCGCCTCGGGTGTAGGGCAGCAGGACGCTGACTTCCACGTCGAGGCCGCCGAGGATCTGGGCCAGGCGGTCGCGGAGTTGGTCGACGCCTTGGCCGGTTTTGGCCGAGACGAAGGCCGCGTCCGGGAGCCAACCGCGCAGCTGGGTGACTTCCAGCGGGTCCAGTGCGTCGATCTTGTTGACCACCAGGAACTCCGGCGGGGCCGGGGTCTTGGATTCCTTCAGCACATCGGTGATGACCTCGCGGACCGCCTTGATCTGCTGATCGGGCAGCGGGTCCGAACCATCCACCACGTGCAGCAGCAGATCGGCGCCGGTCACTTCCTCCAGCGTCGAGCGGAACGCCTCGACCAGCTGCGTGGGCAGGTGGCGGACGAAACCGACGGTGTCGGTGAAGACCACCTCGCGGCCGTCCTCGAGGGCGGCGCGACGCGTCGTCGGATCCAGGGTGGCGAACAGCGCGTCCTGCACCAGGATTCCGGCGTCGGTGAGCGCGTTCATCAGCGAGGACTTGCCCGCATTGGTGTAGCCGACGATCGCGACCTGCGGGATGCCGCTGGCCGCACGCTTGGCGCGCTTGGTGTCGCGAGCGGTCTTCATCTCGCGGATCTCGCGGCGCAACTTCGCCATTCGCTCACGGATGCGGCGACGGTCGGTCTCGATCTTCGTCTCACCGGGACCACGCAGACCCACACCGCCATTGCTGCCCGCGCGACCACCGGCCTGCCGGGACATGGACTCACCCCAACCACGCAGACGCGGGAGCATGTACTCCATCTGCGCGAGCGAGACCTGCGCCTTGCCCTCACGCGACGTGGCGTGCTGGGCGAAGATGTCCAGAATCAGGGCGGTGCGGTCGATGACCTTCACCTTGACGACCTTCTCCAGCGCGGTCAGCTGCGCGGGGGAAAGCTCACCATCACAGACGACGGTGTCGGCGCCGGTCTCGAGGACCATGCCGCGCAACTCGTCCGCCTTGCCCGAACCCAGGTAGGTGGACTTGTCCGGCTTGTCACGGCGCTGCACCAATGTGTCGAGCACCTCGGAACCCGCGGTCTCGGCGAGTGCGGCCAGTTCGGCCATGCTCGCCTCCGCCTGCTCGGCCGAGCCCTCGGTCCACACGCCGCACAACACCACGCGTTCGAGGCGTAGCTGCCGGTACTCGACCTCGGTGACATCTTCGAGTTCGGTGGACAGACCCGCGGTGCGACGCAGGGCGGCGCGCTCATCGAGCTGCAGCTCACCGACGGTCGGCGCGGCCTGCCAGCCGTCACGACCGGTCTCGGGGGCGTCGTTGATCTCCTCGTCGATCTCTTCGGCGGGAGTGAACTCATACGTTTCTGGCTTACTCATACACCTCCATAGTCCCACGTCCCAACGAGCAACCGCATTCGGTTATTTCGCCGCGACCTTCGTCACTGCGCGGCGAAGCGTTCCCCGGCCCGATCGATCACGTCGTCGAGCACCTCACGAGAACGCAACAGGTCGGCGATGGTGCGATCGATGCGGTCGCGCTCGGAGCGTAGTTCGTGGACCAGCTCGGGCGTGGCGCGCTCGTTCGCGCCGCCGTCGGTGTCGCGCATGCACGGGAGGATCTCGAAGATCTTCTTGCTGTTCAGGCCCGCCGCGAACAGTTCCTGAATGTGGATGACGCGGTCCACGGCCAGCTCGGGATAGTCGCGCTGGCCGCCGGGAGTGCGCGACGCCACCAGCAGGCCCTGCTCCTCGTAGTAGCGCAGCGAGCGTTCGCTCACGCCGGTGCGTTTGGCCAGCTCACCGATTCGCATGCGGCACTCCAGATTCCAGGGCTTGCACCTCACATCAATGTCAAGTTTTACCTTACCGGCATGACGAACACAGACCTCTTCAGCACCGGCCGCATCGGCGCACTGGAACTCCCGAACCGCCTGGTCATGGCGCCGTTGACCCGCAATCGCGCCGAGGCCGACGGGACTCCGTCGACGCTCATGCGGACCCACTACACCCAGCGGGCCGGGGCCGGCCTGATCATCGCGGAGGGCACCACACCCAATCGGGTCGGGCAGACGTACCCGAATATTCCTGGCATCTACAGCGATTCACACATCGCGGGCTGGCGGCACGTTACCGATTCGGTGCGGGACGCGGGTGGGCGGATGTTCCTGCAGTTGCAGCACGGCGGCCGCGTCGGCCACCCCGACAACAGCGGGCTGGTGCCGGTCGCGCCGTCGGCGATCGCGTTGCCGGAAGGCATTCACACCCCGTCCGGGCATCAGGAGGCGGTGACTCCTCGCGAACTCAGCCCGGACGAAATCCAGTCCACCATCGCCGATTTCGCCCAGGCCGCCCGCAATGCGGTGGCCGCCGGATTCGACGGCGTGGAGATCCACAGCGCCAACGGCCATCTGCTGCACCAATTCCTGGCAGGGAACACCAACCACCGCACCGACGCCTACGGCGGGTCCATCGCCAACCGCGTCCGATTCACCTTGGAGGTGGTCGACGCGGTCATCGCGGCAATCGGAGCAGACAGGGTCGGAATCCGTATCGCGCCCGCAGTTACCACCAACGGGATCGCCGAAGACGACACCGACGACCTGTACCCGGCCCTAGTCAGAGCACTCGCACCCCGGAATCCCGCCTATTTGCACGTGGTCTTCGCCACCCCGGAAAGCGCTCTGTTCCAGCAGATTCGGCAGCTCTGGCCGCACACCCTGATCGCAAACCCGAACCTCGGTTGGGGCGTCCCGCTCCCCGTCGACGGCGGCAAGGCCGCCGCCGAAGCCCTACTCGCCGCGGGCGCGGACCTCGTCTCCCTCGGCCGGGCATTCCTGGCGAATCCGGATCTGGTGGACCGCCTGCGAATCGGCGCACCCCTCAACCCCATTCGCGACACACCGCTGATGTACGTCGGCGGCCCGGAGGGCTACAACGACTACCCCACCCTCACCGACTCGCCCGCGCTGAGCGCCGCGGCAGTCGCGTGATCAGCCCGTCATCCCGGCGTGGGTTTGGCCGGGATCCACACCTAGAGGCGCGGTGGCCGCTCGTGTGGATTCCGGCCAAGAGCACGCCGGAATGACGGACGTGATGACCTGCCTACCGATGCAGGGGTTAGGCGTCCTGCCACCACTTGGCGGCGAGGCGGCCCGTCGCGACGAGTTCCGACGGGCCGCGCAAGGTCGCTGTGCCGTGGTCGATGCCAACGGTGACCACGCCGCCGGGGATGCGGACCTTGATGTGGCCGGTGTCGGAGGTGAGGTCGAAGCCGTCGCGGGCTAGGGCGGCTGCGGCGGCAGCTACGGTTCCGGTTCCGCAGGAGCGGGTTTCGCCGACGCCGCGTTCGTAGACGCGCATGTCTACGCCGCGTTCGCCGTCGGAGCCGACGCTCAACGGGGTGAGGATTTCGAGGTTCACGCCGTGGGGGAAGAGGGTGTGGTCGAAGCCGGGGGCGTGTTCGAGGTTGAGGGCGGCCAGGAGCGCGGGGGTCAGGTCGGGGGTGACGCAGGCGAGGTGGGGGTTGCCGACATCGATTCCGAGACCGGTGAATTCGCGGCCGTCGAGGGTGGCGGTGGAGGTGCCGAGGGTTTTGACGCGGCCCATGGCCACGGTCACCTCACCGTGCACGGGGTCGGCGTGATGCACGATCACCGGGCGGGCACCGGCACGGGAGCCGACCACGAATTCGGATTGCTGCTCGAGCCCGGTCGCGACCAGGTAATGGGCGAAGACCCGCACGCCGTTGCCGCACATCTCCGCGATCGAGCCGTCGGCATTGCGGTAGTCCATGAACCAGTCGGCCGCGCTGACGCCCTCCGGCAGCGCGCCGAGCACACCGGTCTCGATGAGCGCGCCCGCGCGCGCCACCCGCAGCACCCCGTCCGCGCCGAGTCCGCGCTGCCGGTCACACAGCGCCGCGACCCGGGATTCGGTGAGCTCGAGCCACGCGTCGGGGTCGGGCAGCACCACGAAATCGTTCTGGGTGCCGTGTCCCTTGCTGAACTCGATGTCGGCGGCGTCGTTCTCGCTCATAGTCCTCACCGTAGCGTCCGGCGCTGCCGGGATATTTCGTAGAGGGCCACCGCCGCCGCGGCGGGCACACCGAGAGTGCCGTCGGTCGGAATGCACACCAGCTCGTCGCACACCTGCTGCCAGGCAGGGGCCAGGGATTCGCTCTCGTCGCCGAGGACCAGCACCGTGCCGCCGGTGAAGTCCACGTCGTCGAGGGCGACGCCGCCGTGATCGTCACTGCCGACGATGCGGGTCCGCACGCCCCGCGCCCGCTGCCGATCCCGGAAGGCAGCCACCTGCGCCGGACCGGACACCCGCAGCACCGGCACCGAGAACAAGGCCCCGTCGGAGGCCCGCACGCTCTGCGGGTCGTAATGGTCGACGCCGGAACCGGTCACGATCACCCCGCCCGCGCCGAACGCCACCGCCGAACGAATCAGCGAACCCAGCCGGATCGCCGAGGAGGGCCGGTCGATGACCACCACCGTGGCCGGGTCGTCGGGCGTGCCCGGCGCGAACTCCTCGATTTCCGGCCGCTGCGTCACCGCCACGGCCACCAGTTCCGGCACCGCTTCCAGGGGTTCGGCCAGCCCGGCCATCACCTCCGGCACCAGCCCGACGCTCGGCACGCCACTGGAGTCGAGGACCTGCCGCGCCCACGGCGACGGCTCCGGCCCGCCCAACCGGTAGACGAGAGTCTCCAGCGGCCAACGACATTCGAGGGCGCGGCTGATCGGCCGCATGCCCTGCACCAGAAATCGGCCATCCCGGATGCGAGCGGCACGGGTGGTCAGGTACGCCTGCCACACCGCGACCGCGGCGGTGCGAGTGTTCTCGCGACGCGTCACTATGGTTCCTGTTCGTCCCTCATGTGGAGGAGTCGACGAGCGCCAGCGCGGTGTCCGCCAGGGCGGGATCCGCGCCGTCCACCCATCGCACCCGTTGGTCTCGGCGGAACCACGAACGCTGTCTCCGGACATAGCGCCGGGTGCCGATGAAGGTGCGCTCCTGAGCTTCGTTCAGGTCGTATTCGTTGTCCAGGAAATCGAGGACTTGCGCGTAACCGATGGCGCGCCGGGCAGTTTGGCCGTGCCGCAGGCCGTGGGTGATGAGCCGCTCGGTCTCCTCGACGAGACCCGAGTCGAACATCTTCGCGGTGCGCAACTCGATACGGGCATCCAATTCGGCGGTGTCGCGATCGACACCGATAATGACCGTGCCCCAACGGGGTTCACCGATCTGCGGAGCGGACGCGGCGAACGGTTGACCGGTGAGCTCCACCACCTCCAGCGCGCGCACCATGCGACGGCCGTCGGTGGGCAGGATGGTCGCGGCGGCCACCGGATCGGCCTGCTTCAGCGCCTCGTGCACGGCGACCGTGCCGCGATCGGCCAGCACCGTCTCCCATTTCGCGCGGATCTCCGGATCGGTGGCGGGGAAATCCCAATCGTCCAGCAGCGCTTGGACGTACATCATGGAGCCGCCGACGATGACCGGGGTGTGACCGCGCGCCATGATCGCCTCCACATCGGCACGGGCCGCCGACTGATAGGTGGCGACGGTGGCGGTCTCGGTGACGTCGAGCACATCCAGTTGGTGATGTGGGATGCCGCGGCGTTCGGCGACCGGCAGTTTTGCGGTGCCGATATCCATGCCGCGGTAGAGCTGCATGGCGTCGATATTGACGATCTCGCCGTGCAGGCGCTGCGCCAATTCCAAGGCCAGGTCGGATTTTCCGGTCGCGGTGGGGCCGACGACGGCGATGGGCCGGGTCACCGGGCGGCCCCCGGACGCCATACGCTGACGTGGTAGGCGACACCGAACGGGGCTGCGGCGTACAACGTTTCGACCTCCGGATCGACCGGATCGGCGGTGAAGAGCCCGGCCAGCACCTGGTAGGCCGCGCGGCCCTCGACGGCGATCTCGCCGCACAGCCCGGTGTCCAGGGCGGCGATAGCCGCGCGGTCGCCAGCACTCAGTGCGCGGTCGATATCGGCCTGCACCGCTTCGGCGCGCTCGTCGAGGTAGCGAGGGGCCTTGAGCGAAAGGGTTGCCGCACCGTCGCCGACTACCAGAACGGCGACCGGTTCGGACTCGGCGTCGAGTTCGGCGCGCAGGTGGCGGCCGAAGGTCGAGCAGTCGGCCGCAGAGGCATCGGCGGAGATCAGACGGCATTCCGCGGATGCCTCGGGCGCGACTTGCTCACGCAGCCAGCCCGCGATGAGCGCGGGAAGCGGCAGCAGCGGATCCGCGACGGCGGTATCGGTGACCGATCCGGTCAAACCAACCCGGACATCCACGCCGTATCCCCGGAATGTGCCCACCGCGTCAGAACCGATCAGCCGGTTCGCTTCTGTGGTGCCGGAGATTTCCTCCGGTTCCGCCACGCCGATGACAATCCACCGCGACGCGCGGGCCGCCAACTCCCCCGCCGCGGACAACACCGCAGCTCGCAGGGCCGCAACCTCGGTATCGGCCGCCGCACCGGCCGCGCCCTCGAGTTCGGGCACCAGCACGGGCGGTGAGGGAACCAGCGACGCAACACAGAACACGCCGTCAACCGTAGCGCTAACGCACCTCACCAGCCCCACCCCGGCCGGGTCGCCGCGCCGCCGAAGCGGGCTCAAAGACAGCATTTCCCATCTCAGCCTGGTTGAATGGGATGCAGTTAGACGAATGAGCTAGGGCGTAACCAGGCAGCCGTGACGCGCGGCAGGGACGAGGAGCAATGACCGAGAACAACGGAACCGAGAAGGCTACCCACCCGGAGTCGACCCCGACGCCCAAGCCCGGCGCCGCCGCACCCGCTGCACCCAACGCATCCGCATCTACTGCGAGCGAAGCATCGGTGCCCTCCCCGAGTTCAGCCCCGGTCCCCACCCCCAGCGAGAGCCCCAAGCCGTCTCCGGCGGCCGCCGCCGCGCCACGGCCCGGCGCCCCTCGTAATAAACCCGAATCCCCCAAACCTCATGCCGTCAAACCCACGCCCGGCTCGGCACATCCGCACCCCCATCCGGTGGTCGTGCCGTCGGTGAGCGACCCCAGCCAGTGGGGCCGGGTCGACGACGACGGCACCGCCTGGGTCAAGAGCGCCGACGGCGAACGCGTCATCGGTTCCTGGCAGGCCGGTGACGCCGCCGAAGGGCTGGCCCACTTCGGCCGCCGCTACGACGATCTGGCCACCGAGGTCGCGCTGCTCGAGGCCAGGCTGGCCGCCGGCACCGACGCCCGCAAGACGAAGACCGCCGCCACCGCGCTTGCCGAAACATTGCCGACGGCCTCGGTCATCGGCGATCTCGACGGGCTGACCACGCGGCTGCGGGCCATCATCGAACACTCCGACGAGGCGGCCGCGCACGCCAAGGAGGAGAAGGAACGCAGCCGGCACGAGCAGACCGAGCGCAAGGAAACCCTGGCCGCCGAGGCCGAGCAGATCGCCAACGAATCCACCCAGTGGAAGGCCGCCGGGGATCGGCTGCGGGAAATCCTGGACGAGTGGAAGACCATTCGCGGCGTGGACCGCAAGGTCGACGACGCGCTGTGGCGGCGCTTCTCCAAGGCCCGCGAGGCCTTCAACCGCCGCCGTGGGGCCCACTTCGCCGAACTCGATCGCGAACGCGCCTCGGCGAAGACCCGCAAGGAAGAACTCTGCGTCCGCGCCGAGGAACTCTCCGGGTCCACCGATTGGCCCGGCACCGCGGCCGTCTTCCGCGATCTGCTCACCGAATGGAAGGCCGCCGGCCGCGCCCCCCGCGAGGCCGACGAGCAGCTGTGGCGTCGTTTCAAGGCCGCCCAGGACATCTTCTTCGCCGCCCGCAACTCCGCGGCCACCGAACGCGACCACGAGTTCGAGGCCAATGCGTCCGCCAAGGAAGAACTCCTCGCCGCCTACGCCCACATCAACCCCGACACCGACCTCGACGCCGCCCGCAACGGCCTGCGCGAACTGCAGGAAAAGTGGGACGCCCTCGGCAAGGTCCCGCGCGAACGCATGCACGACCTGGAATCGCGTCTGCGCGCCATCGAAAAGAAGGTTCGCGAGGCCGTCGACGCCCAATGGCGCCGCAGCGACCCCGAGGCCATGGCTCGCGCCGCCCAATTCCGCGAACGCGTAGCCCAATTCGAGGAACAGGCCGCCAAGGCCCAGGCCGCGGGCAAGGCCAAGGACGCCGAAAAGGCTTTGGAACAGGCCAAACAGTGGCGCGAATGGGCCGAAGCCGCCGAAGGCGCCGTCAGCCAGCGCTGAGAACCAGCACCGGACAACCGAATCCGGCCCGGCCAGCAGGCCGGGCCGGATTCGTGGCCTCACAGGGTGGTCCGCAGGGTTGCGCGTTCGCGGTTAGGCTCGCGGGCATGGCACCGAGTCGGGAAGAGTTGATTGCGCATCTGCTGGCCACGGGGATGGCCGGGCGGGTGGCTACGCCTCGGGAGAACAATCTGGCGCATTATTGGCGGCTGGCGCAGCGGGATCCGGGGTATACGTTCGGGTTGGAGATCGGGCCGGAGTGGGATGTCGACGCCATTTTCGAGTTGATGGTGCGGCGGGTGGGGGTGGATGCGCGGCGGAATCATCGGCGTGGAGTGGACACCATCGATCCGGAACGGACTGTGGCGGCGCTGGATCGGTATGCGAAACGGTTCGACAAGGCATTGCGGGAGCGGCAGCGGGTGTTGTTCGCGACCGGGCATCCGCAGCGGCTCGGGCCGATGTATCAGCGGTTGGCTTCAGCGCTGGCCAAGGCCGGGGGGACGGTGGTCGAGGCGGGCGCGGGGGCGGGGTACAACGATGAAACACGGTATGGCGCAAAGCGGCTCGTGATCGATTACTTCTTCGGCGTGGGTACGTTGATGGATGCCGGTGGATCGATCCACACGCATTCGGCGATGCCGATCAGACTGGCTCTCGACGCGCTACGCAGATCCGGGCAGCCGATGCCGGATCTTGTTGTCGCCGACCACGGTTGGTGCGGTGGCGCGGCGCAAGCGGGCATCGACGCCATCGGGTTCGCCGACTGCAACGATCCCGCGTTGTTCGTGGGTGAGGAAATCGGCGTCGTCGCGGTGGCGGTCCCCCTCGACGACGGTCTCGCGCCCGAACAGTACGGGCTGCTCGCGGAATACATTCTCAGCGTGTCATCTGCGAGCTGAAACTAGTTACCGCTCAAAGCAGTTGGGCGGATTCGGTGACCACCTCGTGACGGGTGGGGCGGTGCGAGCGGCGATATTCGCTCGGTGAAACGCCTACCTCGCGATTGAAGTGGGTGCGCAGATTAGCGGGGCTGCCCAGACCGCAACGGTCGGCGACCACATCGACGGGGAGATCAGTGAGCTCGAGCAGTTCCCGGGCGCGGATCAGACGTTGAGTGAGCAGCCAGCGCAGCGGAGTCGCGCCGAGTTCGGCGTGGAAGCGGCGGGCCAGGGTGCGGTCGGACAGGTTGGCATGCGTGGCAAGATCCGAAACCGTCAGGGGGCGTTCGAGATTGGTGAGCGCCCAGTCGAGGGTGGTCGACAGGCCGGAATCCGCGGGCTGGGTGGGAACCGGGGACTGCAGGTATTGGGCTTGGCCGCCCGCGCGATGCGGGGAGACGACCAGGTAGCGGGCGGCGGCATTGGCGGCCTGCGCGCCGAGGTCCTTGCGGATCAGGTGAATACACAGGTCCAGCCCGGCGGTGGTGCCCGCGCTGGTGAGGATGCGGCCGTCGTCGATGTAGAGCACGCCCGGATCGATCTCGAGGTGCGGGTGGCGGGCACGCATGGCGTCGATGTGTCGCCAGTGCGTGGTCGAGCGGCGGCCGTCGAGCAGGCCCGCGGCGGCCAGCACGAACGCGCCGGTGCACAGCGAGGCGATGCGCGCGCCACGCTCGTGAGCCGCGCGCACGGCCTCGACCAAATCGGCGGGCGGATCCTCGCGAACGTTCGGGGTGGACGGGACGATCACCGTGTCCGCACGGATCAGATCGTCGTAGTCGTATTCGGTCAAGGCCACGAAGGGATCTCGCAGCGTGGCGTGGTGCGTACCGCGGGGACCGCAGAGCCGAAAGTCGTACCAGTTGTCGGGGTCGACGCCGATGGGCGGCTCGTAGAACACCTGATACGGGATGGCCACCTCGAAGATGGGCATGCCGGGTGCGACGGCGACGGCCAGGGTGCCGGGACCCGTCGCGGAGGGCTGGCCGATGCGATCCATGACTCCAACCTAACGCCGGTCGTGTCAGAAATCTAGCGCACTATGGCATTCCTGCCACTCGTCGCCGAAGCCGCGACTTCGGATAGTCGAAGGCATGACCACGACGACCGAACGCACTCCCCCGGTCCCGCAACCGGATACGGCCCCCGACCCGCGCCGCTGGCGGGTACTCGCCATCGCGGGCATCGCCCAATACCTGGCAATCCTGGACCTTTTCGCGGTCATCGTCGCGTTCCCGGCCCTGCAGCAGTCCTTCGGGAACGCCTCGACGAGCGCGGTGTCGTGGACGTTGAACGCCTACACCATCGTGATGGCCGCACTGCTGGTTCCGGCCGGTCGGTTCGCTGACGATACCGGCCGCAAACGCGGATTCCTGCTCGGCATCGCGCTTTTCGGCCTCGCCTCCATCGCCTGCGGCCTCGCCCCGAACCTGCCGATCCTGATCGTCGCCCGCATCCTGCAGGCCGCGGCCGCCGCCCTGCTCATCCCGACCGGACTGGGCCTGGTGCTGCCGGTGTTCGCAAAGCGGGAGCACACCACCGTCATGGGCATCTGGACCGCCATCGCCGCGGCGGGCGGCGCGAGCGGACCGGTGATCGGCGGGCTACTGTTGCAGGCCGGATGGCGGTGGATCTTCCTGCTCAACGTGCCGTTCACGGTGGTGGCCTTCGCTTTCGGGCTGCGGATCCTGCCCGATATCCAGCAGCGCGCCAACCGTCGCCTGGATCTACTCGGCGCGTCCCTCATCCTCGGCGCGACAGCGGCGTTCACCACCGTGTTCGTGCAGGCCACCGACTGGGGCTTCACCGCACCCGCGACCCTCGGCTGCCTGCTCGCCGCCATCGTCCTGACCGCGTTGTTCGTCTGGCACGTGCGTCGCCACCCCGACCCGGTGGTGAGCCCGATCGTGTTGCGGCACAAACTGTTCCGCACCGCCACGCTCGGCGTGTTCTGCTACTACCTCGCCTTCGCCGCCATGATCCTGGAGGCGACGCTGTTCATGACCGAGGAATGGCACTACTCGACGCTGCGGGCCAGTCTGGGCGTGGCCGCCATGCCGATCAGCTGCCTGCTGCTGTCCCCGTTCTCGGGCCGTTTCGTCGCACTGGTCGGGGCCCGCGCCTCGGCGGCGCTGGGCGGTGCCGCCATTGCGCTCGGCTGCGCTTGGTGGGTGCTGGCCAGCAGCTTCTCGAACTCCTATGCGCTGGTGATGATTCCGGGTGCCATCCTGGCCGGGGCCAGCACCGCCCTGCTGCAGCCGCCGCTGTTCGGGGCCTCGACCCTGCTGCCCGCCGACCAGATCTCGCTGGGCTCGGGCACGCTGATGATGGCGCGCCAGACCAGTTCCGCGCTCGGCGTCGCCATCCTCACCGCGATGCTGGGTGACGCGGCCACCCGGACCATGTCGGAGTTCCGGGCAGGCTGGATCTACATGGTGGTTGCGGGCCTGGCCGCCATGGCCGCGGGACTCGCCTACCGCCCGGACCGCGCCCCGGCCATGCCTGCGTAGCCGTCCGCCCCCGGGTACGAGAAAGGCCCGGTGGCAACCGGATTCGGTTTGCCCCCGGGCCTTGCGTGAAAGCTCAGTCGTCGCCGAACAACCGGCGGCGCTGCTGCTCTTCTGCCTTCGCCGCGGCCAGGCGGCGCTGTTCCTCGGCGGCCAGGTGCACATTGGTGCGCGCCCACACCACGCGCACCCAGTGGAAGGTCAGCACGATGATGGCGATGGTGGCCAGGATCAGGCCGATGCCCGGGCCCGCACCGTGATAGTTGCCGATGCCGGGCGTCTGGCGGTGCCAGATCGACAGCACGCCGAACACGCTACCGATGGCCGAGCCCGCCACCGCGATCCACGCCAGCAGCCAGCGGCGGGTGATGAGCGCCAGCACCGAGAACCCGATACCGAAGATCACCACGAACCAGACGAACAGTCGCGACGGCAGCCCGATGTGGTCGCCCTGGGCGACGGTGTCGTACAGCAGCACGTCGAAGCCGCGGGTCTTGCCCGCATGCGGCAGTACCAGCGAGGCCAGCAGCACGAACACCGCACCGGCGACCACCATGGCGCGCACGCCCGGATCGATCTCCCCGGCGATCTTGCGTTCGACGGCCTCGAGGTCCGCGCGGAACTGCTCGAAGTCCTGATTGTTCTCCGCGGCCTTCATGCTCTCCTCGTTCGCCTCGGTCGGTTGCGCCTGTGCCGCTTCGCCTTCGGGATGCGCCGGGCCGGCCGGGGGTTCCGGCCGCTCGGCCGACTCGTCGGGGCCGGTGGGCTGCTGCTCGGTCATTCCGCTCGCGATCCTCGCTCACGCACCGCGTTCGCGCGCGGTACTGAAATGGTCGGCGGCGTGCGGTCGGAAGTTCCCGGCTACGGGCGAATCCTGCCGCACGTACCCCAGGCATCCTGCCCTATGACGCTGCGTAGTTGACAGCGACCCCGGCGTTCGCGACGTCGGCACCTGGGCAGGACCGATCCGGTCAGTCGCCGCAGGACGAACCGCAGCCTGCGGCCGCGGTCTCGACCACGATCGGGGCGCCGATGCTGGGCAGGCCCAGGCCGACGCCGATGGGGGCGGTCTTGGGGGTGATGCCGCGTTCGTGGGCGTCGCCCGCGCGGGTGCGGCGGTGGGTCAGGACCTCGCCGTCGGCGATCAGGTAGTGCGGGGCCGCGCCGGTGACATCGACGGTGATGACGTCGCCGGGGCGAATCTCGCTGCCGGGGGCCGGGTTCGGGGTGGGGCGGAAGTGCACGAGGCGGCCGTCGCGGGCGCGGCCGGACATGCGGGCGGTCTTGTCGTTCTTCTTGCCCGCGCCGTCGGCGACCAACAGCTCGACCGTGGCGCCGATGAGCGCCTGATTGCCCTCCAGCGAAATCTGTTCCTGCAGTTCGATGAGCCGGTCGTAGCGTTCCTGCACGACCTCCTTGGGCAGCTGATCGGGCATGGTCGCGGCGGGCGTGCCGGGCCGGATCGAGTATTGGAAGGTGAAGGCGCTGGTGAATCGGGCCTGCCGCACCACATCCAGGGTCGCCTGGAAGTCTTCCTCGGTCTCGCCCGGGAAGCCGACGATGATGTCGGTGGTGATGGCGGCGTGCGGCATGGCCGCGCGCACCTTCTCGATGATGCCCAGGAACTTGGCGCTGCGGTAGGAGCGGCGCATGGCCTTGAGCACGCGGTCGGAACCGGACTGCAGCGGCATGTGCAACTGCGGGCACACATTCGGCGTCTCGGCCATGGCCTCGATGACGTCGTCGGTGAATTCGGCCGGGTGTGGGGAGGTGAAGCGGACCCGCTCGAGGCCCTCGATGGTGCCGGTGGCACGCAGCAGTTTCGCGAACGCGCCGCGGTCGCGCTCCTCGGTCGGGTCGGCGAAGAAGACGCCGTAGGAGTTCACGTTCTGCCCCAGCAGTGTGACCTCGAGCACGCCCTGATCGACCAGCGCCTGCATCTCGGCGAGCACGTCACCCGGGCGGCGATCGACCTCCTTGCCGCGCAGCGCCGGCACGATGCAGAAGGTGCAGGTGTTGTTGCAGCCCACCGAGATCGACACCCAGCCCGCGTAGGCGGACTCGCGCTTGGCGGGCAGCGTCGACGGAAACGCTTCCAGCGCTTCGATGATCTCGACCTGGGCTTCCTCATTGTGGCGGGCCCGCTCCAGCAGCACCGGCAGCGAACCGATGTTGTGGGTGCCGAACACCACGTCCACCCAGGGGGCCTTCTTCACGACGGTGTCGCGATCCTTCTGCGCCAGACAGCCGCCGACCGCGATCTGCATGCCCGGCCGACCGGCCTTGATCGGCGCGAGGTGGCCGAGGGTGCCGTAGAGCTTGTTGTCGGCGTTCTCGCGGACCGCGCAGGTGTTGAAGACGATCAGATCGGCGGTCGCGCCGGTGTCCGCCTTCACATATCCGGCGTCCTCGAGCAGACCCGAGAGGCGTTCGGAGTCGTGCACGTTCATCTGGCAGCCGAAGGTGCGGACCTCGTAGGTCCGCGCATCGGCCTGGACTGCCTCATCACGCGCTGAAACCTGCGCCAACGAATTCACCCAACCAGGGTAATGGCTGACCTCGAACGACCCTAAAACGCATCCGCATCTCGCAGCCGATCCCCAGGCCGTTCGCAGGGTTACGGGAGGATGTCGAATTCCCTCGGCGCACCCATGTGCCACCCAAAGGCGAGCAAATCGGGCACGGTGTGGATAGGGTCACTGGTCATGACCGATGCTGCCGATTCCATCAGCACGTCCGCGCCGATGATCTCTATGCGGAATGTGGACAAGCACTTCGGCTCGCTGCACGTATTGCGTGACATCAATCTCGAGGTGCCCCGGGGGCAGGTCGTGATCGTGGTGGGACCCTCGGGCTCCGGCAAGTCGACGCTGTGCCGAACCATCAACCGGCTCGAAACCATCGACTCCGGCGACATTGCCGTCGACGGAGTCCAACTGCCCGCCGAAGGCAAGGCGCTCGCGCAGCTGCGCGCGGACGTGGGCATGGTGTTCCAGCAGTTCAACCTGTTCGCGCACAAGACCATTCTCGAGAACGTGATGCTCGCACCCGTGAAGGTGCGCCGCATCGACAAGTCCAAGGCCCGCGCCCGCGCGCTGGAACTGCTGGAGCGGGTCGGCATCGCCAACCAGGCCCAGAAGTATCCGGCGCAGCTGTCGGGCGGGCAGCAGCAGCGCGTCGCGATCGCGCGGGCACTGGCCATGGACCCGAAGGTGATGCTCTTCGACGAGCCCACCTCCGCGCTCGACCCCGAAATGGTGTCCGAGGTCCTCGACGTCATGGTGCAGTTGGCCAAGGACGGCATGACCATGCTGGTCGTCACCCACGAGATGGGCTTCGCGCGCCGCGCGGGCAATCGGGTGCTGTTCATGGCCGACGGGCAGATCGTCGAGGACACCGAACCCGAATCCTTCTTCACCGCACCGAAATCGGATCGCGCCAGGGACTTCCTGGGCAAGATCCTCTCCCACTGAGAGAACAGGACGTTCGATGAGGATCAACCACGCGATCCGGATCGCCGCCGGAGTGGCTGCCCTGGCGCTCACCGTCACCGCCTGCGGCGGCAGCAGCAACAAGACGGCCAGCCAGCACGCGGCCGACGGCAAACTCACCGTCGGCATCAAGTACGACCAGCCGGGCCTGGGACTGCAGAACAAGGACGGCAGCTTCAGCGGCTTCGACGTCGACGTCGCCAAGTTCGTGGCCGACAAGATGGGCGTGAAGCCGGAGAACATCACCTTCAAGGAAGCGCCGTCGGCGCAGCGCGAGACGCTGATCCAGAACGGGCAGGTCGACTTCATCGCCGCGACCTACTCGATCACCGACGCGCGCAAGGAGAAGGTCGACTTCGCCGGGCCGTACTTCCTGACCGGACAGTCGCTGCTGGTGCGCAACGACAACACCGACATCACCGGGCCGGAATCGCTCAACGGCAACAAGAAGCTGTGCTCGGTGAAGGGTTCCACCCCGGCACAGAACATCAAGGACAAGTACGCGCACGAGGTGCAGCTGCAGACCTACGACACGTATTCACTGTGCGTGGAGGCGCTGAAGTCCGGTTCGGTCGACGCGGTCACCACCGACGACATCATCCTGCGCGGTTACGCGGCGCAGTCGCCGGGCGCGCTCAAGGTGGTCGGCAATCAGTTCACCGTCGAGAAGTACGGCATCGGCGTGAAGAAGGGCGACACCGAATCGCGCGGCAAGATCAATGACGCCATCGACGCCATGATCTCCTCCGGCGCGTGGAAGGCGGCGCTGGAGAAGGAATTCGGTTCCACCGGCTACCAGGTCCCGGATGCGCCGAAGGTCGACCGGTACTGATCCACGGACGCGCGCCGGGCGGTTGCTTGCTGCTGAAGCCATGCACTGATCCGCCTGGCGCGCTTCGTTTTCCGATCGGAGGAATGGGGCAGTCGTGTTCGACTTGATCTCCAACTATCACACCAAACTGCTCGACGCGTTCTGGGTGACCATCAAACTCACGCTGTACTCCGGGTTCTGGGCGTTGATCCTCGGCACCCTGATCACGGCCATGCGGGTGTCGCCGATTCCGATCGCACGCTGGATCGGGACGCTCTACGTCAACATCATCCGCAATACGCCGCTGACACTGATCATCGTGTTCTGCTCGATCGGCCTGTACTCGACGCTGGGGCTGCGGCTCGCGGCCGAAGGGCCGGACAGCATCTCGGAGAACAACTTTCGGTTCGCCATCATCGGATTGAGCGTCTACACGGCGGCTTTCGTGTGCGAATCGCTGCGGTCGGGCATCAATACCGTGCCGTTCGGGCAGTCGGAGGCAGGGCGGTCGCTCGGGTTCACCTTCGGGCAGAATCTGCGCTATGTGGTGCTGCCGCAGGCGTTTCGGGCGGTCATCGCGCCGCTGGGCAGCGTGCTCATCGCGTTGACCAAGAACTCCACCATCGCCTCCGCCATCGGCGTCGGTGAGGCCGCACTGCTGATGGCCGAGATGAACGAGAACGAGGCGGCGGTGCTCAACATCGGCGCCATCTTCGCGCTCGGATTCGTGATCCTCACCCTGCCGACCGGACTGTTCTTCGGGTGGCTGGCCAAACGATACGAGGTGAAGCGATGACCGCGGCATCCGTCCTCTACGACGCGCCCGGACCCCGCGCGCGACTGCGGTATCGCATCTACTCGGTGATCGCCATCCTGGTGGCGGCCGTCGCGGCCTGGTTCGTGATCAAGGGACTCGCCGACAAGGGGCAGTTCAGCTCCGAGAAATGGAAGCCGTTCACCGACGCCGAGGTGTGGAAGACCTACCTGCTGCCGGGTCTGCGCGGCACACTGGTAGCGGCGGCGCTCTCGATCGTGTTCGCGCTCGTACTCGGCATGGTGTTCGGCATTCTGCGGCTGTCGGATCATCGGGTGGTGCGATGGGTGGCGGGCGCGGTCGTGGAGATCTCGCGGGCCATTCCCGTGCTGGTCCTGATGATCTTCCTGTTCAACCTGTTCGCGCAGAACAACATCTTCCCGTCCGACCAGCTGGCACTCTCGGCGGTCGTGGTGGCCTTGACCATCTACAACGGATCGGTCATCGCCGAGATCGTGCGCTCCGGCATCAAATCGCTGCCCAAGGGGCAGACCGAGGCCGCCGTCGCGCTCGGGATGCGCAAGACGCAGGTGATGGTGTCCATCCTGCTGCCGCAGGCGATCACCGCCATGCTGCCCGCGCTGATCTCGCAGATGGTGGTGGCGCTGAAGGACTCGGCGCTGGGCTATCAGATCACCTACCTGGAAATCGTGCGCAAGGGCACGCAGCTCGGTGCGGCGGAACAGAATCCGATTCCGTCGCTGATCGTGGTGGCCGTCATCATGATCGGGCTCAATTACGCGCTGACCTTGTTCGCCACCTTCGTGGAGAAGTGGGTGCGCACCCGCAAACGGGGTTCCGGGACCTCACTACCCGCGGGGACGGTCGCCGCGCCACCGGGAATGTCGGTTGTCATGACGGGGCAGACCACCGGCGGACTGTAGTCGCCGACACCGTGACCGGGCGACCGGTTCGGGAGCCACTACTCCCGAACCGGTGCCGGGCATCGGATGTGGGTGCGGGGTATTGCGGGAATGCTCGCCGACCTGCAGACAATTCTCATGTTCGGCTCGCATACTGATTTTCATGAACGAAGACGACAGCGCTCGAAGAGAATTCGTCTTCGGGCTTTTTCTCATCACCGTCATCGCGCCACTCGCCGCAGGGCTCACCGCCTTCGCGGCGCTGCTCGGGGCCGCATGGATCACCGACGGGCGAGCCCGGCTGCGGGCGCAGCGGGGACAGGGCGTGAACGGGGCGACCGCGCCGGTACGACCGGCCACGCAACGGCCCCGCAGCCGAGTGCGCCAGCGTCATCCCCGCCGGGTGTTGTCGAATAGCCGACCCGGCGGTGTCCTGCACTGATTCTCAGCGGTGCGCTGGACCGAACCTCGTCAGGCCGCGCCCATATCGGCGGAGAGCCACTGCTCCGGCCGCATGAACACCGCGACCTGCTCACCCAGCGATTCCGCGAACTTCAAATAGGGTTCAACCCGTTCCGGCGCTAGGTAACGCGCCGCCATTTCGCGCAACATCGCATCGGTCGCGGGCGCGATCCGCAATACCGGCCCCTCCGCGGTCACATACCGCACCCGCGGTGTCACCGTCTGCACCATGATGCTGAACCGCCCCGCGCCCTCCAGCGCCTTGACCTTCCGCGAGCCCGCCCCGGTCGTCACCCACAACTCCCCGCCGGGCGAATACTGATACCAGATCGGCACATTGAGCGGAGCCCGATCCGGCCCCACGGCCACGGCAAGCGCACCGATATGTGGCTGAGCCAAGAATTCCTGTCGTTCCTCAGACGTCAATGCCATACCCCCACCGTACGGACAGGCACCGACATCCCCTCTGACCGACATGATGCTGTCCCACAACAACTTCCGCCCCGCCGCGACGGCCACCTATTCGACAAAATAGAACAGACCCCAGCCGCGCCGGTCGGCCTCCTGGACGACCTCGCCCCAATCCGTCAGTACCGTCGCCCACTGATCGAATGTGTCGTACCAACCGGTCCATTCGGTAATCTGGGCGGTCAGGGGTGCGCGCAGTTCCTCGAGCCGGGCGGCACAGAACGGCCAATGCCGCGCCAGCGCCGCGACTTCCACCGGCGAGCAGGCCGCGTACAAACCTTGCGCTCCATCGGTCTTCAAACCCGACGGTCCAACCAAATCAGCCTCGCCGTCGGCACCACGCCACAGCAGTCTGCCGATGAACACATCGAACAACGCCACCAGATCGGAAGCGACATCGTCCCTGTCACGGACACCCTCCCATGCTTCCCCGAGCCACCAATGTGGCTTGAACGACCTACCGAATCGAAACGCGCACTCGCCGAACCACGGCACCGGGTCGTCGTGACGCCAAAGGAAACGGCCCTCCTCGAAGTACGCGCCATCCTCCTCCGACGGATGGCCCCAGATCAGCATCCAGAGCTCTTCCGCACCAACATGACCCAGGGTCTCGACCACACGATCCCACCGCCCGATCGCCGCATAGATATCCACACCCACACCCGCATCCTGAACCGTTACGGCCCTAGCAGCCAGTGGTTTAGCGTGCGCCACCCTCACACGGCGCTGAAGGCCGCTGCGAGATCGTGAGCGTGAGCGAAAGCATCGGACCATTCCGGGTCGGCGGAATTGTCTTCGAATGCGTGCAACAGCCTGTCGCGCACGGATTCCCGGCCGAGCCAGAGGCGGATTTCGGGGTTCGGGCGGCGGACGGAGTAGAAAGCTATGACGAATTCGGCGAGCCGCCGATCGGCTGGCGACGTGTGCGTCGCATCCCAGACCGACAGGAAGCGGTCCGAGGGTATGTTCGCGGTCGCAACCGCCGCCAGGAATTTCGCGGCATTGGTGAAAGTGCCTGTTTGCGAGGGGAATTCCGACAGGAGTGCCAGCCATATCTCGTTGAGAACGGCGTCGACGGCTGTGCGCTCCGGCGGTGGCCACGACAGCCAGTCGTGCTGCGGCAGCTTGCCCAGGACGATGCCGGGGTCGAGGTCGCCTGTAGTTGCGAGGCGCTCGAACAGCAACGGCAGCAAGGCTTTGACGTCGTCGGCATTACCGACGGTGTTGCCGAGTTTGAGGCTCAACCAGTACAGGTCGACTTCCGCCACGCGCACCGGAGGACCGCAGTGCGGGCAGCGTTCCAGGATGGGGCGGCGCGGGTAGCGGTCGAATGCGGACGCGAGATCCCGCAGGGCGGCGGATATCCCCTCGGTCATGGCGCGATTCTCTCAGTCCGGGGGTGGGGGCGACTAATAGTTATTCGCAAGTTCGGACTTCACTACCGAATATGCGGTGGATTGGGAGAAGCCGCGGCGAGCAAGGAGACCGACCAGACGGTTCGTGGCCTTGGCTCGGTCCAGGTTCGGGGGCAGGGTGCGGAGTTTGGCGCGGACGAGGTCGGCGGCACGGGCGAACTCGTCGTCCTCAGAGGTGGCGGGGTCGTCTTCGACATTCACACCTGCATCTAGGTGCTCCGGGCGGTCGGTGTGGGCAACCTGATCGGTGTCACGATCCGAGGCGCGGCCCGCACGGCGAGCCAATGACGACCGCGGGAACTCGGAAGTTGGCTCGGGGTGATCGCCGGACTCCGCCGGCTGGAGCGCCGCGGCAGCCTCGAGTTCCGCCGAGACGACGCGGTAGGCGGTGCCCGCGGTGAAGCCGCGGCGGGCGAGCATGCCTACCAGGCGGCGGGTGGCGGTTTCGCGGTCGAGGTTCGGGGAGAGGGTGCGGAGTTTCGCGCGGACCAGGTCGGCGGCGGAATCGGTGTCGTCGGAGGCGAATTCGCGGCGCTTCACGTCACGCTTCGACGGTGATCGGGTTGAGGAGGGCGGGAGGTCGGCTTCCGGCGATCCGTCGACGAGCGGTCCGTCCGTGGTGGAGTCGCGACGGGTCGCGGCTCGGGGCGAGCGCACGGGCAGGCGGGGCGAGAGGTCGGAGTCGTGGTCCGGGTGCTGGCGGCGTTCCGCGGCGGCAGCCAGTTCCGCGGTCGCGACGGCGTAGGCGGTGCCGGGGGTGTAGCCGCGGCGGGCAAGTAGGCCCGCGAGGCGGCTGATCACCTTGTCGCGGTCGAGATCCGGAGACAGGGTGGCCAGCTTGCGGCGGGCCAACTCGGCTGCGCGGGCAGCCTCGGCTTCCGGCGTAATCGTTTCGAGGGCGGGCTCGGCGTCCCCCGGGGCAATGCCCTTGCGGCGCAGTTCCTCGGCGAGGACCTTCTTGCCCTTGCCCGAGTAGGTGTGGCGGGAATACACCCACTGTTGGGCGAACGCCGCATCATCGACGAGTCCCACCTCGGCAAGCCGGTCCAACGCCCGCTTCGCCACCGCGGCCGCAAACCCTTTCTCCGCCAAGCGATCCGCCATCTCGGCCCGGCTCCGCGCCCGATCCGCCAGCATCCGCAGACAGACCTCCTTCGCCTGCGCCTCCGTCCCCCCACCAACCGGCGCGCCCGGTTGCGGCGACTCCTCCCCCGAGTCGCCACGTCCACGCCGCCTACCACGACGGCCTCGCCTCTCCCCCGAATCCCCGGCAGCATCGGCATGCTCGGGGTCCTCCTCCCGGAGGTACCCGCCTCGACGACGAGTCCCCCGCCGTGAGGTTTCGGTGGTGTCGTTGTCGAACCCGCCCCCGTACGAGTAATCCCCCGCCATCGGTGAATTCACGTCATCTCGGCGACTGCTGCGGCGTGCGATCGGCTCGCGATCGGCCGAATCCGAGTCGCCAGACCCGTGACGAAGGTCCGTCGTGTGATCGATCGGTCGGCCGCGCCGGTTCGCTCCCGGCGCGGCTCCCTCCGCATCGCCGAATTCGGCGGACTCCCGCTTGGTCGCTACCGAGTCCCGTGTCGTCCGGCGGCTACGTGTCTTCGAATCCTGAGCGCCTTCGGCAGCTTTCGCCGCTGCGGTCGCTTCAGCCAAGGCCGCCCGAGCGGCCTGCAGCTTCTCCTCTCGGCTCGCGGTCGGTGAGATCGGGACGATGTCGGGGGATTCCGGCGCCCGCAAGGATCGCCCGGTACCGGTGTCGCCTACCGCGCCGCCGTCGCCGGGGGCAGTGGGCGCTTCCTCTCGCCACTGCCCCGGCGCGCGGCGTCGCCCGGTGGGCGGACGGCGGTGGGGGCGGGAAGGATTCGGGGCGGGTTCGACATCGGCGGGGGCCAGGTCGAGGGTGTCGTCGGCCGGGTGGGCCGGACGCTGGAGGTCGCGACCGTGGGCGGTCCGAGGCGTTGGCGGCTCGGGAAAGTCAGGTCGTGAGTTGTCGGCGATATCGCGTTGCGGGGACACGGACTGGTCGTCCGAGGTGGTCGCGTTGTCGGTGGTTCGCCAGCTCGAGCGCTGGTAGTCCGATGAATCTGCTTCGGGGGCAGGCGAATAGGCGACGGCGCGGTCGGGGCCGTAATTCCAGGTGCCGGTGCCGGACGCGTAGGGGTCGGTGGAGTCGCGGCCGAAGAGGTCGTGGCTCTGGTCGGGAGACGGAGACCTGGGCGCACGGGGGGCGCGTTTGGCGGCGCGGGCGGTGGTGGCCTCGAGTTGGCGGCGGAGGCGTTCTACCGCGTCCAGGCGGGGGGTGGGCCCCGGCGAGTCAGGCCGGGGCCCTTCGGAATCCCGAGGGGTCATCGATCAGAAGTCGGCGGGGGCAGCCTCGTCGGCGGTGACGTCGGCGCCGATGCCGAGCTTCTCCTTGATCTTCTTCTCGACCTCGTCGCGGACGTCGGTGTTCTCGAGCAGGAACTTGCGGGCGTTCTCCTTGCCCTGACCGAGCTGGTCGCCCTCGTAGGTGTACCAGGAGCCGGACTTGCGGATGAAGCCGTGCTCGACACCCATGTCGATGATCGAGCCCTCCTTGGAGATGCCGACACCGTAGAGAATGTCGAACTCGGCCTGCTTGAACGGCGGCGCGACCTTGTTCTTGACGACCTTCACGCGAGTGCGGTTACCGACCGCGTCGGTGCCGTCCTTCAGGGTCTCGATGCGGCGGACGTCCAGGCGGACCGAGGCGTAGAACTTCAGCGCCTTACCACCGGTCGTGGTCTCCGGCGAACCGAACATGACGCCGATCTTCTCGCGCAGCTGGTTGATGAAGATGGCGGTGGTGCCCGAATTGTTCAGGGCCGAGGTCATCTTGCGCAGCGCCTGGCTCATCAGACGCGCCTGCAGACCGACGTGGCTGTCACCCATCTCGCCCTCGATCTCGGCGCGCGGCACCAGGGCGGCGACGGAGTCGATGACGATGATGTCGATGGCGCCGGAACGCACCAGCATGTCGGCGATTTCGAGCGCCTGCTCACCGGTGTCGGGCTGCGAGACCAACAGGGCGTCGGTGTCGACACCGAGCTTGCGGGCGTACTCCGGATCCAGCGCGTGCTCGGCGTCGATGAAGGCGGCGACACCGCCGGCGGCCTGGGCATTGGCCACCGCGTGCAGCGCGACCGTGGTCTTACCCGAGGATTCCGGGCCGTAGACCTCGACGATGCGGCCACGCGGCAGGCCACCGATGCCGAGGGCGACATCCAGCGCGATGGACCCGGTAGGGATCACGGAGATGGGCTGACGCTGCTCCTCTCCCAGACGCATGAGCGCGCCTTTGCCGAAGCTCTTCTCAACCTGGGCCATTGCCAGTTCGAGGGCCTTGTCACGGTCGAAAGCCGCTGGTGCCATCGTCAGTTCCCCTTCTCAACGGGTGTGTCTCATGCTGTGGTTGGCGCCCACGTTAGAGGGAGGCACCGACAAGTTCCGACGCCGAGCTTAGACGAACAGATGTTCGACGCAAGCGACGCGCTGAACGACACGCGAAAGACCTCGCGACACACGGCAGGCAATCACTCAGCAACCCATCGGCGTGCAGGCTCAGGGCACAACCGCGATCTTGCGGGCGTCGATCAGGCTCTGGGACTGCTTGAAAATTCGCAACGCGGGGGTCACCTCGACATCGTTGATCCCCGGCAGCGGGCCCAGGCGTTCGGTGACGAACCGGTAGAGATGGGCATTGTCGCGGCAGACCACCGACACGTTCAGATTCGCCGTGCCGGTGACCGCGGCCAGATATGCCACCTCCGGATGCTGGGCGATCACCATGCCCACCTCCTCCAGATGCGCCGGATGGACCTTCAGCCACAAGGCCGCCCGCGCGGTGTAACCCATGAGTTCCAAGGCGAAGTCGAGATCGAAGTACAGCACCCCCGACTCCGTCAACTCGCTCATCCGTCGCGCCACCCGGGTCGCACTCCAGCCCGTGGCGGCGGCCAGTTGCGCATACGGCGCGCGACCGTCGCGCGCCAGAATCGCCAGCATCGCCTCATCCTCCCGCGACAACGTGACCGGGGACTCCGGCCCGAGCGGGTCCCACATGGGCGGGCGCGGGCCGAGTTCGGCCAACTGTTCGGGGGTCAGCAGCCGGCCGTAGCGCGGCCACTCCTCGGTGAACGGGAACTGCCGCAGCACCTCGAAGACGCTCAGCCCGAGCACCGGGGTGGCGCGCGGAATCATGCGCAGTAGCAACTCGTCCCGGCGCTGCAGCGACCGAGTCCGACCCACGCACATCACATCGAAGCCGGTGCTCAACAGGGAAACCCAGCTCAATTCCGGCACCCGGGCCAGGGATTCGGCCAGCGCCACCGCTTTGGCGGGAGTCGAGGTGATGCGCATGATCCAGCGGGGTTGACCCAGCGGCTGGGTATTCACCTGCCCCGCCACGTGAATCACGCCCCGCGTGAGCAACGACCGATACCGCCGCGCCACCGTCTGTTCGGAGACCCCGAGGATCGCCCCCAGCCGCGCGAAGGGGATGCGCGCGTCGGTGACCAGGCCGTGCACGATCTGCTTGTCGAGCACATCCAGAACGGAGGAATCATCCAGGTCTTCCTCAGGCATAGGAGGATTCTAACGCCATTGACCGGATAGCTAGGTAGATCCGAGCGCCTCTCGCATTCTTGGAGTCGAAATCATTCGCTCTTCTGGAGGTTCCCATGCGGAAATGGCTACCCCTCTTCGCGGCCTGCTTGGGGACGCTGATGCTCCTCATCGACGTCACCATCGTGAACGTCGCGCTGCCCGATATCGCCGACGATCTCGGCACCGGCCTGTCCGGATTGCAGTGGGTCGTGGACGGTTATGCTCTCGCGCTGGCCGCACTGCTGCTGGTCCTGGGGTCGCTCGCGGACCGGGTCGGCGCGAAGCCCACCTACCTGGTCGGTCTGGTCCTGTTCGCGGCGGCCTCGCTCGCCTGCGGTGTCGCACACTCCGCCGAGGTGCTGGTGGCGGCGCGGACCGCGCAGGGCATCGGCGGCGCGGCCATGCTCGCGACCACGTTGTCGCTGCTGCACGCCACCTACACCGGCCGCGATCGCGGTGTCGCGTTCGGGGCGTGGGGTGCGGTGGCGGGCGCGTCCGCCGGAATCGGCGTGGTGCTCGGCGGCGTGCTCACCGATCTGCTGTCGTGGCGGTGGATCTTCTTCGTCAACCTGCCGATCGCCGCGATCACGATTCCCTTGACCGCCATTGCTTTCGGCCCGTCGCCGCGTCGCGCCGATCGCAAGATCGACCTGCCGGGCATGGCGGCCTTCGCGCTGGCCGCAACTGCGGTCATCTACGGCATCATCCGCGGCGGCGAGCACGGCTGGACCGACACCCGCGCCGTCGCCGCCCTGATCGCCGGTGCGGTGGCACTGGTTTCGTTCCTCGTCATCGAATCCCGCAGTGCCGCACCGATGTTGCCGCTGCCACTGCTGCGCCACACCGGCCTGGTCGCCACCCTGATCGCCGCGCTCGGAATGAGTTTCGCCGCCTTCGCGGCCAGTCCGCTGATCTCGCTGTGGCTGCAGCAGCAACTGCATCTGACTCCGCTGCGGGCGGGCCTGTCGCTGCTGCCGATGTCGGTGAGCGCGTTCCTGGTGTCCGGTGTGTTCGGCCGCCAACTACACGACCTGTCCCCGCGGTGGACCATCGGCGGTGGCCTGGTCACGATCGGCATCGGCAGCGGACTGCTGACCCTGATCGACGCCGGATCCTCCTGGACCGCTTCGGTTCCCGGCCTGCTGGTGATCGGCGCGGGCGTCGGTGTGATGGCACCGCCGCTGGTGGCCGTCGGCATGGCCGCGGTCCCGCCGCAGCAGAGCGGCACGGCAGCTGGCGCGGTGAACACGGCGCGACAACTGGGCCTCGCCCTCGGTGTCGCGGTACTGGGCACGGTCTTCCGCAGCGCCGCCGGTGACAGCCGCCCGACCCTGTCACACTTCGTGACCGGCCTGGACTCCGCCGTCGCGGTGGCGAGCGCCGTCGGAATCACCTGCGGTGTAGTGGTTTACGCCCTCTTCCGCGCCCACGAGCGGGTGCCGGAAGCAGAGCCCCTCCCGATTCCGGTCGGCTGACGCCGTCTCGCCGCATGAAATACAAGGTCAGGGAGTACTCAGCGCGGAATTCGTCCGAATTCACCGCGGTGAGTACTCCCTGATCTTGTTCTACTGGAGGGGAAGGGGGGCGTCGGATTCCGATTCGGGGCGGGGGCCGAAGATGCGGCGGGCGGATTCGGGGATGGGGGTGTCGTTGATGCTGGCTTCGCGGCGGGACATGCGGCCGTCGGGGGCGAATTCCCAGAGTTCGTTGCCGTAGCTGCGGTACCACTGGCCGTTGTCGTCGTGCCATTCGTATTGGAAGCGGACGGCCATGCGGTTGTTGCGGAAGCCCCAGAGTTCTTTGCGTAGGGCGTAGCCGTTCTCCTTGGCCCACTTGCGCTTCAGGAAGTCGACTATCTCGGCGTGGCCGGTGATGAACTCGTCGCGATTGCGCCACACGCAATCCTCGGTGTACGCCTGGGCGACGGTTTCGGGATCGCGGGTGTTCCAGGCGTTTTCGGCGGCGCGGACCTTGGCCTCGGCCGATTCCATGTCGACGAAGGGGGGAAGCGGTGGACGCACGGATGGACCTTTCGGATCGGTGGTCAGGGGTTGACCGGGGAGAGTTCGGGCTCGCTCCAGCGCAAGGGTGTCGCGCCCGAGATTTCCACGATCTCGGTGAGGGTGAAGTCGATGGAGCATTGCGCTCCGGTGGTGAAGGTGGTTTCGTCCCAGGTTATTTCGGCGGTGCCGGTGAGCTGGAGGGTGACGCCGGTCTGCCAGTCCGGGATCAGCAGCCCACAGCGAGGATCGGCGGCGATATTGCCGAGCGTCATGAACATGGAGTTGCCGCGATAGTCCGGCCAGCGCAGCCGGGTCGGGGAAAGCACCTGCAGGAAGCCGGGATTGCCGCCGCGATGGGAGGCGTCGGCATGGCCGTTCGCGTCGGCGGAGGCCACGAAGAAGGCGTCGGTTCGTGAAACGAGCTGCTGCTGAGCGCTATCCAGCGCCGCGCCCCGACGGACCATCGGGGTCGCTCCGGTCACCCACTCGCGGACCTCCCGCCGGGAGATGTATTTCGGGCAGTTGGAATACACCTGCTCGGTATCGATGTGCAGCCCGTGTGCGGTCGGTGCGATCACGCCGTTGACCCGCATCCGCCGCCGCAATCCTGGTTGCAGCGCGATCATGCCGACATTCCTGGTGCTGTGCAGCGGGTCCGCGAGCGGGTCACCGGCCACCGGCACCGTGTCGACTTCGATGGCCCGATCGCCGGAGGTGTGCACGAACCCTGGCGGACCGGACAGTTGACTCGCCCACATCCGCCCGTCCGCGTCGGCCGCCGCGATCACGATCATCGGCTGCTCGGTCAGGAATTCCGCTGCGGCAAAAGGAATATCGGCGCGAATCATGCGTCCGACCCGCGCGGCGATATCGGCCTGCCCCATGCGTTGCTGCACTGCCAGCTCCCCGGCGTGAAAGACGCTCTTCAGCGTGTTCATCTGGGTGCTCCCTCCGGTCGCCGCGGTGGGCGGCCTGTCGATGCGAGTTCCGGAGTTTCAGGTCAGAAGAAGCCGCAGGTGGGGGCCGCGCCGGAGGGGGCGGGGGCGGATTCGGCGCCGGTGGGGGCGAAGACTTCGAGGCGGATGCCGTCGGGGTCGAGGAAGAAGACGCCGCCGGAGGCCGCGCCCTCACGGTGGGCCACGACGCCGTCCTGGGCGAAGGTCACGTCCAGTTCCTTCAAGGCCGATTCGACTTCGCGTACCTGGTCGATGGTTTCTACCTGGAACGAGAGGTGATGCAGGCCCGGGGTTTTCGAGGAGAACTCGCCGTCGCTCTGCTGCCAGAGGGTGAGCTGGAGTTGTCCGTCGCGGCCGAGGAAGGCGAAGCGGCGTGCGTCCTCGCCACCCGCGCCGAGCTGTTCGAAGCCGAGGGCCTGCCGATAGAAGGCGACCGACCGGTCAATATCGGTGACATTGAGGCCGATGTGCCCGGTGGCGAGAACAGGTGCGGTCATGAGAAACCCCTTCGGATGATCTAACCGGCATAGATTGTTTTACTAGTTAGAAGTTAACGACGAAGCCCGCCCAGGGTCAACCCCTATAGTCGATTTGAGTGGTTAGAAAGGAGTCGTGGACCGGATGCCGACAGCCCGACCGTTACCCTCAGGCGTGCCCGATCCACGCCCTCACCTCGGCGAACCGCTCGCCCTCGACCTGCTCAACACCCGTTGGATGAGCGTGGACGGCTTGCAGGATCTGCTCACCGACGTGGCCGGCGTCCGGCAGTGGCTCGCGGACAACAACCTGGATCTGCCCGCCGACGAACCGACCCGGCAGGCACTGATCACCGCACGCGAGGCGATCCTGCGCGCGGTCAAGGGCGAGACCGCCGACGACCTCAACAAGGTCCTGTCCCACGGTCGCATCCGCCGCGCCCTCACCCCGGACGGCCCGGCCGACATGCCCGAAGTCGCCAATCCGGCGCAGCTACCCGGCTGGCTCGCCGCCGACAACCTGCTGCACCTGCTGGCGAGCGCCCCCGACCGCATCAAGCAATGCGCGCACCCGCATTGCGTCCTGTTCTTCCTCGACACCTCGAAGAACGGCACCCGCCGCTGGCATTCGATGGCGGCCTGCGGCAATCGCGCCAAGGCCACCCGGCACTACGCGCGCAAGATCGGCTCGGATCAGAACCCGTAGCGGCTCAGCGCGATTCGGTCACCAACGTGACTTGGGGACATCGAATTCCGCGCACAGCGCCCGCCACACGTCCCGCGGATCCACCCCGGACTCGATGGCCTGCGCCCCCGTCCTCCCCATGGACGGCAGCACATGATCGTTCAGCAGCACGTCTCCCCGCGCCGTCCCGAACTCGGTATGCAACAGCTCCTGGAACTCCGTCAACCGCACGGCACGACCCTATTGGATGGCGGCGTGGCAGACGGCGATGGGGTCGGAGACGACGGAGATGCCGGTCGCGGCGGAGCAGGCGGCGGTGGTGAAGGCCGGGTCGTCGAGGATGCGTTTGACGGCGTCGCGCAGTGCCTCGGGGGTGAGCGGGCGGACCAGGATCGAACTGCCCTGGCGGGCGGCACGATTGGCGAGTTCCCACTGGTCACCGCCGCCGGGGACGGTGACGATGGGGACACCGGCCAGCAGCGTCTTGGCCAGCAGGCCGTGGCCGCCGCCGCCGATGACCACGGAAGTGTGCCGCAGGAGTTCGTCCTGGCGGCCCAAACCGGCTGTGGCCCAGGCGGGCAGGTTCGTGGGCGGGGTGTCCAGCTGGGAGATGGCGACGCGGACGCCCGCGCCCTCCAACGCCTCCAGCGCGACTTCGGCCAGGCCCGCCTGACCGGTCTGAGCCGTGGAAGGTGCGACCATGACCAGCGGATCATCGCCCGGCGGCAGCTCCAGGACGTGATCGGTGGGCTCCCGCAGCAGCGGGCCGACCAGGTGCGCATTGTCGGGCCAATCCGGGCGCGGCACCTCGAGCGCGGGCAGGGTGGCGACCAGCCGCGCGGTGGCACCCGGATCCTGCGGCGGCAGACCAATACTCGCGCGCGCCTGCTCACGCTGCAGCTCCCCGCGCCGGACCGCACGCGAACTCAGGCCGCGCAGCACCGAATCCCGCGCCCGCCCGCGCATCCCCTCCCCCGCCGCGAGCCCACTCCCGATGGGCGGCAACCCCTTCGACTGCAGGTAGAGCGGATGCGGCGACAACTCCACCCACGGCAGCTTCAACCGCTCCGCCGCCATCCCGCCCCCGGCGGTCAGCACATCCGACACCACCAGCTCCGGCAGCATCGCGCTCAGATCCGGCAGGATCTCCGTCGAAATATGCGCGGCCCGTTGATGAATCCGCGCCCCCGCATCCTCGTCGTCATCTTCGGGCCGAGGCGCCAGCCCTTTGAGCCGCCGCACCCCGATCCCGACATCCCGCGCCGCGTCGAACCACCGCGGACTGGTGAACAACACCGGCTCATCCCCGGCCGCCAGCAATCGCTCACACAACGCAATCGCCGGAAACGCATGCCCAGGATCCGGCCCAGCCACCACCGCTACTCGCACGCCGCCACCATACTGGTCCGCCTCCCCACGCCTTCAGCGCCCGGCTGAGCCGCTCGGATCTACCCTGCGAAGTAGAAGAGCTCGAAGGCCACCGCGCGGGCGGCGGGGAAGCCTTGCTTGGGGCCGGTGGTGCGGTCGAGGACGGCGCGGGCCTGGGATTCGACGGGGTCGGGGCTGAGGGCCTCGAGGTAGCGGTGGTGGGCGGTGAGGGATTGGACGGCGATCTCGAAGGTGTCGGTGACGTCTACGGCGTGGCTGCCGTCGGAGACGCCGCAGACAGCGGCCCAGCGGGGGGAGAAGGCGGGGAGGTCGGCGAGGTCGGGGTGGATCCATTCGTTGCCGGCGTCGGAGACGGCGTCGAGTGCGGCGCGGCCGACGGCACGGTGGTCGGCGGAGTTGGCGTAGCCCCGGGCCCAGGTGTCGCCGAAGTTGAACAGCACCACCATTTCCGCGCGATGGCGGCGGATGGCGGCGGCCAGGTCGCGGCGTAGCTCCAGGGATTCTTGGATGCGGCCGTCGGGGTGACCGAGGAACTCCACCTCGGTGACGCCGACGATCTTGGCGGAGGCGCGCTCCTCGTCCTCGCGCAGCGGGCCGGCCTCGGCGGGGCTCAGGCCCGCGATACCGGCCTCGCCGCTGCTGACCAGCACATAGCGAATGTCCTTGCCCTGCCGCGTCCACCGCGCGACGGCCGCCGCCGCACCGTATTCGATGTCATCGGGGTGCGCGACGATGACGATGCCGCGCTGCCAGTCCTCGGGGAGTTGCTCCATGCGGCCATTCAACCGCAGCCCGGTAGCACCGACCAGCGGCGCGGCCAAGGCGGCCACCGCCAGGGCGAAGTCGACCTCCACCCGGCCGGTTAGTACGCAACGTCACTCGGCTTGTCCTTCGTCATCCCGGCGTGTCTTTGGCCGGGATCCACACCGCGAGGTGCCACCACCGATGTGTCGATTCCGGCCAAGAGCACGCCGGAATGACGGGAGTGCCGTCGCAGAATCAGAGCATCGCGAGTACGCCTTCGAAGGCCGCTTCCGCCGCCCCGAGCAGTTTCAAATCGCCGCCCAGTCGGGACTTTTCGATCCGCACCCCACCCATGGCGCGACTGACCATGCTGCGACGGCGGACCTGATCGCCGACGTGGGCCACGGCCCCGTCGGGCAGCGCGGTGAACAGGTCGCCGAGCACAACCAGTTCGGGGCCGAGGATGTTCACGACGTTCACCAGGCCAAGGGTGAGCCAGTCCAGGTAGTCGTGCAGCTGTGTTTCCCAATCACCGTGCAGTTCACGCAGTTCGGCGACGATCGCGCCGCGTGGGCCGTGCTCGGGCATACCGAGCGCGCGGCACAGGGCGGCCTCGCCGACCTCGGTCTCCCAGCAGCCCTCGTTGCCGCAGTGGCAGATTCGGCCGCCGGGGTTCACGGTCATGTGGCCGATCTCGCCGAGATAGCCCGCCGAACCGCGCAGCAGCGCCCCCTGCGCGATCAGTCCCCCGCCGACGCCGACATCGGCGGAGACGAACACCGCGTCGTCGGCTCCGCGCCCCGCACCTCGGACATGCTCTGCGAGCGCACCGAATTCGGCGTCGTTGCCGACCACCACCGGCAGGTCCAGAACCGTGCGCAGCCGCTGCCCCAATGCCACCTCGACCCAGCACAGGTTGGAGGCGGAGTGCACCAGGCCGTCGGAGCGGCGCACCACCCCGGGAATGCACACCCCGGCCGCCATCGGCCGCAGATCCAGATCCTGCGCCAGCATGGCCGCGGACTCCGCGACGTGCGTGATGACCTCGTCCGGTTCCCGTTGCCGCCCACGCAGATTCCAGCTGTTGCGGCCCAGTATCTGCCCGCCGAAACCGACCAGCGCGATCCCAGCGTGCTCGACCTGCACGTCCACCGCCAGCACCACCGCCGCCTGCGGTTGCGGCAGCACCAGCAGCGACGGGCGACCGGCGGTGCGCGCCAGGCGCGGCACCTTCTCCTCCACCACGCCGTCCTCGGCCAGCCCGTCGACCAGCATTTTGATGGTGGAGCGATTGAGCCCGAGCGAAGTCGCCAGCGCCGCACGGGTGGCGGGGCCTCCGGTGTGGAGCAGCCGCAGGAGGCTGGACCGGTTGAACCGGCGCACCTCGTCCGGTCGGGCGACGGTCATGGACCGGTTTCTACCATTGCGCGACACCACCGTCCGCCATCGCCACGGCTCGACCGACCGCCATCACCAACGCGGCGGGCAGCCCCGCCGCGTCGAATCGGCTCCCGGTCACCGGTGTTCATCGGACCGCGGTCGCCGCACGGCGTCGCGACAACGCATCCACGGTCGCCGCCAGCAGCAGCACCAAACCGGTCACGATGGATACCACCGCCGCCGGTTGCTGGAGCAGCCCAAGCCCGTTGGACACCACCGCCAGCACCGCGCCACCGATCACCGCGTCGGCCACCCGGCCCCGGCCGCCGAACAGCGAGGTGCCGCCGATCACCGCCGCACCCACCGCGAACAGCAGGGTGTTGAGCCCGCCCGCCTGTGGATCGACCGAGCCGACCTTCGAGGAGTAGACGATCGCGCCGACCGCCGCACACGCCGAGCTGATCACGAAAACGCTTGCCCGCAACTGGGTTACGTTGATGCCCGCACGCCGCGCCGCCTCGACATTGCCGCCGACAGCGTAGATGTGGCGGCCGTAGGTGGTGCGGGTCAGCACGTAGGTTCCGGCGACCAGCAGTACCAGCACGATCGGAACCACGTACGGCACACCGGAAATGACGATCAGCTTGGACGGCGAACGGTTCACGGTGAGCAGCGCCGTCACCACGATCGCGAACACCACCAGCGCGGCGACCTTCGCGATCACCAGCGGCGTGGGCGAGGTGACCAGACCTCGACGCCTACGCAGCGCATGCCCGCCGAGGGTGACCCCCGCGTATCCACCGGCCGCCAGCACACACAGCACCCAACTCCCCGCCGTCGACAGGTTCCCGTTGGCCACCGCATCCAGCACGTGCGAGGAGCTGATCCCCAGCACCCCGCCCTGCCCGATGAGCTGCAGGATCACGCCCTGCCACGCCAGGAACAACGCCAGCGTCACCACGAACGACGGCATGCCGATCTTGGCGATCAGGAACCCGGTGATGGAACCGATGGCCGCGCCGACACACACCGCGAACAGCATCTCGATCCACGGATTCGCTTCCAACCCAAGGACCGTCAGCAGAATCCCGACCAGGGAGAACGCCACCCCCGGCCAGATCCGCAGCAGGCCCGCGAGGATCGCCGCGAGCACCAGCAACGCGATGAAGATGTAGAACACCGTGGAACCCATGCCGTGCATCAGATTCCCGTTGTCCACATAGTGCAGGGCCAGCACCGCGGCCGCCACGCCCGAGGCGGTGCCGGCCGACAGATCGATCTCGCCGATCAACAGTACGAACACGATCCCGATGGCGATGATGGTCTGTCCCGCACCCTGCGCCAGCAGATTGGCGATGTTGTTGAGCGAGAAGAACACATCCGACATCAGCGAGAACAGCACCACCAGCGCGATCAGTCCGAGAATCGCTGGTAGGGAACCGATTTCGCCGCCGCGCAGCCGGGCCACGTAGTCGCGCAGGGCATCCCTGGTCGACAACGTCGTGGTGTCGATCCCGAAGTCGGTGATCGCGGTATCGGTGGCCGCGGATTCCGAAACATTGGTCATATCAGTGGATTCCTCGCTCACAGCGCCCCAGCTTCCTCACAACGCCACAGCTCATTCACAACGCCACGGCCTCGGGCCGGGCCAGGCCCAGATCACCCGAGCGGCCCGCGGTGATCAACTCCACCACCTGCGAGGTGGTCACGTCCGCGGTCCGCACCTGCGCGGCCATCCGGCCCAGGTACAGCACCGCGATCCGGTCCGCGACCTCGAACACGTCGGCCAGGTTGTGGCTGATCAGCACCACGCCCAGTCCCTGCTCGGCCAGTCGCCGCACCAGATCCAGCACCTGCCGCGTCTGCGCCACACCCAGGGCCGCGGTCGGTTCGTCCAGCAGCACCAGATTGCTGTTCCACAGCACCGCTTTCGCGATCGCCACGGTCTGCCGCTGCCCGCCGGACAGGGCTGCGACCGGGGTGCGCACCGATTTCACGGTGCGCACCCCCAACGAGGCCAGGGTGCGCCGCGCCGCCTCCTCCATGCTCGCCTCGTCCAGCAGCCACGGTTTCCCGCGCTCCCGGCCGAGGAACATGTTGGCCACGATGTCGAGGTTGTCGCACAGGGCCAGGTCCTGGTAGACCACCTCGATGCCGAGCGCCGCCGCGTCCTTGGCGCCACGCAGATGAACGGGTTCACCCCGGAATCGCACCTCGCCGGAGTCGGCGGCGTGGATTCCGGCAACACATTTCACCAGCGTGGATTTGCCCGCGCCATTGTCGCCGACGAGCGCGGTGACCTCGCCCGCCGGCACGGTGAGGTCGACGTCGTGCAGCACGTGCACCGGTCCGAAACTCTTGTTCAGTCCGGTGATTTGGAGCAGCGGCTCACTCATGTCTCTGATTCCTTAGGAGATGCCGAGATCGGTGCAGGCCTGCTTCACGTCCCCCGAGCAAACGTCGGCGGCCTTCACGAAACCGGAGTCCACCACCTGCTTGACCTCGGTCTTGGTGATCAACTGCGGTTGCAGCAGCACCGATTTCACCTGGCGCTTACCCTTCGGGTCCTGGCTCACGCCTACCGCCAGCGCATCCGCGCTCGCCTTGTCGCCCTTGGCCAGCGCCACAGCGAGTTTCGCGGCATTCTCGGCCTCGTCCTTGATGGGCTTGAACACCGTCATGTACTGGTCGCCGCGCAGCACCGCCTTGAGGCCGTCGACGGTGGCGTCCTGACCGGTCACCGGCACCTTGCCATTGAGGCCGTTCTTCTTCAGCACGGTGATCACCGCGCCCGCGAGACCGTCGTTGGCCGCGACCACACCATCGACCTTGCCGCCGTTGCCGGTGAGGATCTGCTCGAAGGTGGTGCCGCCCGTCTGGTTGTTCCAGTCGTCGATGGCCTGGCTGCGCACCAGCTTCAGCGTGCCCGCGTCATACAGCGGCTGCAGCACCGTCTCCTGGCCCTGATGGAACAGGGTCGCGTTGTTGTCGGTGGGCGCGCCCTCGATCTCGACGACCTGCGCGCCCGGCTTGTCCTTGAGCGCGGTGGCCAGGCCCTGACCCTGCAGCGCACCGACCTTCACATTGTCGAAAGACACGTAGTAGTCCGACGATCCGCCCAGGTTGAGCCGGTCGTAGTCGATGGTCGGGATCCCGGCCTTCTGCGCCTTCGACGCGACCGCGCTACCCACCTCGCTGTTGATCGAGGCGATGACCAGTACCTTCACGCCCTTGGCGATCATGCCGTCGGCGAGGGTGGAGAACTTCTGCACATCGCCCTGCGCGTTCTGCACGTCGGCGGCGAAACCGGCGTCGCCCAACGCCTTCTGCAGCAGCGGCTTGTCGAAGGATTCCCAGCGGGCCGAGGTGGCGGTCTCGGGGAGGATCACCCCGACCGTGCCGTTCGCGCCGCCGCCCGAAGGGGCGTTCGACGAGGACGTGCCGCTGCTGGAATTGGATCCGCAGGCAGTGAGGGTGAGCAGGCCGGACAATGCCAGCGCGACAGCGAATTTCGTCCTCATCAGGGTGACCTTTCAGGCGGCAGCCGCTGGTTGCGGCCGCACACACGGCATATGTTGTGGGCAACAACATATGCCGTGTGAGTCACTCATATGGGACGTTTCGATAAATCGATCGGCCCGGTTCAGGGCAGCAGGATCACCTTGCCGCCGGCATGGCCGTCCATCACGAACTCGTGCGCCGCGGACACCTCGGACAGCGGGAAGGTCTTGGCGATCGCCAGCTCCAACTTGCCGGCGGCCAGCAGCGGCAGTAGCTCCCGCCAGGCATTGCCGCGGATCTCGGTGCCCGGATCCGCGCCCGGACCGCCGCCCAGCACCTGGAAGCCGTCGGTCGCGGCCCGGCCGAAGGCGACAATGGAGGCGATCCGGCGGCGGTCGGGCACCAGCTCCAGCGAGACATCCACCGCCTCGTCGGTGCCGACCGTGTCGAGGGCGGCCTCGATACCATTGGGGGCCAAGGCCCGGACGCGGTCGGCCAGCCCCGGACCGTACTCGACGGGCTCGACCCCGTAGGCCCGCAACCGTTCGTGGCGGCTCGCCGACGCGGTGCCGATCACGCGCGCACCCCGGGCCACCGCCAGCTGCGCTGCCAGCGCGCCGACACTGCCCGCGGCACCGTGCACCAGCACGGTGTCTCCCGGGCCGACACCGGTCGCGGCCAGCATGTGCACGGCCGTGCCGCCGACACTCAGCACACCCGCGGCCTGCTTCCAATCCACATCGGCGGGCTTGGGCACGACGCGTGCCGCGGGAGCGTTGACGACCGAGGCGTAGCCGCCCGACACCGGCGCGAGCACCTCGTCCCCGACCGACAGCGGACCGGCGGGACCGATCGCGTCCGGACCGACCGCGGTGACGACGCCCGCGACCTCCAGGCCCGGCCGCAACGGCAGCTTGCTCGGATCGGTGCCGAACGCACCGCTGTAGACCTTGTGATCGAAGGGATTCACCCCGGCGGCGCGAACCGCGATGGTGACCTCACCCGGTCCCGGATCGGGGACCTCGATCTCGATGAGCGACAAGACTTCCGGTCCACCGTACGAGGTGGCGACGACAGCAGTGGCCATGCGGTGATAATACGGAAAAAGGACCGTCCGCCCCGGAGCATCGGGGTGGACGGTCCTGCAGTGGTCGCGGCGCGCGCGGCCCGGCCGATCAGTACTTGCCGAGCGGCGACTTGTTCTTCGAACCCGACATCGCCTTGTACACCCAGTACAGGCCGAAGACGATCGCGGTGATGACGAGAATCGGGAACAGCGCCTTGATCAGCGCGCCCAGAATGGCGAAGGCGATCCACACGAGGACGACGACGCCGAGAATCTTCCAAAACATTTCATGCCTCCTGGTCTCCGAACCGCCGTCCGGCAGATCCGTCACCATCCATACTGCGTCGTGTTCCTGAGAAAATCACCAGGTCAAGAGCAATATCCGGGGAATTTCAGGGTTCACCCTGAGCGGTGCGGACGCTCCGCATCGGACGCGGGTCAGGGATTGGCGCGATAACGCTGGTCGGCGAGGTCGGTCAACGCCTGTGCCCAGCCGTCGAGCCGGTCGGCGGCATCGCGCAGATTGACCATGGCCCAGCCGAGTTGGTCGGCCACGGCCGCACTGTCGGGCACCGCGAGCACGCGGGCCGCGGCGGCCACCATGCCCTCGTACTCGACGACACCGCCGTCCAGCCGAATCGACACCGCCCGGACATGCTCGCCGAGAGGCGAATTCACGCCCAGCGCACCCGAGGCCCGCTCCATGGCGACCACATCCTGCGCGAGCGCGTGCAGGGCGGCCGCACCCGAGGCCGCGGTCTCCACGGTGTCCTCGAGGTCGTCCTCCGGCAATCGGCCCGAACGCGCGATCTGCGTGTGCAATCCGTGCAGCGCCCGCTCCGCCTTCACCAGCCGCGCGATCGACGCCCGCGCCGCCGAGCGGATCGGCGGCAGCTTGCGCGGCACGAACGCCGCCTGCGGCAACGGTTCCCGCCGCATCTCCAAATACCGCTTCGCGGTCACCGCGGTCCCGGTGACCAGCGCCACCGCACCGCCGCCGACGATGACCACCGCCCACGCCGGTGCCGAGATCAACATCAGCCCAACGGTTCCCGCCGTCGTCAACCCCGACGCCGTCCCCAACCGAAAACTCCGCCGCCGAGCCCGCCGCCGCTTGCGCAACTCCCGCTCCCGCGGATCGGCCCACTTCCGCACGGCCACCAACGCCTGCTCCCCCACCCCGCGCAAGGTATCCGGCAGCCGCTGCGCCAACTCCTCGGGCTCGAACCCGGTAGGCGCCAACACCTCCCGCACCGCCTCGGTAGCCCGCTCCCGCTTCCCCCGCTTCCGCCGACCGCGCTTCCCCGGGTCACCGCCCGGACTGGAAGCCGACCCCGGCGGAGGGGTCCACGGCGCACCCGCTGCGCCGACGTGCGCTGCCGAAGGAGGGAATGGCGAAGCGACACCTGCTACCGGAGCGCCCATTCCCGCCGCAGGAGGCGCGGAATGTCGTGCAGGGTCGAAAGTCTGGTTCGCGGCCGAACTCTGGGCAACCGCAGCGGGTGGCCGGGCCGCCTGCGGGGCCCGGGCCGCGCTGGTCTGGGAAGTCTGATTCGCCGCTGCCCGCGGCTGCGCCGATTCCACCGCGCCACCGTATCCGGAGGCACCGACAAACGGGCTCGCCTCGACGGAGGTGGGCGTCCAGTCCCAGAGTGCATCGGTTGCCGATGTCGCTGCGGCGGTGGCGGATTCGGGCGCTACCGGCGGCTGGGGGTTAGCGGGTGGGCCGAACGGGGAGGGGAAACCGGGGATGGGGTCCGGGGTTTTGGTGCGGGTTCGGCGGAGGAAACGCGCAGGGGAGGTCGCGGGGTCGTGTTCGGCCCGCGATCTCCCCATCGTGCACTACCTTTCGCGCAGCAGTTACTGCTGGGCGGCCTGGCCCTTGTTGAAGTTGGGCTGGGTGGCGGGCTGCGCGGGGGCGGCCTGACCGGGCTGGATCTGCGGCTGGGCGGCATTGCCTCCGGCGGGGAGGGCATCGCCGCGCATGGAGGCGCGGATCTGCTCGAGGCGGCTGTGGCCGGCCATCTGGACGCTGGCCTGCTGGACCTCGAGCATGCGGCCCTGCACCGAGTTGCCCGCGAGCTCGGCAGCACCGAGGGCATTGGCGTAGCGGCGTTCGATCTTCTCGCGCACCGCATCCAGGCTCGGAACCGCGCCGGGAGCCGACAGGGTGGAGTCCATCTGCTGCAGGGAGGCGGAGACCTGCTCCTGCATCTTGGCCTGCTCCAGCTGGGACAGCAGCTTGGTGCGCTCGGCGACCTTCTGCTGCAGCAGCATGGCGTTCTGCTCGACGGCCTTCTTGGCCTGGGCGGCGGCCTGCAGCGACTGGTCGTGCAGCACCTTCAGGTCCTCGACGGACTGCTCGGCGGTCACCAGCTGCGCGGCGAAAGCCTCAGCGGCATTGGTGTACTGGATCGCCTTCTCGGTGTCGCCGGCGCCACTGGCCTGGTCGGCGAGCATAACCGCCTGGCGCGCATTGGCATTGAGCTTCTCGACCTCGTCCAGCTGACGGTTGAGCTTCATCTCCAGCTGGCGCTGGTTGCCGATCACCGACGCGGCCTGCTGTGACAGGGCCTGATGCTGGCGCTGGGCTTCCTCGATGGCCTGCTGGATCTGAACCTTCGGATCCGCATGCTCTTCGATCTTCGAGTCGAAGAGGGCCATCAGGTACTTCCAGGCCTTCACGAACGGATTAGCCATCGATTGATCCCGCCTCCATATGACGTGCCGCGCCCCGTAGCGCGACAGTAGTGCGCGACCGTCGCGCACCCCTGCTGTCCCATATCTCCACTGTGCAACGGCCGTTCCGGAGATTTCGGCAACAGCGCGACGCCTCCGGGACGAAGCCTACAGAGAATTTATCCCTTTCGGCTCCGGAGCACAGCGATCACTTGGCGGCCACCAGCACCAGACGATCCGACTTGGGGGCCGGAATCACAATGCGGGGACCGAACGTTCCGTCCGCGGCCATCACCATTTCACCGTCGCCGCCCCTGGGCGTGACCTTCGCGGAAACCTTGCCCGCGCCCGCCTTGGCGGGCAGCTTGGTCACGGCGCCGACCTTCGCGGTGGCCTTCTCGCGCGCCAGCGCGGTGGCCTTGTCGGCGTCGGCCATGGCCGAGCTCACATCGAAGAGCACCTGTGCCAGTGGCACATCCAGGGCCTGGCAGATGGCGGCCAGCAGTTCGCTGGAGGCCTCCTTGCGCCCGCGTTCCACCTCGGACAGGTAACCCAGACTCACGCGCGCGGAGGTGGAGACCTCACGCAGTGTCCGGCTCTGGGCGACCCGAGCACGACGCAGGCTTTCCCCGATCGCTTCTCGCAGCAGCGTCATCTCGTTCTCCTCACACTCGTCTCGCCGGACCCAGCGTTTGACTGGACAACGTCCGGCGTCGGCCGCGCGTTCCCGGCCTCTTCACTCGCCCCTGACGGAGCGGACGAGTTCGGTGACCGCGGCGCGGACCGCGCCCACCCTGATCGTCCACCGGTCCCCCGACAACTTCAACCGAAGTACCTCGGTGGACTGCGGACCCGCTATACCAAGAAATACCGTGCCGACCGGCTTGCCGTCCTGCGGTTCGGGTCCGGCGACGCCGGTGAGCCCGATTCCCCAGTCCGATCCGCAACGCCGGCGGGCCCCGACCGCGAGCTGTTCGGCGGTGCTTGCGGCCACCGGTCCGTCCGTGGTCAGCGTGTCCGCGCTCACATCCGCGAGGGATTGCTTGAGGTCGGTGGCGTAGACGATCAGTCCACCCCGCAACACCGCACTCGCGCCCGGAATTCCCGCGATGGTGGCGGCGAGTAGACCGGCGGTCAGCGACTCCGCGGTGGCCACGGTCTGGCCGGCCTCGGCCAGGACGGCCACCAGCTCCCCGGCCGGGGCCACGGTGACGAGCGGATCCGGCGGGATGGGCCCGGCGGTCGCCACCCGGGACAGAATTCCCTCGATATCGGGCCGGACCCTACGCGCCACGGCTGCCGCCCGGCGAGCCGAACCACAGCCGACCCGCCTGCACGACGTAGTCCAGGCCGGTGACGACGGTCAGCACGACCGCCACGTACATCAAGTCCATTCCGGCAGAAGCGAATCCGCCCGACAGCGGCAGCAACAGCACGGCAATCGCAACGGACTGGACCAGCGTCTTGATCTTGCCGCCGCGACCCGCCGGAATCACGCCGCGGCGCACCACCGCCAACCGCAGCAGGGTGATGCCCAGCTCGCGGGCCACGATGACCAGGGTGATCCACCACGGCAGATCGTGCAGCATCGACAGCCCGATCAGCGCGGCCCCGATCAGGGCCTTGTCCGCGATCGGATCCATCAACTTGCCGAAGTCCGTGACCAGGCCGTACTTCCGGGCCAGCTGCCCGTCGATGCGGTCGGTGATGGCGGCGACGCCGAACAGCCCGGCCGCGATCCAGCGCCACGAGGTGTTATGGCCGCCCGCGGCGAACAGGGCCAGCAGGAACAGCGGCACGATCAGGATGCGCAGGATGGTCAGGATGTTGGCGATGTTCATCAGCGGCACGGCCGCCGGCTCCACCACTGCCTCCGGGCGCGGGGTGGGAATGAACCCCGGGCTCGCCGCCGGAACGGCTTCCGCCCAGCGACCCTCGATCTCGTCCGGCTGCACGGTCACCAGCGCCCCCACCGGCCGTGGCGGCGGCCCTGGTTTCCGGACCATGCCGGGCTGCGGAGGGACTGGATGTGCGACACACCGACAAGCCTATCGGTACGCGGGCCGACTACTGTGCACCCCATGACAACACGGGCACCAAACAGCGGTTCCATCGACGGGCAGGCGGCGAATACGCCGGTCGTCCGTCGAGCGCGAACCTCTGACGTGCCCCAGATCAAGCACCTCATCGACATCTACGCCGGACGGATCCTGCTCGAGAAGAACCTGGTCACCCTGTATGAGGCCGTGCAGGAATTCTGGGTCGCCGAACTGAACGGGCAGATCCTGGGCTGCGGGGCGCTGCACGTGCTGTGGGCCGACCTCGGCGAGATCCGCACGGTCGCGGTGCATCCGGACATCAAGGGCACCGGCGCGGGCCGGTTGCTGGTCGAGCAGCTCATCACGGTGGCGCGCGACCTCGACCTGAGCCGGGTGTTCGTGCTGACCTTCGAGGTGGACTTCTTCGCCCGGCACGGCTTCGTGGAGATCGAGGGCACGCCGGTGACCGCCGAGGTCTACGCCGAGATGTGCCGCTCCTACGACACCGGTGTCGCCGAATTCCTGGATCTGTCCTACGTCAAGCCCAACACGCTCGGGAATACCCGAATGCTGTTGACGCTCTGACACTTCCGCATACCGACTCCGAGAGGGATCAACCATGGCCGTCTTCGCCGTCCACTACGTCTACTCCGATGCCACCGCCCCCGCGCGCGACATTCACCGCCCCGACCACCGCGCCTGGCTCAACAGCCTGGTCGACGAGGGCACCGTCCTCACCAGCGGCCCGTACCCGGACGGCTCCGGCGCACTCATCCTGGTGCAGGCCGATTCGCTCGACGCCGCCGCCAAGCTCTTCGAGAACGACCCGTTCAACCGTGAGGGCCTGCTGACCGACAAGCGCATCGTGGAGTGGCTGCCGACCATGGGCGCGTTCGTGGCCGGCGCATAGACACTGTCTACGCATTCGTAGACAACGTCTACGGAACGTCAACTCCGTTCAGCCCCATCCGGACCGGGCCGGGTGGGGCTTTCGCGTATCCGTAGGTCAGGACGGGATTGTCACGCGGACACCGGAATCCGCGCTGCGGCGGATGGCGTCCAGGACGCGATGCATCCGCAGGCCCGTAATAAAGGAGGGGACGGTGTCGCCGTCGGTGTGGATGTCCTCGGCGAGACGGGCGTAGAGCCTAGCCACATTGCGGGATTCGACGGGTAGGGCGGCAATGGGGGCGGGATCGGCGGGGGTGAGGTCCCGCCAGGGTGCGCCGGGGCCGCGGGCCGCCAGCAGTTTCAGGTCGCTCATCTGGATGCCGCCCGCATGCAGGCCGGGGGCTCCGGTGGCGGTGTCGTTGGCGAGCACCAGATCGCCCTCGGTGCCGGAGATTTCGATGCGGGTGTGGGCGTTGGTGAGTTTGCCGTCGTGGAGGTGGGCCGATACCGCCACGTTTTCGCGGGTGCGGGCGTTGAGCAGCAGGTGGTCGGGGCTGGTGACGGGTACCCGCTCCCCGGTTTCGACGATGGTGTTGTGGGAGTTGCGGACTGCGAGGTCCGCGGAGAGCTCGGTGAGGGCGCCCAGCAGGAATTCCACCGGGTCGAGGGTGTGGCCGCCCGCGACCTCGAGGAGTCCGGCGGCGTTGTCGCGGTCGAGGGTGTAGGCCGCCCACTGCGGAATGACGCCGCCCGCGCCCTTGCCGCGCGAGGAGTAGACGGTGGCCGAGACCGGTTCGCCCACAAAGCCTTCGGCGAGCAGCTCGCGGGCGCGCAGGACCGCGGGGGCGAAGCGGGCCTGGAGGCCGACGACGTGGTGGCCGGGTGCGTCGGCGGACGCAGCGACGAGGGCCTCGGCCTCGGAAGTCGTTCGGGTGAGCGGCCATTCGGAGTAGACGTGCTTGCCCGCGGCGAGGGCGGCGCTGATCAGTTCGGCGTGCGCGGGGACCTTCACGGTGATGACGACCAGGTCGACGTCCGGGTGTTCGGCCAGCGCGCTCGCGTCGGTGAAGGCGTGCTGCGCGCCGAATTCGCGGGCGGCCTGGTCGGCACTCTCGCGGCGGCTGGTGCCGACGGCGGTCAGTTCGAAGTCGGGCAGGGCACGCAGGGCCGGGATGTGAGCCCGGGAGGCCCAGCCACGGTCGGGGCTCGCGCCGATGATTCCCACTCGGATGCGGTCGGACATCGCTCTCTCCTTGACGCTGGACTAAACGGACTCAGTTGGTCCGTTTGTGACGCTAGCCAAGCGGACCAGGAAAGTCCACTTTTGCTAGAGTCCAGGTCATGACCGCCGTCGATCGTCTGCTGGCCCGCGAATCCGGGCCGTCCCCGCGCGCCGACGCGCGCCGGAATTTGGAACGGCTGGTCACGGCCGCACGCTCGGCCGTCGCGGAGGTCGGGGTGAATGTCACCGCGCAGGAGGTCGCGCAGCGCGCCGGCGTCGGCAAGGGGACGTTCTATCGACGCGTGCCCTCGCTGGAGGTGCTGCTGCAGGTCGTCCTGGAGGAGGTGCTCGAACAGGGCGTCGCCGCCGCCGACCGCGCGCTCGAAAACCCGGATCCTTGGCTGGGATTCACCGAGTTCGCCGCCGCCTACGTGAGTTTGCGAAAGGAAAGCTGTGGCGTGAACGAGGCCCTCGGCGGGGCCGGGAGCTGCAATCTGGAGCGCTGCCTCGGCGATCTGCGTGAGCGCTTGCGCGAATTGGTCGGGCGCGCACAGGAAAACGGGTCGATGCGCGCCGACACCACCTGGGAGGATGTCGCCTTCGTCCTGGCCGGGGTGGCGACCGCGGACCACACCATCGGCCTGGACGCCGCCCCCGATCAATGGCACCGCAATCTGCGCATTGTTCTGGACGGCCTGACCGCCCGCTCGTGAAGGACCCTTTACGATCCTGGTAGCGGGACATTTGCCTCTGCAAAGGAAATCAGCGTTTCGGGAAAGATCGGCTAGCGACAGGACCCGAAAGGACATCGCAATGGCGCGAAAATCCCTGCTCCGTTTCGCCGGTCTGATTGTCGGCGCGGCACTGGTGGTCACCGGGTGCGGCGGCAATTCCGGCGACTCCGCGCACTCCACCTCCACCCCCGTGGCGACCTCCCAGGCCGCCCCCGGCAAGGCCGACGACGCGGCCCCGGCCCCCGGAGCCCAGCCGCGCATCGCCATTCTGGCGACCGGCGGCACCATCGCGGGCAAGGCCAATGCCAATTCGGCGGTCGGCTACACCGCCGGTGAGGCCACCGCGCAGGATCTGATCGACGCGGTCCCCGGCCTCGACAAAATCGCCAAGCTGAGTGCCGAGCAGGTCTCCAATATCGGCAGCCAGGACATGAACGAGGACGTCTGGCTGAAACTGGCCAACCGGATCAACGAGCTGTTCGCCAGCGATCAGGTCGACGGCGTGGTGGTCACGCACGGCACCGACACCATCGAGGAGACCGCGTTCTTCCTCGACAATGTCATCTCCAGCGACAAGCCCGTGGTGCTGGTCGGGTCGATGCGTCCCTCGACCGCGCTGAGCGCCGACGGTCCCGCCAATCTGCGCTCGGCCGTGCAGGTCGCCGCCTCCCCCGAGGCTCGGGGCCGCGGCTCGATGGTCGTGCTGAACGACACCATTCACAGCGCCAGCGACGTCACCAAGACCAATACCACCAGCGTGCAGACCTTCAAGTCGCTCAATACCGGCCCGATCGGTTACGTGGACGCGGCGGCGGTCACCTTCACGCGACCGGCTGCGCCGCAACAGCATTCGCACTTCCCGGTCCCGGGCGGCGCCCCGTTGCCGCGGGTCGACATCGTCTACTCGCATGCGGGCATGAACGCCGATCAGGTCAATGACGCGGTCGCGCACGGCGCGAAGGGCATCGTGCTGGCCGGTGTCGGCGACGGCAATACCGCCAAGTCGGTGGTCGACGCGCTGTCGAAGGCCGCCAAGAGCGGCGTGGTCGTGGTTCGTTCCAGCCGGGTCGGCTCGGGCGAGACGGTCCGCAATGCCGAACTCAACGACGACGAGCTGGGTACCAGCGCCTCGCTGTTCCTGAACCCGGCCAAGGCCCGGGTCCTGGTGCAGCTGCTGCTGGCCGAGGGCGTCACCGATCCGGCCAAGGTCCAAGCCGAATTCCGTACCCGCTTCTGATCTCGTGAACTGGACCGCCGAGGGCGCACCGCCCTCGGCGGTCTAGCGTCTATTCCGTGCGAACGGAACGGTCCATCGCCCTGGCCAGGTTCCGGGCGGCCCGGGTGGCGCGCCTGGCCACCGTCGATGCCGCGGGGCAGCCGCATCTGGTGCCCGTCACTTTCGCCGTCTCCCCCACGGACACACCGCTTCTCGTGGTCATCGCCATCGACCACAAGCCCAAGACCACGAAAGATCTACGGCGGCTACGCAATATCGCGGCACAGCCGAAGGTCTCGCTACTGGCCGACCACTATGACGAGGACTGGGTCCAGCTGTGGTGGACTCGTCTGGACGGTGCGGCCGAGATCCTCACCGCCCCAGCCGATCTCATCGAGCCGTTGGACTGGCTGACCGCGAGATACCCCCAGTACCGAGCCGACCCACCGACCGGCCCGGTGATCCGGGTGACGGTCGAGTCGGTGCGCGGCTGGTCGTATTCGTAAGACTCAGTGCTCGTGGTCGTCGTCGCCGTGCGGGTGGCCGTGCTCGAGCTCGTCTTCGGTGGCGTCCCGGATGTCGATGACCTTCACGGTGAAGTGCAGGCGCTGCCCGGCCAGCGGGTGGTTGGCGTCGATGGTGACCTCGTCGCCGTCCACGGCGCGCACGACCACGATCTGCGAGTCGCCGTCCGGCGCCTCGGCCTCGAACTCCATGCCGACCTCGAGCTCGTCGATGCCGACGAACGCGTCCCGCTCCACGGTGCTGACCAGTTCGGCCAGGTATTCGCCGTAGCCGTCCTCGGGCTCGACCACGACCACGACCTCGTCGCCCGCATTGCGGCCCTCGAGTGCCTTCTCCAGCCCGTCGACGATGTTCTCCGCACCGTGCAGGTAGATCAGGGGCTCGTCGCCGACGGAGGTGTCCAGCACCTCACCGTCGTCGTCGGTCAAGGTGTATTCGATGGAAACGACCTTGTCAGCGGCAATCGACATGGTGGTGGACCTTTCGCGGAGGAATGCGTACCGGGTCAATGTATCGCCTGAGCACCACGGCGCTCGTCACCAGCTGCACCAGCACATAGCACCCGGCGTAGGTCGGCACGGTGAAATAGGCGAACCACACGGAGTTGTCCGCGCGCGGCAGCATGAACAGGCCGATCCCGATCGGGTGTGGCGAGTCCTCGAAGGGCGGCCGGTCGGCGAAGGTCCACCACCAGCAGAAGCCGACCGCCACGATGCCCGCGGGGGCCAGCCACGCCCATCGGGTCTCGGCGGTGCGGGCGTACTGCCAGGCGAGGATCACCAGTGGCACGAACCACACCCAGTGGTGTCCCCACGAGAACGGGGAGGCGCACGCGGAGGTCATGCCCGTCACGGTGACCGCCAGCAATTCCCGCCCGGCCCGATGCGCGACGGTGGCCGCGGCCAGGCCGAGCGTGATCACCGGCACGACGGCCAGCAGCCACAGCCAGGTCGGCGGTTGGAAGACGGTTCCGCCGAACACGTTCGAGGTGAAGCGCTGCACGTCGAAGAAGCGCAGCAGCTGCGCGACCAGGCCGTTGACCGACTGGTTGCCCGGTGAGTCGACCGCCCCGACCCGCCCGGCCGCAGTGACCTGACCCCGCCAATACGTGTACGCGTCGTGCGGGCGCAGCAGGAAGCCGACCGCGATGGTCGCGGCGAACGTGCCACTCGCGATGCCGAGGCTGCGCCACTGCCGGGTGCAGGCGAGGTAGATCAGGAACAGTGCCGGGGTCAGCTTCATCCCGGCGGCGATGCCGACACCCACCCCGCGCAGTCGTGCCGACGGCGGTCGGGTGAGGTCCCAGACGACCATCAACACCAGGAACACATTGATCTGCCCGAGCCACAGCGTGGTGCGCACCGGTTCGAGCACCGTGCACAACACCGCCAGCGACGCCGCGAACACCCACGTGCGCACCGTATTCCGGTATTTCAGCACCAGCAGGCACCGCCCGGTCAGCGCGACCAGCGCCAGCATGGTCGCCGCAAACCACACCACCTTGGCCTTCGCCAACGAGATCACCGTGAGCGGCACGAACGCCAATGCCGCGAACGGGGTGTAAGTGAATTCCATCCCGAACACGACCGGCCCGTCATAGAGCCCACTGCGCTCGCGAATCACCTCCCCGCCCGCGCGATAAACCTCCAGATCCAGCCCGTTGTGGAACAGCCCGTAGTACGGATTGCCGATGGGCAGCGCGTACACGTGCCACACCAGCGCCGCGACCGCCAGCACCAGGCCCGCGATCAACATTCGGGTGCTGACCTCCGGTGCCGCGCGATGCGGCTGCGGCCGAACGCCTTCGTCGTCACCGACCGCCTCCAGGCAGGCGACCACGCCGGTATTCGCTTCCGCGGCACCGGAAAAGCTTTCAGCCCCCGAAATCATCCGCCTACGATAACCAGCTCCGCCCGAAATCCACGGCAAGGGCGGTCGTGGGCACCGCGCGAGGCCGCGGCACCCGTCCGCGCCGATCGGGATGTCAGCGGTGACTTACTCGGAATCGGTGGTTGCATCACCGAAGCGTGAACCCCGGTGCGCGCCACCGCGATCACGTCGGTGATCAGCTGGTGGGTGCGGGCGCCGTGGTCGGGGTGGCGTCGCAGACCGCGGGGACGCCGCCTTCGATGCGGAGCAGATCGCAGAAGGTGGCGGACGCGACCTTCCAGGCGCCGTCGAGTTGGAGGGCGGTGCCGTGGCGGTTGGGGAGGAGCGGGATGCCGTGCTTTTTGATGGTGAAGGTGACGGCGGCGCGGGCGGGGCCGTCGGCGTTCACCTGCGACACGGTCGCCGACGCGCCGCCGGCGATGGACGAATGTGCCTGGTGTTCGAGGGTTTCGGTGAAGGCCTGGCCATTTTGCAGCAGCGCCATCTTCTGCTCGACGGGCAGGGAACTGTCGAAGAAGCGCTCGAAAGCGGAGGTGATGGCCTGCACGTCGGCGGCGGAGGTGCCGGGAGAGGCGGAGGGTGGACCGTCGTTTCCGCAGGAGGCCACCAGCACCGGCAGGGCGCAGGCCACCACCGATCGCATCACCAGCTTTCGCGATAGCGGTGCCACGGTTCGCGCGACCATCTTCGTGCTGCCTCCTCCGGCTCGGATTCGACGAGTACAACACAGAAGTGGCTGAGGATTAGCCAGCGGGGCCGGGTTCCCGACCGGTCGCGTCGGCGCGAAGTAAATGCCCGTTTCGGTCCGCTCGCAGCGGGCATCCCGAGTTCGGACGTCTTCGACAGCCGAGGGGAATTCCGATGCCCGACAGCCGCCCTGTGCCCACCACCCGCTCGCAACCCCCGGAAACCATCCTCGACGGCGTCGACTGGCCCGGCCCCGCGCTGCTGCTGGCCGGTGTCACCCTGTTCGCCTGGACGTGTCATCACACCGAGGGCCGATTATTCGGTGGCACCGTGGGCACGGTGATCATGCTGGTCATCGGCTTCACCTGGATCACCGTCGAGCACTTGCGTTTTCGCGCTCGGCAGGGTTCAGCAGCGCCGGATCCGCTGTTAGTGTCGGATGATGAGCGACGACACGCACCCCAGCCTGCGGATCGGGATTCTCGGGGCGGCGAACATCGCGCCGACCGCGCTGATCGGACCGGCCCACCGGAATCCGGAAGTCGTGGTGGCGGCGGTCGCGGCCCGCGATGGCGCGCGTGCCCGGGAGTTCGCCCGCGCGCACGGGATCGAGCGCAGTTATGACAGCTATGCCGCGCTGATCGACGCCCCCGATCTCGACGCGATCTACATTCCGCTGCCCAACGGCCTACACGGCCGCTGGATCCGCGCCGCGCTCGCGGCGGGCAAGCATGTGCTGTGCGAGAAGCCGTTCACCGCCAATGCCGAGGAGGCGCGCGAGATCGCCGCGCTGGCGGCGGATTCCGATCGGGTGGTGATGGAGGCATTCCACTACCGCTATCACCCGCTGACCCGGGAGGCCGAAAAGATCATCGCCGCAGGCGAATTGGGCAAGCTGGTGAGCGTCGACACCGCGCTGTGCTTCCCGCTGCCGAAGTTCGGCGATATCCGCTACAACTACGACCTGGCGGGCGGCGCGCTCATGGACGCCGGCTGCTACGCCGTGCACATGGCCCGCACCTTCGCCGGTGAGGAGCCGGAAGTCGTTGTCGCGCAGGCGAAGTTGCGCGATGCCCGGATCGATCGGGCGATGCGCGCGGAACTACGCTTCCCGTCCGGCACGATCGGCAGCATCCGCTGTTCGATGTGGTCGAAGGATCTGGTGCGCATCGCGGCCACGATCGTCGGCGAGCACGGCAGCGTCCGGCTGCTCAATCCGGTGGCGCCGCAGTTCGGGCACCTGTTGGCGGTGCGCACCGATTCCGGTCGCACGCTGCGCACGCTCAGCCGCCGCCCCTCCTACGACTATCAGCTCGACGCGTTCGCCGACGCCGTCCTGCGGGGCGCGCCGATCCTGACCACACCGGAGGAGGCGATCGCCAATATGTCCGCGATCGACGCCATCTACAAGGCCGCCGGACTGCCGCTGCGCCAGCCGAGCTGAGTCACTCACCGACAACATCTGTTGTCTTGACAAATTTTTTTGTCGGTAGCATCCTGGACCGGTGCTCGACATTGCAGTGATCGACGAACCCGCCGCGGCCGGGGCTTCCCTGGATCCGATCCGATCCCGGATCCTGGCCGCGTTGACGGAACCCGGGTCGGCGTCCATGCTGGCCGCCCGGTTGGATCTGCCCCGGCAGAAGGTCAATTACCACCTCAAGGAGCTGGAGCGGTACGGGCTCGTCGAGCTCGAGGCCGAACGCCGCAAGGGCAATGTCACCGAGCGCGTGTTCCGCGCGACCGCCGCCTCCTACGTCATCTCCCCCGGCGTGCTCGGTGCGGTCACCCCGGACCCGGCGAAGTCCCCCGACCAACTGTCCGCGCGCTGGCTGCTCGCTTTGGGTTCGCGACTGGTCCAGGAGGTCGGGACGCTGCTGACCGGAGCCGCCCGGGCGCAGCGGCGCGTCGCCACCTTCGGTATGGACGCGCAGGTCCGCTTCGCCTCCGCGGCCGACCGGGCGGCCTTCGCCGAGGAACTGGCCACCACCGTGGCGGCGCTGGTCGCCCGGTATCACGACGAGTCCGCGACCGGTGGCCGCGACCACCGCGTCGTCGTCGGACTGCATCAAATCCCCGCCGAATCCCAAGCCACACAGGAGAATCGACCATGACGCACCCGTTCGAGATCGAACTGGAGACGACCCTGCAGGCCAGTCCGGAGCAGGTATGGGAGGCGATCGCGACGGGACCCGGCATCGATTCCTGGTTCATGGGACGCAATGACGTCGAACCCCGCGAGGGCGGGACCGCCGCCATGGAAACCGGTGGGCGCCGCGAGGAATCGACGATCACCGCCTTCGATCCGGGCAAGCGTTTCGCCACCCGGACCGGCACCGCAGAGGACGGCCGGTTCATGGCCTTCGAATATCTGCTCGAGGGCCGCGACGGCGGCAGCACCGTGCTGCGGGTCGTGCACAGCGGCATGCTCGGCGACGACTGGCAGGACGAGTACGACGCGCTGCGCCGCGGCTGGCCGTTCCACCTGCACACCCTGGGCGAGTACCTGCGCCACTTCGCCGGGCGCACCGGCGTTCCCGTCTTCGCCGTCGCCAACGGCGGTTCGGCGCAACAGGTTCGGGCGGCACTGAGCAGTGCGCTGTCGCTGCCGACGCCGCTCGTGGTCGGCGCGCGGGTGCAGGCCCGCCCCGAGGGTCTGCCGCCGCTGGACGGCGAGGTGGTGTGGGCGGACGACGAACGCTTCGAGATCCGCACCGCCGACGGGCTTTACAGCTTCCACCAGGGCCCGACCGGGCTCACCCTGATGTTCCATCACCTCTTCGGCACCGACACCGACGGGGCCGAAAACGCTTGGCAGCACTGGCTCACCGACCTCGTGGCCTGACAAGAAATCCCTGACAAGAAAGCAAGGAGAAATCATGCGCACCCTGATCACCTCGGCCTTCATTTCCCTCGACGGTGTCGTGGAGGGCCCCGGCGGCGAGCCCGGCTACCGCAATTCCGGCTGGACCTTCAAGAACGTCGAATTCGTGCCCGAGGCCTACGAGATCAAGGGCACCGAGCAGGAGGAGGCGAGCGCCATCCTGCTGGGCCGGGTCAGCTACGAGGCGTTCAGCCCGGTGTGGCCGGACATGGTCGAGTTCGCGGGCTACAAGGTGATGCCCAAGTACGTGGTCTCCACCACCTTGAAAGAGGCCGACCTGGTGTCGAACTGGGGCGAGACCACGATCCTGCGCTCCCTCGATGATGTTGCCGCCCTGAAGGAGACCGAAGGCGGCCCGATCATCGTGCACGGCAGCGCGTCGCTGAACCGGGCACTGTCGGACGCGGGCCTGATCGACCGCTACCACCTGCTCGTCTACCCGCTGCTGCTGGGCGCGGGCAAGCGCCTGTTCAGCGACGCCGACAAGGACGTCCAGAAGTTGCGGCTCGTCGAGTCCGCCACCTACTCGAACGGCTTGCAGAAGAACGTCTTCGACGTCGTGCGCTGAATTCGCCGATATCCGGAAACGCCGAAAAGCCTGCCGCGCAACGCTGTCTGTTGCGCGGCAGACTGCTGCCGGGGGCTCGGGATCAGTGGGTGGGCGCGGAGGATCCCAGCGCGACACCGACGGTGTTGACGATCTGGGTCCAGAAGTTGCCCAGCGGCGTGGTGATGGCGCTGGAGCTGAGGCTGGAGGAACCGGTGGTGGAGGAGCCGGACGGGGTGTCGGCGAGGGCGGGGCCGGTGGCTCCGACCAGGAGGGCGGCGAGGGCGATGGTGACGAATCCGGCACGACGAGTGTTTTGGATCATGACCGCGAAGAGTAGTGAAACCTAGTCATTTCAGACTCCGTTCGGAGACATTGGTTCCGAAAAGCTGCACGCCCGTAGAATCTTCGCCGATCATTCGATTTTCCAGCCGATTACAGCGTTCACCAGGGACTTTTCATCCCATCAACGGATGTCACTCGGTGGAATACCGATGGCCGCCACCGGATTTCGCCGTGTACATGGCCCGGTCCGCGGCGTGGATCAGGCTGGTGGCATCCCGGTTGTCGGCCGTGGTGGTGGCAATGCCGATGCTGGCCCGAATCTGCACCGATCCGGCCGAGAGCTGGAACGGGCGGGCGATATCGGTCAAGATGCGATCGGCGATCGCTTGGGCCACATCGTCCTCGCCGGTGATCGCGATGACGAATTCGTCACCGCCGTAACGGCATACGCAATCGTCGGATCCGGTCACCGCGCGCAGCCGATCGGCGACGGCGATGAGCAGTTCGTCACCGACGCGGTGGCCGTGCTGGTCGTTGATCTGCTTGAAGCCGTCCAGATCGACCACCAGGATGGCGGTCGGCAACGGCCCGGACAGCGACTCGGCGCAATGCGCCTCGAGCATGGACCGATTGGGCAGTCCGGTGAGCCGGTCGTGGGTGGCGGCGTGGTGCAGCCGGTCCTGCAGCTCGCTGATGCGGTGTTCACGGGCGGCGACCGCGGCACGCAGGATCGTCTCGTGTTCCCCGAGCGCTCGCTCGGCCAGCGACTCGGCGTATCCGGCGACCGCGTACCCGGCGTGCAGCGCCCAGGCGTCGGCGGCCTCGGCCGGGGCGGCCAGCAGCACCGCGGTGGCCAGCGGGCCGACGAAGCGGGAGCTGGTGGGCAGCCCGGGCACGCCGGTGGCCAGCTCGGCGCCGAGAATCCTTGCCGCGTCGATATTCTCGGTGCGTTCGTGGCTGATCCGGTCGAGTTCGCGCAGGAACCCGGTGGCCCGTTCGGTGGCCAGCGCGGGATCGGTCGGGTGGTACCCGGCGGCGGCCAGCAGGCGCAGGTACTCGGCGGCGGCGCGGCGCAGGGCGTGCTCGCGGTCGGGTGACCCCGATCGCGTCACGCCCACCGGCCGCATGGTCATCACAGGCGCCCCACCCCGGCATACCCGGGGCTGCGTAGATGGAGTGGAGTGCCGGGTGGTTCGGGCCGCCACTCCGACGGTCCGATCAAGCCGGGTTCGACGAGTTCGAACCCGTCGAAGAGACGAAATATATCTTCGCGCGGGCGCATGGCGACCGGACTCGGCGTCCGCCGGTACATGTCCTCGACCGCGTGGTGGGCTTCGGCTTCGGCGCTGGCGTGCACGATGACGAGGTAACTGCCGGGGGCCAGTCGGTCGCGAATGCCCGCCACGATCGCCCACGGATCGTCGGCGTCGGGAACGAAATGCAGGACCGCGAGCAGCAGGACCGCGACCGGCCGGGTGAAATCGATGAGTTGACCGGCGCCGTCGGGGCCGAGGAACTCGGCGGGGGTGCGCAGGTCGCCCTCGAGGACGAGGGTGTCGGGGTCGTCGTGCAGCAGCGCGCGGCCGTGGGTGACGGCGACCGGATCGTTGTCCACGTAGACGACGCGCGCGCCGGGTCGGATCGCGCGCGCGGCCTCGTGCACATTGCCGACGGTGGGGATGCCGGAACCGATGTCCACGAACTGGGTGATGCCCTGCTCGGTGAGGTAGCGGACCGCCCGGCGGAGAAAGGCCCGATTCTCGCGGGCCACCACGGGCGCGTTCGGCATCTGGGTCATGATCTCGCGGGCGAAGGCGCGGTCTACCTGGAAGTTGTGCGATCCGCCCAGGAAGTAATCCCATACCCGCGCCGCGCTGGGCCGGTCCAGATCAACGGTGAGCGGCGCCCACTCCGGACGGATGTCCGCGTTCTCGGGTTGCCGTGCATGGGTGTTCTCGGGCTGCATCGACACGCTTCCTCCCCACCATTGATCAACTGTCCCCACAGAAAACAACACTCGCCCTGCCAGTTGATCAGCCTACCGAGAAACGCACGCGGGCGCAGGCGGGCAACACGGCCGTGATCCGGGCCACAGCCAGGTAAAATCGGGTTGTCGGCCCCGGAAAGCCGGTCGACTCCGGAAAGCACGGAACCCGCGCCGGATCGGCGCGGGTTCCGTTTCGCGGGCTCTCAGATAGCGCGGACGCTCTGGGCCTGCGGGCCCTTGCGGCCCTCACCGATCTCGAACTCGACTCGCTGGCCCTCTTCGAGGGACTTGAAGCCGGAGCCGGAAATCTCGGAGTAATGAACGAAAAGATCGGGACCGCCGCCATCCTGCGCGATGAAACCGAAGCCCTTTTCGCCGTCAAACCACTTCACACTGCCTTGCGACATACTCTTTGTTTTGCTTTCTGTTGCGAGCCGAGCGATCACATCAACTACCCGTGCTCGGCATCCAGCATGGCATACGCCGCCCCGGGCGAGTCCGGCTCACCCCGCCGATCGATCATTCCCGCGGCCCGATCGCCGCCGAAATCCCGCTGCCGCAAGGTGATCCGTCGGCACCTGCCGATCCCCCAGCGTCAGGAACTGTCAACGCGATGGCCGGGCAGGTCATGGTCGGCGCGGACGGGCGCCCATAGCGTGCAGAAAACGCCACAGGTGAGCGTTTTTCGCTCGCGACCGCGGGCGAAGTGAGATCGTGACATCGGGGTGCGCGATAGGGAGGAGGTATCAATGAAACCTGTTCCTGATACCCGTTCGCGCTCGGCCACTTCCGGTCCACGCTCGGGACCAACCGCGTGGCAGATCGTGCGGCAGAACTTCACCGAGGTGGCACTCGGCAGCCTGCGCACCTTCGGTCGCACGGTCGGACTCGGCATCGAAGCGGTGCGCGGCGGGTTCACCGATGTGCTCGCGCGCAAGTTCCAGTGGCGCGAAATGCTGTATCAGGCTTGGTATCTCATCACCGTCACCACGCTGCCCGCGATCTTGATGGCGGTGCCGTTCGGAGTCGTGGTCTCGGTGCAGGTGGGCAATCTCATCCACCAACTGGGGGCGGATTCACTGATCGGCGCGGCGGGCGGGCTCGGGGTCATCCAGCAGGGCGCGCCGATCGCGACCGGGCTGCTGCTCGGGGGCGCCGGGGCCTCGGCCATCGCCTCGGATCTGGGGGCGCGCACGGTGCGCGAGGAGATCGACGCGTTGCGGGTGATGGGCATCGATCCGGTGCACCGCCTGGTGATTCCGCGGGTGGCGGCCATGCTGCTGGTCGCGCCGCTGCTCAATATTCTGATCATCTTCGTGGGCGTGGTCGCCGGGTATTTCGTAGCGATCGGCGCGCAGAACGTCACCCCGGGCAGCTACTGGGCGACCTTCGGCGCGTTCACCGTGCTCGACGATGTCTGGATTTCCCTCGCCAAGGCACTGCTTTTCGGCTTCCTGGTGGTGATCGTGGCCTGCCAGCGCGGGCTGGAGGCGCGGGGTGGGCCGCGCGGGGTGGCCGACGGCGTGAACGCGGCGGTGGTGTTGTCGGTGGCCTCGATCATCGTGGCCAATCTGGTGATCACCCAGGTCGTGACCATGTTCCTGCCGTTGCGGGTGGCCTGATGCCGCCGACTCCGTACTCCCCCAAGGGTTTCCGCCTCGCCAACCGCGTGGTGCGCGACCGGGGCGCGGTGCTGACGCCGTTGGAGACGGCCGGGTTCATGCTCGGCTTCGCGTGGCAGGCGCTGGCGGGGATTCCGCTGACACTGCGCCGGTATCGCGGCCAGACGCTGCGGACCATCACCGATATGACCTGGGGCCGTGGGTCGTTGATCGTGGGCGGCGGCACGGTGCCGATGCTGATCGTGCTCGGGCTCGCCATCGGCGCGGGCGTCGGCATCCAGGCGTTCGCGGCGCTGGATCTGATCGGTCTGGGTTCGGCCACCGGGGTGGTGTCGGCATTCGCGAATACCCGTGAGCTGGCGCCGATCGCGGCGGCCATCGGTTTCGCGGCGCAGGCCGGGTGCCGGATGACGGCAGAGATCGGGGCCATGCGCATCTCCGAGGAGATCGACGCCATCGAATCGCTCGGGCTGCGCTCGGTGCCGTTCGTGGTGACCACCCGCATCATCGCCGGGGCGGTCGCGATCGTGCCGACCTTCCTGATCGCGCTGATCCTGACGTATCTGTCGTGTTCGACGGTGGTGGTGCTGCTGCACGGTCAGGCGAGCGGCATCTACGGGCACTATTTCGCCCAATTCGCCAGCGGCTACGACATTTTCGCGGCCGTGATCAAGATTCTGGTGTTCGGCGTCGCAGTGATTCTCATCCACTGCTATTACGGCTTCTTCGCCAGCGGCGGTCCGGAGGGCGTGGGCATCGCGTCGGGGCGGGCGGTGCGGGCCAGCTTCGTCGCCATCATCGCGCTGGACATGGTGTTGACGTTGCTGCTGTGGGGCGTCAATTCCGCGATCGAATTCCCGGGGTAGGGGTATGCCGAACTATTCGATTCCCGGTGTGGCCGTGAGCCGCACCCGTGCGCGCCTGCTGGGCGTGGTGGTGGTCGCGCTGATCGCGGCGCTGGTGGTGGCCTGGTACGCCTATTCGCATGCGCCGGTCGCCGATCGGGTGCGAATCCAGTTGCGCACCAGCGAGATCGGCGACGGCATCGTGGCGGGCACGACGGTGCGGCTGGACGGGGTGCCGGTGGGACGCATCACCGCGGTACAGCCGGTGGATCAGGGGCGGCAGCTACTCAGCCTGGATCTGGACCGGACGCAGACCTTGGAACTGACCGACACGCTGAGCGTGGACTACGCCCCGGAGAACCTCTTCGGGATCAGCGCGGTCACCGTGCATCCCGGCACCGGCGGCCTACCGCTGCGGGCGGGCATGGTGATCGATCTGGGCGGGCGCGTCGACGATGTCACCATGGGCGCGCTGCTGCGCAGCCTCACCGATACTTCCACGCAGGTGCTGACCCCGAAGCTCACCGAGCTGCTCACCCAGTTCAGTTCGGATCTGCGGGCCTTCGCGCCGATGCTGCGGGCGGTGGTCACGCTGGCCCGCACGGTGTCGGATACCCAGCGCTACCCCTCGTCCTTTCTGATCGACCAGTACGGGTCGTTCCTGCGCGGTTTCGGAGACTTCAGTTCGGCGACCTTCAAGCTCTTCGACAGCATCATGAATATCGAAGTGTTCGTGAATGATCGGGCCAAATACGACGCATCGGTCAATATGATCGCCAATCAGACGTTTCCGGCGGTCGGCGCGCTCGCCGACACCCTGGGCACGTATTTCGGCTCGGCCGCCGACATGTTCGCGCCACTGTTGTCCGCGATGGCGGCGATGGTGCCGGATCCGGCCGCGGCGCAGGCGAATCTGTCGGAGCTGATCGATCGCCTGGACCGGATGTTCGCCGCCGGACCCGACGGGAGCGCGATCAATGTCGCGGTGACCCTGCGCGGGGTGCCGGGGGTGGCGATACCACTGCTGGGTCAGCAGGCGTTCGCCGCGCTCACCGCACCGGGGGCGAGCCGATGAGGCGGCCGACACTGCGGGGCGTGCTGGTGCGGCTGGGGGTGTTCACCGCTGTCATGGGAGTGCTGCTGGCGGTCGTGATCACCGCGATCACGCGGCCGGTCGGCGGCAAGACCGATGGCTACAGTGCCGCATTCACCGATGCCAGCGGGCTGCGTTCCGGGGACGACGTGCGCATGTTCGGGGTGCAGGTCGGCAAGGTCACCGGCATCGAGTTGCGCGGTAATCAGGCGCGGGTGCGGTTCTCGGTGCAGTCCGACCGACCGATCTACACCGCGAGCGTGCTCGCCATCCGCTACCAGTCGCTCACCGGGCAGCGGTACATCGATGTCCGGCAACCGGATTCACCCGGGACGCGGCTGTCGCCGGGCAGCGCCATCGACGTCGACAAGACCGTGCCGTCCTTCGACATCACCCAACTGTTCAACGGTCTGCAACCGGTGCTGCAGGAGTTCTCCCCCGGCGCGCTCAACAAGTTCGCCGAGAGCGTGCTGGCGGTGATCCAGGGTGACGGCACCGGGATCGGGCCCGCCCTGGACGCTTTCGAGAAGCTCAGCCGCTACGTCACCGATCGGCAGACCGTGCTCAGCGCCATCGTGTCCAACCTGCGGTCGATCTCCGATCAGATCGGCGGCAAGTCCCCGTATCTGATCACCCTGCTGCAGGGCCTGGCGGATGTGTTCACGGTCTTTCAGGACAAGGTGGACGGCCTGTTGCAGCTGGCCGCCGTCACCCCGTCCACGCTCGCGCCGCTCAACAGCATCATGTCGATTCTCGGGCTCACGGTCTTCGACAATCCGAGCCTGGACAAGGACATCCGGCAGCTGTTCCCGGATCCGCAGGCCGCGCTGGATCTGCTCGGCACGCTGCCCGGGCTGTTGCAGTCGATGAGCAATCTGCTGCCGCCGGCGGATGTGCCGCCCGGGCAGCTGGAGCTGTCGTGTTCCAAGGGGCAGGCGCAGCTGCCCGCTCCCCTGTCGATTCTCGTTTCCGGCCAAAGGATTTCCGTATGCAATGGCTGAGGAATCGCAGTGACCGGGACCTGCGCTTGGGCCTGTACGGTGCCGCGGCGCTGGTCATGCTGCTGATCGCGGTCGGCGCGCTGTACGCGCTGCCGATCGGGAAGACCACCTATACCGCCGACCTGACCGAGGGTCGCTCGGTGCAGGCCGGGGATGAGATCCGTATCGCGGGGGTGCACGTCGGGAGCGTGAAATCGCTGCGTCTGCTGCCGGATCGGGTACGGATGACCTTCACCGTCAGCGACAATGTCGTGCTCGGCGATCAGACCACCCTGGAAGTGCGCATGCTGACGGTGGTGGGCGGCCATTACGTGGCGGCCTTCCCCGCCGGTGACAAGCCGCTGGGCAAGTCGGTGATCTCGCCGGACCGGGTTCGCCTGCCCTACAGCCTCATTCGCACACTGCAGGACGCCGCCACCCCGATCGCCCAGGTCGACGGGGACACGCTGCGCAAGAACCTGGCGGCCCTGGAAGGTTCGCTGGACGGCAGCCCGGATGCGTTGCGCCGCATCGGCAATGCGACGCAGACCTTCGTCGGCATCCTCGACCGCCAGAATGCGGAGGTCTCGCGCGCGCTGACGGTGACCGACGAATTCCTCACCGCCATCGATAAGAACAAGTCGCTGCTGGGCACGTTCGTGCGCAAGATCGGGCTGCTCGAGACCGAGGGCCTCGGCCAGGCGGCCGCCATCAAGGAGGCGCTGCAGGTAGCGGGTGAACTGCTTGCCCGCATCGCCGGACTCGAACCGACCTGGCGCACCCAGCTGGAGCCGCTGGTGGACAAGCTGCTCGCGGCGCTACCCCAGCTGAAAGATCTGGGGGCACGCCTGGATTCACTGGTGGCGACGCTCACCGGATTGCAGTTGCGGCTGAAGCAGGATGTGACGCCCGCGAGCGGCATCGTGGTGGACCAGTCCGCGGTCACCGTGTGTGTCCCGGTCCCGGGCCGGGGGTGCTGAGGCGTGAAACGCGTACTGGGATCACAAGGTTTCATCACCGCCGTCGGCGTGACGTTGGCGGTGCTCGTCGCGGTGGTGGCCTACCTGATCGCCTTCGATCCACTGAAGAAGACGCAGAGCTACTGCGCGATCATGCCCGACGCCGTGGGCCTCTATCCCGGCAATCACGTCACCATGCTCGGCCTCCCGGTCGGCACCGTGCGCGCGCTGCGCGCTGAAGGGGGCAGCGTGCGCGTCGATTTCGACCTCGAGGCCGATCATCCGCTGCGCGGTGACGCCATGGCCACCACCGTCTCCGACACCCTGCTCGCCGATCGCGACCTGGAGGTGCTGGGCGACAGCAAGTCCCGCACCGACTGGAACCGATCCACCTGCGTCACCAAGACTTTCACGCCCAAGAGCATCACCGACACGCTGCGGGCCTTCACCGGGCTCGCCGATCAGCTCGGCGGCTCCGGCGATCCCGCCGAGAGCAGCCGGGTGCGCGACGCGGTCGCCGCCTTCCAACACGCCACCGACAACACCGGCCAGCAGCTCAATCAGCTGATCAAGGATCTCGGCACCGCGCTGCGGCAGCCCGACGCCGCCATCGGGCATCTGGGCGATCTCATCGACGCCTTCGCCGCGCTGGCCGCGAGCATCTCGGTCAACTGGGCCGACATCAAACACATGATCACCGATTTCGCGCCGGGCATCACCCTGGTGAACGAGGTGTGGGCCAGCGCCGTGCAGCTGCTCAACGGACTGCTGGTGGATTTCCCCATGTTCAACAATATTTCGCACAAGTACGGGCACGAGATCCTCGAGGGGCTCGACGAGATCATCCCGTACCTGAAGCTGTTGTCGGCGAACATCGGCACGCTGAAAAAGATCATCGACATGATTCCGTCGTTGGCCGACGCCTTCGGCCAGACCGTCGATCCGGACACCGGCCAGGTCCGCATCACCTATGCCGCACCGAAGGTCGCGTTGCCACAGGACCTGGCCGACCAGGTGTGTGCCGTGGCGATACCCGGGCAGTGCCGCAGCGCGTCGGGCGGGCTGGCCGCGGTGAATCTCGTCCCCCTCGTGCTCGGACTGGCAGGTGCGCGATGACTCTTTCGGACTACCGCCGCCACGGCCTCTACGCCGGGCTCGCGCTCGGCCTGGCCGCGACCATGACAGGGTGCGCGCTGGATCCGGCCAAGGTACCCATGCCGGGCGCGACGGTGTCGGGCCCCACCTATGCCGTCACCATCGAATTCGCCAATGCCCTGAATCTGCCCGCGCAGGCGAAGGTGGTCGCCAACGGCGCCAAGATCGGCAGCCTGCGCTCGGTGCGAGTGGTCGATCCGTCCGCCGCCGGGCCCGGCCGGGTGGAGGCGGTGGTGGATATTTCTTCCTCGGTGCGCCTGCCCGAGACCACCACCGCGCAATTGCGGCAGAACACCATTCTGGGCGACGTCTTCATCGGCTTGACCACGCCCACCACGGGTTTCGACCACACGATTCCCCCCGGCGGCAGCATCCCGCTGGACCGGACCAAGGCACCGCTGCAGGTGGAGGATCTGCTGGCGGGGCTGTCGCAGTTCATCGGCGGCGGCGCGCTGCATCAGGTGCAGCAGATCATCGACCAGTCCAATGCGGTGCTGCCCGAGCAGCCCGCCGACACCGCCCGCATCTTCGGCACCCTCGGCCACGATATCGAGGACGTGAGCGGCAATCTCGACACCGTCGACCGCTTCCTGGACGGCATACAGGCCAATCTCGGTGCAGTGCTGGACAATCCGCGCCAGCTCGACGAGCTGCTGAGCCCGCGCGGATCGGTGGAGATCCCCGCCGACGCGAACTCACTCATCCAAACCCTCGGCGTGGTCGGCAATCTCAGCATCATCGCCCAGGCGATCCGGTGGCTGGGGCCACTGTTGACCGCCGGTGAGGCCACCGCGAAAGCGTTCGTGCCCTTACTGTTCGGGTCCAATCCGCTGGATCTGAGTGCGCCGTCGAACCTGAATCGGCTCGTGGCGCTGGTGCGCGACAAGGTGGTTCCCTTCGCACAGAAGCCCGAGGTGAACATCACCGGGATCACCGTCGAGGGTGCACCACCGCTGGCCGGTGACCCGCAGGTCGACGCCGTCGCCCGGGCGCTGCGCATGATCGGTCTGGTGCGATGAAGCCGAGTTCCCTTGTCTCGCTGGGCAGCATCATGGTGATCCTGATCGCAGGCACCCTCTACCTCGGTTTTGGGGTGGCCGATGTGCAGTGGTTCCACCGCGAAATCCGCGTCACCCTGTCGGTGCCGGAATCCGGTGGGCTGCTGCCCCGCTCGAAGGTGCTGCTGTCGGGTATCGAGGTCGGGCAGGTGACAGCGGTACGGCACGTCGGGTCCGGCGTCCGGGTCGACTTCCGGGTGGACGCGAAATACCGCATCCCGGTGGGCAGTCCGGCCCGCATCGACGACCTGTCCGCACTGGGTGAGCCGTCGCTGGACTTCCGGCCCACCGGCGGCGACGGACCGTATCTGCGCGACGGCCAGACCGTGCAGGCCGACCAGGTCACCCGGCCGCTGTCCATCCCGGAGGTCGCCAAGACCCTCACCGCCCTGCTGCGACAGGTGGATCCGGCCGCGCTGACCTCTATCGTGGACACCTTCAGCCGCGCCCTGGCCGGGACCGAGCAGATCATTCCGCAGCTCTCGCACTCCACCGATCTGCTGGCCGCCACCCTGCTCAGCCGCACCGACGCCCTACACCGGCTGCTGACCTCCCTGCAGGAGCATGCCACCGATATGTCCTGGGCGGGACCGGCATTGGTGGACGCGTCCGGGCCGTGGGCGGAGTTCGGGCCGCGCGTCGCCGACGTGGCCGAGGCCATTGCCCGGGTCATCCGGGTCGGCGATGTGCCGGGCGACTATCTCGTGGACACCCCGGACACGATCGGGTTGGTGCCGCTGCTCAATCAGCTCACGACCCGGTTGAAGGAACTGGGACCCGCACTCTCACCGTTCATTCCGCTGTTCCAGCCGCTGGTCACCGCGGGCACCGACGCCGCGGGCAAGCTCGATCTCGGCGCCCTGATCACGCAGGCCCTGCACACCACCGGCCCCGACGGGACTCTGCGCCTGCAGATCTCGGTGAAGTAGCCACCACACGAAAACCTGGGAGTAGCAATGGACAAGGACGCGGACACCGAACAGCCTGCTGAGGCCGCAGTGACGACCGAGGCCGCAGTGCCCGCGAAACCGGCCCGCCCGCAACAGCGGACCGTATCGCTGTCGGTGTCGTCGCTGGGCTGGACGGCCGCGGTGGCGGTGCTGGCGATCAGCACCGTGACCGTGTCCGGGTTCCTGATCGCCGCACGCCGCGATATCTCCCACCGCGATGCCCGGGCCGCCGACGACCGGCACGCCGAACAGGTCGCCACCGATTACGCGGTCGGCGCGTCCACGGTCAACTTCGCCGACTTCAACTCCTGGGTGGGCCGGTTGAAGGCGAATACCGCGCCCGCCCTGGCCAACAAGTTCGACACCTCCGCGCCCAAGCTGCAGGAGATCCTGACACCGCTGAAGTGGACCTCCACGGCCGCACCGATCACCGCCAAGGTGATGTCGGAGTCCGCCGGCATCTACAAGGTCAATGTCTTCATCAACGTCACGTCCACCAATGCGCAGAACCCGGACGGCGCGCAGACCACGGTCACCTACAACGTGACCGTGGACAGCGGCTCGGACTGGAAGGTCACCGACGTCGGCGGTATGGACGGCGCGCTCCCCCTCAAATAACTCGGTCCGCTGAACGATCCGGCATGCTGCGTCGTGGTATCAGTCCAGGTGAGGCCCCCTGCTCACCCGAGATCGACCACTCGGAGATGTGTCATGCACCTGTTGACCACGGAGACGCGACCCCGCACCGAACCCACTACGCTCGGCGGGATCGTGCTGGGCCTGTTCCGCATTCTGATCGGCATTTCCTTCGCCCTGCACGGCTATTCCGAACTGTTCGGAAAGCCCGTCCACCCCTACGGCCACCTGCCCGCTCTCTTCAGCTGGCCGCATTGGTGGGCGGGCATCATCGAACTGGTAGCCGGGGCCGCCGTGGCACTGGGCTTGGGCACCCGGCTCGCCGCTCTACTGTGCTCGGGCGCGATGGCCTACGCCTTCCTGACCGTGCACCTGAAACACGGCATCCTGCCGATCGTCAACGGCGGCGAACCGGCGGTCCTGTTCTGCTGGTCGTTCTTCCTCATCGCCGTGCTGGGCCCTGGCATGTTCGCCCTCGACACGCTGCTAGCGCGCCGCGGTCACGGATTGAAGGGGATGGGGGTTCCCGCCGGGACGCAAAGGGCCGGGTCGGCCTGACCGTAGAGCCGTGACAGCGCGACCTTCAACGGTGTGAACAGCAGGGTTTCGGCGTCGTTGCGGCCCGGCGAGGTGATGCAGTAGCTCGGCCCGGCCGCACCCTGGGGCGAGACCTCGGCCGCGGTGGATTCGGAGAGGTTGGCGTCGGGGGTGGTGGCGCGGGCGCAGGCATCCGCGGATTTCTGGATATTGCAGTCGAGCCAGTCGACCGCGAAATGGGTTGAGGCGGCCCAGGATCCGACTGCGCGCGGCGTGGCGAAGTCGATGTTCGAGGTGTCGCCGTGGCTGCCACCCTTCAGCACCAGGAATTGCAGGGGCGCGTTGTCGCGGGCATTGGCGCGGACCCAGTCGTACCAGGATTTGCCGCCCAGCGGACCGTCGGTCGGGTCGAAGCCGATGTGCGCACCGGCGAGATTGATGTCATTGACGGGGAAGACGCCGCCGATGGTCACGCCGGGGATGTCGGTGTCGGCGGTCTGGATCTGGGTGGGCACATTGCCGAAGCTCGGTTCGAAGCCCGACATGAGTACCGCCGCAGCGGGTTTCGGGAGCGGACGGCCATCCATGCCCTGCCCCTGGCCGATGTCGTAGAGGTAGTGGCTGGTGGCGATGGATCCCATGGACTGCGCCATCAGCCCGATCCGGTCGGTGTCGACGAGATCCAGCAGGGGGTTGCGGTCGTTGTCACCGGCGGGGGCATACGCGGGGTCGTAGCGTTGACCGACGCGCGGAATGTGCACGGTGTTCCAGAAGCCGACCAGGTTGGAGGTGTCACCGAGCAGGGTTTGAGTGTCGGATGCGGGGAGAATGTCGTCGCCGACCACCCAGCGCACCACGTCCTCGATGTCTCGGCACGGGCCCGACGCGAAGCAGTGCGGGGTGTTGTAGGGCACGACCTCGTCGAGAACCGTGCCGTCGCTCGCACCCTGCCCGGCCTCGTCGTAGGTGAGTCCGATGTAGCCGTGCCGGACCGCGGTCATGGTGTAGGCGTAGTACGAAGACTGCGGCACCACAGCGCCATTGGAGAACACCGTCATCGGGAACTTGCGGCCCGGATTCGGTCCGAGCGCGTCCTCGGGCAGCCACAGTGTCGCCGCCATGCGCAGGCCGCGCGAGTTCACGATCTGGATCTTGCGGGCCTCGCCGAGTTTGAAGTCCGCGCCCGGGGTGTCGCCGGGAACGCAGTCGCCGCTGCGGGTTTCGTAGAGCACGGTGTCGTCGGGCTGGATGCAGGGGTAGCGGAACGCGCCGGTGAGTCCGACATTGCCGGGGCTGGTGGTCGGCGAGTCGCCGTCGAGGACATTGTCGGCGGCGTCGCCGAAGACGCCGCTGTGACTCCAGTTCGGCAGGAACAGCCGGTTCGCCGGAATCGGTTGTGCGCCCAGGGCGGTCGGGAGCTGACGGACGGTTTCGTCGAGCACCTTCTGGATATTGTCGCGCAGCTTCTGCTGCCCGTCAGGACCCTGGTACTGCACGGGATCCAGCATGGGCGCCAGGTCGGCGAAGGCTCGGCCGGGCAGGCTGGTCAGGTGGGCGATCCAGTACTGCCATTCGGCCGGCTGCGCCCAGTCGTGCTGATAGCCCTGCAGCAGCATGGCCATGTTCTGCAGGATGTAGGCCGGATCCACGACATCGGGGGTGGCGGGTGCGGTCGCCGCGGGTTCGGGCGGGTCGGCGACGGCGGGGGCGGCGGCGCAGCCCAGCAGGCCGACGGCGAATAGTGCCGTGGCGCAGCGAATCCGAGCCCGGGTCGAAACGTTCACGATGGGTCCCTCCTCTTTGTTCCGCGGTGCATCAGACAGTGAAATCCAGGACGCGCACCGGGCACGAGGGCGTGATCAGCCAAGTTGTTGTCGTTATCAGCCGCCGGGAATCTGTCGATTTATGTCAACCACCTGTCTTCCGGCGAACTGCCCCGCGGTTGTCTGAGCCAGTTCAATTCGTAGAGACCCGGGTCACAGTCGACCCGGGCCGCGAACGAGGTGAACCAGGAGGTCCGGGTGCGTAGAGCCCGTCGTATTCGTGGTCTGGCAGCGCTGCCGGCGGTGGCGTTGCTGGCGCTGGGCGGACTGTCGGCCGCCCCCGCGCAGGCCGACGCCTATCCCGGGCCGCAGCCGCCGGACCCGTCGTACGTGTTCACCGAGATCGGGCAGCTGTTCACCGGGACCTTCGTCGACGCGATGACACCCGGGCAGCTCCAATACTTCGTGCAGGCAGGCATTCTCGATACGGCGGGCCGGTTGTCCGAGCCGTTCGTGGACCTGACCAAGCCCGAGACCTGGCACACCCCGCAGGGCGCGTCGGGTGCCGCGGCGGCCGCGCAGAAGTTCTGGGATGCGCTGACCCATGTCGCGCCGTTCGGGCTCGGGCTGCCGACGCATCCGGCCTACATTCCGGACTGGAATCACAACGGGCGCTTCGGTGTCGCGGACGCCGACGACGCGCTGCACGACGACGACTACGACGATCCGGGCTACGCGCAAGCGCAGTACCGGCTGCCGTGCAACAACCCCGACGGCACGGTGTGGTTCGAGACCGAGGACGGCTCGTGTGCCCCCGCCGAATCCGGGGCGGCGTTCAAAGAGGCCACTGTGAAGAAGTTCCGGATCGTGAACGCGCGCGGAATCTCGTTGGCGGGCAAGGTGTTCTTCCCCGCCGGTGTCGATCCGGATCATCCCGATACCAAGAAGTATCCGGTGACCATCGGCTTCCCGGGCGCGTCGGAGCATCAGAGCGATGTGGGCATGTACGCGATGGGCGCGGCCCGCAACGGCTTCATCAGCTTCACCTTCGCGCAGGCCGGGCAGCCGGGCAGTGACGGCAACGCGCTGGATCTGATCACGCCGCTGCTGGCGTCGTGGGGTTGCTTCGCGCCGGGTTCGTGCCTGGACGCGCAGGATGTGACGCGCTGGGTCGCGGGGCAGGACATCACGGCCATCAGCGATCTGAACAATGAGGTCGGAAACCTGCTGCGCCTGCAGAATCCGCGCCTGGTCCGGATCAATCCGGCGTATGCGCCCGAGGGCGAGAATCAGCGCAATCCGTGGCTGGATCTGCTGGATCTCGACCACATCAACCTGTGGGGTCAGTCGGTCGGCTCGATCGGCATGTCCTCGTATCTGCGCTGGCAGGATCAGGGCCACGGCTACGACGGCCGGCCGATCCCCCGGGTCGACTCGTTCGTAGGGATGTCCGGGTTCACGCAGTCGGTGGCGTCGGCGGCGGTGCAGTACCAGACCGCCGATCTCGATATCCCCGGGCTCAACGAGAACGGTCTCATCATCCCGAATCCGATCCTCTCGGCGACCGACGGCCCGATCGGCACCAAGGACCTCTACGACTTCGAACGGCGCGACCCGCGCAGCACCTCGCCGATGATGACGGTCACCTATGAGGGCGGCAGCCACGGCGACTCCATCAACTGGCTGGGCGTGCCGCACAACGTGAAATCGCCTGCGCTGTCGGTGCATTACGCCATGTCGTGGTTCAACTGTTACGGCCGCGCCGACACCGATCAAGCGGCCTGTGACGCGCTGAGCACGCCGATCGACGGCCTGTCGCGGGCGGTGGCCACCGAGTACGCGCCGCAAGGCCACGACGGGCCGAGCCTGTGCGTGACCATCCCCGACCGCGCCACCCTCGAGCAGGTGCTGCGGCCGCAGATCTTCCTCCAGAACCTCACCTCCAGTCCCGGCTGGCACGACTGCACCCCGCAGTGACGCCGAATTCCTCAGGAAAGCAACACATGTCGAAACACAAGACGCTGCTCACCACCGGCGCGCTGGCGGCCTCGCTGGCGCTGGCCGGGCTGAGCGTGCCGGGCGTGGTGAGCGCCGCCCCGGACACCGGGTCCAGCCTCACCGGGTCCACGGGACCGGATCCGGTGTTCGAGGATTCGGTCGAGTACTACGCGGGCGGGCTGGGCGCCGGGTACGGCTCGCAGACCATGGCCACGGGCGACTTCTTCCACGACGGCAATCAGTCGGTGGCCGCCACGGGCGTGGCGGGCGGGGTCGCGATCCTGCGGGGCGACGGGCACGGTCATTTGCACCGAACCCAGTTCATTCCCACCGAGATCGGCGCGAACGCCGTGGTCGCGGGCGATCTGCGGGGCACCGGGAATCTGGACCTGGTGGTGAGCAATCAGCTCAGCATCACCGTGCTGTTCAACGACGGCAGCGGCAATTTCACCGTCGACCGGGTGTACTCACGCGACCCGAATCCCAATGTCACCTACCGCACCGGCGGGCTGCCGGTGGGTGTGGAGCTCGGCGATTTCAACCACACCGGGCATCTGGATCTCGCCTTCAACAATCTGGTGCCGGCGCCCGGCGCGATCGGCGTCATGCACAACGACGGCACCGGTCACTTCGCCGAACCCCAGTGGCTGGCAGCGGGTTTGATCCGCTCCACGGTGCTGGTCGCCGATGTCGACAATGACGGCTACGACGACATCATCACCGGCGATCTGGGCACCACCGGGTTCTGGGTGCTGATCAACGACCATCACGGCGGGTTCCTGCCGCCGCGCTGGAATCTGCTGCCGCTGCCGGACGAAGACCTCAAGGTCGTCGACATGGACGGCGACGGCAATGTCGATGTCATCTCCGCGAATGTCGCCGCATTCAGCTTCTCGATCATGTACGGCGACGGCCACGGCAATTTCGGGCCGCCGCAGATGACCTTCGGCCCGATCGCCCCGTGCGCCATCGCGATCGGCGACTTCACCGGCAGCGGTCGCAAGGATATCGCCGCGATGCAATACGTTCCGTCGACCGCGATGGTCTATCGCAACAACGGCGACCGCACCTTCAGCTATGTCGAGCAGCACACGATCGGGCTGGGTTCGCAGGCCGGTGAGGCCGCGCACCTGGACAACGACCGCCATGACGACATCATCACGATGAGCATGCTGTCGGAGTCCGTGGCCGTGCTGCGCAACCGCATTCCCCTCAATCCCGATGAAGGACAACAGGATCGATGAAGAGCATGATCACGGCCGGGCTTGCGGTGACCGGGAGCGCCCTCGCTGTCACCGCGTCGCTCGGCGCACCCGGGGCGAACGCGGTGGAGCCGATGCTGTCGTGGGGCACCAGCTTCGGCGGCACCAGCATCAACCACCTCACCACGGCCCCGGCCGGTGCGGTGTTCGACGGTGACATCGGCACGCTGACCCCGGCCGTCGCACCGGGAGTGCTGGGTGTGCTGGCGACAACCGCTGGCGGGCACTGTGTTTCGGGACAGTACGCCTTCTATCCCAAGGACGGCAGCGCACCGGAGTTGGTACCGGTGGGCACCACCTGCGGACTGCCGGTGATCTACGCGATCACCGCGAGCCGTCCCGCGGGCGTGTACGCCGAGGTGTGCGCGGAGATCACCACCGACCCGTACCGGACTCGCACCTGCCTGCGTTTCCCCAACGACTGACGAAAGCCCTTTCATGACTGCCTCTTTCACCCGCCGGATGCTGTCCGGCGCGGCCCTGGCCGCCCTCGCGGTGGTGCCCGCCACCCCGGCGCTCGCCGATACTCCCGCCCCGGCCGACGCTCCCCCGCCTGCGGTCAACGAACCGGCAGCGCCGCAGCCCGCACCGCTGCCACCGGGCCTGAGCACCAGCGCCGGGTGGCTGCCGCCGCTGAACTTCAACGTCAACCTGGCCGGATTCGACTTCAAGCACACCGATCTCACGCCGGAGTGGGCCACCTACGACGCGGGCAACTGGTATGTCAGCCCCGACCTGCCGATCTGGACGCTGGGCTGGCTGGCCGATCTCAAGCTGGGCGACCCGAACGGTGTGGACGCCGAGATGACGCTGTATCTCAAGGACGGCACGCAGGAGGTGGTCCCGCTGCACTCGAACCTGAGCATCTGGAACTACCTGTCGAAGCATCCGGGCCGCGACTACGCCATGGTGTGCCATCGCGCCATGCAGCCCGGAGATGCCGGGCAGCGCACCTGCTTCCGCTTCGTCAACTGACCGACACGACAACAGAGGTATCCCACCGATGCGATCCCCCACCCGCCTGCGCGGCCGGACGGCCCTGCGCAGTCTGACGACGTTGACCGCCGTGGCGGTCACGACCTCGAGCTGCCTGGTCGCGGCCGGTCTCGCCACCGCCGAAACACCCGGGCGCACCGAGCAGGTCGTCGAGAACTGGGGCGGCATCGAGGTCCGCGAGATCACCCTGGACAGCCCGATGCTGCCGTCCGCGGGCCCACACCCGCCGGAATGCGACAAGATCAGCTACCTGCGCTACAAGCTCACGGACGGACCCGAGGATCCCGAGCAGGCCGACGCCGTGCTGGTGATGCAGCCGGGCGCGACCGGCAGCGCGTACTCGATGGATCGAGTGGCGCGAAACACGCTGCACCGGTTGGCCGGAGAGGACAAGAAGGCGGAGTGGTGGTCCATCGCCCGGCGGGGCGTCTGCCAGCAGGACAACACCGGCATCGACGCCGCCCGCGCGGCCGGGGATTATCGCCTCGCCCTCGATTACTACTACAACGGCAAGGAGATCGACGGGAAGACGTTCCCGGGCTGGCGCGGGCTGTGGGGCGACAAGATGGGCGCGGACTTCGGTGTCGCGCAGACCTCGCAGGACGAGTACGAGCTGCTCACCCGGGAACTGCCCGATCAGGGGTTCCGGCAGACGAAGACGTTGTGCGGCGGGCATTCCCAGGGCGGACTGCTGACCGGGCTTTTCGCGGCCACGGACTTCACCGGCAACCGGGCCGATGCGGGGTACAACCAGTGCGCCGGATTCGTCGCGCTGGATACGCTGGTTACCGCGGACCCGGTGGGTTTGAAGGTCGATCCGCTGTTCGCCAAGCTCAGCGAGCTGGGAACGGCGCTGCCGGAGGCGATTTCGACGGCGCTGCTGAAGTTCGGCCTGGCACCGGCCGACAATGCGCTGATCCCGATCTTCAACCCGCAGACGTTCAACGCGCTGGCGATTCTCGGGCTGGCCGCCCAGTTCGAGCCCGACGCCGAATCCGATGTGCTGAAACGTCTTCCGGTGACGTGGGGGTTGGACAGCACCTTCCGTGTCGGCGGCGCCAACACCTGGGCCGACTTCCTCACCGGCGCGAACAACCTGCGTGACTTCCGCTTCACCAATCAGGCGGCGTTCGGCGAGCTCCTCAGCAAGAACGGCATGAACATCGGCCTGGACCAGGTGAGCCTGGGCACGCTGGCGGGTGGCCCGGTGGAAGAGAAGACCTTCCCGCTACCGGATGGGCTACAGAACATTCCGCTCGTCGGCCTGGGTGTGGGTGGCGCGCTCGGACACGAGAAGCGGGTGGGCCCGGTCGATCCGAACACGCTCTACAGCTGGGACGACTACCGCCACACCCCGACCACGTTCTACACCGACCCGTCCAAGGAAGTCGTCGACATCAACGACTTCGCCCGAATGGTCACCGGGCCACTGGGATTCACCGAATGGTATTTCCCGACCCGGGTGCTGTACGACACGTTCCTCGCGCTGGGCGGCAGCCGGACCGGTTCGCTGTCGAACATCAAGTACAACGCCGAGGTCATGCAGAAGCCGATGATCACCATCAACGGCAGTGACAGCATCGTGCACGACATTCTCGACGCCCAGGATCTGGCGGCCTCGATCATCCCGACGGCACCGCACTTCCAGCGGGTGATCGTGCCCGGCTACACCCATATCGACACGCTCGCCGGGGCGGAGACCCAGAACGACGGCAGCCCCGACCCGGTCGGCGTCGCCATCGCCGATTTCACCGCCCGCACCGTCGGCTGAGGCCGAAACTCCTTGGCCGAGGATGTAACTCCTCGGCTGACGCCGCACTCTCTCACGAAGGAATCGCCGTGATCGTCAAAACCGATGTCGCGGCTCGACTCGACGCCTCGCCGCACTGGCGGGGCGCTCGCGCCGAGCTCGCTCCCGAGCTCGGGCGGTTCCGCAGCACGCACACGTTCACCTGGCTGGCATCCCGCGCCGGGGGCGGGATCGGCGGCGGCGGACGGGTCAAGCTGCTCGAGGTGATGGGACTGAGCGGGGCGATGGCGCTGTGCTACGCCCCGCTCGGCCTGCGGGTGGTGTTGCGCAGCAGGCTGTCTCGCGTCGACTGCGAGCTGGCGACGCTGCGCACGGCTTGGAACGCACGGGCCCGCTACGAATGGCATCACCACGTGTACGCCTCACGTTTCAGCGGGTTGTCACTGGAGACGGTGGAGCGCGTCACCCGCGGCCCCGATGCGCCGGGTTGGACACCGGCCCAGCGGATGCTGATACACGCCGTGGACGAACTCTGCGCCGACCGGATGATCAGCGAGCCGACCAGCGCGGCTCTACTGCAACATCTTTCGCATGCCCAGCTGGTCGACCTGTGCATGCTGGTCGGTCACTACGACATGCTCGCCATGCTGCTCATGACCTTCGGTATCGAACCCGAAACCGAGACCTGGCGGCGCGGTCCCCTGCGCTGGCTGCGCGACACCACGACCGGGGACGGGATCGCGCCCGCATGGCTACCGGCGTTCAACCGACGCGTCACCAACCGCGTGGCGCGCCTCTACGCCGGAAAACTGCCGCCCTACAGCCTGATTCACCACCGGGGGCGCAAATCCGGGACGCCTTTCACCACCCCCGTCGTGGCCCACTACGACGACTCCCTCCTCATCGTTCCCCTTATATATGGCACGAACGCCGACTGGGTCCGCAATATCCTTGCCGCGGACGGTGGTTCCGCGACTTACCGCCACCGGACTGTCGGCTTCAAGAATCCACGGCTGGTCGATGCCGCTGGCGCAACCGACCTCCCGGTTCGCGCTCGCCGCTACACCCGCCTGATCCAGGTACTCGTCGCCGATCTTGACACGGCCTAACTTCGATCGAATTATGTTGCCATACTGGACATTTCGGGTTCCCAGGGGTGTTGCGCGGCGGTAGAATTAGCACATGCATTCGAAGGGGGATCGACTCGACACCTGCGGCATCACCACCTTGGTGACAGCAGTCCAACAACTCACCGACGCCGTCCAGCACGACGGCCTGAACTCACTGCCCGACTCTGCTTTCATGGAGTTCCTGCGCGACCTCGAAACCTGCAAACGCCAACTCTCCGCCCTGGATTCACCCCTCATCATCGAGATCGCCAACCGCGGCCTCGCCCAGTCCACCGGTGCAGGCTCGTTGAAGGAGTTCCTCCGCCAAACCCTCGGCCTGTCCCGCTACGACGCCGCCGGCCGCGTGAAGATCACCGAGGCCTGCGGCGAATTCCTCACCTCCACCGGCAAGCCCCGTCCGGTAGCCCTGTCTGCAACCGCGGAAGCCTATGAGTCAGGCGCAATCTCACGCGACCACGTCCGCCACCTGGTGGAGGTCATGACTCACCTGCCCGCCGACATCGCCCCCGAGGCTTACGCCGAAACCGAGCAGCACTTGCTCGAGCACTGCTTGACCGGCCACCCCGACGACCTGCCGAAGATCGGCCGCGAAATCCTCGCCCGCCTCGATCCGGAAGGCACCGTCATCTCCGACGCCGACCGTCGCCGCCGTCGCGGCATCACGATCGGCCGCCCAGGTGTGGACGGCATGTCGAAGATCGAGGGCTGGCTGACCCCGGAACTGCGCGCCTACCTGGATGCCTTCCTGGCCAAGTACGCGCGTCCGGGCATGTGCAACCTCGACGACGCCGAACCGCTTGCCCTGTCGGTCAAGTCGATCGACTCGAAGGTTCTCGACGACGCCGCCCGCCGCGACCGTCGTGACGCCGGTCAGCGCACCCACGACGCGTTGTACGCCCTGCTGCAGCCTGCTGCCCCGGCCGCTCCGGGCAAGTGCGCCGCCGAGAGCGGCGAGCCTGCAACGTGCGACATGCCCGGTGCGGCAACCGGGTTCGGTCAGCACCGTGGCCTCAAGACCCAAGTCATCCTCACCATGAGCCTGGCCGATCTGGAGCGTGGTGCGGGCCTGGCGACCACCGCCACCGGCGGGCACGTCTCGATCAACGAAGCCTTGAAGATGGCGGCAGGCACCCGCCCGGTGCTGGCAGTGCTTGACGCGCACGGCATTCCACTGTTCCTGGGCAAGAGCCAGCGTCTCGCCAGCCCCGGCCAACGCCTCGCCCTCATCGCCCGCGACAAGGGCTGCACGCGTCCCGGCTGCGATGCACCCGCCTCGATGTGCGCGGCTCACCACATCACCGACTGGGCCGACGGCGGTCCTACCGATCTGTCGAATCTTGCTCTGGCGTGCGATCACTGCCACGCGTTGGTCAACGATTCCGCCGATGGCTGGAAGACCGTGGTCATGGGTAAGGATTCCGGCTTCTCGGGCCGCTGCGGCTGGATCGCGCCGAAGCATGTTGATCCGTCCGGCACGCCACAGGTGAACCAGCGTCATCACTTGGCTGGGTTGGCAGCAGCGGCGGTGGATTCCAGTTGCCAACAGTGGGGTTCACGGGTCGCATGAACCCCGGGCCGCGGATGTACAGCTGGCGTTCGCAGGGCAATGGAGGTGTGGTGGCGTCGCCTGCCCTACCGGACTTGGGCTGACGCCAAGCCGCCTACCGTCAGCCGCCGATCCCGGCCCACGGACTGCACGCATCACCTTCTCGAGACAAGACCCAAAGAACCAAAGCCCAAAGAACCAAAGAGCCAAAAGCCTAGAGACTCGAGACAAGCCGGATCTCTCCACTCTGCGTTGCAAGCCTTCTCGAACGTTCTTTGACAACTCCATAGAGCACTGAAATCCCGGTAGCGGTAGCCGTCACCACTTCCTTATTGGCCGTAGCCACCGCCTTCCGGGCGGCGATCCGCTTGTTCCGCGTGAAGGAACGATCGGGCCGCACACCCGTACCGCACCGTCGACCAGGTCTAAAAGCGGCGTGGAAGCCTACTTCGGCCAGTCGGATCGCGATGTACTGCGGGCGCTCGTCCGCTCGGTATTCGAAAGCCACCACCGGCCAGCAGATTCAGAGCGCGGCCAGACCACCGCGCTGATCGCCCGCCCCGCCCGCCCACCCACCGTTCCCGCACGCGCCGCGCCCCGTGAGCGGATCCGGAAACGCGGCTACGCCGCCCGCCCGAGCCCGCCAGCCGGTGCGCAAACGCGGCTACGCCGCCTACCCGCGCACCCTGTATCGGTTCCGCACTGAACCTGTTTTCGCTCTTCGTCCTTGTTCTTTGACAGCCACCCCGGGCCGATGAACGGCCGAGCCGTGAGGCGGCTGGTACCGCCGGTATGCGAGCCCAACCCAGCCCCGTCCTATCTCCTTCTCCTGGCGCCTTTTGTCTTTTCCGCTTTTCTTCTTTGGCTTTTGTCCGTCAGCGCTGAGCCGGACGAAGGTGGGCCGCCTGCCCACGCCGGGCCGACGAACGGCCGAGCGATAGGCGGCTGGGACCGGTGGTGGGCGAGCCCAACCCAACCACGTCCTATCTCCTCCTCCTGGCGTCTTTTGTCTTTGAGGCTTTTGTCTTTGAGGCTTTTGGTTTTGCGGGGTGGATGTGGGACATGGCGGCTTCGGTCATGGCGCAGATGGTGAGGCTGGGGTTTACGCCTACGTTGGCGGGGACTGCGGAGCCGTCGCAGACCAGGAGGTTGGTGTAGCCGAAGACTCGGTGGTGGCGGTCGATTACGCCTTGGGTGGGGTCGCGGCCGATTACTGCGCCGCCGAGGAAATGGGCGGTCATGGGGGCTGAGCCGAGGGTTTCGCCGAGGGAAGCCAGGGGGCGGCCGTTCATGCGGCGGGCGGCGAGGGTGGAGATTTGGCGGGCGATGTCTATGGCGGAGATGCCGTCGGGGGGTGTTCCGGTGGATTCGGTTTGGAGGCGGCCGGGGCCGAATCCTCTTCGTAGGCGTAGGGATACGTCGGTGCCGCGCATGACGGTGAAGATGATGGTGCGGCGGGACCATTGCCGGGTGCGGAGCAGTTGGAGGAGGTAGCCGGGGTAGGTGCGGAGGAATTGGGCCCAGCGGCCAAACGCGGTGTGAGCGGTGGTGGCGGGGCCGTAGGTGAGGGCTAGGAGGCCGCCACCGTCGCCGTAGGTGTTGTTGGTGACGTGGGTGTGGTCGTCGAGGAAGATGCTGGAAGTGATGGCGACGTCGCTGCGGTAGTCGGAGTCACGGGCCAGAGTGGTGGCGGCGGGGATGGATTCGTCGTTGGTGCGGACCACATCGCCGAGCCGGTCGGACAGGTCGGGTAGGGAACCACGGCGCTTGCAGGCGGCCAGTAGTTCGTTGGTACCCAAGGCGCCGGCGGCGACCACGATCCCGCGAGCGGTGAATTCCCTGGCACCGCTTCGCAGTAGACCCGGCCGATGCGCTCGTACCCGGTATCCGCAGGCCCCGGAGCGATCACCGAGTGGGATGATGTCGACCACCTTGAGCTCGGGAACGACCGTGGCACCGGCTTTCTCGGCGAGCCAGAGATAGTTCTTCGGCAGGCTGTTCTTCGCCCCGTACCGGCACCCGAGCATGCACTGCCCGCACCGCACGCATCCGGTGCGCTCCGGGCCCACCCCGCCGAAGTACGGGTCCGGCACCGTTTTGCCACTCTCGCCGAAGTAGACGGCGGTCGGCGTGTGCCGATACCCCTGCGGCACACCGAGTTCGAGTGCCAGCTCACGCATGAGCCCGTCGACGGCCCGCTCTCCCTGATACGGCTCGACCCCGAACATGCGTCGCGCGGTGTCGAAGTGTGGCGCCAATTCCGTTCGCCAGTCGGCCAGTTCACCCCATTGCGGATGCCGGTAGAACTCGTCGCCCTGCGGTTGGTACATGGTGTTGGCGTAGACCAGGCTCCCGCCGCCCACCCCGACCCCGGCCAGCACCATGGCGTGCCGATAGGGCGCGAGCCGCAGGATGCCGCGCAGGCCGAGGCTCGGCAGCCACAGGAATCGCCTCAGCTGGGTGGCGCGTTCGGCGAAGTCGGTGTCGGCGAAGCGGCGACCCTGTTCGAGGACGCCGACCCGGTATCCCTTCTCGGACAGCCGTAATGCGCTGACGCTCGCCCCGAATCCGCTGCCGACGACGAGCCAATCGAAGTCGAAGCCCTCGCCTTCGAAACCGTCGGCCTCGAAACCCTCGTTCCCGGATTGGGAATTTTCCACGTCGCAACCTCCGCGCAGCCGATGTCCCGGGGACGCTATCGGTGCACGGGTGGCCCCGACCAGCGCCGTCGCGGCCTGGCGATTGACATTTCTTGTCTGAAACGCCAATTCTTCGAAAGAGCTACGCCGGTTCGAGCAACCCGGTCTATGCCGGTTCGAGCAATCGGGCCGGGGCACGACCGTGGCGGGCGCGGTATTCCTGTGGCGGGCAACCCTTCCACCGCCGGAAGGCCCGGATGAACGAGGCGGCTTCCGCATAACCCAGCCGCGCGGCGACCTGTTCGGTGGTCATATCGGTGTGGTCGAGCAGTTCTTCCGACAGCGTCTGACGGATCTCGTCCAGCAGTGCCCGGAAGGAGGTGCCCTCCTCGGCCAGCCGTCGCGACAGCGTGCGCGGGCTGATGAACAGCTCGGCCGCCACCGCTACTTGATCGGGGATCCGGCCCGGGTCGCGCAGCAGCAGATCGCGGACCTCTCCCGCCACCCCGGTGCGTGCCTGGCGGCGGTCCAGCAGGTCGCGGCACAGTTGCTCGCAGGTGCTGCGCGCCCACTCGTTGGCCTGGGGCAGCGGCACATCCAGGTAGGCCGCGTCGAACACGAATTCGTTTCGGGCGGCGTCGAATTCGGGTTCCAGGCCGAAGACCTCCCGGTAGCGCGTGGTGTCGGCGGGGCCGCGATGCCGGAAGGTCATGCGGGACACCGGGACTCCGCCGGGGAACAATTCTCGCGCGAGCATCAGGATGCCGGTCATCACCCGCTCGGTGAGGAAGCCGCGCACGTCGGCGGGGACCTCGCTGTCGTCGAGCACCAGCCGCGCCTCGGTCTCGGTCTCCTCGAAGTCCAGCTGTCCGAACGCGAAGGCGAGCCCCACGTACCGCAGCGCCACCTCGACCGCATCGCGCAGGGTGCGACTCGACAGCATGGCCAGACCCCACGGCCCGTAGAGCGAGATGTGGTACTCGCTGCCCGCTTCCACACCCAGCCCGGCCTCGTGGCCGAAGCGGGTGAGCAGATTGCGGACCACGGCGAGCTCCTGGCGCGCGGTGACCGTCGCATTCGGATCGATCATCGCCTCGGGCAGCAGCCCGCTGCCCGCCAAGCATGCCGTCGCCGGCATTCCCCGTTCCTCCGCGATCCGCGTCATGATGTGAACGCTGGAGGTGTTCCTCGATAAATCCCAGTCGAACATGTGCGCGTTGTCCTCATCGACTCCCGGCCCGCATCGACTCCCGGCCCGCCAATGTGGCACAACTTACACGGATAGGTGTGCCGCATGTTAGCGGTAATTTCGGTCCGGTTGACCGCCGCGGCCGTCCCTTTCGCCCTTTCTGCCGCCTTATCCCCGGCCAGGCGTGGATTCCCGCTCGGCTGCCTACTCTGACGCCGAGTGACTCGGGCACCGCACATGGGGTGGTTGACGATGACACGGGGAGGTTGGGCGATGACCCGCACTGAGATGACCCGCAGCGAAACAGCGCTGGAGATCCGCGACGGCATCCGGCTGAGCATGGTGACGCATCACGTCCCACTGCCGGAGTCGGCACCGGAGCATCCGGCCGAGTGCGACCAGCTGCGGCACCTGCGGGTCAGAGCGGCGGACGCCCCCGATGATCCGGCCCGCGCCGATGGGGTGATCGTGCTGCTGCCCGGGGCCATCGCCGGTGCTCGATCGCTGCAACCGCTGGGCCGCAATACCGTCCGCAACCTGGCCGCGGCCGGGGTGCGCGCCGAAGTGTGGGTGCTGGATCGGCGGGCCAACGGCGTGGAGGACCACTCCGCGATCGAGGTGGCGATGGCCGAGGGTGATTACCACCTGGCCTTCGACTACTTCTACGGCGGCAAGCAGGTCGGCGGCCGTAGCTTCGGCGGTTTCCACCGCGACCGTGACCTCGGCTTCCTGGCCGAATTCGGTTCCGCCCGCACCGTCGAGGACACGCACGCGGTGTTGTGCCGGGAGATCCCGGATGCCGACACCCGGGCGCAGAAGCTGTTCCTGGGTGGGCATTCGCTCGGCGGGATCCAGGCCGGGACCTATGCGGCGTGGGACTTCGACGGCCGTCCGGGGCACGACCAGATCGCGGGGCTGATTGCGCTCGACACCATCACGCATCTGGATCCGCTGCGGCTGCAACGGCGACGGACCCTGGCCGGGCCGCTGGGCATACTGGGCCGGGCGACCGGGATGGCTCCGGCGCTCATGCGGCGCAGGCTCGCGCCCAACAGCACCGCCTTCTTGAAGGGCGGTTGGGGCAATGCCGAGACGTTCGCCATCGTCGCCGCGGCGGGTGCGGCCGCGACCCTGGCACCGCACGAGGAGTCCGACATTCTGCGGCTGCTGCCCGACCGTGGCACCCCGGATCTGATCGTGCGCGGTTCCACCGCCCGCACCTGGCGTGAATTCCTCACCCGCACACCCGATTACCGCAGACTCAGACTCACCAATCAGGCGGTGTTGGGACTGCTCGGCGGCGCGCACACCTCGGTCAATCTCGCTGTGCTGTCGATGAGTTGCGGCACCCTCGACAGCGCGGACGTCGCGCCACGCACCTTCCCGATCTCGTTCGAGGCAGGCCGAACCCCTGGTGTGCGCCCGCTATATCAGGCCGCGTGCGGAACCGCCCCGCGCTACAGCCCGACATCCTTCGACACCCTCTACCGATGGCGTGACTACGATCGCTGCGGAACCCCCGACGCCCCAGCACAATTCACCCGCACCGGTATTCCCGCCGCCACCGGCGACAGCGAGGTGGTCAGTCTGGCGGAGCTGGCCGGGATCCTGGCCGGCGGTCGGCTCAATGTGTTCGAGGACTACTTCCCGATCCGCCAGCCCCTCGACGCCTTCGCCACCCTGGCCGGGTGCCGCACCGGTTCGCTCGCCGCAATACAGCATGAGAAGGGCGCTGCCAGACTGCCTTTCGTCAATCTGATGGGCGGCTCCAGCTTCACCCAGGTCATCGCCGGGCTGGGCGTGTACCCGGAAGACAACGTGCAATGGTTCCCCGGTTACCTGCATTGCGATCTGGCGGCCGGAGCCGATCCGCGCACGGACGGCAGCCCGGAGCCGATCGCCGCCCATCTGGCCGAGTTCGTCAGGTCTTATCTGCCCCGAACCGGCGCGCTACCGCTCGAGCAAAAGGAGTCACTGTGACGCACGACTTCGACTGGCTGGTCATCGGTTCCGGTTTCGGTGGCAGTGTTTCCGCACTCCGGTTGCAGGAGAAGGGATATCGCGTCGGCGTCCTGGAGGCCGGGCGACGCTTCGCCGACACCGATTTCGCCGAACGGGCCTCGCAGGTACGGCGCTACTACTTCCTGCCCGCGCTCGGGATGCGCGGCATCTTCCGTCCCACCCTGTTCAAGGATGTGTTCGTGGTGACCGGCGCCGGGGTCGGCGGCGGCTCACTCACCTACGCCAACACGCTGTATCGCAGCCGACCGGAGTTCGCGCGGAATCCGCAGTGGGCGCATCTGGGCGACTGGGATGCCGAACTCGCCCCGCACTATGACACCGCCGAACGCATGCTCGGGGTGACCAGCCTGCCGGAGGACACCGCCGCCGACACCCTGTTGCGGGAGTACGCCGCCGAGCACGGCTTCGCCGACACGTACGCCCGCAGCCGGGTCGGAGTGTTCCTCGGCGAGCCCGGAAAGACCGTCCCCGACCCGTATTTCGGCGGTGAGGGCCCCGACCGCGCCGGTTGCGTGCGCTGCGGATCCTGTCTGCTGGGCTGCCGTCACAATGCCAAGAACACCCTCGTCAAGAACTACCTCTGGTTCGCCGAGAGACGCGGCGCGCAGATCATGGCCGACCGCACCGTGATCGACATCCGGCCATTGGGCGCGGCCGACGGCAGCGACGGGTACGCGGTGACCACCGAGCGCACCGGAAGCTGGGTGCGACGCGACCGGCGGACACACACGGCCGGCGGCGTCGTGGTGGCGGGCGGGGCGCTGGGCACCAATCGACTGTTGTTGCGCTGCAAACTGTCCGGCTCTCTGCCGAACCTCTCGGAGCGGCTGGGAACGCTGGTGCGGACCAACAGCGAATCTATTCTCGCGGTGACCGCCCGCGACGACACCTACAACTTCGCGCAGGGTGTCGCCCTCACCTCCGGTGTCTACCCGACCCCGACCACCCACATCCAGCCCGTGACCTACGGCGCGGGAGGCGATTTCATGTCCCTGCTCACCACCCTGGCCACGTCGCGCGGCACCCGCCGTACCCGACCGTTCCACTGGGCGGCCACCGTCCTGCGCCACCCCGTCCGCTTCGCCCGCGCTTCCCGCATCCGGCACGCCTCACGGCGCACCATGCTGCTCACCACCATGGAGTCGGTCGACAATTCCGTCCGGCTACGGGTGCGCTTCCGCCTCCCGACCGGATACCCGGTCCTCACCACGGTCCAGGACCCGAATCACCCCATTCCCCAGTTCATTCCGGCCGCCTATGCCGCCGCCCAGGCCATTGCCGACCGGATCGGTGGCGTCGTGCGCGCCGCAGTGCCGGAGGCGATTCTGTCGATCCCCACCACCGCGCACATTCTCGGCGGCGCGGCCATCGGCGACTCCCCCGGCACGGGCGTCATCGACGCCCGGCATCGGGTGTACGGCTACCGCAATCTACTGGTGTGCGACGGTGCGGCCATCCCGGCGAATGTGGGCGTCAATCCGAGCCTCACCATTACCGCGATGGCCGAACGCGCCATGGCCTTGCTCGAGTAGACGCCCCGCGAATTACTTTCCGGTCCATCGGGGTTCGCGGCGTTCCAGGAATGCCGCGATGCCCTCGGCCGTGTCGTGAGATGACAGCGTCGCCGCCATGGCCGCCTCGGTGACCTGCCAGGCGCGCACGTCGTCGGCGGAGTTGAGGCGTTCGAGCGCGGTCAGGCTCTCGCGCACCGAGACCGGGGCGTTGCGGCAGATCCGTTGCGCCAGTGCGCGAGCCGACTGTTCGGCGGTCCCCGACTCGGCGACCTGGTTGACGAAGCCGAGCTGATAGGCCCGCTCGGCGGTCAGCGGATCACCGGTCAGCAGTATTTCCTTCGCCACGTTCAGCGGCAGCGCCCGGCGAGTGCGGAACAGGCCGCCGCAGGTGGCGATCACCCCCCGGGTCACCTCCGGCAGTCCGAAGGTGGCGGTGCGCCCGGCCACCACCAGGTCGCACGCCAGCACCAGTTCCATGCCGCCGCCGAACGCGTGGCCCTCGACCGCGGCGATCAACGGCTTGCCGATGCGGCGGCGGATGACACCGTATTCACCGCCGCGCGCGGTCTTCTCGCCCGATCCGGCGCTCAGGTCGGTGCCCGCCGAGAACATGGACTCGGTGCCGGTCAGCACCGCCACCCACAGGTCCGGGTCGTCCTCGAAGGCATTCAGGGCGGCGTCGAGCCCGGCGGTCATCTCGGCGTCGATCGCATTGCGCTTGTGCGGTCGGTGCATCCGGATGATGAGGGTCCGGTCGTCTCGTTCATGTTCGACGGTCATGCCTCGATCATGGCCGACCGTCCGGCGGGCCTCCGGGGGCGTGTCCGGTGCGGTCAATCAATTGGCACGCGAGGAATGACTCTCCGGCGGTGCCTGGACATAGGTTCCGTAACCATGACGCCGTTCTTCCAGATTCCCCTTCGCTCGCAGCGAGCTCAGGACGCCGGGCACAGCGAGCCCGATCTCGAGGTCGCGATCATCGGGGCCGGGTTCGGCGGGCTGGGTGCGGCCGTCGAGCTGCGGCGCGCCGGGATCGACCGGTTCGTGATCGTGGACAAGAATTCCGATATCGGCGGTACCTGGCACGCCAACACCTATCCCGGTGTGGCCGTTGATATTCCGTCCGTGTACTACAGCTTCTCCTACGAGCCGCCGCAGACCTGGTCGCGACTGTTCGCACCCGGTCACGAGGTGAAGGCGTACGCCGATCAGATCGCCGACAAGTACGGGCTGCGCGAACACCTGCTACTCGACACCCTGGTGGAGGGTGCGACCTGGGACGAGAAGAACCAACTCTGGCACATCGACACCGCCGAGGGTGGCACGTTCACCGCTCGGCATCTCATCGCGGCCATCGGCGGTCTCGAAGTCCCCCGCATGCCGGAGATTCCGGGCATCGACGAGTACACGGGCAAGGTGGTGCACACCGCCCGCTGGGATCACGAGTACGACTACCGCGGCAAACGGATCGCGGTCATCGGCACCGGAGCCACTGCGCTGCAACTGATTCCGGAACTGGCCGAAGAGGCGAAGCATCTGTCGGTCTTTCAGCGCACCCCGATCTGGGTGGTGCCCAAACCCGACTTCCGGGTCGACCGGGGCGTGAAGCAGGCCCTCGATACCGTGCCCGGTCTGCGCAGGCTGGTGCGGCTGGCCGTCATGGCGACCTTCGACACCGGTGTCTCGACGGCGGGCGTGTTCTATCGCGCCACCGGTCCGGTCATCGGGGCCACCGGACGAATCATCGAGCGCTGGTACGGAACCCAGGTCGACGACCCGCAGCTGCGCGACCGGCTGGCACCCGATTACGCGCTGGGTTGCAAGCGCCCATCAGTATCCAACCGCTACCTGCGCACCTTCACCCGCGATCACGTCGAGCTGATCACCGACCCAATCGAGAAGATCACCCCCACCGCCGTCGTGACCGCCGATGGCACCGAGCACGAGATCGACGTGCTGGTCTGCGCGACCGGGTTCAAGGTCATGGAGACCGGCGCGACCCCGCCGTTCCCGATCCGCGGCCGCCAGGGTATCGAGCTCGGAAAGTTCTGGCAGGACAACCGCTTCCAGGCATACCAGGGTGTCTCGGTGCCCGGGTTCCCTAACCTGTTCCTGATCACCGGCCCCTACGGTTTCGCCGCGGCCTCCTACCTCGCGATGATCGAGTGCACGGCCCGGCACGCCCGCCGCGTCATCACCGCCGCGCATGAGCGGCGGGCCACAACCGTCGAGATCCGCCAGGAACCGCACGACCGCTACTGGCGCAAATGCCTGCAGCGGCATCGCAATGCGCTGTGGCTCAACAACGACTGCGAGTCCTCACGGACCTATTACATCAACAGCCATCACGATGTGGCGGCCATCCGGCCCACCACGCATCTCGAAATGTGGTGGGGTAACAGCCGTTTCCCCCTCGACCATTACAGCTACACCCGCGCTTGAGCCTATTTGTTCGCGGGCACCTCGCTGAAGTGGACGTTCTGGGCCACCGCGGTGGCCTTCAACCCCTTGGCGTCCGGCTGGATACCGGTCAGCTTGGCACCGAGCGGCAGTTGCTTCAACGGCACGGTGAAGGTGAGCGATTTCCGCAGCGAGGCCAGGGGAATCGGGATTCCGCCCGCCACGGTCTTGACCGACGTGGGCGTGATCTCGATGCCCTCGTCGGTGGGGGTCACGGTCACCACCACGGTCGCCGGGACCGAGACGCCGCCGACCGGGAAGTTGCCCTTCACCGACAGTCCGTCCGCACCGTAGGACAGTGACTCGACACTGGAGGGCGCGTAGGTCTGCACGGTGTCGTAGGTGACCAGGGCGGTCGCCGTGGCGGTGCCCGCCACGAAGTTCGAGGTGCGTCCGTTCATCACGTCGCCCACCGAGGCGGAGACATCGGTCAACGCCACATCGACATCCTGGACCGACACCTTCTGCACGCTCCAATCCCCGACCTTGACGTCGATGTGGCCGTAGGAACCACTCAAGGCCTGGGTCAGGAACGGTATCCCGCCGATCGTCACCCGCGGCTGCGCCGTCAGGTTGTACTCGGTCTGGATGTGTCGGCCGATCTCGTTCTGCGCGAACACGACCCCCACCCGGTCGCCGACGATCACGGCGATCGCCAGTATCACGACCAATATCAACAATGTCCGCATGTGCTCATCCTCCCGGCCATCCCACCATCATGCTGGTATCGCGTCCGGGAGGGTCGAGCGAAACGTCTGCCGCTACTCCGGTATCCGGAATCCGCCGATCCGCTCTTCCAGCAGTTCGGCCACGCGCAGCGGAGTGCGGTCCTGATACATCGGGCCGATGAGCTGCACGCCGACCGGCAGGCCCGCCGGGGAGAGGCCGGTGGGGATCGCGGTGGCGGGCAGGCCGGGCATGGTCGCGACACCGGCCCAGATGATCTGGTCGCCATAGGGATAGGCGACGCCGTCGATATCGATGTGACGGGCGCGCATATCGGGGTTGTGGTCGTGCGGGAACGCGGGAGTCGGCGTGATCGGGCAGACGACGACATCGAATTCGGTGAAGAACTGCCGCCAGGCCCGGCGGACCAGTTCGCGGCGACTGCTCGCCAGTAGCCAGTCGCGGTGGCTGAGCACGGCGGACCGCAACCAGATGGCGTCGGCCTCCGGGGTGTCGGCGGGCAGTGCGGCGGCCATGGTCCGCAGCTGTTCGTACTGCTCCTCGGGCATGCCCATCGAGAAGCCCGAGACCAGCAATTGGGTGTAGAGCCGCGCGCTTTCGGTCAGATCCGGCAGCAGATCACTGTGCCGCTCGACGCGGGCACCGGCGGCGGTCAGCGCGTCGGCGACCCGGTTCACCCCGGCCCGTACCGCCGCGCCCGAGGGCAGCAGCGGATGGTCTTCCAGAATCAGCACCCGGTAATCGGAGAGCTTCTCGTGCCGGGCCGACGGCAGATCCAAGTCGTAGGCGAGGCCGCCGGTCAGCGGATCCGGTCCGGCCATCACGTCGAACAGCAGGGTGAGATCGCGGGCCGTGCGCGCCATCGGGCCCGCGACGGCGAGATCGAGATCGGCCGGAAGCGCAGGCAGCGGCGGCGGCACCATGCCGCGCGTGGCGACCAGCCCGAGCGTCGGCTTGTGCGCGTAGACGCCGCAGTAATGGGCCGGCACCCGCAATGACCCGCCGATGTCGGAACCCAGCGACAGCGCACCGAATCCGGCCGCCAGCGCCGCCGACGAACCGCCCGAGGACCCGCCCGGCGACCGGCTGTGATCCCACGGATTGTTGGTAGTCCCATAGATCTCGTTGTAGCTCTGCCAATCCTGCAGCATGAGCGGCACATTGGTCTTGCCCAGCACCACCGCTCCCGCCGCGACCACCCGTGCCACCGCCAGCGCGTCCTCGTCCGGGACGAAATCCCGCTGCGCGGGCATGCCCCACGTGGTGGGCAACCCTGCCATGTTGTAGGACTCCTTGACCGTCACCGGAACCCCGAGCAGCGCCCGCTCCTCGCCCCGGGCCCGCGCCGCGTCCGCCGCCCGCGCCGCCACCCGCGCCCGCTCGAAGTCCGGCACGCAGATCGCATTGATCGCCTTGTCGTCCCGTTCGATCCGGGCGATGGCCTCCTCGGTCAGTTCCACCGAGGTGACCTCTCCCGCCCGCATCGCGGTCAAAAGTTCCTCGGCCCCAAGAAAACTCCACTCCATACCAACGAAGCTACCCGCGCGTCGCCGGATCCCCGTGGAATCCGGCGACCAACGGCGGGCGCTATCAGCTGGCGGGGCCGAGGGCCAGCGGCTCGTATTCCACAGTGTCGGTGCCGGTTTCGTCGGCGACCGGGGATACCGCGCTGCCGGTACCCAGTGCCGCGCTGCCGCTGACGATCAATGCGGCAATGCCGGTGCCGGCGGCGGCGCCCACCGGAGCGGCCGCGGCGCTGCCCGCGCCGAGCGCTCCGCTGCCCGTGCCTGCCAACGCGGCGAGCGGTGCGGTCGCGGTACCCGCGGCGGCCAGTCCGGCACTGCCGGTGCCGAGTGCCGCACTGCCGGTGCCCAGCAGCGCCAGCGGTGTGCCGATACCCGCGGTGGCGGCACTGCCGGAGGCCCCGGCGGCCGCACTGCCGGTGCCCAATGCCAAAGCCGCCGCGCCCAATACGTCGCCGACGGGAGCTGCCGCCGCACTGCCCGCCCCGAGCGCGGCACTGCCGGTCCCCGCTCCTGCGGCCCACGGGGCGACGGCCACACTTCCGGTACCGAGCGCCGCACTACCACTCGCGATCAGCCCGGCGAGTCCGATTCCCGTTGCGGCGCTGCCGGTTCCGGCGAGCGCGACGGGGGTGACCGTGACCGCTCCAGCGGGGGTCGAAGCCGCACCGATCGCGGCCATCCCGAAGGCCAGGCCGAGGACTGTCACTCTTGCTACCAGCATGGTCGAGCACCTTTCGCCGGAGAATCCCGCGCGACCCGACATCGCACGGTCACGGCGACCATAAGATGAACCAGGCAGTCTCACAGTGCCAAAATCCGCCATCCAGCAAACAGGAAATGTCGATAGCGACCTGCTATTTCACGACAAACTTGAAGCGAACACCGTTGCCGCCGAGCAGATTTGGTGCAGTTGTTTCCAAATGGAATAGCTGTGACCAGTGAGGGGAATCAATCGGCGAACAGATGGTTACAGCCGGGCGACTGGATTCGCCCCGCGGCGACCCCCGTTCGCCGCGCGGTGCGGCCCCATGAGTTCGATCACACCGTGCTCGAGATGCCCGCTTCGAGCAGGTGGGCGGCGCGCTTGACGTCGGCGTTCACGGCCTGCTCGATCTTCGCGATCGCCCGGTTACCCTTCAGATGAACGTCGAGACTGCGGGATTGGATGCGCCACAAGCCGATCAGCGCGATCGCCGCGATATGAGATTCGGGGGCGTCGGCGGCGGCCCCCCAGCGCCGAGCGAGAGTCTCGGTGGCGATCTCCACCAGCCGATCGGTCATCCGATGCTGATGGGCCCGCAGGCCTGCGCGATCTCCGCCACGCTGACCGCGGCGAACCCCCGTTCGAGGAACATCTCGGTGGCGGTGTCGGACAGCTGCCCACGCAGCAGCCGCTTCTTTCGCTCGCGAAGCCCCTCGGGCTGCGACGCTTCCCAGTCAACGGTGCGCATCCGAAAACTTCCACACGGTCGTGGGCACCGAATTTCGTTTCATCGCGAAACCCAAGCCGGGCTGGAGCGGCATCGTCGACTGCGAGGTCCTCGAGGTCGACGAGCCACGGCTGCTGCGTTACTCGTGGCAGGGCGATGACGGCGACCACACCGAGGTGACCTACCGCCTCGAACCCCTGGCCACCGGCACCCGATTCACCTACGACCACACCGGATTCACCGGCCTCGGCGGCTGGTTCCTGTCGACCCTGCTGGGTAGCGTGCGGCGCAAGATGCTCACCGTCGGCCTGCCGGCCGTCCTCGACGATCTCGCGTCGTAACGCATCACGCGTGGTCGCGTCGGCCCCACGCGGGGGCCGACGCGCAGTTTCTTACCGGTGTTCGGTGTTGGCGTACGCGGATCCCGAGCTCGCCACTCCGGCGGCTCCCGACAACAGACTCATGATGACTCCAATGATGGCGCCCATGTTGATCTACATTCCTCACTGCGATTGCATTGGCGGATCTTCTATTCCGATGACAACCGTTATCACATGCCCACGAGTCCCGCTGCCGGACCGAATCAGTCATCGAATCGGTTACCGAATCCGCATCCCCGCAAAGTAAACGGAAAAAGAACGCTCGCGAAATTCGAATGAGAAAAGCCTCTTGTCCACATAGCATCGGCGTTAACACCCCGAACGGGAGTGGCGGCCTTCACATTTCCGGCCCACACGGCATGAGTGGGCAAATCCGTTGCCGAATAGGTCATCGAATCGGTCATCGCCTCGTAGCAAAACCGACGCAGCGCCCCTGAACAGCACTTATCCGGTCGATGGCCGGAATCCGCGACCCCGCAGCGCATTTGCGAACTCCGCCGCCACGCATTAACGTCACGCAAAACTGCAAAATCCGAGCAGGATTGCGAGCCCTCGTGCTCATCAAGTTCGCTGCCGGGGAGGAAACAGTTCGTCAGCGAGCAGATGCGATGCCACCGGAGGGAGTGTGGCATCGCCTGTCGGAAAGCATCAGGGGCAGTTCATGACAGCGGTCGTTTCGGTTCATACCGAACCGGAAGACATTACCGATATCCACCCACAGTTCGCCTTCCGCGGCGTCGCCGTGATGGCCGCGATCTCGACGATCGTGCTGACGGTGACCGCCGGGCGCTACGAGTTCTTCGGCGACGAACTCTATTTCCTCTCCGCCGGACGCCGGCTCGACTACACCTACGCCGATCAGGGCGTGGTGGTGGCCTTCTTCGCACACCTCGCGGACGTGCTGGCGCCGGGATCGGTGACGGCGGTGCGCTTTCCGGCCGTCCTGATGGCGGTCGGCGCGATCGTGGTGTCGGCGCTGATCGCCTACGAACTGCGCGGCAGCCGCCGCATCCAGCTGCTCGCCGCGGGCACCTACGCGACCTCCTACCTGCTGGTCACCCAGTGCGCGTTGAGCACCTTCTCCTTCGACGCCACCCTGACCGCCGTGATCACCTGGCTGTTCATCCGCTGGGTGCGCACCCGCCAGGACCGGCTGATCATCATCGCGGGATTGGTTGCGGCGCTCGACATGCAGGTCAAGTGGATGATCCCGCTGGTCTGGGCCTGCCTGGGCGTGGGTGTCATCCTGTGCGGCCCGCGCGAGATCCTGCGCCGCCCCGCGCTGTGGATCGCCACCGGCATTCTGGCGCTGTCGCTGGTCCCGATCCTGTACTGGCAGTCCCAGCACAACTGGCCGCAGCTGGCCATGGGCAGCATCATCGGCGCGGAGCAGGACGCCACGGGCTACGGCCCGCCGGGCTTCTTCCCGCAGTGGCTCGGTCTCGCCGGGTTCCTCGGCACGGTACTGATGGCGATCGGATTCTGGGCGATCGTCAAGCAGAAGTCGTTGCGCCCCTACCGTTTCATCGCCGTCGCCCTGTTGCTGATGACCGCGTTCGTCGTCATCACCCACGGCCGCCCCTACTACCCGACCGGCTTCTTCCCCGCCATGTTCGCGATCGGCGCCGTCGGTTTCGCACAGTATCCGCGCAAGCAGTGGATGAACCTGGCGGTGATCCCGCTCGTGGTGGTCACGGTGGTGACCTACATCGGCACGCTCACCGTGCTGCCGCTGCCGTCCAGCTGGCGCACCCAGACCGAGAACGCCATCGATCTCGGCATCCGTTCGGCGTTCTGGGGCACCACCAATTGGGACCGCATGGTCGCGGCCGTCGACGCCGGCTACGAAACCCTCACCCCCGAGGAGAAGGCGCACTCCGCCATCCTCACCCAGGGCTACTGGCAGGGCGGCGCGGTCGAGGAGTTCGGCGGCAAGTACGACCTGCCCGCCACCTACAGCCCCAGCCGCGGCTTCGGATTCTTCGGTCCCCCACCGACTTCGGTCACCACGGTCGTCTTCGTCGGCCTCGACACCGCCGAACCGGGCCTGCGCTCCCACTTCACCGACGTCGAGCGCGTCGGCACCCTCGACGACCCCATGGGCATCCCCGGCATCGACCGCATGGTCGCCGTCTGGAAATGCAAGGGCCCCAAGCAACCCTGGCCCACGCTCTGGGACTCCATGACCACCCTGTACTTCGACCTCGGCCACTGGCACGACCCCCGAGCCACCACCCGCCCCACCCGCTGAGCATTTTTCGGTTCCGGTCCGGAATTCCGGCGAGAACTCCTGAGCTGGCCCGATCCGCCCGCTCCGACACAGCGTTGTAGTCGGGAGCGGGCGCGCGATCGCACCGTGGTGGTGTCCTATCTGGAACCGCTTCGGGGAGAACACATGAACCGCTCGCGCATCATCGTCGCCGCAATCGCGATCGCACTCTCGGCCGGTCTCGCCGGTTGCGCCAAGACCGCCGAGAGCGCCGGACTCGGCGACTGCCTCGACCGTGGCGGCGACTTCACGCACCTGCGCGATATCAAGGTCGTCGACTGTTCCTCGGCCGATGCCAAGTACAAGGTCAGTGCCGTCTACGGGAAAGGCCATACGGCACAGGACTGTCCTGGCACCGGCGAGATCCTGTACTTCTACCGCGACGACAGCGTCTACTGCGTGTCCAAGGTCTGATCGTCGGCCTTTGCCTCCTGCCGCCTCGCGAGTTAGGTTACGCTCACCAAACATGGCGTGGCTCGAGGTGAAGGTGGGTTCGTGAGGGTTTCTCGGCGGCAGTTCATCGCGGGCTCGGGGCTGGGTGTGGCCGGGCTGTTGGTTGCGGCCTGCGGGTCGTCGGGGTCGAGTGGGAACGGGCCGCGTAGCGGTGGGGTGTTGCGGGTCGGGGCGTTGGGGAAGTCGGCGAAGATCGAGCGGGATCCGCACAAGACGTTGAGCAATGACAGTGACTTCATGATCGCGTCACTGGTTTTCGATGCGTTGACGGTGCCCGCGGCCAAGCCGAATGTCGCGCCGCGGCTCGCTTCGGGGTGGACGCAGCTGGAGGATCCGCGCAGTTGGCGGTTCACCATTGCGGCGGGTGCGAAGTTCCACGACGGGAGCCCGGTGCGGGCCGAGGATGTGGTGTGGTCGTTGCGGCGGCTGCGCGAGATCGCCGGGGAGACCAAGGTTCCGGTGGCTTCCGCGGATGCGATCAGCGCCGACGGGGTCGACGGGGTCCGGATCACGACGGCATCGCCGAATCGGGATCTGCCGATGTTGTTGCGGCTGATGACGTTTGTGGTCAAGGAGGGCACGACGGACTTCACCACGGCGGTCGGGAGCGGGCCGTTCCGGCTGGAGTCCTATCACGACGGCAATGCGCGTCTGGTACGCAACGACGCCTGGCACGGTGGCGCGCCGAAGCTGGACGCGATCGAGGTGCAGCGGTTCGAGAGCACGACCGCGCTGGCCAATGCGGTGCTGGCGGGGCAGATCGATCTGGCCTCCAATGTGGGCGCGGTCGCGGGGCGCACCGCGGCCGGACGCCGGGAACTGTCGGTGGTGCGGCGCGCCAACGACGTGGTCATCCCGATCGTGATGCGCACGGCCGACGGGCCTTTCGCCGACGCCCGGGTGCGGACCGCACTTCGGCTGGCGGTGGATCGCGACACGATGGTCAAGCAGATCACCTCCGGCTACGGCAGCCCCGCCAACGATGTCCTCGGCACCGCGGACGCGACCTACGACACCACCCTGCCGCAGCGCGGACGCGATCTCGCGCGGGCCCGGACCCTGCTGGCCGAGGCCGGTTTCGACACCGGTCGCACCTACCAGCTGGTGACCAAGGACGAGGCGGTCGGCGAGGTGGACTCGGCGCGGCTGTTCGCCACCCAGGCCGCGGAGGCCGGGGTCAAGCTGGAGGTGGTGGTGCAGGACGCGAACGTCTTCTACGACCAGACCTGGCTGAAAGCCCCGCTGTACACCGCGAATTGGGGCACCAACGACTCGGTGATCTTCTTCGCCAGCAAGACCATGGTCTCCACGACCAAATGGAACGAAGCCGGGATCCACGACCCGGATCTCGACGCCGCCTACCTGCGCGCCCTCTCGGCCACCGACGACAACGCCTATGCGGCGGCCAGCCGGGAGATCCAGCGCATCGAGTACGACCGGGGCGGCTATCTGGTGTGGGGCGCCGCGGACGGCGTCGACGTGGCGTCGACCAAGGTGCGTGACCTGCCGACGCTGGCCGGGTACGGGCGCGTGCAACTCGAACGGGCCTGGCTGGCCGGGTGACCATGTCAGGGGTGCCGATGTCACTGCTGCCGAAGGCATTACGGCCGCCGAACGGCTTGCGGCAAGTGACACCGTGGCTGCATCAGCTCGCCGTGCGGATGGCCACCCTGCTGCTGGTGCTTGGCGTGGTGTTCACCACGGTCGCGGTGCTCCCGGGCGGCGGTGCCGCGTCGGTGCTGGGCCGCGATGCGACACCGGAGCAGATCGCCGCCTACGAGACGGCCCACGGCATGAATCGGCCGCTGCCGCTGCGGTTCTGGTCCTGGCTGACGGGTCTGCTGCACGGCGACCTGGGCACCAGCCTGCGGGGCACGGCGATCAACGAGATGCTCGCGACGAAGTTCCCGAACACGTTGCTGCTCGGCGGAATCGCGTTGGCGCTCACCACCCTGGCCGCGATCACGGTGGGCGCGTGGTGGTTTCTGCATCCACGTGGACCGGCCCGGCTGCTCGACCCGGTCACCACCGCGGCGGTGGCGGTGCCGGAATTCGTGGTGGCCACGGTATTGGTGTTCACCTTCGCCCTTGGCCTGGGCTGGCTGCCCGCGGCGACCGTCACCGACGCCACCGGCGCACCCGATCCGGCATCGCTGGTGCTGCCCGTGCTGGCCTTGGCGATTCCCCAGTCCGCGTGGAATATTCGCGTCGCTCGCGCCGCCCTGGGCGAGGCCGCGACGCTGCCGCACGTGCACGCCGCCGAACTCGACGGCCTGGCGCCCCGGCGCATTCTGATCCGCCATGTGCTGCCCATCGCGGCCCCCACGATCGCCGCCTCGCTGGCGACGTCGGTCGGGATGCTGCTCGGCGGCGCGCTGGTGGTGGAGTCGGTGTTCAACTATCCGGGCATCGGATCGGTGCTGGCGGGCTCGGTCACCGACCGCGACCCGGCCGTGGTCGCCGCCGTCGTCGCGCTCGCGGGCGCGGCGATCACCGGGGTACTGCTGGTGGCGGATCTGGTGCGCGGCTGGTCGCTGCGGGGGCAACTGTGAACGCCACCAAGAGATTCGGCCTCCGCGCGTTGCTCGCAGTGCTCGCGGCAGTAGCGCTGGTTACCGTCGCGGGCCCGTGGATCGCCCCGCACGGCGTGCACGACAGTCTCGACATTCCCTTCACCGGGCCGTCGGGCGCGGCGTGGCTGGGCACCGATCACCTCGGCCAGGACGTGACGAGCAATCTGCTCGCCGGCGGTTGGGGTCTCATCACCCTCGCCGCGGTGATCGCGGTCGCGGTGACGGGCTGCGCCGCTGTGCTCGGTGCGACGGCGGCGTTGCGTCCGCGACTGGGTGTGGTGGTCGAACGGCTCACCGACGCTTCGATGTTGGTGCCGCCCATCCTCGCGATGCTGCTGGTCATGCTGTCGTGGCCCGATTCGGGAGCCGTGGGGCTGGTCGTCCTCGCCACCCTTATCGGCACCCCCTACTCGGCACGGGTCTTCGCCGCCGCGGCCGCCTCGGTGGCGGCGAGCGGGTATGTGGAAGTGGCTGTCGCGAGCGGGGAATCGCTGCCGTATCTGCTGGCGCGCGAGGTGCTGCCGAATCTGCGACCGACCGTTCTCGCCCAGCTCGGGCTGCGATTCGTCGAGGCCGTGTACCTGGTCAGCACTGCGGCGTTCCTGCAACTGCCCGCCGCGCTCGGGCAGACGAACTGGGCGATCATGGTGCGCGACAACAGCTCCGGCATCCTGCTCAATCCCTGGTCGGTCCTCGCCCCGGCCGCGGCGATCGCCATCGTCTCGATCGGCGTCGCCTGCGCCATCCGAACCTTCGAACCCCGGGAGCGGAGTCGATGAGCGAAACGCCGGTCGTCCTCGACGATCTCACCCTCACTGACCGCCGCACCGGGACGCCGATCATCGACGGCCTGTCGATGTCGCTGGCCACGGGCACCGTCACCGCGCTCACCGGCGGTTCGGGGTCCGGCAAGACGACCGTCATGAAGGCGATGCTGGGGTGGCTTCCGGACACGATCGGGCACGACGGCGGGACGCTGCGGGTCGCCGGGCAACAGGTCCTCGGACTCGATGCGGAATCCGTGCGGGCGTTGCGGCGCAACCAGATCTGCTTCGCCGGACAGGATCCGGGGTCGGCGCTCAACCCGACGCAACGGGTGCGGACGCTGCTCGGCGAGGCGGGCCCCGGCGGCAAGGCCGGACCCGGCACCGAGGCGGTCGAGCGGGCGCTGGCCCGGGTCGGGCTGGCACCGGCACTGCTGAACCGGCGGCCGGCGCAGCTGTCGGGTGGACAGCAGCGTCGGGTCGCGCTCGCCCGCGCACTGCTGCGGGACACCCCGATCCTGATCATCGACGAGCCGTTCGCCGGGCTCGATACCCGCGCCCGCGCAACCGTTTCCGAGCTGCTGCGCGAGCTGGCCGAGCAGGGCAAAACCGTTCTCGTCTCCGGACACGACCTGGACACCCTGCACGCGCTGGCCGATCACCACGTTCATCTCGGACCCCGCATGCGCACTATGGCCGCCGCTGCCGGTGCGGTCGAGGCGCCGTCGACCCCGAACCTGCTGACCGCCAGCGGAATCGGTCTCGACCGCGGCGGTCGCACGGTTCTCTCCGGTGTCGATTTCGCCGCCCCGGCCCGCTGCCTCACCGCCGTCCTCGGTGAATCGGGGGCCGGAAAGACCACGCTCGCACGAATTCTCGCCGGACTCGAACCCACGGCGACCGGATGCATGGCCCTGCACGAGCACACAGTTCCGCTGGCCGGGCGTCGCCGCGACAAGCTCACCCGCGCCCGGATCCAACTGGTCCCCCAGAATCCGCTCTCCACCCTCAATCCGTGCCGCACCATTGCCCAGATCCTCGAAAGACCGCTGGCCCGCAGCGGAATTCGCCGCCAGGACCGCGTCGCCGCCGTGGCCGACGCGCTGACGGCCGTCGACCTGGATCCGGGCCTGCGCGCCCGTCGTCCACACGAACTCTCCGGCGGGCAACGCCAGCGCGTCGCCATCGCCCGCGCGCTCGCCTATCGCCCCGATGTCCTGATCTGTGATGAGGTGACCTCCGCGCTCGACCCCGCCACCGCCGAGACCGTCATGGCGCTGTTGGCCCGCATCGCCGCCGACTCCGGTATCGCGGTCATCGCCATCGGGCACGACCTCGCATTGCTGGGCCGCCATTGCGGGCACGGCATCCTCGTCCACGAAGGCATCCGGGTGGCTACGGGACCCGTGCACGAACTGGTCGGGGCCTTGCAGAAGAATTGAGGGCATGGACACAGCCGTGAGCCGATATCGCGAGGAGATGGACCCCGCTCTGCAACCGCTGTTCGATCGACTCGACCGACTGATCGTCGGCACCTGCCCGGACGCCGAGGTCACGATGGCCTACGACATGCCGACCTATCGGGTGGGACGGCGTCGTCTGCATATCGCGGCCTGGAAGCACGGGCTGTCGCTGTATGTCGCGCCCGCTCGCGATGGTGGTTTCTCGGCACGCCATCCCGAACTCGCCTCCGGAAAGAGCACCATCAAGCTCCGGCCGGAGGACGCCGCGGGCATCCCGGATACGGATTTCCAGAACCTGGTGCGCGCCGCGCTGATCGAGGCGGGGTAGCCGATCGTGGGTAAGCCGAACCGCAAGCATCGGGCGGCCAAGCAGCGGGCGAGATCCGGCGGGCCCGACTTCTCGAGTCTGGCCGGGACCGACGGGCGGCCACCGACCGCCGCGGACATCGGCAACGCGATCATGACGGCCGCGATGGACGCGGCGCAGCGCGGGATCCGCGGCTCGGCCGCCGGTGATCCGGTCATCGCGTTCGCCGAGCGGCTGGCCGTCGACGATCCGCTCGCCGCCGAACTGGAACGCGGGGTATCCCTGGCGGGGCAGCACATCGTGACGCGGGCCTTCGAGAACGGCTGGCTGCCGGTGGACCTCGAGCAGGCGGCGCGACGCCGGGTCGACGAGTTCGCGGTCGGGTTTCTGATCGACATGATCGCCGGTTACATGGCTCCTTTCGAGCCCGCGACCGTCGACGAGACCTGGCTTGTTCAACTCGGTGATCTCGCCGCGGAGGTCTGGTGGTCGGAGGCGACGCCGTATTTCGGTCAGTGGGCGGCGAAACACATGCTGACCACCGCCGAGGCGCTCGGCACCGTGATCGACGCGCTCGCCCTGCTGATGCTGCTGCCGAAGCTGGAACTCATCCGGTCCTTGCCCGGCACCGCGCGCGCGACAGTCGTTGTCCCCCACCATGTCGATGAGAAGGTCCTCGGCCGGGTGCGCGGTCTGCTCGCCAAGGCCGAGTCCACCTCCTTTCCCGAGGAGGCCGAGACCCTCTCGGCCAAGGCGCAGGAGCTGATGACCAAGTACGCGCTGGATCGGGTGCTCGTCGACGCCGACCACGCCGTGCCGGATCTGCCCGGGGCGCGGCGTATCTGGCTCGACACCCCGTACACCGACGCGAAGGCCCTGCTGATCGACGTGGTCGCCACGGCCAACCGCTGCCGCGCCATCTTCGCCTCGTCCTGGGGCTTCATGACCGTCATCGGCGACGACGCGGATCTCGACGCCATCGAAATCCTGTCCACCTCGCTGCTGGTGCAGGCGACCCGGGCCATGATCGCCAACGGCGACAATGCTTCCCGCACCGACGAGGCCCGCACCCGAGCCTTCCGCAAGGCGTTCCTCATCGCCTACGCCACCCGCATCGGCGAACGCCTGGCCGCCGCCACCGCCGCCACCATCGCGGAATCCCCCGAGCCCCAACGACTCCTGCCGGTCCTGGCCTCCCACCAGCTCGCGGTCGACACAGCCTTCGACACCCTGTTCCCCCAAACCCGCAACCGCGGCATCAGCATTCGCAGTGCCGCCGGGTGGGACGCGGGCCGCGCCGCCGCCGACCACGCCCACCTCCAGCACTGAGGACCGAGCGCGCCAACCGGGTCACGCCGGGGGTCGCCGGACCATACACTCCGGCGATGTACGTTCTCAGCCTTGTAGTGCACGCGATCCTGGGCGTCGCGGTGACGGCCTGGATCCTGTGGGAAAACCGTTCCGCTTTCGCCTCGACGCGCGTCAGCCGACTCGAACTCGCGTATTGGGCAGTGGGTTTCGGGTCGGTCGCGCTGGGCTGGTTCTTCAATATCCGCTTCGTGCTCGAATACCACCACGTCGACCTGAACCCGCTGTGGGGTCCCGGGGCGAGTTGGACCGAATACGTCTACCTCATGTTCCCCAACTGGGCAGCCGACTCCGCCTCGCAGGACTACCTCTTCCTCAATGTCCTGGTCCTGCCGCTCATGTCGATCGCGGGCGGACTCCGCCATCGCATACCGAAACCTTGGCTGTTCTTTCTCAGCAGTCTGTTCACCAGTGCCGCCTTCGGATTCGTCCTCTACCTCATCGTGGCCGGGCGTCGGCGCTCAGCGGGCGGTCATGCGCAGCGGGAGGTGGCGGACGCCGGTGTGGCGGCTGCTGCGGGTCCACTCGACGGGTCCGGCGAGTTCGAAGGCGTCGAAGCGGGCGAGTAGTTCCTCGAAGACGACGCGCAGCTCCAGACGGGCGAGGTGGGCGCCCAGGCAGAAGTGAATGCCGTGGCCGAAGCCCAAGTGCGGGTTGGGGTCCCGGTGGATGTCGAAGGTGCTCGCGTGTGGGAAGCGGTTCTCGTCTCGATTGGCGGAGGCCTCCCAGACCAGGACCTTCTGGCCCGGTGTCAGGTGGTGTCCGCCCAGTTCGGTGTCGCGGGTGACGGTGCGGCGCTTGGACGGCGAGGGGGCGGTCCAGCGCACGATCTCCTCGACGGCGCTCGGCAGCAGCTGGGGATCGGCGCGCAATTCGGCTAGTTGCGAAGGGTTTTCGAGCAGCACCAGCAAACCGGCGGCGATGGCGTTGCGGGTGGTGTCCGAGCCGCCCGAGAACAGCAGGTTGAAGAACGAGCGCAGTTCCTCGTCCGACAGGCGCGACGGATTCTCCTCGGGCATCTCGGCGTGCACGACCAGCGAGAGCATGTCCGTGCCCGGATGCGCACGGCGCTGGGCGATCTGGGCGAGACCGTAGGCGTAGAGCTCCTCCATCGAGGACTTCCGCGCCGGGGTCATCGTCAGATAATCCTGCCCGCCGGGAATGTCGAAGACGTGCTCGATGAGACCGAACAGGTGATGGCGGTCCTGCTCGGGGATGCCGAGCAGGAAGCAGATGGCCTGCATCGGCAGTTCCGCGGCGATCTCGGTGAGGAAGTCGTGTTCGGCGCCGCTGACCACCGAGTCCAGCAACCGACCGGTCCGTGCGCGGAGATCGTCTTCCAGTGCACGAATCGTCCTGGGCGTCAAACCTTTCGACACCAGTCGACGGATCCGGGCGTGACGTGGGTCGTCCATCATGTTGAGCACCACGCCCGCCATCGGCAGATCCTGCAGCACGGTCCCGCCGTAGGCGCGGCTCCCGCCGGTCTCGGAGGAGCTCGGAGGAGAAGGTGACCGGGTCGGCCAGCACCTCCTTGGTTTCGGCGTAGGTCGCCACCGACCAGAACCCCTCACCGTCGGGCGTGTGCGAGGTGGGTTCGTGCCAGAACACCGGGGATTCGGCGCGATGCAGCGCGAAGAGCTCGTGCGGGAACCCCGCGGCGAAGTTGTCCAGATCGGTGAGATCCAGGGAGGAGAGCGACACTGCCATGTTCAACAAGCTATACAGGCCGCGCGCTCTGGGAGGTGCACTCGGCCGATCGCCGCCGGGCGACCGCGCGGTGGATTTGCTTCCGCGACAACCGGATAGCGGTGTTGCGTAGGCCACAGTCGCCGCCGCCGCGCCACACCGACCAGCAGGTTTCCATGGCCGGGGTGCGCGTGATTCACGTTGCGACCGGCCGAGTCTTGACTCCGCTGAATCGAAATGATTCGATCTGAATCATCATGGTTCCAGTGAATCGACCCGCGGAGGGCGCAACCGGAGCGGCGCAGGGGGCCGCGAATCCGATTGCGCACCAGTCGCGCCCGCGCCAGCAACTGGCCGCGGAGCTGCGGCGGTTGCGGGATCTGGCCGGGATCTCCGGTCGGGAGCTGGCCAAGCAGGTCGGAATCAGCCAGTCGACGCTCTCGCGGATCGAGGCCGGGCACGTGGTCCCGCCCCTACCTCAGGTGCTCGACTGGGCCAAAGCAGTTGGGGCGGAAGCTGATTACCATGCCTCGCTACGCGCGCTCACCGAGGCAGCGCACACGCCGGAGGTGCACGACTGGGCGGCTTCACTGGCCCAACGGCCGCACCTCCAGGACGATGTTCGAGCCTTCGAGGAAGACGCACAGATCGTGCGGAACTTCCAGCCCGCGCTGGTGCCGGGTTTACTGCAGACCGCCGACTACGCCCGCCGGGTGTTCGCGACGTTCGATCCGCCCTATGCGCCCGATGCGCTGGCCGCCGCGCTCGCCGCCCGCCTGGATCGCCAGCGGGTGCTGTACGACCCGGCCAAGCGTTTCGAATTCTTGATTACCGAAGCGGCGCTGCGCTTTCGGCCCGGCCCGCATCGCGTACTGCTCGCCCAACTGGACCGGATCATTTCGATCGAGACCCTGGATACGGTCGTGATCGGAATAATTCCGCAGGATATCGAGGCGAGCACCACCATCCCGCACGGTTTCGTCATCTACGAGAACGAGGATCATGCCCTCGCCTCCGCGGAACCGATTCCCGGAAACATGGTGACACGCGGTCCCGAACTCGTCGATGCCCATCGTCGCCGCTGGGTGGCCTTGACCCGAATGGCCTTATTCGACAGCGATGCCCGGGTATTCCTCGCCGAATTGCGAGACGAAATCCACCGCATCGCAACCAACTGACCTGTTTCCAGCGGCCGCACGAGGGGTCGGCCGCATGTGGGGGTGGTGGTGTCGCAGCGCATACGCTGCGACACCACCTTTCCCGTCAGTCGACGAAATCGAATTCACCGGCACGCACGCCCGAAACGAACGCCCGCCACTCGGACCGGGTGAACCACAAGGTCGGGCTGTGCCGATCCTTGGAATCGCGCACCGCGATCTGACCCTCGTGGTGAGCGACCTCGACACAATCGCCGCCACCGTAGCTGAAACTGCTCTTGAAGAACTTCGGACCGCGATACTCGCCGCGAACCATGTTGCAGTTCACATTCATTCCTTCCCCCCGGAGCGCCACTCCCCATGGCCCTCGCATGAATCACTTACACCGACCACACTGCTATCCGAACCACCTACCGCGCAACCGAATTCGTCCGGACTTGCCCGCCGCCGCTTCGATTTCCTCATACACGCAACCCTACGGCGACCCACCGACAAGAAACCGCCTCCCAACGGGCCGAGAAAATTCGATCTTCAATCACGCGTTACGGGTGGTAATACCGGTGATTCGTACACGACTCGGATGGTCGCATGCGGGCTGCCACAACGGCATCCGATTTTTGCGGGTGCCGGTCGTGTGCTCAGGGTGTGGTCAAGCCCATGCCTTGGGCGAGGAGGGGCCAGGAGTCGTGGAGGGCCTGTTCCCAGTAGGGCCAGTAGTGGGTGCCTACCGGGGTGAATTGGTAGGTGGCGGGGATGGAGAGGGTGTCTAGGCGGGATTTGAGGTTGTGGGTGCAGGCGTTGACGGCGGCTTCGATGATGATGCCCAGGGCCAGGGAGGTGGGGCCGCCGGTGGAGAGGTAGTAGTGGACGTCGTCGGCTACCGGGATGCCGCTGCCGCTGGAGATGTAGAGCTGTGTGCCGCGGAGCTTTTCGGCATTGATGACGGGGTCGTTGGCGGCCCACAGGGGGCTGTCGGAGGGGCCGTACATGTTGGCGGTGTTGCCGCCGCCCCAGGCTTCGACGGAGAACTTGACGAATTGCTGGCCCATCGGGTCGGCGATCTGGGCGCAGCCGCTGTAGGCGGCGACGGTCTGCCACAGGCCGGGTTTGGCCTCGGCGAGCGCCAATACCGAAGTGCCGGAGGTGGATAGGCCGGTCAACGCGTTGCGGCCGGTCGAGTGCAGGGCGTCGTCGAGCAGCGGCGGTAGCTCCTCGGTGAAGAACGTCTTCCATTCGTTCACGCCCAGCTGGGGATCCGGTTTCAGCCAGTCGGCGTAGTAGCTGCCGAATCCGCCGATCGGCTGAATCACGTTGACCTGCTTGTCGGCCAGCCAGCCGATGGCGTCGGTCTGGGCCTTCCAGTTCGCGGTGCCCTCACCGCCGTCGAGACCGTTGAGCATGTAGAGATTCGGGGCGGGCGTCGACTCGTCGACCGGCCGCTGCACGTCGACGGTGATGTCCTTGCCCATCGCCGCCGAGTACACCTTCAGATGCCAGTTGCGCCCGTCCTTGGTGATCGAGCTGATGGCCGAAGGCTTTTCGGGTTCCGCCGACCCGGCGCCACTGAGCATGGTGGTGGAAAGTGCTGCGGCGAGGGCGAACACACCTGTCCGGACAACGGCCGCGCCACGTAGTGCAGAGAATCTCATCGAACAGTCGGTTCCCATCCGGGGTCGTCATCGGCTACGTCGAGGCGACGACCTGGCCCCGCGGACCATCCATCCCCCCGACCCGTACGTCTACGACCGACACAGAACCGTTACAGCACAGTGCTGTTCGGTGTCAGTCGCCGCGCTGCCGGGCGCGGCGGAGCAGCACCGGATCGTGGGCGTTGACCAAGAGAAGTCCGGGAGTCTCGGTGCTCCACAGTTCGGTGAGCCGTTCGTGGTTGGCCCGCACCCGCCGCATATCGCTGGCGACGAAGCGCTCCATCAGGGTCAGGGCCGGTGGCACACGGCCGCCACCGTCGATCTGCCCGTGGTGGTAGAACGCGTCGCCCGCGTGCAGGATCCACCGCTCACCGGTATCGATGGCAACGGCGGCATGGCCGCGACTGTGGCCGGGCAAGCCGATGATGGCGAGGCCGGGCGCGATGTCGGTCAGCTCTTTCGTGGCGGCGAACCCGTTCCAGGATTCCCCGTCACCGGGGTTGTGGCACAACAGGTTCGGGTGGTGGTCACGTTGCGCCTGCAGGTATCGGCGCTTTTCGACGAGGCTTCGCGGGTGCAGCGCCGCGTCGGCTTCGGTGGCGGTGAGATGCACTCTTGCCCAAGGAAAGTCAGCCAGCCCGCCGACGTGATCGGCATCGAAATGGGTGATGACGATGTCGCGAACATCGTGCGGGTCGAAGCCCAGGCATTCGATCTGCCGGATCGCGGTCTCGTTCTCGTCGAAGCGCGGCCGCACGTAGAAGCGTGCCGGGCCGAAACGTCCGGCCGGATCGGCGATATCGCGCAAACCGAGCCCGCTGTCCACCAGTGCGAGTCCGGTGGCGGTTTCCAACAGCAGCACGTGGCAGACCAACCTTTCCGGTGTGCCCGGCGGGTGCATGGTGCCGCAGTTGAGGTGATGGATCCTCATCCGAGCGCCTCCAGCATCGCGGCCATGGCAGCGGGATCGCCACCGACGAGCGCACGCATTGCCACGGTCTTCTCCTGAGCTCGTTCGAGTGGCGGGTTAGCCGAGGTCGGGTGGGATGGTGGCGAGCAGGCGCGGGTCCGGTTCGGTGCCGGCCGCGGCGAGGGCTCCACCGAGAGCCCTTGCGAGCGTCAGCAAGTCGCGCGGGCTGCGCCGATCCAGGCCGCCCAGTAGCTGTTTGAGGACGGTGAGCTGGTCGAAGTAGATGCGTTCGACCACCAGGCGCTCGTGCTCGTCGAACACGAAGTATGCGGTCATCCTGGTCCGGTGGGCCGACCCGGTCGGCGGGATCTTGCCCAGCGGACCGAGATGCGTTCCCAGCAGCCAGAATTCGACGATCACCGCATCATGGCTATGGCGCAACGCGATGATCTCGTGATCCTGGTCGGGGAACGCGACGCGAGTGTCGCGATAGTAGCCCCGCACCTCGCCGTCACCGTCGTGCACGACCATCGGGGCGATCAGCTCGTAGTGCGGATGCGGGAACGTGAAAAGCGTTGCGTCCCAGTCCTGAGCGACTTCGTCATGGAAGTGATCAAGGACCACTTTCTCCCGTGCGCGCAGGACGTCTTCGGGAGGCAGGGTGAATCGTGACGACATCGGATCTCCTCGGAGCCGCAGTCTTCAAATATCCACGGCGTGGGTTTTCTCACCCTCAGTTAAACCCACAGTGTGGATTAAAACAAGAGCGTGGGGCAGAATGGCCGCATGCCCAGCCCCGCTCCCCCAGCCCGCCGCGGACGACCTCCGAAAGGAGCCGGGCAGCTCACTCGCTTCCGGATCGTGGAGGCAACACTCGAGGTGATCGATCGCGAAGGTGTCGATACGGTCGGGATGCGCGCCGTCGCGCGGGTGCTGGAGGTCGACCCGAAGAGCCTGTACAACCACGTCGACGGTAAGGACGGTTTGCTCGACGCCGTCGCCGAGCACCTACTGGGCTCGATCGAATTACCCACGCGCACCGGCGATCTGCGGACCGATCTCCGCGCGATCGCGACGGCCTTCCGCGATCGCGCATTGCTGCATCCCGCCGCCGCGGCCCTGGTCCTGACCCGGCAGTTGGCTTCTGTGGCGGGTTTGGCACCGATCCAGGCGGTGCTGGAGATCCTGCGCGCCGCCGGGTGCGCGCCCAACGAAGCGGTACACCTACTGCGCACCATGCTCGCCGCGCTCATCGGAACCGTGCTCCGTGAGGTGAACGCCGGTCCCGTCTACGGCACCAGCGACACCGCCGGTATCGCCGCCCGCCAGACGATCCTCGAACAATCCGGCCTACCAGCGGTCGTCGAAGCCGCCCCCTATCTCGCCCGCTTCGACAGCCAAGCCGAATTCGACTTCACGATCGACGTAGCCCTCGACGCCGTCATCGCCCGCATTCCCCCACCCGGCTGATCCAGGCGATCAGGTCGTCCTCGACCTCGGCACGGTTGAGTTCGTTGAGGATCTCGTGGCGCGCGCCTGGGTAGACGCGGTAGGTGATGTCGGTCAGACCGGCGTCGCGGTAGCGGGCGATCAGCAGGTCGCTCAGTCGCAGGTCGTCGTTGAGCGGGTCATGGTCGCCGACCATCACGTAGAGGGGAAGGTCGGCGGGTACGGTCACCGGCTTCGACAACCGGTCGGCGGCAACCGATGCCAGCGAGGCCATGTTGGCGGGGTCGATCTCGAATCCGCACCACGGATGCGTCACGTACGCGTCGACCTGGGCCTCGTCACGGCTGATCCAGTCGGCCGTGGTTCGGATCGGCTGGAACCGGGCGTTGAAGAACTCCGAGAGATCTCCCTCGGCCGCGGCGATGGCGGCGAACAGCTGGTCGACTGCTGTGGTCCCGCACAATACGACGTCGTCGACCAGTCCCGAGTGATCGAGGATGTACTGCTGAACGGCGAAGGATCCGAGGCTGTGGCCGAACAGCACGACCGGGATTCCGGAGTGCTTGTCGCGCACCGACTTCGTCAATGCCACGAGGTCTTCCACCAGCAGGTTCCAGCCGTCGGGACCGAGGTCACCGGGCGTTCCGGCGATGCTGTGGCCGTGGCCGCGATGGTCATTCGCGTACACGGCGTAGCCGCGGTCGGCGAGGCGCTCGGCGAGATGCGTGTAACGGCCGGCGTATTCGCCCATCCCGTGCGCGATCTGCACGATGCCGATCGGCTCACGATCGGTCGGCAACCATTCGCGAACGTGAATGATGGTGCCGTCTCTGCTGGTGAATGTGGACATGCAGAAGAGCGTGGCACCGACGGGTCGGCGGTCCCATGGTCGCGGGAACAGCATCGCTGCCGCCGCGATTGTGCTCGGGAACAGTTGCGGTGCCGGTAATCTGCGGAAATGTCCCGATCCACCCCGCCGGACGAGGTCGTCGAAGTAGCGGACATCCTGCTCGAACGCATCGACGATCTCGGACTCCGGCTGGCCGAGCGCTTCCTGGTCGAGCTCGACACCTACCGCAATGCGGCGCAGGTTCCCTTCGACAGCATCCGCACGTCGTGCACCCGCAATCTGACACTCATGCTGCGGCACTTCACCACCGACGCACCGGTGGACCCGCAACCACCGAAGGAGACGGGACGGCTGCGCGCGCAGCAGGGGGTGCCGTTGGCGGAAACCTTGCACGCCTTCCGGATCGGGTTCGAATTCCTGTGGTCGGAACTCGTCACCGAGTCCCGGCGCCACCCGCAGGTCACCGACGCGATGCTCGTTCCCCTCGCCGCAGACGTGTGGGCGCTGTCGGGTGAGTACGCGGTCGCCGTCGCGGCCGCCTACCGGGACATGACGGCGGAACTGGTGATGCAACGCGAACACGAGCGTTCGGTACTCGTGGAGGCGCTGTTCACCGGCATGATCGCGGACCCCGCCACGCTCGGCGAGGCCACTCGGATTCTCGGATTGCCGCCCACCGGACGGTATGTCGTCGTCGTGGCGGAGGCGCCGGCCACCGGCCGCGAGGCGCTGCCCGGAATCGAGGCCGCGCTGGGCGCCCAGCAGATCACCTCCGCCTGGCGATTGCTGCCGGAGCAGCAGATCGGGGTGCTGTGCCTGCCCGCCGCCCGAGAACCCGCCGCGCTCAACGCCTTACGCAAGCACCGCAGGCGGATCGGGGTCAGCCCGCCCTACGATGCGCTGCCCGAGACTCCGCAGGCGCTGCACTTCGCGCGGCTCGCGGTCGCCGGTCTGCGGGGTCGCGCGCACGGTGTGGCCCGCTTCGACGACGACCCGCTCGCCATGCTGATCGCGGCCGCTCCCGTGGAAGCCGAACGGATGGTGCGGGTTTCGCTGGGGCCACTGCTGGCGCTGCCGTTCGAGGAACGCGAACGACTGCTGGAAACCCTGCGCACCTGGTTCGCGGCAGCGGGTTCCGCCGCCGATGCCGGCAAACTGCTGTTCCTGCACCCGAATTCGGTGCGCTACCGGCTGCGCCGCATCGAGGAACTGACCAGCCGCTCGTTGAGCGATCCTCGCACCGTTGTCGAACTCGGTGCCGCGTTGCGGGTGCTGCCGGTCAGCGGGTCCGGTGCAGCACGATCGGGCCGCCGGGGAGCTGGAGGGTGAGGTCGGTGAGGGTGGCGGTCGCATTGAACTCGCGTAGTCCGGTGGTGCCGGTGAGGGTTTGGATGGCGGCGGCCAAGGCCGGGGGCTGGCTCGCGAGGCTGTCGAGGACGGGCTGAGGGACCTCGATCGCCGCGAGATAGGTGCGAGGGACGTCGGTGAGGCCGTCGGCGGCTCGGAGCAGTCGGAGGCTGTCGATCAGGTGCAGGCGCAGGTCCACGCACGTGTCGGCGGCGCACACGCGCAGCGGTGCGGGTGAGGCGGCGTAGTCGAAATCGGCGGTGGTCATGGACCATTGGGCCGGGTCGATGTAGCCGTAATCCATCCCGGACGGGGGTGCGAGGGTTTCGTCGGAGTGGTCGCCGGGGCGGTTGTCGAGTAGGTCGGCGGTCAGGTCCGCGCCGGTCGCTTCGAAATTCCAGTTCGCATCCGGATCAACGGGTTTGTGCCAGTAGCCGGTTCGGCCGCCGCTGCGGCCCTGCACCCGCAGTTCTCGATCCGGGGAGTCTCCGCCGGTCTGGTGGATGCTGATCGCCGAGGTGATCTCGCCGGGAATCTTGGGCTGGCGCACCCAGTCCGGTGCGGGCAGCTGGTTCGCGGCGTAGGCCTTGGGGCCGAAGAGGTTGTCGATCTCGGCGAGGCTCAGGTTGGGGGCGGAAGGCTTGCCGCGCTGGTCGGCGTAGGAGTAGCGGAAGAAGAGGTTGTCCGCACCGGACATGTCGAAATCCCAGAGCCGCGTGTACATGTCGCCGAATCGGTTGATCACCAGGGTGGTCGAGCCCGCCGAGCTGAGGTTGACCGCCTCGAATCGACCGCCCTTCGGGGTGGACATCTCGTAGGAGTAGTCGTCGGGCGCGCCGGGGTCGCCACCCGGGAGCCACGGATCCAGGATGGCGATCCGATTGCCCTGCGCGCTCAGCACATACGCCGTGGTGACACCCGCGCCGCCGACCGGTTGCCGGCTGTCGGACGTGTCGTTCCAGAAGCCGAACTGCTCCCAGAAGCCCGGCTGCAGCGACGGGATCAGCGTCGGAATCCGATTGTCCAGCCACGACAGACTCCACGCCCGCGAGCCCGCCCGCACCCGCTGCCCGAACGGGCTCTGCCAGATCGGCGCGCCGAATCGGGAAGTCCAGGCCCAGGTTTCGGGCCCGTGGGCGGCATTGCCCATGGTGTAGAGCCGACCGGTCGTGTCGGTGGCCATCAGCACATTGCCGTCGACCGAGACGGAGGTGAGCTTCCCGGCCAGGCAACCGGGCAGCCAGACCTGCCGCCACGGTTCGCCGCCGCCGGTCACGTAGAGGTTGCCCGCGTCGAGCGCGTAGGACCACTGGTTGTTGAAACCCTGCCGCTCGGTGCGCAGGTCGACCTGCCGCGGCAACCGCGCCTGGACCTCAGCGGCGGCCACGGCCAGCGGGCCGAGCCCGGCACCCGGGTTCGGCGCCGTGTAGAGCGACAGCGGCGGCCCGACCAGGCCCGGCAGCGCCAATTGAGTGCAGCTGTCCAGCGGGCCGTCCGCGTTCGCCGAGTCCGCCTGCGCCGGACCGGCGGCGGCGCAGGCGGCGATCAGTGCCAGTCCGAGCCGCAGCGCGTTGCGCACACCATTCACGGTCACCAGATCCTCGTTCGCTCGTCGCGCGGGATGAATCACTCAACGAAGTCAGGACCGTACTCGGTGGTCTGGGCCGACGGTGATATTCGCGGGCGCCGTGTCGCATTGTCACCGCGTGAATATCGGGGCGACCGGGCCAGTGCCGGCGCGGCTGAGTTCGATGGCGGGAAACGCGATGGGGGCCACCGGTTTCCCGCCCTGGACCTCCCACGCCTGGCCGGTCTCTCCACTGCGGACAACGTGTTCGACGGCGGCGGCGACCTCGTCGGGATGCGCGACGAAATATCCCTGATCGCGCAGGCGCGGTAGCCATTCCGTGGGGATCATGCCGGTCTCCACCACGCCCGGGCAGATTGCGTTCATGGTGACTCCGGCCTCCGACCACACCATGGCCAGTGACCGCACGAAACCGATGATGGCGTGTTTGCTCGCGGAGTAGGCCGGGTCGAACGGGGTGGGCGCGACACCTGCGAGGCTGGAGGTGACCACGATCGCGCCGCCACCGGAGGAGATGAGCGCCGGGAGGGCGGCGCGAATGCCGAAGAGGGTGCCGTCGACATTGATCGCCATGACCCGGCGATAGCGTTCGAGGTCGAAATCGTCTCCCGCGCCGCCCGCCCCACCGGCTCCCGCATTGAGGTGCACGAGGGTGAGGCGACCGAATTCGGCCAGCGCGACTTCGACCGCGGCCCGATTGTCGTCCTCACTGGAGACATCCGTGACCACGAAGGTCGCGCCGGTCTCGGCCGCCACCGCCAGGCCCGCGGCCTCGTCGAGATCGGCGATCACCACCTTCGCTCCGGCGGCGGCATAGCGGCGGGCCACCGCCGCGCCGATACCGTTCGCGCCACCGGTCACCAAAACAACGTCGTTGCTCACTGCAGCTCCAATCCGGCTTCGGCGGCGACCTTGGCGCGGGTGCGCGAATTGCGCACGGCGCGAAGGCTGGACACCTCGAGCACCACGAACACCACTACGTACTGCAGGCCGTTGATCAGCGGCACCTGGTCGACCGGCAGCGTGTAGGCGAGCACCACCCGCACCACCGCGTCCGCGACCAGCCCGACACCCCAGATGAGTGAGGCCAGCCGCACCGCACGGCGGAAGGTGGCCGAGCGCGCCCAGCTGATCTCGATGCGCTCGCGTGCGGCGCCCGTCGTCATCGCCCGCGCCATCTGCAGATAGAACGGTGTCCGCAGCAGGGTCGCGCACAGGCCGAGCCCGATGATGCCGGTCACCCAGCCGTCCTTGGCCAGCACGAACCGGGGGCTGCCGGTCAGGAACGAGACCGCCACGCTGATCGCCAGGATGCCGATCGTGAACAGCGCCAACGCATCCACGCGCCGCCGGGTCGCGATGGTCCACGCGGTGTAGGCGGTCGGCGGGATCACGCCGAGCGTGACGGCCGCCCACTGATCGACGCCGCCCGCCCGCAATCCGTAGAACAGCGCGACGGGGGCGACCACATTGATGGCGAGATTCGCGAGCGCGGCCCGCCGCGGATCCGGTACCGCTTCTTGTGTCGCGGCCGGGGCCGCGGTCGACAGATGCATGACATTCCCTCCGAAACTCACGGAAACTGCTGGTAGAACCAAAATTACGAGACCGGGGCGCGCGGGGACATCCGCTTGGCACCCCGGCGGGGTGGGGCTGGCCCCACCCCCTGACCCGGGTGTTGAGGGCACTCCTTCTCGCATCGCGGTAGGCCAGACTGGAACCGACGAGGAGGTGGGAGTGTCCCGGCTGTACACCGGAACCCGGGCGATCGGACGCGGACTGGCGTGGTGCGTGCTCGCACCCGTGCAGTTGGCGGCCTTCCTCGCGCAGGCGGCCGCGATCGTCGCCGCCTGCGTCGGGCTGATCTTCCTGTTCCCGCCGATCGTCGAGCGGGTGCGCGCATTGGCGGCACTGGCGCGCCGGCTGTCGGCGAAATGGTCCGCGGTGCCGATCGATTCGCCCTACCGACCCGAACCGGAGGTGGCCGTGCGCGGCGCCGACGAGCGCTTCCACGCCCCGGACGGCACCGCCTATCCCACCCGGCGCACCGCCGTGTTCGGGACGCGCTCACGCTGGGTATGGACGGATCCGGCGACCTGGCGCGATCTGCTGTGGATGCTCACCGACCCGTTCGTGGGCGGCACGCTGGCGGCGTTCCCGGCCTTCATGATCGGGGCCGGGCTGGCGTTGCTGTGGTGGCGGCCGTGGTCGTGGCCCGCCGCGCTGGGTGTGGTGAGCATCGTGCTGGGCTGGGTGATCGCACCGACCATGCTTGTGCTGCACGGTTATTGGACGCGGCTCCTGCTGGCACCGGCGTCGGCGGCCGCCCTCGCGCGCGCCGAGCGCCTGCGGCGGCGTTTCGGGGCGGGCGTGCTGGCGGTGTTCCGTTGCCTCGTGCTGGGTGTGCTGTCGCTGCTGGCCGCGCCGCTGCTGGCGGTCTGCTTCGTGTCGCTGCTGTTCACCGGTCCGGTGGTGGCGATGTGGGTGCTGGCATGGGCGCGCTGGCTGCCGAACCTGTTCCGGCGCTTGGGCATCGACTGGTCCGGCGCGGAGCTGCCGCGGCCCTATCTGTCCACGCCGCGGCTCGACGTGGTGGACCGGGACCCGCGCGCGAGCTGGTGGGCCGGGTTCGCCGGTCAGGCCCGCGCCATGTGGTTCGATCCGGCGACGTGGCGGGATCTGGGGTGGCTGGCCTGCCAACCGGTGGCCGGGCTGCCGCTGTTCCTCCCGGCCGCGCTGATCGGCTACGGCGTCTGGGGGCTGTTCTTACCGGTGCTGGAATCGCCTCTGGGCGAGACGGTTTCGCCGTGGTACGGCGAGGTGGCGGGCTCGAGCTTGGCCGCGGTGGTGGTCGGGCCGCTGCTGGTGGCGCTCGGTCTGGCGCTCGCGCCGGGTCTGCTGCCGCGACACGGTCGCTGGCTGCGCGTGCTGTTGCGACCGACCGACCGGTCCCGCCTGGTGGTCGAGCGCGCACAACTGGCAGCCCGGGTCGAGCGGCTGACCGAGACCCGCACCGCCGCCACCGATACCCTGACCGCCGAATTGCGTCGCATCGAACGCGACCTGCACGACGGCGCGCAGGCGCGGATGGTGGCGGTCGGCATGACGCTGGGCGCGGTCGAAGCCCTCATCGATCGGGATCCGGAAGCGGCGAAAGCGCTGGTGGCGCAGGCGCGTACGGCCTCGGCCGCGGCGCTGGCGGAGCTGCGCGGGCTGGTGCGCGGCATCCATCCGCCCGTGCTGGCCGAACGCGGACTCGTCGACGCGGTGCGGGCGCTGGCTCTCGACTGCCCGATCGAGGTGCGGGTCGAGGCCCGGCTGGACGCGCCGGTCGCGTCGCCGCTGGAGTCGGCGCTCTACTTCACCATTGCCGAACTGCTCACCAACGCGGTCCGGCACTCCGGGGCCGACCGGGTCGAGGTGGAGCTGGCCGGGGACGCCGCGCTACTGCGAATCAGTGTGCGCGACAATGGTTCCGGCGGCGCCGACCCGGCGCTGGGGAGCGGGCTGCGGGGGATCGAACATCGTCTGAGCAGCTTCGACGGGCAGGTATCGGTGGCGAGTCCGCCGGGCGGGCCGACGGTCGTCAGGGTCGAAATACCGCTCACCGTGGACTGATTACGCGCGATAACCTGGTGCGCGACGACCTCGACCCGGGAGCAGCCGTGCGCATTGTCCTCGCCGAGGACCTCTTCCTTCTCCGTGACGGCATGACGCATCTGCTGACCGCGCACGGGTTCGAGGTGGTCGCGGCGGTCGCCACCGGGCCCGAACTGCAGCGGGCATTGCGCGACACCGAACTCGATGTGGCGCTGGTGGATGTGCGGCTGCCGCCGACCTTCACCGACGAGGGCTTGCAAGCGGCGCTCGCGGCCCGCCGGGAGCGACCGGGGCTGCCGGTCCTGGTGTTGTCGCAGCACGTCGAACAGCTCTACGCGCGGGAACTGCTGGCCGACGGCACCGGCGCGATCGGTTACCTGCTCAAGGACCGGGTGTTCAATGCCGAGCAGTTCGTCGATGCGATCCGACGGGTCGCGGCGGGTGGCACCGTGATGGATCCCGAGGTGATCGCGAAGCTGCTGGCCAGCACTCCGCGCAACGAGCCGCTCGGCACACTCTCACCGCGGGAGCGGGAAGTGCTGGGCCTCATGGCCGAAGGCTGCTCCAATGCCGCCATCGCGGGACGCCTGTTCGTCAGTGAGGGCGCGGTGGGAAAGCACACCGCCAATATCTTCACCAAGCTCGCGCTCACCCAATCCGACGACACCAACCGCCGCGTCCTGGCAGTGCTGGCGTTCCTACACGGGCGTTGAGGGTCGATTGTGCAAATCCCCATCCGACCCTTCGAAGATTCGTGATCTGCCACATTTCACACCGGCCGGTCTCGGATAGCTTTGACGCACCAGGAGAATTCACGCTGGACCGAGCGACCGGCCGCCGTCCAGAGGGAGATTGCACCGATGAAAGGTCTCGACACTTCGACGGTGCGAGCAGAGTGGCGCGACATCCTCGGTGAGGTGTACGCGGACGCCGAGACCTTCGTGATCCTCAAGCACGGGCGGCCCGAAGCCGTCCTGCTCTCCCAACGGGCCTGGACACAGGGCTGTCGCGTGCTGCCGGTGCCCGACGCGGACCGCCGGTACCGCGCGTCGTCCGATGTCCGCAGCGGTCTGCGCTCGGTCCGGTCCGCGGCGGTGCAGCGCGGCGAGCACACCCTGATCCAGCGACTCTACGGTCCGCTGTTCAAAGACCCTGCGGCCCTGACGATCGCCGCGGTAGTCTCCCCCTACTCCTGGGTCCGCCGAGCCTTGCCGGAACTGGGGGAATTCCCCACCGCGTGAAAGCGTCACACAGATGTGTTGCCGGACAGTGCGTTCGTTCACCTACTGGTGGGGCTGACGAGACATGCTCGCGGAGGGACCGCTGACGACCACGAGCACAGGATGGGCAGAACCCCTTGGTGATCGAAACAATGCGACAGCGGGCGACGCCCGGCCCCGCCGGGGCGGTACCGGCCCGCGGCAGTGAGTACTCGGTCCTGCTGCGGCGGGTGCGCGAGGCGGGCCTGCTCGACCGGCGGACGCGGTTCTACGGCTGGCGAACCGCGCTCACCGCAACGGCTTTCGTCGGCGGCTGGGCGGCATTGTGGCTGATCGGGAACTCGTGGTGGGCGCTGATCGCTGCGGCCTTCCTCGCGGCGGTGTTCGCGCAACTGGCGTTCCTCGGGCATGACGCCGGGCACCAGCAGATCTTCGCGACCAAGCAAGCCAACCAGTGGTACGGGCTGGTGGTCGGCAATCTCGCGACCGGCGTGAGCATCGGCTGGTGGACCAGCAATCACAACCGGCACCACGCGCACCCCAACACCGAGGGCGCCGACCCCGACATCGAAGGCGTGCTGGCGCACTCCGGCGCCCGGGCGAGGATTGCAAAAGGCTGGCGGCGCTTCATCTTCCGCCACCAGGCCCGGCTGTTCTTCCCGCTGCTGCTGCTCGAGGCGGGCAGCCTGCACTTCGCGAGCGTGCGCGCGGTCCTGACCTGGCCCATCCCCCACCGCATCCGCGAGGGCATAGCACTGTCGGCCCACGCCATCCTCTACCTGAGCGCAGTCTTCCTCATCCTCTCCCCCGTCAAGGCGCTGGTCTTCATCGCCGTCCAACAGGGCCTGTTCGGCTTCTACATGGGCTGCACCTTCGCCCCCAACCACAAAGGCATGGCCGTTCTCCCCGAGAACGACCGCACCGACTTCCTCCGCCGCCAGGTCCTCACCTCCCGCAACGTCCGAGGCGGCCTCCTCACCGACGCCGCCCTAGGTGGCCTCAACTACCAAATCGAACACCACCTCTTCCCCTCCATGCCCCGCCCCAACCTCCGCACCGCCCAACCCCTCGTCCAAGCCTTCTGCACCGAAATAGGCGTCCCCTACGCCGAAACCACCCTCCTCGACTCCTACACCCAAGCCCTCCGCCACCTCGACAGCGTCGGCCGCCAAACCCGCTCGTAAATCGTTTTACCGCAACCAAGCGGGAGCGTTTTTGGGCGAAATCGGGTGCCTACGTGGAGAAATGTCTTTCGAACCCCGACGGAGAAGGTGGCGCGGATACTGGGTGGGAGCCCGGAGGAGGCGTCATGGATCTTCAGGCACCCGTGTGCGTGGTGGGCGCTGGACAGAGCGGGATCCTCGTGGCGGCGAAGTTGCGGGAGCTGGGGTTCGAGCGGGTCGATGTGTTCGAGGCGCGGCCGCGGATCGGGGGTTACTGCGAGACCGCGACAGTGGCGGGTGAGGTGTACGACTTCCAGGCGCACCTGGTGATTCAGCAGGACTTCGGGGCGGGGTTCGCGGGGACGGCGATCCACGGATTGCTGGAGCGGCATCCGGTCGAGACACAAACCGAGGCTTTGTATTTCGTGGGGCGATCGCGGTCGGGGAAGCCCCGGATAGGTGTGCCACCACATTTCGTGCCCCTGTTCGCGGCCTTGACGCCGGAACAGGTGGCGGATCAGATCTCCGAGGCGTGGACGATTATCGAAGGGGCGGTACGGGATCGGCGCGGGCCGGGAATGAACGGGCTGGCCTTCGACCGCCGAGCCGGGGAGACGTGGGAGACATATCGGGCCCGACACGCACCGCTGGTGGGGGAAGTACTGCAGGGGCTGACCCTGTACGCGAATATGCGGCGGCCGCGGCAGCCGGCCGAGAGCGTCATCAACATCAATGCGCATATCTCGGGGCACGTCTCGCAGCTGGCGAAAATGATGCTGTCGGCGTATCCGGGACAGCGGGAGTCCCTACTGAAACGCCTACCTGAATCACTTGTCGCACAGATGAATTCACCCTTGCCGGTCACTCTCAGCTTCCGGCGGGGATTTATCGATCTCCTCCGGCGCATCGTCGCGGACAATCGAATCGAGGTGATGGTCGACGCTCCGGTGACGCAGATCGAGTCGCTCGGCGCGGAAGGTGTGCGCGTCAGTTATCGACACGCCGGAGTGGCGTGCGCCGCGCTGTACTCCCAGGTGGTGATCACGACGCGGCCCACGCAGATCCGGGAGATGTTCCAGGGCGGGGAGATACGGGAACTCTTCGATGAGCGGAACTGCCCGCGCGCCTGGACACGCAGTTACCTCATCCGAGTTCGCAACGAGCTCATCACGTTCCCTCGCGGAGTCGATGACCCCGAACCGCTGGGCTTCTGGGTGATCGACCCGTACGGGAGCTACACCGACACCGATCCGGAGCAAGCCCTGCATCGGATCACCGCGGCCAATAAGCAGCACCCAGGGCCCTACTGGGTGTGCTTCAGCAATTCGGACAGATCGGTGTCCGACGCGCGCGCCTGGGACCTGGCGAAGGAGAGCCTCTTCCTGTTCGAGGACCCGGAACTGATCACGGAGACCATCGCCGAATGGCCCGCGTATCCGAGCGCCGCGGCCATCCGCGAAGGCTGGCTCGACCGGGTGGAGGCCATACAGGGCCGCGACGGCATCTACTTCGCCGGGGAGATTCTATCCGGGCCAACCATCGAGTGCATCAGTTCCTTTGTACAGGAGGCAATTCCGCAGTGGTGCGGCCCTGGGAACTGACAGCCGAAGTTGCAGTTGAGAAGGTTCATTCCGACCGCAGGGCCGGAGGTCCTGCGAGTCTCGCGTCCGCAATCACAGGGGAAGCTCACCCACGATGCGGGCACCGTTGTCGAAGACGAGAGTCAGTACCTCATCCTTCGTTTGTGCAGTAGCCAGTCGGCATCGCAACAGACCCAGGACTGGCCCTGCCGTGCGGGGGTCGCCCTCGGGGCGGACATCCCATTCCTTGCCCTCAGCGTCGGTGAAGTGGAAATCGTTGAGATCCACATAGGGATCGCCGTCAGCGCGTGGGACCGAGTCGAACAGAACGATGCGCACCCAGCCGCTCCAGACCCACACCTGCTCAACTTCCAAGCCGGACAATCCCGCAAACCAATCTGCAACCACGATCGGCAGCGTACTGGCGACCAGCGCGTTCCGGACGCTCGAGCATGGCCGCCGATCCCACACCCTCCCAACAATACCGACGTCGTCATCACCAACACCGGACCATATCTCATCGCTGAGTGGCACATCCTGGAGGCGCTTCGCCTGTCTTGTCCTCCATTTTGTGCCACTCGGCATTCGGCAATGCCGGACACCGCCGGCGCCTGAGACGATCTCGGCTCGTTGGTCTTCCGGACTGCCGCGCTGGCCGGTTCGGTCAGCGCGGTCCGCGGCAGAAGGGGACGTTCGGCCGTCCGCCAGCAGCACGACTCGTAGAAGGTGCGGCGCGCCGAGTTCGATTGCAGGACGGTCATTCCCGTAGCGGCCACAGGCTGCGCCTGGTGTCGAGTTCGTTGTACTGTTCCGGCGGTGCTTTCGAGTGCTGTCTTATCCGTCCGAAAGAATGGATTTGCCGTGACCCCTCCTCAGCCCACCGAGCCGGGCCCGGCGGCGCACGACGACGATCCTTTGGTTCCCATCCCGATTCCTGCGCTCATGGCCCTGCTGATCCGTCGGGAAGACGACAAGGGTGAGGCTTTGACAGAGGACGAGGCCCTCGACGTACGCGATAAGGCCCTCTGCATGATGCTGCCACTGTCGGCGCAGCGAGCGGTGGATCGGTCGCGTGGATACCGCGACATCGATCCGGACAACCTCTGGCAGGAATGGTGCGCTTACAAATCCGGTCAGGACCCCTTCATCCTCGCCGACGATCACCTCTGATTGCGCTCCACCGGCACCTTCGGCGGACTTGAGAGTATGTCCCCAAATGCGGTTGCGTACCGACGGTCTTGTTTTTGACCCAGATCATGAATGCGCTGGAATCGGCATTCGGGATGTTGAAATGTCATGTGGCCGGCACAACGTCGATTGGGCTTGGCCTAGGCGGACGTCTGACGCTGGTCGCACAGGCCTCGCCGCACCTGCCCCCGCCCCAAGGGCTTCCGTGGATCGCGGACAGCGGCAATAGCGCGGGGTTCGTATCGGTGGCATGTGTGACGCTCGCCCTGACCGGCGCGTCCGCAACAGCACACGCGGACGAGACCGCCTGGCTCTCACTGCAACCCGGCGATTGCGCCAATGGCTTCACCGTCGCAGACATCGGCAACGAAACAGGATGGGCCTCATTGATGCCCTGCATCGCCCCACACGACGCCGAGGTCGTTGCGAGAATCAACTACTACGGGGAACCGTGGCCCGGTGAGGCCGAGATCTTGGGCCGAGCCTGGACCGCATGCTCGGACCCCGTGCCACGACTGGTCAACAACCGCATCTTCCGAATGACCTGGTCGGCGATCTACCCCAACACCGAACAATGGTGGGACACCAACCCCGCAATCGTCTGTACCGTCGTCGACGCCGGCGGCGGCAAGCTGATCGGCGGCTTTGTCGGGCAACCGCAGATTCCCCTGGTTGGCTTCTAGAGGCAAAGATGCCACAGTTTCAACCCTCGGAATGCATTGCTGACAGCCAGCTTTGGGGTGAGCGGATGGGACTCGATTAAAGCTATGAGGTTTACGTTCAACGGAATTCCGCACGTGCGCTGTTGGAGACGGTCAGGGCGAGTACGTTCTCCAGGCCTACCGAAACCACCGCTTCGACTCGGCAACTACAGTTGGAACCTCGATGGAAGCGGAACCTCCACTTGCCACGCCCTCGGTGGAAAACCACCGCCATATCGGGGTTTACGCAGGTAACGACTAGAACATCGCGGCGGAAGGTGAGAAGCCAGCGGCCGTCCTCCTAGGTCGTGCCGTACAGCGGCATATCGAGTCCCCGCACCACCCGATTCCGCACCTGCATCGCCGTGAAGTGCGCGAACCCCGCGAACATCCCTCCAAAGGCTCATCGACGCGTCGGCTCCCACGTAGCAGAACCGGGCTCGGCGTTCCATCGCGCCGCAATGGACCATGAAGTCGTTTGGGCGGCACCGGAATCGGTTCGGCCCGGACCTTCTCCGGCGTGCCGGAGTGTGTGAAACGATCGTACGTAATATCGGTGGTGGAATTCCTGCCGGAGCAGTGGCGGCGGGTTGTGGATGAAAGGATCCCGATGACCACCGAGACCACCGAAGACACCCGCCAGGCGGAGACCCCGCAGGCGCCGATGACCCGGGCCGATCAGTTACGGGCGGTGGTGACGCTGGTCAAAGCGGGTGGATTGAAGCCGCTGGCTATCTACCTGTACGGCGAGCGGAAGAAGGCCGCCAAGAACACCATGTACCAGTACGTCGGCAAGGGGGTCATGGCGGGAACCGCCGCCCTGCACCGCGCCATGCTGCCCGTGGCGACCGCACCCGGCGACGGGCCGGTGCGCGACCGGCTGATCGAACTGCTCGACCGCCAGGCCGAGGTCATCTACGCCGCACCGGTGCGCAAGGTGGCCCTGACCTGGCTCGCCGGAGGTACCCCGGTCGATATGACTGCGCCGCTGAGCAAGGCCGACATGTTCAGGCTGGCACTGAATTACCACTACCGGCAGCCGTTCGAGGAGTTGTTCGCGACCGAGGAAGGCCGTGCGGTGCTCGGTACGGACAATGTGCCCGCGGTGGTCGCGCAACTGGTCGGCCCGATCGCCTACGGCCGACTGGTCGGGGCCGCCCACACCACCCACGACGACCACGTTCGCATCGTCGACGAGTTCCTGGCCGCGCACCGCCAGCCGGAGGCCGACTCTGCCGCCGTGGCTACGGAGTCTTGACACAAGTTAGATCCAGCTGGAACCACAGGAAGCGGCCGGTCATCGCAGGCGTTGCGATGACCGGCCGCTTTGATCCGGTCACGGTGGCGCGCACAGGGTTTCGATTACTCCTCGATCGGGGTCGCCGCCCGGAAGACTGCGTAGTCGTGTGCCATCGGCAACGGGGGGTTCTCGACCGCCGCGGCAGCATTGTCGATCACCGGGTTCGACCAGACAGGCATGTACTGCCGATGATCCAGATCTTCGCTCATGCTTTCGATCATGCCCGATTCGCCCGCGCCGCGGGTACGGCCACGCCAGATGAGCCCCTCGATCATTACGTTTCGGCGGAGTGTCACTCCCCCAGTTGGACCGCTCGGCGTAGGTCGGCCGCGTACGCCTCGGGCTGTTCCCACGCTGCGAAGTGGCCGCCCGCAGGGTGTTCCACGTAATCGCGGATGTTCAGGAACGCCTCGGCGTAGCTTCGGGGTTCCGGTTTGATGTCGCGCGGGAAGACGGAAAGCACTGTCGGCGTGTCGATCCGGTCGGGGAGAGTGGCCGGTTCGGCGTAGGTGGCGAACGAGGTGCCGATCGTGCCGGTGGCCCAGTAGGCGGTGACCCAGGTGAGCAGTTCGTCCTCGGTGAAAGCCGAATCATCGGACCAGGACTCGAGTTTCTCGACGATCCAGGCCGCGAGGCCCGCGGGCGAGTCACCGAGCGCGACGGCGAGAGTGTTCGGCCGCGTCGACTGTTCGGCGATGTATCCACCCTCCGTTCGAAACCAGTGCGCCGCCCGGTCGAGGTAGGCCACCGCGTCGGGCGCGAGCCGCGTGCGATCCGCCGTGAGCGCACGCAGTGGGGCAATGTTCGTGAGGTGCAGGGCGGCAACCCGGTCCGGGTGTTGTGCCGCAAGGATTTCCGCGACGGTGCCACCTACGTCGCCCCCGGACACTGTGTAGCGCGCGTAACCGAGTTCGGCCACTGCGTCCGCGATAATCTCGGCGATCCGGTCGACCGGCATGCCCGAACCGTCGAGCGGGACCGCGAACGGGAAGCCCGGCAGTGCGGGAACCACCACGTTCATATCCGCAAGCAACGGCAGGACGCGCTCGAACCGCAGCACCGAGTCGGGCCAGCCGTGCAGGAGTACGACGACCGGGGCGCCGGGCGACACGGACCGCCGGTGGATCACCCGCAGCGCGGCATCCCCCGCTTGCACTGTCACCCAAGGCAACTCGGCGATGCGGCGCTCGTGCGCACTCCAGTCGTATCCGTTCACCCAGCGTTCGAGCAGTTCGTCGAGGCGAGTTCCGGTGATGCCCCGCTGCTCGTCGGCACTCCACGGCGTCGTGACACGCCGCGTCCGCTGCAGTCGTTCCCGTAGGTCATCGATCATGTGTATCAGCGTACACATGAATGTGTATGCTGATACACATGACTTTGCGTAACGCGGCCGCCACCAAACAGCGGATCCTGGAGCATGCGCAACGCCAGTTCGCGCAGAACGGATATGCGGCGACCACCGTCAAGGGGGTTGCCGATGCGGCCGGTGTGTCACCCAACCTCATCACCCGCTACTTCGGTGGCAAGGAGGGCGTCTTCCTGGCGGCGACCCGGGTGGAGATCCCGGTCTCGAATTCCTTCGACGGCGACCGTTCCGAGTTGGGTTCGCGCCTCGCGGCGAGCATCGTCGAGCGCTGGTTCGGTGTGCCCGAAGAGGATCCGCTGCTCGTGCTGCTGCGCGCGTCCGGCGAACGCCCGGAAGCGGCGGAGGCGCTTGCCGGGTTCCTCGACACCAATTCGCTGGAACCGCTGTACCACTACCTGCGCGACAGCGGCCTGGACGACGGCGAAGCCCGCGCGCGAGCCGCGGCGATCGACGCCTTCGTCCTGGGCGTATCGGCTCGCCGACGGGTTCTGCGTTCGGAACTCGGCGACCCCGCTGAACTCCAGACTTGGCTGAGCACCACCATCCAGCGCCTCACCGACGGGTGATCCGAGAGATTCCAACACCCAGTCTCGGGCGGAGTTACCGGGCGCAGGCTGCGGTCGCTCAGATGACGCGGGCGGCCACCAAGGTCTCGAAGGTGTAGGGCCGCAGCCCATCGGTGCGGTCGGCGAAGTAGCGCTGTTGGAGGTCTGCGCGGGTGGGATGGTCCATGACCTTCAGCCCGCACCGGCTGATCAGCCGCTCGATCTCGGATACCGGCCAGCCGGGTTGAAGAGGCTCGCCGACAGCAGCTGCGATCGGCGTGTAGATGCGGGCGAATTCCGTCCCCGCCGCGTCGAGCGCACTGTCCTCGGCTCGGTAGGAGAACACCACCTCGGACCCGGGAGCGGCCGCCGCGATCGTATGCAGCGTCGACTCGATCGCCTGGGCCGTCAGATAGGGGGCGACGCCCGTCCAGCTGAACATCGCCGGCTGCGTCCAGTCGAAACCGGCCGGGCCCAGAGCATCCGCAACCGGTCCGGCCTCGAAATCGACCGGCACGAATACCTGCGAGTCGCTGAGCGGTAGGCCGAGCTCCCCGACCCGCTCGAGCTTCCATGCCTGGGAGGCAGGGTGATCAACCTCGAACAGCGTGAGCGAGCCGAGTAGATCCGGCCTCCGCCACGCGAACGAGTCGAGCCCCGCACCGAGAATCACGTACTGCGGGAAGGCACCGGCAGCGAGCCGATCCTCGGCGTACCGGCTGCGGGTGCAGACGGCCGCGCGGGATTCGCGACGGACACGGTCGGGGAACAGCGGATCGAACCGGTCTCGCAACTGCTGCCACACCGGACCGACCAGCGCCAGGGCCAGCACATCGTCCAGCACCCACGGCGACGCGTTCTCCAGGCGAAACAATCCACGCGACACAGCCGCAAACATCGCCGTCCTGCTCGGAGCGCTTTCCATGCATTCCTCCTCGCCGACCAGAACCCGGCATGTCCGACCGCTCGTCCACTCTGCGCACTTCACAGGATGCGCCTGAAGCGCCCCGACGGCCATAGCCAGATCGCCTGTCCACCACGATCTGCCACCGTCGAGATACTCCAAAACCCATGCACGCCAGCATCACAGCCGCCGGTAAGAAGGCTGACCTTGCGGATAGGTCGAAGCCGTTGCTGCGGAACGGCGTTCGATTTCGGTCAGAGTTGGGTGTGTCCGGAGCCGCCGAGGATGATCAGGGGCATCAACAGGGTGCCGAGGATTTCGTTGCCGGTGCATTGGGCCGAGGCGCTGGAGCTGCCCGTTGGCTGGCTGCCGCATTGCTGCACCGTCATGGACTTCGTTGACGAGCCCTGGGTGGCGGTGAGGCTGTAGATGCCTTCGGGAAGCTTTGAGCGATAGACGTATTGGATGGTTCCGGTGCCGGCGGTGGATCCGGCTTGCGGGGTGAAGGTGCCGACGTTCTGTCCGTCCAAGGTGATCGTCACCGGTGCGAGGGCGTCGGCGCCGCTGGTGGCTACCAGGATCGTGCAGGTATTGCCTGCCCCTTCGCATCCGCCGATGCCGGTCTCGACCTGCGTCAGATTCACATTGTCGACCGTGGCCGACGCCGTGGCCGCCGCGACGACCGGTACCGCCAGCGCGGCCACGGTGACGGCGGCCCAACTCATTTGCCTCATCTGTACTTTCCCGTTGGAGTAGTCGTTGCGCACCCGAGTGCGGCTCCGACGGTAACTGCGTAGCGAGGCCCCGCGCGTACAAATTGAAAAGCTCATACTTCAATATGTCGCTGGGGGGTGCGCGGCACCGACTGCGTGTCCGGGGCCGAGTGGGCGCCTGGTCTGCGAGTCTTGGGGTGATCGACGAACCCCATTGCCGGAGAACGGAGTCTCTCCCGTGACCGATGATGTACTGCTGGTCGATACCGCGGCGGGAACGATCGCGGGATGCCACCCGCCGGCTGGGGGTCGCCTGTTCGCAGGCATTCCTTTCGCGGCCGCACCGGTGGATGAGTTGCGATGGCGGCCGCCGCAGCCGCCCGAGCCCTGGCAGGGTGTGCGGCCCGCCGACCGTTTCCGCGCCGCACCGGCGCAGGGCGCCTCGCCGAATGTGCCGGGGGCGAGCCCGAAGTCGACCTTCCCGACCTTCCCGACCGCGGAGATCACCGAGACCTCCGAGGATTGCCTGTACCTCAACGTGTGGGTTCCGGCCGGAACGGGAGATGGGCCGCGGCCGGTCATCGTGTGGATCTACGGGGGTGGATTCGAGGCAGGCTCGGCCGCACCCCCGTACAGCGACGGCGAGGCACTGGCCCGGCAGACCGGTGCCGTCGTGGTGGCCGCGAACTATCGACTCGGGGCGTTCGGGTTCCTGCACCTCGCCGATCTGGGCACTCGATGGGCCGGGTCCACCAACCTCGCCGTGCAGGATCAGGTGGCCGCACTGCGCTGGGTGGCCGCGAATATCCGGGCTTTCGGCGGTGATCCGGGCAATGTCACCGTGGCCGGTCAGTCCGCGGGCGCGTTTTCCATCGGCACGCTGCTGGCCGTCCCGGCCGCGGCCGGGTTGTTCGCCAAGGCGATCCTGCACAGCGGCAGCACCTCCCGGATCCTCGACCGGAGTCTTGCGAACGCGATGACCGAAAGCCTGCTCGCCGCACTACGACTCGACGACCCCGAGGACCTGATGCAGGTCCCCACGCAAGACGTCTTGGATGCGCAGACGATCATCGCGAGTACCGACATCGGCAGCCGCAACCTGCCCGGCGGGCGCGTGTGGGGCGTCGTGCTCGACGGTGTCGTGCTGCCGCGTGACCCGCTGCGGGCCGTCGCCGACGGTGCGGTCGCGCATATTCCGTTGCTCATCGGCACGACCCACGACGAGATACGACTGTTCCAGCGACTCGCCGGGGACGCCTTCCGCCCGGCAGACCGCGCGGCTTTGCTCGCGGAGATGCGGCGAGCCGGAATCACCGAACCGGACGAACTCCTGCACGCCTACAGCTCTCGCGTTCCGCAGTCCGATGATCTGGCCGATCTGCGCAGCATGTTCCTCACCGATGCGGTGTATCGAATGCCGGCCGTCGACCTCGCTCGGGCTCAGACCGCTGCGGGCGGGCGTGCCTACCATCATTTGCTGTCGGCCGAACCGTGCGGCCCGGACATGGGTGCGTTCCACGGCGCCGACCTCCTCTACCTGTTCGACAAGCTTGCCCTCGTCGATGCCGCTCGCCCGGAACACCTCGCCGTGCGCGATCTGCTCGTCGGCGGGTGGACCGACTTCGCCGCATCCGGGGCTCCGCCCTGGCCGGTGTACACCCCTGACAAGGGGGCCAATTCCCGCGCGATCACCGCGCCACCGATTGTCGATTCGATGATCACCGAGCCGCCGGACGACATCGCGCGCCTGTGGCCACTCTCCCCGATCTGAAGACTGCGCTGCGGTCACAGCTCAGACCGGTGGCCGTGCGCGGCGTCACACTTGAACATGTTCAACAAGCCGCCTAGCCTCACAGTTGAACACGTTCAAATAATCGAGGAGCTGGGACAATGAACTTCGTCGTCATCACATACGCGGCCTACGCGACCATCAGCCTGGCAGTCACATTCTGGGTGGCGCGCACCCTGCATCGCACCGGCGCGCTGTTTCTGGTCGACGTCATGAACGGCGACAGCGAACTCGCCGAAGTCGTGAATCACCTGCTGGTCATCGGATTCTGGCTCGTCAATGCGGGCTTCGTCGCGGTGGCGCTGCGCATCAGCGGCCCGGTCGTCGATACCCGCGCCGCCATCGAGGAACTCGCCATGAAACTGGGCATGGTGCTGCTGGTGCTCGGTGGCATGCACTTCGCAAACCTGATCGCCCTGAACAAGATCCGCCGCAGCCGCCACCAGGAGCAGCAGACCACGGTCGATCCGTTTCCGGTCGACGCGGCCACGCTAGCCTGACCCGCATGACCCGCCCCGAGCCCGCGACCGCGCGCGGCGAGGAAACTCGCCAGCAGATCATCGACGCCGCCCTGCGTCTGTTCGAGCAGAACGGCTACACGAAGACCACCATGCGCGCGATCGCGAGCGAAGCCGGTGTCAGCGTCGGCAACGCCTACTACTACTTCAAGTCCAAAGAGCATTTGGTTCAGGGCTTCTACCAGCACATCCAGGATCTGCACGCACAGCAGCTCGAGCAGACCACCCGCGGCGACTCACTCGCCGCCCGCTGGCAGACGATGGAGCTGGCCTTCGTCGATATCGCCGGCCCTTACCACGAGTTCGGCGGCAAGTTCTTCGCCAGCGCCGCCGAACCCACCAGCCCGCTGAGTCCTTTCAGCGACGAAAGCCAGCCCGCCCGTGCGGCTTCCACCGCCATCATGCGCGACCTGGTCATCGGCAACGACGTCAAGGGTGACAAGCGGCTGCTGGCCGAGCTGCCGAATCTGTTGTGGCTGGCCCACATGGGCGTGGTCCTGTTCTGGGTCCACGACCGCAGCCCCGACCAGGAACGCACCCGGTTGCTGATTCGCCGGGTGGCCCCGCTCGTCGAACGGATCGTCGCGCTGTCGAGACTTCGTCCCCTGCGTCCCGTCCTCTACCCGGCCCTGGATCTCATCGACGACCTCGGTAAGTTCACCAACGGCACCCCCACCACCAACTTCACCCCCGGCGCACCCCACGACGGCTCCATCATCGACCACCTCACCGAACGAAAAACCTCGAACTATCCACCCGCAGAACCCCTTTGACACCATCCCGGCCGATTCCGATCCCCGCGTTTCTGCAACGACGTTGAACGGCGAACACGCCATAGCGGGCAGTTCAGTGCGTTCGGTAGGTGACCCAGTTGTAGCCGGCGCACTGCACGCGTTCCGTTTCGGTCCAGCGGTTCGGATCGATCACAGGGAAATAGACATCACCGTCGAGGACTGACTCGATCTCTGTAATCTCCAGGCGATCGGCGTGACCGATGAGCTGGGAGTAGAGCTCACCACCACCGAAACAGATGACTTCACCGTCGCCTGCGGCCGCCATCGCCTCGTCGATCGACCCCATGACCGTGACACCGTCTGGCACCCAGTTGTTCTGGCGGGTAACGACAATGGTGCGTCGATCAGGCAGCGGCCGTCCGATGGATTCGAAGGTGCGCCGCCCCATCACCAGCACCTTGCCGAGCGTCATGCGTTTGACCCGCTGTAGATCATCCCGGTCGCGCCATGCCAGATCCCCGCCGCGGCCGATCACGCCGTTCTGGGCCACCGATGCAATGAGCGTCAACGTCACACCCACATCATGCCTGGCGAGGCGGCAGCGAACATGCGCTGCATTGAGCTTCTGCGTTGGACTATTGCTCGACTACTTCTCCGTTGCCTTTCGGCATCGGTGGGTCCGCGAATTCAATCCTGCCGAACTCCCGCTGAGCCTGTGCGACAGCAGCTGGAATGTCACCGTGATCGGTGTCAGAGATGCACTCCCACTCTGCATCGCAGTAGAACAGGTACACATCGGAGCCAGAGTCATACTTGGCGATCGCCAGGCGCGCGAAGTCCTCGACGATGCGACCATCCACCCAATGCCGCGTCACACCGGTGGGGATCACGCCACGAACGTCAGCCACTTTCAGAACTCGTGCACCATCGATGAATGCCGGTACGTCTGTCACGATCTCATTGTCGCTCGCGCCTTGACGGACTCCACTCTGGCCCGCCTGATCCGTGAATGAAGGCAAGCACCGTTGGCGGCCACGAGGACCAAATCGAGGGTCGCCGGTGACTTGCTGCGGAGTGCGGAGGCCCCGGCAGTGCCGGGGCCTCCGGTCGGTGTCGTTACTTTTGGGCCGAAAGGCTGCTGAGGAGTCCGCCAATCACGGGAATCGAACTCGCGCTGCCGGTTCCAGCGGGATTCGTGGGCGTGCAGCTCGCGCCGGCCGGGGCGCTGTTGACAACGTTGATCGGGCCCAGGGTCAGCTTTCCCTTGCCTGGGAGCGTTCCGTTGAAGGGAACTGCGGAAATCGTCGTCTGCGCTGCTGCTTGGGGTGTCCACTGCACGGTCACGTCTTTGCCGCTTGTCCAGGGCACAATGCCGACGGCGCTGAAGATGGTGTAGGGATCTTGCGTGTACATGGAGTTGAAATTGATTGTGCTGTATGACGGATCAGTCTCCAACGCGGCTGCGTCGGCGGCTGGAACGGTGATCGTGTACGCCGTGCCGACGCAATAGGCTTGCGACGGTTGAATGGTCATGGCTGCTGATGCGGTCGTAGCCGAGACGATGGTGGCCACCCCCATCGCCGCAATTGCGGCGATTCCGACGGTCGAACGAGCAAAGACCGACATATTCATACTTCCTTCTCCAGCGATCGAAAATCCCTGTATGTCAATGGGACTGGCGCAGCCTATCGCGAGTGACTGACACATATTTCAGAGTGCCCTCACGTGCCTGCACGCGGAGTGTCGGGCTGCGGATCTCGAAGTCCGCTACCTGTTCGTCGAGGGTCTACGCGTGGTCTACCGAGCAGTCGAGGATCCGGCCGTCCACGGTTCCGATCACTAGGTGCCCTGGACCGGTCAGCGTTACTGACAGGGGCACCGCGGGGAGACCGTCGACTTCCAGGTGCTGTCGCCACCGTATCGTCCCGTCCGCGGTGTGAATGGCTACGAGCTCACCGGAATTGAAGGCGACGTACACCGTGTCCTCGTCCCCGTCGAGGGCAGTGACCGGGAAGTCGGCGGTGACCACCCACCGCACCGCTCCGTACAGGCCGCTGCGCCGGACAACAAAGACATTGCCCGGTAGTAGGCCGGCACCGTCGTGAATGGCCCCGGCGTGCACCAGGTCCCGGTTGCCTACGCTGCCCACCTCGATGCCGGGCCCACCGAAAAGGTGTCCGGCACGCTCGATGTCCCACTCGAGGGGGAACAGCGCCTGCACCGGCGACTCACCGTCGCTAGGGGCTGGGTCGACGGAGACAACGTACTTGTCCTCCGATGATTCCTCACCGTCCGTGCCCTGAAGGAACAACAATTGGCTGCTGTGGCGGATCGGAAATGCGTGGTTGCGGGCTTCGAATCCCCCTAGTGGCGTACGCATCTCGGGTGCCTGCCCCGTGGGGCTGATCAGCGCTAACCAGCCCTGGCTGTATGTATCGGTGGAACGCAGTGCGAGCCAGCCATCCTCACGGGTGGTGAGTGTGACGGACGAGTCCAGAGCCACAGAGTCGAGCATGTTCCCGTTCTCGAGCGACACGCGGACGACCAGTGGCGACTCGGTGACCCATTCGGTACCCACCCGGTGGCACAGCTCCCTGGCCACGTTGACCCAGGCCTCGAGCTGACCGTCGCGAATCACGAGTTGTCGGCCGCCTTGCGCGTCCTGGACGCGCCACTCCAGTTGCCCGTCAGGCCGCCATGATTCGGCCAGCACCCCTTCGGTGCAGGCCAGCACCCGTCCGTCCCGCAGCTGATGCACATCCCACACATGCCGCCGTAGTTCCCACGGCTCACCGGTCAACGCGGTGAGCGCTGCGATGGCCCGAGCATCCACGACTTCTGTTGCAGGGCGCTGGAATTCGATTCGCTGCCCATCGAACTCTTGGTGCTGTACAGACCGGGCGGCGACCTTGCTCCAGTCGGGCCGTTCGAGCACCGCGGTGTACGCGTAAGTGTGCGCCGTGCAGTCGTAATGTCCGCCGGGGAAACTGTCCACCGGAGCAACCACGACACGCAAAGCCTGCTCGCTGACCCATTCGAGGTGCAACACCTCCCGTGCCCCACGCTGCACCGAGGTCGAGAGCCCGGACAGCAGATCGAGGATCAGCAACTCACCCTCGTAGGCATATCCCCCGTCGTAGGACCCGGTCCCTACGGCCGCGATCGGCAGCGTCGGATGAATGGCCACCGTATGCACCGGCCGCTGGCATCCCACGACCCACCGGCACCGACGATCTTGCATGCCATAGATTCCCACTCGGTACTGCCGCCAACGGTATCGGTCGATTCCGTAGCCGGACCACTCTAGATACCCCAGATCGCCACCGACGACGACAAGGCCACGCTCCTCGTCGACAGCTACCGCCGAAGGCTCGCCGATCTCGCAGAAGGGGCGGTCACCGAGAATACGGCGAATGATCAACGGACCGTGCATATAGCGAAAGCTCCTGATGCTCGAGTGATAGTCGTTGCTCGACTTGATCATTCGCCCCGCGAGGACTTCGATGCCGAGGGCAGAAGGTCCCGGATGGTGTCGAATCTGATGTCAAACGAGGGCAGGTACGTGCCTGCGCAGCAACCGTTCTCGATTACGGGCCAAGGACCTAACCGCACCCGCACAACGAGATGGGCGGGAGCCGGGGCCCTTCCGGGGGTCACCGGCTGAGGCGCACGGCGCCTTTCCCGCGAGAAACGATCACGTCATCACGGTAGTCGGCAATTGCACACCCCGCAAAGCCGATACAGCCCACCAGTTCGGCGCTGGTCGCTCATCGGCAGTGGCGGAGGTTCCGGCAAGCCTCCGATACGCACGGCCAGTTGAAGTTTCGGAGTGCGTTCGTGGATAATCACCAATCCGGCGTCGCCCCAAGTGCGCCTTTGGAGGTCAGGGAGTACTCACTGCGGAATTTTGTCCGCTTTCCCGCGCTGACAACTCCCTGATCTTGTTACTTCACCAGTCTCGGCGCACCGCGGCCTTGGGGCCTGTGACCAAGCTGCGTGCTGGCACGTCGTCGGCTACGACCGCGCCTGCGGCGATCACTGCGTCACGCCCGATGCTGACACCGGGCAGGATCATCGCGCCGGCACCGATCCACACGTTCTCCGCCACATCGATCGGTGCGCCGGTGAGGAATCGGCGCCGTTCCTCCGGGTCTACCGGGTGACCCATGGTGATGAATGTGGCCTTCGGGCCGATCATCACGCCTTTACCCAACCGGATACCGGCGTAGTCCAGGAACGTGCACCCCTGGTTGATGAACACGCGTTCGGCCAATTCCAGGTGCAGTCCATGGTCGGTGTAGAAGGGCGGGTAGATCGTGAGTCCTGCTGGGAGAGGGCGGCCCAGGATCTGTTCGAGTAGGGCGGCCTTTCCGGTCTCGTCGTCGAAGGGCAGGACGTTGAGACGGGAGGTCAACTTCGTGACCTGCATAACTCGCTCGTGCATCGCTGTGAACTCGGCACCGAGAACCCGTTCGCCCTGGGCTAGGAGCTCGGCATCGTGGATCAGCATGAAGTTGTCGCTCGCCATCCCGCCATACTTGCGCATCCGAACGGCGAATGGATTCTCGGTCATCGGCGAGTCACCCTGACGACGGCCACATCGGCAGCGCAAGCAGGCAGGCAGGCATAATGTGGAGCTGCCCAGGTGAACGGGTGTGAGGATGAGCAGATTTGGGGGATTCGCTGCGGGTGTCGCATCGGGTGCGTCCTTGGAATCGCAATATCAATGGCGCGGCCTTCGGCGGGACCCTGTACGCGATGACCGACCCGTTCTTCGGGGTCATGGCACGTGGGCAGCTCGGTGAGGGCTACCGGGTGTGGAGCGTCAGATCCGGTATCGAATTCGTCGCGCCCGGACGCGGAACCGTCACCGCGATAATGGAACTCGACGCCGCGCAAGCCGAACAGATACGTCATGCCACCCGCGACGGGGCTCTACTACGCCTTACTCCTCTGCGGGCGGCGGGCCGAAGTCGCCAGCGCGCCAGACAACGTCGAGAACGACGTTCTGGAATTGCCAGCCCGCGGCCGTTCGAACCGTTGTGCCACTGAGTATTCCGCCGGCGACGAACAGATTGTCCGCCGCGTCAGGGCTGGTGCCGGGCGGCGGCAAGACGACATGGGTGACGTGGGTGTTGGCGCGAAACACCGCCTGCGCGCCGTCGATTTCGGTGAGCACGTTGGTCATGATGTGTTGAGTGGATCCGAAGGGGGTCATCACCTGCTCATGGAACTGATCCAGACCCGCGAGGCCGCGATGGTCACCGGGCGGCAGTTCGACGTACGCGTCCTCGGTGAAGAGCGCGGGCAGCGTGGCGGTGAATTTTCGTTCGTCGAAAAGCTTGGCGTAGCGGTTGATCAGTTCGGTGATCTCGGCGTGGTCGATCCACCGCCGAATCTCACCGGGGTCGACGGTTTCCCTCGTCTCAGCCATCTCCGCTCCTTGTTGTCGGCCAGCTGAAGAATCAACGGACTACGAGCAGCTCGATACCCGACGATAACGGCAAGACCCCCAGGTTCCGGGGACCTCGGTATCCTTCGCGCATGACGGCGGATCAGTTCCCGCGGCTGGCTGAAGTCTTTCCCGGCCTGGCCTTCGAAATCGCCGAGTTGTTGGCCGTCGATGATGCACGGCTTGCCCGGTCCATCCAGGCGCTGCCGTTCCTCGGTCGATGCACCTGCACACCCACCTGTCCGGTGTTGTTGACCGCACCGCTGGGCTCGCCCAGCCCAGGGATCATCGACCTCGAACGCGATGGCGACACCATCGTTTTGCTGCATTACGACCCTGCGGGCAGATCGGTGACCGGGATCGAAGTGGTCGACGGTCGCGATCTGTCGATTCCTCCGCTCGAACCATGACCGATAGCTCAGGAACCCAGCCGAAAATCGCTTTACCGCTTCGGAACCCACTGCTACCTTCACTCCAAGACGACGGCCACGACGACAGGAAGGCGGCCCCTCGACAATGCTGAATCAGCGTCAGTTCATCCTCGGCCAGCGCCGCTTCCTCCGAGTACGCGCCAATGTACGGAGCTGCCCCTAAGGTCTCACCACGCAGACCGACCAGGGCCGCTCGCTGCACTCGCAGCAGCGGCTCTTTTCATTCCCGACCCAGCAGCCACGCCGCGCACCTCAACAGCGAGTAGCCGTCACTGTCGACGCACGCACCGGCTGGCCCGAGCCGACCAAACGATCATGCTCCGCGCACCTCAGTGCCGAGCCGATGTCAACGACGACATCCGCGTGGAGCCCTGTGCCCGTAGCTCAACTGGACAGAGCGTCTCCCTACGAAGGAGAAGGCTGGAGGTTCGATTCCTCCCGGGCATACCGAATTCGAATGAAGCCTGCTCGTGCAGCAAATCTCTTGCGGCCGAGTATGTTTACTGTTCCATGGACGCAAGTGACCAGCCGCAGGTATACGAATCCGTCGTCGAATTCGTGGAGAACTACCTCAGTCTCGTCTACCGGCGAGAGGTTGATAACGGACGTCGAGTGTGGTGTCCGGAGTGGTGGAAGCACGCCGAGGGGGTGGCGCGACTGGATGCCATGTGGCGGTCGTGGGAGCACCATCGGCGCGACGGGCATACGGGATTGAGCGTGTGGTTTCTCGACCACGCCGATATGCATATGAGAGTGCTCTTCGACCCGGATGGACCCTTTCAGTACTGCTCGCCGACATCCGGGCACTCCGGTCAGCTAACGCCGCTGCCGCTGAAATCGCCGCAGCCGGGCCTTTTCAGGTTATGAGGAGCTGCATGGCGGTTGCGACCGCCGTGTCGCCGTGCGCGCTGGGATGCCAGGGGAATCCGAGGGGTTCGGTGCGGGGGTCGAACACTCCGTCCAGCCAGGGATCGGCGGCGCAGGGGCCATGTCCGACGGTGACCGCTCGGGCGTCGAAGAAGTCGACGTTCAGCATGGTCGCGGCCTCGCGCTGGGCCGTGTCGAGGTGGTCCAGGAAGGCGGTGATAGCACCCGCTCGGGGCTGGACGATATCGATGCCGAGGATGCCCGCACAGGCGGAATCATCACCGGGAGTGTGGATTTCGGGGTAGCCCACGAAGACGATGTGCGCGTTCGGCGCATAGTAGCGGATGTAGTCGACCGCTTGGCGGACGCGGCTGGCATAGGCCTTGGCGGTGACGGACTCGGCGTCGGGGACACGGCCTTTCGCCGCGGCGTCCGGACCGCAACCGTCGACCAGGTCGGTCAAGCACGTGACGGCGTGCGCCATGGAGACCGGGTTGTCGGTCCCCCAGGCGTCGTTCATGCCGAGCTGAATTGTCACTGCCCGGGTGTTGGGTCCGAAGGCGTTGTCGGCCATGGCCTTTTTCACCTGGTGCACCAGGGTCCAGCCCGAGGTGTCGATCGAAGCGCCCTGGCACGAGGTGTCCTCGACGTCGTCCGCCGCCAGTCCGAGCCGCTGGGTCAGCTGCGTCGGCCACGAGGTGGGCACATGCTTGCAACCGACATCCCCGCCCGTGTTCAGCAGGTCGAGGATCTCTCCGTTGGCGGAGAAGGAATCACCCATTGTCACCAGGGTTTTCCCGCCGGGCGTCTCCGCCGAGGTCGTCGGTGCCAGCACGGCGGCGAACACCGCCGCGGTGCCGCACGCCGTCGACGCCGCCAACAACCGCAACCGAACCGAACTCTTCACCGGCCGTGCGCCTCCCATCGATCCGCTGCGAACATCCGAAGCGCCAATGCTTCAGATGCGAAGGCTCACTGTAGCCGCGCGACGAGACCCCCACCGGCCGATCGCGAATTCGGCGGAACCCGACTCCTTACGCCAATTTCGCGGCCAGGGTCCGGATGACCTCATAGAGGACCTTTTCCCGCCAGGTCGAGCTGTCGAGCTTGCCACTGTCCACCCGGGAGGAGTATCCCGAGACCTCGAAGTAGTACCGACCCGCGGTGCAGCGGATCGAATCCGCGATGTCTGACCAGCAGTTCGAAGCGCTGGGGACAGAGCCGAGGTCGGTCGCGTGCGTATCCTCGGCACGCTCCTTCTTTGCGAAGTCGCTGATACTGGCGGAATCCGCGATAGCGAGGGTGGTCACCTCGACTTCACTATTCTTGCCGCCGTACTTATCGGGCAACGAGAAGTTGAACTCACACCCACCCGCCGACACCTTCGCGGGCGGAGTCGAGGCGCGCAACTTTCCGGTGGCGGGATCCACACCACCCAAGGCCGGAAGAAAACTGACCTCGATCGGTTTCCGGTCAATACTCGACGCCTGCGGCAGAATCGCGGTGAGATCGGCATCGGCAAGCAGGTCACAGCCGTTGGGCCACTGACTCGGCTCCAGCACACCCTGCGCGGGAACCGGCAGGTTCAGCCGCGCCGCCGAGGCATTCGCCACGCCGTAGGTAATGGCCGGCGGATCATCGGATCCACACCCGGCGACCAACGCCCCAAGGGTCGCCACCGCCAGCACCGCACCGATTCTCCGCCGCGAATTACGCACCCCTGGTGCAGCTTTCACAGAACCGCCCTCCCCCATCACGTTGCCGGTGCGCCAATCCACCACCGCGCCCCCGAAACCGTATCGTAGACAGGCGCGATAGCGGACAACCCGAGGTAGTGCCCCTCGAGCAGCAGTCGGTCACACCCAGTAGCGGTCGAACCTCCCCGCCGCGACCTCGTTCGCGAACGAATCCCATTGGCCCGCACCGAAAACCAGCACCGGTCCGGTGGGATTCTTCGAATCCCGCACCCCCACAGCCCCTCCCCCGAGCCACGCCACCTCGACGCAATCACCTTGGCTCCCGCTGTGACTGCTCTTGAACCACGCGGCCACTGATAGGTCAGCGGTGCTCATGCTCGAACTCCTTGATGACTCGGCGAACCAGTTCACGGCTCGGTCCGTCTTCCAATGCGGCACTGCGGATTGCTGCCGCAAGGTCACTGTAAAGCCGGACATCGTCGGACTTTTCGAGATAGACGTCTTGGATGGGACCGCCCTCGATGTAGACGATGGGCGGCTCGGTGCGATCGCCGTCGGGCTCGAATTCGAGGAGGGTGAACGAGCCGCGCGGCATGCCCCAGGTCAATCCGGCCGAGAAGGGGTGGATTCGGATTGTCACGTTCGCCAGCTTGGAGACCTCGGCAAGATGCCGAAGTTGCGCAGCCATGATCGGGCGGCTTCCGATCAGTCGGTGCAGCGCGGATTCGTGCAGCAGCACCTCGAGCGCGATGGGTCGCGTCTTGCGAGTCACGATGACCTGCCGCCGCATTCGATGCTCGACCCTGCGGTCGATGTCAGTGCGGTTGATGAATCCGGGATATGCGCCGATCACCGCGCGGGCGTAGTCGGCGGTTTGCAGCAGCCCGGGAATATGCTCGTGATACGTGGTCAGCCGCTGTGCGGCGGCTTCCAGTCCGGTGTACATGTTGAACGCCTCGGAGTAGAGGCCACCATAGGCGTGGTACCAACTCTGCGTCCGCGCGATCGTCGCGAGGTCGATGGCGGCACCCAGTTCCGCCGGGCCGACCCCGTATATCTCGCACAGCGCACGCACGTCCTGCTTGCGCACCTTCTGAGTTTGCCCCGCCTCGATCCGCTGCAGCGCCGACGCCGATAGATCGGCCAGCTTTGCCGCCGCGGCGATCGTGAACCCGTTCGCATCCCGACATTCCCGAAGAAAGCGACCGAGTTGCCGCCGCGGCAACGTGGATCCCGAGACTGCTTCCTTGTCATCCTCACTGGCCATACCGACATCCCTCATCATCGAACCGGGTCGAGCGGGTCATGAAATCGGGTGCTGCACAGACCATTATCGGGTAGACCACTGGGCGTTCGGGCGACTTTCGATCGGGTACCCGATTTCGCGCAATCCGATTCTTCGCCGGTGGTGTGCTGGTGGCACAGCAGCGGCAGGGAGGAGATCGCGATGTCCAGTCAGAATCCGTGGTCGGTCCGGTCCATCAGTGAGCGAATCGAATCGGAGCGGGAGGGCGGGGGAAGGCGGCGGCCGACCTCGCATCGAAGACGGCCTCCGGGCGCTTGGCGGTACGGGATGACGGTGCTCGCGCTGCTGCTCTTCGGTGATGGCACAGCGCAATTGGGCGGTCGTCATGCCGCGCGATGAACTCGGGCAGATCGAGTTGCAGGTTATTCAGGATGTGCTGGACGCGGTGGAGGCCCAGATCCGTGAATTGGAACGCCGCGGGTGGCGGTTGACGGTGCCCCGCTCGCGCGTCTACGCCACGATCCTGCTCGCGGTGGTGGTGAGCGCGCGCGAGGCGCACCGGATTCCGGCGACGCTCGATCGAGCCGCGATACTCGACGAAATCCTCGACGGCGCCGAACCGTTCGACACTCACCCGGCACGGCGATCGATCGAAGAAACCATCCGCAACTACACCGCACCCGCCAATTGAAAGCCGGCCGGAGGGCGCTTGCGGGCGAGGTTAACGGGGCGGCGTGGCGGGGCGATCCAGGTATTGATCTTGTTGGTCGAAGTGTTAGGGAAAGCCACAGTGAGAGTTGTTGTTTCGATGGTCGCGCTGATCGCGGCGGCGATGTGCGTCAGCGGGTGCCAGGCGGACGTTTCGGGAGCGCACTCGACCAGCGCGGCGATCACGCAACCCGCCAATGGAGGCGCAGCGCCGACGAGCGAATCATCCGGCGCGGCAGCGGATGTCGCTGAATGCCGAACCGATCAGCTCAGCGTGGCGACCGGCGGGAAGGGCGGGGCGGCGGCGATGCATTCCTACTTCGCGCTCGTGTTCACCAACACCAGCGCGGTGGCGTGCACGATGCAGGGGTACCCGGGGGTCAGCTATACGAACGGCCCCGACGGTGATCCGATCGGCAAACCCGCCGACCGCGACCACGCCGACAATGCCACCCCGGTGACGGTGGTGCGGCTGGATCCGGGCGCGCGGGCCTCTGCGAAGATCGCTGCGCTCAACGGACAGGGCGCGTACTCGACCGCCGATTGCAAGCCCGTGGCGGAGAAGGGGCTGCGAATCTACCCGCCCGACAACAAGTCCTCGTTGTTCCTCGACTTGTCGGGAACCACCTGCAGCAGCCAAGCGCTGACCACCCTCACTATCCAGGCTGTGCAATCCGGGGTTGCGAGCTAGCAGCCTTAGATATCGACGCCGATCTGCCGGAGCAGGGTGACGTCGTCGAATACCGCTCGGGCTCCGGCGATCTTGCCGTCGCGGATGGTGTACATGCCGAGTTGGGTGTACTCGACCGGGCGGTGAGTGGCCGGAATGCCGCGCAGTTCGCCCTCGTGGGTGCCGCGGATGGTGATGCGGGCCCACACCTGATCACCTTCGGCCACCAGTTCTTCCGGAGTGAAGGTGGCATCGGGCAGCGCCTCGAAGTATGCGAGCAGGAACGTCTTGTAGTCCTCGACACCGAAGTTCTCGCGGCCGGTCCGCACCGCGAGCGTGGGGAATTCACAGTCGGGCGTGAAGGAGTCCCAAATCGCTTGCAGGTCACGGGTATCCACGTCCCCAACCTTCATGAACCGGCGGATCACGTTCTTGTTGTCTTCCAGCGACATCTTCAACCCCTATAGTCTCATTGATACGGTCTCGCTGGCATGAAATCTATAGTCCCATTGATACTGTGTCAACCCCCGCGCGGATTCAGCGCACCGCGAGACCGCGGCGAAATGTGTTCGTCGGAACCACAATTCCGGCCTGACCTACGGCAGCGCGTCAGCCTGCCGGCGGGGCTTCGGTGGCGCGGAGGGATTCGCCCGCAAGGCCCAACCAGAACTCGATGGTCTGGGTGAGGATGGCGCTGGAGCGTTCGCTGCTGATGACGCCGGACACGATCCCGGCCGCCAGACCCATGCCGGTGCCGAGGACGCCCTGGACCGCGTCCTCCAGGAGCTGAGCATTGTGGGCCGCGCTCTCGGGGAGATGCTCGAGCAGCAGCACGCGGCCGGATTCCAGTAGCCGCTCGCACAATTCGACCGCCGCGGCCTGCCGGACCGGATCGCGCAGCACGCTGACCCCGTACTCGGCGGCCAGGATCAGGGGAGCCGGATCACCCATGAGCTGGGTGTCCCACCAGGTGGCGATGGCGTCGAGACGTTGTTCGAGGGTGCCATCGGTAGAGGCGACCGCGGCGGCCAGCCGCGACATGCGCGAGGTGCCCCAGCCGCGCAGCACCTCGACGCAGAGGTCTTCCTTGCCGTCGAAGTTGCTGTACACCGCGCCGATGGTGCGACCCGCCTCGGCGGCGATCGCGGCCAGCGAGGTGGTGTGATAGCCGTTGGCGTAGAAGAGGCGCTCGGCGGCTTCGATCAGTTCTTCCCGCGTCAGTGCCTGACTTTCGGCTCGGGTCAGCACCCGGCGAGCGGCCACTGCTTCCTCCATCGTCGATCATCGGCAGGCTCCGGTGAACGCACGAGCGCTGTGCATTCCAGGTAGTGACATTATCCAGATTCGTGCAGATGACCAACGGCGGGTGGCGGCCGTGTCACGGCCGATGTGCCAGGGCCCTGCCGATCTCGGTCACCGGCTCGTCGCCGTAGATCCATTCGCGGGCGATGCGATGCCAATTCCCGGTCGCGCCGAGTTGGCCCAGGATGCCGAAGGTCTGGAAGTCGACCCGCCGGGAGAAGACGTGCTCGCGCGGCAGCATCTGATGCCGGATCGCGCTGTACTCGGCCACGCGCGGGTCGATCGCCGAAATCAGCGCCCCGGTGGCCAGATCGGCGGTGATGGTGAGCTCCTCGTCGGCCAGATTCCATTCCGAAGCGGCCCACAGGTATTCGAGGCATTCGGCGGGCTCGACACCGGCGGCCGGGTCGACGATGCCGCGGTCCACCAGCAGGGCGTAGAGATCACCGGCCCGTCGCTCGGCCGCGGCACGCGCCACCTGCCGCTCGAATTCGACTGCGGCGGAATCCATCCGGTGATAGAGACCGAAGTCGATGAAGCCGACCCGGCCGTCCGCGGCCAGCAGGATATTGCCCGGGTGCGGATCACCGGGGAACTCACCGCGCTCGAACAGGGAACCAACATAGAAGCGGTAGATCAGCTCCCCGATCCGATCGCGCTCGGCGGCGGGCAAGGTTCGCATGTGCGAGAACGGTTTCGAATCCAGATACTCCGTCACCATGACGCGGTCACCGCAGTGCTCGGGCACGCTGTCGGGCACCACGATGAACGGGTGCCCGCGATAGTGGGCCGCCACCAGATGCTGGGTCCACGCCTCACGCCGGTAGTCGAGTTCGGACTCCAGATTCCGGGTGATCTCGTCGAGCAGGCCCTCCCCACCGATGGCGGGCCACATGGACTTCCACAGCTTCGCGAACAACGCCAGATTGCGCAGGTCCGCCCGCACCGCCTTCTCCACGCCCGGATACTGCACCTTGACGGCCACCTCGCGACCATCGCGCAGGGTTGCCCGATACACCTGCCCGATCGATGCCGCCGCCAAGGGCTCCTCGTCGAAGTCCCGGAATACCCGTGTGAGCGAACCGTATTCGGCCTCGAGCACGGCCCGCATGCTCGCGAACGGCATCACCGGCGCCTGATCGCACAGCACCGCGAGCTTGGCGCGGAAGCGTTCCCGATGCGTTTCGGGAATCAGGTCCACGTCCACCACCGAGAGCATCTGGCCGAGTTTCATGGCCGCGCCCTTCATATTGCCGAGCACGTCGACCAGCTGTTCGGCGGCGTCGAGGGTGGAGCGCCGGGCCAGCACCTCGCGCGCATGCTCCGAGCGACCGATCATGGACAGCTTGGCCGTGGCCCCGCGCGCGGCCTGCCCGGCCGCCAGCATGCCGAGCTTGCGGCCGCGCGCCACCCGTCCCCGCGGCACCCGTTCGGACCGCGGAACCCGTTCGGACATCGGTGTCTCCTCGCATCGAACCGTCGGCGGACCGGAGGGCCATCGCGCTCCGGTTCGCGCCCAACCCCTCCGGCCTGAGTGCAGGCTAGCCCCCTTTCAGCCGGCGCAGCGCCGACCAGCGGCGGTCGGTGGTCGCGGCCCGCTCGAGCAGCGCGGGATCCGACAGCGCCGGGGTGCTCGCCACCGCACGCGCCATGTCGTCGGGGAGGTATTCGACGACATCGAGCAGTTCCGCGACGGCATCGGCCGCCACGATCCGCGCGCACAGGTGCGCGGTGGCATCCTCGCCCGCGATCCCGAGGTACTCGTTCCCGAAGAACTGGATGCTCATCGGAACCGCGAATTCGGCGTCGACTCGGCCCAGCAGCGAGAGGGTCGCCGCCAGCACGTCGAGATCGCCTGCGGCCCCGGCCGCGACCACGCGGGCGCGCCGGTCCGGCGAGACCGCCCGCAGGATCGCGTCGAGCACCTCCGTGCGCGCCACCATGGCCCCGGTGAGCACGATCGCCTCGTCGTCCTGGACGTGGCGCTCGAACTCCCGGATCAACTCGTCGGTGGCGAACTCCACGAACCGTGCGGCGGTGACGAAGTCGCGTCGCCGTAGCAATTCATCGGTCGCCGGAACCAGCAGGGCGAAGGGCAGTTTCGAGGCGAAGAACGGAATGATGCGCGGATCGACGTAGGGTGCCGCGTCAGCCAGGTAAGCCGGTGTCAGCCGTCCCAGCAGGCTCGCCGCCCGATGGTGGTGATCCAATCCGACCACGCCCCCGCGCCCGGCCACCTCCGGCGGAATCGCCTTCAACGCCACCGCCGCCGCAAGCGCGTCCGGCACCAGCGGGGCCAGCTTGCTGACCCGCGTGAAAACCGCTGCCAGCGCATCGAACAGGACGTCGGACATGCTCTTGCGCAGCGCTTCCACCCGGTCCGCGCCGAGCCGCTCGAGACCGTCGAGAACCGCCGGTTCGACCTCCAGCGTTTGCGCCAGCATGGTCAGCTGGGCGCGAGTTCGTAAGTCGGCCATGGCCTCTCACTTTCCGAAAAGGATCGAGCGCGCCGCGACCCGCAGTAATCGCGGCGCGAGCTTCATGGCGTCGTCGATCGCCCGATCGAGGCTGCGGCGCTGCGCGATCCGGGCGCGCTGCAACAACGTCAGCAACAGCTCGGATTCCTGCTGGGTCAGCGCCGCCAGCACCTCGTCGGGACCGCCGATCACGGCGCGCAGGGCGGCACGATGATCGGTCATCGACGGAAGGCGATCGAGGCGGGCACCCGGTCGGCCGCCACCCGGGCCACGTTCTCGGCCAACGTCATGGTCGGGATCGAGCAGACCCACCGCATCAGTCCGGGCGAGAGCCGATGCAGCAGCCACGCGAGGGTGGCGTCGAAATTCACCGGCACGATGGCGAGGTTGAAACGGATGGCCCGCTCCACCGCACGCGCCACCATGTCGGGGCTCGCGAAGCTGTACCGCGATTGCACATCCGCGAAGTTCGTGCGGACCTGCTCGATCGCGGCATTGTCCTCGCCGACCAGGGTGGCGTTCACTGCGAGATGCGTTCTGGTGACGCCGGGGCAGACCGCGCTGACACCGATGTTCTTGGGCGCGAGCTCGGTTCGCAGCGATTCCGCGATCATCAGCGCCGCTGCTTTGGACGCCGAATAGGAGGGCGCGACCCGGTTCGGCGTCCACGCCGCACCGGAGGCGATCACCACGATGTGCCCCGGCCGACCCCGCTCCACCATCTTCTTGCCGACGATCCGGCTGCCGTGGACCACGCCGTAGACATTGATCGCCATGACCTTCTCCCAGTCCTGCGGCGACTGGTCGAGGAAGGCGCCGCCGAGTGCGATGCCCGCGTTGTTCACCAGGATGTCGGGGACGCCGAACTCGGCGCTCACCGCGTCCGTGATCGCCTCCCACTGTTGCGGATCACGGACGTCGAGGGTGCGGGCGTGGCAGGTGCCCTCGGCCAGTTTCGCGGTCTGCTCCGCCGACGCCGAATCGATGTCGGTCGCGATCACGATGTCGCCCGCGGCGGCCTGCCGCAGCGCGATGGCCCGGCCGATGCCGCTCCCGGCGCCGGTCACCAGGACCACCCGTCCGCGCTTGTCCGCGACGGGACCGGAGTAGGGAAGTCTCATCATCGATCCGTTCAGTTCGTGTTCGCAGGAACGGTTTTCGGCTGCCGCGAGCGGGCAACGCCGTTTCCGGATGACGCAGGGGCGACGGCCCGGAAGGTGTAGTCCGCGCGCGGGTCGAAGCGCTCGCTGTGATCCCACAACGAGTCACGGAATCCGCGCGACGGGCGCAGGATCGGCGATTCGCCCCGCGCGTTGAAGAAGTAGCTGCGGACGTTGTGCCGCTTGAACTGTCGCTCGACCAGGTACTCCTGCGCGACCCGGGTGAACGGGCTGGTCACCATCATCCGATGCCAGTCCTCGTGCGCCTGCGGCGTCACCTCCACGACCGGCGCCTCCTGTGCCCGAGCGTCCGAGATGACCCGAACCGCATGCAGCGCAGCGCTTTCCATCATGCTCACCCAGGTCACCCCGTTCCAGCCGTACGGGCCGTATAGGAACCAGCGGTTGGGCAGCTTGGGGATGGTCACACCCGCGTACGCCTGCATGCCGTTGGCGCGGTAGAACTCGCCGAGATCGAAGCCGTCACGACCGCGCACCGCGCCGATGGGGAAGGCTTCCGGATCCGAGGCCACCGTGAATCCCGTTGCCAGCACGATCATGTCGTAGTCGCGCTCGGTGCCGTCGGCGGTCCGGATACCGGTCTCGGTGAAGCGCTCGATCGGGGCGGTCAGCAAGGACCCGTTGTCCCGGCTGAAGGTCTGCAGGAATCCCCGGCCGAAGGTCGGCATGTTCGCCATCAGGCCGTGCCGCGGCATCAGGGCACGCCGGGCGTCCGCGTCCTTCACCTGGAACCCCAGGTACAGCCGATACGCCGCGCGCAGCACGGCCTCGAGGCCGGTGATCAAGGCCAGCGCCGCTCGCTTCGGAAGCCGCTCGGCCGCGACGACAAGCGCTTGGTACACATACCAATTGGCCATATAGGCGAAGGTGTGGAAGCGGTCCGATCGCATCAACCGCTGCCCGAGGCGGCCGAAGGCGAAGTCCGGCTTGGGAAAACACCACGTCGCGGTGCGCTGGTAGACGTCGATGCGGTCCACCTCCCCCGCGATCGACGGCACGATCTGCATCGCGCTCGCCCCGGTGCCGATCACCGCGACCCGCTTGCCCCGGTAGTCGTAGGAGTGATCCCACCCGGCCGAGAGCATCAGCTGGCCCCGGTACTTCTCCACGTCGGGAATGCCGGACTCGGAACGGGGTTCGAGGAAGAATCCGGTGGCATTGAGCACGTAGCGCGCGGTCAGCCGCTCGCCACCGGCCAAATGCAGTGTCCAGAAACCGTTTTCGTCGTCCCACTCCTCGCGTTCCACCGAGACGCCGAAGCGGGCGCGCTCGTAGAGACCGTGCTCGCGCGCGACCCGCTGGCAGTACTCCCGCACCTCCTGACCCGTCGCGAACACCCGCGACCAGCGATTGGGCGCGAAGGTGAACTCGTAGGAGGTCGAGGGCACGTCCAGCGCGACCCCGGGGTAGGTGTTGGCGATCCAGGTGCCGCTGAAATCGCTTCTGCGCTCGAGGATGACGAAGTCGTCGATCCCGGCGCGCCGCAGCTGGCAGCCGGCGGCGATACCGCCGACGCCCGCGCCGATCACGGCGGCTTCGACGTCGGGCGCGGCCCGGCCGGCCGCCCGTTTCCCAGTGTTGGACCCCAATGTCCCCAGCTCCCGTCGGTTTTCACGCGCTCAGATAGCAGCGATATTCGGATAGTAGATCAATCCACATTTATCCACTACCCCTTGAGATAAGACCGCTATCCGAATACCGTCGATATCTACCGACCTCGCCGCCGCATCGAGCACCCGGGGTCACCAGTGGAAAGATCTGCAATGTCGCAAGTCTTCGATCGCCGATCCACGTCCGGATCCGGCTCACCGCTCACCTCCGCGAATGCGCCCCTGCTCGACCGATTCGCCAGGTCGATGACCCAGCCCGCCACCATCAAGCGCTGGTACGCGCTGGTGATCGCCGTCTGCGTGACGCTGATCGCCGCGACCCTGCTGGTCCTCGTCAAGGTGATGCCCGAAGGATCGGATGTCGCCGGGACCGTGGCCTTCTACGCGAAGTACAACACCCTGCTCCGCGTGGTCTCGGCGCTGCTGGCGCTCCTGTTCCTGGCCGGAACGGTCTGGTCGGGCGCGTTCATCGGCAGCCTGTGGGCGGCCGACACCAGCCGCAATCGCGTCTACACCTGGGCGGCCGCGTTCAGCGAAATGATCGTGCTCAGCCTGTTTTTCACCGAGGCCGGGTTCTTCGCGGCGACCGTCCTGCTCTCCGGGCACGCACCCGACTCGACCATCCACACCCTGCACGTCTGCGTGCTCGTCTCGGCGGCGCTGCTCGGTCCGGTGTGGATTCCCTATGCCCTTGCAGCCTTGTTGATTTCGCGGCGGTCCGGGCTGTTTCCGAGCTGGCTGAACAGACTCTGCGTCGCGGTCGTGGTCATCGACCTGTGCACCATCACCGGCGTCTTCACGCTGTCCGGACCGCTCAATGGCGAGAACGGGCTCGTCGGCGCGTTCGCGGGGGCACTCGGACCGATCATCTGGGTCGGCGGCGTCGTCGCGTGGGAGCTCGTCGACTGGGCACGGTACCGGGTCGCTGCGAGCGGGAATCGCTAAGGGAGGCATGGGTAATGACCGAGAGCATGACGCACCCGCAGTACGAGGTCGCCGTGATCGGGGCCGGGCCCGGCGGGATCGCGGCCGGGGCCAAGCTGCGGATGAGCGGGATCGACGACATCGTGATCCTCGAGCGCGCCGACGATGTGGGCGGCAGCTGGCAGGAGAACCACTATCCGGGCATCGCCGTCGACGTGCCGTCGACCACCTACCAGTACTCGTTCGCGCGAAATCCCAACTGGTCCAGGTTCTTCGCCCGTGGGCCCGAGGTGAAGCAGTATCACGCGGACGTGGCGCGGCGGTACGGGCTCTACGTGAAGACCCGGTTCAACGCCGATGTCGAACGCGAGGAGTGGGACGAGGACGGGCGGTGCTGGTCGCTGTATCTCGGCGACGGGTCCACCGTCACAGCGCGATTCGTGATCAGTGCGATCGGCGCGTTCGTCCGGCCCAAGCAGGATGTGGGGATCGCGGGGGCGAGCTCGTTCGCGGGCAAGGTACAGCGGCCGACGTCGTGGGACGACGATTACGATCCGGCGGGCAAACGGGTCGGCATCATCGGCACGGGAGCCAGTGCGGTGCAGATCATTCCGGCCATCGCGCCGTCCGTGGGCAGCCTCGCCGTCTTCCAGCGCACACCGGTGTGGTCAGTGCCCAAGCCCGATTTCGTGGTGCCGCAGGCGATGAAGCGGGCACTGGCGGTGCCCGGGGTGTCGGCGGCGATCAATGGCGCGGCGTTCGTGGTGGTGGATCTGGTGCTGCGTTTCGTGTCCAAGGCCCCGATGCGGGTGTTCCGGCCGGTCGCGGATCGGTTCGACGCGTGGATGATTGCCGGATATCGCCGGTATGTGCGCTTTGTCATCGACGATCCGCAGACCGCGGCGCGACTCAGTCCCGACTTCGGGGTGCTGGCGAAGCGGCCGACCATGTCGACCGGGTATCTGACCGCGTACAACCGGAACAATGTCAGCCTGATCACCGATCCGATCGCGCGAATCACGTCGACCGGCGTCGAGACCCGCGACGGCGTGCTGCACGAGCTGGACGTGCTCATCCTCGCCACCGGTTACGAGGTGTTCTCCGATCCGGAAACCTATGTGCCGGGAACCGTTGTCGGCCGTGACGGATTCGACCTGGCCAAGTTCTATCGGGAGGAGGGATTGCAGGCCTACCAGAGCGTTTCCGTGCCCGGGCTGCCGAACCGATGGACGCTGGTCGGACCCTACTCGTGGAGCGGCACGAGCTGGCACGCCTTCGTCGAGACCACCGCCGACCATGCCGTGCGGGCGATCACCGAGACCCGCCGCCGCGGCGCCGACGTCTGCGAGGTCCGACCCGAAGCCGCCGCGGAGTACCACCGCACCATCCACCGGCAGGCGGCGGGCGTGCGCTATTACCTGTGTGAACTCAATGGGCACGTGCCGACCTATTACCGGAATTCGCAGGGCGACAGCACCTATGTCCGGCCTCAGGGCTTTTTCGAAGCCAGGCGGCAGACACGAGAGTTCCCGCTCGAGGATTACCGCTATACCCGGGCCGGCGCCGCACGCGGGTCTCTCGGATGACCGACGAATAGAAGTTGCTCGACACCGATGACTTTCGCGGTGCGATCCGCTCTCCATACGTAGGAGACATCCCCGACAGGATGGGCGGATCATGCGCACGATGACCGAGACCGGCAGCGAGGATTTCGGGCGGCTGAGCGAGCCGTTCCGCCGCGAGCTGCTCGCCTACTGCTATCGCATGCTCGGATCGGTCGACGAGGCCGAGGAGGTGGTGCAGGACGTCTACCTGGACGCCTGGCGGGCCTACGACGGGTTCGAGGGCCGGTCGTCGCTGCGCACCTGGCTCTACCGCATCGCGACCCGGGCCTGCTTCAAGGCGCTGGAGAAGGGCCGACGCAGGCCGCTGCCCGCCGACCTCGGCGACGCCGAGACCCGCATGTCCGCCGGCCTGGCACGGTCACCGGAAGTGCCCTGGCTGCAACCGATCCCCGACTTCCTGTTCACCGCGGCCCCGAGCGATCCGGCAACCGTCGTGGTGCAACGGCAGAGCCTGCGACTGGCCTTGATGGGGGCCCTGCAGCAACTGCCGCCGCGACAGCGGGCCGTGCTGATCCTGCGCGATGTGCTGCAATGGCGAGCCACCGAGGTCGCGGAGCTGCTGCAGATGACCACGGCGGCGGTCAACAGCGCCCTGCAGCGGGCGCGCGCCCAGGTTCCGCTCAGCGAGGACGGGCTGAGCGAACCCGACGAACCACGCCAACGCGCCCTGCTCGACCGGTACGTCACCGCCTTCGAGACCGCCGACGTCGATCAACTCGTCGCGGTCCTGACCGAGGACGCGCGCTGGGAAATGCCGCCCATCGCAACCTGGTTCGAAGGCCGCGACACCATCCTCGCCTTCCTGGCCCAGCAGATGCGAGCCATCGGCTCGGCCGAACTGGTCCCCACCTCCGCCAACGGCCAGCCCGCCTTCGCGGTCTACACCCGCGGCCGCGACGGCGCCCGCCACCCCCACGCCCTGCACATCCTGACCGTCACCGACGCGGGCGTCACCCGGGTCGTCGCCTTCCACGGCTCCGCCCTGTTCCCCCTGTTCGGACTCTGAGCGAGAACCACGATGCCCGAATCAGCGCCCATCGACGACGCCCTGCACACCCAACTGCGCCTGTTCTGCGAACTCATGCTCGGCTCCGCCGAGGCCGCAGACTGCGTGATCAACCAGATCTACCAAGAGAATTCGCCCGCGGAACGCCTACATCTCTTCCGCCTTGCCGCCGCCCGCTGCGGACTCCGACCATGATCAGGTAGCAGGCGCGACAGCCGTCGGTGGCGGCCGATCCGACAGCCACGGTGGGGGTTCGGCGCCGCTGGAGTACTGCTCCCACAGCGGACCGAGGTCGGATCGGCGGGGTAGGCCGTCGCGGCCGCCGACGGTGGCGGATGCGGCCAGCGCCATCACGTGGGCCAGGTTGACCGCCTCCTCCGGGGTGCCGCCACTGAGTAGGGCGAGCATGACGCCCGCGACCGAGGCGTCGCCGGCACCCGTGGTGTCGGTGAGCCGGTGGCAATCGACATCGACGACACCCTCCGGGTAGTGGGTCGTCATCCGCTCGCCGGCCTCGGTCACCGTGATCGCGACCGACCGCGTATTCGCCACGCCCGTAGACAGTTTCAACACGATGACCATCGGCCGGAGCCGGGGCAGTTGCGCACGAATGTCGCGAATCTTGTCCTCGATCGGACGATCCTGCAGGGTGCGGTGTCCGAGTAGCAGGTCGAGATGGTGTTCGTAGACGAACACCACGTCGGTGAGGCCGAGCAGCGGCTTCACCCCCGCGACGCCCAAGGATGCGTAGATCGAGCCGGGGTTCAGGGTGATGACCGCCCGATCCGCCACCGCCGCAGCAACTTTCTGCTGCAACACCCGCTGCTGCGGGCCTTCCATCGAGGTCAGGTGCAGAATCCGGCAACGCTGCGCGGCCTCGACCAGCGCATCGACCCGCCCTTGACGATGCAGCCGGGTCGCCAATTCCGAATTGATGCCGGGCGATACGACGATCATCCGCCCGCCGGACTGGTCCGCCAGCACGATGGTGCTGCCGGTAGGGCGCTGGGAATGCGGCACGGACAGCACACAGTCGACGTCGACACCATCGGTGACGAGTTGCGCCACCAGATTCCGACCGGCACCGTCATCGGCGACAATGCCGGCGACGGCGGCTCTGCCCCCGATACGCGACAGCGCGACAGCGGTATTGGCGCCGGAGCCTCCCGGCGCGTAGTGGTTTCGGCGACTGACCACCTCGTGGTCGCGCTGGATGCGATCGACGAGATGCACCGCGTCGGCGTTCATCGCGGTGATGGTCAGCAGATCGGTGGAACGGTCGGGCCGCGCCTTCGCGAGAGCTTGACTCCATCCGTCGACGGGCGCGAGTGAGGTGGTGCCGTAACCGCGATAGAGATCGTCCCACCAGTCCTGGTCCCGCCATGGGGGATTGATCGTCCGGCCCGTCCGGTCGGCCAGATCCAGACACGTCCGGACGAACCCTTCCACCGTGGACCACGCCGGAACCCGGGTATCCGCCGGTGTATCCAGACGGCTGTACAGGTCGTAGAGGGTGTTGCGCCCCAGCGGGATACCGAGGGTTTGGCTGCGGCGGAACAGATCCGCCGCCGTCGGGAATTCGACCGCGGCCCGCAAGGCGCGCAAGGACGCGAAAAGATCCGGCTCCGTCGCCACAGCTACCCACCCCAGTACGAAATTCCGGCCCGTCAGGCCGGATCCGGACCGGATTTCCGGGCCTGCTCGAGCGGTGACCATAGTTTATGGCAACTATTCCGGTGGGGCACAAAGAAAATGCCTCGCCACCACCCGTGACACCGGGCCGCGGATCGGTCATCGGCGTCACCGTGCGCAACCCCGACGTGATCCCGATGGGTGCGCCGCAACCACTCGCCGCCGTGCTCCCGGCGACGGTCCTGCTCATCGAACAGGCACTCGCGCCGATCACGGTGCTACCCAGCCTCGGCGCGGTACTGCTGGCCTTGGCACTCCAGCTTCGGCTGGCTTCCGCCGGCCGACGAGGTAGGGCGTCGATCCTGGTCCGGTGCTCCCCGTGGCAACGCCGACCCGGCATGCTGATCCACCTGGTCGACGACTCCGGCCGCAGCTGGGATGCACGTTTCCTGCCGGTCACCCCGATGGAGCTGAGCATCGGCGACCCCGTGTTCACCGAAGGTCGGATCGACCGTCGTGGCCGACTGCGGATTCGCGCGATCACCAACATTCGCACCGGCGTTCGTCGACTCAGCCGCGGCTGGGCGGTGTGGCCGATTGTCGGGATCAGTGTCGCGATGATGGTCCTGACCGCCGTTGCGGCGATCTGAAATCGGCTATCGGGTCAGGTCAGGATGATCGAGGCGGCGTGTTCGCCGATCATCATGGTGGCGGCGTTGGTATTGCCGCCGACGATGCTGGGCATGATCGAGGCGTCGGCCACCCGGAGGGACTCGATGCCGCGGACTCGGAGAGTCGGGTCGACCACGGCGCGGGCGTCGGTGCCCATGCGGCAGGTGCCGACGGGGTGGTAGACGGTGGTGGCGCGGTTGGGGACTTCGGCGGCGAGGTCGGCGCGGGTGGCGTATTGGGGGCCGGGGGCGATCTCGGTGTCGACGGCGGGGGTGATCGACTTGGCGGCCATGACTTCCCGGGTCAGTTCCATGCCGTGGACCAGGGTGTCGAGGTCTTGTTGCTCGGCGAGGTAGTTGGGGTCGATGGCGGGGGCGGCGGTGGGGTCGGCGGAGGTCAGGCGCAGGGTGCCGCGGCTGCGGGGGTAGATCATCGTCACCAGGACGGTCAGCGAGCGGCGCGGGTCCGGGACGTGGCGGATGGGGGCGTCCTGGTTCGGGCCGGGGTAGCCCCAGGGCAGGACGTGCAGTTGCAGATCGGGCGCGTTCCCCGCGTACGGGGTGCGCAGGAACGCGACCGCCTCGAAAACGCTGCGAGCCAGCCAGGTGCTGTTGTTGCGCAGGGACTCTCGCACGAACGCACGGGCGAAGTAGCCGGGTGAGGATCGGCGCACGGCGGTCGGCATGGCGAAGGACATCGGGACGAACAGGTGGTCGTGCAGGTTGTCGCCCACCGGGAGGTCGGCGACCACGTCGATGTCGAAGGCACGCAGATGGTCGGCGGGACCGATGCCGGAGAGCATGAGCAGTTGCGGGGAGCCGAATGTGCCAGCGCTGACAATGATTTCGCGATCGGCGTGCAGAGTTTCGGTGCCGCTCTCGGCCAGGTACTCCACCCCGACGGCTCGACCGTTGTCGATCACGATTCGGGTGACCTGCGTATTCGGTAGCACCGTAAGGTTTTTCGGCCGATCGTCGAGGTAGCCGACCGAGGTGCTGTAGCGCAGGCCGTTGCTGTTGCTCTGCTGCAGGATCGAGATGCCGTCCTGCTCGGCGGCGTTGTAGTCGGGATTGAGCGGCAGGTCCACGGTGTCGGTGAACGCCTGCATGAACGCCTCGGAGGCGGGGGTGAGATCGCGGGCCCGGATCACCCGGATCGGGCCGGAGCCGCCGCGGAGGTCACTCGCGCCGTCCTCGAAGGACTCGAACTTCTTGAAGCTGGGCAGCACATCCTGATACGCCCAGCCCGCGTTGCCCTCGCCCGCCCAGTCGTCGAAATTGCGGCGGTTGCCGCGCACGAACACCATGCCGTTGACCGAACTGGAACCGCCGACCACCTTGCCGTGCGTCTGCGGGACGGTGCGACCCAGCGCGTGCTTCTGTTCGACCGTGTAGTGGCCCCAGTCGATGCGCTTCTTCAACTGGGGCACACTGTGCATCGGGCCGATCATGCCGGGCTTGCGCACCAGCCGGGAGCGGTCGGGTCCGCCCGCCTCGAACAGGGTGACGGTCGCACCCGAATCGGCGAGCCGGCGGGCGATGATGGCCCCGGCGCTCCCGGAACCGATGACGATGTAATCCGTGGCTGCCATGACCCAGTCCTTCCGCCCACGCGAGTCCCGCCGCGAGTCGCCGACGAAACTGGAACGTGTTGCGAAACTACTCGAATCCGGTCGCGAGCGAGTCCGTTTCGGGCCAGCCGACCCGCAGGTTTCACCTGGCGAGCTGAAGAGCCACCGTCGCGGCGGCCGGTACCAGGTAGAGCACCGGGAAAATCGCCGAACCGGCGTGACCGGCGCGGATGGAGGTGGCCGAAGCGCCGAGGAAATACAGCACCAGGCAGATCGCGGCCGCGATCCCGACCACGGGGATGAAGAAACCCGCGATCAGGCCGAGCGCACCGGCGGTCTTGGCCGACGCCAGCCAGTTCCACCAGGACTTGGGGACACCGTACTGCTCGAGCGGCTCGACCACGAACTGCTTCTCGGTGAACAGGGAGAAGCCGGAGAATCCGATCCACAGGGCCGCGACGACTCCGACGACGTGGTAGGCGATGTTCATGAGGGTTCCTTTGCGAATTCGTGCGTGGGAGTGAAAGTTGTCGGGCCTCAGGGGAATTCGTCGATGATCTCGCCGGTGAGCACGGAGGCGTCCAGCATCAGCGCCTCGGTGGCCTCGACCAGCGGAACGCCCTGTGCGGCCGACAGTGCGGCGAGCATGTCCTCGGCGCGATCCCAGCGCCAGGCATCGAGGTAGGTACCGTCCTCGAGTCGGGTGAGACGGGTCCCGGTCAGGCTCGGATTGGCCCGCCGGATGCCATCGATGAGTATTTTGCGTTGTGCCAGCAGGCTTTCGAGATCGGCGCGGGCCACTCGAAACTTGTGCAGTCGGACCACGGGCATAGTGGTGTCCTCGCTTCTTCGGTTTGTCGTGTGAACGAGAACAAGCCTCACATCGGGGAAGGGGGCGCAGTAGTGCGCGCGGCACCGATCAGGCATGCATCCGGCAGCGCCAGACCATGCAAAATGCACAGGCCAGCAGGTCAGCAGGGCAGTGCCGAATTCAGCAGGGCAGTGCGGCTTCCAGCCGAAACTCACCGCCGCCGATCGAAGTCGTGAACGAGCCACCGGCGTCGACCACGCGGGCGCGCATATTGCGCAGGCCCTGCCCGGATCCGCCCGAATCAGCCTCGCCCGCACCGTCATTGCGAATATTGAGCTGCACCTGACGATTTCGGCTCCGGCAGCGGATCTCGACCCGCGTCGCGGTGCTGTGCCGCAACACATTGGTGACCGCTTCCCGCACGACCGGGGCGAGTATCAAGTCGGCCCGCTCCGGCAGCTCGTCATCGCAGTCGATGCTGACGCTGGCGATCGCGGCGGCGAGGATGGCTGCGGCCGAATCGAATTCACCACGCAAGGTGCGGGCGGCGCGATCGTCGGTGAGGGCGAGCGCCTCGAGTTGCGCGTCGGCGGCGATACGCAGCGCCTGGCCGATCTCCGACTCCGCCCGGCGCGAATCCCGGATGATCAGTTCGCCGATGAGATCGCACTTCAATGCCAGCACCGACAGCGTCAATCCGAGCAGATCATGGATGTCGCGGGCCAGCCGCAGTCGTTCCAATTGCGCCGTCCGTGCCGCCAGCGCAGCCCGGGATCGGTTGAGCTGCACCGACAATTGGTGGAATCGGGAGAGCCCGAACAGCACCAGGGTCGCTTCCAGGGCGAGCAGCACCCAGCTGGTGCGATCGGCCAGTCCCCCGGTCGGTGCGGTGAATACCGCACGCAGCGCGAGACAGCCGACCGCCACCAGCAGCCACGACACCCGTTCGCGCAGTAGGGCGGCCACCGCCAGCGGGACCAGCCACAGCGCCCAGAACGGGCCGAGCCACGGCAGCGGAGCCAGGGTGAGAATCAACTGGGCCCAGAGCAGCGGTCCCGCGAAATCCGGCCGAAGCACCTGCGCCAGCAGCAACGCCGAGACGGCCAGCCCGCCGAAGGCGTTCGCCACGGGGTACCGGGCAACCTCGAAAACCTGATTGGCAGTCAGCGCGAGCATGCTCGCAGCCAGCGTGGCCAACGCCAGCCGGGGCGCGATGCGCGCGACCGGTGCCGCGTCCTCGGCGGGCAGGTCGAGCTCGTGCTGGGCGGCGGCGGTGCGACGCATCATGGCGACGATCGCGCGCGTCCGCTCGGCCGCGTCCTCGGCCGTGACCGCCGCCCGGTCCGGCGCGTGCGCGAGCTCGTCTCGCACCCGGTGCAGACGTTCGGTCACCGCGACGAGCTGTGCGCCGAGCCCGGCACGCAGATCCCGTGCCACGCGTAGTCGTTCCTCGGAGCGGATGACCCGGGCCAATTCCTCCTGGGTCGAGCCGAGCCGATCGACCAAGCCCGGCAAGCGCAGCAGGCTGAAGATCACCACGCCGATGGCCGCCGTGCCCAGGGAGGCGAGCAGATAGGTGGTGGTGCTCGCGTGCCAGCCGTGATGCGCGGGACCGGAGATCAGTGCGATCGCAATAAAGCCCGGCCACCGCCAGCGCCGTTGCGGCCCGAGGGCGATCGTGGCGGCCAGCAGGGCGTCGAGATCGACTGTGCCCGGGGCGAAGAACGCGATCGGAAGGTAGGTGATCAGCGTCTGGGCGACCAGCGCCGCCCGGTAGTGCCCGCGCCATCGGAATGCCGTGACCAGCAATGCCGCCTGGATGGCCGCGCAGCAACCGACGGCAATCCCGTTCTCGCCGAACACGACCGAGAGGACGTACACGAGGAGGAACAGGTACCCGGTCGACCTGGCGAGCAACGACACGCGATGATTGCATACCGTCCGGCCGGTCCTGAGCAAATCGAACGGCATGGGTGGCCAGTGAGGAGAGGTATCAGATGATCAGAATCCTGATCGCCGAGGACATGCGGCTGTTGCGCGAAACCCTGGTCGCCTCGCTGGAACTGGAGGACGACCTCGAAGTGGCGGCCGTGCTGGCGGACGGCAACGCGATCGTCGCGACCGTGGCGGCCGAGCGTATCGACCTCGCCATCCTCGATATCGATCTGCCCGGCAAGGACGGTCTCACCGCCGCCGCCGAACTCCGACGTGATCATCCGCACTGCCGGATCCTGGTGCTCACCTCGCTGGCCAGCCCCGGCCACCTCAAGCGGGCCATCGAGATCGGCGTCGCCGGGTTCGTGCTCAAGGACAGTTCTCGCCGTGACCTGCTGCACGCGGTCCGCACGGTCGCCGAAGGCGGCAGCATCCTCGACCCCGGCCTCGCCTTCAGCGCCCTGCGCAGCCCGGCCAATCCCCTGACCGACCGCGAAGCCGATGTCCTGCGCGGGCTAGCCGCCGGTGCCGACCCGAAGCAGATCGCCGCGGATCTCCATCTCTCCTACGGCACGGTCCGCAACTACCTCGCGGCCGCCACCAGCAAACTCCAGGCTCGCACCCGGGTCGACGCGATCCGCATCGCCCAGCAGGCCGGTTGGTTGTGACTTCCCGCGAAAAACCTTCCCCGGAAAGCGCGAAACCCGCGCCGTAGCGCGGGTCTCGGTGTCAGTACCAGAACTTAGATGACGCGGACGTTCTGGGCCTGCGGGCCCTTCTGGCCCTGGCCGATCTCGAACTCGACACGCTGGCCCTCTTCGAGGGACTTGAAGCCGGAGCCGGAGATCGCGGAGAAATGAACGAAAACGTCCGGATCGCCATTATCCTGCGCGATGAACCCGAAGCCCTTTTCGCCGTTGAACCACTTCACACTGCCTTGCGACATTCTTTTTATTTGCTTTCTGTTGCGAGCCGAGCGATCACATCAACAACCCGTTCTCGACATACAGCATGCCACACTTCAGTGCGACTGCCGACGGCGACCCGGCGTGGAGATCACAACTCTCGACCTACGATGTGGCCTAGGCCACTTTCGCGATGTACGTTTTTTGGACGACGCAGAGGAACTCAACTCGTTTCCCAGCTATAGATCCAGGAACTTCCCTGCGTCGCGGGACCACCATAGCGGGCCCGCGCCGTCGACGCCACTCGATTGAGCCTTGGTGAGGCGGGCGATGGCCTCGTGGAGAGTGGCGTCACGTTTGCAGTAGGCGAATCGGACGAGGTTGTTCCAGTGCGATCGGGCGGCCAGCGCGGCGACGGGGATGGCCGCGACACCGGCTCGGGCGGGGAGTTCGCGGCAGAACTCGGTGCCATCGGTGCCGACGTCGGCGCAGACGAAGTAGCCGCCGGCGCTGCGCTTCACGGGGTAGCCGAGGTCACACAGGGCGGTCGAGAGCAGTTCGTATTTCTCGCGTAAGGCGGCGCGATTGGTCGCGGCCCAAGCCTGTTCGTGGGTGAGGGCGTGGGCGACTGCGGGCTGGAAGGGGGCGGGCGAGACGAAGGACAGGTACTGCTTGGCGGCGTGAATGGCGTGGATCAGCGGGGCCGGGCCCAGTGCCCAGCCGATGCGCCAGCCGGTGACGTGAAAGGTCTTGGCGGGGCTGGAGACGACGATGGTGCGCTCGCGCATGCCGGGCAGGGTCGCGATCGAGAGGTAGTCGTCCGCGTCGAAGACCAGGTGCTCGTACACCTCGTCGGAGACGACGAGAAAGTCGTGCGCACAGGCCAATTCGGCGATCAGGCGCAGATCCGCGGGGCGCAGCAGGGAACCGCTGGGATTGTGCGGGGAATTGACCAGCAGCAGCCGGGTGCGGGCGGTGATCGAGCGGCGCAACTCGTCGAGATCGAGGGTGAAGCCGTCGCCGTCGGACACCATGGCCACCGTGCGCGGCACGGCCCCGGCCATGGCGACGGCCGCGGCGTAGGAGTCGTAATACGGTTCGATCAGCACCACTTCCGCGCCCGGCTCCACCAGGGCGAGCATGGCCGCCGTCAGCGCCTCGGTGGCCCCGGCGGTGACCACCACCTCCGAGAGCGGGTCGTATCCGCCGCCGAGCCGCCGCTCGCGCTCGGCGACGATGGCCTCGCGCAGGACGGCCTGCCCCTTCGAGGACGAATAGTGGTTCATGCCGCCGGATATCGCCGAGCGGGCCAGCTCGAGCATGGCGGCGGGACCCTCGTAATCGGGGAAGCCCTGACCCAGGTCGACCGCCTCGTTGCTGGTGGCCAGGCGGGAGATCTCCTCGAAAACCGAAGAGCTGTAAGGGCGTAGCCGTTCGACCAGGTTGTCGTTCACCGCACACCCCGCAGCACGAAGCAGGTGACCGGCTCGCGGCGGCCCTTGACCGCGATCGCGTGCAAGGGTTCCACCAGCGCGCGAGGTCCGAGCTGGGCACGGGTGAGCGGGCCGATCACCACATCGCCGGGATGCGCGACGCCCTGCAACCGGGCCGCGGTGTTGGTGGTGTCGCCGATGGCGGTGTAGTTGCGCATCTGCGCCGCACCGATATTGCCGACCAGGGCCGGACCGGTATTGACGCCGACCCGGAAGCGCGGCCAATCGGGTCGCCCCTCGGCAATGCGTGCGACGGCTTGCTGCAAGCCCAGCCCGGCGCGCGCGGCGCGCAACGCGTGATCCGGTTGCGGGGTCGGCGCGTTGAACACCGCCATCACCGCGTCACCGACGAACTGCACCACCACGCCCCCCGCTTCCAGAATCACCGGCACGATAGCGCCGTAATAGGTATTGAGCATCTGCACCACCAACGCCGGGTCGGTGCGTTCGGCGAACGGAGTGAATCCGCTCAGGTCCGCCATCAGCACGCTGACCTCCGCGATCCGCCCGCCCAGGTCGGCCTCGGCCGGGTTTGCCATGAGTGCGGTCGCGACCTGCGGGGACATGTAGGAGCGGAAGAGCTGATCGAGTTGCCGATACAGCCGGGCGTTCTGTTCCAGCACGGCGAACTGTCTCTCGGTGAGGCCGAAGCGTTTCGACAGTTCGACACCGACCGCGCCGAGCGGCTGGTCGGCGGGGACGCCGTGAGCCGCGCGCTGGCGCAGCACCTCGGCCATTTCGGTCAGCGCCCGCGTGTAGTCGCGTTCGAGTGCGGCCATGGTCTGGTTCAGGGTGACGCTGTCGAAGAGTCCGAGCGAGGAGCCCTCGCGGCGGAATTGCAGGTGGCTGCTGACCGCGATCAGCCCGAAGGCCGCCACCATCAGCACATGCCATTCCCACCAGGAGACCTGCCAACTGCGCCCGTAGCCGACGGCCAGCAGCGCCTCGATCAGCAAAACCAGCGCGGAAAGCACACTGAGCAGCAGTAATCCGCGTCGGCGGCGGAATTGGCGGGCATAGGCGATCACCGCGCCCAGATACGACAGCGAGCCGATGTAGGCGACCACGACCAGCGAGTGCGAGGTTTCGGTGGCGCTGGGCATGGCGTCGAACGGCGGTGATCCGGTGAGCGACAACATGGCCCACACCAGCAGCGCGAGCACCGGCAGCGCGGACAGCAGCCACATGAGGCGATTCAGGCGGGCCGCGGCGACCGGTCCGTATTCGAAAGCCGAAGCCAGCGCGGCGAATCCGCCCAGTGTGAGTCCCACCGGTACGGCGTAGACGAATCCGGCGTTGGGCATCTGGATGATGACGCCGGGGGTGGCGATGGCGTGCAGGCCCAGGAAGCCCGCGGAGAACTGGAACATCAGCGACACCAGGATGAGTCGCAGGTCGTGGCGGCTGCGCGCGGCGCGGTAGAGGACGACGCCGAGGGTCATCGCCAGGGCCGCGGCGGCCAGGACCAGCCAGAAATGCTGGGGGTGGTGTTCGTAGTGGGCGTCCAGGCGGGGATGCGAGATCAGCAACCACAGTCCCGCGACGGGCAGGCTGATCGCTGCGGTCCAGGTCAGGACGCTTACCTTCGACACCTTTGAACCCTACCGAGGGATAGGCTCGCGTGCGGGGGCGATTCCCGCCGGGCGGAACGGCTTTCGCAGTCGCGCGTTCGGCCCGGCGGGAGTCTTCGGAGATGGCTAGTGCGCCGAGAGGCTGCTGAGCAGACCGGCCAGCGGGTTGGACGCGGAGGAGCCGCTGCCGCCGCCGGTCGTGGTGCAGTCGACCACGGTGACAGTGGTGGACTTGTTGCTGATGACTTCCTGCACGGCCTTCAGGGTGTGCGAACCGGTGGTGGTCGGCGTCCAGGAGAAGGTGGCCACGCTGTTCGACGGCTTGCTGCTGCCGACCTGAGTGTCGTTGTCGGACAGGGTGACATTGAACAGGAACGACGTGGGGGTCACGTCGACGCTCACCGTGTAGGTCTGGTTGGCGCAGTACTGGCTCGCGCTCGCCACGCTGATGCCGGTGACCAGGGCGCTGGCATTCGGTGCGGTCAGCAGTGCGACCGCGGCCGCGGCGCCGAGTGCGGTGGCGCCGATGCCTGCCCGCTGGGTGGTCTTCATGAGTGTGCTCCTCTCATCGCCCACAGGATCGTGGACGATGCGAAACGTTAATACTTCACAGTCTCGTTCGGAGCAGATTCACAGGAAAATCCTTCACCACCGGAGGTTCTACCGACCCTATCCGGCCAGCAAACCCTTCGCGATGTGAGTGACCTGGATTTCGTTGCTGCCCGCGTAGATCATCAGCGACTTGGCGTCGCGGGCGAGCTGCTCGACCTTGTACTCGGCCATGTAGCCGTTGCCGCCGAAGAGTTGCACGGCTTCCATGGCGACCTCGGTCGCGGCGCGCGAGGAGTACAGCTTCATGGCCGACGCCTCCGCGAGGGAAACCTTCTCCCCCGCCGCGGTGCGCTCGATGGCGTTGAAGACCATGTTCTGCACATTGATTCGGGCGATCTCCATCTCGGCCAGCTTCAACTGGATGAGCTGGAACTGGGCGATCTCCTTGCCCCACAGCTTGCGCGTCTTCGCGTAATCCACACACAGCCGGTGACATTCGTTGATGATGCCCAGCGCCAGCGAGGCGATGCCGATGCGTTCGGCGGCGAAGGACTCCTTGGCGCTGTCCTTGCCGTCACCCTTGGCCGGGGTCTCGGTCTCGCCCAGCAGGCGGTCCGGGGTGATGCGGACATTGTCGAAGAACAGTTCGCCGGTGGGCGAGGAGTTCATTCCCATCTTCTTGAACGGCTTGGACTGGGTGAAGCCGGGCATGCCCTGGTCGAGCACGAAGGTCAGCACCTTGCGGTCGCGACGGTCGGTGCCGTCCTCCTCGTCCAGCTTGGCGTAGACGACGGTGACATCGGCGTAGGGGCCGTTGGTGATGAAGGTCTTGCGGCCGTTGAGGATGTAGTCCGCGCCGTCACGGCGGACATACGACTTCATGCCGCCGAAAGCGTCGGAGCCCGAATCGGGTTCGGTGATCGCCCACGCGCCGACCTTCTCGAAGGTCACCAGTTCCGGCAGCCAGCGCTTCTTCTGCGCCAGCGTGCCGCGGCTGCGAATGGTCCCGACCGTCAGGCCGAGGCTCACGCCCATCGAGGCCACCAGACCGAGGCTGATCCCGGCCAGCTCGCTGTTGAGGATCACTCCCATGCTGCCCGACCCGCTGAACCCGCCGCCCGACTTCCCGGTGGTCCCGGCCTCTTCGCGCGCGATCGCCTTCTCCAGGCCCTCGCGCGCCATCTCGTCCAGGCCGAAGGTGGCGTACAGCTTCCGAATGATGTCGAACGGCGGCAGCGCCCCACTCTCCAGCTGCTCGACGTGCGGCTTGATCTCCTTGTCGATGAAGCCGCGCAGCACATCGCGGAACATCAGATCTTCGTCGGACCACTGGTACATGTGAGAGAACTCCCGAGGGCTCGCGGAACAGTCACCTCGAATATAGAACACGTTCTAAAAACGACCGCGTGTCACTGAACGATTCCAGCCCGCCCAGGGACGATCATGGGCTGAATCCCGGCATCGGAACTGGTAGGAGGCGCAATGCTCGCACTCGGTTTCTTCGGCTGGATCATCATCGGCGGCCTGGCCGGTTGGATCGGCAGCAAAATCATGGGCACCGACGCCCAACAAGGCATCATCCTCAATGTCGTCGTAGGCGTCGTCGGCGGCCTCCTGGGCGGCTTCCTCCTGAAACTCGTCGGCGTGAACGTCAACGGCGGCGGCCTGATCTTCAGCTTCCTAACCTGCCTCGCAGGCTCGATCCTGCTGCTGTTCATCGTCCGCAAGGTCCGCAGCTGACCGCCTGACGAGCGGGGGCCGGGTTCTCCATTCTCAGCGTGTGGGAATCGGCGGGCGTCGATACTGGGAGCGGCGGCGACCGCCGCGATCACCTTCGGCCCTTGGATCGATTATGGTTTCGACTTCCGCAGCCGGGCATTCCCTTCCCACTCCCTGGCGTCAGGTGAGCCAGAACACTTGGCAGGCACTACTTCTCACCGGAATCCTGACGGCGTTACTGGGCGTGCTGGTGCTCGCCTGGCCCGGCCCCACGCTGGTGGTGGCAGGAGTTCTGTTCGGGATCTATCTACTGATATCCGGTGTGGCACAACTGATGACGGCGTTCGGGACGCATATCGCGGCTGGGATGCGGCTACTGGCCTTCGTCAGCGGTTTCCTGTCACTCATGCTGGGCTTCTTCGCTTTTCGCAGCGCCCTGGAATCCGTCCTGCTACTGGCATTGTGGATCGGCATCGGCTGGCTCTTCCGCGGCACCATGCAACTCCTCGCCGCCCTCTCCGACCCCAGCCTCCCCATGCGCGGCTGGCAAACCCTGTCCGGCGTACTCATAACCCTGGCCGGCATAGTCCTGATCGTCTCCCCCTTCGACTCGATCTCGATCCTCACCCTCCTCACCGGCTGGTGGCTGATCGTCATCGGAATCATGGAGGCAGCCACAGCATTCCAACTGCGCAGCGCCACCCGCTAGCTGTAAAAGGGTTCATTGGCGCTCGTGGGGGAAGGTGGGGGCGAAGGCGGGGGTTAGGTCGTCGAGCCAGCGGGCGGTTTCGTTGTAGTGGGCGAAGAACGGTGTGGCGACGAGGGATTCGTTGCGGGCCTGGAGGAAGCGGAGGGCGAAGACGCGGTGGTTGGCGATGGTGGTTATGCCGTCTATGACGACTTTTCCGGGGGTGGCGGACATGACGGGGCCGCGGACGGTGCGGGCGAGGCCGGGGACGGAGCGGTAGGCGTCGGCGAAGAGGGTGGTGGAGGCGGCGAGGGGGACGGCGAAGTGGTCTCGGGGGCCGGTGTCTCGTTCTACGAACATGTAGTAGGGGATCATGCCGAGGCTGACTTCCCTCTGCCACAAGGTAATCCAGTCGTCCGCAGTGTCGTTGACGGTGCGGACGACTGGTGACTGGCAACGGATTGTTGCGCCTGCGCTCTGCAGGCGGCGGATCGCGGTGCGGGCGATGTCGGTTTCGAGTTCCCGGGCGTGGGAGACGTGGGCCATGACGGCGAGGTGGCGGCCGGAGGCGGTGATCCGGGACAGGAGGGCGAGCAGCTCGTCGGCGTCGGGGTCGGTGACGAAGCGGTAGGGCCAGAAGGCGAGGGCCTTGGTGCCGATGCGGATCGTGGTCAGCTGCTCCAGTTCCGGGGTCAGCAGCGGCTCCAGATGTCGGGCGAGGACTTCGGCGCTCATGATCATCGGATCGCCGCCGGTCACCAGGACGTCGGTGGCCTCGGGATGGCGTCGCAGGTAGCGCACCAGGGTGTCAGGGCCTGCCGCGGCCATGTGCAGGTCCGGTTCACCGACGAACTGTGCCCAGCGAAAGCAGTACGCGCAGTATGCGTGGCACGTCTGACCGTGGCTCGGGAAATACAGGACGGTGCCGCGGTACTTGTGCTGCAACCCCTCGAAGGTCTCCCCCTCGAATTCGGGCAGGTTGAGGGTGCGCTGCCCCTCCGGATGCGGATTCATCGCCTTGCGGATCCGGGTCGCGGTGTGGCGGATATCGGCGGCGGGGGCCGCGGTGGCGAGCAACGAGACCAGTTCGGCGCGGTCCTCGTCCGCCAGCATCCCGGGATGCGGCATGGTCAGGCGGAAGATCGGGTCGTCGGGTGCGCGGGTCCAGTCGATGAGTTCGTCCAGGACATACTGATTGGTCCGGAACGGTAGGACAGCCGCCACCGCCGCCAATTCTCGTGCCTGCGCGGCGTCCAGCCCGGCCCGCGCGGCCAGCCGCGGCAGTTCCCGGGCGCCGATCGCGCGAAATCCATACCCCGTGGTGCCCAGCGACATCCGATGCCTCCAGCCACTTGCCCGACGGATGTCGAGCGACCGAGGTCCGATCCTATCGATCCACGGTTGCTCCGTCTTCGCGGACGTGCTCCAGAATCAGCGGAATCGGATGCAACCGGCGAAAGGTACCGAACGGGGCATCGTGGAAGAGCTCGTCCAGCACGGTGGCGAGCCGGGACGTGAGCGCGGGGTCCTCGACGCCGGACAGCGTGTATTCGCCGCCGCCGTCGAGCTTCGCCCTGATCGACTCGGCGGCCGCGGCGTGCAGGAAGCTATCCATCTTCGAACTGTGCAGGTATCGAACATCGTCCAGCACAATGGTTCTCACCAGTCGCCGCAGCTCTGTTCCGCGGCCGTCGGACAGCGTGACACCGATCAGATGCTCCAGCGGTGAGGAGCGACTCCACACCGCGTGAAACCGATCGTTGACGAACTTGCCGAGCGGGGAATGCACCGACACTTCGAGCTGCCGCGAATCACCGGACAATCCGCCGACCGTATAGAACGAGATCAGGCACCGGTCGTCGGCCCGATACATGGTGACATCGGGACCCGAGTGATACAGCCGCACCTCGAAGTCCGCGCGCAACCCACTGTGGGCGCGATCGAATTCACCGAACTCCCGGTGCAGTTCGCGCAGCGTGCTCAGATTGAGAGCGAGCTGTCGTTGCAGATCCTCCGACGCACCCAACTCCAGATCACGCTGCTCGGCCGCGAGCGTGGACGGATTGATCAGCAGGATACGTACGGACACACCGCGAGCCAGCGCCGTGCGGATGATCCGCCGGAAGCGCTCGGAGTACGGCTCGAGCAGCATGTTCGAGAAGGTGTCGACGATCCGGATCGCGTCGGTGCTGCGGTCGGCACGATCGAGGAAGCGCCCGTAGTCGAGTTCGCGATGCTCCCGCACCCGGGACTCCCCCACCCGCTGGATGATCGGGGTCAGCAGGAAGATGGTGAAGACCGCGCCGATCAGATCGGCCGCCGTATTCAACTCGAAATTGCGCCAGTAGTCCGGTAGACCACCCGCGAGCATCGACAGCATCAGGATGGTCGCCACCCCGACACCCAGACCCGCGATCCAGCGCGGATCCGGCCAGCGCCACCGTCGATTCCGATTCCGACGTCGTGAAACTCCCCCGCCTGCCACGACTTCAGAGTATGGGCAGCGGCCGACCGGTTCAATTCCGGTCGGGGGTAGCGGCTCTCACCGCGTGGCGATAGGCAAGATGGAGTCGGTCTGTCGCTCGGTGCAAGGGAGGGTTCGATGCTGGAAGTGGCGCGGTTGGTGCGCAGGTTCGGGGAGAAGGTGGCGGTGGACGAGGTGTCGTTCACCGTCCCGGAGGGGCAGTTGACCGGGTTCGTCGGCGGGAACGGGGCCGGGAAGACCACCACCATGCGGATGATCATGGGAGTGCTGGGAATCCACGGTGGCGAGGTGCGGTGGGAGGGGCGTGCGGCGACCGCCGGGGATCGGCGAAGGTTCGGGTATATGCCCGAGGAGCGGGGGTTGTATCCGAAGCAGCCGATCCTCGATCAGCTCGTGTATCTGGCGCGGCTGCGTGGAATGAGCGCTGCGGCGGCGGTTTCGCGGGCCGACGGGCTGTTGGAGCGGTTCGAGTTGAGTGGGCGGCGTAAGGACAAGTTGGAATCGCTGTCTTTGGGCAATCAGCAGCGGGTGCAGATCGCGGCGGCGGTGATCGCGGAACCGGTGGCGCTGGTGCTCGACGAGCCGTTCTCCGGATTGGATCCGGTGGCCGTGGATTCCATGGCCGAGCTGCTCAAAGAATATGCGGCACAGGGGGTTCCGATTCTGTTCTCCTCGCATCAGCTGGATCTGGTGGAGCGGCTGTGTGATCGGCTCATCATTCTCGCGAACGGGAAGGTGGTTGCGCAGGGGTCGGCGGCGGAGCTGACCGAGGCCGGGCCCGCGCGGTACCGGGTGGTGCTGGGCGGGGACGCGCAGTGGCTGCGGGACCTCGCCGGGGTCGAGGTGATCGACATCGACGGCGCGACAGCGATTCTGGAGTTGCCGGATACGACCACCGACAAAGTGCTGAGCGAGGCGTTGAGCCGCGGATCCGTGCGGGAACTGGCCGAAGTGCGGCCGTCCGTATCCGACATCTACCGGGAGGCGGTCGCATGAGCGCGCACAACCCTATCGACGATGCCGCGCCCCGGGGCGTGTGGCGACTGGTCGCGCAGCGGGAGATCGCGGTTAAAATGCGTGATCGCAACTTCTTGATCTCCACGGCGATCACCATCATCGCGATCGTTGCATCGCTGGGAATCAGCGGATTCATCAGCAGCCGAACCGAAACCATCGATATCGCGGTCACCGGAACCGGCGCGAGCGCGGTAGTCGATCTCGCCGGGCAGCTGGCCCACCACTCCAACGCCAAGGTCGATTTCGTCGCCCACGAGGTCCCCGACCCGGCCGCCGTCGAAGCCAAGGTCCGGGCGGGCAATGCCGACGCGGGCCTGGTGCCCGACCAGGGCGGCTGGCGACTACTCGGCAAGACCGCCAAGAACGACAAGGCCGACACCTACATCTCGGCGGCGGCCGGACAGCTCGCGATCCAGCAGAATGCTGCGGCCGCAGGGATTTCCACGCAGCAGCTCGCCCGCGGCGGCACCGTCACCTCGGCCCTGCTCGAACCGAACGCCATCGACCCCGGCCTGGCCAAGGCCGCCGGTTTCGTCTTCGCGTTCCTGTTCTACCTGTCCTCGATCCTGTTCGGCCTCTCCATCGCCCAGAGCGTCGTCGAGGAGAAGCAGAACCGCATCGTCGAGATCCTCGCCAGCGCGATCCCCTTGCGCCAGTTGCTGATCGGCAAGGTGATCGGCAATACGGTCATGGCGCTGGGCCAGCTCGTCCTGTTCGTCAGCGCGGGCCTGATCGGTCTGGCCGCCACCGGTAAGGGCGATCAAGTGGCCCAGATCGGCGGCGCCGCAGGCTGGTTCGTGGTCTTCTTCCTCGTCGGATTCCTCGCCCTGGCCAGTCTCTGGGCGGTGGCCGGAGCCCTGGCCACCCGCACCGAAGACCTCCAGGCCACCTCGACGCCGCTGACCATGCTGGTGATGATCGTGCTCTTCGCCGGAATCTTCCTCTCCGGCACCGCACAAACGATCGGCTCCTTCGTCCCCCTGGCCTCGGTCGTGGCCATGCCCGCCCGCCTGGCCGCCGGTACCGCCGCCTGGTGGGAACCGGTGATCGCGTTGCTGATCATGGCCGCGACCGCCTACACCATCGTCCTGGTCGCCGAGAAGATCTACCGTCGCTCCCTCATGCAAACCCAGGGCCGCCTCACGCTCCGCCAAGCCCTGGCGTTGGAGGACTGACCCTACTGCCGGCTCCCGGTGGGCCGAACGACGAGCTCGTTGACATCGACGTCCGCGGGTTGGCCGATGGCATACGCAATGGCCGCGGCGATGGCGTCCGCCGGGAGCGCCACCGCCCGGTAGGCCGCCATCGCCGCCCGCGCCTCCGGATCGGAAATGCTCTCGGCCAGTTCCGATTCCGTGACATCCGGCGACACCAGGGTGACCCGCACCCCGCTGTCGTGGCACTCCTGGCGCAGCCCCTCGGTGATCGCGCGCACCGCGAATTTGGTGGCGCAGTACACCGCGGCGGTCGGCGACACCTCGTACGCGCCGACGGAGGCGATGTTCACGATCTGCCCCTCGCCCCGCGCCCGCAACACCGGCAAGGCCGCGGCGATACCGTGCAGCACGCCACGCACATTCACATCGATCATGCGATCCCACTCGTCCACACGCAGCGCCGCCAACGGTGACAGCGGCATCACCCCCGCGTTGTTGACGATCACATCGAGACGGCCGAATTCGGCGTCGGCGGCCGCCACGAACGACCGGACATCCTCGAGATCGGTGACGTCCACCGCCCGAAAGGCCGCGCTGCCACCGGCGTCGGTGATCTCCCGGGCCAGCGATCGCACCCGGTCGAGCCGCCGCGCACCCAGCAATACCCGGTGCCCGTCGGCGGCCAGCCTGCGCGCGGTCGCCGCTCCGATACCGCTGCTCGCTCCGGTGATCGCGATTGCCTTGCCGGTCATGGTGACTCCCTGTCTCGGTTCTGGTTCGACCGTCTCAGCCTCGACCGGATCACGCACTGCGACCAGGACGCCTCGAGACTGGGCACCGCGCACCCTGGCAGCCACTGTGCACCCCGCCTAGCCTGCGATCATGACCGCGAACGAGGATCTCGGTGACTTCCTGCGCGCCCGCCGCGCCCGGCTGCACCCCGAGCAGGTGGGCCTGCCCTCCCATGGGCAGCGCCGCGTACCCGGATTGCGGCGCGAGGAAGTGGCGGTGCTGGCCGGAATGAACGTGGACTATTACGCCCGCCTCGAGCAAGGGCGGGAACGACATCCCTCGCCACAGATACTCGAAGCGATCAGCGGCGCACTGCGTTTGGACCAAGCCGCCCGCGAGCATCTGCATCGCCTGGCCGGACTGCGGCCACAACCCCCGCGACCGGCCGAACCCGGCCTCGTCGGCCCCGGCATGCGGCAATTGCTCGACAGTTGGCCGCACACTCCCGCTTTCGTGCTCGACCCGGCACTGAACCTGCTCGCCACCAATGCCTTGGCGGATGCCTTGTTCTCGCCGTTCGGCTCGGCGGACAACCTGGCCCGCATGGTGTTCCTGGATCCCGTCGGCCGCGAGTTCTACGCCGACTGGGAGCAGGCCGCACACGGGACCGTCGCGGCACTGCGGCAGGCCACCGGAACCGACCCCGACAATCCACGGCTTACCGAGTTGGTGACAACGCTGCGAGCGGCCAGTCGCGAGTTCAGCGACCTGTGGCAGTCGCACGCGGTCGGCGGAAAGACCTTCGACACCAAGCGGTTACGCCACCCTGATGTCGGCGCACTGACGCTGTCCTTCCAGTCCTTCGACCTGCGTGGTGCGGCCGGCCTGGAACTCGTTGTCTACCACGCGGACCCGACCGGCCCGACGGCCCGTGCGTTGGCTCTGCTCGGAAGCCTGCACGCCACTCTCGGCTGAGGCCGCGTCGCTACTCGTCCGGGTTCGAGTCCGCATCCAGGGGTTCGCCGCCGCCTCGGATGGTCCAGAGGAGGCCGTCGAGTTCGTCGGGTTTGATGAGAACGTCGCGGGCCTTGGAACCCTCGGAGGGGCCGACCACTCCCCTGGTTTCCATCAGGTCCATGAGGCGGCCCGCCTTGGCGAAACCGACGCGGAGTTTGCGCTGCAGCATGGAGGTGGAGCCGAACTGGGAGGTGACCACCAGTTCGATGGCCTGGACGAGCAGGTCGAGGTCGTCGCCGATGTCGGGGTCGACGTCCTTCTTCTCGCCCGCCTTGGCCGCCGTGACGCCTTCCTGGTAGTCGGGGGTGGCCTGGGTCTTGGCGAAATCGACTACCGCGGAGATTTCCCCGTCGTCGATGAAGGCGCCTTGCAGACGGGTCGGTTTGCTCGCGCCCATGGGGAGGAACAGGCCGTCGCCCATGCCGATCAGCTTTTCCGCGCCCGGCTGATCGAGGATGACTCGGGAGTCGGTCAGCGACGAGGTGGCGAAGGCCAGGCGGGACGGGACGTTGGTCTTGATCAGACCGGTCACCACGTCCACGGACGGGCGCTGGGTGGCCAGCACCAGGTGAATGCCTGCGGCGCGGGCCTTCTGGGTGATGCGGACGATCGCGTCCTCGACGTCGCGGGGCGCGGTCATCATGAGGTCGGCCAGCTCGTCCACGATCGCCAGGATGTACGGGTAAGGGCGATAGACCCTTTCACTGCCCAGGGGGGCGGTGATCTGGCCGGACTTCACCTTCCGGTTGAAGTCGTCGATGTGGCGGACCTTGTTGACCTGCATGTCCTGATAGCGCTGCTCCATCTCCTCCACCAGCCAGGCCAGCGCGGCGGCGGCCTTCTTGGGCTGGGTGATGATGGGCGTGATCAGGTGCGGGATGCCCTCGTAGGGCGTCAGTTCCACCATCTTCGGGTCGATGAGGATCATGCGCACCTCCTCGGGGGTGGCGCGGCACAGCAGCGAGACCAGCATCGAGTTGACGAAGCTCGACTTACCGGAACCGGTGGACCCGGCCACCAACAGGTGCGGCATCTTGGCCAGGTTCGCGGACACGAACTCGCCCTCGATGTTCTTGCCCAGACCGATCACCAGCGGATGGTGATCGCTGCGGGTGGTCGCCGCCTTCAAAACGTCGGCCAGGCGCACCAATTCGCGATCGGCGTTGGGAACCTCGATACCGACCGCGGACTTGCCGGGGATCGGGGCCAGCAATCGCACGTTCTCAGTGGCCACCGCGTACGCGATATTGCGGGCCAGCGCGGTGATCTTCTCGACCTTCACGCCCGGACCCAACTCCACCTCGTAGCGGGTGACCGTCGGGCCGCGCACGAAACCGGTGACCGCGGCGTCGATCTTGAACTGCACCAGCACCTCGGTGATGGCCTCGATCATGGATTCGTTCGCCGCACTGCGCTGCTTGGGCGGATCGCCGTCGGTGAGCAGGTTGAGCGACGGCAGCTGGTAGTCGCCGTCCACCTCGCGGTCGGTGACGAACTCCAACTGCTGCGGCTCCGGCGGCGGCGGGGTCTGATCGACCACCTTCGGAATGGGCTTGCGCGGCTTGACCTTCGGCTTCTCCACCTCCGGCACCGCGATGTCCTTGGCATCCTGCAGCGGCGGCTCGCCGATGATCTCGGTGACCGCGTCGGAGCCGCCGAACTCGTCGGGCGGGTAGTTCTCCGACGGCGAACGGCCGCGGCGCTTGCGCACTTCGGGGCGGTGGCGCGGAAAACCGTCCGCGTCATAGTCCTCCGGGTCGTAGAGGCCGTGTTCCTCGGAGTAGCCCTCGTATTCGTCGCCGCCCGCGCCCGTACCGAAGATCTCGCGCATGCGGGCGGGCACGTCACGCACCTGGGTGCCGGTCAACAGCAGCACACCGAAACCGATGGCCAGCATGAGCAGTGGCACCGCCAGGAACGCGCTCAGGCCATCCTTCAGGGGACCGCCCACCACGTAGCCGACGAAACCGGCGGCATGCTCGCGGCCGTGCTCATCGGCCGGGGAACCCGCCGCCATATGCCACAGGCCCAGGATCGGCAGGCCCGCCAGCAGGCCGCCCAGCACCAAGCGGGGCCGGATCTCCGGCTGCGGTTCGGTGCGCATCAGGATCACCGCGATGCCCACCGCCACGAACGGCAGTGCCGCCGAAGCGGATCCGGCCACCCAGCGCACCGCGGTATCCACCCAGTGCCCGACCGGGCCGCCCGCCGAGAGCCACACCGCCGCGGCGATCACGAACGAGAACGCCACCAGGGCCAGGGCGATGCCGTCGCGTCTGTGCCCGTGTTCGATATCCCCCGCCCGGCTCACCGCCCGCGTGGTGGCGCCGAGGCCCCGCGCGGTCGCCGTCCAGGCCCGGGTCGCGCCGCGCCGAACCACCGCCAGCGGAGCCGTATTGGAGGCGCGCCGGGGTGCGGGTCGCCGCGCCGGAGCCTTCCGCGCCGTCCGCTTCGCGGGTTGGCGTGGAGTGCGAGCCCGGGACTGTGCAGGAGTCTGTCCCCGCGTAGCCCCCGCTCGCGTACGTGACGTTCCGGTGCGGGCCTTACCTGCCATGCGTCCCAGGCTAGCCGCTCAGGCCCCACCCGGACCATCCGCAACACCCGGCCCACCCATATCAGACATGTGGCGCTCACTACCCGAAACCAGCCCTTCACCGGGGCCGGAAGGGCTGTTCAACCCCGCCGCGGGTGCTGTCATTCCGGCGGCGGCACCTCGTCATCCCGGCATGTTCTTGGCCGGGATCCACACCCACAGGCGTTGGATTCCGGCCAACAGCACGCCGGAATGACGGGGTGGTGGCACTGCCGGAAGACGAGGTGGCACTGCCGGAATGACGGGGTGGCACTGCCGGAATGACGGGGTGGCGCTCCTGCAAGCCCGGTCAGCGGGTGGCGGGGAGGTGGGTTTCGGCGGTCCAGGCGGTGAGGGCGGCGTCGAAGTCGGGGATCTGGGTGGCGGCGGTGCGGTAGCACTCGGCGGCGTCGATATTGCGGCCGAGGCGGCGCAGGGCCGTGTAGCGGACCAGCAGGTTGTGGGTGTAGAGCGCGCCTATGGCGGCCGAGATGCGGGTGGCCTCGGAGCGTTCGGCGTGATCGGCGGCCTGGGCGAAACGTTCCGCGGCGAGGTGGGCGCGGGCCGCGCGGGCGTGGACGATCGATTCGATACGGGTGCCGCCGAAACGGCGCGACAGGGTCAGGGCCGCATCGAACAGCCGAGTGCCGCGCTCGACATCACCCTCGGCACTGAGCACCGAGCCGGCCTCGGTCAGCGCCCACACGATGTGGCGGCGGACGCCCGGCTTGTCGTCGGCCACGACCGCGCGGGCCGCGGCGGCCAGGGAGTCGCGATGGCGACCCGCCGCCGAATACGCGCGGGCCAGCAGCGAATACGCGAGACGGACGCATTCGGGGCTGCCCGCGCGACGCGCCCTGGTGAGCATCGTCGCGAAATGCGCGGTCGCCCGGGCCGGGTCGCCATCGTGCAGGGCGAGCACACCGGCGTAGGCGTGGATCGCGCCCGACGCCCACACGTCGGCGTCCGGATCGTCCTCGGCGAGCAGGCGATCCACGTGCGCGACCGCCCGATGCGGTTCATCGAGTTCACCGAGCAGCGTGAACACCACCGACAGCCGGGCGCGCCGAGCGGCGGCGACATCGCCGTCCGCCTCCAGCGCGCGGGCCAACTCCTCGAGCGTGCGGGCCGGGTCGATGCTGGCGTCACAGGCCAGTCCGGTCTCGGCGACGGTGAGCGCGAGATCCGCGGCCAGCGCCCGATGCCGGGGCGTGCCCGCGATCGCCAACCGGTACAGCGCGTTCAGATTCCGGCGTTCCGCGGTGAGGAATTCCCGGGTCGCCTCCAGATCCACCAGGCGGGCGCCCGGATGGCCGGTCGGCGCGAGCCGCAGCCGCAGCCCCGGATGACGTACGCGCAGCACCGTTTTCATCGTGGCCAGGTAGAAATCGAGCAGGCGGGCGGTGACATCCGCCTCGGCGTCGGCGCCCGGGCGGCCGAGCGCGAACAGCCGCATGAGGTCGTGGTAATGATGGCGACCCCGGCCGACGGACTCCAGCATGCCGCGATCGACCAGCTCCTCGCAGAGGTCCTCCGCGACGGACTCGATGGTGTCGAGGACCGCGGCCGCGGCGGCCAGCGGCAGATCGGGCAGGTCGGCCACAGCGAGCAGGCGGAAGGCGCGCGCCGCGTCGACCGGCAACTGGTCGTAGCCCGCCCGGAAGGCGGCGGTGAGCGCCAAGCCCCCGGCGCGGAACCGGTCGAGGTCGTGTCGTTCGGCCGCTAGGCGCTCGGCCTCGGAGACCACGGTCCACTGCGGGCGGGCCGCCACCCGCGCGGCCACGATGCGCACCGCGATGGGCAGCAACCCGCACAGTTCCACGATGCGGCGGACCGCTTCGGGCTCGACCGCCACCCGGGCCGCACCCACGATCCGGGCGAAAAGCTCCACGGCCTCCTCGGGTTCCAGGACCCGCAGCGCGGCGGGCCGCGCGCCCGGCAGCGCGGTGAGCGGACGCCGGGCGGTCACCAGCACCGCGCACCCCGACTCACCCGGGAGCAGCGGCGCGACCTGCGCCGCGTCGCTGGCGTTGTCGAGCACCAGCAGCATGCGGCGGCCGCTGATCGCGGAACGGAACAGCGCGGCCCGCTCGGCCACGCCGACCGGAATCTCCTTCTGCGCCACGCCCAATGCCCGCAGGAACGCGCCCAGCACATGCTCCGGATCCGCGGGCGCGGCGCTCGCTCCGCACAGGTCCACATACAGCTGCCCGTCCGGATACCGGCTCCGAATCCGGTGCGCCACATGCAGAGCCAGCGCGGTCTTGCCGACCCCGCCCATGCCGGAGATCGCCACCAACGCCGGGGCGGCGCCGCCGAGCACCGTGCACAGGTCCTGCACCAGATCGCCGCGACCGGTGAAATCGGCTGTGTCGGGCGGCAATTGGGCCGGGCGCGGCGCGACCATGGTGATCGGCGCGGCCGCCGGCTCCGGGACGGGCAGCTCGTCGGCGAGGATCTGGCGGTGCAGTTCGGCCAGCATCGGGCCGGGCTCGATGCCCTGCTCGGAGACCAGCAGGCGGCGGATGCGCTGGTATTCGTCGAGCGCCTCGGTGCGGCGGCCCGCCCGGTAGAGGGCGGTCATCATGAGCGCGCGCAACCGTTCGCTGTGCGGGTCGCCGGTGATCAGCGCTTCCAATTCGGCCATGGCGTGCGAGAAGTCGCCGCGCTGCACGGCGATCTCGAGCAGGTCCTCCTCGAGCACCCGATGCAGTCGCCGCAGCCGCGCGCGCTCGGCGGCCGCCCACGGACCGGGCACACCGGTCAGCGGGTCACCGCGCCAGGCGCGCAGGGCGGTCCGCAGGGCGGCGTCGGCGGTCTCGAGGCAGCCGCCCGCGCGGGCCTCACTCACCTCGGCGCGCAACCGCTCGATGCAGTCGACATCCAATTCCAGTGCGCCGTCGAGGCGATAGCCGCGGGCCTCCGAGGACAACAGCACCGCGCCCTGGGTGGCGAGGTGCTTGCGCAGGGCCCAGGCGTAGTTGCGCAGCGCGCCCACTGCCGAAGACGGCCGGTCGGCACCCCAGATGCCGTCCACGAGTTCCTCGACCGAGACCGTGCGACCGCGGGCGCAGGCCAGCATCACCAGCGCCGCCTGCTGTTTGGGTGGCATGGGCGGGATGGGCACACCGTCGGCCGCCAACTCGACCGGTCCGAGAACCGCCAGTTGCCAAGACATTGCCTACCACCTTCATCACACCCGGAACGCTTGCTGACTACGCAAGTTACCGCTCGTCGCGTGATCGTTTCATGACCGGTACGTACCACGCCACTCCGGCCGGGACGGCGGTCCCAGGTGGTGAGATGTCAGACGCTGCGGTCGAGGGCGTGGACCAGTGCCACGTCGTCGGGCGCTCCCGTCGCCTCGAGCCGAACCTCGTTGCGGCCGAAGGCATGCAGCAGCAGTTCCGACGGCGGTCCGGCGAGCACCACGGTGCGGTCACCGGCCTGACGGGCGACCGTGCGGCGGCCGTCGGGCGTGGTCAGCGCGACAGTAACCGGTGATTTGCGATATGCCATGCGGGCCAAGCCCGTCAGGACCTTCCAGAGCCGGTCCTCATCGGCCTGCGGCAGGGTGCGCGGTTCCCAGCCGGGAGTGCCGCGCCGAACGTCCTCGTGGTGGACGAACATTTCGGTGAGGTTCATCAGCGAGTCGACCGGGCGCAGGTAGAACGGCGGGCCGCTGCGCACCTGATCGAGCAGCTCGGCGAACGGGCGCTGGACGACCTTGGCCTGCACGCTCTCCAGATACGGCGCGAAGGGCTTCAGCATGATGCCGGGAGCCGCGTCGGGGCGACGCTCGCGAACGATCAGGTGCGCGGCCAGGTCTCGGGTGGTCCATTCCCCGCACAGGGTGGGGGCGTCCGGACCGGCCTCGGCCATGGCCTGGACCAGGGCCTGGCGCTCCCGTTGAGCCATACTCATAAGGGGGACCTTAGTCGTGCCCATCCGAATATGCACGGCACCACTTTTCACCGCTTGCCCGCGATCGCACCGGTGAACCCGCACAAAACACAGATGCGGGTTGGCGTCAACACTTTCGTATCGGTAGCTTGATCGGCGGTCCAGAGGGTCATGGACCCGAAAGCACAAGAAGGGCAACAACTTGAAGAAGATCCTCAGCGGCGCAGCCGTGATGGTCGCGGCCGCTGGTTCCCTGCTGGTGGGTACCGCGGCTCCGGCCAATGCCTATCAGGACTACAACTTCGGTGCGATCGCGCTGTCGGTCTCCACGGGCAACATCGGTTACTCCTACGACTATTCCGACAGCCCGTCGGCGCAGAACGCGGCCATGAGCTCGTGCACCTACAACGATTGCAAGATCGTGGCGCGCTTCACCAACGGCTGCGGCGCGGTCGCCTACTCGCGGCGCGACGGCTACTACACCTTCGGTGCGGCCTCCTCGCGGGTCGCCGCCAAGAACCAGGCCCTGAACCGGAACTCCGGCGACGCCACCATCATTCACTGGAACTGCACCACCGGCTACCAGCTGTAGCCCGCCGGGCTCCGAAACCATTGGGGAGAATTTCGTTGAAGCACACCATCTTTCGCGCTACCGCCGCGCTGATGCTGGCCACCTCGGCGCTGGGCCTGGTGGCCTGCAGCAAGTCCGATGACACCAGCAAGGCCGCTGCCACCACCTCCGCGGCCGCACCCGCCGGCAAGTTCGACGGCGGCGTCGACGGCGACGGCAAGCTCACCGGCTCGGCTCCCGCGCCGACCACCACCGCGGACCTGGCCAAGCCGAGCGTCGCCGATCTGAACGACAAGGTCGCCAAGGCCTTCGACCCGTCGATCGACGCCAAGACCAAGACCGACTGGATCGAGGACGCGGCCCTGGACCCGCAGCTCGCCCAGAAGCTGGTCGACGCCGCCAAGGCCAACAACGTCAAGATCAAGATCACCAACGTGGGCGACCCGTCCGACGGCAAGCTCAAGGCCGACGCCGACGTCACCATCGACGGCAAGCCGGTCCAGAACGCCACCGTCTCCTTCGTCGCCGACGGCACCGACTGGAAGATCGACCACAGCTACGCCTGCAGCATCGTGAAGGCCGCGAAGCTCGACTCGGCCGCCTGCCAGGACAAGTAGGTCACCCTCGTCATTCCGGCGCGCTTTTGGCCGGAATCCAACGCCCCTAGGTGTGGATCCCGGCCAAAAGCATGCCGGGATGACGGAGGAATGCGCGCCGGACGGCCGCAGTGCGACAAGCGAATCGCCCCGGAAGCAATTGCTTCCGGGGCGATTTTCGTTGTGCTGTCGCAGCTTTCGGCGTCAGACGCCGATGACCGTGGGAACGATCATGGGGCGGCGGCGGTAGACCTCGGCGACCCAGCGGCCGACAACGCGGCGGACCGATTGGGCGATGCGGTGGGTGTCGGTGACACCCTCCACGGCCAGGCGGTGGAGTTCGTTCTCGACGAGTTCCTGGGCGCCGGTGAGCGCTTCGGGGTCGTCGGAGAAGCCGCGGCCGGTGACCTCGGGGGTACTGACGGCCTTGCCGGTGGAGGAGTCGATGGCGACGTTGATGGAGATGAAGCCGCCCTCGCCCAGGACCAGGCGGTCCGAGAGGGTGGATTCGCCGACGTCGCCGACGGAGAGGCCGTCGACATAGACCTGGCCGACCGGGACGCGGCCGGTGATGGTGGCGATGCCGTCCACCAGATCGACCACGACGCCGTTCTCGGCCAGGATGACCCGATCCTCCGGGACGCCGGTGGCCGCCGCGAGCGCACCGTTGGCCCGCAGGTGCCGCCATTCGCCGTGCACGGGCATGGCGTTGGTGGGACGGACCGCGTTGTAGAGGTAGAGCAGCTCGCCCGCCGAAGCATGGCCGGAGACATGGACTTTCGCGTTCTGCTGGGTGACGACCGTCGCGCCGAGGCGGGCCAGGCCGTTCACGACCGCGAAGACCGCGTTCTCGTTGCCGGGGATCAGCGAGGACGCCAGCACCACGAGATCGTCGGGGCGGATATTAATCTGGCGGTGATCGCCGCGCGCCATGCGCGACAGCGCCGAGAGCGGCTCACCCTGCGAACCGGTCGAGATCAGCACCAGCTTGTGCACCGGCAGGTTCGCGGCCTGATCCAGATCGACCACCAGGCCGTCCGGGATGTCCAGGTAGCCGAGATCCTGGGCGATCTGCATATTGCGGACCATGGACCGGCCCACGAAGCACACCCGGCGGTCATAGCGCTGCGCCACATCCACCACCTGCTGAATGCGGTGCACGTGAGAAGCGAAGGAGGCCACGATGACCCGGCCCTTGGCCTTGCCGATCACATTGTCGAGCACCGGGCCGATCTCACGCTCGGGCGTGACGAAGCCGGGCACCTCGGCATTGGTGGAGTCCACCAGGAACAGGTCGACACCCTCGTCGCCCAGGCGGGAGAACCCGGCCAGGTCGGTGAGGCGGCCGTCGAGCGGCAGCTGATCGAGCTTGATGTCACCGGTGTGCAGCGCGATGCCCGCGGGCGTGCGGATCGCGACCGCGATGGCGTCCGGGATCGAGTGGTTGACCGCGAAGTACTCGCAGTCGAACGGCCCGTGCTGGGTGCGCTCGCCCTCGACGACCTCGGTCAGGTTGGGCTGCAAGCGATGTTCGCGGCACTTGGCCGCCACCAGCGCGAGGGTGAACTTCGCGCCGATGACCGGAATGTCGCGACGCAGGCGCAGCAGGAACGGGACCGCGCCGATGTGATCCTCGTGACCGTGGGTCAGGATCACCGCGGCGATATCGTCCATGCGGTTCTCGATGGGACCGAAGTCCGGCAGGATCAGGTCGACGCCGGGCTGCTGGTCCTCGGGGAACAGCACACCGCAGTCGACGATGAGCAGCTTGCCGTCGTACTCGAAAACGGTCATGTTGCGGCCGATTTCGCCGATACCGCCGAGCGCGAACACCCGCAGGCCGCCCTTGGGGGCCTTGGGCGGGGCGCTCATGGCGTGCGGATCGCGCGGGGCGGGAGCCGGTTCGCGATCACGACCGCCCGGGCGGCCACGGCCGCCGCCGCGGCGATCGCGGCCACCGCCGGAGCGGGAATCGTCACGGCGGGAGCGGGAATCGTCCTGACGCGAGCGCGGGGCCTCTTCGGCCGGTCTGGACTGCGTGGCCTTGGTGCCGTTGCGCTCCGAGGTGCCGTTGCGGCCGCGGCCGTTGCGCTCCCGAACAGGTTCGGCGGCAACGGATTCCGAGCGGGCAGCGCTCACCGGTTCCGGCTGAGCGGCGGCAGGCTGAGCGGCTGCGGGCTGGGCGGCCGGTTCCGGCTGAGCCGCGGGCTGCACCGGCACTTCCGGGGCGGGCGGCGGCGCACCGGCGGCGCGGCTGGCGGTACGGCGCGGGCGACGGGCGACTGGTTCGCTCATGCAAGCACCCCCGCAGCGCGCAGGTCCACCGCGAGCTCATCGAGTTGGTCTTGGGACGGCAGAAGTTGTGGCAAGCGTGGCTCTCCGGTTTCGATGCCCAGCAGTCGCAGCGCACCCTTGGTCATGGCGACACCACCGAGGCGGGCCATGGCCCGGTTCAGCGGGGCCATGCTGACATTGATTTCGCGAGCGCGCTGCACATCACCGGCGCGGTAGGCGTCGAGGAGGGCACGCAGGCGATCCGGCACGAGATGGCCGATGACACTGATGAATCCGGTCGCGCCGATCGACAACCACGGCAGGTTGAGCACATCGTCGCCGGAGTAGAAGGCCAGCCCGGTCTCCGCGATCAACTCCGCGCCCGCGCCCAGATCGCCCTTGGCGTCCTTGACCGCGACGATGTTCGGGTGCTCGGCCAGCCGGCGAATGGTGTCGGTGGCAATCGGCACCACCGACCGCGGCGGAATGTCGTAGAGGGTGACCGGCAGATCGGTCGCGTCCGCGATCGCGGTGAAATGCGCGAGCAGACCGTCCTGGTTGGGACGCGAGTAGTACGGGGTCACGACCAGCAGGCCGTGCGCGCCCGCGCGCTGCGCGTTGCGGGAGAGTTCGATGCTGTGCGCGGTGTCGTAGGTTCCGGTGCCCGCGATGACGGTGGCACGGTCACCGACGGCGTCCACGACGGCGCGCAGCAGGTCGAACTTCTCGGACTCGGTGGTGGTCGGCGACTCACCGGTGGTCCCGGAAATGGCGAGGAGATCGACGCCTCCGTCGATCAGGCGGGCGGCCAGCGCGACACCGGCATCGACGTCGAGCTTGCCTTCGGCGGTAAAGGGGGTCACCATCGCGACACCTACTGTGCCGGACGCGTGCAGCTCGATTCGCGTCGATTCACCGTTCGTCATAGTCAGAAAGGCTACAGCGTCGCTGGAACGGGATTTGCACCGTTATACCCGAACCGTGCCGGGTCCGATGGCGATTCGCGTCAAGCGCCCGATTCAGGCGTCAAAAGTTTCCTTGAATGGTGTCAGATATGACGCCACACTGGTGTCATGGATCTCAACAAATACACCGCCCAGCTGCGCGAGAACCTGATTGCCGCGGCCGCATTGGGTGATGAGAAAACCCAGTCCACTGCCGCCGCGCTGGCGGCCGCGACCGAGAATTCGGCGCGGCTGGTGTTGCTGGCGGCCCTGTCCGATCTCGCGGCAGAGGTCAGCGCCACCCTCCCGGATCGGACCGTGCACGTGTCCGTGGACGGCACCGACGCGCATGTCGACGTCCGCAAGGGCGTGCGTGAAGAGGAACACCCCACGTTCGAGGAGATGACCGGTGACATCAGCCGGGTGACGCTGCGCCTGGTCGAGCAGATGAAGTCGCGGGCCGAGGAGGCTGCGGCGCAGAGTGGGCAGTCGCTCAACTCGTGGCTGTCGACGACTGTCCAGTCCGCGCTGCGTGACCAGATGTGGAAGGGCGGGCCGGGGCGTTATGAGCACAAGGCTCGGTATGAGGACAAAGCCCGGTATGAGGACAAGGCCCGCCCCGACGAGAAGCCGGACGACAAGCAGTAGACCGGTATCAATCGGTCATGGTGGTGACTTGACCGTCCGTGTCGATCTCGGTGCGCCGGTCCTGATCGGGTGCCGTGGCCAGCACGGTGGCCAGCACGTGACGGCCCAGCGGTAGCACGCGGACGGTGATGCGACCGGAATTCGTCGCATCGAGTTCCTTTGTGGCGGCATCGATCACACGCTTGCGAACCCATTCGGGGACACCCGCGAAACCGCCGTCATCGAGCAGGATCACCTCGACGCCACGACCTCGGGCTCCGCGCGCGGCGCCGCTGAGTTCATCGGTCACCAGTTGCGGGGCACGCAGGCCGTCGCGAAGTTCGGCCTCCAACAGGCGGCACTCTTCACGTTCGGCGGCGCTGAGTTCCACGCCATCGGCGATGCGTTCCAGGATCGGGCGCGCCACCCGGTCGAGGCGGGCCAGCTGACGGGAGCGTTCGCTGTCGGCGGCGGCCATGGTCGCCTCGGCGGCCGCACGCATCATGGCGTCCTCGCGCAAGATGCGCAGGGAACGCTGCATCGGGCGCATGACGGCGGTGAACACCGAGATCGCGGTGACCGTGCCGACCGGCATGAGCGAGCCGACCAAGGTGCCGGGCTGCAGGTGCCCGCCGATCAGGCCGAGCGATACCAGCACGGCCGCGACCGCGATGACACCGATCCAGGCGGTGCGAATCCGGCCGCGCAGCACCAGGACCGCGAGGACATAGGACGAGGCGAAGGCCGACCACACTGTCTCGTGCACGAGATCGTGTTCGGGGGTGATGACGGTCAGCGTGGTCGCGACGGGCGGGGCGATGGCCGCGTACAGGGCCACCGGAATCGGGAGCGGATCCACCGGGATCGCGGTGACCAGGGCGCCGGCACTGAGCATCAGCACCATGCTCGCCGCGGCCGCCCACGGTGGGGACTGACCGAAATTGCGCACCATGTACAGCGCGATCACGGCTTCCAGGATCAGCAGGAACAGCCAGGCGGCGCTGCCGCGCAGGCCGAGCAGATCACGCAGGCCGAAGCGGGGATCCAGGTCGAGACCGGCGTTGTCAGCGGGAACCATCGCCACCCCATACCAAGGTCACGGTGGTGCCCTCGCCCGGCTGAGTTTCCACGAACGCGGAACCGCCCGCCAGCTGGCGCATGCGGCCCAGGATGCTCATGGAGATGCCGAGGCGGTCGGCGGAGACGGCGGCCAGGTCGAAACCGGCGCCATCATCGCTGAAGACGATGCGGATGCTGCCCGCGCTGACCGTGGCGGTCACCGTGCGGCGCACCTCACGGCCCGGAACGGCGGCGTGCCGCAGGCTGTTTCGCACGGCCTCGGTGAGGGCGGCCGCAATGGTGCTGGCCGAATGCACGGGCATGCGCAGGTCGTCGTAGCCGGGCCAGGTGCGGGTGGCGAAACGCACAGCGGGATTGACCTCCTGGACCGCGGCGCGCAGGAACAGCACGGCCGAGCGGGCATCCAGCAGATCCGGATCTCGTTGCTCACCATGGCATTCGTCGAGTTGCTCGATGGTGCGTTCGGCTTGGCGTTGCAGCACATCGGATTGGGTGCCGGCGCGGGACGCTTCCAGCAATGTAGAGAGCACAGCGTCGTGGATGAGCGCGGCGAAACGCGCGCGTTCGCGGTCGCGGGCCAGGGCAGCGGCCTGGGCGGCAGCGCGGCGGCTCGCGATCGCGGACTCGCGGTCGACGCGCGCGGCAGCGCCGGTGAGGGCGACGCCACACCAGACGAACAGCGCGGACAGGCCGACGGCGCGCAGGAAGTTCTCTGCCACATGCTGAGTCGTGAACGCGGGCACCGTGTACAAGGTCGCGGCGGCCGCCGAGGTGGCGGAGACCAGCAGGTAGATGACCGTCAGACGGGTCTGCCAGGCCAGGACCGCGGCGGTCACCGCCAGCGGCGTCACCCGGTAGGGCCACACCGTGGTGGCGTCGATCGCGTGCAGGTGCAGCCCGAACGGGATCGAGGCCAGTGCGCCGAGGAAACTGACCGCGGCGCAACCGGATACGAAGCGGATGGCGCGCGGACCCGAGACGGCGGCGACCACACCGATCACCGGGTACCAGCCGAAGGCCAGCAGCACCGCGGTCACCGTCCACCACATGGGCCCGTAACTGCCCTGTTCGGCGACCTCCGGGAGTTCGACGCCGCCGACGATCACGCCCGCGATGCCGATCGAGATGCCGAGCCGCCGCATGATGCGGTCGTAGGCGGCGGTGCCCGGGTCCTCCTTCATGGTGATCCCGCGGCGCAGGCGCTGCAGGAACGCCGCCGGGGAGGGCATCGACCGGACCGCGGCCGTCGAATCCAGGGTGCCCGAGGCGGTCATGCCCGCGGATTCCGTTCGGGGACAGGCAGCCACCCGTCCTCGACGGCCCGCTTGTACAGGTCGGTCTTGGTGGGGGCCGGGCGTCCGGCGTCGGCGTACTTCTGCCGGATGCGGCCCAGATAGTCGTTGACGGTCTGTTCGGACAGGCCGGTCATGCGCGCCACGCGCGACGCCTTCTCACCCGAGGCGTACAGCTGCAGCACCTGCTGCTGGCGCGGGCTCAGGCCGACATCCTGCAGTTGCGGGTCGCCGTCGATGGCGGCCGCCCAGTCGGTGGTCACCACCTGTTCGCCCTGTGCGGCGCGGCGCACCGCGGCGACCACGGTCGCGGCATCCTCCGATTTACGGACCACGCCGAGCACGCCCTCGCGGGCGGCGGCGCGCACCAGGAAAGCATTGTCGGCGCCGGTGAACACCAGTACCTCGATCCCCCGCGCCCGCAGCGCCCGCACGTTCTCCTCCGGCTGCGAACCGTCGGCCAGCCGCAGATCCAGCACCACCAGATCCAGTTTCGGCCCCGCCGCGAGCAATTCGGCGACTGTTCCCGCCGTGATCACCAATTCCAGATCGGCCTGCGGCGCCAACATGGCCGCCAGTCCGATCGCTACCGACTCATGGTCCTCGACCAGCCCAATCCGGCGTATCCCCGACTCTTGCGCCATCACGGCGGCCGTCACCTCTTCCCACACTCCACAAACGGACATTCAGCGAATGTCCTCCCGAGTATGACGGTCCCACCACCCGATGTGTCAGCCACCAGAATTCGGGGGACCTCGAAGAACGCTCCACTCAGCCCATCAACTGAGCCGCCACCGTAGCCCCCAACTCCCAACACCGCTCGACATCCTTCTTCTCCGGCTTCCCCGAAACGATCACCGCCGCCGCCACCTTCTCCCACCCAAGCCCGGTCGCAGCACCCTCCACACTCCGCTCCGCCCCCTCGGTCCCCTGATTCCCATGAATGTAAAGCCCATACGGCCGCCCCTTGGTCGAGTCCAAGCACGGGTAATAAAAGGTGTCGAACGCATGCTTGAGCGCCCCACTCATATAACCGAGATTCGCCGGAGTCCCCAGCAGGTACCCGTCAGCGGCAAGCACGTCGGTTGCCGTGACAGCCAACGCCGCCCTCCGAACCACCTCCACTCCCTCGATCTCCGGGTCGGTGGCTCCTGCCACCACAGCCTCGAACATCTCCTGCATGAACGGCGACGGCGTGTGATGAATGATCAACAGGCTCGGCATCACCCGAGCGTATCGCGCACCGACCACCCCCACCACGAGGCACACCGACCCGAACCCATCCACTCCGAACCGAAACCCCAAGTCCAACAGCATGATCGGCGCGCTCGTCAGTGCTCGCGGCCGAGCGAGTAGGAGACCTTGTCGGAGGTGTGCCTAGGGTGGGTCGGTGTGAGCGGTCATGAGGTGCCCAGGCAGCGGTTTCTGGTTTGTCATGACTATGGGATGGGTGGGTTGTGGTGGGTTGTTCGGGCTCGGTCGGCTCGGGAGATTGTGGAGACGTTTGCCGAGACAACAGTGGTGGATGATCCGCAGTTGTTGGCCGAGCGTGCGCAGCGGGGGTTGCGGGAGGTTGATATCGATGATCGGTCCGAGGCTGCGCTGAACAGGTTGCGGGCGGAGCGGGATGCGCAGCGTCTGCGGCCGGGGTTCGGGGTGATGGCGGATCGTGCACTGCTGCATACCAAACGGCGATGGGATGGTGAGGGCGGTGTGCCCGCCGCCGACTACCTCACCGAGATCACCGATGGATATCGCACCAGGCAGGTCGAGATCCGGGACACCGGCGAAGCAGTACGCACCGACCTCGAAGACTTCCCGCTCAATCCCCCGATCGACCTCTGGGACCCCGACCTAGCGGCCCAGGAAATCACCCCCCACGAGTTCGAAACAGCCTGGAACAGTGCGATTCCCGCTCCCGATGACTGGTACCTCTGAAAGGGTCGGGAGTACTCAGTGCGGGGAATCGGACGAAATTCCGCAGTGAGTACTCCCGACCTTGGTCAGATGCCGCTGGGGAAGGTGAGGGTCTGCAGGCTGGGCCAGACGTCCGCCCAAGGGTGTTTGGGGTTGTGGCAGACGTAGACGGTGATTAGGCGTTGTAGGCCGGGGAGGCCGTTGGGGTCGTTGAGTTTTTGGATGGTGGTGGTGGATTCGAATTGGGAGAGGAATTCCTTGTCGCCTACGCCGTCTACGGAGAGGTAGACGATGGTTTTGGCGGAGTCCGGGGGTGGGCCGAAGTAGCCCCAGCCTCGGTTGGGGCTGTAGACGGGGGGCAGGTTGTATTGGTGGCCGAATTCTTCGAGGGCGCTGGCTTGGACGTAGGCGGCAGCGACTACGGCGGTGTTGGGGCGCTCGGATTCGGGGAGGGCTTGGACTGCGTCGTTGACGGCGGCGGTGAAGGTGGCGTAGCCGTCGGGGCCGTACCAGGATTCACGCATCCAGTACTGGGCCTGGTTGGTGATGGGCGACGAGATCGTGGTCAGGCTCTTGGGGAGCGGGATCCAGCTGCGGGACAACGGGACCGAGGTCATCCACACGGCGAACAGGGCCGCCGAGAGTACGGCCGCGGCGGTGATCCAGCGGCGGACCAGGCGCTTACCCTCGACCGTGCCGAGGGCGAACGCGCCCGCGCCGAGCAGGGCGGGCCAGAAGCCTGCGACGTAGTAGGAGCGGCCGTTCTCGACCAGCACCACGGCGACCAACAGCAGGCCCGCGACGAACGCGAAACGGTAGGGGCGCAGGGCTTCCAGGCGGACCATGCCCCACAGGCCGAATAGGCTGAGGATGCCGCCGATGAGCCCGCATTGGATGGCGATCTCGACGGCGCAGATCAGTGGGCCGGTGTTGGCGGCGTGCTGTTCCTGCGAAATGATCTCGGTCATCTGGGATTCCACCCAGCCGTGCTGCGTCTGCCACACGATCCCGGGGATCATGGCGGCCACCATGATCAGGGTGCCGATGTACAGGGCCGGTCGTCGCAGTACCTCGCGCGGGCCCGCCACCAGCACGCCGATGCCGAGCATCGCCCACACGCCGGGCACCATCCACTTGGCTTGGAAGGCGACGGCGGCCGCGACACCGGCGGCGATCAGCAGCCAGTCCTGGCGGGTACGCACCCAGCGGATCAGCAGGTAGACGATCAACGCCTGCAACGGGATGTCGAAGGTGAGCGTGATCAGCTGTATCTGGTCGAAAGCCAGTGGTGAGACGGCGTAGGCGAGGGCGGCCAGGATCTGATAGCGCGCCCCCGCGCCGAGCTCACGGGCGGTGGCGGCCGAAAGGATCGCCGCGGCGGCCATCAGGGCGAGCGCGGGAATGCGCAGCGCCAGTACCGAACCGGGCGCGATGACGTCCATCAGGTGCGCGACGAACGGCGCGAGCGGACCTTGATCGGGGTACGCCCAGGCCAATCGCCGTCCGGCCGCCACGAAGTACAGCTCGTCGCCGAAGTAGTTGATGCGCGCGGCCGCGATTCCCATGATGGCGGCGAATCCGAACGAGACGGCCAGCACTCCCCGCCAGGCGAACGGTATGTGCCCGGTGACCGGCCGCTGTTCCCTTACCGGCGCAACGACGTCCGGCGGCAGGACCGCGTCGGTAGTTGACATTGTGTCCCCTCCCAAGGAACGAGAAGACGCCCGGCAGCGCCGGAGGTCGGCGGTGCCGGGCGTCGATCAGGACAGCAGACTATCCGGTCTGACGCGCGGCGTCTTCACATTCATTTCCGGGGCTTGCCCGGGCGGTCACGATGGGCTGTGATGTAGGCCCGGCAATTCAACGACAGCCTGTAGTATTGGGTCATGACCGAGCGCAAACCGCCCGGAATCTCCTTCGAATCGTGGATCGACAAGCAGGTGCGCGAGGCCACCGAGCGCGGCGAATTCGAGAATCTGAAGGGCGCGGGCCAACCCATCCCAGCCGGTGCAGCCGACGAGAACTGGTGGCTGCGAAACTATTTGCAACGCGAGGGCGCGAGCGCCGACGGCCTGCTGCCGGAATCGATCATCCTGCGCCGGGAGCGCGAACGAATCTACGAGACAGTCCGAGATCTGCTGTCCGAGAGGGAAGTTCGCACTGTCGTCAGCGCCCTCAACGATCGCATCGTCGAGTACCTGCGCATGCCGAGCGGCCCGCATGTCCCGATCGGGCCACTGAAGACCGATGAGGTGGTCGCCACCTGGCGAGCCGAACGTGAGGCGACCCGAGCCGCACGCCGACCGGCGGCAGCTGCCCCGGCTGAGCCGCAGCCGACCGAACAGCGTTGGTGGCAGCGATTTTTCGGGCGCTGATCGACTCAGGCCCGCTCGCGGCTGCGCTCGTCGGCGGTTTCGCGCGCGTTGTCGACGACGAGCGCTGCGTCGCCGAGTTCGGTGTGGGATTCGACGGTATAGAAGCGGACTTCATGCCCGTCGGGGTCGTGCAGCAGGGGCAGGATCCAGCCGATGGTGGCGAAATGAACTCCGGCATGGGATTCGCCGAGCCCGGTCAGGTGTTCGGCGAGCGCCTCGATCGCCGGGCGATCCGGGACGCCGATCGAGAAGTAATCGAATCCGGCTGCAGCAGCAGCCCTTTCAGGGTCGAGCCGGAGGCCGAGCATGGGCCCTCCGGCCGGGTGATGCAGGGCGACACCCCTCAGGACGCCCTGCTCGGCGAATTCGACCCCGACCTCGTAGCCGAGCCGGGTGCGGTACCAGTCGATCGAGCGCGCGAGATCGGAAACGGGAAGTTTGAGGTGATGCACCCCGGCGAGAGTGGGGATCATTGCTGGTATCCTCTGCAGTACAGATGTAATAGTGCAGCATCACTGTAGTGATGCAGTAAGGATGCAGCGAATGAGCCGCGATGTCAAGAAGACATCTCCCCTCTGGGATGCCCGCAAGGCCGAAACCGAGCGGAAGATCCTCGACGCGGCCACCCGCCTGTTCATTACCGACGGTTACGCCGCCACCTCCCTGGCCGCCGTGGCCGACGCCGCCGAGGTCGGCTCCCGCACCGTCTACCTGCGCTTCGGCTCGAAGGCCGAACTCCTCAAACGAGCGATCGACGTCGCGATCGTCGGCGACACCGACGACATCGACCTGGCCCACCGCGACTGGTCGCAGCGCGCCGTCACTGCCCCCACCCTGCACGAACGCATCGCCGTATATGCCAGCGGCGCAAGCGCTCTCATGCACCGCGCGGGCCCCTTGATCGCCGCCGCTGCCGCCGCCGAGGCCAGCGAGCCCGTCATCGCCGAGGCAGGCCGGGTAGGCCGCGCGGCCACCCAGCAACACATCGCGGATATCTGGCGAAAGATGCATGCCGACGGCCTCCTGCACCCCGAAGCCGACCTCGACTGGATCATCACCGTCGTCGGCCCCCTGGGTCAGGTCGACTCCTACAACCTCATGACCCGAACCCTGGGTTTCGACACGGCCGCCTACGAACAATGGCTGCGCGACACTTGGCTCCGCCTGGCGACCAGCCCCTCGATCCTCCGCGAACAATGACTCGAATCAGGGCTTGAAACTGACGTAACGTCAGGTTCTAGCGTGGGTGGCGAACCCGAGAAAGGGGAAGCCATGCAGATCACCCAGGTATTCGACCGATACTTCCGCGCACTCGACGAAAAGCACTTCGACCACAAACATTTCGGGGAAATCTTCACCGAGGACGGCCGCATCATCCGCCCGAACGGCACGACCGTAGCCGGACCGGCGCAGATCGCCGACAGCCACGCCCACAGCTTCGCCCGATTCGAGGCCACCCAGCATCTCCCCACCGGCCACGACGCCACCATCGACGGCGAAACCGCCACCGTGCGAGCCAATCTCGTGGCCATTCACCTCTGGAAGGACAGCCCCGCCGACGCGGGCTTCCTCGAGAAGTCCTTCAACGCAGGCGGAGTCGTCACCGCGAAACTGCGGCACACCCAGGGCAACTGGCGGATCACCGAGATCGCGCTCCGGATCGTTTGGCGCGCAGGCCACTTCGGGACCATGGCGGAAACCCGGTAGCCATGACGAAAGCAGCGTCCCGCACAGGAACAAGCTTCAGGGTGCCAGTTGCAGCTGGCACGCGGACCACGCGGCGGGGGTCAAATGGGGACGGACACGAGTGAACAGGTCGTAGAGCGGCTTGCCGATCTCGGCGGCCAGTTGCGGGTTGTGGGCGAGGACATCGAGCTCGTTGGCGACCGTCAATTCCAGAAAGGCATTGAAATCGGCGGTGGTGGGCTCGAATTCGGTGCCGGTGAAGCGGTCGCGGAAAACGGTTGGGGTGGCGTCGATGTGGGGGTAGACGGCCTTGCGATCGCAGGCGGCGTAGAGGTAGATGAGAGATTCGGTGCGCTCCCCCACCAGCGCGACAACCGTTGCCCGGTCCGATAGTTCGACCAGCCAGCGGTCGAATCCGTCCGTGCCGTAGACGGCATGGGCCAGGCCCGCCAGTTGAAGATCGGCGTCGTGCCCCCAGGCGGCCAGGGTGTCGGCTACCCGGTTGAGGTGGGCCAGCAGGGTGCCGCCGGGGTGGGCGATGGTGTCCGCGCCGCGATCCCGCAGGAACCGCTCGACGCGGGTCCTGCGGGATGCGAGGGGGTTGGGATCGTTCACTTTTCCAGTGTCGCGCGCGGATGTCGTTCGGCGGCAGTTCCGTTGGCCACTATGCCTGGCGCTGGTGGTTGCGGAGCACCATCGAGGCGGCCGAGGCGCAGAGGGACAGGACGGCCAACGCACCGAAGGCGATGTGGTAGCCGGTGACCAGTGCCCAGCCGGATGCTGTTGCACGGGACAGGATCACGGCGATGATTGCCACGCCGATGGCACCGCCGACGCGCTGCATGATGTTGACCAGGGCGGTCGCGTCGGGCAGTTGGTCGTGGCGGACGGAGCCGTAGGCGGCCGACACCAGGGGCATGGCGCCCACGGCGGTGGCCAATCCGGCTGCGAACAGCAGCAACTGGATCAGGATGCCGTTGGCATCGACCGGCAGGAAGGCCAGCGGGAGGACCGCGGCGGCGATCAGGAAGTTGCCGATCACCGCGACCCGGCCGCCGCCGAAGCGGTCGGTGAGCCGTCCGCCCAGCGGCAGCATGATGACGCCGCCGAGGCCGAAGCTGAGCAGGTCGACGCCGGTGCGGATGAGTCCGGTGCCGTGCAGGACCTGGAAGTACAAGGGCAGCAACACCATCACGCCGAACATGGCGCCACCGGCGAAGGATCCGGCGGTGGTGGCCGCACGGAAGGCGCGGTTACCGAAGAGCCGGATGTCCAGCAGCGGCCGGGTGGCACGCAGGGCGCGGGCGGCGAACGCACCCAGCCCGGCCAGGCCGAGCACCACGGGCAGCCACACCGACAGCGAGGTCGCCGAACCGGTCGTGCCGACCTCGGACAGCCCGTACACCACGGCCGACACGCCGCCGCCTGCGAGGATCACGCTGATCACGTCCAGTCGCTGCACCTCGGTACCGGCGGTGCGCGGCAGGTACCGCAGACCCAGCGCCAGCCCGATGAGCCCGAGCGGAATGTTGATCAGGAACAGCCATTCCCAGCTCCAGTTGGCCAGCATGAGCCCGCCGATGGTCGGCCCGATGGCGGGCGCGCCGACCACCGCGATGCCGACCACACCCATGACGCGGCCCATGCGCTGCGGCCCGGCCGCCTGCCCGAGGATGGTCTGACCTGCGGGAATCATGAGTCCGGCGGATAGCCCCTGCAGGATGCGCAGCACGATCAGCCAACCCGCGGTGGGCGCGAGGGCGCACAGCCCCGAGGTGATGGTGAACGCGACGAGCGCTCCCATCCAGAGCCGGGTCACGCCGACCCGGCGGGCCAGCCACCCACACACGGTGAGCGAAACCCCCAGCGCGAGCAGGTATCCGCTGGCGACCCACTGGATGGTCGACAGCGAAGCGCCGAGGTCGGCGCCGATGGTGTGCAGCCCGATATTGACCAGCGAGGTGTCCAGCATGCCCATGACCGCGCCGAACACCACCACCGCGGCGGTGCGCCAGACATGCGCGGGGATCTTGTCGGAATCGGCGGGTGGCGCGACGGCCACTCCGGTGCCGGATGTCGTGGCGTCCGAACGCATTTGCGTCATCGGACCTCTCCTTCAATCGTTGATGAGCGACTCAATTGCAGACAGTATCAATGATTGAGCAACTCAACAATAGATATAATCAGCGGGTGACCGACGAACCTCCCGCCGCGGGCGTCTTCCACCCCGCCGGCCTGCTGCAATACCCCACCTACACGCTGGGCAAGCTGCACAAGGCCATGCACTCCAAACTGGAAACCCCCCTGCGCGAGCACTGGGTGCTGACCTATCTGTCCGAACGCGCCGAGGTCTCCCAGCAGGAGATGGCAAATGCCATGGAGATCGACCGCAGCGAAGTCGTGCGGCTCATCGACAGCCTGGAGAAGGCGGGACTGGTCACCCGCACCCGCGACCCCGAGGACCGCCGGAAATACCGTCTGACTATCACCGCCGCGGGCGACCGGCTGCGCACCGAGACCGACGCGAAGATCCTCGAAGCCACCGATGTGCTGCTGCACCGCCTCACCCCGGCGGAACGTGAAACGCTGCATCGCCTTTCACTCAAGGCCCTCGGCTACGACCCCGACGAGATCCGACCCACACCCCGCCGCGCGAGCGGCCCCGACCGGTACGGCGTACGCAGCGACTCGGCGACGGGCTAGGGTTGAGGCCGTGCCTTCTCGCCCGCGTCTACCTCGTCTGCCCCAGCTCAACCCGCCCCTGGATGCCCGCCGCGGCTACTCCCAGCAGGAGATTCTCGGCGAATTGCGCCGGTTGATCCTGGAGGGCAACCTGCCACCGGGTACCGGTATGCCCCTGGGCGAGCTGGCGCGCATGTTCACGGTGAGCGCGATCCCGGTGCGCGAGTCGCTGCAGACCTTGATCGGCGAGGGCCTGGTCGAGCATCGCCCCAACTTCGGCTACCAGGTGACCATGCTCACCTCCGAGGAGCTGCGCGAGCTCTACGTGGTGCGCGAGCGCCTGGAGTCGGTGGCGATGGCGGCGGCCGTGCACAACGCGACCGAGACCGATCATCAGCTGGCCCGCGACATCCACGCCCGCCTCGAGCAGGCGGTGCTGACCGAGGACGCGATCGCCTATCACCGCGAGACCCGCAACTTCCATCTCGCCCTGGTGCGCCCGTCGGGGATGCCGCGCGTGGTGCACATGCTCGAATACGCTTGGAACATCACCGAACCCGTGCAGCCGATGGTGCACGTGTCGACCATGGACCGCGTGGTGCTGCACGCCGACCACAGCAAGCAGCTGCAGGCCTTCCTCGCGAGGGATGCTGAAGGTTTGCTGGCGGCCAGCGAGGGTCATCACACACGGCTGAACAGTGTTCTGGAACACCTGCCCCAGGACACCGGTTTGTTCGCCGAACCCGCAGGTGAAGAAGATATATAACCCCTGAGCCAGGGCCGTTCGAACATATACGGTTCCAGCAACCCCGAAGCTGCATCTGTTCGATAGCGTGGACCCATGCGGATCCGGGTTATCAATCCCAACACCACCGCCGCGATGACGGCTCTCATCGGGGAGAGCGCGCGCTCGGTCGCCGCGCCCGGCACGGTGATCGAGGCCGTCAACCCGGAGATGGGTCCGGCCTCCATCGAGAGCCACTACGACGAGGCGCTGTCGGTGCCCGGCCTGCTGGCCGAGATCGCCAAGGGCGAGGCCGAGGGCGTCGACGGCTACGTCATCGCCTGCTTCGGCGATCCCGGCCTGGACGCGGCGCGTGAGCTGGCGCGCGGTCCGGTGATCGGCATCGCCGAGGCGGCCATGCAGTCGGCGAGTCATCTGGGCCGCAGCTTCAGCGTGGTGACCACGCTCGCCCGCACCGCGGGCCGGGCCTGGGAACTCGCGGAACGCTATGGCATGGAACGCTTCTGCGCCCAGGTGCACGCCTGCGAGATCCCGGTGCTGGAACTGGAGGATCCCAAGGCGCGCAAGGTGATTGCCGACGCCTGCCGCGACGCCGTGGCCGCCGACAACTCCGACGCCGTCGTGCTCGGCTGCGCGGGGATGGCGGATCTGTGTGAATTCCTGACCGAGGAGGTCGGGGTACCCGTGGTGGACGGCGTCGCCGCCGCCACACTGACCGTGCAATCGCTGGTCACCATGAAGTTGCGAAAGTCCGGCCGCGGGGAATTCGCGGCCCCACTACCGAAAACGTACGTGGGATTGCTTGCCGATTTCGGCATCGAGGAAAGGGAGGCGCAGGCGTGACGCTGCCACCGGAGACATTGAGCGGGATCGAATCCCGTTTGCAGGCTGTCGATTCGGAGCTGCTGCGGCTCTACCCGGGTGATCGCCCGGGGCAGCCGATTCACACCGCATACGTATCCGGCGCGGACGCCTCCGTCGACACTCCCCGCGAATGGGGTTCCGCCGCACTGGAACTCGCCGAGAGCCAGCGGGATCTGCTGGTCGCCCTGGCCGGTGAAGACGTGGTGGCCCGCACCATCGAGACCCTGCGTGAGCGCCCGATCCAGGATCTGCGCTTCGACTTCGAGGACGGCTACGGCACCCGCGGCGACGAGATCGAGGACGCCGCCGCCCTCAATGCCGGTGCGGTGCTGAAAGCCCTTCCGGCCGAGGTGCGTTCGCGCGGCATCCGCACCAAGGGCCTGACCACCCTGGAGTGGGCGCGCGCCATCCGCACCCTGGAGAAGGTTCTGGAAGGCGCGGGCGGTGTGCCCGAGGGCTTCGTGTTCACCGTGCCGAAGATTCGCCACGTCGAGCAGGCCGACCTCACCGTGCAGGTGTGCGAGGCGATCGAGCAGGCGCACGGGCTGCCCGCCGGGTCGCTGAAGTTCGAGCTGCAGATCGAGTCCCCGCAGGCCATCATCGCCGCCGACGGCTCCTCCCCGGTGTCGCAGCTGATCCAGCGCTCCAACGGGCGCGCCACCGGATTGCACTACGGCACTTACGATTACAGCGCCGCGCTCGGTATCGCCCCGAAGTTCCAGTCGCTGGAGCACCCGGTCGCCGATCACGCCAAGGCCGTCATGCAGGCCGCCGCGGCCACCACCGGCGTGTGGGTGTGCGACGGCTCCACCCAGGTGCTGCCCATCGGCACCGACGAGGAGGTGCGCGCGGCGGTGTCGCGGCACTTCCGCCTGGTCACCCGCTCGCTCGAGCGCGGCTACTACCAGGGTTGGGACATGGGCGCCGGCCACCTGGTCACCCGATGGCTGGCCACCTTCGCCTTCTTCCGCGATGGTCTCGGCGTCGCCGCCCCGCGTATCGGCCGCTACCTGGATCGCCAGGGCGGCGCGGTGATGGACGAGCCCGCCACCGCGCAGGCGCTGGCCACCGTGGTGCTGCGCGGATTGGAATGCGGCGCATTCGATCCCGCCGATGTCACCGCCATCGCCCCCAAAGCCTCTGTCGACGTACTGCATCAACTGCGAGAAAGGAAGATTCCGGCGCTATGAGCGACGACTTCACGCTGCTTCCGGACCTGGCCGTGCGCACCCTGGGTGGCGCCGTGCTGTGGGCCAACGACGAGTCCTTCGCCGAGCGCGAGAACCTCATCCGCCCGCAGGCGGCCACCTACTCCCCCGCCACCTTCGGCCACAAGGGCCAGGTGTACGACGGCTGGGAGACCCGCCGTCGCCGCGGTGACAACGGTGATCACCCCGCCGGGGACGACTGCGATTCGGCCATCATCCGTCTGGGCGTGCCCGGCGTGATCAAGGGCGTGGTCGTGGACACCGCGTGGTTCAAGGGCAACTACCCGCCCGAGATCACCGTGGAAGCCATTGCGGTGGAAGGCCATCCGTCGACCGAGGAGCTGGTCGCCGCCGAGGGCTGGACCACCATCGTCGAGCGCGCCAAGGTCGCGGGCGACTCCAAGAACCCGTTCGCGGTGGACTCGGCCAAGCGCTGGACCCACGTGCGCCTGCGCATGTTCCCGGACGGCGGCATCGCTCGCCTGCGCGTGCACGGCGTCGCCAAGCCGGATCTCGCGTGGCTGGAGTCGGGCCCGTTCGACCTGGCCGCGATCGAGAACGGCGGCCTGGTCGCCGACTGCTCGAACATCTTCTTCTCGCACCCGCAGAACATCCTGATGCCGGGCCGCGCGGCCAGCATGGGTGACGGCTGGGAGACCGCGCGCGGTCGCGACAAGTCCGTCAACGACTGGGTGCTGGTGCAGCTGGCCGCCGAGGGCGTCATCACCGCCGCGGAGATCGACACCTCGTACTTCCTGTTCAACGCCCCGGGCGCGGGCGCGCTGACCGGTATTCGCGCCGACGGCTCCGAGGTGGAACTGCTGCCGCGTACCCGGCTGCAGCCCGACACCCGGCACCGCTTCCTGATCGACGCCGCCGAGGCGGTCGTGCGGGTGCGCTTCGACGCCTTCCCCGATGGCGGCATGGCGCGGCTGCGACTGTTCGGCACCCTGACCGATGAAGCCCGCGCGCAGCTGCGTGCCGAGCTGGAGAATGAACTGGCATGACCGATGTGAACTACCCGCGGGACATGGTTGGGTACGGCCCCAACCCGCCGCATCCCCACTGGCCCGGCGATGCGAACATCGCCGTCAACTTCGTGCTGAATTACGAAGAGGGTGGCGAGAACACCCCGCTCGACGGCGATCCGGCCTCCGAGACGTTCCTGACCCCGGACATCGTTCCGGCCGTGGCCTTCCAGAACCGCCACATGAGCGTGGAGACCATGTACGAGTACGGCTCCCGGGCCGGGCTCTGGCGGATCCTGCGGATGTTCGAGCAGCGCGACATCCCGCTCACCATCTTCGGTGTGGCGCGGGCGCTCGAGCGCAATCCGGAGGCCGTGGCGGCGTTCAAGCGCCTGGGCTACGACATCTGCTCGCACGGTCTGCGCTGGTTCATCTACCAGGAGGTGGACAAGGAGACCGAGCGCGCGCACATGGAAGAGGCCGTGCGCATCATCACCAAGCTGTTCGGTGAGGCGCCGAAGGGCTGGTACACCGGCAAGGATTCGCCCAACACCCGCGACCTGGTCGTGGAGCACGGCGGATTCGTGTACGACTCCGACTCCTACGCCGACGATCTCCCCTACTGGGTGAAGGTCGGCGACAAGGATCAGCTGGTGCTGCCGTACACGCTCGAGACCAACGACATGCGCTTCGCCTCTGCCGCCGGTTTCGCCAACGGCGAGGAGTTCTTCTCCTACCTCAAGGACGCCTTCGACGTGCTCTACGCCGAGGGCGCCGCGGGCGCGCCGAAGATGCTGTCGATCGGCCTCCACTGCCGCATCATCGGCAAGCCGGCCCGCGCGAAGTCGCTGGAACGTTTCATCGACTACGTGCAGTCGCACGACAAGGTCTGGCTGGCCCGGCGCATCGACATCGCCGAGCACTGGCGCACGGTTCACCCCGCGCCCTGACACCGAAAACCCCTGCGGCCCGGATGATTCGCGCGGAATCCCCGGGCCCGGTGGAAAATGCCGGTACGGCCCGCTGAGCACACCGCTTCTCACCGGCGCCCGCCCGTCACGGGTGGCCGGACTCCTCGGAGTGCGAGCCGCGGCCGACCGGCACACGAATGTGGCCCGGAACCATCAGGTTCCGGGCCACATTCGTCCGTGCTGGAGGTAATCGATTCAGAGCGTGCCGTTTTCGATATCGGCCTTGACCGCATGTTGTGAAGCCATGTGCGCGGCAACACCGTTGGTGGTCGTGAAGTCGATGAGCGCCGCGTCCGCGACGAACTGCAGGTGCTCGTTGACGGTGGTGGTGCCGTCACCGTTGTCGATGAAGGTGATCAGCTGGTGGGTGGTGACGTTCGGGACGTCCCAGCTGTCGGAGGTGTAGTAGTGCTCGTCCGGATGCAGCCGCTGCTCGGCCTGGGTGTGGCCGGGGAAGGTGACCGGGCCCATCGGAATGTCTTCCAGCGCGGTGAAATCCCGGATCTCCACGCCGTCCTCGTTGCAGGTGCGGTGCATGATCACGTCCTTGAGGAACGAGTGCCGCCCGATGCCCTTGCTGACATCGGAGTACACGTCCCACACCTTGTCCAGCGGCGCGTCGATGGTGATCGGCAGATCCACCTCGGTCACCGCGCGCCCGTCGTCCGGATTCTGCTGTTCGGCTTCGAAGATCGCCCAGCTGGCCTGCCACTCCAGCTTGTACCCGTTGTCGTACTCCACACACGAGGGCGCCTCGTCCGCCCGCGCCACACCCGATCCCGCCGCGGGCGACCCCATCGCCGCGCAGGCCACCGCGAGCGCATAACCCACCATGAACTTCACCGGCCGGACTTTACTCCGGCTAAAGGCTACCGGCAGGTTTCGCGCGAAACCCGGGCTATCGTTTGCCGGAGCGTTCCGCGCGCTCCAATTCGACTGCGCGCTTCATCATTTCGCGCGCCCGGCTGCGGTCGCCCGCGTAGTCGTAGGCGCGGGCGGCACGGTAATTGCTGCGCCAGTTCTCCGGGTCCGCCTCGAACTCCTGCTTCACCTGCTCGAAAAGCGTGTCGGCGGCGTCCTTCTCGATGCGGCCCGACGCGCGGCGCGGCAGCGCGGAGACATCCAGTTCGCCGCCCTCGTCGTGCATGCGGCGGGCCAGGTGCTGATGGGCGAAGGCGGCGCGCACGCTGGTCGCGACCGTCCAAACACCCAGCAGCGGCAGGATGAGCACGCCGACGCCGAGCAGGATCGCGGCCACTTTGCCGGAGGTGATCAGGTCGATCGCGATCCGGCCCAGCAGCACGAAATAGAACCCGAGGATCAGCACCAGGGCGGCGATGAAGCCGACCCGCTTGTAGACCTCGCGAGTGTTGTTGTCGGCGGGGGCGCTCACAGGTCGAGGAGCGGGTCGATGCCCACGGTCAGGCCCGGGCGCAGCGGCGTCTTGCGCACACCCAGCAGCACACCCGGCACGAACGAAGTCCGGTCCAGGGAATCGTGGCGGATGGTGAGGGTCTCGCCCTGCGTACCGAGGACGACTTCCTGGTGCGCGACCAGGCCCGCGAGCCGGATCGAGTGCACGCGCACCCCGTCCACGTCCGCGCCGCGCGCACCCTCCAACTCCTGGCTGGTGGCGTCCGGGCTGCGGCCCACGCCCGCCTTCTCTCGGGCCGCGGCGATCAGGCCGGCGGTGCGGAAGGCGGTGCCCGAGGGCGCATCGGCCTTGTTCGGGTGATGCAGTTCGATGACCTCGACCGAGTCGAAGAAGCGGGCGGCCTGCTCGGCGAACCGCATGCTCAGCACCGCGCCGATGGCGAAGTTCGGGGCGATCAGCACACCGACCTCGGGCTTGGCGGCCAGCCACCCCTTCACCTGCTCGAGCCGACCGGCGTCGAAGCCGGTGGTGCCGACCACGGCGTGAATCCCGTTCTCCACCAGGAACTTCAGGTTCGGCATCACCACATCGGGATGGGTGAAGTCGACAACCACCTCGGTCCCCGCGGCAGTGAACGCCTCCAGCGAGTCGTCCTTGTCGACCTGCGCCACCAACTCCAGATCCGCAGCCGCCTCGACACCGGCACAGATGGCCTGCCCGACCTTGCCGCGCGCCCCGAGCACACCCACCCGGATCCGGTTCGTGGTCACCTGGTCTCCTTCATTACGCCCACTATGGAATGGCCCCAGCCTAGTGGGCGGCGTCCGCGCCCCCGCCCGCAGCCCGCGCCCGCCCGCACCGACAGCACCCGAGAAATCAAGATCAGGGAGTTGTCAGTGTGGAGATTTGTCCGATTCTCCGCAGTGAGTACTCCCCGACCTTGTGACGTATGTCGGTTGTTCGGGGGGCGGGGGCGGCATAGCGTCGCGGGGGTACGGGGATAACCGACGCTATGACGCGAAACCCACGTGATCGACGTGGGAGGGGATTCGGTGGACGGGCGGGTTTATCTGCTGGCGGTGGGGGTGTTTCTGGCGGGGGTCGCCGAGAACATCTGTGCCGGAATACTTCCCGAGATTGCGGGTGGGCTGGGGGTTTCGATCGCGGCGGCGGGGCAGTTGACGACTGTGTTCTCGGCGGTGTTCGCGATCGTCGCGCTCGGGGCGGCGGCGTTGGTCGGGCGGGTCGAGCGGCGAGTGATGTTGTTGACATCACTCGGGGTCTTCGCGGTGGCCGATCTGGCGGCGGCAGCCAGTCCCGGGTACGGGAGTCTGATGGTCGCGCGGGTGGTGATGGCTGGGAGTTGCGCCACGCTGGTACTGGTTGCGAGCCGGTTCGCGGCGGAGTTGGCGACGCCCGAGCAGCGGGGGCGGGCGATCGGGATCGTGTTCATGGGGATCAGTGGGTCGCTGGTCCTCGGGGTACCGATCGGGATGCGGATCGCCGAATGGGGCGGATGGCGGGCGGTGTTCGTCGCGATCGCGGTGCCGGTGGTGCCGCTCATGTGGTGGCTCGGTAGGCGGTTGCCGCGGCTGAATCCCCCGGCGGTGCGCGAACATCGGTCCTATCGAATGGTTTTCACCGATCGGCGGCTGGTGGCGGCGCAATTGGTGTCCGTCATGATGATCGGCGGGCACTTCACGTTGTTCGCTTATCTGACGCCCTATTTGAACGCCGTCCTGCGCCCGAATCCCACCGCATTGCAGGGGCTCTATGTCGCCTTCGGCGTCGCCGGAGTGACCGGGGCTTGGCTGGGTGGATTGTTGTCGGATCGGCTCGGTACGGCCCGCGCCCTGTGCGTCTGCCCGGCGATATTCCTGTGCGCCATGGCATTACTGCCCGCCGCCGGGACCGCGCCGGTCTGGTTCGTTCCGGCGATGATGCTGTGGGGTGCGATCAGCTGGTCGATCTCGCCGATCGTGCAGAACTATCTGATCCACGCCGCGCCGCCGCTCGCGGATACCGCCGTCGGCATCAATGTGTCGGCCATGCACGTCGGCGTCGCGGTGGGCTCGGGGCTGGGTGGCATCCTCGTCGACCGCGATGCGCTGCGCGTGACGCCGTGGGCCGGGTGCGTTCTGGTCGCCATTGCCCTTGGCTGCGCGGTGGTTTCGGTGCGGACCGCGCGCCGCAGTGTCGGGTCAGATGACGCCGGCGGCGATCAGGATGCCGATGATCAGGAGCACGGCCGCGGTGATCAGGTTGGCGCTCTTGTCGATCCACGCGCCCCGCAGTTGGTAGCCCGCGACGGTGCCGAGCAGGGTCAGGCCGACGATCGTGCCGAGGGTGACCAGGGAGAAGGCCACCAGGCTGCCGATCGCGGCGGTCACGCCGACCGCGCTGGCAGCCAGGAATACCGGGAGGATCGTCAGGTCCGGTGACGCCGCGGCACCGAAGGGCACCGCGAAGGCGAGCAAGCGGGTGACCCGATTGCGGCTGTGCCCGTGCGGGTCCGGTGAGTCACCGGCGAGATCCAGGGTGTCGATACTGCGGCGGCGGCCGTGGTCGTGCCCGTGCGAATGACCGTGGCCGTGATCATGCCCATGGCTGTGGCCGTGGTCATGGTCGTGCTCGTGGCCGTGGCCGTGATCATGATCGTGACTGTGCCCATGTCCGCGGCCGAGTAGTTCCAGCACCACGAATACGACACCGGTCGCGATCAGCAGTCCCCCGACGATCAACCCCTCGTTGCGCTCGACCGTCGAACGGAACTGCAGGCCGACGCCGATCACGATCGCCCCCAGGATCAGCGAGAACGCGACATGCGCGAATCCGGCGAGGGTCGACAGCCGTAGTACCCGGCGCAGCGGATAGCGCTGGGCGCGGGCGATGACCGCGAGCGGCACCCAGTGGTCGGGCAGCACGGCGTGCCCGAAGCCGACGCCGGCTCCGGCTGCGATCAGAGCGGGAGCGGTCAGGCTCATGACGACCTCCTGGGCGAACGGCGGGAACCCCGGAACCATAGCAGAACACATGAAGACGTCTTCATATATATGCTCAACGGTACGCCCCGCCGCCACCGGTAGGCTCCGAAACCATGGGACACGGAGTCGAGGACCGCGACCGCCCCGCGGCACGTCTGGACGCGGATGCCGCGGCGCATATCGCGAATACCCTTCAGGCCCTCGCCACTCCGAGCCGGCTGCTGATCCTCACCGAACTGCGGCAGGGCGCGTTACCGGTCACCGAGCTCGCCGAAGCGGTCGGCATGGAACAGTCCGCGGTCTCCCATCAGCTACGCCTGCTGCGCAATCTCGGCCTGGTCACCGGCACCCGCACCGGCCGCAGCATCGTCTACAGCCTCTACGACTCGCACGTGGCCCAGCTCCTCGACGAGGCCGTCTACCACATCGAACACCTCAGACTGGGCATCCCCGACCACCCCGAAACCGACTGACCGTGAACGACTACGGGAGCTTCGCAACCCAGCCGTTGCCGATTCAGACGCAGCCGTTACCGATTCGACAGGGCCGCACCGCGACAGCGCCCGGAGGACCGAAACCCCCTGCCGGAGGCGGCCGTTCCGACACCGATGGACTGGTGCGGGCCGGACGTGCGGTCGCCATCGCCGGGGTGGTGAGCCGGGTGACCGGGTTCGCGCGCACCCTCGTGGTGGCGGCGGTGCTGGGGACCGCGGCGGTCGGGGACGCCTACAACGGCGTGAACAATCTGCCCAACATGATCTACGAGCTGCTGCTGGGCGGTGTGCTGGCCAGTGCGGTGGTGCCGGTGCTGATGCGGGCACGGCGGCACGGGCGCAAGCACTCTCGCGAATTCACGCAGCGCGTCATGGTCGGCGCGGTGCTCGCGCTGGCGGTGATCACCGTACTGACCGTGATCTGCGCGCCGCTGATCGTGCGGTTCTTCGTCGCCGATGCCGGACAGCGCCACCTCGCCACCGGATTGGCGTATCTGCTGCTGCCACAGATCTTCTTCTACGGCGTGGCCGTCATGGTGGGTGCGGTGCTCAATGTCCGCGACAGCTTCGCGACCGCGGCGTGGGCGCCCGTGGTCAACAATGTGATCGTGCTGGCCACCTGCGGGGTGTTCGCACTGCTGCCGGGGCCGGTGACCCTGACGCCCGGCTCCATGACCACCGCCCAGGTACTCACCCTCGGGATCGGCACCACCGCCGGGATCGTCGGCCAGGCCGCGTGGGTGGTGGCGGCGTTGCGGCACAGCGGGTTCCGGTGGAGCTGGCGGGCACGACCGCTGCCGTACACGCTGCGCCCGGTCCGGGTGGGCGTGCCGATCGTGGGCTGGCTGCTGGCGTACGCGGCGATCAGCCAGGTCAGCGTCGCCATCACCATGCGGGTCGCGTTCGACCACGACGGGGTCACCATCAACAACAACGCCGAGCTGCTGTTCCAGGTCCCCTACGGCATTCTGGCCGTCTCGGTGCTGACGGTGCTCATGCCGCGCATCTCCCGCGCGGCAGCTGCCCATGACCATCGCGCGGTGCTCGCCGATCTGTCGCGGGGCGCCCGGTACCTGTTCACGGCCCTCATTCCGATCAGCATGGCCATGAGCCTGCTCGGTCCGACCTTCGCCACCCTGGTGTTCACCGGTCGTGTCGAACCGCAGGCGGCCCGCCTGATCGGGATCGCGATCGCCTGCTCGGCCTTCGGGCTGGCCCCGTTCGCGCTGGTGATGCTGCAGATGCGAGTGTTCTACGCCTACCGCGACACTCGCACCCCGACGCTCATCAATCTGGTCATGGTCGCCACCAAGGTCACCGTCGTGGCCGTGACCGCGGTGGTGTGCACCGGCCCGATGGTTGTCGTGATGCTCGGTGTCGCAAGCTCGTTCGCGTATGGCACCGGGGCCGTGACCGGACATCTGCTGCTGCGCCGCCGCCACGGCCTACTGGGATTCACCGTCGTCGCGGCGAGCGCGCAGCGCGTCGTGTGGGCCACCGTGCTGGCCGGGGCCACCACCCTGACCAGCGTCTTCCTCACCACCACGACGATCGGTACCCCGGCGGTCGCGCAGATCGCCACCCTCGCCGCCGGATTCGCGTCCGGCACCGTGGTTTTCCTGCTGGCCGCCAAGGCGATCGGCATCCCGGAATTGCGCGTGGCCCGCGCCCTGCTGACTTACTAGCGAAACGATAGTACGATCCGGCCATGTCCCCGCTTCGACTGATTTCCCTGGTGGCGGCCTTCGGCGCGGTCGCCGTGCCCACTTCAGCAGCGGCACCGGAGGATTCGGCCCCGCCGCCGATCCAGCGCTATGTGGCACTCGGCGATTCGGCCGCGGCGGTCGGCTCACTGAATCGGCTCGAGCCGGGCGTCCCGCTGTTCTGCGCCCGCTCCGACGACAACTACCCCTCCGACCTGGCCCGTCGGCTCGCCCCCGCGCAGTTCGTCGACGCCACCTGTAGCAGCGCGAAGACCACCCACATGACGCAGCCGCAGACCGGCGCAACCCCGGGATCGGTGCCACCACAGTTCGACGCCCTCACCCCCGACACCGACCTGGTCACGATCACCATCGGCGCCAACGACATCGGCGCACTCGGCCATCAGGGCGCGGTCTCCGAGGCCGAATTGGCCACCATGGGAACCAATGTCGGCGCGGTGCTGGACGGCATCCACCAACGCGCACCCCACGCCACGGTCGTCGTACTCCCCTATATCCGCTACACCCCGCCCGACGGCCCGGGCTGCTACGGATTCAGCGGTGCCAGTGGACAACAGGGCATGGCCGACACCCTCGCCGCCGCGGCCGCCGCCCACGGGGCGCGCTTCGCCGACATCTTCGCCATGACCGGACACGACATGTGCGAGGCACCGGGCACCAATTGGGTCAACGGCCCCATCCCCGACACCCTGACAGTTCCCTTGCACCCCAATGCCGCTGGACAGTCCTATGCGGCCGAGGTGATCGCCCGGACCCTCGGCTGAGCAACCTCAGTCGAAGGTGATGATCTGGCGCAGGGCGTGTCCGGCGGCGAGTTCGTCCATGGCCTGGTTGATGTCCTCGAGGCGGATGTGCGAGGAGACGAGGCGTTCGACGGGGAGTTTGCCCTCGCGCCACATGCGGACGAATTCGGGGATGTCGCGGGAGGGGACCGCTGAGCCGAGGTAGCTGCCTACGATCGCACGGCCCTGGGCGACCAGGCCCAGCGGGGAGATGCTGGCGCGGGCGTCCGGCGCGGGGAGACCCACGGTGACTGTGACGCCACCGGGAGCTGTTGCGGCGACGGCGGTTTCGAAGGCACGAATATTGCCCGCCGCCTCGATGACGGCCTCGGCCTGAATGTTCTCTGCCGCGACCTCCTGCGGGGTGTAGGCCGCGGTCGCACCCAACTCCATGGCGATCTTGAGCTTCTCCGGCACGGTGTCGACCGCGATGACCTCCCGTCCCGTCCCGGCGCGCAGGGCGGCGGCCACCAGCACGGCGGCCATACCGACCCCGCCGAGCCCGACCACCATGATGCGGTCAGTGGGACCGGGTTTCGCCGAATTCAGCAGTGCCCCACCACCGGTGAGGACGGCGCAGCCGAGGACGGCGGCCACCTCCGGCGGCACATCGTCGTCGACCGGCACCACCGAGCGGCGATCCACCACGGCGTGCGTGGCGAAGGCCGAAACACCCAGGTGGTGATGGACTTCCGCGCCGTCGCGCAGCAATCGCCTACCGCCCGCGAGCAATTCACCCGCATTGTTGGCCAGGCTGCCGGGCTCGCACGGGGTGCGGCCGTCGGTGGCGCAACCGGCGCACTGGCCGCAACGCGGCAGGAAGGTCATGACCACCCGCTGCCCGATCTGGAGATCACTGTCCCCCGGCCCGACCGCCTCGACCCGTCCGGATGCCTCGTGCCCGAGCAGCATGGGCACCGGCCGCACTCGATTGCCGTCCACCACGGACAGATCCGAATGGCACAGCCCCGCCGCCTCGATCCGCACCAGCAGTTCACCGGGACCGGGTTCGCCCAGGTCGAGTTCGGAAATGACGATCGGCTTCGACTCGGCGAACGGCGTCGGCGCGCCGATGCTCTCCAGAACGGCACCACGAATCCTCATGCGCCCGACGCTACACCGGCGGCCGGAAGCCATACCGGGGAACCTTCCCAGACAGCTTGATATCTGATTCCATGAGTACCGGACAGGAGCACACATGAGCACTTCGCTGACCACCGGTAATCGCGCCTTCAACCACGTGGTGACACAGTTCTTCGGCAATGTCGCCCGCGCCTACGACACCGCCGCCCTGCAACAGGTCGTCTACCGCCCGCCGCAGGATCAGGTGCTGTCGGAACTGCGCCGGGCCAAGTCCCGCCGGATCGCCGACATCGGTTGCGGCACCGGCATTCTCACCTCCCGTATCCAGCGCGAACTGCGGCCCGACGCGGTCTTCGGCGTGGACGCCTCCCCCGGCATGCTGGCGCAGGCCCGTGCCCGCTCCACCGACGTGCAGTGGCGGCAGGCCGCCGCCGAGCATCTGCCCTTCGCCCCCGGCGATCTGGACGCGGTGGTCTCCACCAGCGCCTTCCACTTCTTCGATCATCCGGTCGCGCTGCGGGAGTTCCATCGGGTGCTGGTGCCGGGCGGTCTGGTCGCCATCGCGACCATGCATCCGGACGGCCCCACCTCCCGCCCGATTCAGCGACTCACCCGCAGCCCGCTGTTCCCGGCCCACGCGCCCTCGCCGCGAGAAACCCGGAAGCTGTTGGAGGACGCCGGTTTCGAGGTCGTCGACCAGCGCAAGATCGCCCGCCCGCTGCCGTCCTGGCTGATCCCGGACGTCATCACCGTCGGCACCCGCCGCTAGCGGTTCACTTGCCCGGGTTGTCGCTGCCGCGGAAGCAGACGGTGAGCTGAAGTTTGTTCCACACCACCCACACCGCGCCGCGGCCGTCGCGGGGACAGCCCGCGCCCGAGGTGGAGTTCGCGAACACCGCGGTCGCCTGCACGATGTGCTCGCCGGTGGTGGCGCAGTCGACCTTGGACGGCACATCCATATTGGTGGTGTCGTAGCAGACCCCGGCCCGCCAGTCGAAGGTCAGGCACAGGTGATAGCGCACCTTGCCGGACTTGTCGTGCGGGGCCGATTCCAGGGTGTAGAGCGGATCGGTGCACGGGTCCGGGCCGATCTGCAGCACCCGATAGTTCGCGTCCACCGACGCGCAGTCCGACGGCTCCGGGGTGCCCGCCTTCCAGGTGGGATCACCGGAGGCGTTGTGCGCCTGCTCGATCGGCACCTCGACACAGTCGCCGACCTTCAGCGCGGCCATCGGATCCGGGGCCTGCGACTTCTCCGCCACGGTGGTCGGCTGACCCGCGTGCACCAACTCCGGCGGTGCGGCGAGCGCGGTACCGGCGACGGTGTCGCGGTGCACGAACGGCAGATTCGAGGCCACCGCGGCGAACACCAGCACCCAGCCGCTCACGGCCAGACCCGAAATCAGCGCGCGCTCACGGACACCCACCCCGGCGACGGCCGGATCCACCCGGGACCGACCCTGCCGGGTGATGGCCCGAGCGGCGAGCGCGGCCCCCACCGATAGCAGGACGACCGCCGTCCCCACCACAAACCACACGCCGCAAACCCCTCCGCAAACCCCTGCCTCGATCGTCTGCAAGCTATCGCACGGAAGAACAACGGGCCAATCCGGCGGCCCGCCCGAGCCCGCGGTGGAATGCTGGACCCCGCCGGGGCATTCCCGGCGACCAATCCCGAAAACAAAGGAATTCCAGTGCTCACAACCGAATTCGTTCCCGGTTCACCCAACTGGCTCGACCTCGGCAGCCCCGACCTGGACGCGGCCACCGCCTTCTACGGCGCCGTGCTCGGCTGGGAGTTCCAATCCGCCGGACCGGAGGCCGGCGGCTACGGGTTCTTCCAGGTGGACGGCAAGACCGTCGCCGGTGTCGGGCCGCTCACCGAGGCCGGCGCGGCCTCGGCGTGGACGGTGTACTTCCAGACACCCGACGCGGACGCCACCACCAAGGCCGCCGAACAGGCCGGGGCCACCGTCCGCAACGAGCCCTTCGATGTCATGGGCGTCGGGCGCATGGCCAATCTGACCGGTCCGCTGGGCGCGCAGTTCGCGATCTGGCAGCCGCTGTCCTTCCCCGGCTTCGAACTCGTGGGCGTGCCCGGCGCGCTGGCGTGGGTGGAGTTGCATGTCTCCGATCCGGCGGCCGCCGCGGCCTTCTATCGGACGGTGTTCGATTGGCGGACCACGCAGATGGACATGCCCGGTATGCCGTACACCGTGCTGGCGACCGGCGACAGCGCGCCGGACGACACCGGCTTCGGTGGCATCGCGCCGCTGCAGGGCGAGGGCGAGCCGCCGCACTGGCTGGCCTACTTCGGCTCCGCGGATGTCGACGCGCAGGTGGCGTCGGCGACCGCGGCGGGCGGCTCGGTCGTGGTGCCACCCATGGACATTCCGACGGTCGGACGCTTCGCCATTCTCGGCGATCCGGCGGGCGCGGTCTTCGCGCTGCTGAAGCCGGAAACGCCCGCCTAGTTCGGGCTCGTCAGGCTGCCGGTTCCTTGGCGGACTCCGCCAGGGCCGGTGGCCACGGGGTGGGCGTGATGTTCGCCGGTTTGGTGTTCGGGCTGCCGTCCCAGTCGAAGTGCACGCCGACCCACGCCTTGGGGCCCTCGAAATCGATGGCGCGGGCGTCGAAACCGACACGGCGGAAAGAGATGTCGCCGAAGAAGTCGCCTCCGGCGAAGGTCACCAGCCGACCGGAGAAGGTGGCATCGGCGAAGGACACCCGCCCGTGGTACTCGGCGCGGGCGAAGGAGACCTCCTGGGTGCGCCCGGTGCGCCAGCGGACCTGCGCACCGAGCTGGGCGCAGTCGAAGGAGCTGGATTCGGTGTAGAAGCGGGAATCGGCGAAACTCACCCGGGCGCCGGAAAATTCGGCGCCGGTGAAGGTCACCCGGTCACCGTCGAAGACCACCCGTTCGAAGGCGGTCAGCTCGGCGGCGAAGCCCGCATTGGCGAAGCTGCTGCGCTCCCCGGCGAAGGTGGCGCGATCGAAGACCGTTCGCGCGCCCCGGAATTGGGCCCCGTCGAAATTGACGCCGCCGCCGAAGGTGGCCTCGGCGAATACCGTCGCGGCCGCGCGCCGCTCCGCCCGGCCCGCCGCGCTGGGCGCGAATACTGCCCGCTCGAAGACGGCCGCGCTGCGGAAGATGGCCCCGCGGAAGGTGACGCGTCTGCCGAGGAACCGCGTCTGCTCGAAACTGGCGGTGCGTCCGCTGAGGAACATGGCGTTGGTGAAGCTGGTATTGCGGCCCGCGAAGACCGCGCCCCGGAAGTCGGCGTCCTCGAACACCGCGTCGGAGAAGTCGAAATCACAAGCCGACCAAGAGATCTCGGCGGACAGGCGGAGCCGCTGGGTGACCACCCGCACGATGGTGTCGCGCACCTGCCGGTCGTTCTGGCGGTAGGTGTACACCCGTTCCACGGCGGTGCCGTGATCCTCGATGCGCTGTGACTTGGAGACCAGGTGGCTGGCGCCCTCCTCCGGCGCATACGGCAGCCGCAGGTATCCGCACAGCACATCCACGCACTGCTGACGCCGCCAGCGCACCGCGAAGTCGTCGGCCACCCCGGCCATGGCGTAGACGCCCGCGATCCGCACGGCCACATCGGGATCACCCAATTGCCGTGCCGCGGCGGCGAAGACCTCGGCGAAGCGCGCACGCTCGGCATCGCGACGCCAGCGGTAGACCACCAGCGCCACGCCCGCGGCGGCCACGCCCGCGGCGACGGCCGGGGCCACCTTGCCCGCCCACCACCAGGTGAGGCCGCCGACGGCGAGCCCGCCCAGCACCGCCACCAGTATCGACACCGTTTGACCCGACCGATGAAACGTCCGGCTCACCACCCCACCGAACCTCCACCGCGACATAGCCGAAGGATAGCGATCCCGGGCCGGTCACGCATCGGTTGCGATGATTCGTTCGCGACTTCGCACCCCCGAAAACGGTGTCCCGCCAATCCGTTTCGCCGGAAATGCCGCGTCCGCCCGGCGACGCGGGGTCACCGGGCGGACGCGGATCAGGCTATTACGGAGAAATCAGACAGTTTCGGCGACCGGCTCGGCCGTCTCGACCGCGGCGTTCTCGGTCTTGCCACGCAGACCCATGGCCGCGGCACCCAGGCAGGCCAGCGCCACCACGATGACGAACCACGGGAACACCGTGCTCAGCCCCCAGGTGGTGGCCGCCCAGCCCGCCACGACCGTCGGAATGGCCATGGCCGAGTAGGCCAGCAGGTAGTACGCCGACATGGTCTCGCCGCGCTTGTGCTGCGGCACCACGTTCGACAGGTGCCGCAGCGACCCGCCGAAGCCGAGGCCGAAGGTCCCGCCCAGCGCGAATCCGGCCAGCAGCACCAACACCCAGTTGTGGGTGTTCAGCGCCGGAATGGTGATCACCAGTGCGATCGCCATGCCGATGTCACCGGCGATGGCCGCGCGCCGCGCGGTGATCCCGCCCGCCACGGCCTGAGCCAGCGCACCCGCGGTCGCCGTGGACGCCACCACCGCACCGCCGAACACCAGATTGTGAATCCCCGTCTTGGCCGAGGCCAGCGACGGATACAGCGACAGCAGCACACCCAGCACCGACCAGGCCGCCATCACGCCCAGCGCCGAGAACCAGAAGTCAGCGCGAATCTCCTGCGGCACAGCCGGTTTCGCAATGGTGATGCGCTGCTTCTGCCGCGCCGCGTGCGGCTCGCGCAAGGCCAGCACGCCCGCCGCGATGAGCACGCACACCACGGTGATCACCACATACGGCGTGCGCAGCGGGTGCGGCGCGTACTGCGCCAGCACCGCCGACCCCAGAATCGCCACGGCCATACCGACATTGAACGCAACCCCGGACAACTGCCCCGACCGCGCGCCGTGCTGCGGCCGCAGATCCAACAGCGCCGCCGCCCCCGACACCACGATCGCCCCGACCGCCGCCCCGTGAATCGCCCGAGCCAGCAGCAGCATGGCCACATTGTCGGCGAACAGGAACACCACCAGCCCGAGGATCATCAGACCGAACGCGCCCAGCAGCACCGGCTTTCGCCCGACCACATCGGAGATGCGACCGGAGACCAGTACCGCGCCCAGCGCCGCGACGGCGTAGGTGGCGAAGACAAAGGTGGTAGTGAGCGGCGAGAAGTGCCAGCTCTGTTGATAGATCCCGTACAGCGGGGCGGGCGCGCCCGAGACGCCGAGCGCCACGCCACAAGCCGCGAGGATGAGCGCGTAAGCCCAGGTCTGGCTGCCCTGTTCGGCTCGAGTCGCAACTGCCGTTGCCGATGCCATCGAACCCTCCATCAGGTAAGTTTGATTTGTATCGAACCTGACTGTACGGCAGGTTCGACAATTATCAAACCAGCCCCCAGAGTGAGGTAGCTCATGTCCGACACCGACGCGACGCCCGCGGTCGCCCCGCTGCCCGCGGTGCTGGGCGCACTACAAGACCCCATCCGCCTGGAAGTGGTCCGGCGACTCGCCAACGCCGGAACCCCCATGCGCTGCGGCCTCACCTACGAGGGCATCAGCAAGTCGACGGCCGCCCACCACTTCAAGATCCTCCGCGAAGCCGGCGTCACCGAGAAGGTGACCATCGACGGCAACACCCACCTCCGCCTGCGCACCGAAGAACTCGACACCGCCCTCCCGGGTCTACTCCCAGCGATCCTCGCCGCCGCCAACAATGCGACGCCGACGGACGCCGAGACGCCCGAACCGCAGCGGTTCGTCAGCAACGAACAGTTCGCAGCAGGTTCACGCTCCGCACCACAGATCAACCTCGAAGCGTTCCGAGCTGATCAAGACGCCGCGCGGTAGCCTCTACCGCGCGGTGGCCTCAACCGCCAATCGCGCCCGCAGTTCCTCGTTCTCTCGGCGCAGTTCCTCGAGCTGCGCGGTCAGGCGCTGTTGTTCGGCGGCGGCGGTGCGGCGTTCGAGGGCGATGGCTTCGTCGAGGCGGGCCTTGGTGAAGCGGGGGCGGATGTATTTGACGCAGTTCCAGTTGAAGGCTTCGACGGTGATGATGATCGCGCGTTCGGCGATCTTCTGGATCGCGCCGTTGTAGGCGGTGGAGATGCGATCGATCAGGTCCGGGTCGTCGGCGCGTTCGACCATGCGAGCGTGGCCGTAGACCTTGAGGCGTTCGCGTAGCGGGTAGTCGATGAAGAAGAGGGCTACCCGGTCGTTGGCGGTGAGATTGCCTACGGTGACGTATTGGCCGTTGCCGGTGAGGTCGACGAAGGCGAGGGTGTGGTCGTCGAGGACCTGGACGAAACCCGGTGGGCCGCCGCGGTGTTGGATGTAGGGCCAGCCGTCGGGGGTGGCGGTGCCGAGGAAGAAGGAGTCCGCCGCGCGGATGAAGCCCTGCTCACGGAGGTCCAGCGGCTGTGGCTCGTCGCGGCCATGTTCGAGTTGGGCACCGTAGTCCCGGTAGCTGCCGACGAGTTTCTGTCGCTGCTGCGCCGCCTCCGAGAAGGCAATCCGCGCATATCGATTCGACACCGGCGCTCCCTTCCGTATCCCCTGCGACCGAATCTAACAGTACGGCCGTACTGGATACAGGCGGGTGCGGCGGAGATCACTGCGTGAGCGGGAGCGACTTCCACCAGTCGACGACGCCGCTGGGGGTCTTGGGGGTGCCCCGGGTGTACATGAGGAACTTCTCCCGCTTGGGGTCGTCGAAGAAGGTGGTGGCGAAGGCGGTGGAGGGGACGTCGGGGAAGGAGTCGAAGCGGAGGTTGGTGTATTGCTTGCCGCCGCACGCCTCCTGGAAGGTCAGGTTCTCGAAGGTGCTGCCCGCCGGGTGGATTCGGCTCGCCACCGAATGCGCGGCCGCGGCCGAGCTGAAGGCGAACACCACGTACTCGCGAACGTCGTGGTCGGCGGAGTACTGGCAGTCCCAGGCGGCCACCCAGCCCTCGAAGGCCCACGGCGGCAGGAAGTCCGTGGTGTCGTGGTCCGCGACGCGGCAACTCGCGGCCGCGAAGCCGGACCCGAGTTCGGGCTTGGCCGGGACCAGACCGGGGAAAGCCGCACTGATCTCGGCGATCTCGGGTGCCGGAGCCTTCGGCTTGGCGGTGTTGCCTGACGGCGTGAACAGGAAGACGGCCAGGCCCAGCGCGACCGCCAGGCACAGGCCCAGCAGCACCACCATGCGCAAGCCCACCAACCACTTTCGCGGTGACTGCGGCGGTTTCGGCTCGGCGAGCGGGATTCTCGAATGCCGATCGGTCGCCGGTCCCATCAGCGCCGGAATATCGGTCAGTTTTCCCGACCGCAGCGCCACCGACGACTGTGCCGCCCGGCGCTGGGCATGCGGCCCCGACTGTGGTGACCGCGCATTCGACAGCGACCGCACCTCGGGCGGCGACGGCCGCACCGGAGCCTTCCCGCGCCGCCCGGCCGGAGCCGGTTTCGCCGGGTGCACAGGCGTTTCGGGGGCCCGGTCCCGGATCGAGATGGTCGCCGACCCCACCGGGTCCCCCAGCATCAGCGCGCGCCGCGCCGCCGCCGCGAACTCCGAACACGACGGATACCGTTCGTCGGGATTCTTGGCCAACGCCCGCGCCAGCACCGGATCCAGCGAGGCTGGTAGGCCCGGCCGGTAACTGCCGACCGGCGGCGGCGTGTCGTAGAGATGCGACTTCACGATGGCCCCGAGATCGGTCGCGCGGAACAGCGGCAACCCGGTCAACAGCCGAAACAGCGTGCAGGCCAGCGAATATTGATCCGAGCGGTGATCGACCGGCAGACTCTGCAGCTGCTCGGGCGAGGCGTAGGCCAGCGTCGCCATCACCGATCCCGACCCGGTGAGCCGCCCGGTGTCCTCCTGCAGGCGCGCGATCCCGAAGTCGGTGAGCAGCACCCCGGCCTGCTGTTCGCGGGTCTCGGTGGCCAGCATGATGTTGGCGGGCTTCACATCTCGATGCAGCACCCCGACCCGGTGCGCGTAGTCGAGGGCGGCGGCGGTGGCCTCGACGATCTCCACGGCCTGTTCGGGGGTCATGTCGCGCACCGATTCGGCCTCGACACCCTCGACGTACTGCATGGCGATCCACAGTCGCCCGTCCTCGACGCCCCGGTCGTACACGGTGACCACGTTCGGGTGATTGAGCCGCGCGGCCAGATCCGCTTCGCGTTCGAAGCGGGCGTGAGTCTCGTTGTCCCCGTGGTATTCCGCGTTCAGCAGCTTCAACGCGATCCAGCGCGGCAGGCGCGGATGGCGGGCCAGGTACACGGCGCCCATTCCGCCACGCCCCAGCTCACGTTGAATCACGTACCCGGCGAAGATCTCACCCGGTCTGAGCACAAGCCCCTCCCATCCAGCGAGGAGATCATAGCCACAAACCGGCATACCTCACACGGTGTACGGGCCTACCGTCGAGTAGCCGTCTCGGTCGGCGAGACGGCCACTCTCAGGGAACGAATCAGTACCTTCAGGCACCAGCGCTTATGGTCAGGGAACCAGACGGCGGACCGCGGCCGGAAGGTCGCGGGTGCGGCGATACGGGCCCGCCACCGCCACGCCGAAAGGCCGCGCGAGCAGGTTCGCCGCAATGCGGGAGACCTCCTCGGTGGTGACTTCTTCTATGCGCGCGAGGGTTTCGGAGACACTGCGGTGATTGCCGTAGCTCAGCTCCGAACGGCCGATGCGGTTCATCCGGGAACCGGAATCCTCGAGGCCGAGCACCAGCCCACCGCGCAGCGAACCCTTGGCGCGGGCGCATTCCGCGTCGGTGATGCCGTCGGCCGCGACCTCCTCGAGCACCCCGCGCGCCAAAGTCGCGACGTGGCCGAGGTTTTCGGGCTGACAGCCGATGTAGACCGAGAACGCGCCGGTGTCGGCGAAGGTGTCGACGCTGGAGTACACCGAGTACGCCAGGCCGCGCTCCTCCCGAATGCGCTGGAACAGCCGCGAACTCAGGCCACCGCCGAGCACCGTGTTGAGCACCGACAACGGCCAGCGCTTCTCACCCTCGTGCCGCCCGAAGGCGCGGGTACCGAACACCAGGTGCGCCTGCTCGCTGTCGCGCTGGATACGCAGCAGCTCCGGATTGCCGCGCGGGCGGAACTTGCCCTCGCGCCGCGGCGCGGGTTCCAGGCCCGGTTCGAGCCGATGTGCGAACGCGCGATACACCAGCTCGACCACGTGCTCGTGCTCGATATTGCCGGCGACCGCGACCACCATCCGGTCGGGCCGATAGCGGCGCAGATGGAACGAGCGCAGCTGATGGGCCTGCATGTCCTCGATGGTCTCGACGCTGCCGATCACCGGCCGGCCGATCGGATGATCACCGAACAGCGCGGTCAGGAAGGCGTCGCCGACCATGTCCTCGGGATCGTCGTCGCGCATGGAGATCTCCTCCAGCACCACCTGACGTTCCACCGCCACGTCCTCGGCGCGGCACAGGCCGTTGAGCACCACGTCGGCGACCAGGTCCACCGCCATCGGCAGATCCTCGTCGATCACGTGCGCGTAGTAGCAGGTCTGCTCCTTGGCGGTGAAGGCGTTGAGTTCGCCGCCGACCGCGTCCATGGCCTGCGCGATCTCCAGCGCCGAGCGCGTGGGCGTGGCCTTGAACAGCAGATGCTCGAGGAAGTGCGCGGCGCCGGCCACGGTCGGGCCCTCATCGCGCGAGCCCACCCCGACCCAAACGCCGATCGAGGCCGAGCGCACGCTCGGCACATGCTCGGTCACCACCCGTAGCCCGCCGGGCAGCACGGTGCGCCGCACACCGATATCGGTTGCGGGCGCTTGGTTCTGGACAATGGCCAGCGCAGAACCCCCCTGCTCCAGATTCCGGAGCAAGGGGGCCGTGTCTGTCGCGGCGCGCGCGGAACCCGCGCGCACCGCCGACTGCTTCTTCGTCACAGAGAAATAATTACTCTGCGATCGCGTCGACCGCAGCAGAGGCTTCGGAGTTGTCCGAATCCTCGTCGACCGGCACCAGCGAGATCTTGCCGCGGTTGTCGATATCGGCGATCTCGACGCGGATCTTGTCACCCACGTTGACCACGTCCTCGACCTTGGCGACGCGCTTGCCGTTGCCCAGCTTCGAGATGTGGACCAGACCGTCGCGGCCCGGGAGCAGCGACACGAACGCACCGAAGGCGGTGGTCTTGACGACCGTGCCCAGGAAGCGCTCGCCGACCTTCGGCAGCTGCGGGTTCGCGATCGCGTTGATCGCGTCGATCGCGGCCTGCGCCGACGGGCCGTCGGTCGCACCGACGAACACGGTGCCGTCATCCTCGATGGAGATGTTGGCGCCGGTGTCCTCGGTGATCTGGTTGATCACCTTGCCCTTGGGTCCGATCACCTCGCCGATCTTGTCGACCGGGATCTTGATCGCGGTGACGCGCGGAGCGTAGGGGCTCATCTCGTCCGGGGTGTTGATGGCCTCGGCCATCACATCCAGGATCGTGTAGCGAGCGTCCTTGGCCTGGTTCAGCGCACCGGCCAGCACCTGCGACGGGATGCCGTCGAGCTTGGTGTCCAGCTGCAGCGCGGTCACGAACTCGCGGGTACCGGCGACCTTGAAGTCCATGTCGCCGAAGGCATCCTCGGCGCCCAGGATGTCGGTGAGGGCCACGTAGCGGACCTCGTCCTCACCCTTGTCGTTCTTCACGGTGTCCGACACCAGGCCCATGGCGATACCGGCGACGGGGGCCTTCAGCGGCACACCGGCGTTCAGCAGCGACAGGGTCGAGGCGCACACGGAACCCATCGAGGTGGAACCGTTGGAGCTCAACGCCTCCGAGACCTGACGGATGGCGTACGGGAACTCCTCCTGCGACGGCAGCACCGGCATCAGGGCGCGCTCGGCGAGCGCGCCGTGGCCGATCTCGCGGCGCTTGGGCGAGCCCACGCGGCCGGTCTCACCGGTGGAGTACGGCGGGAAGTTGTAGTGGTGCATGTAGCGCTTGGAGGTCTCCGGGCCGAGCGAGTCGACCTGCTGCGCCATCTTCACCATGTCCAGGGTGGTGACGCCCAGGATCTGGGTCTCGCCACGCTCGAACAGCGCCGAACCGTGGGCGCGGGGCACCACGGCGACCTCGGCGGACAGGGCGCGGATGTCCGCGAGCCCACGGCCGTCGATGCGGAAGCTGTCGGTCAGGATGCGCTGGCGGACCAGCTTCTTGGTGACCGAGCGGAACGCCGCGCCGATCTCCTTCTCGCGGCCCGCGAAGGACTCGGCCAGCTCGGAGAGCACATCGAGCTTGATCTCGTCGATCTTCGCCTCGCGCTCCTGCTTGTCCGCGATGGACATCGCCTGGTTCAGCTCACGCTTGGCGGTGCCCTCGACGGCCTCGTAGGCGTCGGCCTGGTAGGGCAGGAAGACCGGGAACTCGCCGGTCGGCTTGGCGGCCAGCGCGGCCAGGTCCGACTGCGCCTTGCACAGGCGGGCGATGAACGGCTTGGCGGCCTCGAGGCCCTCGGCCACAACGGTTTCCGTCGGCGCGGTGGCACCGTCGGCGATCAGGGTCAGCACGTGGCTCGGGGCCTCGGCCTCGACCATCATGATGGCGACGTCACCCTCGACCACGCGGCCGGCGACGACCATGTCGAACACGGCGCCTTCCAGCTGCTCCACGGTCGGGAACGCGACCCACTGGCCCTCGATCAGCGCGACGCGCACGCCGCCGACCGGACCGGAGAACGGCAGGCCCGCGATCTGGGTGGACGCCGAGGCGGCGTTGATCGCGACCACGTCGTACAGATCCTTGGGATCCAGCGACATGACGGTCACGACGACCTGGATCTCGTTGCGCAGGCCGTCGACGAAGGACGGACGCAGCGGCCGGTCGATCAGGCGGCAGGTCAGGATGGCGTCGGTGGAGGGACGGCCCTCACGACGGAAGAACGAGCCGGGGATGCGGCCCGCGGCGTACATGCGCTCCTCGACGTCCACCGTCAGGGGGAAGAAGTCGAACTGATCCTTGGGCTGCTTGGAGGCGGTGGTCGCCGACAGCAGCATGGTCTCGTCGTCGAGGTAGGCGACCACGGAACCCGCGGCCTGCTTGGCCAGGCGGCCGGTCTCGAAACGGATGGTGCGAGTTCCGTAGCTGCCGTTGTCGATCAGGGCGACGGACTCGAAAACGCCGGGCTCGACCTCGGCGGCGGAACTGGTCTGTGTGTCAGACATGTGTTTTATCTCAACCTCTCGTCTTCGCCGGGGTTCGCACATTCGTCTCGTGCGATCCGGCTCGTCGGCCGTACCCGACATGGGCGCGCGCCAACCCTCGTGGTCGGCGCACGCACACCCGGCCTGATCCCTGGGAAGGGCGACGCGGAGGCGATCATCGATCGAAGCCCTCCGGGCGCGCATGGTTCATCTCACTTCGCGCCCCGAAAAGCCACTACCGAAGACCGACGCCACGCGGCGGGTGCATACGGCTTCTGTTGGCGTATACCCGTCTCGACCTCCCCCTCCTGGGGAAATCGGACACATATACGAAAGGCCAACGAGGAGATTCTATGCCTCCTCGTCGGCCGGTTCGTCAACTACCTCCGCCCGCACAGGCATGTCGCCCCTGCATGACGGAATGACGTCACTGAAATCAGCGACGCAGGCCCAGACGCTCGATCAGCGAACGGTAACGCTCGATGTCGTTGGCCTGCAGGTACTTCGACAGGCGACGACGGCGACCGATCAGCGCGAGCAGACCGTGGCGGGTGTGGTGGTCGTGCTTGTGCACCTTGAGGTGCTCGGTGAGGTCGGCGATCCGCTTCGACAGCAGCGCGATCTGAGCCTCCGGGGAACCGGTGTCAGTCGGGTGCAGGCCGTACTCGGCGAGAATCGTCTTCTTCTGCTCGGTGGTGAGAGCCACTGAATCTCCTTGTTTCAGTCCGCGCGAAAAAGGTGACCGGGAAAACCCGATTGGGCAGCAACCGCGGACCGCAGCAAACCCGACGTGCCACCTTACCGGAGCGGTTGTTTCCGGCGGAAATCGGCCCTGCCAACCCGGTCCGAAGGGGCGAGGCTATTCACCGGTCTCGTCGTCGAGCACCTTGCGGGCCTGATCGACGTCCTTGCCGATGGCCTCCACCAGATCCTCGATGGAGTCGAATTTCCGCATGCCGCGCAGCTGTTCGACGAAATCCACCGCGACGTGCTTGCCGTAGAGGTCGGCGTCGAAATCGAGGATGTGCGGCTCGACGGTGCGATTGCGGCCGTCGAAGGTCGGATTGGTGCCCACGGAGATGGCGGCCATGTGTCGTTCGCCCGCCAGCGCGTCACCGGGTTCCAGCACGGTGAACCAGCCCGCGTACACGCCGTCGGCGGGGATCGCCGCATGCATGGTCGGGGCCACGTTCGCGGTCGGGAAGCCCAGGCCCTTGCCGCGGCCGTCGCCGTGCACGACCACGCCCTCGACGCGGTGCGGGCGGCCCAGCGCCTCGGCGGCCGCACCCACATTGCCGTCGCCCAGGCAGCCGCGAATGTAGGTGGAGGAGAAGGTGACCGCGTGCTCACCGAGCAACTGCACGCCGTCGACATCGAAGCCGTGCTCGCGGCCGAGTTCGCGCATGGTGTCGAGGGTGCCCGCGGCCTGCTTGCCGAAGGTGAAGTTGTCGCCCACCACGACCTCGGACACGTGCAGCCGATCGACGAGCAGCTCCTCGACATATTCCTGCGGGGTGAGCTTCATGAAGTCGCGGGTGAACGGCATCACCACGAACACGTCGATACCGAGTTCCTCGACCAGTTCCATCCGCCGGTGCAGCGTGGACAGCTGCGCCGGATGCGAACCGGGTCGCACCACGTCCAGCGGATGCGGGTCGAAGGTCATCAGCACCGACGGAACACCGCGCACCGCAGCGGATTTCACCGCGCGGCTGATGAGCTGGGCGTGACCGCGGTGCACGCCGTCGAACACCCCGATCGTGAGGACACACCGGCCCCAGTCCGCGGGCATCTCGTCGAGGCTTCGCCATCTCTGCACAGAGGAAGCCTACGCAAAGCGCGTCACAGACAATATTCGGCCGTGCCGATCTTCACGGGTGGAAGCATGCCCGTCACCGTGCGTTCACCGGGGCGGGGGCTTGCCGCGGCACGGTGCCTGCGCTCTGGACAACACGGTCCCTGCGCTCGGCGCGGCATCGCCCCTACCAGCGTGCGAGCCGATGTGGGAAACCGCGCCAGGTGTGCCTAAGCTCGGGTACGTGCCCGGAAAACGAGACATCGCCACCCGCCGCGAGTTGGCCGATACGTCCGCATCTTCCGAATCTCACGGGACCACCACGACCCATGCCACCAGCATCGCGCCGGAGCTGTCCTCGGTCGCGCAGGACTACCTGAAGGTGATCTGGACGGCCCGGGAGTGGTCGCAGGAAAAGGTGACGACCAAGCTGCTCGCCGAGAAGATCGGGGTGTCCGCGTCGACGGTGTCGGAGGCGGTGCGCAAGCTGGCCGACCAAGGACTCGTCGAGCACGCGCGCTACGGGTCCATCACCCTCACCGAGGACGGGCGCCGCGCCGCCATCGCCATGGTGCGCCGGCATCGGCTCATCGAAACCTTCCTGGTCAACGAGCTCGGCTACGGCTGGGACGAGGTGCACGACGAGGCCGAGGTGCTCGAGCACGCGGTCTCCGAAACGCTGATGGAGCGCATCGACGCCAAACTCGGCCACCCCGACCGGGATCCGCACGGCGACCCCATCCCGTCGGTCGACGGCGCGGTCCCCACTCCCCCGGCCCGGCAGCTCAGCGATTTCGACGCCGGTGAATCCGGCCGGGTGGCCCGCATCTCCGACTCCGACCCGGCCATGCTGCGCTACTTCGATTCCCTGGGCATCGCCCTGGACACCCCGATCGCGGTGGTCGAGCGCCGCGACTTCGCGGGCACCATCGCCGTGCGCGTCGAGGAACGCACCATCGACCTCGGCAGCATTGCCGCCGAGGCCATCTGGTTGAGCGAGGCGCACTAGCGGGTCAGACCAGCCGGTGGCCGCCGTCGACGTGCAGCACGGTGCCGGTGATGAACGGGTTGTGGATCACCGAAAGCACCGCCGCCGCAATGTCTTCCGGGCGCCCCAGGCGCTGGGCGGGGAGCTTGTCGGCCATGGCCCGCAGGCGCTCGTCCTTGTCGTCCCAGGGCATCGCGTCCCAGATGTCGGTGAGCACCCAGCCGGGCGAGACCGCGTTAACCCGAATCGGGCTCAACTCCACCGCGAGTGCCCGCGCCAAGCCCTCGAGCGCGGCGTTCACCGCGGCCACCATGGCCCCGCCGACCGCCGGGCGGTAGGCGGCAATGCCGGAAATGAAGGTGAGCGAGCCGTTCTCGCTCAGCCGCGCGTGCTTGGCCAGCAGCATCGTCCCGATCAGCTTGGTCTCGATCATGCCGCGGCCGTGTTCGAAATCGAAGTTTGCGATGGGCCCGTAGGAACCCCTGATATCCGCAGCGGTGGTGATGACGTGATCGACGGTCCCGACCGTCTCGAACAGCCGCGCAACCTGCTCCTCATCGGTGACGTCCGCGGCGATGGCGGTGAGTTTGCCGTCGCCGAGTTCGCGGACCGCGTCGGCCAGCCGCTGCTCCGAGCGCCCGACGATGATCACCTCGTTACCCTCGGCCAGCAGCGCGTCGGCGATCGCCTGGCCCATTCCGGAGCCGCCACCCACGACCACCACTCGGCCGGTCCGTCCTTCGAATCCCTTGTCTGTCATGACTTTCAGTCAACTCGCAGCGCGCATCACGGTCCACGACGCGCGATCGAAGGCGTGTGAGGCCCGGGCTAACGCCGGAGGTGATGTGGCCGAATCGGTCGCATATTGGACGAGTGACCAGTATGGTCCCCGGGTGTGAAACGTTCACGAGTCATGTGCTCGATGTTGACCGCGCTGGCCGTCATCGCCGGGAGTGCCGCCGTCGCCGCGGCGGACCCCGCCGACATCGCCGGGTCCGGCAGTTCCAGCGGGTCGGGTAGTGGTTCGGGCAGCGGGTCGGCCTCCGGGAGTGCGAGCGGGTCCGGGACCGGTAGCTCGGGCGCGCCGACCAGCGTTCCAGCGCTGGGGCCGGACTTCCTGTGGGGCGTGGCCATGGCGGGGTTCCAGTCCGAAGGGCATGCACCCGACAGCAATTGGCTGCGGTATGCCAATTCCGGGAAAGCGCATGACACGTACCGGAATTCGGTCGATTTCTACGACCGGTATGCCGAGGACATCGATCTGGCCGCGGGCATGGGGCTGAAGGTGTACCGGCTGTCCATCGAATGGGCGCGGGTGCAGCCGCAGCCGAACACCTGGGACGAGAACGGCTTCCAGTTCTACGACCGGGTCATCGCGAAGATCAAGGCGGCTGGGATGCGGCCGATGCTGACCCTGGACCACTGGGTGATTCCCGGCTGGGAGGCCGATCGCGGTGGCTGGAAGAACCAGGGCATGGTGGCGGATTGGCTCACCAATATGCGTCGCGTCGTCGACCGGTACGCCGCCGACGACCCGATGTGGGTGACCATCAACGAGCCGATGGGCTATGTGGCGCAATCGATTCAGATCGGCGACATCGGGCTGCTCGACGCCCCGGCCATGTTCGATCGGCTGGTCGCCGCGCACAGCGGCATCTACGACTACATCCACCAGCGGCAGCCCGGCGCACGCGTGACCAGCAATATCGCGCAGTACCCGATGGTGCAGAACCTGACCGACCTGCTCTTCGCCGACCGGGTCAAGGGCAAGCTCGATTTCGTCGGCCTCGACTTCTATTACGGTGTGTCCCTGCAGCATCTGCCCAGCGCCTCGCTGGTGGGCAGCGACCTGTGGAACAACGCCATCGAACCCGAGGGCATCTACTACGACCTGCGCACCTACGCCGAGAAGTTCCCCGGCCTGCCGCTGTATGTGGTCGAGAACGGCCTGCCGACCGATGACGCGGCACCACGCGCAGACGGCTACGACCGCGCCGATCATCTCCGCGACACCGTCTACTGGCTGCAACGCGCCAAGGCCGACGGCATCGACGTCATCGGCTACAACTACTGGAGCCTCACCGACAACTACGAATGGGGCAGCTACTCACCGCGATTCGGCCTCTACACCGTCGACGTCCGCAACGACCCGAGCCTGACGCGGCACCCCACCGACGCGGTACCCGCCTTCAAAACCATCACAGCCGCCCAGGGCGTGCCCGCCGACTACCGCCCGACCCGTAAACCGGCCCTCTGCTCGATCGTCACTCCGTTGGAGAGCTGCCTGCGGCCCGTGTCGGTCCCCTGACGGTCAGGCGGATCAGTCCGAGGACAGCCGCAATCCGCCCGCGAGCGCGTCGGCCATGGTGTGCAGCAACGGGTTGCGGGTGGTGGCGCGCCAGGCGGCCGCGTAGGTGATGACCAGCGGGCGCGGCTGCAGCGGCCGCCAGACCAGGCCGGGCACCGCGGCGGTGCGGGCGGAGCCCACGCCGATGGCTTCGGGACGCAGCGGCAGCAGTTGCAGCATCTGCGCGTGGCTCATGGCGCTGTCGCTGAGCACCACCGAGGCGCCCCGCTCCCGCAACTGCTCGAGCACCGAGTCGTGGACCTCCGGTGCCGCATCGCGGGCGAACATGATGAGTTCATGGCCGCCGATGCGGGACGGTTCCACCGAACCCGCTGCGGCCAGCGGATTCTCCCGGGACATGACGATCCCCAACTCCTCGTCGGCGATCGGCGTGCAAGTGAGATGGTCGGCCAGGCGCACCGGCAGGCGCAGCACCGCGAGATCGACCTCGTCGCGATCGAGCAGTCGGGCCTGATCGCCGCTCGTGCCGGTGGTGAGGGCGACCCGCACCCCCGGCTGCCGCGCCTTGAGCAGCGCCTCCATCCGGCCGGGCAGCCATTTCGGCGCGCCGTTCACGATGCCGAGCCGGAACACCGCATTGCCGGGCTGCGCGATCGCGCGGGTCTCCCGCAGCGCGATCTCGGCGGCCTCCAGGACATTTCGGGCATTCTTCAGCAGCACTTCCCCGGCCGCGGTCAACTCCACCCCGTGGTTGCCGCGAATGAGCAACGGCCCGCCCACTTCCCGCTCGATGGCGCGAATCTGCTGGCTCAACGTCGGAGTCGAAATGAACAATCGCTCCGCCGCCCGCCGAAAATGCAGCTCCTCCGCCACCGCGACGAAATACCGCAACTGCCGCAACTCCACCCCTGAACCGTACGCGGCCCCCACACCCGAACCACAACCCCGCGGAAACCCGCCGTGCGCGACACCCCGCGCGCGACCAGCCGGAACCGCCGCCGCCCACCGGCATTCGGCGACCGTGTCGAGGGCCGGTGACACGAAACGGCCCCGGGACGGTGATCCCGGGGCCGTGCACGTCGCGAGGGCAGGATTCGAACCTGCGATCTCCGGCATATGAGACCGGCGAGCTGACCGGCTGCTCCACCCCGCGTCGAGGGTTCTCACGCTACGGAGGACGTCGCCACGCGGCCAGCGAATTACGGCGCGACCGGTGTCGCGGAACGGCGACGGCCCCGGGCTGAAACCCGGGGCCGTCGGTCGTAGCGGGGGCGGGATTCGAACCCGCGACCTCTGGCATATGAAACCAATGCGCTGCCTAACTGCGCTACCCCGCGTCGAGGTATTTCACGCTACGCTCGCGGGCTCGTGCGTCGCCAGCGATTTTCGGTCGCGTCCGCACTGCTTGCCGCCGAATAGGTTGTCGGACTTGGGGTTACGCCCAGCCGGGATGCGGTGAAGGCTGGGTGACGGTGGCCCAGCGTTCGGCGATGCGGCGGCCCTGGAAGCGCCAGAGGACGAAGCCTTGGAAGGTCATGGGCTGGCCGGTGGCGCGGTCGGTCCAGCGCCAGATGTTGCGGCACATGACTTTGTCGCCCTCGGCGAGCATGTCGACCACGGTGACGTGCAGGTCGGGCATGGCCTCGTACATGCCGAGCATCATCTTCTCGTCGCCGGTGAGGTCGGTGGGCCTGCCGCCGGGGCCGTCGTGGTCGAGGAAGTCGGGGGTCATGTTGCGGTGGATGACCGCGGCGTTGCGCCGGTTCACGAACTCCTCGAAGTGGTCGGCGACAAACTGCTTCATGGATTCCTGCGACAGGTCGGTGGCCATGATCGCCTCCTCTACGCGGCCGAACGACCTTTCCATGGTGCGCCCGGCAGCATCGACCGCGGGCACGATTGGGCAGTGCCGGGTCGGCGGTTGGGCAGTGCCACGCGGAGATTCGCCGTCGGCGGTGCTGCGCGGCGATTCGCCTCCGGCGGGTCCCGCGCAGAGTTACACCGCTCAGAGGTTGGCGGGGCGCACCACCATCACCGAGGCGGCGCGCTTGCCGGACTCCTTGATCAGCGCGACAGCGTGTCCGGCCGGGTCGATGGCGGCGTAGACGCCTTGCAGACCAATCGGTTCCAGCCAGCGGCCGTTGCGCAGATCCCCCGCCTCGGCCTCGGTGATCTCACGGACCTCGAAGGCGGTGCGTACGGCGGCATCGATATCCAGGCTCAGCATGGGCTCACCGGCGGCGGCCGCTGCGGCCAGCTGTTCGAGGGTGCGGGCATGCTCGAGGGTGAAGGGGCCGACGCGGGTGCGCCGCAGCGCGGTGAGATGTCCACCGACGCCCAGCTTTTCACCCAGATCGCGGGCCAGCGCACGAATGTAGGTGCCCGACGAGCACTCCACCTCGACATCCAGGTCCACGAATTGTGTTGTCCCGGTGTCGATATCGCGGCGCTCCAGCACCTCGAAGCGGCTCACGGTGACGGGCCGGGCGGCCAGCTCCACCTCTTCACCGGCGCGGGCGCGGGCGTAGGCCCGCTCACCATTGATCTTGATCGCGCTGACGGTAGCGGGGACCTGCTGGATGTCGCCGGTCAATTCCGCGACGTACTTTGCGATCTCGGCATCCTCGAGATGCCCGGCCGCGGTCGTCGCGGTGACCTCGCCCTCGGCGTCATCGGTGATCGTGGACTGCCCCAGCCGGATGGTGGCGGTGTAGGCCTTGGTGGTCAGGATCAGCTGGCCGAGCAGTTTGGTGGCGCGCTCCACGCCCAGCACCAGCACGCCGGTGGCCATCGGGTCCAGGGTGCCGGCATGCCCGACCTTCTTGGTGCGCAACAGTCCTCGACCCTTGGCGACCACGTCGTGACTGGTCCAGCCACCGTCCTTGTCGACGATGACCAAGCCTCCGAACGCATCGACGAGCGGCGGCAACTTCTCGCGCCGGGGCGGTCGCGGCTCACGGGTCCGCTTGTCCCGCTTGCCCTCGGCGGACATCTCGCGTGTGTCCACGGTGGCCTTGTCGCGCTCCTCCGCGGCAGGCTTGTCCGGCCCGTCCCCGGTGGACTCGGCGCGCTCGTCCCCAGCGGGCTTGTCCAGCCCGTCCGTGGCGGACTTGTCGTACTCGGCCGCGGCGGGCAGGGTGCCCGGATCGGTCATCATCACGCCTCCACGATCGCGGTCAGGATGAGGCCGTCGCTGATCAGCCAGCGGCCGTCGAACGAGCTCAGCGGGGTGCCGCCGTCGGTCACCTGGCCGGGGATCAGCAGGTCGGTGTGGAAGGTGCCCGCACCGCCGCCCGCGGACTCCTCGTCCACGGTGAAAGTGATGTGCGCGTCCTCGAATCCGAGCCAGCGGCCGGTCAGCGGACGCCACGCCTTGTAGGTGGCCTCCTTCGCGCAGAACAGCAGCCGGTCCAGGTGCAGGTCGGTGCCGGGCAGCACGGCGGCCAGCCACTCACGCTCGGGCGGCAGGCTCACCGATTCCAGCACCCCGTCGGGGAGCCGGTCGTGCGGTTCGGCGTCGATGCCGATGGATCGCACCCGCAGCTTGTGCCCGAGCGCGGCGGCCTTGTACCCGTCGCAATGGGTCAGGCTGCCGACGATGCCGCGCGGCCAGGCGGGCGCTCCGTCCTCGGCCTTGCCGATGGCGACGGCCGGTTCGCCGAGCTGCGTGAGCGCCTGCCGGGCGCAGTACCGCGCGCCGATGAAGTCGCGCCGCCGTTTCTCCACCGCGCGGGCGATCAGATGTTCCTCGCCGGGATGCGGTTTCAGGTCCTCCGGGTACACCGTCAGCTCGGCCGCGGCGACCCCGTTGGGCAGAATCCTGCCGAGTATGCGCGCCGACTCCGTCGCCGCGACTGCCCGCTCCTCGATGACCGCCTCCTGCTCGCGTCCTGCACTGCCGGATCGAGCCTACCGGGCAGGCCGGGACCGCCTGACCGCTCGTACCGGCCGCGATCGTGGCCGCGCGCACTCTCGCGAACGTTGCTAGGCTTTTGCCAGCTCATCCCAACCGCAGTCCGGCAACCATCGCGGTACTCCTGCAGTCCGCGAGGCAGGAGGCGAGGCATGACAGTCGAACCGTCGAAACGGACCGGCATCGCACCGGCCGAATTCATCGGGCCCACCCGCACCATGACCACCCTGCGCGTCAACGGCCACGAGTACTACACGGTCCTGGAACCACGCACCAGCCTGCTGGACGCCCTGCGCGAGCATCTGCACCTGACCGGCACCAAGAAGGGCTGTGATCAGGGTGGTTGCGGGGCCTGCACGGTGTGGATCGACAACCGGCGCGTGCTGGCCTGCCTGACGTTGGCGCTGGCCGCCGAGGGCCGCGAGATCACCACCATCGAGGGCATTGCCGACGGGGACCGGCTGCATCCGGTGCAGCAGGCGTTCCTGGAGACCGACGGATTCCAGTGCGGCTACTGCACTCCCGGGCAGATCATGTCGGCCATCAAATGCATCGAGGAGGGCCACGCCGAATCCGGCGCCGAGATAGCGGAGTGGATGAGCGGCAATATCTGCCGGTGCGCGGCGTATCAGAACATTCGTGACGCCGTCTGCCAAGGCCGGGATGCCATGCTCCAGGACCGAGATACCGTGCGGCGCCAGGGCGGTGCGTCATGAAGCCGATCGCCTACGCCCGCCCAACCACCGTCGAACAGGCCGTCAGCACCGTGACCGCCAGGCCCGCAACGGTTTTCCTGGCCGGTGGCACCACGCTGGTGGACATGCTGCGCATCGGCGCGATGGAGCCGGACAATATCGTCGACATCACTTGGCTGCCACTGGGCGGCATCACCCATACCCCCGATGGCGGGCTGCGCATCGGCGCCCTGGCCAAGATGAGCGAGGTGGCGGCGGAACCCGGTGTGATGGAACGCTATCCGTTCCTGTCGGTGGCCCTGTGGAAAGGCGCGTCGGCGCAGTTGCGCAATATGGCGACCATGGGCGGCAACCTCATGCAGAAGGTGCGCTGCTCGTACTTCCGGGAGCCCGAAAGCGCCTGCAACAAGCGCGATCCCGGCTCGGGCTGTGACGCTGTCGACGGCCTGCACCGCGGGCACGCGATCCTGGGCACCAGCCCGCAGTGCTTCGCCACCCATCCCTCGGATGTGGCGATCCCCCTGGTCGCCCTGGATGCGATGGTCACCGTGTGGGGTCCGCGTGGGGAACGCCGTATCGCCTTCGGCGACTTCTTCCTGCTGCCCGGCACCACCCCGCACCTGGAGCATCCGATCGCGGCCGACGAACTGATCACCCGCATCGACGTGCCCGCCCTGCCGTTCGCGCGCCACTCGCACTACCTGAAGGTCCGCGACCGGGAGTCCTACGAATTCGCTCTCACCTCCGCGGCGGTGGCGTTGAGCGTCGCGGACGGCACCGTGCTGGATGTGCGGATCGGGTTGGGCGGCATCGCCACCAAGCCGTGGCGGGCCCGCATCGCCGAGCAGATGCTCATCGGCGTCTCGGCCACCCGGGAGAACTTCGCCAAGGCCGCCGCGACCGAACTGCAGGCCGCCGACACCTCGCATCCCATGAACGCCTTCAAGGCCGAACTCGCCCAGCGCACCCTGGTGCGAGCACTGGAAACGGTAGCGCAGCAGCTGAATTCGGGAGGCAAACGATGACCGCCACCGCGGCCCGGCCGCTGGTCGGGCAGGGCTTCGATCGCATCGACGGGCGCGCCAAGGTGACCGGCGCGGCGCAGTACACCGCCGAGGTGCCGTTGCACGGACTGGCGCACGCGGTGCTGGTGGGCGCTCGAATCGGCAGCGGCACAGTGCTGTCCGTCGATGTCACCGCGGCGCTCGCGGCCGGGGCGGTCGCGGTCTACACGCACGAGAACCTGCCCAAGGTGGCGGCGATCCCGCCGCAGTGGCCGTCCGGGTTCGGCGGCCCCTCCCCCGGGCAGACCTTCTTTCCCATGCAGGACACCGCGATTCACTACTACGGCCAGCCCATCGCGGTGGTCGTGGCGGACACCTTCGACATCGCGCAGCACGCGGCGGAACTCGTCACCGCCCGCTACGACGAGGGCCACCCGCTCATCCGGCTCGCGGACGGACGCCACGCGCAGTATCAGCCGGAGAAGGTGTTCTGCGATCTTGTGCCGGCGGTGCAGTCGCGCGGCGACTTCGACTCCACTCTGGCCTCCGCCGCCCATTCGGTCGATCTCACTTACCATTTCGCCGCCAACCACCACAATCCCATCGAATGCTCGGCCACGGCCGCGAGCTGGGACGGCGATACCGTCACCGTCTACGACGCCACCCAGGGCGTGTCGGCCACCCAGGCCACCGTGGCCGCCTACCTGGGCATGTCACCCGGCCACGTGCGCGTCGTATCGCACTATGTCGGTGGCGGTTTCGGGGCCAAGGCCCTGATCTGGCCGCACGTCACCCTCGCCCCCATGCTCGCCCGCGAGCTGGGGCGGCCGGTCAAGGTGGTGCTCACCCGCGAGCAGATGTTCTACGGCACCGGATTGCGCGAGGAACAAGAGCAGCGCGTCACCATCACCTGCGACGACCGCGGCACCTTCACCGGTCTGCGGCACCACAAGCTCTCGGTCACTTCACCTTTCGACAACTGGGCCGAGGTGTCACTGGGCGTGGCCGGGCAGGCGTACGCGATTCCCCACTGGGACGGCCAATATCGCCTGATTCGCGGCAACACCATGACCCCGACGTTCATGCGCGGGCCCGGCGAGGCGTCGGGCATGCTCGCCCTGGAATGCGCCGTCGACGAGCTCGCGACCGCGATCGGACGCGACCCCATGGCATTACGGCTGCACAACCACGCCACCATCGACCCGGAGAGCGGGCATCCGTGGAGCTCCGACGGGTATGCCGAATGCGTGCGTGTCGCCGCCGAACGCTTCGGCTGGCCCGACACCGGTCGCGGTCCGGCCCGCACCGACGGGAGCTGGGTCCTCGGCTGGGGCATGGCCACCGCCGGATATCCGGTCTACGAACCGGGGCAACCGCAGCGGGCGCACGCGCGGCTGCTGGCCGACGGGGCATTGATCGTGCAGGCGGGCACCCAGGAGTTCGGCACCGGCGTGGCCACCACCATGGCGCAGGTGGCCGGGGACGCCATGGGCATCGAATTCGACCGCATCCGAGTCGATATCGGCGATACCGACTATCCGAACATCGCCGCGGCGGTCGGGTCCATGGGTGCGGGCATGATCAGTGCGGCCGTGCACACCGCGTGCACCGATCTGCGCCAGCAGGTGATCGCGCTGGCGGTGGGTGACCCCGAGTCGCCGCTGCACGGCCGGATCGCGCTGGAGATCGAAACCGTCGCGGGCCGGTTGCGGGTGCGGTCGAATCCCGCGGTGGGCGAGACGTATTCGGCGCTGCTGGCGCGGCATCACCTCACCGATGTGGAGACCATCGGCACCTGGCATCCCCCGGCCGCGGATCTGCCGTTCGGCCGCATCAGTTTCGGGGCACAGTTCGCGGAGGTGGCGGTCGATCCCGAGCTCGGGTTGGTGCGGGTGCGGCGGATGGTCGGCGCGTACGCGCCCGGGCGGGTGCTGAATGCGAAGCTGGCGCGCAGTCAGGTGCTGGGCGGGATGAACTGGGGGCTGTCGCAGGCCCTGATGGAGGCGACGCTGCCGGATCGGCGCAGCGGGGCGTGGGCCAATCCCTCACTGCTGGAATATCTGCTGCCCGTCAATGCGGACGCGCCCGAGGTCGACATCAGCTTCGTCGAGGTCGCCGACGGGATCGTCAATCCGCTGGGTGTGAAGGGACTCGGCGAGCTCGGGATGATCGGGGCGGCCGCGGCCATCATCAACGCGATTTCGCACGCCACCGGAAAACACCTGCGCGAGATCCCGGTTCGTATCGAACATCTGCTCTGAGGGTCAGCCGGTCACCAACTGGTCGACCTCGGCGGCGAACAGCGCGGCCGGGTCGAAGTCCATCCCGGTGAAATGCCCGGCCAGCTCCAGCGACAGCACACCGTGCACCCGGGTCCAGAACGACAGGGCCCGGGGCAGGGCCTGCTCGGCCCGGACCGGCAGTTTGGCGTGGGCGGCGCTGAGCACGGTCATGATCTCGTCGGAGATCAGCGTGGTGTCCGCCGGCGCGTGATAGCCGGGGACGGGTGTGCCGTAGAGCAGGAAGTAGCGCTGCGGATCGCACAGCGCCCATTCCCGGACCACGTGCGCCAGTCCGGCCACGTCCGCGCCCGCGTCGAAGGCGGTACGGACGGCGTCGGCGAGGCTGCGATACGCATCGCGGATGAGCTCGGTGATCAAGTCGTCGCGCCCGGCGAAGTACCGGTAGAGCGCGGGACCGCTCATGCCGACCTGCTTGGCAATCGCATTGAGCGACAAGGCGGAAGCGCCGGAGGTCGCGATCTGCTCCCAGGCGCGCTCCTTGATCTCCGCACGGATCTGCTCGCGATAGCGCTCCCGCGAACTCGTCGCACCCACCACAGCGGCTCCTCGGTTCAGCTCGTCGGCGTCGTTCAGTTAGAGGTTATCACTTTCCCTATTGACTCTAACCATCGATCGGTTATAGCTTCTAACTAAATCGATAGCTTCTAACAAGTCGCGAATCAGGAGCAGCATCATGAACCGCACCCCCGCCCCGAAGTCCCGCCGCCGCGCAGCCCTGCTCGGCCTCGCACTGACCGCCGGAATCCTCGGCGCCACAACCACTCCCGCCGCCGCCGACACCCCGGAGCCCGCCCCGCTGAACTGCGAGGGACAGACCATCGACCTGGCCGCCCCCATCCACTACCGGACCGAGGCGCTCATCAAGGCGCCCCTGGACACCATCTGGAACCTGCAGACCGACGTCGAACGCTGGCCCGCCTGGCAGCCCCCGGTCGCCACCGTGCAGCGCCTGGATTCCGGTCCGCTGCAGCCGGGTTCGAGCTTCCACTGGACCACACCCGTCCCCGCCAGCGCCTCGACGCCCGCGACCACCCTCGGCATCACCTCCACCGTCCAGCAGGTCGGCGATCACCGATGCCTGCGCTGGACCGGACCCGCCGTCGGCGACGGGTTGACCATCGAGGGCGGCACCCATGTGTGGACATTCACTCCCGTCGCCGACGGCGTCCTCGTACAGACCGAGGAGAACTGGACCGGAGCGCAGGTAGAAGCGGACATTTCGACCTCCACCGGGTTCCTCGGCGCAGGCCTGGAAGCCTGGCTCACCGAGCTCCGAACGGCAGCGGAACACTGAACTCGCGCAGCGCAAACACCGGGGTGAGGACGGGGAGTCGTATTGTCGACGGCAATCCCCGACGGGGCTCACCGCTCGAGAAACCCTCCCGCGATGGCCCGACAAGGGATGATCAAGAAAGTGACGGGCATCCTGACCGTCATTGCTCGTCCCCCCTCATACGAAATGAGTTTGGCTATGGCCGACAGGCAGAGCGGGACCGTGAAGTTCTTCAACGACGAAAAGGGGTTCGGCTTCATCGCACCCGATGGTGGAGGCGATGACCTGTTCGTCCACTTCAAGGCGATCGAGAGCGATGGCTTCCGATCCCTCAAGGACGGCCAGCGCGTGTCGTTCGTCGCGGCCCGCGGCCAGAAGGGCATGCAGGCCGAACAGGTCCGCCCGGAGTGATTCAGCAGTGAACCCTGAGTAATTCAGCGGTGAATCGGGCCGTCCCCCTCATCGAGGGGACGGCCCGAAGCTCCGCCTGCCTCCGCGATGATCTGGGCGGCGATGGACACCGCGGTCTCCTCGGGGGTCGAGGCATTGAGGTCCAGGCCGAGCGGACTGCGCAGGCGGCCGAGGCGGTCGGGTCCGATGCCCGCGGCCGCCAGCCGCGCAACCCGGTCCCGATGGGTGCGACGCGATCCCAGCGCTCCGACGAAGGCGAGGCCGGGGAGCTCGAGCGCCGCGGCGAGCATGGGGACATCGAATTTGGCGTCGTGGGTGAGCACGCATACGACGGTGCGGGCGTCGAGGCGACCGCAGTCGTGTTCGCGGCGCAGATAGCGGTGCGGCCAGTCGACCACGACCTGCTGAGCGGCGGGGAATCGGGTTGCGGTGGCGAAGGTTTCGCGGGCATCCACGACGGTGACCCGGTAGCCGAGTTGCGCGCCGAGCCGACTCAGGGCGCGGACGAAATCATTGGCCCCGGCCAGGATCATGCGCGCGGGGGAACCGAAACTCTGCACGAAGGCGCGCGGCGGGTAGGGCGGCTCGCAATCCGCGGAACCGATGGTGCCGGTGCGACCGGATCTGGCCATGTTCACCGCGTCCCGGCTGATGTCGGCGGCCGTGTCGACGGGCCCGATCAGCTGCCACGCGGGTGAGCCGGTGAGGGTGGTCGCCAACGCGATGGACCGTCCGTCGTGAATCGCCTGTTCGAGCGCCTCGAGGTCGGGCAGGCGCTCGGCTCCGACGGGTTCGATGAAGACTTCCAGCTCACCGCCGCAGGTCAAGCCGATGGCGATGCCGTCCGGGTCGGCGATGCCGTAGTGCTCGAGCACCGCGCATCCGGTGGCCAGGACGTCGCCCGCCGACTCGACGACCGCGGCCTCGACACAGCCGCCCGACACCGATCCGATGACCTCGCCGGTGGCGGTGACGACCATGGCGGCACCGAGTTCGCGCGGCCCGGCACCGGTCACGGCCACCACTCGCGCCAGCGCGACCGGGCCCTGCCGGACCCGATCGATGAGCTGCGCCAGCACATCACGCACGCCCACCATCTTCACAGCTCAATAGCCTTGGCGCACGCCGTGCCACGCGCAGGGCAATGCTTCGGCTACCCGCCGGGGATGGACCGCTCAGACGCCGCGACGCCGTTCGGCGGTTTCCTTCATCTTCAGGGCGGCCGCCCGCATCTCCGGGGTGATCTTGAAATGGCCGCCCCACTCGTTGAGGGTGTCGCCGTAGTCCGGGACGGGCAGGATCTGGCGCAGCAGCGGGTCGGGCACGCCGCGGCGCTGCCATTCGCGCGGGTAGCCGAGCGAGACCTCTTCGAAGCGGACCCCGTCGTACCAGGTGGTGCGCGGAATGTGCAGGTGGCCGTAGACCATGCACACCACGTTGTAGGTGGTATGCCAATCCGAGGTGAGGTCGGTGCCGCACCAGAGCGCGAACTCCGGGTACCACATCATGTCGACCGGCTGGCGGACCAGCGGCCAGTGGTTGATGAGCACCAGCGGGGTCTCGGCGGGCAGCGCGTCGAGGCGGCGCTGGGTGTACTGGACGCGGGCGTGACACCAGGCATCGCGGGTCAGATACGGCTCGGCCGAGAGCAGGTATTCGTCGGTGGCCACCACATTGCGGTCCTTGGCGATGGCCAGGCCCTCGGCCTTGGTCTTCGCGCCCTTGGGCAGCCACGAGTAGTCGTAGAGCAAGAACATGGGGGCCAGCGTCACCGCGCCGCCGTAGTTCTCCGCGCCCGCGCCCTCCCACACCGGGAACGGGTCCTCCGGGGTGATCACGTCCGCGTCCCGGCACAGCGACACCAGGTAGTCGTAGCGGGCCGCGCCGTGCATCTGCACGGGATCCTTTGCGGTGGTCCACAATTCGTGATTGCCGGGCACCCAGATGACCTTGGCGAAGCGGGCGCGCAGGGTCTCCAGCGCCCAGCTGATGTCATCGGTCTTCTCCCCGACGTCACCGGCGAGAATCAGCCAGTCCTCGGGCGAATCCGCGCGAATCGCCTCGACCACCGGCTTGTTGCCCTGATGACCGACATGGATGTCGCTCACCGCCATCAACTTCGGAGTCACCCGGTTCCGCCTCTCTGTTCACGACCGATCACTGCGGCAACAGCCCCGGCCCCCACCAGATTCCCACGCCCGTCGCGAGCGGTGCTCAGCGCACCCAGCGGATGCGGGCGGCGGCGGCGAAGCCGGTAGCGACGGTGAGGCTTCCGCCCGTGTCGCGGCGGCAGGAGGCGATGGCGATGTGGCAGGGGCGCGGGATCTCGGGCGGGATGCGGACGCCGCCCTCGATTTCGTAGCGCATGTTGGTGACCTTCCAGCGGCGGGCATGCGGATCGTGCGGGTCGACCGGGGGCGCGTCGGGGCGGGCCACCACCATGACCTCGGTGATGCCGGTGGGCCACTCGAAGACCAGCAGGCCGCGCTGTTCGGTCAGGCCACGGACCGTGGGCATGCCGCTGGGGCGGTCGTCGGCGGTGCCGCGCGCCGTGTCGGCGTCCGATGTGCCGTCGGAGCGGGTCATTTCGGAGGTGCGGCCGGAGATCGACGCGACCACGCCGTAGACGGGCACGGCACCCGTGGAACCCGCGCCGCCGTCCTCGAGCGCGGTGCCGCGCGTGCGGCCCACCACTCGCCAGGACCCATCGACCAGCAACCGGGTCACCCGGTATTCCACCTGCTCGGTGGCCGAGGCGAGCCAGGCGATCACCACGGTCCCGTCCGGTTCCCGGCTGGCCGTCACCCGACCGGGCGCACCGACTCGCAACTGCGCCAGCGCCGCTCGCGCCTCCGCGTGATCGGCACACACTTCCAGCACGGCCAGCACCGCCCGCAATCGCGCGTCCGGCGGCTCCGCCGGCGCATCCTCGAACATTCGCCCCGCCTGAATAACCGCCGCCCGCGCCCGCCCGCTCAGCAGTTCCCGACTGGCCCCTCGCGGATCCGGATTCACGACATCCATCGCCCGCCGCTCCAGGAAATCCAGATGCTCGGTCAACGCCTCCACGAATCGTCGCCCCGCACAAGCGGATACAGCCGCCCGCCAATGCACCACCGCCTCGTCCAGCACGCGCCGAACCTCCTCGGCCACCGCCCGCACCGCTGTCGCCCCGACCGCATCGTCGCCAACGCCGCGCCGCGCATCCTCGACAAACCCGGCCGCCTCCCGAGGCCGCCCCGCCCGCAACGCCCCCCGCGCCGCCCGCAACGCCGCTTCCCACGGACGCCCGGCCCGCGCACCGGCCCCGAATGCTCCGGTCGCATTCTCCCGCGCACCACCGCCGCCATAGGGCGTCCGCTGCCAGTGCGCCGGATCGGGAGGACCGAACCCGCGCTCGCCACCCGAATCCCGGTGCGCGCCGGTCGCACTCGAAGAGCCACCGGCTGCCGCACCCGCGTCGCGGGACGAGGCCCCGCCGCGCCGCGAATCCTGCCGCGCTCCACCGGTTTCCGTCGCCTCGTTCGACGCACGAGTGGCGGCCTCGCTCGAATCTCCCCGCGCGCTGCGACCATCCGCCGATCCGCGTTCCGCCCCGCCGGGGGTGACGTTTCCGGAGGCCGTGCCGCCGGGTGGGGCGGCGAGGTGTTCGCGGCCTTCGACGATGGTGCCGAGTTCGTCGGTGAGGGAGATGAGGATTCGTTCGGCGGTGGGGCGGTCGAGGCCGGCGGTGATGGCTTGGCCGAGGAGGTAGTCGAAATCGGCTGCTACGAGGAGGTCTTCGACCAGGACGGCGGCGCGGACCTGGGGGCGGAGTTGGTCGGTGACGGCGTCGATGACGGATTGGAGGTAGGCGTCGACCAGGTCGCCGCCGGGTTCGAGGAGGTCGGCGATGTGGACGAGGAGTTCGTCGAGGACTACTCGGATGCGGCCGGGTGGGAGTTCGCGGGTGCGGGCGCGGAGAGCGTCGGCGCGGAGGCGGATCTCGGCGGTGTGGTGGGCGTCGGCGAAGTTCAGGCCGAGGACGTAGAGCAGGGTGGGGACGGGGTCGTCGTCGCGGAGGCGCTCGAGTTCCAGCAGGAGTTTACGGATCTCCCGGCGGCGTTCGGGGCTCAGTTCGGGTGCGGCCGGAGGCGGTGTGGGCGTGGGTGATTCGTCGATGATGCGGTGGCGGCGGACGTGGGCGGCGATCTCGGCGGGGGTGAGGCCGCCCATCCGGCCGATGTCCTCGAGCCCGGGAATCTTGCCCGCGGGAATCCCGCCGTAGCGCTGCACCAGTCGGTCGATCGCGGCATCGAGCATCTCGAAGCGTTCGGCCTCGCGCCGCGCCCGCAACTGCCGTACCCGGTCGGCCTCGATGAGCCGGGACCCGGTCTGTAGCAAGGGTTCCGAGAGTTCGCGGTGCGCGTCGACCAGCAGCCCGGCCAGCACCCGGAATTTGGGATGGTCGCGCAGCTTCTGCCACAACGTCCACACCTGCTGCACCCGCGCCGCCACCTCGGCATCACTCAGCCGCGCGGCCTCCGCGAGCGGAATGTCGTAGAGCTCGAAGGCATCCGACTCCTCGATGCCGCCCCGGCGTTCGACGGCGGCGAGGACGCGTTTGCGATAGTCGTTGGGATCGAAGGCGTGCATGGCTTTTCGTCGACGGCGGCTTCAGGAGTTCCGGCGGCGGGTGCGCTGCAGTTGATCCAGTTCCCGCTCGACATCCGCCTGCGACAGAGTGGCCCCGGTCTGCACCGACAGCGTCAGCGGAATATCGGCGTCCACGTGATAGGCGGTCACGTGCAGCACCCCGTCGAAGCCCATCTCGAAGGTCACCCGGACCTCACTGCCCTCCGGATAGCCGGGTGGAATATCGCTGATCCGCCCTTCCACCAAGACTTTCGAGTCTTCGGGCCGGGTCGAGGCCGCCTGCCCCTGCTGCTCGACGATGGTCAGCTCGATCTGATCCTGATCGGCGCGCACCGTCCCGTAGGAGCGCTTCACCTTGATCGGCAGCGTCTGATTGCGATGCACCAGCCAGCTGGCCGCCAGTCCGTTGAACGGGTCCAGCGCCAGCACCCCGAACCCGCGCGATACCACGGTGTCGACCTGGATCTCGAGCATGCGCCGCACCAGACCCACCGGCTGCGCGAAGGAGTCGGCGACCCGTTTGAGCGCCGCCTCGAAATCGACCGGGTCGGCCTCGAAAAGCGCTGCACCGTCGCGTAGTCGGCCGCGGGTGATCAGGTCGGCGGCCACCAGCCGCTCCATCTCGAGCTTCTCGCCGTAGAGGGCGGCGCCGCGCGCCACCGACAGGTCCGGGTCGCTCAGCTCGCCGAAGAGCCCGAATTCCTTCTGCAGTTGTTCGGCCACCATCGGCATTCGCGACGAGCCGCCGACCAGCAGTAGCCGATCCACGTGCCGCACCCCGCGCTGCCCGGCCGCGGCCAGCACGGCCCGGGTGAGGTCGAGGGTGCGCCGCATGAGCGAGGCGGTCATGGCCTCGAGTTCGCCGCGGGTCAGCTCGATGACGGCCCGCGCGCCGTCGTGCGCGATCACCACCTCGGTGGACTCGGCGGTGGTGAGTTCGTGTTTGGCCTGTTCGGCGGCGAGGACCAGCAGCTGGGAGCCGACCGAATCGTCCAGCGGGTCTTCGGCATCCGGGTTGGCGGCGCAGAAGCGTTGCGAGAGATGCAGTGCCAGCCGCTCGTCCCAATCCGCGCCGCCGAGTTGATGGTCGCCCTCCACGGCCAGCACCGAGATGCGCCGGTCGGCCAGTTCGATGACGGTGGCGTCGAAAGTACCGCCGCCGAGGTCGTAGACGAGCACGGTCTCACGGGTCGGACCCTTGTCGATCTCGATGCCGCCGTCCAGCCGCCCGAAACCGTAGGACAGTGCCGCCGCGATGGGTTCGGACAGCACGCCCGCCACATCGAAGCCCGCATACGTACCGGCCTGGATGGTGGCGCGGCGTTCCTCGTCACCGAAGTAGGCGGGCACCGTGATCACGACTCGCCGCACCGGTTCACCGCCGCCGAATTCGGCATCGGCGGCAAGGCTTTTGAGAATGAGCGAGGACACCGCGGGCGCGGACCACAGCTGCCCGTGCGCGCCGAAGCGCCATTCCGCATCCCCCATGCGGCGTTTCACCAGCGTGCAGACGTGGTCGGGGTCCAGGCGGGCCTGTCGCCGCGCGCCCTCCCCCACCACGTGATCGGTTGCCGAGGCGAACAACACGACAGACGGGACGGTCGGTTCGCCATTCAGTCCGATCAGCACCTCCGGCCGGCCATCCGCGTCGATTGCCGCAATTGCCGAATTCGTTGTGCCAAGATCGATTCCGTAGACCCCCACGTCGGCGATGGTAGCAGCCGGGACCGACGGCTGGGTCTATCGTTCCAGCATGACCGATCCAGCCCCGGCGGCCGCGATGACCGAGGTATCCGACGCCCCCGCGCCGCTACCCACGACCAGCCTCGACCGCATTACCGAACGCATCGACGATCTGGCGCGGGTCATCGCGCGGCAGGCCGCCACCATCGAGCGACTAGCCGACGAGGCGAAGGTGCAGATCCGCGACGAGCGCGCCGAGGCGGACGCACCGATGCTGCGGGATCTGTTCGCCCTGCACGGGCTGGCCCAGACGTTTGCCTCCACCTCGAATTCGGAGGCCGACCGCCCGGGCTTCGAGGCGATCAGCCGCCGCGTGGAACGCATGCTGACCGAACGCGGCGGTCAACTGGTGACGCCGTTCCGGGGTGCGGCCTTCGATCCGGACGTCATGGAGGCCGCCGAGCTCTCCGATACCGATGACCCGGAGGCGGACCGGACCGTAGAGTCCGTTATTCAGCCCGGCCTGACCGTCGGGGATCGGTCCATTCGCCCGGCGAAAGTCGTTGTCCGCCGGTATCGCCGGGCCTGATTCGGCCACGCCCGAAAACTGACACTTGTTCTATTAATCACAAGTGCTTAACCTCGGGCACATGACCTATTCCTCCGCGACCGCGATCGTGACGGGTGCCGCTTCCGGCATGGGGCGCGCGCTCGTCACCCGGCTGCTGACGCAGGGCGCGGCCGTCTACGCGGTGGATCGCGAAGTGGCGGGGCTGGATTCACTGGCGGCCGACAGCCGCGGCGATCTCACCACCATGGTCGCCGACGTCACCGACCGCGAGGCCCTGGCCGAGGTGGTGGACCGCGCCGTCGCCGAACACGGGCGGCTGGATCTGATGTTCAACAATGCGGGCATCGTGGTCGGCGGCGACTTCGCGGAGATGACCGACACTGTCTGGAACAAGATCGTCGACGTCAATTTCTGGGGCGTCGTGCACGGCACCCAGCTCGCCTACGCGCACATGCTCAAACAGGGTCGCGGGCACATCATCAACACCGCCAGCAGCGCGGGCGTCATGCCCGTCGCGCGCTCGACCGCCTACGCCGCGACCAAGCACGCCGTGGTCGGCCTGAGCACCTCGCTGCGCGCCGAGGCCGCTGCACACGGCATCAAGGTCAGCGTGGTGCTGCCCGGCGTGGTCGATACCGGCATCTTCGACAATGCCGTCAACCTGCCCGGCTACAACTACCGCGCCACCATCGACAAACTCCCCTTCGCCAAGGTGACGCCCCTGGCCGCCGCCGACGCCATTCTCGACGGCGTCGCGAAGAACAAGCAGTTCATCAGCTTTCCCGCCTACAACCGGATCATTATCGGGCTCAATCGAATACTGCCCGATGTGATGGCCCCGATCATCAATCGCGGAGGACGGCAATGAGTCAGAAGTATCGCAGCATCGATGTCGGCGAGCCGATGACCCGATTCGCCCGGGGCTGGCACTGCCTCGGGCTCGCGGAAACCTTCCGCGACGGACAACCCCACTCGGTCAACGCCTTCGGCACCAAAATCGTGATCTGGTCCGACAGCAAGGGCGAATTGCACGCGCTCGACGGGTATTGCCGCCACATGGGCGCAGACCTCGCCTACGGCAGCGTCAAGGACGACAATATCGCCTGCCCCTTCCACGATTGGCGCTGGCGCGGCGACGGCAAATGCGCCGCCATTCCCTACGCACGCCGCGTTCCGCCGTTGGCGCGCACCCGATCCTGGACCACCTGCGAGGAGAACGGGCAGTTCTTCGTCTGGAACGACCCGGAGGGCAATCCCCCGCAGCCGGAGGTCGCCATCCCGCACATCGAGGGCATGGGCACCGACGAGTGGAGTCCCTGGGACTGGAACAGCCTGCTCATCGAGGGCGCGCACTGCCGCGAAATCATCGACAACAACGTCGATATGGCGCACTTCTTCTACATCCACTTCGCGTACCCGGTGTACTTCAAGAATGTCTTCGAAGGGCATGTGGCCACCCAGTACTTGCATTCCAAGGGCCGCCCCGACATTCACGCGAAATCCAATTACTCGCAGGAGATGTCGCTGTTGCGTTCGGAGGCTTCGTATTTCGGGCCCTCCTACATGATCAACTACCTGCACAACGACTTCGGCGACAACACGGTGGAAGTGGCGCTCATCAACTGCCACTACCCCGTCACCCACAATTCCTTCATGCTGCAGTGGGGCGTCAGCGTGCAGCGCATCAAGGGCCTGCCGCCGGAGAAGTCCGGCAAACTCGCCAAGGCGTTCGGCAAGAGCTTCGGCGTCGGCTTCCTGCAGGACGTCGAAATCTGGAAGCACAAGACCCGCATCGACAATCCGCTTCTCACCCAGGAGGACGGACCCGTCTACCAGCACCGCCGCTGGTACGAACAGTTCTACGTCGACGTCGCCGACATCAAACCCGAAATGACCGACCGCTTCGAATACGAGGTCGACACCACCCTCGCCAACCAGCACTGGGAGGCCGAGGTCGCCGAGAACCTCGCCAAACAGGCCGCGGCCCAGGGCAACGGCTCCGGCGACTGACCTGCTCGGCTACACGACGCCGGTAACGCCACCCTCGGCTGCCGACCGCTCGATCGCGGCCAGCAGCCGGTGGTGGTGTAGCGCTGTCTCGAAACTCGGATGCGGTTGCCGCCCTTCGGCAATGGCGCACGCGACCTCCCGGTAGAGGGCCGCGATATTCGCGGGTGGACCCGACCGCACCTCGGCCGGGACGGTGCGATAGCCCTCGGGCACGGCCAGCACCTCGTCACCGATCCGAATATCCCAGTCACCCCAATGGATGAAGGTCCCGGGCTCGACCGGAGTGGCGATCAATGTCGCGTCGCTGCCCACGAATTCGAGCCGGAACCCGTCCCGAGCGGGCCCGTTGCCGCCGTGCACGGCGACGAGGGCGGTAGCGCCACCGGCCAGCAGTCCGTGCAGCAGCACGTGACTGGGCGTGGCATTGGGCACCGTCCGATCCGTCCCGGCAACCAGCACCCGATCGTGCGGCCGAGGCAGCCGGGCGGTCACTTCGATCAGCGGACCCGCGACGCGTTCGAGAGTGGCCAGGAAGTGACCGGCCATGATGGTCAGAACATTGGATCCCTCGGCCGGATCGAGGCCGAACACCAGGCTCGGCCAGATCCGGTTACCACCCCACGGTGCGCCTTCCGCCAGCAGCGCCACCGATTCGAGGGAGCCGATTCGCCCGTCCGCCAAGAGATCCGCAACGAAGCGGGCACTCGGCGAGTGATGGCCCTGCAACACGACCGCATGCACGACACCGGCGGCCTCCGCTGCCGCGGTCAGCTCGTCCGCCTCCTCGGCGTCGACGCCCAACGGCCATTCGGACACGACATGCTTGCCCGCCGCGAGCGCGGCCCTGATCAGCGCGGCATGCCCGGACGCCTTTACCGACACCACGACCAGGTCCACGTCGGGATGCGAAATCAGTTGGCCCGCATCCGCGAACGCGTGCCGGACACCGTGCGCGGCGGCTACCCGGTCCGCGCTCGCCTGGCCGGTGGTCGCGACCGCGGTCACCTCGAACTCCTCGAGTGCCGTGAGCGCGGGCAGATGTGAACTGTCCGCCCAACCGCTGGCTCCGACGACTCCGACTCGGATCATTCGCACCACTCCCTCAGTTCTGTACCGTCCGGTAAGAAATTAGGTGGCGCGACGCCCGTCCGCAAGAGGTAATGTACCGATAGGTAAAGAACTCGTAGGGAGTGAAGGAGGACGGTATGCCCGGCGGACGCCCCCGCTCGTTCGACGCCGACGCCGCCCTCGACCAGGCGCTGGAAGTGTTCTGGCGCAACGGTTTCGAAGGCACCTCACTGACGGATCTGACCACCGCGATGGGCATCAACAAGCCCAGCCTCTATGCCGCCTTCGGCAACAAGGAAGAGCTGTTCGGCAAGGTCCTCACCCGCTATCTCGACGGCCCCGGCGCCTACGCCACCGCCGCCCTCGACGCCGCAACCGGCCGTGAGGTGATCGAGCGACTGATCCAGGGTGCCGTCGAACTGACCGCCGGTGCGCGCACGCCCCGAGGTTGCCTGTGCGTCAAGACCGTTCAGGCCCACGGACCCGACACGGAAGCCGCCCGCCGCGACGCGGGCGCGGTCCGCAAGGCCGGGGAGACGGCACTGCGCCGACGACTCGAACAGGACACCGACCTACCCACCGGTTTCGATGCCGCGAGCTTGGCTGCACTCGTACACACCATCTCCGACGGCATCGCCGTCCAGGCCGCGGCCGGGCGCAGCCGCGCCGAACTACGGCGCATCGGCGACACCGCGGTGCGCGCACTGTACGCCCAGCCCTGAGGTCAGGCCGCCCGGCCCGGCACTTCCGCTCCCACCCGCGCCCAGCGGCCCGACAGCGCGCGCCAACTGACGGCGATCAGGCGGAGCAGCATGAAAGCGACCAGGCCCGTCCAGATTCCGCCGATGCCCCAGTCGTAGGCCAGCGACAGCCAGATCATGGGCAGGAAGCCGATCAGCGCGGAGCCGAGGGTGGCATTGCGCAGGAAGGCGGCATCACCCGCGCCGAGCAGCACACCGTCGAGGGCGAACACGATGCCCGCCACCGGGATCATGGCGACGAAGAACCACCACACCACGTGGGTGCGATCCAGCACCGAGGGATCGGTGGTGAACAGGCGGGGAATCACCGAATAGCCGGCCGCGAAGAGGGCCGCCAACGCTACCGAGAACATGGCCGACCAAGCCGTGATCCGCCGCGCCAAACCCTGTGCGCCGCGCGCGTTTCCGGCTCCCAGTGCCGCACCCACCAGGGTTTGCGCGGCAATGGCGAGCGAATCCAGGGTCAGGGCAAGGAAATTCCAGATCTGCAGGACCAGCTGATGCGCGGCCACCGAGGCCGCGCCGAAGCGGGAGGCGACCGCCGCGGCCGAAACGAACGAGGCCTGGAACGCCAGGCTGCGCACGATCAGATCCCGGCCGAGCACCAACTGCGCCTTCATGATCGTGATGTGCGGCGCGAGCGGCACCTTCGCCCGCCACAGGGCACTCACGAACAGTCCGCCGGAGATCGTCTGCCCCACCAGGTTCGCGATCGCCGAGCCCTCCAACTCCAGGCGCGGCGCACCCAGCAGCCCGTGCACCAGCAGCGGGCACAGAATCCCCGAAACCACCAGTCCCGCAAGCACATACAACAACGGCCGCCGCGTCTGCTGCACCCCGCGCATCCACCCGTTGCCCGCCATCGACAACAGAATCAGCGGCACCCCGAACAACGCGATCCGCACCCACGACTCCGCCTTGACCGCGATATCGTCCCCACCCGCGATGGCCCGCGTAATCGGCCCGGCAAAGATCTGTACCACCAACACGATCACCAGCCCCACCCCGACCGCGATCCAACTGGCCTGCACCCCTTCGATCACGGCCCCCCGCTCATCCCCCGCCCCATGCCGCCGCGAAGCGCGCGCCGTCGTCCCGTAGCTCAGGAACGTCAACTGCGAACTGACCTGCGCCAGAATCAAACCGCCGACCGCCAGCCCGGCCAGCGCCAACCCCCCCAGCCGCCCGACCACGGCCATATCGAACAGCAGATAGATCGGCTCGGCGACCAACACCCCGAGCGTAGGAATGGCGATCCCGAGAATCCGTCGCGGCCCCGCCGCCGCGGCCTCGGCCCCACGTGCCGCGGCCAGCGAGCCGTGAGACATTCCCTCTCCCTGAGATTGCCCGATAGATCCGGGATCCTCTCCCGCGCCGTCGACCACCTCGGTGCTGCTCATCAGCTCACCATCCCACACCGACCCGACACCATTGCTCATCCGCGCCGCATCGGGAGGTACCCCCGAATCTCTCGATCTGTGGCCTTCACCAGCGCTTTTTCCATTCTGGAACAAGCATGGGGACATCGCTGCCACTCGATTCGGGACTCATAGCAGAGCAAATATATGTCCGTTTCTGCATCCGACCGACCAGCCTCATTCCCGACACGGGCACCGCCACGCACAAACGCGTCGACGTGCGACGGCCACTCGGGCAGGCTGGGGACCATGGCGGATCTCGAAACCACGATTGCGGCAGTGACGGTCTACCCGGATCGGGCCCGGGTCACCCGGTCCGGGAAAGCGACACTCGAGGCGGGTGAGCATCGGATTCGGGTGGCTCCCCTGCCGATGGAACTGCTCCGCGACTCGATTCGCGTGGCCGGGCGGGGCGAGGTGACGGTGCTCGGGGTGGATATCGTCACCGAGCGGCAGCCCGAGCCCAGTGATGAGCAGGTCGCCGAATTGACCGCGCGCAGAGACGAAGTCGATGTCGCGCTCACCGAGCTCGCCGATGCGGATCGGGCCGCGGATGCCCGGGTGGAGTTCCTGCAGCGGCTGGTGCAGAAGTCCGCCGGGCAGCTGGCCAAGGAATCCGACGAGCGGGTCGTCGCCTTCGGTGACAGTCTCGAGGCCCAGTACGCCGCTGTGCACGCCGGACGCCGCGAGCGAGCCGCCGTGCGGCAGGACAAGATTCGCGAAAAGAACTCGCTCGAACGGCGGCTGGCCGACCTGGGCCGCAAGAACCGCCCCGACGTCCGCGCCGCGATCATCACCGTCGACGCCGCCCAACCGGCCACCGCCGAATTGGAGCTGTCCTACGTGGTGCCGGGTGCGAGTTGGTCGAGCACCTACGATCTGCGCATCGACGACAACGGCCTGAGCCTTCGCTGGTTCGGCCTGGTCACCCAGCAGACCGGCGAAGACTGGCCCGAATGCCGCCTCGAACTGTCGACGGCACGCCCGGCCGTCGCCCTCGATGTCCCGGAACTGGATCCCTGGTATCTCAGCACCACCCCGCCCGAGCCGACCCGAAAGCTGTTCGCGTCCCGTTCCTACGGCGGCGCGCCGGACGGCGCCCCCTTGCCTCCGATGGCCGCCATGCCCGCCCCCGCCGGTGCGATGCCGCCCCCGCCCCCGGTGCGCGAGGCGGTCACCACCGTCGAGCACGGCGCCACGGCCGCAACCTATTCCCCGCAACGACCGGTCGCCATTGCCGCCGACGGCAGCGAGCACCGCACGCTGATCACCGCCCTCGACCTCGAGGCCGACCTGGATCATGTGACCGCGCCGATCAATTCGCCCGATGCGATCCTGCGCGCGACCGCTCGCAACACCTCCGAACACACCCTGCCCCGGGGGCGCGCGTCATTGTTCAACGACAGCGAATACGTCGGCGCGACACAGCTCGACATCTGGGCCCCGGGCGAGGAGCGCGAACTCGCGCTCGGCGTGGACGATCGCATCCGGGTGGAACGAGAACTGGTGCGCCGCAATGCTTCCAAGGCGACGCTCGGCTCGGCCCGCCGCATCGAGATGGAATACACCATCACCGTCACCAACCACGGCAAGCGGCCCACCACCGTCACTGTGCTGGACCGGTTGCCCGTCGCCCGCGACACCACGGTCACCGTCAAGGAGACCGTCCTGAAGCCGGCCCCGACAGAACGCGACGACCTCGGAATCCTCACCTGGAAACAGGAACTCGCCCCGCAGGCCGACACCACGATCACCCTCGGCTACCGGGTCGAGGCCCCCAAGGGCGTCACGATCTTCGGCCTGCCGGACTGACCCACTCGGTCCGCCCCGGCCCCGGTCGCGGTCAGTCGGCGGGTTCGTCGTCGGATCGGTGCCCGCGCCGGGCATCCCGGTCGAAGATGCCGAGGATCTCGCACGGCTTGCCTTCGGTCCCGAGGGCGTGCGGCATCATGGTGGGAAATTCGGCGGCCTGATTGGTCTCGATGCGGAAGCGGCGGTCGCCGAGCAGCAGGATCGCGGTGCCCGACAATACGACCAGCCATTCCCGGCCCGGGTGCGCGCGCATCCGGGCCGGGTTGTCCGGCGGCTGGTCGGTGAGCCGCTGCCGGACCACACTCATGCCGGGATCGCCCTTGATGGGCCAGCGCATCGTCCGATGCGCATCGATCATCGGACTGATGACGACATCCTCGTCGGCGGTCTCGACCAGTTGGTCCAGGCTGGTGTCCAGCGCGCGAGCCAGGATGACGAGCTGATCGAGCGCGAGGCGGCGCTGTCCGTTCTCGATCCGGCTCAGCGAGGACTGGCTGAGATTGGCCCGTCCGGCCAGTTCCTCGAGTGACCAGCCCTGGGCGACGCGCAGCGCGCGGATCCGCTGGCGTACGAGGCCGTCCAGGCCGCCATCTTCTTGCGTCATACGCAAGACTATATGCCTCTCATGCAAACAGTGCCTATCGTCGCTGGTACGAGCACTTGCGGAGAGGAACCCATGAGCACGAACCAGGCCGAGCAGACACCGACAACCCAGGAGCAGACACCGACAACCCAGGAGCAGACACCGACAACCGGGGAGCAGACGTCGTCAACCGGGGAGCAGACATCGGCCACCGCCGCGCAGACACTGTCTACTCACGCGCAGACAGTGTCTACCAACATCCCGGATCCCCGACGACTGCGCGCGATCCTGATCGCCGTATCGATCGCCCTGATGGCGGTCATCGCCGCGGTATCCGGACTGAACGTCGCCCAGACCCAGATGGCCGTCGAATTCGGCGCGTCCCAAAGCACGATCCTCTGGATCATCAATCTCTACACCCTCGTGCTGGCGGCCCTGCTGCTGCCACTGGGCGCACTCGGCGACCGGTGGGGCCGCAAACCCATGCTGATCACCGGACTGACCGTCTTCGGGGCCGCGAGTATCGCTGCGGGCCTGGCCCAGTCGACCGAGGTGATGCTGATCGCCCGCGCGGCCGCCGGAATCGGCGCGGCCATGATCATGCCGATCACGCTCGCCGTCATCACCGCGACCTTCCCGCAAGACCAGCGCGGCAAGGCGATCGGCGTCTGGACCGGAGTCGCCGGGGGCGGCGGCATCCTGGGCATGTTCCTGTCGGCGCTGCTCGTCGATGTCGCGGATTGGCGATGGCTGTTCGTGCTGCCCGTCGTCCTGGTACTCGCGGCCTTGACGATGACCCTGCGATCGGTGCCCAATTCTCGTGCGCACTCCCCACATTCGTTCGACGGTGTGGGCGCGCTGCTGTCGGCCGTCGCCGTGATCGGCCTCATCCTCGTCCTGCAGGAGGGCCCGGAACGCGGCTGGACCGCACCCGTGACCGTGATCGGTCTCGCCACCGGGCTCCTCGCCGCCGTCGGCTTCACCGCCTGGGAGTTGCGACGCCGCGACACCGCACTACTGGACGTGCGCCTGTTCCGTGAGCGTGGACTCGCAGGCGGATCACTCACGCTGCTGGTGGTTTTCGGCGTGCAGGCCGGTATCGCCGTCGTCCTGTTCCCGTTCTTCCAAGCCGTGCTCGGTTGGTCGGGCCTGCTGTCCACGGTGGCCATGCTGCCGCTGGCCGTCATGATGATGGCGACCTCGGGCCTGGCCCCGAAACTGGCCGCCCGCATCGGCTCCCGCGCCACCATCGCCACCGGAATCGCCTTCGCCGCCGCGGGTTCGGCGCTGATGGCCGTCTTCGTCTCGGTCGACGGCGGCTACCTGCCCGTGCTGCCCGGACTGCTCGCCATGGGTATCGGCATGGGCCTGTCCATGACCCCCGCCACCGAGGCCATCACCGGCTCCCTGCCCCGAGAGCAACAGGGCGTGGCCTCCGCACTCAATGACGTCACCCGCGAATTCGGCACCGCGCTCGGCGTCGCGCTGCTGGGCGCACTGGTGTCCGCCGGCTACCGCGACGCCATCGACCAACGCTTGCAAGGCATTCCGGCCGCCGCCGCTGACACGGCCCGCGAGGGCATCGCGAATGCCGTCGAGGTGGCCGGCAGCACCGGCTCACACGCACAGAACCTGATCCACGCCGCCCAGCAGTCCTTCATCGACGGCTGGCAGCAGGCCATGTGGGCGGGCGTCGCCGTCATGTGCGCGCTGCTCGCCGTCGTCCTCGTGCGTGGCGTCGATCAGCGGGACTGAACCCTCAGATCAGGTTGGTGGCTTCCAGACCGTCGAAAACCGTTTCGGCGGTCTGGTACATCAGCCGCATCTCGAGTGCGGTCGCATCGTGCAGGGCCGGAGTCGCGAGAGCCAGGCCGTTGGCGAAGGAAACCCCGCGCACACTCTGGAACATGACGTAGCTGGTCGCGTTCTCCCCCAGCACCGAATCGAGGGCCGGGCCCACGAAGTAAGCGTGGAAGAAGTCCGCGAGCTTCGCGCCGTACACGGCGTTCAGGTCGGCGGTGATGTTGTTGGTGGTCGCGATGAGCGAGTCACCGATGGCGAAGAAGTCGCGGGTGTGCCCGACGCGAGTTCCGGTGGCGGCGATGGCCTCCGGAAAGTCGATGTGCAGATGCGCGTCGAGCGCCGCGGCGGCCACCCGCCCGGCCGAGCGGCCCGGGTCGACGGCCAGGGCGTAGTAGCGCGCCCACTCCGGAGTGACGGTGCCGCCGGTCAGGTGGCCGTGCAGATTCACCAGGTAGATGCGGAAGAACTCGGCACTGACCGCGCGAGCCCAGGCCGGATCGTCGAAGTCGCCCCGGTCCAGGACCGGGTTCGCGTCGCGCAGGATATTGCGATAGAAGATCGCGAAGATGCCGCGGCGATCATGCGATTCGGCGAAGATCTCGGCGATCCGCTCCATGCGGCGCTGACCGTCGTGCAGGTCCGCCATGGTGGCCGGATCCGACAGCGCCACCAGCTCGGCGTTCTCGGCCGGGGTGAGGGCACGTGCGGCACTCGACTCGGCGGGCGTGGTGACTGCGGCGGAACCGCTGGGCGCGACCGGATCGGCGGCAGCGGTGGCGGTGGAGGCGGCGATCGCGGTGGCGATGGCCAGCACGAGGGCGACGCGGGTGGCTCGGACCATGACTGTTGTGACTCCCAAGGACGAATGTCCCAGCGAGTCTGCCGACCAGGCTATTTCATAGCAAATTGCGATAATCGCTGATCCGAGCCCCGAACCGGGCCGAACCATGCGGCGGCACAAGGAGATCCGCGACCCACATCCCCCGCGCCGAGCGAGCCCGCCGGTGCGGTGATTCACGCGCCGCCCGGACGGTGGGCTCAGTCACCCAAGCGGGCTTTCAGCGCCTCAACCAGGCCGTTCAGCTCGCCGACAGTGGAATAGCCTGCGGCATACCGATGCCCGCCGCCGCCGAGCGCCGTGGCCACACAGGCGACATCGACACCGAGGGTGCCGTCGGCGTTGGCGTGCGAGCGCAGGGAGACCGTCCAGTGGTTCGCTTCCGCCCGAGACTCCTTGAAGACGGCAGCGACCTGGGCTTCGGCGGTGGTGCGGATGAGGTCGATGACGGATTCGACCTCTTCGGAGCGGACGGCTTCGGTGTCTTCGCGGCGGACCACGGCGTAGACCAGGCCCGCGCCGTGTGCGGCGTCGGGGAGGAGCTGGGCCGAGGACAGCACCCTGGCCAACATGGGGAGCCAGGCGAAGGGGTGGGTGTCCATCAAAGTGCGGGTGATAGCGGCGGCGTCGATGCCGGTGGCGACCAGGCGTTCGGCCAGGGCGTGGGAGCCGGGGCGCACCCATTTGAAAGAGCCGGTGTCGGTGACCAATCCGGCGTAGAGGCAATGCGCGATATCGCGGTCGATGGGCTCACCCCAGGCCTCCAGGATGCGCGCGATCACACCCGCGGTGGATTCGGCGTTCTCGTCGATGACGTTGACCTTGCCGAAGCGGGTGTTGGAGCGATGGTGGTCGATGACCAGAGTTGTTGCGGCGCTGTCCAATCGGTCGCGCAGCGCGCCGAGGCGACCGGCGCTGCCGCAGTCCACGGAGACCAGCACGTCGACCTCGCGCGGCACCCGGTCGGCGGGCACCAGCAGGTCGGTGGCGGGCAATGACCGCATGGCGAACGGCAGTTCGGCCGGTTCGGCGAAGGAGACGACGACCGGGACCCCGCGTCGACGCAGCACCTGCGCCAGCGCCAGCCCGCTACCGATGGTGTCGGCGTCGGGCTGGACGTGGCAGAGAATCGTCACCGATTTCGCGGCCGCGAGGATCTCGACGGCCGGGGTGACATCGACGGGGGTCACGGCAGGTCAGGCTTCGTCGTCTTCTTCGTCCTCGTCGGACTTGTACGGGTCGGCGTCACCGGCGTAGCTCGCGCCCACCGACACCTGCGCCACGCGGGCGTCGACGGCACGGGCCTTGGCCAGCAGCTCTTCCATCTCGCGCGCCGCCTCGGGCACCTTGTCGAGCTTGAACGCCAGCGTCGGGGTGAACTTCACCCCGGTGCCCGCACCGACCTTGGACCGCAGGATGCCGGCGGCCTTGGCCAGACCCGCGGCGGCTTCCGCGTAATCGGGTTCGGCGTCGATGGTCTCGCCCATGACGGTGTAGAAAATCGTCGCCTCGCGCAGGTCACCGGTCACTTTGGCGTCGGTGACGGTGACGAACCGCAGTCGCGGATCCTTGATCTCGTACTCGATCGCCGTAGCGACGATGGACGAGATGCGCTTGGCGAGTCGGCGTGCTCGTGCTTGGTCAGCCATGCCGAGCCCTCCTCACTTCTTCAGTCTTCGGGTCCGAAGATGCGGCGGCGTACTGCCAGCAACTCTAACTCCGGACGATTGGCGATGTGCCGTTCACACTTGTCCAGCACCTCGGTCAGGTGGTTCATGCCGTAGCTGACCATTGCCACACCGAGCAAGGTCCGTCGATAACGGTCATGATCTCCGCCCTCGGTCACACTCACGTCGAACTTTTTCAAGTCGGCCATGATCGGGCGAATGACAGAGCGCTTCTCCTTCAGTGAATGGACATCACCGAGCAAGATATCGAACTCGAGCGCTCCGAAAAACATCTTTTCAGTCATATGAACGCGTCCCGGGGAATACGCGCACAGTTACCCGGAAAGGGAAGGGGCACAACCCCGCCGGACCCGAAGGCCCGGCGGGATCGTGTAGAGCTTCCTAGTCGCGCGGCTTTTCCCGCAGCTCGTAGGCCTCGATGATGTCGCCTTCGCGAATGTCGTTGAAGGTCAACGTGATACCGCATTCGTAGCCTTCACGAACCTCGGTCACGTCATCCTTCTCGCGCCGCAGCGACGCGATGGTCACCGTCTCCGCGACAACGACGTTGTCACGCAGCAGGCGCGCCTTGGCATTGCGCTTGACCGAGCCGGAGGTGATCCAGCAACCCGCGATGTTGCCGAACTTGGAGGAACGGAAGATCTGACGGATCTCCGCCCGACCCAGCTCGTGCTCCTCGTAGATCGGCTTGAGCAGACCCTTGAGGGCCTTCTCGATCTCGTCGATCGCCTGGTAGATGACCGAGTAGTAGCGGATGTCCACGCCTTCGCGGTTCGCCAGCTCGGTCGCCTTGCCCTCGGCACGGACGTTGAAGCCGATGATGATCGCGTTGGAGGCCGACGCCAGGTTGACGTTGGTCTCGGTGACGCCACCGACACCGCGGTCGATGACGCGCAGACGCACCTCGTCGCCGACATCGATACCGAGCAGCGCCTCTTCGAGGGCCTCGACGGTACCGGAGTTGTCGCCCTTGAGGATCAGGTTCAGCTCCGAAGTCTCCTTCAGGGCGGCATCCAGATCTTCCAGGGAGATCCGCTTGCGGCTGCGCGCGGCCAGGGCGTTGCGCTTGCGAGCGTTGCGGCGATCGGCGATCTGACGCGCGATCCGGTCTTCCTCGACCACGAGCAGGTTGTCGCCTGCACCCGGCACCGAGGTGAAACCGATGACCTGGACGGGCCGCGACGGCAGCGCCGCCACGACATCGTCGCCGTGCTCGTCGACCATGCGGCGGACGCGACCGTAGGCGTCACCCGCCACGATCGAGTCGCCGACCCGCAGGGTGCCGCGCTGGATCAGCACGGTCGCCACCGGGCCACGGCCGCGGTCGAGGTGGGCCTCGATGGCCACACCCTGCGCGTCCATGTCCGGGTTCGCCCGCAGATCCAGGGAGGCGTCCGCGGTCAGGACGACAGCCTCGAGCAGCGACTCGATGTTGGTGCCCTGCTTGGCGGAGATGTCGACGAACATGGTGTCGCCACCGTATTCCTCGGCCACCAGACCGTATTCGGTCAGCTGCTGGCGAATCTTCTGCGGATTCGCGCCTTCCTTATCGATCTTGTTGACCGCCACCACGATCGGCACATCCGCGGCCTGCGCGTGGTTGATGGCCTCCACCGTCTGCGGCATGACGCCGTCGTCGGCCGCGACCACGAGGATCGCGATATCGGTGGCCTTCGCACCACGGGCACGCATGGCGGTGAACGCCTCGTGACCGGGGGTATCGATGAAGGTGATGAGCCGGTCTTCGCCGTTGACCTCGGAGAGCACCTGGTAGGCGCCGATGTGCTGGGTGATACCGCCGGCCTCGCCCTCACGGACGTTGGCCTTACGGATGGTGTCCAGCAGTCGGGTCTTACCGTGGTCGACGTGACCCATGACGGTCACGACCGGCGGACGGATCTGCAGATCGTCCTCGTCGCCGTCGTCCTCGCCGTAGGTGAGGTCGAAGTTGGCGAGCAGCTCGCGGTCCTCGTCCTCCGGGGAGACCACGTGCACGACGTAGTTCATCTCCGAACCCAGCAGCTCGAGGGTCTCCTCGTTCACCGACTGGGTAGCGGTGACCATCTCACCGAGGTTGAACAGCGCCTGGACCAGCGAGGCCGGGTTGGCACCGATCTTCTCGGCGAAGTCGGACAGCGAGGCGCCGCGGGCGAGGCGAACGATCTCGCCGTTGCCGCGGGGCAGCCGCACGCCACCGGCGATCGGAGCCTGCTGGTTCTCGTACTCGGCGCGCTTCGCCCGCTTCGACTTACGGCCCTTGCGGGGCGCGCCGCCGGGACGACCGAAGGCACCCGCGGCACCGCCACGACCACCACCGGAACCGGGACGACCACCGCCGCCACCGCCACCGGGACGACCACGGAAGCCACCGGGAGCACCGGTGTTGCCACCCGCACCCGCACCGGCACCCTGACCACCGGCACCGGGAGCACCGCCGCCGCGGTAGCCACCGCCACCGCCGCCTCCGGGACGACCGCCACCGGCACCGCCGGGACCACCCGGACGCGCCGGACGACCGGCGCCGCCGCCACCGGGACCACCGGCCGGACGCTGAGCGCGTGCGGGCATGGCACCGGGGTTAGGACGAGGAGGCATCGAGCCGGGGCTCGGACGCGGGCCACCGGGACGGGGACCACCCTGACCTGCGGCCGGACGCGGACCACCCTGACCCGGAGCCGGACGCGGACCACCCTGACCCGGAGCCGGACGCGGACCACCCTGGCCGGGACCCGGACGGGCACCGCCCTGCTGCTGACCGGGACGCGGACCGCCCTGCTGCTGACCACCCGGACGGGGGCCACCGGGACGCGGACCGCCCTGTTGCTGTCCACCCTGCTGCTGACCACCCGGACGGGGGGCCGGGCGCGGAGCGGGACGCTCCGGAGCCGACGAGAAGGGGTTGTTGCCGACGCGCGGCGCCTTCGGGCCGGGCTTCGGGCCGGCCGGACGCGGAGCGGCCGACGGGCTCGGAGCCGCAGCGTTCGAGGCAGCGGCGTTCGGAGCCGCAGCGTTCGGCTGCGCAGCCGCTGCCGGACGCGGAGCCGGCTGCGAGGGACGCGGGGCGTCCGGACGCGGAGCCGGGGTCGCCGGGGCGGAAGACGCTGCGGGAGCAGCGTTTTCACGCACGGCGGGCTTGGGCGCGGGGCCCGGACGGACCGCCGACGCGGGGTTGGGCGCCTCGGTGCGAGCGGCCGGGGCCACCTGCTCCGCCGCGACCGGGGTCACGGGCTTGGGCGCTGCGGGGGCCGGAGCCGGGGCCGGGGCGGGAGCCGCCGGACGCGGGCCGGGACGCGGGCCGGCACCCGGGGTCGCCGGCTTGGCCGGACGCGGGGCACCGTCACCACTGGGCTTGGGGGACGCCGACTTGGCGCTTCCATTGGCGGGGGCGCTCTTGGGTGCGAGCGACTCCCGCAGGCGACGCGCGACGGGTGCTTCCACCGTCGAGCTCGCCGACTTCACGAACTCGCCCTGCTCCTTGAGCCGCGCGAGTAGTTCTTTGCTCGTGACACCGAGTTCTTTAGCCAACTCGTGCACGCGGGCCTTGCCTGCCACTGCTCTCCTCACTCAGAGGTCGAGCGCGGCAGCCCGTTTCACGACGGGACGCGCGCACGACCTCGACTAATTTCGAAGGCCGATCATTTCTGGGACTTCACGGTGTGCTCATGAGTTCTCGTGCCTGTTCTCTACGTAATGCTCCAGGGCTGAGATATCCAGATGTCCGGACACTCGTAGTGCTCTGCCGATTGCTCGACGCCGAACTGCTTGGCTCAGACAAGCGGACGTGGGGTGCAACCAAGCACCCCGTCCGGGAAGTCTGCGCCGCGGATCCGGAACGATCACAATCGTCTGCCCAGTTTCGACAGACCCTTGCGTCACGACCCGCATCAGATCGACAGCCAGCTCGCGTTGGCGACATCCGATGCAAGTCCGGACGGGTGTTGATCTTGCTGACACCCGTTCGGCACGCAGAGAAGCCGACGACTCGCGCTGAGCCTTCGTCCACTCTACCGCTGTCACGTCCCGATCTCCGCATCCGTACCCCTTGGAAGTTACCAACCTGTCATCCGAGGGGTCTGTTTCACAAATCTCGGGAGCGACCGGGCCGGATGGATCCGGCAAGATCAACCCCGGTGGGCCTCGCCGCCACCGGCCGCCGCGGCCGGGCGCACACCGCCCTGCATATCCGGTGCGGCATCGGAGCGAATGTCGATCCGCCAGCCCGTCAGACGGGCCGCCAGGCGGGCATTCTGGCCCTCCTTGCCGATGGCCAGGGAGAGCTGGAAGTCCGGAACCACGACCCGTGCGGCACGGGCGTCGGGATCGACGATGGTGACCGAGACAACCTTCGAGGGGGACAGCGCATTCCCGACGAAAGTGGCCGGATCATCGGCGAAGTCGATGATGTCGATCTTCTCGCCCGCCAGCTCGCTCATCACGTTGCGCACGCGCTGACCCATCGGGCCGATGCACGCACCCTTGGCGTTGACGCCGGGCACGGTGGAACGCACCGCGATCTTGGAGCGGTGCCCCGCCTCACGCGCCACGGCCACGATCTCGACCGAGCCGTCGGCGATCTCGGGGACCTCCAGCGCGAACAGGCGACGCACCAGGTTGGGGTGGGTGCGCGAGAGGGTGATCTGCGGGCCGCGCGGGCCGCGGGAGACACCGACCACGTAGCACTTGATGCGGTCACCGTGCTCGTAGGTCTCGCCCGGTACCTGCTCGGCGGGCGGGATGACCCCTTCCGCGCCATGGGCTTCCGAGCCGATGCGGACCACGATGGTGCCGCGGGCGTTCATCCGGGCGTCGCGCTGCACGACACCGCCGACGATATCGCCCTCGTGGGTGGCGAATTCGCCGAAGGACTTCTCGTTCTCGGCGTCACGCAGGCGCTGCAGCACGACCTGGCGCGCGGTGGTGGCGGCGATGCGGCCGAAACCCTCGGGGGTGTCGTCCCATTCGGAGATGACATTGCCGTCGGCGTCGACCTCGCGGGCCATCACGCGCACGACACCGGTCTTCTGGTTGATGTCGATGCGGGCGTTGGCCTGGTGGCCGTCGGTGTGCCGGTAGGCGGTCAGCAAGGCGGACTCGATCGCGGAGATCACGGTCTCCATCGAGATCCCCTTGTCGGCGACAATCGCGCGCAGGGCTTCGATTTCGATGTTCATTCCACGATCCCTTCGGTCAGTGAATCGGATACGGCTGCTTCTGAATCGGATCCGTCGATGTCGGTTTCGGATTCCTCCCGAGCGCCGGGCTGGGGACGGCCCGGTGCTACTCCCCCTGCGAGTTCCAGTTCGGCCGCGCCGGGTGGATTGAATTCCACTTGGACGACGGCGGATTGGATATCGGCCAGCGGCACCGTCACCCGGTGTGGCTTCCGCTTGCCGCCGAGGACCAGCGCGATATCGGTGTCGGTGGCGACACCGACGCGGGCCTCGAACGTGGTCTTGCCCTTCTCCTCCGGTGATTCGGCGCCGGGGCGTAGGACGATCTTCACCTTGCGGCCCTGGGCACGCTGCCAGTGGCGCAGGGCGGTGAGCGGGCGGTCGATGCCGGGGGTGGTGATCTCCAGCAGGTAGGGCGTCTCGCCGAAGTCACCGGCGTCGTCGAGGGTCTGCGAGATCTCCGAGCTCAGCTCCGCGACGGCGTCGAGGTCGGCGGAGCCGTCGCTGTCGACGGTCACGGTGACCTTGGAATGTGCTGTACCGGCAGCCGAAAGCGCGACGCCTTCGAGGTCGAATCCTCGGCGTTCGACGAGCTCAGCTACTAGCTGGCTCACCCTTTCCTCGGTCGGCATCGGCATGTGGGGCGGCTCCTGGTTCAGTTGTCACGGGTTGAGTTGTCGGTGTTCGTACTGGTTGGCACGGTCGGCGGGCTGATGACGCCCCGCGAAGGGCGGATGCGGCGAAATACCGTGCCGGAGGTCTAGCGTAACGCGCGGAAAGAGTGTAAAGGACCAGCCAACTCGCTCGAGTTCGGCATGGTCGGCGCTGCGGTGCCCTCGGCGTGTCCACTCGCGACGCGCCCGTGACGGTTGCCCGTCGTTCCAGATCACAGGGTATCTGACCGGCCTCGTGCAGCAAGCCGTCGGCGACGGCTGGCACCATGTATGCCGTGCCCAGCAGTCAGAGCCGCCATTCGGCCGGTGTAGTCGGTTTCACGGTCCCGCCGGATCGCGTCGGAGCCGACCGACCCTCGCCCGAGCCTGCCCTTCCCGCCGTGAATCGTCGTGCCGCGCTGCGGCTCGCCGGTGGGGGTGCGCTGGCGGTGACGACCGTGGGTGCGCTGGCCGCCTGCGCGAAGGACGACAAGCCCAAGCCGCCGGATCCGCTGATCGCACAGGAGACTTCGGCGCGCACGGACGCCGCGGCCGCCACCGCCGCGATCGCGACCAACCCCGACAAGGCCGGGGCGTTGCAGATCATCGCCACCCAGCGCACCGCCCACGCCGATGCGCTGCGCACCGAAATCGACCGCGCCGTAGGCGTTTACGGTGACGGCACGCTGCCCAGTCGGCGCACGCCGCCGGTCACCCCGGCCGCGCCGGTGCCGCCGCCCGCGGTGGCCGCCGTGCGCACGCAGTTGCAACAGTCGCAGCGGTCGGCCGCCGATCTGTCGGTTCAGCTGTCCGGCTATCGTGCCGGTCTCGTTTCTTCGATCAGCGCGTCCTGCGCCACGCACGCGGGGGTTCTCCTGGCATGACCACGACCGACCAGCAGGCACTCATCGATGCGTTGAGCGCCGAATACGCCGCTGTCTACGCCTACGGCGTGATCGCCGCCTACGCCAATCACGACCGCGACAAGCTCGTCGCGGAGTACACCGCGTCCCACCGCGCCCGCCGTGACGCCACCATCGATGCCCTGGCGGCTTCCGGCGCAACGGTTCCCGAGCCCGCCGCCGCTTACACCTCGCCCATCCCGGTCAACGACCCTATCCCCGCCGCCAAGCTCGCGATCACCGTCGAATCCGACACCGCCGCCGCCTGGTATTCGGTGGTCGAACGCGCCGCCACCGCCGATCTCCGGCGCACCGGCCTCGACGCCCTCACCGAATGCGCGCTCCGCCTCGCGACGTGGCAATCCATCCTCGGCACCAACCCGGCAACCGTCGCATTCCCCGGAAAGCCCTGACCGCCGCTATCGAATTCCGCTCGGTTGTCACCGGGAATTCGCCGGGGCGTACTTGACGTTTCCGTGCGCGACCCTGGCCGGGCACTCTGGGGGCCTAGGGTCCTGGCGGCGCGGCTTTTCGTATTTTCCTGCCGCGCAACCATATTCGGTGCCGGGTCAAGGGAGATGTTGTGGCGGTGGATGTTGCGCGGGAAGAAAAAGCGCTGCGGGAGGTGACCGATCGCCTGGTCGAGGACTATGGCGAGGCGCATCCGGCGGAGCGGGTCGAGGCCGTGGTGGGTGCGGTGCGCAAGCGGTTCGAGGGGCATTCGGTGCGGGATTTCGTACCGATTCTCGTCGAGCGGATTGCGCGGCGCGAATTGGATCCGACGCGGACCAAAAATTCCGCGACGCAGGTGGATTTGTCGAAGTCGGCGCCGAATTCGGCGGGCGGCGGCGGGAATTCACCCGACGGTCCCGGGGCGGAGACCACGAGCGTGTTCGCGGCCGTCGCCGGGCGATTCGTGCCGGTGCGGCTGGTGGAGCACAAGCGGGTGCTGGGCGCGGTCGCGGCCGGGGTGGCCGTTGTGCTGGCGCTGGGGGCGGCGTTCGCGGTGCGGCAGACGGATTCGCCGGCAAGCGGCACGGCCGCGCCCGCGTTGACGACGGTGCACGGGGTGGTGGGGTCGGAGAAGTCGGCGTTCTTCGACGATCCGAAGGTGGCCGACGCGCTGGCCAAGCACGGACTGAAGGTGGAGGTGGAGCCCGCCGGGTCGCGGCAGATCGCGACCTCGGTGGATCTGGGCAAGTTCGATTTCGCGTTCCCGTCGAGTTCGGCCGCCGCGGAGCTGGTGCAGCGCAAGAGCGGGGTGACCGGCAAGTACGTGCCGTTCTCCTCCCCCATGGCGATCGCCACCTTCAAGCCGATCGCCGAGCTGCTGACCCAGGCCGGGATCGTGCAGCCCGGCGCGACAACGACTTTCGACGTCGAGAAGTACCTGGCGCTGGCGGAGAAGGGGGTGCAGTGGAATCAGCTCGAGGGCAACTCGACGTACGCGGTGCCCAAGAACGTGCTGGTCTCCACCACCGATCCGCGCACGTCCAATTCCGCGGCCATGTATCTGGCGGTGACCGCGTACGTCGCCAACGACAACACCATCGTGCGCGGCGCGAAGGCGGAAGACTATGCGGTGTCGCGGGTTTCGCGCCTGTTCACCCGCCAGGGCTACACCGAGGCCAGCAGTGACGGCCCGTTCAAGGACTACCTGTCCAACGGCATGGGCACGGTACCGATGGCCTGGATCTACGAGGCCCAGTACGTCGACGCGGCGGTTCACGATCAGCTCAAGCCGGACATGGTGCTGATGTACCCGAAGCCGACGGTCATGTCCCAGCACACCGTGGTGCCGCTCAACGACAAGGGCGACAAGCTCGGCAAGCTGCTCACCACCGACCCGGACCTGCAGCGCCTGGCCGCCGAGCACGGCTTCCGCCCCACCGATGCCACCCTGTTCACGAATATCACCGCGGCCCACCAGGTTCCGGTGGACGTGAACCTGGTCAACCAGGTCACCCCGCCCGACTACGACACCCTCGAGCACCTCCTCGACGGCGTCGCGAAGTCCTACAACTGATCGCCCGGCCCGCCCTGTTCGGTCAGCGGTAGACGTCGACGGCCAGACGGGGTGGGTCGAGAAGCCTGGTCACGGTGAAGTGCGGGCGGGTGGCATCGGTGCCGATGAATGATTCGGTGGTGGATTGGGAGCCGTCGTCGTACGCCTGGGTGAGGTGAACTTCGGTGAGGGCCGGGAAGCCGGTGGCTGCGAGGGGGTTGGGGCCGATATAGGCCGGGAGGCCAACCTTTTCGGGTGCGGGGGCGTAGAAGAGGATGCGGAGGATGGAGCGGCCGGTGACCAGCAGGGCGGTGGGGCGGCCGCGCGGCGTCGCCTCGGCGACGTAGTCGGCCTGCCAGGCGGGGATGCCGACCGAACCGGTGCTGTAGATGACGCGGTCGAAGGTGTCGTGGTGTTCGAGTTGGATGCCGTCGACCGCGATGGGATCCGGCGGGGCTGGAGGGAGCGAGGTGGTCGACACGGGCGGCGTCGGCAATGGGCTCGTCGGCAGCACCACCAGGCCGGGCACCCGAGACGGGGTCGGGCAGGTCGGACAGTACTGGTCATCATGTTTCGGGTCGGAGTTGCCGGGGCTGTCGGCACTCGCCGTGATTGTGGTGGTGCCGGGCCCCTGACCGGTGTGGTCGGTGGCGCAGGCCGCCAAAGACACCGTGCAGGCCAGCAGAGTGATGGTTCGCACCGCCGATGATGACATCCCCATGACCGTGTGTCGGTGGAGACGGCCGGGATGTGACAGGGGCCCAAGGACCTTCGTCTGCCTCGAGCCCCTGATATGGCCATCCGCGCGGCTACCCGGCTGTCAGTAGGTTCAGGTTGGCCGCCACCGTGCGGCTCAACTCGGCGATCCGCGGGGCGGGGTGGCGGGAACGGTCGTAGGTGAACTCGATGTTCAGGCGGCCCTGGAAGGTGTAGGCGAAGTAGCTGATCTCGGGGCGGGCGGTGCCGGTGACGAAGCCGCGGAAGTCGGTGATGCGCAGTGCTTTCGGGGATGGCAGGGGCGGGACCACACCCCAGTTGGTGATGATGTTCGCCGCGTAGTCGCGCACGCCGGTCTCGGGGATATGGGAGGCGGCGAGCATGGTCGCCAGGGCGGTGCCGTTGTCGATGCCGTCCACGATCTGTGCCTTGGCCTCCTTGGCGAGGACGGTCAGGTCGGAGTCCGGGGTGCAGCAGGTGACGGTGGGGGCGCAGCCGAGGCCGTTGGTCGCGTCGGTGCGGCGGGCCGGTGGGTTCAGGTGCGGGCGGAGGTCGACGGCGTGGGCGATGACCATGGGCAGTTCGGTGCCGGGGGCACCGCAGGTCTCGTCGATCATCGTTCGTTCGGCCCGGATGACGGCCGCGCTCAGTAGCGCGTGCAGTGTCGTGCCCTGTGCTCTCGCGTAGTGCAGCAGGGCACTGGTTTCTCTGTCGGACAGGGTGATTCGTGCGGCGGGCGCGAGCCGGAGACCGGGTGCGCGGTCCTGGGGTGACGGGGCGAAGCTGTGCAAGCCGGTCAGTTCCGGCATGGTGGGCTCCGGCAGGGCGACGCCGCGGTCGGCGAGCAGATCCTCGAGGCTGCGCGGGAAGATCGGCGCGGCATCCGGGATGGTGGTGGCCGTGTCGAGAGCGGCTGCGGCCCGCCAGAATTCGTCCAGGATCTCGAAGCCCAGGTGGGCGTCGCTGATGGCGTGGCAGAGGCGCAGGGCGACGGCCGTGTGGTCGCCGTCGCGCACGATAGCGAGTTTCGCCAGGGCGACGGTGGGGTCGATCGGGCGGACACCGTAGGCGAGCCAGTCGGATACGTCGCCGTCGACGGTGTCGACGGCGACGCTACCGTGGTCGGGGATGTCCAGATGGCAGTCGCCGTCGATGAATTCGATGCGGCCGCCCAGCATCGGGTAGCGGCGGCAGGTGTGCGCGAAGGCTTCCCGCAGCAGGTCCTCGTCGGCCCGGCCGGTGCAGAGTGCGACGTACGAGACGGTGACCTCGGTCGGCAGGAAGCCCTGATCGATGGTGCCCAGACGGTATTTCACGATGTTCTCCCGGGTGTTCGGCAATGTCGGTTCGATCGTGCGAACCGCGCTCGAGCACCCGTTGAGCCACCGATGAACGCCCCGGTCAGCGGAGCCGCGCGCCTTGTCAGCGGAGCTGGGCGCGCACCTGCCGGGCTTCCTCGTCGCGGCCCAGCGCGGTCAATGCGGCCGCCTGGCAGTGCAGGGCGTGTGTGCGGCGGAACGGGTCGGCGGCTTCGGTGAGAACCGAGACCGACTCGGCGGCAGCGGATTCGGCCAGGGCGAAGCGGCGGCCGTGCAGGTTGATCTCCGCCTGCCGGTGCAGGGCCCAACCCAGCAGCAGTCGGCGGCCGTGCGCGCGGGCGACCCGCACGGCGTCCGCGCACATCGCGGCCGCCCGGTCGAAGTCGTTGTCGCGCAGCAGCACCACCCTGGCCACCTGGCAGCGGGCCAGGGAGTCGAACGCCGCGCCGCCGAGCCGGTCCGCCAGTCGGGTGGCGCGTTCGGCGGTCGCGGCGGCGTCGTCCCAGCGGGCGGCATCGCCGTAGCGGTCGGCGAGGGTCGCGCAGGCCCAGCCCTCCCAGGCCGGGTCTCCGAGTGCGTAAAAGATGTCGACCGCGGTGGCCATGTGGGTGATCGCCTCGGCCTCGCGGCCCAGGCTGAGCACGGCGGCGCCCAGGATGTGTTCGACGAAGCCGAGTAGGAGGCTGTTCCCCTTGGCCTGCAATGCCTTCCGCGCAGGGTGCAGGAGATCGAGGGCTTCGTCGCCGCGTCCCAGATCCAGGGCCAGTATCAGACCGAGCGTCGTCCGGGCTCGCAGTTCGGTGTCCTGGTCGCCGGCGCGTTGCGCGGCCGACAGCAGGCATCGCAGCGCGTGGGCCAACTGCCCGGACTGCGCTGACGGGTCGATGCCTTCGCTGATGAGCATGGCGACATTCACGCTCGCGGGCACCAGGGCCGGGTGGTCGGCGGCGATCTGGTGATGGAGGGCGATCAGGCTCGTGCGTTCGAGATCGAGCCAGGCGTGCGCCCCGGTCTCCGAGTAGATCGGCGCGCCGGGCCGTGTCGTCGGTGGCACGTAGTCGAGGCGGTGGCCCGGATAGCGCTGGTGGATAGTGTTTTTCGCCGTCGCCAGGTAGTGGTCCAGCAGCCGCGCCAGCAGCTGGTCCCGGTCCAGGTCGGGGGCGACCGTGTGGGCGAAGAGGCGCAGCAGGTCGTGATAGCTGTAGCGATCCGGGCCGAGGGATTGCAGCAGCCCGAGGTCGACGAGGGACTCGCACAGCTCCGTCGCCGCGGCGGCGTCCACATTCAAGATGGCGGCCGCCGACGCGACCGACAGGTCCGGCACGGCCGGGACCGCCAGCGCCACGAAGGCTTTCGCGGTGGCGGCGGGCAAGTCCCGGTAGCCGAAGGTGAAGCAGGCGTCGACGGTGAGATCGCCGCAGCGCAACTCCGTGAGCCGGTGACGTTCGTCGGACAGTCGCGCGGCCACGGCGGCGATGCTCCAGTGCGGGCGCGCCGTCAGCCTTGCGCCGATGATCCGCAGGGCCAGCGGCAGGCGGCCGCAGGCGGCGATCACTGCCTCGGTGGCGTCCGGTTCCGCGGCGATGCGATGCGTGCCGATGATGCGGCCCAGCAGGTTTCGCGCCTCGCCCGCGGACAGGACGTCCAGGTGCCGGTAGGTGGCGTCCGGCAACGGCAGCAGTGCGCGACTGGTGATGACGACCGCGCAGCCGGGTCCGCTCGGCAGCAGCGGGGTGACCTGATCGAGGGTGCCCGCGTTGTCGAGCACCAGCAGGATGCGGCGGTCGGCGAGCAGGCTGCGCAGTAGGGCGGAGCGTTCGGGTGCGGTGGGTGGAATATCGCTGTCGGACACCGTGAGTGCGCGCAGCAGCGGCGAGGATGCCGATCGGCTCGGCGGGTCGATCGTCCGCGCCGTGCAGATCCGCGTGGAGTTGGCCGTCGGGGAAACGCTCGCGGATCGCGAGGGCGACATGGGTGGCCAGCGTGGTCTTGCCTACCCCTCCCATCCCGGTGAGCACCACGATGGGCGGGGCGAATCCGGTGGGGGTCAGCGCTTCCGACAGCTCTTGGACCAGGGCTTCGCGGCCGGTGAAATCGGCTATTCCCCTGGGGAGTTGGGCGGGGCGTGGGGAACCCTGGGCTCCCGCAACGGATTCGGGCAACGGCGGCTGTGCGGACGACGAAGGCATCGGCTGTGGCTGCGGCTGCGGTATCGGCGGGGAGGGCGTCGACGAGAAAGGGGTCGGCGGAAAAGGGGTCGGTGCGGGAGGTGCCGGCTGCGAGAGCGAGGGTGCCGGTGGCAGGTCGTCGGCCAGGATGCGGTGATGCAGATCGGTCAGTTCTGGGCCGGGTTCGATGCCGAGCTCATCGATCAGCAGGCGGCGGGTGGCGGCGTAGACCGCCAGTGCCTCGCTGCGGCGGCCGCAGTGGTGCAGGGCGGTCATCCACAATCCGCGCAGACGTTCACGCAGCGGGAATTCCGCACTGGCCGAGGATAGTTCGCCGATCAGCTGAGCGTGGCGGCCCAGTCGCAGGTCGGCTTCGAGCCGGGACTCGAGCAGGGTGGCGCGCAGTTCCGACCAGTGCCTTCGCTGATCGGCCGCCGCCGGTCCCGGCACTCCGGCCAGCGGCTCGCCCCGCCACAATGCCAGCGCTTCACCGAGCAGCGTGCGTTCCCGCTCGAAATCTTCGGCGGCCCTGGCATCTTCGGCGGCAGCGGCGAGAGCCTTGGCCCGGAAGGCATCGACGGATTCGGGTGCGACGCGCAGTTCGTACCCGTCGCCGATCGAGACCAGCACCGCGGCCGCCGCCCGCCTGGCCCGGTCTGGTTCGACGAGCTTGCGCACCAGCAGCGCGTGCGAGCGCAGCGACCCGACCGGATCCCCGGGCAATTGTTCACCCCACACCGCGTCCACGAGTTGCGCCGCGGTCAGTGGCCTGCCACCGGCGAACAACAGCGCGGCCAGGACGGCTTGCGTCCGCGGCCGGCTCGAGGCCAGGGCCTGTTCGCCACGCCGAACCGTGACATGGCCCAGCACTGCGACATTCAGCTCCGCGGGATTCATCGGCCTCTCTCAGGGGAACAGGGGATCACCCGATCTTATGTGTCCGAAAAATCCGAATCGCTAGGTCCTTGACCTCCAGCCCCGCGACCAGCCCACCCGCCAGCGTCACCACCAGCAACTTCTTCACCCAGCCCCACGGTTCATGCAGGGCGGCCAGCGGTGGAGGAGTCTGATTCGTCATGATCGCGACGGTAGAAAGCCGCGATCAACCGCGAATCCCCCGCGTTGAACGGGCAATGAACGCGGGCCCGGCGACCGCTCAGACCAGCAGGACTCGACGGCCTCGGGTGTGCCCGGATTTGCTGTCGGCGTGGGCCGTTGCGGCGTCGGCCAGGGGGTAGGAGCGGTCGATGGGGATGGTGAGTCGACCTCGGGCGATGAGATCGACTGTCGCGGAGAGGGCTTCGGGCATGGAGCCGCCCACTCCGGCGAAGCGGATGCCGAGCATGGGGGCCTCGAGGTCGGCGATGGTGATGACCTTGTCGGGGTCGCCGGTCAGGGCGAGGAGGCCGGGGAGGACGCCGGTGCCGGTCAGGTCGAGGGCGGCGTCGATCGTGCCGAGGCGGCGGACTCGGTCGATCCAGCCGGGGCCATAGGCGGTGGGGGTCGCGCCTAGGGTGCGGAGGTAGTCCTGGTTGGCGGGGCCCGCGATGCCGATCACGGTGATGCCGCGATCGCGGGCGATCTGCACCACCGCGGTGCCGACGCCCCCGGATGCGCCGCTGACCAGCAAGGTCTGTCCGGACTCGACACCGACGAGGCGAAGGACGCGTAGCGCGGTTTCGACCACCGAGGGGTAGCCCGCCGCTTCGGCGAAGGCCATTCCGTCAGGCAGGCGCGCCCAGGAGGTGAGAACCGCGTGTTCGGCGTAGGTGTTCGCACCGCGGCCGAACACGGTGTCGCCGAGGTCGATTCCGGTGACGCCGGGTCCGAGCTCGTCCACGATGCCGGCGGCGTCCTGGCCCACGCCCGAGGGCAGCGCGATCGGGCGGATCCGTTCGAATTGACCCTCGCGGACGCGCCAATCGTGGGGATTCACACCCGCCGCTCGTACCGCGATGCGTATCTGACCAGGGCCGGGATGCGGTTCGTCCACCTCTTGAAGTGTCAGGACTTCCGGGCCGCCGAACTCGGCGAAGCGCATTGCTTTCATGAAGCCACCGTAGGACTAACGGTTAGTGTTTTGCAACGGATAGTTTTTTGGATCGGTTACTTATCCGGACCTGATAGTGTCAGGACATGACCGTGCCGACCGGCCGCCGCGAGCGTAAGAAGGCCGCGACCCGCCAGAAGATCGCCGATACCGCGCTGGAGCTGTTCCTGGAACGCGGGTACGACGCGGTCGGCATTCGCGATGTGGCCGCGGCAGCCGACGTCGCCGTCACCACGCTGTTTTCCCACTTCGCGGCCAAAGAGGCGCTGGTCTTCGAACAGGACGAGAATTTCGAACGACGCCTGACGCAGGCGGTCAGCGACCGCGCGCCCGGCGCGCCGCTCATCCCCGCGCTGCGCGACGAAGTACGGGACATGGTGCGGCACTGCGGTTCCGACTCAGCCGCGCCGGTCCGGGGTCTGATCGACCGCTCCCCCGCTCTGCAGGCCTACGAACAGTCGATGCATCTGCGCTACGCCGACTCGCTGGCGGCAGCGATCGCCAGCGACCTCGACCTGGCGTCCACCACCCCCGCATGCCGTGCGATCGCGCGGAGTGTGGTCGACGCGTACTCCCTCGCACGCGAGGCCGCCGATCCCGCCGCCGCGATCGACGACATCTTCCGAATGATCGAGTCCGCCTGGGCAAGTCGCCCGGTTCAGTGAGGGTGGTAGAGACCCTCGATGCCGCGGATCAGAACTTCCAGACCGAAGACGAAGTTGGCTTCGGCCGCGGTGGCGGGGGTGTCGGTGGCGGGGGTGTCGGTGGCCGGGGCGGCCGCGGTATCGAAGGTGCCGGACGAGAAGAGTTGTGCGGCATCGGGATAGCGGTCGGCGGTGACGAGCCGGGCCATCTGGCGGCCGTACTGCCGGGCGGCCAGCGCCGGGTCGATGTCGCCGTCGTGCCGCCAGCTCTGCGCGAGTTGCTGTGCCATGCGCGCAGAGGTGTTCACGTAGCCGCTGACCAGGGTGAGGATGCCGACCTTGGTCATGTGGTCCAAGCCCAAGGGGCGCATGGTGCGCAGTCCGGCGTCCATCCACGCCATGGCATTCGGGCCGCGCGGCGGGCTCGAGGTCGGCAGGTCGGCCAGCCAGCCGTGCGCCTGGTAGGCCCGCCAGAGGCCGCGCGCCCACTGCTGTAGACCGTCGTTCCAGGACTCGGCGGCGTCATCGCCGATGTACTCGGTGGCGAATGCGGTGTCGCCCATGAGGGTCAGCAGCTCGTCCTTGGATCCGACGTAGCGGTAGAGCGACATGCCGGTGACGCCGAGCTCCTCGCCGAGCTTGGGCAGCGTGACGCCCGCCAAGCCTTGCCGGTCGGCCAATTCGACGGCGGCCCGCACGACGCGGTCCACATCCAGTGCCGCGGGACGGCCCAGGCGGGAACCGGATCCGATGGGTCGTCGCCACAATCGCGCCAGGTCCTCCGGCAGTTCCGGCTCGGCCATCGGCTGCACTCTCCTCTGTGCTCGGTCGCGGAGTAATCCTATACAGTCACATACTTTGTCTTCTATAGTTTGTCAGTCATAGAAACTCGCCCGGGACTTCATCCCGCGAAAAGAGAAACGTCATGGCTACAACCCGCACCACTCTGCCCGGCGTCATCGCCCTGCTGGTCGCCCTGATCTCCACCGGACTGCTGGCGGGCGTCTACTACGCCTACGCCACCTCCGTGATGCTCGCGCTGCACAAACTCGACGACAAGACCTTCACGGACGTCTTCAACAAGATCAACGTGGTGATCGTCAACCCGTCGTTCATGCTCAGCTTCCTGGGGTCGGTGGTCTTCTCGATCGTCGCCGCGCTGTTCTTCCTGCGCGCCGACTACCGGCCGATCCTGATCTGGATCATCGTGGCCGTCGTCCTCAATATCCTGAGCCTGGCCATCAGCGGAATCTTCAACATCCCCTTGAACAATCACCTCGCCACCGCCGACAACGCCACCGGCCCCGTCGATTACGCGAGCCTCCGCAGTGCCTTCGAAACCCCCTGGGTCGCTTGGAACATCGTGCGCGGCCTGGTCAATACCGCTGCCCTCGGCGCTCTCGGCTGGGCCCTGATCCACTACGGCCGCATCACCCACGGCTGAGCTCGGGTGTCAGGGGGCATGTCAGGTCGGCGTCAGGGCGCTGTCAGGCGAGACGGACACAGTATGTCCATCAAGCAAGGCAGGGCCCGCAGCCACACCGGATACGGGCCACTGCCACAACAATTTTCGAAGGAGCCCGCCATGTCCACCCTGAACCTGACCGACCAGAACAAGTCCACCATCCGCTCGGCCGCCTACGGCGCGGTCTCCCTGATCGCCGCGGCGTCCACCAAGTCGCACAAGGCCGCTACCGCGGGCTCCATCGCCCTCGGCTCGGCCACCGGCCAGATCGGACACGTCCTCAGCGCGAAGGCCAAGGACATCCACCTGAGCGGCAAGACCGTCGCCGAACTCGCCGACCAGGTGCTCCCCGCCCTGACCGCGGCCGTCTCCCTGCTCGAGCAGCAGGACCCCGCCGAAGCCGACAACTTCCGCTCCACGGTCCTCGTCGCCGTCGAGGCCGCCGCCGGCCAGCCCGGCCCGGTCGTCGCCGACATGACCCGCAAGGTGGCCGCGGCCCTGCACACCGCCTGAGCGAACGACACCGAACACACCGAGCCATGCATCAAGAGATCTGATGCGTGGCTCGGTTTTTCGTCGTACCGGTTATCTGCGGGTGAGGTCACCGGTGGCGGTGAAGGGTGTTTTGGTCGGGTCGGTGCCGTACATGGCCGAGAGTTCGCGGTGACCGTCGGTGGCGATCGTCCAGTAGGTGAGGGTTACTGCGGAATCGGCGAGGGTGCAGGTTTGGGTGGGTGGGTCCAGCTTGGCGGTATTGCCTCGGGCCAGGAGGGACCAGTCGCAGCCGTCCGCCGTGTGGGCGGTGAGGCGGGCGGCGTAGTTCGGGGTGATCACGATCGAGCCGCTGAGCGGGGTGGGGGCCGCAGTGGGGGCGAGGCGGGTGTTGGCGCCGGTTCGGGGGTTCGGGGGGCCGTAGGTCCAGGTGCCTTGAAATGCGCTGGCGGACTTGGGGTCTGATTCGGGGGCTCGGGTGCGGGCACCGTGCGGGAGGTCGAATTCGTAGTCGCGGTCTTCGTGGTGGCTGATGGCCTTGATGGATTCGGTTTCGTGGCTGCCGGTGACGTGGATCGACCATTCGGTCATGGTGTAGGCGTAGCCCGCGGTCGGGTTGTGACAGGTCTGGTTCGGCGCGGCCAGGTCGAGACCGGTTGGGGTGATGGTGAATTGCCAGGTGCAACCGACGTCGGTGCGGCCGACGACGCGGTCGGGACCGGCCGGGGTGAATACGATGTCGCCGATCTGTGGGCCCTGGACGCCGTCGCCGATGTTCATGGTGGCGATATTGGTCATGGTGGCGGCATCGGGCAGGTCGTAATTCCAACGGCCCTGGTACGTCTCGGTGGCGGGTGCGGTGGGCGTCGAGGCGCAGGCGGCGGCCAGGGCGGCGGTGAACACGAGCAACAGTGGATTCGGATGGCGCACCATCGTCATTCCTCTCGGTAAGCTGATGTCGAGAAAATCTAATTACTAGGTTTCCTAGATATCAGGATGCCGAGAGGACTCTGGGATGTCAACGGAGAAGGCGCGTTTGATCGACGCCGTACTGGCGGGCGTCGGCCGCACCGCCGAGCTCGGTATGCGAATGAATCAGGCCGCCGCCGGTCGGCTGGGCATCAATGCCAGCGATATGCAGGTGCTGCAGCTGCTGCAGCACCGACCCCACACCGCTGGGGAGCTGGCGCGGCTCACCGGCTTGACCACCGCCTCGATGACGGGCCTGGTCGATCGCCTGGAGAAGTCCAGATTGGTACGGCGCGAACGCGATCCCGGGGACCGGCGCCGAGTCCTGGTGACCCTCGACGATGCCCGCGCCAGAGCCGATATCGCCCCGATCTTCGGCCCGCTGCTCGGGGCCTGGCGACGCGAGATCGGCGGCTACACACCGGCCGAACTGAAACTCCTCGCCGACTTCCTCGCCCGCATCGAGCACGGCTTCACCACCGAACTCGATCGGCCGAATTGACGGGTCAGCGCAGGATGCCGTGTTCGATGGCGTAGAGGGTGGCGGCACCGCGAGTCGAGGCGCCGATCTTGGTGTAGATGTGCTGGATGTGATGGTCGGCGGTCTTGGGTGAAATAACCAGGCGCGCAGCGATTTCCCGGGTCTTCAGGCCGATCGCCAGAAGTTGGAGGACTTCGATCTCGCGGGGGGTGAGGGCGGATGGGCGCGATGGCGGCGCGGCGCTGCGGGGGTGGCCCGCGGCGGTCAGGACGCGTTCGACGGCATCGGGGTCCAAGCGGTGTTCGGTGCTCATGGTGCGCAGGGCGGCGGCCGCGGCAGCAGGGGTGAGAGCTCGTCGATGCGGCCGGTCGGCGGTCATGGCCGCGTAGCAGTCGGCGGCGGCGATGACGCGCTGGGTGTTGTCGAGCTGAGCGCCGTGCAGGCGGCGGCAGTAGCCGGTGCCGTCGATGCGCTCGTGCGCGCCGGCGGCGGCTTCGGCGAGTAGCGCCAGCGACGGAATACGGCGCAGCAGTTGATCGGTGAGCAGGGCGTGGTATTCGACGCGATCGCGTTCGTCGCGGGTGAGCGGGCCGGGCTTGTCCCAGATCGTGTTCGGGACGCCGACCCGGCCGAGGTCGTGCACGAGTGCCGCCGCCTCGGCGGCCGGTCCGCCCGCCTCGCGCGCGAGCGCCGCGACGGTTCGGGAATGACCCGCCGTCCACGGTGATTTGAGGTCGGCGAAGTCCGCGAGTACCAGCAGTGCGGCATGGGTTTGCAGTTCATCGAGGGGTGCGCAGGGGGGCGCGGCGGCCAGGGCAGCCTCCCATGGATCGGCGGATTCGGCGGGCGCCCACCACTCGGCCGCGTGCGCGCGCAGCAGCTCGACCAGGGCCGGGTCGTAGGCGCGGCCGCTGCGGGCGCGAACGATGCCGAGCCCGGCGGGAACACCCTCGAGGCGGGCCAGGACCTCGAATTCGTAGCTCAGCTGGGCGATTCGCATGGCCCGGGGAATGTCGTGGCCGTGCAGGCCGTGCGGGTAGCCGTGACCGTTCCAGCGTTCGAACGAGGTGCGCAGCGCGGCCTGCACGGTGTCGCTCAGGCCGAGGCGGCGGGCGAGGATGTCGGCGACCTCGCAGGCGGTCCGGAAGTTGAATTCCGCGGCCTTGCGCCCACCAGCCGCTGCGGCGAGCATGGCGCGGTATTTGTCCCGGCCGTGCCGGTCGCGCCCGGCGAATCCGATCATGGCGCGGGCCATGGCCAGTGGGTCGGAGAGGTCGAGCCGGGCCGCCTCGGCCCGCATGACGATCTCGTCGCCGAAGACGTTCGCCATGTCGAAGGCGTGTCCGGTGCAGCCGAGGAACCGCAATGCCGAAGTCCACCAGACGGTTTCACACTCCGCGCGCTCGGCTCCCGCAGCTTCGGCGAGGCGGCGGCCGAGAACGGCGGCACGCAACTGGCAGCCCGGCGGCTGTCCGAGGGCGTGATCCTGCATGGTGGCCAGCAGCACGGCCACCTCGGCCCGGGTGGGCTTCACCTCCACCCGATGAATGATAGATAGGGAGTTCTCCCGACGCGGTGACCAGCGGTCCACGCGCATCCTCGAGTGACCCGCCGGGTCCGGTGACCCGGCCCCGATCATCGAGGAGATCATCATGACCACCACGGAACTCTCCGGCATCACCGCATTCCTGGACCGGATCGCCGTCACCTGGAAGACCAATGACGGCACGGCGATGGGCGAGCTGTTCACCGCCGACGGTTCGCTGATCAACCCGTTCGGCGAGCGCGCCGACGGACGGGACGCGGTCGCCGCGATGTACAGCGCGTATTTCCAGGGCATGCTCGGTGGCACCACCACGACCTGCGGCCTGGACAGTGTCCGCCCCGTGTCCGCCGACCACGCCCTGCTCGACGCCGAGCAGGTCATCACCGCCCCTACCGGCGAGCCCGCGCTGACCGTCCACCTCGCCGCGCTGCTGCGGCGCGACGGCGAGAGCTGGCTGTTCGTCGACTGCCGCCCCTACGTGGTCGCGGACCGGCCCTGATCCACCGCAACACCTTTCGAGTGGCCCGCCGTCTCGCGGCAGGCCACCGGCGGTGAGATTCGGGTAGGCGACGTGGATCCGATCCTGCTGTCGCCGCCTGCGCCCTGGAGACCACTCGGCCGATCGGGTTCGGCCGCCGAGGTTTCGAGTGCGGTGTAGAGCCAGTGGTGGGCTGCTCCGACGGTGATTCGGTCGCCGAGGAGTTGGTCGGTCAGGGTCCAGTAGCGGTGGATGCGGGGGTCGGAATCGGTTGCGCCGGTGAGCAATCGGTCACGGAAGCCGGGGGTGTCGCGGTCACCTCTAGCGGTGGCGTGGGCGGTGACGAATCGGTCGAGTTCGCCGCCGGCGTGTGGGAGTTCGCCGTGGGTGATGCGGGTGAGCACGTCCGGGATGATGTCGCCGACGTCGAGGAAGAGGGCCTGACGGTCGCGGATCAGGTCCGCTCGGGTGCGCCAGTATTGCTGTCGCACAGTGCGACTCATGTCGGGGTCGGCGGCCAGGGCGGTCAGTTCGGCATAGGCCACCACCTGGTCGACGCTCGGGTCGGCGGGCGGTTCGGGGACGTTCCAGCACACCCAGGCTTGGATGTGGTGCTCGGGGATCGGGCCGAGGATGCGCCGCCAGTAGCGGAGGAGGCACTCGTGGGCAGCGCTGCCGTCCTCGGCGGCGGCCAGCAGGGCCAGGCGTTGCGGCCGTTGCACGGGGTCGGCGGCCTCGACCGCGCGCAGGGCCGCGCGCCGCCAGGTCATGGACCTGAATTCGAGGTCGAGGCGGGCGCTTTCGGCGGCGACGGCCTCCTCGATGGAGCGTTCGTCGCGGAGCACTTCGGTGATCGTGGCCAGGCCCAGGCCGAGTGTGCGTAGTCGCCTTACCAGCAGCAGGCGTTCGGTGGCGGTGTCGGCGTCGAACATGCGGTGGCCGCCGCCGCTGCGGCGGGATTCGAGAATGCCTTCGTCGCAATAGAACCGGATCGTGCGCACGGCAAGTCCGGTGCTGCGCGCCAATTCTCCGATACTCACCAGCGCGCCGGTCTGTGTGTTGTCTGTCACAAGCTGTTGAACCTCCACCCCGGTGGAGCTTTTAGCGTTCCGAGGACGAAGTTCGTTACTAGGAAAGGGCAATTCGTGGCTACCACGCAGGAAGAGATCGTCGCCGGGATCGCGAAGATCATCGAAGAGGTAACGGGTATCGAGGCTGCCGAGGTGACGATCGACAAGCATTTCGTCGACGACCTGGACATCGACTCGTTGTCGCTGGTGGAGATCGCCGTGCAACTCGAGGACAAGTACAGCGTGAAGGTCCCCGACGAGGACCTGTCGAACCTGCGCACCGTCGGCGACGCCGTCACCTACGTGCAGAAGATGGAGGCCGAGAAGCCGCAGCTGGCCGCGGATCTGGAGGCGAAATACAAGGAAGGCCAGGCGAATTGAACCGCACCCCGGTGCCCATCGAGGCGGTGCGCCGATGATCGCCGACGCGGAACTCGACCCCGCCGCCATCGAACTGGGCAACTACTTCCCGCAGCCGGTCGAGGCGGTATGGCAGGCGCTCACCGATCCGGACCTGGTGGCCCGCTGGCTGCTTCGCCCGATCGGCTTCACCGCCGTCCCCGGCACCAGCTTCCGATTCATCGTCCCCGACGCACCGATCAGCGAAATCCACTGCGAGGTACTGACGGCCCGTCCGCATACGCACCTGACCCACACCTGGCACTACCCCCAAGCCGACTATCCGGCCCACTGGATTCTCGACTGGACCCTCCACCCCCAAGGCCACGGCACCCGCCTACTACTCACCCAAACCGGTTTCGACATCACCGACCGCCGCCAGAAGATGGCCCGCAACGCCATGGAACGCACCTGGAAACGCCGCCTCCTCCCCCGGCTCGGCGAGGTGATCCATCACTGACATGAGTTAGCGTCGAGTATGGACGCGAAGGAGTTGCGCGCCGCGCAGGCGCCGCTGAAGGAGCAATACCGACAGGATCCTGAGACGGCGCGCACTCCTTTGCGCGCGGTCGGGCGGATCGGATCGCCGGGGGTCACCTTCGATGTGGATCAGTTCTCGGGCGTGAGTCGCGCCGGACTGCACAGGGCTACCGGGGGTGACGGGTCGGACGCCTGCTCCGGGGACATGCTGCTGGAAGCCCTGCTCGCCTGCGCGGGCGTGACGCTGCATTCCGTGGCGACGGCATCGGGAATCCAGCTTCGATCCGTGGAAGGCCGCGCCGAGGGATTCTTCGATGCCCGCGGCACCCTGGGTGTCGACCGGGAAGCCCCGATCGGCGTCCAGAACCTGCTGGTCACCTTCACCGTCGACACCGACGCCGACGACGAAGCCCTGACCCGCCTCGCAACCCTCACCGAGCGCTACTGCGTCGTAGGCAAATCCCTCGCCGAACCCCCGACAATCACCGTCCACCGTCCGCTCTGATCACCCCATCCCCGATTCCAAGATCAGGGAGTACTCACTGCGGAATTATGTCCGGTTCACCGCGCTGAGTACACCTTGATCTTGGTCCTTGGCTAGGACCAGTGCGCCACTGGTCATTGGGACCGGGTGGATGGGCCGGGGGTGAGCGGATGGGACATCGGGGTGAGGGTTTGGGGTATTTGTCCGGATTGATGGGGCGGGTAGGGTTGCTGCGCGATGGCCGCAGCTGGTGGCGATCCTGATCGAAAGAGCTTCGTATGCCCACGATTCCGTGGATGTCAGTCGGTACACCCACCACCCCCGAGGTGCAGTGCATGGCCTCTCGGCTCGAGGTGAAGTCGTTGCGCGACGCAGCCGGGTTCCTGCTGGCTTCGCTGACGCTGTGGCGGCAGGCTCGCAGGTCTCCGGGGGTGCTGGGTGTGGCATTGAAGGCGGAGATGCTGAAGGGCGTCTTCTGGACCTACTCGGCGTGGGCGGACAAGGCGGCGATCTTCGCCTACGCGGGGGCCGAGCCGCACAAGTCGACGGTCGAGCGCAAGCGAAAGGTGATGCGGGAGGCGACGTTCGTGTTCTTCACGGCACCGGCGGCCGAGGCGCCGCTGCCGTGGGACGAGATTCGCCGCCGTATCGCGGAGCGTCGGGAAGCCGAGCAGTCAGGGACGGAGCCCGGGCACTGAGCGTCAGCGGGTGACCATGCGGAAGGCAAGGTTTCGACCGTGCCCCTGGCCCATCGCCAAGGTGAGCCACAGGCGCATGACCCCGTCGACGACGTCGTGGGCCTGCTCGCCGACATACACCGGCCGCAGGCCGACGGCGGTGACGAGCTCGTCGACCTGCGGCCGATCCGCCTGTGCGCAGGAGAAATACATGTCGGCGGGCTCACCGTCGAAGATCGGATCGGTGATGATCTCGGTGCCGAGGGTGTTGAACGCGCGGGCATAGCGACACTTCGGAGCATGCTCGGCGAAGGACGCTGAGGCGTTGGCGGGTGTGCCCATCACATCGTTGGTGGCATCGAGAATCAGCTTCCCGGCAAGGGAATCGCCGTGTGCGCGAGCGAAGTCGGCGGCGGCCGCGGGCGGGGTCGCGACGAGAACGACGTCACCGGACGCCACCGCCTCGGCAATGCCGACACTGTCCGCGCTGGGATGACGCGACCCGTAGACGACGGGGTAACCGGCCTGGGCCAGCGCGGCACCCACCGCCCGGCCGACCCGACCTGTGCCGATCACCGCGACGCTCGTCCGCGCGGCATGCTGAACCGAAGTGCTGGTCATCTCTACTCCCGAAACTCGTTGTACCCGTGGCCCCGGAATCCGGCGAGTACCTCGCCACCGGGCATGCTCCCAGCATCGCGTCGGAACGGGCCGCCCACATCGGTAGCGACCACGGAACCCACTACTGATCGAGCCGCCGGGCAGCCAGCTTTCACCGGCTGGTGCAGCAACGAATAGTTCGGATGGTCAGCGGCGGGTCTGGGGGGCGATGATCGGGCCCGAACCCCCCTCGGGCAGTCGCTGCGATACCGAGCTGAAGCTACTCAGGCCGGTGTTCCTGTCGCTCATCAGGCCGCGGAGCCAGTCCCGGAGGCGCGCAAAGAGTTTCATACCTCCGATCATGCTCGCACTAGGAACGACCGGCCAGCGGATTTGTCGGCGTGACCGGGAAATGCGAGTGGCGCATCACCCGGAGGTGATGCGCCACTGGCGGATTCGCTTGGTCAGCCGCGGATCTTGGCTGCTACCGACGCCACGGCGGTGTCGGCGGGGAGTTCTTCGGCGGTGCCGGCGAAGCGGTCGCGGAGTTCGATCTTGCCTTCGGCCCAGCCGCGGCCGACGACGACGATGTAGGGCATGCCGAGCAGTTCGGCGTCCTTGAACTTGACGCCCGGGGAGGCGGTGCGGTCGTCGAGGAGGACCTCGAAGCCGAGGGAATCGAGTTCGGCGGCAACCTGTTCGGCGCCGGAGCGGGCGCCCTCGTCCTTGTTGGCGATGACGACGTGGACGTCGAACGGCGCGACTTCGCGGGGCCAGCGCAGGCCCTTGTCGTCGTGCATCTGCTCGGCCAGCACCGCGACCATGCGGGAGACGCCGACGCCGTAGGAGCCCATGGTGAGGCGGACCGGCTTACCGTTCTCGCCCAGCACGTCGACCTCGAAGGCGTCGGTGTACTTCTGGCCGAGCTGGAAGATGTGGCCGATCTCGATGCCGCGCGCGGCTTCCAGGACGCCGCGGCCGTCGGGCGACGGGTCGCCGTCGCGGACCTCGGCGGCCTCGATGGTGCCGTCGGCGGTGAAGTCGCGACCGGCGACCAGGCCGACATAGTGCTTGTTGTATTCGTCGGCGCCGGTGATCCAGGCGGTGCCGGACACCACGCGCGGGTCGACGAGGTAGCGAACGCCGTTGGCGAGCAGCGCCTTCGGGCCGATGTAGCCCTTCTTCAGGAAGGGGTTGGCCTTGAAGTCGGCCTCGTCGAGCAGCTCCACCGCGGCCGGCTCGAGCGACGCCTCGAGGCGCTTCTCGTCGACCTCGCGGTCGCCGGGGATGCCGACGCCGAGCAGTTCGGTCTTGCCGTCGGGGTAGACCAGCTTGACCATGACGTTCTTGAGGGTGTCGGCCGCGGTGACCTCGCGGCCCAGCACCTTGTCGATGCCCGCGCCGTTGGCCCACTCCACCAGCTTGGCGATGGTGGCGGTCTTGGGGGTGTCGTGGACGACGGCCTCGGCCTGGCCCTCGATGGCGATCGCCGGCGGGGCGGCGGTGACCACGGCCTCCACGTTCGCGGCGTAACCGGATTCGCGGCAGATGACGTAGGTGTCCTCGCCGGAGGGGCTGTCGGCCAGGAACTCCTCCGACGCCGAACCACCCATCGCGCCCGAGGTGGCGGCCACGATCACGTACTTCACGCCAAGGCGATCGAAGATCTTCTGGTACGCCTCGCGGTGGGCGCTGTAGCTGTTCTTCAGACCGTCTTCGTCGAGGTCGAAGGAGTACGAGTCCTTCATGATGAACTCGCGGCCGCGCAGGATGCCCGCGCGGGGACGGGCTTCGTCGCGGTACTTGGTCTGGATCTGGTACAGCGTGACCGGCAGGTCCTTGTAGGAGTTGTACTCACCCTTCACGGTGAGCGCGAAGAGCTCCTCGTGGGTGGGGCCGAGCAGGTAGTCCTGACCCTTGCGGTCCTTCAACCGGAACAGGCCGTCGCCGTATTCGGTCCAGCGGTTGGTGGTTTCGTAGGGTTCGCGCGGCAGCAGGGCCGGCAGCGAGATCTCCTGAGCGCCGATGGCGTTCATCTCCGAGCGGACCACGTCCTCGACCTTGCGCAGCGTGCGCAGGCCGAGCGGCAGCCACGAGTAGACGCCGGGCGCGATGCGACGCACGTATCCGGCACGCACCAGCAGCTTGTGGCTGGGCACCTCGGCGTCGGCGGGGTCGTCGCGCAGGGTGCGCAGGAACAGGTGGGAGAGGCGGGTGATCACGGCTCATCACCCTAGCCGCTGCTCGCGCACAGTTCACAAGGCATTACCGTGTTGGCTCGTGCTGGTGCTGCTGCCTCCCTCCGAAACCAAGTCCGACGGTGGTTCGGGTGGACCCCTGGATCTGGATTCCCTGTCGATGCCGCAGCTCAGCGCGGTGCGCGACAAACTCGTCACCGAGGTGATCGGGCTGGCCGCCGATCCCGACGCCGCGCGGACCGCGCTGGGGTTGGGCAAGGGGGCTGACGCGGAGATCGCGCGCAATGCGGCACTGCGCACCTCCGCGACGCGCCCGGCGCTGGATCGGTATACGGGCGTGCTCTACGACGCGCTCGACGCGGCCGGGTTCACCAAGGCCCAGCGTGCCAAGGCGGAGGCCCGGTTGGGGATCGGCTCGGCGCTGTTCGGCGTGGTCCGCGCGGGCGATCCGATTCCGGCCTACCGACTTTCGGGCGGGTCGAAGCTGCCCGGGCTGCCGACGCTGCAGGCGCTGTGGAAGCCGGTGCTGCCGGAGGCCTTGCGCGCCGAGGCAGCCGGGCAACTGGTGGTGGACCTGCGCTCGGGGACCTACATGAACCTGGGCCGGGTGCCCGGCGCGGTGACCGCGACCGTGCTCACCGAGCGCCCGGACGGTAAGCGAACCGTGGTGAGCCACTTCAACAAACACCACAAGGGACTGCTGGCGCGGGCGCTGGTGCTCTCGCGCACCGAGCCCTCCGACATCGACGGGCTGGCGAAGCTCGCCGAGAAGTCGGGGCTGCGCACCGAGATCGCCTCACCGTCCGAGCTGCTGATCATCACGTCCTGACCGCCGTCGGACGAGCGCTCTCGCCGCCGGCTCAGATATACGGAAACTTGGCTCGGCCGGGCCGCTCGAGCTCGATAGAGTGGCCTGGTGGAACCCAATGATCTGGACCCGGAAGTCCTCGAGCTGGCGAGCAAGATCTTCGACCTCGCCCGTAGCGGCGACGCCGCCACCCTCGGCGCCTACCTCGACGCGGGTGTCCCGGTGAACCTCACCAACGAAAACGGCGACACCCTGCTGATGCTCGCCGCCTACTACTCCCACCCCGCCGCGGTCACCACCCTGCTCGACCACAAGGCCGACCCCAACTTCGGCAACGACAAGGGCCAAACCCCGCTCTCCGGCGCAGTCTTCAAGGGCTCCGACGAGATCGTCAATGCCCTCCTCGCCGCCGGCGCGGACCCGAACGCAGGCAGCCCATCAGCCCGCGACGCCGCCGAAATGTTCGGCCAGACAAAGTATCTGAGCCTCTTCGACAAGTGAGCTGAACCGCAACCGGGCCACAGCTCATCGCGATTGCCCGACGTCAGTGCAGGAACCGGCGTAGTTCCGTGGCAACGAGGTCGGGCTTCTCGCCGTTGAAGGCGGCGCTGTGGCCGGTGCCGGGGAGGGTGGCTCGGGCGGCATTGGGCAGCAGGGTGTGGAGATGGTCGAGGGCTCCGGACAGGAAGTGCGGGCTACGCTCACCGCCCAGAAGCAGTGTGTCGCAGGTCAGTTCGGGCCAGCGATCCCACAGGGTGGCACCCTCGCGAGCCAGACCGATGTCGATACGGAAGGTGGGGAGGGATTCCCGCAGCCCGGGCTGGTCGGCATCGCCGCGATCCACGTGCAGCAGCAGCGCCATGAGGGGGCGAAGCACCATGGGCGGCAACGACATCCAGGAGCCACGGTCAGCGGTCGCGCTGAACAGGGTGGCCATGGCGGCGGCGGGGCGGTTGGTGTCGAGGTAGCGTTCGATGCGGGCCATCATGGTGAGCAGTGGCCCGCTCTCGACCGCCAGCGCCGGTTCGTAGATCGCGAGCTGACGGATCTGCGGAACGCGCAATGCGGCGGCGAGGGCGATGAGGCCGCCTGAGCTCAATCCGAACACCCGCGTGGCACCGGTTTCCCGCACCAGCGCGGCGAGGTCGGCGATCTCGGTGTCCAGTCCGCACTCGGCGACCGTTCCGGCAGCGTCGACAGTCACACCGGCCCGGCTCATTCCATGCCCGCGCCGGTCCGGCACGTACACGGTGAACTCATCGGCCATCGCGATGGCCAGCTCATCGAACAGGGCAGAAGTCATCATCGCGCCGTGCAGAAGGATCAGCGCCGGACCTTGCCCGATGCACCGATACCCGATCTCGACGCCATCACCGGCCCGAACCGAGCCGAAGCGGAAGTCCACGGGAGAAATTGCCTTGACAGCCATGTGCTCACGCTGCGCCCTCCCGCTTACGCTCCACTTGCGCCACTCTGTCGCACCGACGGTTCGCAAGCCGGAAGGCGTTCAGCCGAAGACGATCTCGGAGGAGAGGGAGGGGATGGCGTCGAGGGCGGACAGGATGTCGGCGGGGAGGGTGATCGAGCCGACGGCGATATTGGTTTCGAGGTGGGCGAGGTTGGAGGTGCCGGGGATGAGCATGATGTTGGGGGCGTGGTGGAGTAGCCAGGCGAGGCCGAGTTGGGCGGGGGTGCAGGCGAGGGATCGGGCCGTGGCGATGACGACCGGGTTGTCGGTGACCTTCGGCATGGCGGGGAAGGTGCCGCCGAGGGGGAAGAACGGGATCCAGGCGATGCCTTCTGCCGCACAGAGTTTCACCAGGTCCTCGTCGTCGCGGGCGACCAGGCTGTAGGCGTTCTGAACGCAGACGATGCCGGCGGGGAGGGCCTGTCGCAGGCCGTCGAGGGTGACGGCGCTGAGGCCGATCGCGCCGATCTTGCCCTCGTCGCGCAGCGCGATCATGGCGGCAAGTTGGTCGTCCAGGTCGACGACCTGGTCGCCGGAAGCCCGTAACCCCGGCCCGGTGTCGAGGCGGCGCAGGTTCACCACCGGGATGCGGTCGAGGCCGAGCGAGGTGAGATTGTCTTCGACGCTGGCCCGCAGTTGCTCGGGTCGTTGCGCCGGGCGCAGCGGGATGCGGGCTCCCGGGTCGGGGTCCGCACCGACCTTGCTCACGATGACGACACCGTCCTCGGACGTGAAGGCGTCGCGGATGAGCCCGTTGACGTAGCGGTCACCGTAGAAGTGGGCGGTGTCGACGTGGTCGACCCCCAGTTCCCAGGCTCGGCGCAGCACGGCGAGCGCGGCGGCCCGGTCGTCGAGCAGGCCCGCGAGCCGCATCGCACCGAATCCGATGCGCGACACGGTATGCCGGCCGAGGGTGCCGGGGCCGCCGGGGCGCGGCACGCCCGAGGGGGCGAGGGTGGTCGCGGGCGGGATGTTCGTTGTCATGGGAGTCCTCCCACATGAGATGATGGCCGAAGCGGAGGAACCTCCGCTTAACCGACTATACCGGAGGTGCCTCCGATTTGAGCCCGGCCGATTCCGCGTCCGCCCATGACAAGCCTCGGGCTGCCCGCGCCCCGCGCGCGGACGCCCAACGCAATCGCGACCGACTGCTCGAGGTCGCCCGGGTCGCGTTCGCGAATGCGGGTGACACCGTGAGCTTGGAGGGCATCGCTCAGCAGGCCGGTGTCGGCATCGGCACCCTGTATCGCCACTTCCCCAATCGCGAGGCGCTGGCCGAGGCGGTCTACGCCGCCGAGCTCGACGATGTCACCGCCGCCGTCGGGACCCTGCTCGAGCAGCACCCGCCGGAGATGGCATTGCGGGCGTGGATGGGGCGGTACGCCGCCTTCGTGGCCACCAAGCGCGGGATGGCCGACACGCTGCGCGCCGGGTGGGCTTCCGGCCGGATCGCGATACCGGTTACGCGGGAACGCATTACGGGCGCGATCGCGACGCTGCTGGCGCGGGGAGTCGAAACCGGTTCCCTGCGTGCCGATGTCGAAGCCGCGGATATCACGGTCATGCTGCTGGGGATCCTGCTCACCACGGCGGGCGATTCGGGCGAACAAACCGAGCGACTACTCGACCTCATGCTCGATGCCCTGCGGCCGAGCCCAGTCCCGCGATGATGACGGTTGCGGGATCGCGGCCCGGCCCGCTGCTAGCTTGGGCGGGGTGGAACTCTTCGCACAGTCTTGGAGCGCGTTGCGTACCGCGGTCGGCGAACTCTCCGACGAGGACTTCGGGCGGCCGTCCGGCTGCGCGGGGTGGCTCGTGCGAGATCTGGTGTGCCACTTGGTCATCGACGCCCAGGATGTATTGATCACCCTGGTGACGCCGACCGAGGCCGAGCCGAACCGCGATTCGATCACCTACTGGCGGGTGAGCGACACCCGACCCACCGGCGACGACCCTCTGGACGCCTTGATCGTCCGGCTGGCCGCCGCCTACCAGGACCCGGCCCTGCTCACCTTCCATCTCGACGACGTCGGCGCCGCCGCGGGTCGCGCCGCCGCCCTCGCCGACCCGGCCCAGCGCGTCGCCACCCAGGACTACGCCCTCACCACGGCCGACTACCTCGGGGCCTACGTCCTGGAATGGACCCTCCATCACCTGGACCTGATCGCCAACCTCCCGCACGCGACTCCCCCACCCACCGAAACCCTCACCCGCGCACGCGAAATGCTCGAGCAGATCGCCGGAACCCCCTTCCCGGCCTCGATCTCCGACACCGAGGCCCTCCGCATCGGCACCGGCCGCCGCAACCCCACTCCCGCCGAATCCACCGAACTGGCGGCCCTGGCCGCCCGCGTCCCCTTCGTCCTCGGCTGACCACCTGCGCGGCCGACCGAACGCGGTTCAGGGCGTGGCGGATTGCACGAGTAGAGCACCGACCAGCATGGTCAACGCTCCGGCCAGCTGGGTCGGGGTGAGCGACTGGCCGAGCAGCAGCCAGGCGAGGGCGGCGGCGATCAAGGGTTCCGCGACGGCCAGCACACCCGCCAGGGTCGGGGGTAAGTCTCGGAGGGAGCGGAGACCGGCCAGGTAGGGCAGGACAGTTCCGGCTACCGCCAGGGCCAGGAGGACGACCCATACCGGGGTCCGCAGACCGCCCAGAACGGCTGGGGCCGTGAGCAATCGGGCGGGCAGGGTCCACGGCGGCGTGAATAACGCCACCATCACCGCACCGATGGTCAAGCCGACAGCGGTCAGCCCGGCCGGGTCGTGACTGCGCGCGCCGCGCTCACCGAGCAGGAAGTACGCGGCCGAGCAGACCGCCGAACCCAAGCCCGCGAGGATGCCCAAGGCATTCGGATGCGCGAACTGCCCGAGCTGCGCGATCAACGCCAATCCGGCCACCGCCAACCCGATACCCAGCCACACCCGCCCCGACAGTCGCGTGCGCCGCACCACCCGCACCCACAAGGCGACCAGCACCGGCGCGAGATTGACCAACACCATCGCCGTCCCGACCGGAACCTGCTGCACGGCAACGAAGAACAACAACTGCACCCCGGCGACGCCGAGCAGGCCGTAGCCGAGCAGCAGCCACAGATCGGACCTACGGAAGCGCAGTGCGCTGGGCCGCACCAACGCCACCACCGGGACCAGCAGGACCGCAGCCAGCGTGATCCGCATCGAGGTCACCGCCGCCGGTGACCAGCCCGCATCCATCACCGCCTTCGCCAGCGGCCCCGAACTCGCGAACAGCGCCCAGGAGATCAGACTCCACCCGATCGCCGGTCCCCGGATCGGCACCCGCGCAGCCTTTTCCGTCGTTGCCACAGCTGCAGTGTGATCAGGCACCCGCCCATCCGGCCACCCCATTTCCCGCAGCGCACTCCCGTCGGCGCACCTACGGCAGCCTTATCTCTGCGCGCCCGCAATCTCTGCGGCAGTGCCTCCGCGCGGCCGTGCCCCCGTAACTCCGTGCCCCGTGACTCCTTGCGGCCGTGCCCCCGTGACTCCGTGCGGCCGCGCCTACATGCGGCCGTGCCTCGTGCGCCTGCGCCTTACCATCGTGCGGTCGTATCTCCTGCGGCCGGGAGGGAGTGCCCGGCCGACAGTCGCGCTCAGAGGAAGACGCGGGCGTTTTCCAGCCAGGTCTGCGCGTCCGCGCCGACAGCGGTGAGGTCGGTGGCGGCCAGGGGTTTGCGTTGGGTGACGCGGAGGCAGAAGTCGAGGGCGCTGCCTCGTACTCGTTGCGCGGCGTCCTCGGGGCCCCACGACCAGGGCTCGCCGTCGGGGCCGGTCAGGTCGACGCGGAAAGGAGATGTCGGGAGGGGCAATTCGGCGGCGTAGAACGACAGGCCGAGTCCGGCTACGCCCAGCGCGGCGATGTGCCGCAGGCGGGGTGTCGGACGGTGTGCGGCACCGACGGTGTCGTAGATGTCCTGCCCGTGCGCCCAGGTTTCCATCAGCCGCAGTGGGACCATGAGTGTCGCGGTCAAGTCCGAGCCGAACCACGGGAAGGACTGATCGAGGGGGATGTCGCGGAGTGCCGCCGCCACTTCGGCTCGGCCGCTGCGCCATTCGTCCAGCAGGGCCGATCGAGGTTTCGCCGCTCCCGCCTCGGCGTCGAGGTCGGCGGCGCGCGGACCCGCGGCCTCGGCTTGTTTCAGCACGGTGGCGAAGGCGTCCGGGGTCCGGATCGCGATGAGCACGTTCGCGTCGGCGACGGCCAGATGCGCGATCTGATGGGCGATCGTCCACCCGGCGGCGGGGGTGGACGCGGTCCAGTCGTCGTGCGCGGAGACCAGTGCGTCGAGCTCATCTCCCTCGGCCACCAGATCGGGTACCGCGAGATCGCGGTTCACGTCGGACAGGTCGAGGCCGTAATCCAGCATCGGTAATCACCTTCTCGCGCACGGTCGAACATGATCACCACCACGATAGCCCTCGCGCGAGGCCGGGTTTGTGAGCGTCGGGTCCGGGTACAGAACCCAGCGACGCTGTTGTCTCATATGGGAGTCTCATGACCGAAAGTACTACCGCCACTCCGACATTCGTCTTCGTGCACGGGCTGACCAGCAACAGCTTCTATTGGACGCCCGTGGTCCGCGAGCTGGCGTTGCTCGGGCACCGCAGCCTGCCGGTGGACCTGCCCGGGCACGGGCTCGACGCCTCGATCCCGGTGTCGTATCAGGCCCAGGACATCGACACCTTCGCCGCCGGGGCGTCACCGATGTCCACGATCACGGTGCAGGACAATGTCGCTCACGTCATCGAGGTGGTGCAGGCGGTGCGTCGACACGGTCCGGTCATCCTGGTCGGGCACAGCCTGGGTGGCATCACGATCGGCCTGGTCGGCAATGCCATCCCCGACGCCATCGACCGCATCGTCTACCTCTCCGCGTTCTGCCCGTCCACCGACGAAGCGCCGAACGCCATGGCTTTGAGCCAGACTCCCGAGGCGTTGAAGGGTATTCGCGTCCCGGATCAGGACCATTCACTGTTTCTGGGCATGGAACCGGTGACGCGTGGGCTGATCCGCTTCAATCTGCGGTCGGCCGATCCGGTGGCCCTGGAGGACTTCCGCCTGACCAATTTGCCCGAGGCCACCCTCGAACAGCTGCTCGTGCTGATCAATTTCGGTATGCAGCCGGAGGATTCGGCCAACACCAGCTTCGCGGACGGCCGCGTCGAGGCCGATACATGGGGCCGCATTCCTCGCACCTATATTCGCCTCACCCAGGACAATGTCATCTCCCCCGCTCTCGCCGGGAAGATGATCGACGACGCCGACCGCCTCACCCCCGGCAATCCGTTCGACGTCCACAGCCTGCCCGCCGGGCACATCGGCGCGGTGCTCCAGGCCCGCGACCTCGCCAAGCTTCTCGCCGGGCTCGCCTGAGTCACTGGAACAACTTGAGCAGGTTCACGATCAGGCGATCGACGCCGTAGAGGAACGGGATGGTGACCCACGCCCAGGCGAACACGAGCAGCGGAATGCGCCGGGGCGGAGTGGGTTCCGGGGTGGTCATTGCGGTTGTCCCTCCGGAGTTGCCGGTTCGGCGGGTCGGCGATGATGTCTCGCCGAGACGGGGCGGATGAGTTCGTTGGCCAGGAAGCCGACGCACAGTAGAGCGATCATGATGGCGAACGAGGTGCCGTAGAGGGCGGGGCCGGATTTGCCGTGGCGGGCACCGGAATCGGCGATGGCGTTGACGATGAGCGGGCCCGCGACGCCGGCGACGGACCAGGCGGTGAGCAGGCGGCCGTGGATCGCGCCGACCTGGTAGGTGCCGAACAGGTCCTTGAGATAGGCGGGGACGGTGGCGAATCCGCCGCCGTAGAAGGACAGGATCACCATCGCGCCGAGGATGAAGGCGGGTTTGTTGTCGCGGCCCACCGACCACACCAGGACGTAGGCGAGGGCACCGACGCCCAGGTAGATGCGGTACATGTTCTTGCGGCCGATGAGGTCCGACAGCGACGACCAGCCGATGCGGCCGCTCATATTGGCCGCCGACAGGACGGCCACGAATCCCGCTGCCGCACTGGCCGATACCGGCGTCGAGGTGTGCTTGAAGAAGTCGACCACCATGGGTGCGGCCTTCTCGAGAATGCCGATGCCCGCGGTCACGTTGAAGCACAGCACGATCCACAGCAGCCAGAACTGGGGGGTGCGGATCGCGTCGTTCGCGGCGACATCGTGGGCGCTGACGAGCTTGCCGGTGATGGCGGGCGGCTCCCAGCCCGCGGGCCGCCAGCCCGGCGGCGGGACCCGGACCAGTAGTACACCCACGGTCATGAAGACGGCGTAGACGAGCCCCATCACGAGGAAGGTCTCCGCGATGCCGCGGTGATCCTTGCCGAAGTCCGAGAGCATCTCGGTGGTCCACGGGGAGGCGATGAGCGCGCCGCCGCCGAAGCCCATGATGGCGAAACCCGTTGCCATGCCGGGCCGGTCGGGGAACCATTTGATCAGCGTGGACACCGGTGAGATGTAGCCGATGCCCAGGCCGATGCCGCCGATGAACCCGTAACCCAGCACGATCAGCCAGTATTGGCTGAGTGCCGCGCCCAGCGCCGAGACCAACAGTCCGGAGCAGAAGCACACCAGCGAGACAGCCATCGCCCAACGCGGGCCGCGTTTCTCGACGGTCGTGCCGCCGAAGGCCGCCGAAAGTCCCAGCATCACAATGGCGATCTGGAACGGCAGCGCACTTCCGGTGCCGGAGATGTGCATCGTCTTCTCGAGCGGCGGCTTGAACACGCTCCACGCGTACGCCTGCCCGATGGCGAGGTGAATGGACAGGGCCGCCGGTGGCACCAGCCAGCGGCTCCAGCCCGGCGGTGCGGTGACACGGGAAAACCTCATGGCGTCAGCTACAGCTGTCATGTTCTGCCCCAAATGTCCGACGTGGGGCGATCATAGGACGACGACATACCGGACCGTTGGGTATCGGACGAGGATGGCGGACTCGGCCGCAAGCGTCCGGCCCGAGCGGCGGAAGTGCCACCCGGGCCGGACTTTCGCGCGGTTACTGGGTCCGCTGATAGGTGCGGAAGGCCGACAGCGCCCAGGCGAAGGCGAGGGCGGCCAGGGCCGTCAGGTAGCCGAGATGCGCGGCGACGAAACCGGCATCCGCCGTGCCCGCCAGGCCGGTGCGGCCGATGTCGACCGCCCAGGTGACCGGGTTGAACTTCGAGATCGACTGCACCCAGCCGGGCATCAACGCGGTGGCCATCATGCCCGAGGACAGGAAGGTCAGCGGCAGGATGATCAACTGGGACATGCCGATCAGGGCGATCTGGCTGCGGGTGATCAGCGCCAGCGCGACCGACCCGGCGCAAAAGATCGTCGCCAGCAGGGTGGCCGCCGCCAGCGCTAGCAGCACGCCGACCACGCCACCGGGATAGCGTGCGCCACCGGCGAATCCGATGAGCAGCACCAGCGCGGACTGGACCACGCCGATGGTGAGCTGCACGCCGAGCTGCCCCGCCACCACCGCGCTGCGCGAAACCGGCGCGGTGAGCAACTGATTCATGACGCCGTTGTCGATGTCCTCGATATAGCCGGTGCCCGCCCAGACCCCGGAGTACAGCACGGTCATCATCAGGACGCCGGGAGCCAGGAAGGTGATGTAGTTGGCGGCCCCGAAGCCTGGGATGTCGCCGACGGACTTGAATACCTGGCCGAACAACAGAATCCAGACGATGGGCTGCAGCAGCGCTGCGAACACACCCCAGGATTCGCGCAGAGTGTTGACCATCCAGCGTCGGAAGATCTGGCCGGCCGCCACCGCCCAAGCGGTCGTGGGGTTTTCGCGGGGCAGGTCGTAGGCAATCGCGGTCATGCCGCCACCTCCACGGTGTCGCGGTGGTTGTCGGCTCGGTAGGAACGGCCCGCGTAGTGCAGGTACACGTCATCCAGGGAGGGCCGGGAGATGGATACCGCGCCGAAACCGATGGCGGCGGCGTCGAATTCCGACAACACCCGGCCGACCACGCCCGACGGGTCGTCGGTGCGCGCGATGAGCTTGCCGGTGGGTCCGTCCTGCTCGATGACGATGTCACGCAGGGACGCAATGGATTCCCCGACCGCGCGCACCGCGGCCACATCCGGGTCGATGAGCTCGACGGTGAGCGTGTCGCCGTCCAGCGTCGACTTCAACTGTGCCGGTGTGCCTTCGATGACCGCGCGCCCGTGGTCGATGATGACCAGCCGGTCGGCGAGCTCGTCGGCCTCCTCCAGATAGTGGGTGGTGAGCACGACGGTGAGCGCCGCCTCGGTGGCCAATCGGCGGATCTCCGACCACATCTCGGCCCGCGCCTGCGGATCCAGGCCGGTGGTCGGCTCGTCCAGGAACAGCACCGACGGGGTGTGCACCAACCCGACGGCGACGTCGAGCTTGCGGCGCATGCCGCCGGAGAGCTTGGCCACCTTGCGGTTTCGCGCAGCGGTGAGCTGGAACTGATCCAGCAGGCCGTCGGCGCGCAGCACGGCATCGTGGCGGGACAGGCCGTGCAGGCGCGCGGCCATGACCAGGTTCTCGAAGGGCGTCTGCCGCGGGTCCGCGCCGGAACCCTGCGAGACATAGCCGATGCGATGCCGGATGGCGGCCGCATCGGTGGTGACATCGAATCCGGCCACCCGCGCGGTGCCGGAGTCGGCGCGCGAGAGGGTGGTGCAGATCTTGGTGGTGGTGGATTTGCCCGCCCCGTTGGGGCCGAGCATGCCGTAGACGGTGCCCGCGGCAATGCTGAAGCTCAAGCCGTCCAGGGCGCGCACGTCGGGCTTGCGACGGCCGCCGGGATAGGTCTTGACCAGGTTGTGCACCTCGACCGCAGCCGAGGGCAAGGGAGTGATGGACATGGTGATATTCCTCGTGTCAGGTACGGGGAACGACCACGGAAGCCAACAGATAGGCTGGTGAATGCAGTTCGAGCAGCCGATGGTTCGCCGTCGGTCGTTCGGATCCGGCGGAGGCTCGGGTGTTGGCGCACCCGGGCCACCGTTGTTTTCAGGCGGTTAGCTCGGTGGTTTCGGCATCCCCCATTCCTCCAGAAACAAGTCGGCGAGGTTCTGCGGAATCTGGCCCGGCGGGTGTTTCGCTGCCAGCGCGGTCATGGCGCGCCAGCCGTCGAGACCGCCCAGAGCGCCGGATTCGATGCGGTCGGCGACCTCGGCGGTGAAGTCGCGATCGGCGCACAGCATGCGGACCTCGTAGTTGCTCTCGATCAGCAGGATTTCGGGCAGCCAGGAGACCACGGACTCCTCGATATCGCGGATCTCGGTGATCCGCTTGTCCAGCACCGAGACTCGGCGACGCAGCAGCGCGGCCGCCTCCTCGGGGCCCAGCACCGGCAGGAAGGACAGGGCCGCCATGAAGCGCGGGTATTCCTTCTCCGGCTCGGAGATCCAGGCGCGCAACCAATCCCGCAGCTCAGCGGCCCCGGATTCGGTGATCCGGTAGACGGTGCGGGCGGGCCGGTTGCCGTCCTGTTCCGCCCCGACCACCTCGATGAAACCCTGCGCCAGCAGCGACTCGACCACGGGGTAGAGCGCACCGTAGTTGATGCGCACGCTGCCGTCCTTGCCGCGCTGCTTGAGGGTCTGCGAGATCTGGTACGGGTGCATCGGGCGTTCCCAGAGCTGCGCGAGGACGGCCAGCATCAACGGATTGACCCGGCGAAATGCCCGCTTGGCGGCCATGCCACACCTCCCACTTACTCTGGTCAGAATATGCGCTTACTCTGAACAGAGTACTCCTCGTTGTGCGATAAACAAGGCGTGCCAGTCTCTCGCCGCAAAACCACCAGCCGCCGAACCGTCCTCGCCGGGGCGGGCGCGCTCGCCGTCGGCACGGCCCTCGGCGCGGCCGGATGCAAGGACCCGAGCGCCGCGACCCCGGGGACCACCGCCGAGGCCGCGCTACCGGCGGCCGCGGACTCCGGGATCGACCACATCATCGTGGTGATGATGGAGAACCGATCGTTCGACCACTACCTGGGCTGGCTGCCCGGCGCGAACGGCAAGCAGTCGGGATTGAGCTTCACCGACCGGGACGGCAAGGCGCACACGACCTTCCACCTGGCCACCACCCAAGGCTGCAAGTACAACGACCCGGATCATTCCTTCGAGGGCGGTCGCACCGCGTTCAACGATGGCAAGTGCGACGGCTGGCTGCGCGCCGGGCAGAACGACGAATTCTCCATCGGCTACTACCAGCCGAATGATCTCGACTTCTACGCCAAGGCCGCACCGGCATGGACGGTGTGCGACAACTACTTCTCCGCGATCATGGCCGAGACCTTCCCCAACCGCTGCTATCAGCACGCGGCGCAAACCGATCGCATCCACAACTCCACGACCGTCTCCACCCTGCCGACCATCTGGGATCGCTTGGCGGCGGCCGGAATTCAGGGCCGTTACTACTTCCACGATGTGCCGTTCCTGGCGGCGTGGGGTACCAAATACCTGTCCATCAGCCACCTGTTCTCGACCTTCCTGGCCGATTGCGCGGCCGGGACGCTGCCACCGGTCTCCTTCGTCGACCCGAAGTTCCTCGACGAGTCCACCGGCACCTCGGCCGACGATCATCCGCACGGCGATATCCGGGCCGGGCAGGCATTCCTCAACCAGGTGTATCAGGCCGTCACAAAGAGTCCGGCCTGGTCGAGGACGATGCTGATCATCAACTACGACGAGTGGGGCGGTTTCTACGACCACGTGCCACCGCAGACCGCGCCCGATGCCAATCCCGCGTGGGGTCTGCGCGGATTCCGGGTGCCGTGCCTGGTGATCTCGCCCCTGGCTCGCCGCCGACACGTGGCGAGCGAGGTGTACGACCACGCGTCGGTGTTGAAGGCCATCGAATGGCGTTGGGGGCTACCGTCATTGACGCCGCGCGACGCGGCGGCCCGCAATCTCGCCGAGGTACTGGACTTCAGCGGCACGCCGAATCTCGATGCGCCGCAATGGGATGTGCCGGGCGTCACCTCACCGCGCTGTTCGCCGTCGGTGGTGGCCGACTTCGAGCAATGGACCGGCCTGCGGAAGGTGGCCGAGGCGGCGGGCTGGAAGTTCTGACGCCGCCGCTGCTATTCAGCCGTCGCGACTACTGCGTGGTGTGGCCGGGCAGCACGCAGACCGCGTCGAGGCCCAGGACATGATTCAGGCGGCCGAAGGCCAACCAGGAGCCCAGGCACATGGACAGTTCCACGATCTCGGCGTCGGTGTAGAGCTTCTTCATGCGCTCGAAGAACTCGTCGTCGAGGGCGTGGTGGTCGAGGGCGTAGACCTCGGCGTACTCGGCAGCCATGCGGGTGCGGTCGTCGAAGCTGGTCGTGGTGCGCCACTCGGTGACGTCGTCGGCGAAGGACTCCTCGACCTTCTCGCCGTTCCGGTCGGTGCGCCAATCCAGGCAGAACAGGCAGCCGTTGATCTGGGCGATCCGCAGTCGCGCCGCCTCGAATTCGCGCAGGCCCAGGGTGGAGTGTGAGTAGACGGCGAGGGAGAAGTTGGACGCGGCCACGCCGATGCCGGGGACCATTTCGCCCCACACGTAGCCGATGGGGTCCTTGCCCTCGGGAATGTCGATGATCATGCGGGGCTCCTTAATGTGCCGAAGGGCAGGGGGACGTCGAGGGCGTCGTAGAGGCCGGGCTCCGCATCGGCCAGCCAGGGGATGGCGTTCACCAATCTGCCCACGGCCGTGGCGTTTCCGCCCGCGGAGTGATTGCCGTCTTCGTCGGTGGCCTGCACGGTGATCTCGATGCGCGGGCGGCCCTCGATGAGGACGCGATGCGCGCCCGCACCGCTGGGTGGCTGCGGCCAGTCCGGTGCGCAGCTCGCGTGGATGCGGGTGACGTGCTCGATGATGATGCGCGGGCTGCCGTCGACGATGCCCTGCACCTCGAAGCGGACCGCACCCTGGGTGCCCGCCTCGAACTTGCCCATCAGCTCGGTCTCGACGGTGTCGTCGAGGGCACGGCGTTCCACCACCTCGCGAATGTCGGTGAGCGCCACGCCGAGTCCGCGGGCGATCATGCGAATCTGGCCGCCCCACACCATGGTCGGGATGGTGGGCGCGAGCATGGGCGGCTGGTAGTCCAGGGGCTGGCCCATGCCGACCAGGTAGCGCACCGAATCGGGCTGGTCGTAGGTGGTGTAGTCGAAGATCTCCTGGCAGCGCAGCACGTCCACGCTGCTGCCGAGTCCGGTCATGAGCAGCGGCAGGATGTCGTTGCCCCAGCCGGGATCGATGCCGGAGACGAACAGCGCGCCACCGCCCTCGGTGACCGCGGCCTGCACGCGATCGCGCAATTCGGCCGGGGCGCTGCGGTGGTCGTAGAGCGCGTAGAGCGCGGGAGTGACCACTACCGCGCCGGTGCGCAGGGCGCGGTCGATGTCGGCGAGGGCGTCGTCGGGGCGGATGTCGCCGGAGGCGGCGTAGACCACGGCCCGGGGACCTGCCGCCAGGGCGGCGTCGATGTCGTCGGTGGCCGCGATCCCCAATTCGGTGTCCAGCCCGGCCAATTCGCCCGCGTCGCGGCCGACCTTGGCGGGGTTGTGGACCAGGACGCCGGTCAGTTCCAGTCCGGGATGGGCGGCGACGGCCCGGATGGCGGCACGGCCGACATTGCCCGTGCCCCAGACCAGGGTGGAAATCATGAATCGAACGTAGCAAATGCTTGGTAGGTTGATGTCCGATTCGGCTACATTGCGGTATGGATTTCGAAGCACTCGAGGCGATTCGCACACTCAAGCACCGTTACCTGCGCAGCCTGGACCTCAAGCAGTGGGACGACTACGGGGACACCATGTGCTCCGACATCGTCGGCAAGTACGGCTCCCCCTCCGGCGGGCTGCCCGCCGAATTCCGCGGCCGCGATGCGATCGTCGACTTCATGCGCAATGCGCTCGACGGCAAGAACATCATCAGCGTGCACGTCGCCAACCATCCCGAGATCACCGTCGACGGCGACACCGCCAGTGGCAGTTGGTGTCTGGAGGACACCATCATCGCCGCCGACTACGGGCTGCTGATCCGCGGCGCGGCGTACTACCACGACACTTATCGGCGCGAGGACGGTGTGTGGCGCATCGCCACTACCGGCTACCAGCGGCTCTACGAGTACACGACGGCGACCAAGGACCTGCCCAGCTTCACACTCACCGCCAACCTCTGGGCTCCCGGCGAGGCCGACGCGCGCGGCTGATCGGGCCCGATCGGAAAGCACTGCGACCCAGCGGTTAACGCGTGCCCGAAGCCTGTCGATCATGACTGCGACAGTCGATCATGGCTGTGACATCGAGCAACGCTAGGAAGCACATGCGCAAGACCCTGCTGGCCCTGTCCGGAATCGCCCTCACCACCGCCGCCCTCGCGCTGCCCGCCGCCCCGGCGCAGGCCGCGGGCGACGCCTGGGGCGCGATCGCGGTGTCCGACAACGGCGATCTGGGCTGGGGCTGGAACTACGACACCGAGGACCAGGCCAACCAGGCCGCCATGGACAAGTGCGGTGTGGCGAGCTGCTCCGTCATCACCACGTTCCCCAAGTGCGGTGCGGCGGCCTTCTCCAACTCGATGAACAAGTACACCGGCGGCTTCGGCGACACGCCCGCCGCCGCCGAGCAGAACGCCGAGTGGTACGGCGACTCGGTCATCGTCCGCGCCGCCATCTGCAACGACTGATTCGACGAGCCGGGCGGCGAAACCTGACCCCACCGCCCGGCGCACTCCGTCATTCCGGCGCGATTTTGGCCGGAATCCAACGCGCGCTGTGGATCCCGGCCGAAAGCACGCCGGGATGACGAAGGAGGGTCGCCCCGGGATGAGGGGCGGTCAGCGTTCGGCGGCGTCGACCGCCTTGCGGACGGTGATCGCGTCGGCGGGGGTGGCCGGGTGCTCCCAGAAGGGTTCGGCCGAAGCGTAGGGCTTGCCGTAGGCGGGGGTGCCGGGCTGGGTGCGCCAGCTGTCGGCGAGGGTGCCGATGTCGACGGTGTCGTAGCCGAGGGCGCTGATCAGTTCTGCGGCTGCGGCTTTCGCTGCCACGTCGTCACCGGCGATGGGCAGCGCGGTGCGGTCGGCAGATCCGGCCGGGCGGGCCAGTTCGCCCAGGTGGCGGAAGAGAATATTGTTGAACGCCTTGACTACTCGCGAGCGCGGCAGATGGCGTTGCAGCAGTTCGGAACTCGTAGCGGTGCCCGCCTCCAGATCGGCGAATTCGCCGTCGCGGCCGGGGGAATAGTTGTTGGTGTCGATGACCACCTTGCCGACCAGCGGGTCCACCGGGATCTGCTGATACGCCTTCAGCGGCACCGTGACCACCACGATGTCGCCCGCGGCGGCGGCCTCGGCGGGCGTGGCGGCGCGCGCCCGCTCCCCCAGCTCCGACACCAGCTCGGCCAACGTCTCCGGCCCGCGTGAATTGCTCAGCACCACATCGATCCCCGCCGCCACGGCCAACCTGGCGATGGTGCCGCCGATATTGCCACTCCCGATCAATCCCAGTGTCGTCATGCCCGCACCCAACGCGACACGCTCGGACCTTGTTCCCGACCCGACCCCCGGGTCTGCTGCCGCGCGGTCACTCCTCCGGCGGAAGCGTCGCGGCGGCGGTGAGAGCGGCGTCGAGGACGCCGGGGAAGCGGCCGTTCAGGTCGTCGCGGCGGAGGCTGACGAAGCGGTTGCGGCCGTCCTGGCGGGTGGTGATGAGGCCGGAGTCGCGCAGTACCCGGAAGTGGTGGGACATGGTGGATTTGTGGACGTCGATGCCCGCGGCCGCGGCGGCGCAGGCGTGTTCGGCGTCGTCGGCGAGCGACGCGAGCAGGCGGAGGCGCACCTGGTCGGAGAGGGCGTGCATGACGGCGACGAAGTCGATGTCGCCGGTGGCGGGTTGGGGCAGGTACCGCATGGCTTCATGCTAGCAACTGTTGGATTGTTTGACATCTATCGAACTGTCTTCATAGTATGAAGAACGTCAAACCATTGCGGGTTCCCGCTCACCCTGCACGAGGAGTCTCGGGTGAATTCACGACTAATCACGTTGGCGCTGGGCACTTTTGCCATCGGCATCGACGCGTTCGTCACCGCCGGGCTGGTCACGCCGGTATCCAATGATCTGGGTGTCTCGACCTCGGCGGCCGGGCAGCTGGTCACCGTCTTCGCACTGTCCTACGCGGTGCTCTCGCCGATCCTCGCGACCGCCACCGCCCGGCTGTCGCGAAAACGGGTGCTGCTCATCGCGTTATCGCTGTTCGTGCTCGGCAATGTGGTCACCGCGCTGGCCGGAACGTTCGCGCTGGTGCTGGCGTCGCGGGTGATCGCGGCGGCGGGCGCGTCCATGTACACGCCGAACGCGACGGCCGTGGCGGCGGCGCTCAGCTCGCCGGAACGACGCGGGCGCGCGATCTCGGTGGTGATCGGCGGGCTCACCGTGGCTACCGCGCTGGGCGTGCCGATCGGCACCTGGATCGGTGGCGCATTCAGCTGGCGGGCCACGCTGTGGCTGGTAGCAGCGCTCGGTGCACTCGCGCTGGCGAGCGTGGCGGCGGTCGTCCCGACGGTGCAACTGCCCGCACCCGCACGGCTCCGGGAACGGCTACTGCCATTGCGCGACAGGACGATTGCCACCGGGCTGCTGCACGCGGTCCTGCTGTTCGGCGGCATGTTCACCGTCTACACCTACCTCGCCGCGGCCATGCACCCCGCCACCGGCGGCAGCACCGGCCGATTCACTATCCTGCTGTGGATCTACGGCCTCACCGCGGTGGTCGGCAGCACGCTCGGCGGACGACTTGTCGACCGGCTGGGCTCACGGCGCATCATGCCGCTCACCCTGATGGGCGCGGGCATCGTGGTCGCCCTGATCCACGTCTCGGGCCAACACTTCGCCACCGCCATCGCGTGGTGCATCGCCTTCGGCATCCCCGGCTGGATTTGGGCTGTGGCACAACAATATCGGCTGGTCGAGCTCTCCCCGCAAGGTTCTCCCCTGCTCCTCGGCCTCAATGCCTCCGCCCAGTACTTCGGCATCGCCCTCGGCGGCGCGGCGGGCGGCCTCGGCCTCCAGTGGTGGGGCGCAGGCTCACTCGGCTGGATCGGCCTGGTCCTGGTGGCGGGATCGCTGGCACTGTTCGCGATCAGCCTGCGCGGATCCACGCAGCGGAATGTTGCCGTACCTACGGCCCCGTCGACGGCCGCCGCTCCGCCTGTCTCCCCAACCGCGTCCGCTACCACGACGACCACTACCGCAGCGACCGCCTGACATGCGCCGACTCGGCCGATCGGCCTCTCTCCGTGTGGATTCCGTCCGTAACGTGCCGGAATGACGGAGGGCAACGATGGGATGAGTGCAGCCGCGGGCGAAATCACCAGGGATCGCCCCCACGGCCGCCGTCTTGGCGACGGCCGTGGGAACTCGCCGAATGGTCTGGGGGCGAATGTGATTCAGCCGAGGGTGATGGCGTCGAGGCGGGTTCGGAGGAATTCGGCGGATGTCACCGGTGGGAGGCCGGTGATGCGGCCTACGGGTGGCTCGAGGGGTGTCACGCGGGCGTCGTGGTCGAGTTCGTAGAAGTAGATGAGGGAGATCAGGTCTTCGTCGGGGGCGGAGGGCTGGGGTGGGAGGACGCGGTGGCGGCCTGCGGGCCAGCGTTGGCCGCTCCAATAGGCCAGTAGGTCACCGATGTTCACGGTGAGGGCGGCGGGATCGTAGGGGGCGTCTTCCCAGCCGCCGGCCTCGGTGTAGACCTGTAGGCCGCCTGCGCCCGGTTCGCGGTCCAGCACGGTGACGGTGCCGAAATCGGTGTGCGGGCCGATGCGGAACTGGCCGGGTTCGGGCGGGCCGACCGCGGTCAGCGGCGGGTACCAGTTGATATTGCAGGTCCAGGTGGGGCGGGCGGCCAGACCCTCGAAGGGGTTGTGCGGCAATTCGAGTGCGGCGGCGAAGAGGGCCAGCAGTTCGTCGGAGAGGGTGCGCACGGCGGCGGTGTAGGCGAGGAACAGGTCACGCAGTTCGCTCACCTCGGCGGGCCATACATTGTCGAGGAACCAGACGTCGTCGACGAGGTGGTCACCGGTGCGGGTGTCCGCGCCGATCGCGAAGGTCTCCTTGAGGTCCGGTGGGGTCTCGGTGCCCTCGGCATAGCCGTTGGCCTCCATCCCGGGACCGATCCAGCCGCGCCCGCCGACGGAGACCGCGTAACGCTGCTTGACCTCCTCCGGTAGTGCGAAGAACCGCCGGGCCGCCGCGCGCAGGTCGGCCGGAAGTCCCTGCGGCACACCGTGTCCGCGCACCAGCAGGAATCCGGCGCGCTGCATGCCCGCGTCCACCTCGCGCAGCACCTCGGCGGCGGACTCGCCGCCCGCGCGCCAACGGTCCAGGTCGATGGTCGCGATCGCGTTCATTCCGCCACTCCGATGTCCTCGTTCCAGAGCTCGGGTCGCTCCGCGATGAAACGGGTCATCATGTCTACGCAGGCCGGATCGTCGAGCACGGTGATCGAAACACCGTGCGCGGCAAGCCAATCGTGGCCGCCGGTGAAGGTGCGGGACTCGCCGACGATGACCGCGCCGATGCCGAACTGGCGGACCAGGCCACTGCAGTACCAGCATGGGGACAGCGTGGTGACCATGATGGTGTCGCGGTAGTCGCGGCGGCGGCCGGCGTTGCGGAAGGCGTCGGTTTCGGCGTGCACGCTGGGGTCGTCGTTCTGGACGCGGCGATTGTGGCCGCGGCCCAACAGGTTTCCGTCGCTGTCGAACAGTGCCGCGCCGATGGGGATGCCGCCCTCGCGGAGTCCGAGTTGTGCCTCGTCGTAGGCGGTGACCAGCAGATCCTGTGCATTGATCATGCCGATCATGCTGCCACCGCCTGCCGGGAAATCCGGGAGCGGTTGACGAGCAGGTAGGCCGCGCCCGAAAGCAGGAAGCCGACGAAGAAGGTGATGTCGCCCAGTTGCGGCACCGCCTTGGCGACCGCGCCGACGAACTTCTCCTGATTGGAGAACAGCACGACCGACACGACGAGGCCGAACACGAAGGCCGCCAGCCCGCCCCAATTGCTGTGCGCGCGATCGTAGAGCAGGTGATCGACGCGCTGCCCGCGGCGCAGATACTCGTCGGCGAAGACCACGCCCAGCCAGGGGCCGATCCAGTACGCCACGATCAGCAGGAAGCCCTCGTAGCTGGCCGCCGCGTCCGGCAGCGCCCACCAGGCGACCAGGAATCCGAGCACCCCGAAGGCCGCCGACACCACCGCGCGCTGGGTGCTCACCGAGAATTTGAAGCCCATGGTGACGAATGCCATCGCGCCCGAATACACATTGAGCGCATTGGCGGCCACCGCGCCGACCGCGATGGCCAGCAGCGTCAGATCCTTCAGCGGCGTGGACAGATTCGCGGTGAACACGTCGGTGGGGCTGCCCTGCGCGGTACCGGTCACCGTCGCGGACGCCGCACCGACCACGGTCAGCCAGACGCAGGAAATGAACAGTCCGGCCGAGGCGTAGCCGCCGGTCGCCAGGCGCGAGGCGGAGGCGGGTAGGTAGCGAGAATAGTCCGCGGCGTAGGGATTCCAGCCCGCGGCGTAGCCGAACGCGGTGCCGACGGTGAGCAGGAAGCCGCCCATCCCGCCGACGCCGCCCGCGGGTGCGGGCGCACCCAGGTGGGCCTTGCTGAAGATCACCACCGTGACGATCGCGAACACGACCGCCAGCAGCGGGAAGGCGATGCGCTCCACCGCCTGCACCAGGTTGTGACCGAAGAACGCGAAAGCCGTCTGCACCACCACGATCACCAGCAGCGCGGTCAGTTTCGGCATGCCGGTCAGGGAGTTCAGGGCGAACGCGCCGCTGACGGAGTTGGTGGCGAACCAGCCGACCCCGCACATGACCGACATGAACGCCGCGGGCAGCGCATTGCCGCGATAGCCGAAGGCCAAGCGCCCCAACACCATTTGCGGGACACCGTGCAAGGGGCCGCGCGCCGAGAGCAGGTAGTGCGCGACCGCGCCGATCCCGGTGCCGATCACCAGGCCCAGGCTGGCCTGCCAGAAGTTCATGCCGTAGGCGGTGACGGCGAGCACGCCGACGAAGACGGTCGCGAACTCCATGTTCGGAGACATCCACGTCCAGAACAGTTTTCGCGGAGTGCCGTGGCGGGCGTCCTCCGGAATGTAGTCGTCGCCGCCGGGCTCGACGGCGATCACGCGATCCCCGTAGGCCGACCGGGCTTGCGTCTCGGTCATGGGAGGAATTGTGGGGTCCCCAATGTTGCGGGGACATGAAACCGGGTTACCACTGGATACCAACTGTGCGAACCGGATCTGGCTTCAGTTCGGTCAACTCAGCGGCTAGGGTGGGGTGCATGGACAATGCGTTCGCTCGCGACATGTGGCGGGTGCTGGAACCGCTGCACGCCGTCACCTACTTCGCCGCCGACTGTAGGGCCGCCAACAAAGCCGTTGGCCTGCGCGGATATTGGATGGGCTACTTCGCGGCGCGCTCGGCTCCGCTCGGGGCGGTGGGGCCGTCGGTGGTGGAGGCCACCTTCTACAACTTCAATCCGGCCATGATCCGGCGCGCGATTCCGGACGCCTGGAGTTTCGCCACGCCCGACGCGGTCATCGCCACCCGCACCATCGCGGCCGCCGCGGTGCTGCGGGCCGCGGTGCCCGATATCGTCACCGTCGCCGCCCGCGCCGTCCCGCACCTGCGCGCCGCCATCGACGCCGCGCCCGCCGCGGGCCGCCCGCTCTTCGCCGCCAACCGCGACCTGCCCACCCCCGGCGATTCCGTGCACGCGCTGTGGCAGGCCGCCACCACCCTGCGCGAGCATCGCGGCGACGGCCACGTGGCCTGCCTGCTCTCGGAAGGCATCGACGGCTGCGAAGCCCACGTCCTGTTCTCCGCCGCCACCGGCACCCCCGAACAACTCTGGCGCGACAACCGCGGCTGGAGCGACGCCGACTGGCAGGCCGCCCGCGACCGACTCACCGACCGCGGCCTGCTCGACCGCGACGGCGTCACCGACACCGGCCGTGCCCTGCGCGACCACATCGAATCCCGCACCGACGCCTTGGCCATGACCGCCTACCGCGACCTCCCCGGCATGGTCGAAACCCTCTCCGTCCTCACCCCCGCCGCCCGCGCCGTAGTCCGCGCCGGCGAAGTCCCCTACCCCAACCCCATGGGCGCCGACCCGGCCTGATTTCTCATATCCGCGAGGATCCCCTCGGCGCTCTTGCGACGCCCCATCCGGGTCCTGCGACCCCGTGATGCCGCCGGAATCTATGCCCACCCGCGGCCCGAGTTCGCGCGCCTCGCGGAAGCGGGTGCACTGCACCGCATCGCCACCGGCTACTACGCGGCCGTGCCCGACGACCGGATCGGCCAAGCTTGGACTCCGGAACTCGAACCCACCGCCGTCTCTTCGTCCGCCGTGACGTGGGGAAGCTGGACTTGCAGCGGCACCGATGGGAATTGGGTACCGGCTGGATCACCACCGTCGAGCAAACAATCCTCGACCTGGCCGCCCGCCCCGATCTGGGAGGACTCCCGGACGAAGCACACGGCGCCACACACGCCTTACTCCCCCGGGCGGATCACGCCCTGCTCGCCGACCTGGCCACCAAACAACGCCGCAAAGCCACTCTCGACCGACTGCTCGGAGCCGCATGACATGCGCACCGACCACGAGGAACAAACGGTCGCAACCCAATTCGGCGTCTCACCCGCCCAGGTCCGACGCGACCACCTGATCTCCCACCTACTCGGTGCCATCGGGAGGCACTCGGCCCGACGAAGTCCTCTTCTTCGGCGAGACAGCCCTGTCGCGAACCGCGCTTCCGGCGGGGCGCTTGTCCGAGTACATCGACCTGATCGCGCTCGGTAGTCGAAAAGCGTGGTGCAGGCGACGGCGGGGATGTTCGTGGTGCTGCCGCATGGTGTTCCGCATGCGTCGCGGCGCGGGTCCACGCCGCCGCCCCGGGTCATTCAGATCTCCTCGCCCGGTGGGTGGGAGTGCTATCTGGAGGATCTGTACGAGGCTCAGTAGAGGCCGGGGACCAGGCGCTTCGTGGTGAGGCGGTAGGTCTCGTATGGGGCGCCGAGGGTTTCGAGGAGGGTTTGCTCCTCGAGGCGGATGCGGCGCAGGAAGGCGTAGATCGGGATGATCGTGGTGAGCAGTAGGGAGGGGTAGTTGGCGGAGGCTATGCCGAAACCGACTGTGATCAGGAGGACGCCGGTGTAGGAGGGGTGGCGGACCCAGTGGTAGGGGCCGTGGCTGATGACGGGCTGGTCGGCGTCGACCTCGACGGTGGTGCGGAAGTGCTTGCCCAGGACCGTGATCGCCCAGATGCGGACCGCCAGGCCGAGCCACATGAGCGCGATGCCCGCTACCTGCCAGGGGACCACCGGGCCGGGGAAGCGCACGGGGCTGTCGGCGGGGAGGAGGATGCCGGCGAAGCTGGCCACGGTCATGGCGGCCGCTACCAGGAGCATGATGGCCAGTCGGGTGCCGCCGTCGCCCGCGGTGGAGCCGGTGCCGCGCACACGATCTCGTATGCGCAGGGCGATCTCGAATGCCAGCCACACCCAGGTGGTGTAAACCGCGATTGTCACGTCCGGCTGTCCTTCCCTTGTCCGATCACGTTGAGAATTCCATCCAACCGGCCGCGCGCACATCCGGGATCCACCCGGAGAACGAGTGCCCGCCGCCCCGGGTCAACCCCGGGGCTGAGGCTCGGGAGGACTCAGTACGTCTGGAGTCGAATGGCGTTGGCGGCCTTCTCGATCGGCTTGATGATGGGGCGCAGGGCCAGGCCCTTCCACGGCATCCAGCGCAGCATCCGCATCATGGACAGCTGCATGCGCAGGGATTTGGCGTCACCGGCCACCATCTGGGTGGCGTTGTTCCAGCCCAGCGTGAGGTTCTGCTCGACGAACTCGCGCATGCGCTCCTGGTAGGCGGGGAAGGCCGCCCGGTGATCGCCCGCGGCGGCGCGCAGTTCACCCGCCAGCACGTACGCGCCGACCAGGGCCATGCTGGTGCCCTGGCCCGAGAGCGGAGACGGGCAGTAGGCGGCGTCACCCAGCAGCGCGACGCGGCCCGACGACCACTGGTCGAGGTGGATCTGGCTGACGGTGTCGAAGTAGAAGTCCGGCGACTCCCCCATGGCGGCCAGCAACTCGGGCACCACCCAGCCGCTGTCGGCGAAGGTGTCGGCCACCAGTCGCTGCTGGGCGGCCACGTCGCGACGGTCGGGCAGGTTCTCGGGAGCGGGGAAGATGAACTGCGCCTTGGCCGCTGAGCGGTGGGTGCTGTACACCTGCACCACCTTGCCGGGTGCGGCGTGGATGAGCTCCCAGTGGTCGAGGTCCAGGGTGTTGGGGACGGAGATGACGCAGGCGGCCATGCCGGTGTGGCGGGCGAACTGGTCCTCGTCGCCGAAGATAGTGCGGCGCACCGTGGAATGCATGCCGTCCGCGCCGACCACCAGATCGAACACCTGCGGGGCGGAGTTGCGGAAGTGCACCTCGACGCCGTCGGCGTGCTCGATCAGCTTGGTGATCGCGTCACCGAAGCGGTAGTCGACGCCGTTCTTGGTGGCGTCGAACAGGATTCGCGACAGATCCCCACGCAGCACCTCGTCGTCGCCGGGCGAGCGCATGCCGATCAGGTCCGGGCCGAGGGTGGCGACGGCTTTGCCCGTCTCGTCCACCCAGGAACCGCCGCGCATATCGGTGGACGCCTTGCGGATCTCGTCGGTGAGGCCCATCCGGTCGATGACCTCCATGGCCACGCCGCGGATATCGACCTTGTAGCCGCCCTCGCGCAGGGCCGGGGCCTGCTCGACGACGGTGACGCGGAAGCCGTACTCCCGCAGCCAGAAGGCGAGAGCCGGGCCGGCGACGCTGGCGCCGGAGATGAGGACGGTCTTGTTGGCGAACTGCTGTGTGCTGGTCATGACACAAACCTTCGCCGGAGGGCCTCACCGAACCCTCACCGTCGGCTCACCGACCCTCACCAAGCCGCTGACCTGCGGATTCAAACACGGCAGTACTCGCCGACCCGATCCTGCCCGCACCTCAGCCGTTCTCCAACAACGCGAGTCCGGCGTGCGCCCGCTCACGTGCCTCCAGCACGGTGGGTGATCCGGCGGCCGGGATCTCCAGCACGGCCGCGTAATACTGCCGGGCCGCCGCTGGATCGTCGTCGCGCACCGCGTCACCCAGCCCGCGGAGCGCGCCTGCGTACATATCGATCGCGCCCGTGGAACGCGCCAGCTCGGCAGCCCGCTGATAGTCCGCGCGCGCCGCCGCGACATCTCGTCCCGCACTCGCGGCTCCGGCTCCGGCTCCGGCTCCGGCTCCGGCTCCGGCTCCGAGCAGAATGTCGCCTCGGCGGGTGAGCAGGTCGGACATGTCTGCGGCCCAACCCAATTCGGCGTTCACCGCGACCGCCTCGTCGATCAGGGCCAGCGAGGCGGAGCGGTCGCCGCGTCGCTCGGCGACGGCGGCCAGCTTGTCGAGGGTGGCTGCGATCGCCCAGCGGTCGCCGATCGCGCGGAATCCCGCCAGCGCGGCAGTGAAGTCCGGCTCGGACTCTTCAGGGCGACCGGACATGAGCAGTCCCATACCGTCTCCCATCCGCAGGAACGCCTGCGACCAGGCGTCCGGCCCGAACAGGCGGCGCAGGTCCGCGGGATCGCCGGGCAGCATGCCGCCCGCCATGGCGAGCAGCAGCACCAGCTGCGGCTGCCGCAGCGGAGATTCCAGCGCGGCGACATCCGCCGCCGCCCGCTCGGCCTGCATGGCGAGATCGCCGCGCCCGCGCGCCGCCACGGCGACACACAGGGCATACCGCTCGATCTCCAGACCTCGCGTTGCCTCGGCGGCACCGCCCATGGACATTCCGGCAGCATCCACCGACATTCCGGCGGCGGCCACTCGTATCCCGGCAGCGTCCACTGTTCTCGCGGCCCGGTTCTGGCCGGGATCCTCTCCGGGCGAATGGATTCCGGCCACGAGCACGCCGGAATGACGGGGTGGATCCAGTTGCGGCAGTGTGCGGTTCGCGAGGGCCGGGGCGTCGCCGGGGCGGCCGGTGAGCCACCAGTACCAGGCTTGGGCGGCGATCAGGCGGGCGGCGAGGGACGGGTCGGCGGTGGCGGACCAGTGCAGGGCGGATTGGAGGTTGTCGTGGTCGGCGGCGAGGAGGTGGAGGTGGTCGAGTTGGGTTGCGGTGCGTAGCAGGGGGTCCGAGGTTTCGGCGAGGGTGGTGAAGTATTCGGCGTGGGAGCGTTGGGTGGTGGCGTGGTCGCCGGATTCGAGAGCGCGGGTGTGAGCGAATTCGCGGATGGTTTCGAGCATGCGGTAGCGGCCCGCGGAAACGTCGAGGAGGGACTTGTCGGCGAGGTCGGCGAGGAGGTCGTCGATGTCGTCCAGGTCGCAGACGTGCTGAGCGGCCGCAGCGGTCGCGCCGCCGGAGAAGACCGAGAAGCGTTGGGCCAGTTGTTGTTCGGCGGGGTCCAGCAGGTCCCAGCTCCAAGCCACGACGGCCTGGAGGGTTTGATGGCGGGGCTGGGCGGTGCGGTCACCGCGGGCCAGTAGGCGGAAACGGTCGGAGAGGCGGGCGTCGATCTCGGCGAGGTCGAGGGTGCGCAGGCGGGCGGCGGCGAGTTCGATGGCCAGGGGCAGGCCGTCGAGACGAGCGCAGATGCGCGCGACCACGGCGATGGTGCCCGCGTCGACGACGAAGCCGGGGCGGACGGCGGCAGCGCGGTCGGCGAAGAGGCGGACTGCGGGGGCCGAGAGTTGGTCGGCCAAGGCTGAATCTGTCGGGGCCGTGGGTAACTGCGGCACCGGGAACAGTGCTTCGCCGGTGACGCGCAGTGCTTCTCGGCTGGTCGCCAGAATTCGTAGGCCGGGGCAGGCGGTCAACAGCCGGTGCGCGAGCTGCGCGACGCCGAGCACCACCTGCTCGCAGTTGTCGACAATCAGCAACATCGGCCGGTCGGTCAGCATGGCGATCAGCTGGGATTCGGAGTCGCGTGGACCCCCACTACGTTCGGCCAGGTCCCGGCCACCCAACGCGGTCGCGACGGCCGCGGCCACCTGCGTATCGTCCAGCAGCGCAGCCAATTCGACGAAACACACCTCGCCGCGCACCCGGCTACCGGCGGCGAGCGACAGCCGCGTCTTGCCGGTGCCACCCGGCCCGATCAGCGTAACGAGCCGGGACTTCGCGATCAGCGGCACCAACCGCGCCAACTCCTCCTCGCGCCCCACAAAGCTGGTGAGCGGCGTCGGCAGCCGCCGATTCGCCACTCCTGCAACCTCATCCGCGCGCAGGATCGCCAGGTGAGCGTCCATCAACTCAGCGGAAGGGTCGGCCCCGAGTTCGTCGGCGAGCAGCCGCCGCCCTTCTTCGAACGATTCCAAAGCCTCGGCCTGCCGCCCCGCCGCATACAGCCCGCGCATGAACAACGCCCGCGCACGCTCCCGAAGTGGATGCGCCGCAACCAATTCCGCCAGTGCCGCCAATACCGACTCCGACTCCCCCACCGCCAAAGCAGCTTCGGCCCGATCCTCCTCGACACCCAATCGCGACTCGGCCAGCCGCGCCGCCGCCGCCTCGGCGAACGGTGCATCCCGCACATCCGCCAACGCGGGCCCCCGCCACAACCCCAGCGCCTCTTCCAGCACAGTCACCGCCGCGCCAGGATCCCCGTCCCGCAACGACTTCCGCCCCAGCCCGGCCAACTGCCCGAACCGCAGTGCGTCTACCGCTTCCGCCTCGACCGCCAATCGATAACCCGCCCCGGTCGATTCGACGAACTCCCCCTCCCCGACCCCGGCGCGCAAGGCCCGCCGCAACCGCGAAACCTGCGACTGCAACGCATGCCCCGCATCCCCCGGTACATCCTCCCCATACAACTCGTCGACGAGCCGCTCCCGCCCGACGACCCGCCCCGCCGCCAAAGCCAACGCCGCCAACAGGGCCCGCACCTGCGGCCCACCGACCGGAAACGGACTCCCATCCGCCCGCCGAACCTCAACAGGCCCCAAGATCCCGAACTCCACCCGGCCAGTATGCCCGCCCACCAAACGCGTTCCGATCGACTAGGGGTGGGTGCGAGTGGGCAGCAGGTCGCGGATCAGGAGGGCGGTGTGGAGGGAGGTTCGGGTTTCGCCGTGGGTCAGGTCGACGGAGAGGATGCGTTCGATGCGGGATAGGCGGTCGTAGAGGGTGGGGCGGCTGATGGTGAGGCGTTTGGCCAGTTCGGTTTTGTTGCCCGCCAGGTCGAGGTAGAGGCGGAGGGTGGCGGTCAGGTCGGTGTTGTTGCGGATGTCGTGGCGGAGCAGGGCGGAGAGTTCGGTTTCGGCGAAGTGTTGGACGCCGGGCTCGTCGCGGATGAGGGAGAGCAGACCGCGGAGGCGGATGTCGCCGCTGCGGTAGAAGGGGCGGGGGGTCGAAGGAGCCAGGGAGAGGGCCACTTCGGCGACGTGGGTGGCGTGTGAAAGTTCGCGGGCGGTGTCGAGGAGAGAGTCGGACGCGTGACCCGCGCCGATGACGGCGCGGGTGACGCCGGGGACTCGGCGAATCTCGGCGAGTACTGCAGCGCAGATCGTGGTGAGGGCAGTGTCGAGGTCGCCGCTGCGGGAAATGGCCAGCAGCAGGATGATTCGGTTGCCGTGCTCGGGCGCGGCCAGAGCTGTCGCTTTGGACAGGGCGACGCCGTGCATAGCCGCGTCCAGGAGGGCGGTCGTGCGGCGTTGCTGCGCAACCGGATCCGACGCGGACACGCCCTCGAGCTCGGTAGCCGCGATATCCACGGCCAAGGGGACATACCGGGCACGGCGAGCGAGACCGAGGGCCGCGGCCAACGCGACGGCGTCGCGCTCATCACCGAGGCGGCCGGTGACCATGTCATCGATGAGCCCCGTCTGCGCCTGTCGATGCAGACCGAAGCGGTCGCGCTCGATCATGCGGTGCAGGGTGAGGGTCTGCGCCGCCCGCTCCAGCACCATGCGGGAGCGGGTGGTCGATACCTCGCCGGTGCCGGCAACGGACTCCGCCAGGCCGATCCCGGGCGCGGTCGGCGCGAGTGCCGGGCGCAGGATAAGGCGGCCCCACGGCTGGGTTGGCTGGCCTACCGGGACGACGGTGGGGTCGGTGTCGGGGAGAAGACGGGAAACGTGTTCCCACTGTTCGAGAAGGGCCGGGGTGCCGATGTGGCGGGCGGTCAAGGCCAGCACGCGGTGGGTGACGTCTTCGAGGACGATCGAGGTGTCCAGCATTCCGGCAGCGGTCTTCACGATTTCGGCGAGCGAGGCGCGCCGGACGCTGAGGGCGGTGAAGGTTTCGTGGACCGTGCGCGCGAATTCCAGCTCCTCGTACTGGTCGGCCACGATCACCCGGTGCACCGCCTCGGTGATCTCCACGAACCGCACCACCCGGTGCAGCGCCACCACCGGCATGCCCAGCCGATCCGCCGTCGCCGCCACGATCGGCGGCAATTCCCGCAGGTAGGTGCCCAATTCGACGACCAACCCGGAAACCCCGGCCGCGGCGAGGGATTCCAGATAGGCGACGGTCGCGGCGTCCGCACCGGCCAGCGCCTGCCCGGTGGTGAGGATCAACTCCCGCCCGACCAGCAGTTCGGCGACCTCCGGCAGTTCGCTCACGTGCACCCACCGCACCGGCCGATCCAGCGTGCCGCCGCCCGCGAGCTCGGGCTGCCCGGCCTGCACCACGGGCATGGCTACGATGTCGGCAACGGTGAGGAGCACCGACGAATCGTAAAACGAAGCTCGAAATCGCGCACACAATGTCGGGGTCCAACCGGTGGGTAAGGGCGCAGAGTATGGGCATGAACAGCATCGGACATTGGCTCGACGGCAAACCCTTCGCCGGTTCCAACACCGCCACCGCCCCCGTCACCAATCCCGCCACCGGCGTGGTGACCGGGCAGGTCGCCCTGGCCTCCGCGGCCGATGTGCGCGCGGTCGTGGACGCCGCCGCGGCCGCCTTCCCGGCCTGGCGCGACGCCTCCCTGGCCCGCCGCACCCAGGTGCTGTTCCGCTTCCGCGAACTGCTCAACGAGCGCAAGGAGGAACTGGCCGCGATCGTCACCGCCGAGCACGGCAAGGTGCTCGCCGACGCCGTCGGCGAGGTGACCCGCGGCCTGGAGGTCGTCGAATTCGCCTGCGGCATCCCGCATCTGCTCAAGGGCGGCTACACCGAGAACGCCTCCACCAAGGTCGACATCTTCTCGGTGCGCCAGGCGCTGGGACCGGTGGCGATCATCTCGCCGTTCAACTTCCCGGCCATGGTGCCCATGTGGTTCTTCCCCCTCGCCATCGCGGCCGGGAACACCGTGGTGCTCAAGCCGAGCGAGAAGGACCCGTCGGCGTCACTGTGGCTGGCCGAGCTCTGGCAGGAGGCCGGACTGCCCGACGGCGTGTTCAACGTGGTCCAGGGCGACAAGGTGGCGGTCGACGAACTGCTGGAAAACCCTGCGATCAAGGCGATCTCGTTCGTCGGTTCCACCCCGATCGCCAAGTACGTCTACGAGCACGGCACCGCCAACGGCAAGCGGGTGCAGGCGCTCGGCGGGGCGAAGAACCACATGGTGGTGCTGCCCGACGCCGACCTGGACCTGGCCGCCGACGCCGCCGTCAACGCGGGCTTCGGCTCGGCGGGCGAACGCTGCATGGCCATCAGCGCGCTGGTGGCGGTGGGCGAGATCGCCGACGCTCTGGTCGAGCGAATCAACCAGCGCGCCAAGACCATTCGCACCGGCGACGGTACCCGCGGCACCGATATGGGCCCGCTGGTCACCAAGGCGCACCGCGACAAGGTGGCGAGCTACATCGCGGCGGGCGAAACCGCCGGGGCCACGGTCGTTCTCGACGGACGCACCATCGAGGCGGACGGCGCGGCCGACGGATTCTGGCTCGGCCCCACCATTCTCGACCACGTCACCCCCGACATGAGCGTCTACACCGACGAGATCTTCGGCCCGGTGCTCTCGGTCGTCCGTGTCGAGAGCTACGACGAGGCGATGGCCCTACTCAACGCCAACCCGTACGGCAACGGCACCGCCCTGTTCACCAATGACGGCGGCGCGGCGCGGCGGTTCCACAACGAGGTGGAGGTCGGCATGGTCGGCATCAACGTCCCTATTCCGGTGCCCATGGCCTACTACAGTTTCGGCGGCTGGAAGAACTCCCTGTTCGGCGATTCGCATGCGCACGGCACCGACGGCGTGCACTTCTTCACCCGCACCAAGGCCGTCACCACCCGCTGGCTCGACCCCAGCCACGGCGGCCTGAACCTCGGCTTCCCGCAGAACCACTGAGCCCGCAGAACACTGACGACCGCGACACCGAAAAGGACATGCCATGACACTGCCCAATGGTCTGACTCCGGACGCGGCCCGCGAAAAGGCCGCGCGCGCCTACGAATTGGACCGCAAACACGTCTTCCACTCCTGGTCGGCGCAGAAGTCGCTCAACCCCATGGTGATCACTGCCTCCCAGGGCAGCTATGTGTGGGACGGGGACGGCAACCGGCTGCTGGACTTCTCCTCGCAGATGGTCAACACCAATATCGGACACCAGCATCCGAAGGTGGTGGCCGCGATCCAGCAGCAGGCGGCCACCCTGTGCACCATCGGCCCGGCGTTCGTCAACGACGCCCGCTCGGAGGCGGCGCGGCTGATCGCCGAACGCACTCCCGGTGAGCTCAACCGGATCTTCTTCACCAATGGCGGCGCGGACGCGGTCGAGCACGCGGTGCGCATGGCACGGCTGCACACCGGGCGCTACAAGGTGCTTTCGCGCTACCGGTCGTATCACGGCGGCACCGAGACCGCGGTCAACCTGACCGGCGACCCCCGCCGCTGGCCCAACGACCACGGCAACACCGGCACCGTGCACTTCTTCGGACCGTTCCTGTACCGCTCGCAATTCCACGCCACCACCGAGGCGGAAGAGTGCGAGCGGGCGCTGGAGCATCTCGAGCAGACGATCATGTTCGAGGGGCCCAGCACCATTGCCGCGATCATTCTCGAGTCGGTGCCGGGCACGGCCGGGATCATGGTGCCGCCGCCCGGGTATCTGGCCGGGGTGCGGGAGCTGTGCGACCGCTACGGCATCGTGTTCATCGCCGACGAAGTGATGGCGGGCTTCGGCCGCACCGGAAAGTGGTTCGCCATCGACCATTTCACCGGTGGACGGGGCGCGGGCGTGGTGCCGGACCTGCTCACCTTCGCCAAGGGCGTCAACTCCGGGTATGTGCCGCTCGGAGGTGTCGCCATCGCACCGCACATCGCCGCGACCTTCGAGGACCGGGCCTACCCGGGTGGGCTCACCTACTCGGGACATCCGCTCGCGACGGCCGCGGCCGTCGCGACCATCAATGCCATGGCCGAGGAACGCATCGTCGAGAACGCCGCCGATATGAGCGACCGGGTGATCGGCCCGGCGCTGCGCGAATTGGCCGAGCGACACCCGAGTATCGGCGAGGTCCGCGGACTGGGCGTGTTCTGGGCGATCGAACTCGTCCGCGACCGCACGACCCGCGAACCCCTCGCCCCCTACGGCGGGACCAGCCCGGCCATGACCGAGACCGTCGCCGCGGCCAAGGCGGCCGGACTGCTGCTGTTCGTCAACTTCAACCGCCTGCACGTGGTCCCGCCCTGCACGATCTCCGAAGCCGAGGCCAAGGAAGGCCTGGCCATTCTCGATCACGCGCTGACCATCGCCGACGGGCATACGGTGTGAGCGTGACCCAACAGCCGCAAGACGAACAGCTGCAATACATCGGCGGCGCACGGCAATCCGGTTCGGGTGCGCCACTGACGATCACCGCCCCGGCCACCGGGGAGGAGATCGTCACTGGTGCGGGCGCGAATGCCGCCGACGTGGAAACGGCCGTGGCCGCCGCACAGGCGGCCTTCCCCGGCTGGGCGGGGCTCACGCCGGGCGCGCGATCGGACCTCATGCACGAGTGGGCGCGGGTATTACGTTCCCGCGCCGACGAATTCGCGGCGGTCGAGAGTTCCAACGCAGGCAAGCCGATTCGCCTGGCCACCGAATTCGACGTGCCCGGCACCATCGACAACACCGCCTTCTTCGCCGGTGCCGCACGACATCTCGACGGCAAGGCGGCCGCCGAGTACTCCGGCGACCACACCTCCTCGATCCGCCGGGAGCCGCTCGGCGTGATCGGGTCCATCGCGCCGTGGAACTATCCGCTGCAGATGGCGGCCTGGAAGATCCTGCCCGCCGTGGCCGCCGGAAACACGGTGGTGCTCAAGCCTTCCGAGCTGACCCCGCTCACCTCGCTGCTGTTCGCGGAGGCCGCGACGGCGGCGGGCATCCCGCCCGGCGTCATCAATGTCCTCACCGGAACCGGTGCCGAGGCCGGGCAGCCGCTGGTGGAACACCCTGCGGTGGCGATGGTTTCGTTCACCGGCTCCACCGCCGTGGGCAAACGCGTGGCCGCCACCGCCGCCGGTGCGGTCAAACGGGTGCACCTCGAACTCGGCGGCAAGGCACCGTTCGTGGTGTTCGACGACGCCGACCTCGAGGCGGCCGCACGCGGCGCGGTAGCCGGGGCCTTGATCAATGCCGGTCAGGACTGCACGGCCGCCACCCGCGCATACGTGCAAAGGCCCCTGTTCGAGGAATTCGTCGGCCGCGTCGCCGATCTCATGGACCGGGTCCGGCTCGGACCGGTACAGGATCCGGAAACCGATATGGGCTCCCTGATTTCCCGCGCGCATCGCGACAACGTGAGCGCCATGGTGGAACGCGCCCGCGAATCCGGTGCGAAAATCGTGCGCGGCGGCCGAATTCCGGAACACACCCCGGACGCGGGCGCGTATTACGAACCCACCCTGATCACCGGGGCGGCCCAGTCCGCGGAGATCGTGCAGCGGGAAATCTTCGGTCCCGTACTGGTCGTCCTGCCGTTCGACACCGACGACGAGGCCCTCGCCCTGGCCAACGACACCCCCTACGGCCTGGCCGCTTCGGCCTGGTCACGCAGCGTATTCCGGACCCAGCGGGCCGCCCGCGAAATCCGGGCGGGCTGCGTGTGGATCAACGACCATATTCCGATCGTCAGCGAAATGCCGCACGGCGGGTACAAAGCCTCCGGATTCGGAAAGGATATGTCCGCCTACGCATTCGAGGAGTACACGAATATCAAGCACGTCATGTCCGATATCACCGCGGTCGCGCGCAAACCCTGGCACGAGGTGATCTACCGCGCCGAGTAACGGCGACGACACGGAATCCGCCGATTCCGGCATTCGACCCGGCTTTGGGTTATCCTCACGGCACACGTCATGTTCTGAGGTGGTTACCGTGGAAACCCGCACCGCCGGGTTCGACCCGAGGCTGCAGGATGCGGCCATGAATATCGCCGGGCAGCTGCGCATGCGCCGCCGCTGCGACGATCGCGCCGCCACCAGCTGAATCATCCGAAAGCCGCCGACTGGTCCCCTCGCGGGTGACCATCGGCGGCTTTCGCGTATCCCGAACCCGCCGCGCGGCCGCAGATCGGCTCTCCGACAGGGGGTTCGGGGCAAGCCCCTGACAATCCCGAGAGCCGGGATTCGCCGTCTCGCACGGCAGGAGCGAAGGAGTTGATCGGCCATGTCGGCCAAAGGAAGCAAACTGTCGGCGTCGGCACTCATCGATGCAGCGCCGACGCCGTACTGGACCGACCGGCCCGAGCGGCCGACCCCCACCGACCCCCTGACCACCGCCACCGAGGCGGACCTGGCCGTCATCGGCGGCGGTTACAGCGGACTGTGGACCGCGCTGCTGGCCAAGGAACGCAATCCCGGCACCGACGTGGTGCTGCTGGAATCCGGGCTGTGCGGGCACGCCGCCTCCGGGCGCAACGGCGGATTCTGTTCCGCCAGCCTCACCCACGGGCTGGCCAACGGCATGGAACGCTTCCCCGACGAGATCGACCAGCTCGAACGATTGGGCCGCTCCAACCTCGACGATATCGAGAAGGCCATCCTGCGCTACGGCATCGACTGCGACTTCGAGCGCACCGGCGAGATGGAGGTCGCCACCGCGCCGCACGAGGTCGACTGGCTGCGCGAGAGTCACGACGCGGCCGAATCCCTCGGCTACCGCACCGAATTGCTGGATGCCGGGCAGGTGCAGGGCATGGTGCACTCTCCCACCTATCTGGGCGGGTGGTGGGATCGCGACGGGGTCGCCATGCTGGATCCGGCGCGACTGGCGTGGGGATTGCGGCGCGCCTGCATCGAATCGGGGGTGCGCATCTACGAAGGCACTCCCGTGCAACGGATTTCGAAATCGTGCGCGGGGACGCTGACCCTGCACACGCCGCACGGCGAGCTGCGCGCGCCCCGGGTCGCGTTGTGCACCAGCGCCTTCGCGGGACCGCTGCCCAAGGTGTCGCGCCACGTGGTGCCCGTCTACGACTACGCCCTGATGACCGAACCGCTCACCGCCGAACAGCTCGACAGCATCGGCTGGCACACCCGCATGGGACTCGGCGACGCCTCCTACCGGTTTCACTACTACCGGCTGACCAGCGACAATCGCATCCTGTTCGGCGGCTACGACGCGATCTACCACTTCGGCAACCGCATCGCCCCGACCCTGGAGTACAACGAGGCCACCTTCGAAACCCTGGCGGCGCACTTCTTCCAGACCTTCCCGCAACTCGACGGGCTGCGCTTCACCCATCGCTGGGGCGGCGTCATCGACACCTGCGGCCGCTTCTGCGCCTTCTTCGGCTCCGCCTACAAGGGCAAACTCGCCTACGCCGCGGGCTACACCGGCCTCGGCGTGGGTGCGACCCGCTTCGGCGCGGAGGTCATGCTCGACCGCCTCTGGAACCTCGACACCGAACGCACCCGCCTGCGCCTGGTCCGCTCCCGGCCGCTGCCGCTGCCGCCGGAACCGTTGCGCTCCGCGGGAATTCACCTCACCCGCTGGTCCCTGGCCCGCGCCGACGCCCACCAGGGCCGCCGCAACCTGTGGCTGAAGACCCTCGACTACACGGGCTTGGGGTTCGACAGCTGAACGGCCGACATCGCCCGTCATTCCGGCGCGTACTTGGCCGGAAATCCACACGGCAGGTGTGGATCCCGGCCAAAAGCACGCCGGGATGACGGGCGATGCTGCGCGCTGTCGGGCCGGTTACTTGGCGGTGCGCAGGATCAGGACGGTGATCTCGCTGGGGGCGAAGAGGCGGAGTTGCGGACCCCAGAAGCCGGTGCCACGGCTGGTGTAGAGCTGGGTGTGGTCGCCGTGGCGGGACAGGCCCGCCACCACCGGCTGGTCGAGGCGGACCAGGTAGCGGAAGGGCCAGATCTGGCCGCCGTGGGTGTGGCCCGAAATCTGCAGGGCCACACCGGCGGAGACCGCGTCGGTAACCTGCTTGGGCTGGTGAGCCAGGAGCACGACGGGGAGGGCGGGGTCGGCTCCGGTCAGGGCCGTGCGGATGTCGGGGCCGTGGCCGGGCAGGGCCGCGCCGGTGGGGTCGTCGATGCCCGCGAGCACGAGACTGTCGCCGTTGCGGGTGATGACCTGGTGCTCGTTGCGCAGCGGCCGCCAGCCCAGGCCGGACATGTGATCGATCCAGCCGGGAGCGTCACCGAAGTACTCGTGATTGCCGGTGATGTAGTACCGCCCGTACTCGGCCTCGACCTTGCCCAGCGGATCCACCTGCGCCTTGCGCGCGGCCACCGAACCGTCGGCGAGATCGCCCGCGTGACAGGCGATATCGGGGCGCTGGGCGTTGACCTCGTCGACCACCCGCTCCGACCAGCGCAACCGATCCGTGGCGGCGAAATGGGTGTCCGTGACCACGACCAACCGCAGCCCGTCCAGGCCCGCACCGAGATTCGGGATATCGACCTCGACCGTGCGCACCCGCGGCAGGCGACGCGCCTCGTAGATCGCGTACGCGGTCAGCACCGCCCACACCGCCAGCACCCCGACCGCGACGACCCGCGAGCGGGCCGGATCGTCCACGCCCGCGACCGCGAGCACGCCGCGCACCACCGCACCGATCACCGACCAGGTGAACCCGACCCACATCACGCCCAGCAGCGTGTCCCCGATCAGGGACGCGGCATCGGACTGCCGGGGGCCGTGCCCGAGCAACATGCCCGCCGGCAACGCGAGATAGCCGAGCGCGAACACCGCGGTACCCAGCCAGAACGCGGGCCCGGACAGGGTGGTGTACACCAGCAGCCACCACGGCAGGGCGAACAGGAGCGCGGGAATCACGAGGAACAGAACCGCGCGCGGTACGTACTTCACGGGAGATCATCCTTGTCGGACGGAAAGCGCCGGATTCGGCGTGCTATCCAACGTACCGTGCCCATCGGGAAGGATGATCTCTCGTGACCGATCAGACCCGCGCAGCCCCGATCCTCGACGACATCTCCAAGCGGATCATCGCCCAGCTGCAGGAAGACGGCCGCCGCGCCTACGCCACCATCGGCAAGGCGGTCGGCCTCTCGGAGGCGGCGGTCCGCCAGCGCGTGCAGAAGCTCGCCGACGCCGGTGTCATCCAAATCGTGGCGGTCACCGATCCGCTACAGGTCGGACTGTTCCGGCAGGCCATGATCGCCATCACCGTCGACGGCCCGGTGCAGCCGGTGGCCGACACCCTCGCCGCCATCGAGGAGATCAACTACGTGGTGGTGTGCGCGGGCCGCTACGACATCCTCTGCGAAGCGGTGTGCCCGGACGACGAGGCCCTGCTCGACCTGGTGTCCAACCGGATTCGCGGCCTGGCCGGAGTCCGCCACGCCGAAATCATGGTCTACCTGAAACTCCGCAAGCAGACCTACAAGTACGGCACTCGCTAGACCGCGTTGTATCCCGGCCACAACACGCCGGGATGACGAGGGTTCACGCTCACGCCGGGTTGCCGAGGGATTCGCGGTCGGATGTCTAGTCGGTGAGGGCGGCGATTTCGGCGGAGAGGTTGGCGCGGGCGGCGGTTTCGTAGCGGGCGCGGGCGGTCGGGGTGCGGAACAGCTCCGGTTGTTCGGCCAGGGCTTTGAGCACCGCGGCGCGGCCCGGGCGGAAGAGATTGTCGGGGACGTGGGCGTATTCGGCGCGGACGGCGGCGGTGTAGGCCGCGTAGCTCGCCGGGTCGGCGGCGAGGATGGCGAGGTCGGCGTCGCAGAGGACGGCACCGTTGCGGTCGGCGGGATCGGGGTGGTGGCCGCCGGTCAGGCGGACCAGGCGGGCCACCTCGGCGACCGTGTCCGGGTCGACTCCCAGGGTGGGCAGGGTGGTTTCGGCCAGGCGGGCGCTGGCCTCCTCGTTGTCGCTGCCGTCCATGGCGTAGACGGCATCGTGGAAGAAGGCGGCGTAGCGGACGGCGTCCAGGTCCTCGGCGTCGGCGGCCAGGTCCTCGATGACCGCGAGCATGGCGGCCAGGTGCTCGACGGTGTGATAGCGGCGGTGCGGCTCGCTGTAGCGGCGGACCAGGTCCTCGCCGACGGTGCGTGCTTGCGGCCCGGCCAATTTCGTCCAACGGTCCAGCAGATCCGCGTGCAGGCTATTCCCCATCGGGGCAGTGTGACCGAACTTCGGTCCGGAGAAAACCCCTTCGGCACGGTGGTTTTCGCCACCCACACCGATCAGGCGGTGCCGAGGGTGAGGTAGCGCTGAATGGTCGGCCCGATATCGGCGACGACCTGCTCGGGGGTGAGCGCCACCACCGGGGGCAGCCGCAACACATAGCGGCACAGCGCGAGTCCCAGGATCTGGGTGGCGATCAGGCCCGCCCGGTGCGGCGCGTCGGCGGGATCGCCGAAGCGCAGCACGGCGGGCATGAGCTGACCGGTGAAGATGCGTTGCATCCGCTCGTGCACCTCCTCGTCGGTCACCGCAGAGCGCAGCAGGGTGAGCAGGATGTCGCTGGTCGGTGGCTGCTCCCACAGTTCGAGGAAGCGCCCGGCCAGCAGCGCGCCCAGCGAATCCGATTCGGCGGCACCGAGATCCGGCAGCTCCAGGTCGACATCCAGTGCGGCGTCGAACAATCCGTCCTTGTTGCCGTAGTACCGCATCACCATCGAGGGATCGATGCCGGCGTCGGCGGCAATCGCGCGAATGGTCGCCTTGCGATAGCCGTCCTCGGCGAAGCGGCGGCGGGCTGCCTCCAGAATGGCGGCCCGGGTGGCGTCCGAGCGCCGGGGAGTCGTCTCCACATTCATGCCCACAAGCGTAGGCCAACATCTGTTGACAGACAAACATGACCTCGCTACCGTTAATGCCAACAGACGTTGACCAACGCTTGTTGACCTTGAAAATGATTGCGTAGCAAGGACGAAGCCATGAACGACCAGACCCGCGAACTCGCCGAGCGCCCGCAGGACTACCTCGGCCCCAACCTCAACCCGGCCGGACTGCAACTGCTGCCACACGAGATCGGGCCGGGCGTGCACGCACTGCTGGCCAATATCCCGCCCAAGGACAACAACGGGGTGATCGTCGGAAACGACGCCGCGCTGGTCATCGACGCGGGCATCAACGGCGCTGTCTCCCAGCAGATCCAGGGCCTCGTCGCCGGGCTCACCGACAAACCGCTGCGCTACCTGGTCAATACGACCTATCACGGGGACCACACCTTCGGGAACGCCGCCTTCCCGGAGTCGGTCACGATCATCAGCTCACGCGCCAATCGCGACAGCATGCGCGACCTCGACTACGAGAAGCAGATGCGCTTCGGCAATATGCGCGGCGACGAGAACCCCCTGGCCGCCGTCACCGTCTGGCGCAAGCCGGAGGTGGTCTTCGACCGGTATGCCGAGATCGACCTGGGCGGAAAAACCGTGCAGCTGTGGCACTTCGGACCCGGCAACGGGCCCGGCGACACCATCGTCTTCGAACCCGAGACCGCGACCGCGTGGACAGGCAATTTCTTGATGAGCGCCGGGCTGCCGCCCATGCTGCTCGAGGGCGGGCCGGGACCATATCTGGAAAGCCTGCGCGCCATGCAGCAGACGCTGCCGGTGAAGCTGGTGGTGCCCGGTCACGGACCGATGGGCGACGGCCCGGCGGCGCTGCACAACTTCATCGAGTACCTCGAACTGCTGCGCGACGAGGTCGGCAAGGCCGTCGCGGCGGGTTGGACGGTCGAGGAGTCGATCGAGCGCATCCCCACGCCCGCGCTGCTGCGCCTGCCAGCGAATGTGCATCCGACCCCGGAGTTCGAGCAACTGCTGGGCCATCTGCACCGGCTGAATGTGCTCGCGGCCTACCGGGATGCACAGCCCTGAGCGACATCCCGATCGGTATCCACGACGCGCGCGGGGGTGTTGGATGAAGTCATGTCTATGCAGCCCCGACGCTGGACGCCGCCCAAGGCGACGCCGCGCGCGCACGAAAGCCACAGCGAGCCACCGATGCCGCCGGTGAGACTGCTCGAAGTGCCCGGCCAAGGGCCCGAGGATGTGGTGGTCGCCGCCGACGGCAGAGTGATCGCGGGCCTGGCGAACGGCGCGCTGGTGGCCGTCGATCCCAGCGACGGGACGGTCGAGGAGATCGGGCACACCGGCGGGCGGCCGCTCGGGTTGCACGCCAATCCCGATGGGTCACTGCTGGTCTGCGACGCCGAACGCGGACTGCTACGTCTGGACAAGCCGGGCGGACAGTTCGAGGTGCTGGTGTCCGAGGTCGACGGGGTGCCGTTGAACTTCACCAGCAATGTGTTCGCCGACGGCGACACCGTCTACTTCTCCGAGTCGACGCGGCGCTGGAAGCTCGAGGAGTACATGGGCGACATCATCGAGCACTCCGAGACCGGGCGGCTGCTGCGGCGCAATCCGGACGGCAGCGTCGAAACCCTCGTCGACGGACTGAAATTCGCCAACGGCATCGTGCTCGCCCCGGACCGCTCCTGCGTGCTGGTCGCCGAGACCGGCGGCTACAGCATCACCCGCTACTGGCTGAGCGGGCCGAAGGCGGGCACCCACGACTATTTCGTCGAGAACCTGCCCGCCTTCCCCGACAATATGGGCCTCGGCAGTGACGGGCTGATCTGGGTGGCACTGGTGTCGCTGCGAAATCCGCTGCTGGACATGCTGCTTCCGCTGCCCGGCGTGCTGCGGCAGTTGGTATGGGCGATCCCCGAACGGCTGCAACCGAAACCGCAGCGCACCATCTGGGTGCAGGCCTTCGACTTCGACGGCAGGCTGGTTCACGACCTGCAGCGGGAGGGCACCGATTACGCCATGGTCACCGGGGTCGCCGAACAGGACGGAGTGATCTACCTGGGCAGTCTCAGCGAATCGGCGATCGCAGTGACGCGAGTGCCCTGATGGCGTTGGATTCCGGCCAAGAGCACGCCGGAATGACGGAGGGGCTCAGTTCTTCTGGGCCTCGTCCTGGGCGTGCTGGGCCTGGGCAAGCTGCGCGGGCGTGTAGCGCAGCGTCAACGCGAGCACACCCATGATGGCGGTGCCCAGCGCGCACACCAGCAGGACGAAGGTGTACCCGTGGCCGAGCGCGTCGATGGCGTGCTGCGACATCTCGCTCACCTTGCCCTTGGCGCTCTTGTCCAGCGACAGCGTGCGCGACAGGGCGACCGGGCTCAGAATGCCGACCGCGAACGGGGTGCCCATGTTCATGAACATCTGCCCGACCGCCGACAGCGGGCCGATATGGGCCATGTCCACGCCGACCAGCACGCACAGCGGCAGGATCACAATGGCGACGCCGATGCAGAAGCCCACGATCGACATCATGACCAGCAGCGTCGGGAAGTAGTCGGCCGAACTGTCCAGCGTCGAACCGAAATACAGCGCGCCCGACAGCACCGCCGCCGCGGCCAGCAGCAGCCAGCGCGCCTTGACGTACATGCACGCCTTGGACGCCACCGCGGTGCCGACACCCGCGCCGAGGGTGAACGGGATGCTGGCCAGACCGGCCTGCAAAGGGCTGTAGCGCAACACGTTCTGCAGGAACTGGGCGACGAAGAAGGTGGTCGCGCCGAGCACGCCCGACGCCAGGAAGATGGCGGCGAAGGTGATCACGCGGTCGCGGCTGTCGAACAGCGACCACGGCAGCAGCGGGTTCTTCACATCACGCTCGGCGAAGACGAACACGAGCAGCAGGATGAGGCCGCCGATCAGCGCACCCAGGATGATCGGGCTGTTCCAACCCATTTCGGGTCCTTCGGTGGCGCCGAAGACGATCGACACACACGCGACCGTGCCCAGGATCGCACCGCGCACATCCATCGACATGCGCTGGTGCGCGGTGTCACGCAGCTGGTAGATCGCACCCCAGACGATGAGGGCGCCGATCGGGACGTTGATCCAGAAGATCCAGCGCCAGTCCACCTGGGTGAGCGCGCCGCCGATGACCAGACCACCGACCGAGCCGACGCCGACCATGGATCCGAAGATGGCCACGGCCTGATTGCGCGCCGGGCCGGGCGCGTAGGTGCTGGCGACCAATGCGAACGCGGTCGGCGCGGCGATCGCGGCACCCGTGCCCTGCAAGGCGCGGGCTGCGATCAGCCACGCCTCGTTCTGCGCGGTACCGCACAAGGCCGAGGCGAGTGTGAACAGGGCGACGCCGATGATCAGCATCCGCTTGCGGCCGAACGAGTCGCCGAGTCGTCCGCCCAGGAGCATCAGGCCCGCGAACGGCAGGCCGTAGGCGGTAACTGTCCAGGCGCTACCCGCGCTGGACAGGCCGAGCTGCTCTTGTAGTCGCGGCAGCGCCAAGATCATGACGGTGCCGTCGAGCACCACCATCAGCTGCAACCCGCTCAAGACGAGAATGGCGAGCCCGAACGCCCGCTTGGTCACCGGATACTGCATCGTCGCAGCGGGGTTATCGAGCACCCGCCCACTGTAGTGGATGCAGTGGGCGGGGCATCGGCCTCGCTGTGTGCAGTCAGGTCCGGTCGGATTCTGGTGCGCCTGCGGTGAAACCGGCGGTGGGGCCGATGACGATGATCGCGGGTGGGCGGATGGCTTCGGTGCGGACGCGTTCGGCGATGGTCGAGAGGTCGGCGCGGAGGATGCGCTCGGTGCGGAGGCTGCCTTCTTGGATGACGGTGGCCGGGGTTTCGGGGGCGCGGCCGCCGGAGATCAAGGCGTCGGCGAACTTTTCGATGCGTTCGACGGCCATGAGCAGGACGATGGTGCCGCGCAGGTGGGCCAGGGCGGGCCAATCGACCAGGGAATCCGGGTGATCGGGGGCTACGTGGCCGCTGACCACGACGAATTCGTGGGTGACGCCGCGATGTGTGACCGGAATACCGGCCAGGGCAGGCACCGAGATCGCGCTGGTGACACCCGGGACCACCGTCACCGGGATGCCCGCGTCGACGCAGGCTTCTAGTTCCTCGTAGCCGCGGCCGAAGACGTAGTTGTCGCCGCCCTTGAGGCGGACCACGAACTTGCCCGCCTTCGCGCCCTCGATGAGGGCGGCGTTGATGTGCTCCTGGGCCATGGCGCGGCCGTAGGGGATCTTGGCGGCGTCGATGACCTCGACGTCGGGGCCGAGTTCGGCCAGCAGCTCCGGCGGCGCGAGGCGGTCGGCCACAACGAGATTCGCGCGGGCCAGCAGGCGACGGCCGCGCACGGTGATCAGGTCCGGGTCGCCGGGGCCGCCGCCGACCAGGGCGACGCCGGGGGTGACGGGGGCCGAATCATCGGTCACCACACCGGATTGCAGAGCTTCCAGCAGGGCGTTCCGCACGGCGGCGGAGCGGCGGTGGGCACCACCGGCGAGCACGCCCAGGGTCATGCCGTCGTAGCGGGCGGTGGCCGGGGTGACGGCGGTGCCGAGGCGGGCGGTGTCGGCGCGCACGCAGAACACGCGGCGGCGGGTGGCCTCGGCGACCACGGCCGCATTGGTCTCGGGTTCGTCCGTGCAGGCCATCACGTACCAGGCGCCGTCCAGATCGCCGTCGGCGTAGGCACGCAATTCGACGGTGAGCTGGCCGGAGGTGGCCATGCCCTCGACCGCCGGGGTCACCTCGCGGCTGATCACGTGCACATCCGCGCCGGAGGCGATGAGCAGCCCGAGCCGCCGCTGCGCGACCGTGCCGCCGCCGACCACGACCACGCGGCGACCGTTCAGATCGAGGCCGACCAGGTAGTTCGGGTCACCGGTCGGGGCTTGCGAATCCGGAACCGGCTGGTCATCGGGGGTGGCTGAGGCGTTCTGCACAAGGATTCAGCCTACGGCGTGCCCGGCGGCGGTCGATAATCGCCCGGCTGCTGTCCAGCAAACCGACGTGCGATCGAGAGGAAGTTCACTGTCGGGCCCGGACCCGAGAGGAGATCGAGCCGTCTTGCCACGCGAACCGACCGGCCATTCTTATGCTGAATAGCTATGACCCGCTGCGCCGCGCTGATTCGCAGTTTCCTGCTCGCCGCGCTGTTCGTCTTCGGGGTGCCCGCGGTGACGGGGCACGCGGATTCGACAGTGGAAGCACACTATTCGCAGGCCGGGCCGTGGGCGGTGACCGCGCAGCACGCCTTCACCTGCTGCGACTCCACCGGCGCGGCCTACGACATCTGGTATCCGACCGACCTGGGGGCCAACGGATTCCGCCATCCCATCCTCACCTGGGGCGACGGCACCAATGCGCATCCGAGCCAATACGACTATCTGCTGCGGCATTTCGCGTCCTGGGGATTCGTGGTGATCGCCACCGAGAACGCGGCCACCGGGTCCGGGGTCGATATCGCCGGGGCGGTGGACAAGCTGCTGGCGCTGGCCGCGGATCCGGCCAGCGTGTTCCACGACCGGCTGGACGCGAATGCGATTGGCGCGGTGGGTCACTCGCAGGGCGCCACCGGCGCGCTGAACGCCATGGCGAACTCCGGCGGCCGCATCCGCACCGCGATACCGATCGAACTCCCCGCCCAGGTGTGGTGTCTCGGCGGATCGTGCGCGGACACCGGCCGCATCGCCGGTGATTCGGTGTTCTTCGTGAACGGCTCGGCAGACACCATCATCTCGCCGTCCGAGCAGGCCCTGCCGCGGCAAGTCGTCGGACTCCAATCCCTGCACGCCTACTACGACGCGGTGCCCGCCGGAACACCGAAGGCCTGGGGCACGCTGGTCGGGCCGAATCACAATGATGTGCAGGGCCAACCGGATTGCGCGAGCGCGTCCTGGCCCTGCACGACGGGAGTGTTCGGCTATCTCGGCTATCCGACCGCCTGGCTCGCGGCCCGGCTGCTCGGAGACACCGATGCCGCGCGGGCGTTCACCGCCGGATCCGGTGAGTTCCTGGCTCCGAATCCCGGCTGGGCCAATCAAATCAGCGACATCACTCCCCCATGACCTTGCCGAAGTTCGCGTCCTCCTGAATGAGGTGCAGGCCGCGGCCCTGCCGCAGCGCCAGGCTGCCGAGGTCGACCTGATCGAGCGCGATGGTGACCGGGTGCCCCGCCAGCTGACCATTGAGCACCAACCGGTTCGGCATCGGCTGCTCGTAGGTGAGATCGCCCAGATCAGTGGCCGTCTTCGCGTCGCGCAGCACCAGCCGGCGTGCGCCGGTGTCGATCTGCGCCGGGTACATCATGAACTCATCGTCCATGCGCTGCACGTAGGCCAGCTTGGGCTGATCGAAAACCAGTCGCCGCCAACGGCTCTCATCGGTCAGCAGCGGTGGCACCGGCTCGCCGTCGCGGGTGAAATCGGTGACCGCCCAGATGCCGTACAGCTCCGATCTCGCGCTCGCGCCGTGGGTTTCGCGCCAGTTGTCCGTCCCGATCCAGGCGTAGCCTGCCGCGAACCACACGGCCAGCAGCACCTGGGCGACCGCCGCCACCCGCAGCGACCGGCGCGTGCGGAACGGTTGCGGGGTCGCGGCCGGACCGGCCGCCCGGCCCGTCAGCAGGGCGGTCAGCCGCGGTGCCTCGGGCACCAGCAGCACCAGGCACAGCAGCATCAGATGGAACGACAGCAGCTTCACCGGCACATCGAAGGTCATATTCAGCACCCACACCTGCGCCATGCTGACCAGGCTCAACAGCACACCGGCCAGCTGAGTGCGCGGCAGCAGCAACAGCAGGCCACCGAGAATCTCGGCGGTGCCGAGCAGGCTCTCGTACACCGGTGACACGCCGACCTGAGTCCACAGCACGCCCATGGGCGCGAAGTCGCCGTACGGGGTCAGCAGCGTGGTGAGCGCGGGCTCGGGCATCTGCGTCGGAATCGCCTTGGCGAAGCCGTATCCCAGCATCTGACCGGCCAGGCACACCCGGATGAAGAGCAGAAACCACCCGGACAGGCGGTGGTACTCGGTCCGGCCGCGGTCCAGCAACGTCCAGAGCACGGTCCCGACCGCGGCGATCACGAGCAGGCAGAACAGCAGGACCCAGAAGACCTGCTGATCACCGCTGCCCGTGCTGTGCAACTCCACCTCGGCCCCGAAGACGGTGTGGCCCACCCACTTGACCACGGGCAGGGACGGATTCATCCAGAGGCGAGGCCAGTCGGCCGGGAGCCAGTGCTGCAGCGGTCCCGCGAAATCGATCAGCATTTGCGGGTAGCAGACGCAAAAGAGCCCGAAATACAGGAATCCGAATCGGAAGAGAATGCGTCCGATCGGACTCCAGGACCGCGCGGGCTCGGTGTCGCTGCCCTCGGTTTCGATAGCGATAGCGATTGACTGCACCCCTCGACGCTAGGGAGCCCGACCGGGTCCGCACTTCCAGGATTCACCCTGAGCCGACCCGGAATATGCCTGATAGGAACTACTTCTCGAGGCGTACGTGCCAGCACGACCAACCCTGAGTGACCAACCAGCATCCCGGTGACCGGTACTGGTGAAACAGGTCTCTCCGATCCCCTTACGTCGACATTTAGAACGGGTTACATTTCCCTCGACGTGCCGACCGGGCTTACCACATCGGCATCACCCGTGCAGGGAGGACACCATGACTTCGGCCAACGCCGATCCCAACCAGCGGATGGAACTCACCGTCTCCGACCAGAACCTCGACGAACTCGCGGAAGAACTCGCGCAGTGGCTCGGGACCAAGGTCGAAGCCGACGAGCCGCCGCGGGTCACCTCGATCACCCGCCCCCAGACGGGTGGCATGTCGAGCACCACGCTGCTCTTCGATGCGGAGTGGACGGAGCAGGGTGAAGCGGCTGGCGGGTCCTTCGTCGCGCGGCTCGCGCCCGACAAGGACTCCTTCCCGGTGTTCGAGAACTACGACCTGGCAACGCAATTCGCCGTGATCGCCGGTGTCGCCGAGGCCACCGATCTGCCGGTGCCGCCGCTCGCCTGGCTGGAAACCAGCGCCGACAATGTGCTGGGCGCACCGTTCTTCGTCATGCGCCGGGTGACCGGCCGTGTCCCCGAGGACAATCCGCCCTACGTGTTCCTCGGCTGGCTGTACGACGCGACCCCGGAACAGCGGCATCAGGTGACCCGCCACACCGTCGAGATCATCGCCAAGGTGCACTCGATTCCGGATCCGGCGCAACGGTTCCCGATGTTCGACGGCGAAGGCTCGGCGCTGCGGCGGCACTTCGACGCCCAGAAGGCCTGGTACGACTGGGCGCTCGCGCGTGACGGCTACCGGATTCCGCTGCTGGAGCGCACCTTCCAGTGGCTCGAGGACAACTTCCCCACCGACACCGGACCCGACGTGCTCAGCTGGGGCGACGCCCGGCCCGGCAATGTCATGTTCGACGAGTTCGATCCGGTCGCGGTGCTGGACTGGGAGATGGCGGCCATCGGCCCGCGCGAACTCGACGTGGCCTGGACCATCCTGATCCACCGGTTCTTCCAGGACATCGCCACCCGCTTCGACCAGCCGGGTCTGGCCGACTACATGCGACGTGCCGATGTGGAGAAGCTCTACGAGGACGCCAGCGGCCACGCACCGCGCGATATGGACTGGTACCTCATGTATTCCGCGCTGCGGCACGGCATCGTGATGGCCCGGATTCGCCGCCGGATGATCCACTTCGGCGAGGCCGCGGACAACGACGACCGCGACGACTACGTGATGCACCGACTGTTGCTGGAAGCCATGCTCGACGGCACCTACTCGTGGGATTGAGAGATGACGCAGAATCAGATCAACTCGCTCGACGAATACCCGATCCATCAGACCCCGCTGTCCATGTCGCGGGTCGGGACCAGCGATCGGAACTTCTACGACCGCAACTACTTCAACGCGCTCGACAAGGGCAGTGACACCTTCCTGGTGACCGGGTTCGGCGTCTACCCGAACCTGGGCGTGACCGACGCCTTCGCCACCGTGCGCCGCGGCGACACCCAGCGCGCGGTGCGCTTCTCCGACGCGCTGGCCGAGCGCAGCCTGGAGCCGAAGGTCGGCGGGTACCGGATCGAGATCATCGAACCGCTGCAGAAGATCCGCGTGCTGTGCGAGCACGACGACCTGTCGTTCGACCTCACCTGGGAGGGTTCCTTCCCGGCGGTGGCCGAGCAGCCGCACACCATTCTCACCGGCGTGCACCGGCCGATCATCGACGCGCAGCGCTTCGCGCAGCTCGGAACCTGGTCGGGCACACTGAATGTCGACGGCAGCGATATCGCCGTGGACCCGTCCGCGTGGTGTGGCTCGCGCGACCGGTCCTGGGGCATCCGCCCGGTCGGCGAAGCTGATAATCCCGGCCGATTGGCTTCTGAGCCGTCGGAGGGCTTCTGGTGGCTGTACGTGCCACTGCTGTTCGACGAGTTCTCGATCATCATCATCGTGCAGGAGGAGCCCAACGGCTTCCGCACGTTGAACGATGCCACCCGCATCTGGAAGGACGGGCGCGTCGAGCAATTGGGTTGGCCGCGTGTGCATCTGACCTACAAGCCCGGCACCCGCATCCCGACCAAGGTGCGCCTCGACCTCACCACCGGTGAGGGCAAGCCGCTCGAGTTGGAGGTCGAGGCGGGCACCTTCATGGCGCTCAATGTCGGCTGCGGCTATGGCGGCGACCCGGACTGGCAGCACGGGCAGTGGAAGGGCCGCGAGTGGGTCGAGAGCAAGCTCTACGACCTGACCGATCCGGCGATTGCCGGGCGCGTCCCGTTCGGTGTCATCGATCACGTGGGCAAGGCCCGTTGCGGTGACGCCGAGGGCTGGGGCCTGTTCGAGCACGGCACCATGGGCCGCCACGATCCGACCGGCTTCGCCGACTGGGGTTCGGTCGCGCCGTAGGGGCCGAGTGGCACAACCCCTCCGAAACTCGCGGCCTCCGTCGGATTCCAACCACACGACGGAGGCCGCGGGCTCGGGCCGCGCAGCAGGCCGATCGCCGCTGACCTCGGACTCGGGCTCGGCCGTCGTGCCGATCCAGTACTGCACCCGTTCTCCTACTGCATCCGCAGTACCCCAGGCGGCCTCCTCTCGCCCGATGTGGACTACAACGTCGCTCGACGAGGCTGGCGAGCATGGCCAAAATCTTGTACCGGCTGGGCCGCTTCGCCTTCGAGAAGCGCCGTCTGGTCGTCCTGCTCTGGTTGGGCATCCTGGCGGCCGCCGCGGTCGGCGCGACCCAGGCCCCCACCCCGCCCCCCGACTCCTTCTCCATTCCCGGCACCGAATCCCAGCAGGCGTTCGACCTGCTCGCGCAGCGGTTCCCGGGCACCAAATCCGATGGGGCACAGGCCCGCATCGTGTTCGTGGCACCCGACGGACAGCAGATCACCTCGGACGCGAACAAGGCGAAGGTCGAGCAGATCATCGCGAGCGCGTCGGCCGGCGGCCAGACCAAGGGCGTGCTCGACCCCTTCCAGACCGGGGCCGTGAGCAAGAACGGCACCACCGCCTACGCGACCGTCAGCTACGGCGCGACCAGCGCGGACCTCACCGATGCCACCAAGAACGCGCTGACCTCCGCGGTCGACGAGGGTCGAGCCGACGGCCTGACCGTCGAGATCGGCGGCACCGCGCTGCAGGCCAAGCCCGACATGGGCGGGGCCACCGAGGTCATCGGCCTGGTGATCGCCGCGATCGTGCTGATGATCACCTTCGGCTCGGTGGCGGCGGCCGGACTGCCGCTGATGACCGCGCTGATCGGACTCGGGGCCGGGATCGCGGCCATCGTGACGATCGGCATGTCCACGACCACGACCACGCTCGCCATGATGCTCGGGCTCGCGGTCGGCATCGACTACGCACTGTTCATCGTGTCGCGCTACCGCACCGAACGCCGCGAGGGGTACAGCCCGGAGGAAGCGGCGGGACGCGCGGTCGGCACCGCAGGATCGGCCGTGGTCTTCGCGGGACTCACCGTGGTTATCGCGCTGGCCGGACTCTCCGTCGTCGGCATTCCCATGCTCACCAAGATGGGCTTGGCCGCGGCGGGCACCGTCGCCATCGCGGTCACCGTCGCCTTGACGCTGCTGCCCGCACTGCTCGGGTTCTTCCAGAAGGCCGTCATGCCCCGGGCGTTCCGCAAGAGCCTGCGCGCCAACGAGATTCCCGAGCACCCCGACGCGAAGCCGAACATGGGCACCCGGTGGGCCCGGTTCGTGGTGCGGCGACCGGTCGCGGTGCTGGTGCTGGGCCTGCTCGGCCTCGGTGTGCTGGCCCTGCCGGTAAGCAGTCTCGAACTCGGCATTCCCGGCGACGAATCGCAGCCGACCTCGACCACCCAGCGTCGCGCCTACGACGATCTCGCGGCCGGGTTCGGCGCGGGCTTCAACGGGCCGCTCTCGATCGTGGTGGACGCCAAGGGCGCACCGGATCCGAAGGCCGCCGTCGACAAGGCGTCGGCGACCTTGGCCGCCACGCCGGGCGTCGTCTCCGTCACGCCCGCCATGTTCAACCAGGCCGGTGACACGGCCATGCTGACCGCGATTCCGGCGACCGGTCCGGCCGCGACCGAGACCAAGAATCTGGTGGGCACGCTGCGCGGCGAGGCCGACGGGCTGCGTGCGGCGACCGGCGCGACCATGCTGGTCACCGGCACTACAGCGATGAATATCGATCTGTCGCAGAAGATGCAGGACGCGCTGCTGCCGTATCTGGCGGTGGTAGTTGGCCTCGCGGTCATCCTGCTGATGCTCGTGTTCCGGTCCATCGCGGTGCCGATCAAGGCGGCGCTCGGGTTCCTGCTGTCGGTCGGCGCGGCCTTCGGTGTGATCGTGGCCGTCTTTCAATGGGGTTGGCTGGCAAGCCTGCTCGGCGTGCACCAGACCGGACCGATCATGAGCATGATGCCGATCTTCCTGATCGGCGTGGTGTTCGGCCTGGCCATGGACTACGAGGTCTTCCTGGTGACCCGCATGCGGGAGGCCTACGCGCACGGGCAGAGTCCCGAGGAAGCCATCGTCACCGGCTTCCGGCACAGCGCCCGGGTGGTGGTCGCGGCCGCGGCGATCATGATCGCGGTGTTCTCCGGATTCATCGGTGGCGGCGAAGCCATGATCAAGATGATGGGTCTCGGCCTCGCGGCGGCGGTGTTCTTCGACGCGTTCATCGTCCGCATGACCATCGTCCCGGCGGTGCTGGCACTGCTCGGCGACAAGGCGTGGTGGCTGCCGCGCTGGCTGGACAAGATCCTGCCGAACGTGGACGTCGAGGGTGAGAGCCTGGCCCGCCGCGAACCGGAGAAGGAGCCCGAACCAGCGCTGGTATGAGGCTGATCGCCTGGTAGGCCGTCCCGAGTGGGCGGCCTACCGCTGTTCTTCGGGCAGCCCCGCCGTGATCTCGAACAGCACAGTTTAGGGTCGGAACAACAGGTAAGGAGCCGAGATGACCGCCGGATGGTCGCAGTGGCCGGGCCGCCACAGCCGATTCGTCGACGTGGTGACGGCCGTCCTGCTGTGCGCACTGGCCACCTACTCCAGCGCCATCGCCAACCATCCCGGCGAGGGCAACGCCATTGTGTACCGGACGCCGTCGCTGGCGGTGTTCCTGGTGTCTGCCCTCGCCTCGCTGACGCTGTTGCGGCGACGGCAGTATCCGCTGGCCGTGCTGGCGGTGACCACCGGATGCGGGATCGCCATCGGCGCTTTGGGTTTCGAACTCTCGGTGATCAACGCGGGCGCCGCGTTCGTGGCCATGTACACGGTGGGAAGCTGGCTCGAGCCACACACCGTCAAGATCACGGCACCGCTCGCGGCGCTCGCCCTGTTGATCGCGTCTTTCCTGCACCAACCGACGCCGATCCTGACCGGGGCCCGCATCAGCGTGGTCGCGGGTTTCCTGGTCGCCGGTGCACTCTCCGAGGCAACCCGCAATCGGCGCAACTATCTGGCCGCCCTGCATGCCCGCGCCGAACTGGCCGAACGCACCCGCGAGGACGAAGCGCAGCGGCGGGTCGGCGAGGAGCGGGTGCGCATCGCGCGGGAACTGCACGACATCGTCGCCCACCACATGGCCCTCGCCCACGCCCAAGCCTCCACCGCCGCATACCTTTTGCAGAGCAAGCCCGAGCAGGCACAGGAGATGCTCGACCAGCTCGCGAACACCACCTCGACGGCGCTACGGGAACTCAAGGCGACCGTCGGACTGCTGCGGGAGGACGACGGTGACGCGCCACTGGAGCCCACCCCCGGACTGGACCAATTGCAAGACCTACTCACGTCTTTCGAGCGCGCGGGGCTCGACATCACGCTGACGGTCACCGGTGGGCCGCGACCCCTGCCGTCCGGGACCGATCTGACGGCCTACCGAATCATCCAGGAGGCCCTGACCAATGTCGCCAAGCATGCCGATACCGCGACCGCGACGGTCCGGCTCGCCTACTCCCGGCAACTGCTCACCATCAGCGTGATCGATGACGGCAGCGCCAAACCCGCTCGCGACGACGAGAATTCGGCGGCCGCCGGGTACGGGCTGATCGGCATGAACGAGCGAGCCGCGTCCGTCGGCGGCCACCTGCATGCCGGGCGACGGCCCGACGGCGGATTCGAAGTCACCACTGAACTTCCCCTGGAGCCGCAATCGCGGGAAGCGCAATCGCGGGAGCCGGAAGCACTGGAGCCACAATCACGGGAGCAACCTTGACGATTCGCGTACTGCTGGCCGACGATCAAGCGCTGCTGGCGGGCACCTTCCGGCTGCTGATCGACTCGGCCGACGATATGGAGGTCGTCGGGATCGCCGGAAACGGCCGGGAGGCAGTCGAATTGACGCGGGCCACCAAGCCGGACGTGGTGGTCATGGACATTCGCATGCCCGGCATGGACGGACTCAGCGCCACCCAGGAGATCTGCGGTGACGAAACCCTGCGCGATACCCGGGTGCTCATCCTCACCACGTTCGAGCTGGACGAGTATGTGGCGCAGGCGCTTCGGGCCGGGGCCAGCGGGTTTCTCGGCAAGGGCGTCGGTCCGGAGGAACTGCTGCGTTCTATCCGGGCCATCTCGGCCGGTGACGCCCTGCTCTCCCCCGCCGCCACCCGAACCCTGATCGCCCGCTACCTGGCCCGGCCCGAAAGCCGGGTCGGGGCGGCCGATTCTCTCGACGTGCTCACCGCGCGGGAACGTGAAGTGGTCGCCATGGTCGCCGAGGGGCTGTCCAATGAGGAGATCGCCGACAAGATGTACGTCAGCCCGTTGACGATTCGGACCCACGTGCAGCGGGCCATGTCCAAAGTGGGAGTACAGAATCGGGCGCAGTTGGTGGTGACCGCGTTCCAGTCGGGGCTGGTGCGGGTCGAGCCACCGCGACGTGAACAGTCGGGCCAGTAGTAGCGGTTACCTACTGGCCGAGCAGTCGGCGCACCACCTCGGCGATCGGTCCGGGCTGTTCGGCGGGGACGATGTGCTCGGAGTCCACCGCCTCGAACTGCGCGCCTACTTCCTCCGCGTACCGCTTCTGATATTCGTGCAGGGTGTCGAAGTTGCGGGCCTGGAGTCGATTGGCTCGCGACGACACGATGACGGCGACTGCACATTGGGGCGGCAATTGCGGTGGCCTGCTGCGGAATTCGCCGATGGAGTCGGCGACCGCTCGGATATCGTTGCGCGTCTGCGCGAGACCCGCGGGGGTGAAGTCCTCGTCCAGCATCGTGGCGTAGGCGTCGGCGGGGAAGATGCGGCTGTACGGGTGAGTCAGCAGGCGTGCCAGCGGACGGACCCGGAACAGCACCTGCTGGACGGCGATGATGCGATCCGTCTTGGCGACCCGTGGCGACCAGTCGTCGTAGACCGGGGCGGTCTCGGGCGTCCCGTCGATCAGCACGAGGCCGATCGGCTGCGGCGACATCTTCTCGATGGCGCGCCGGGCGACCAGCCCACCCATGCTGTGCGCCACCAGGATCAGCCGCTTCGGTGCGAGTGCCGCCACCAGATCGACCAGGACGGTGGCCATTTCGTCGATGCTCTGCGGGTGGTCGGCCGGTCCGCTGCGCCCACGTCCGGCGCGATCGTAGGTAACGGTGCGAGCGACGTCCGTCAGCAGCGGGACCACCGAATCCCACATCGTCCGTCCCGCACCGGCGCCGGATTCGAACACCACGCAGGTGTCACCGCTGCCGGACTCTTCCAGATAGATCTCGTTGCCGCCCAATGACACTCGGCGGCCTGGCACGTTTCGCATGATCATCCCTCCACCAACGATACCAACTTTGGAAACGGTACCAGAAGTGGGATAGTAAGACCATGGATCCCACCGAGCTGCTGCTTCACCCCGTTCGACTGCGCATCGTTCGCGCGCTCTCCGGCCGGACAATGAGCGCGACCGAATTGTGCGAACGCCTGCCGGACGTGCCCCGAACCAGCATCTATCGGCATCTTGGCTTCCTGGTCGACGGCGGGATGCTCGAGGTCGCCGAGGAGCGGCGGGTGCGGGGGGCGGTCGAACGGTCCTACCGGCTTGCCGCCGACCGGCCCACGGTCACGCCCGAAGACGGGGCCGCCATGACGCTCGACGAGCATCGGCGTGGATTCGCCACATCCATGGCCGTATTGATCTCGGAATTCAATACGTACGTCGATGAGGCGGGGACCGATCTCTACGGCGATGCCGTCATCTACCGGCAGGGGACGCTCTGGCTCAGTCCGGAGGAACTCGACGCCATGCTGACCGGATTCCGGGAGATCGTGGCTTCAGTCGCCAGCAACCAACCTGAGGAAGGGCGTCGACCCTACCTGCTCAGTCCGGTGCTGTTCCCTCAGGCGTTGGGCCACCAGTAGTTGGCGATCAGGTAGAGGCTGAGGATCACGCCTGGGATGAAAACCACGAAGGCGATGGCGATTCCCCAAGCCGGGGCCCGGCGACTGTGTAGGGCTACTCGGCCCAAGAACCAGGCGATTGCTCCCGCAATTGCCCATGTGTAGACGGGAAGCAGGCCGAGGCTCAGCACGATCCAGGGGGCGCAGGGGTGGCGCCAGCCGCAGAAGGCGGGGACGCCTTCCATGTCGCTGATGATGAGGTAGGACAGGAAAGCTGTCAGGCAGAAGCCGATTACGCCCCAGAAGCGCCACCAGGTTAGGTAGGTGCGCCAGCGGTCGGGGGCGAGGGTGGGGTCTGCCACAAGAAGTAAAGATATAAGAACCGAAAGGCAAAAGACGCCAGGAGGAGGAGATAGGACGTGGCTGGGTTGAGCCCGCCCACTACCGGTCCCAGCCGCCTCACCGCTCGGCCGTTCGTCGGCCCGGTGACCGAAGCCGCCATGTCTCACATCCACCCTGCAGACCCCAAAAGCCTCGAGACAAAAGCCGAAAGACAAAGACGCCGGGAGAAGGAGATAGGACGTGGCTGGGTTGAGCCCGCCCACTACCGGTCCCAGCCGCCTCACCGCTCGGCCGTTCGTCGGCCCGGTGCTGGTGTCGAAGAACAAGAACGAAGAGCAAGAGCAATTAGTGCGGAACCGATACAGGATGCGCGGGTAGGCGGCGTAGCCGCGTTTCCGGATCCGCTCACGGGGCGCGGCGCGTGCGGGAACGGTGGGTGGGCGGGCGGGGCGGGCGATCAGCGCGGTGGTCTGGCCGCGTTCTGAATCTGCTGGCCGGTGGAGGCTTTCGAACGCCGGGCCGAGGGGCAATGCGCTATGGAGTTGTCAAAGAACGTTCGAGAAGGCTTGCGACGCACGGTGGATGGATCCGGCTTGTCGTGAGTCTCTGGGCTTTTGGTTCTTTGGGTTTTGTCTCGAGAAGGTGATGCGTGCAGTCCGTGGGCCGGGATCGGCGGCTGACGGTAGGCGGCTTGGCGTCAGCCCAAGTCCGGCAGGGCAGGCGACGCCACCACACCTCCATTGCCCTGCGAACGCCAGCTGTACATCCGCGGCCCGGGGTTCATGCGACCCGTGAACCCCACTGTTGGCAACTGGAATCCACCGCCGCCGCAACCAACTCAGCCATGTGATGACGCTGGTTCACCGTCGGCGTGCCGGACGGATCAACATGCCCCGGCGCGATCCAGCCACAGCGGCCCGGGAACTCCGAATCCTTGCCCATGACCACGGTCTTCCAACCATCCGCCGAATCGTTGACCAGTGCGTGGCAGTGATCGCACGCCAGAGCGAGATTCGCCAGGTCGGTCGGGCCGCCGTCGGCCCAGTCGGTGATGTGGTGTGCCGCGCACATCGAGGCGGGTGCATCGCAGCCGGGGCGGGTGCAGCCCTTGTCGCGAGCGATGAGGGCGAGGCGCTGGCCGGGGCTGGCGAGGCGCTGGCTCTTGCCCAGGAACAGTGGGATGCCGTGCGGGTCAAGCACTGCCAGCACCGGGCGGGTACCCGCCGCCATCTTCAACGCCTCGTTGATCGAGACGTGGCCGCCGGTGGCGGTGGACGCCAAGCCTGCACCGCGCTCGAGGTCGGCCAGGCTCATGGTCAGGATGACTTGGGTCTTGAGGCCGCGGTGCTGACCGAACCCGGTTGCCGCAGTGGCGGACTCGGCACTGGTGGACTCGGCCGGAGCCGTGGGCTGCAGCAGGGCGTACAACGCGTCGTGGGTGCGCTGACCGGCATCACGACGGTCGCGGCGAGCGGCGTCGTCGAGGACCTTCGAGTCGATCGACTTGACCGACAAGGCAAGCGGTTCGGCGTCATCGATGTTGCACATGCCCGGACGCGCGTACTTGGCCAGAAACGCATCCAGATAGGCGCGCAACTCCGGGGTCAACCAACCCTCGACCTTTGACATGCCATCTACACCCGGGCGGCCGATCGTGATGCCGCGACGGCGGCGACGGTCGGCGTCGGAGATGACGGTGCCCTCGGGATCGAGGCGGGCGAGGATTTCGCGGCCGATCTTCGGCAGGTCGTCGGGGTGGCCGGTCAGGCAGTGTTCGAGCAAGTGCTGCTCGGTTTCGGCGTAAGCCTCGGGGGCGATGTCGGCGGGCAGGTGCGTCATCACGTCTACGATGTGGCGGGCGTGATCGCGCGAGATGTCGCCTGCCTCATACGCTTCCGCGGTCGCGGACAGGGTGTCGGCGCGCGGGTGGCCCGAGGCGTCGAGGAGGCCTGCGCAGGCGCGGGCGATCTTTACGCGGCCGGCGGCGTCGTAGCGGGACAAGCCCAAGGTTTGGCGCAGGAACGAGACCAGGTCACCGGCACCGGAGGACTGCGGCAGGCCGCGGTCGGAGATCTCGAGGATGAGACGGGAATCCATCGCGGAGAGTTGGCGTTTGCAGGTTTCGAGCAGACTTACGAACTTGGTGAATTCGGAATCGGCCAGGGTGGAGAGGCCGTTGTCACGCAGGGTCGCTGAGACGGATTGGACGGCGGTCACCAGTTGGATGATGCCGCAGGTTTCGAATGTTTCCCCCTTCGAATGCATGTGCTAATACTACCGCCATATCCGAACGCTGGGAACCCGAAATGTCCAGTATTACAAGGCTTTTCACATTTGCCTTCAACCAATTCTGGCTGCCGCAATAACAATTCCGGACGTTACCGTTTTTGTTTTCACCAATTCCCCTCCGCCACTGCCCAATACAGCGGCAGCTTCGGCAACGCTCCCAGTTCCCAGCCTCGCCGAGACCTGCCGCGAGGGATTCGGAACCGCCACTTGTTCGAGCTCCTCGGGCGAGAAGCCGACGGCCTCTGCTCCGAGTTGCTCGGCGGCGGCGATGAAGCCCGGTTCCGTTGCCCGGCGGTCGAGAGTGGCCAGGCGGCGGACTGTCCCGATTGGCACCTCCGACCGCACTGCACCGACCAGGACGTCCGCCGATGTTCCAGGACGGAAACCTACCCCGACCGCCAGATCAGGCGCTGACATGGGGATGGGCGAAATCGGCTGCGGCGGAGACGAAGCGGCCGATGGCGGCGGGGTTTCCGGCGGGATGGGTGTGCAGGTAGGAGGCATGCACGCGGCTCGAGATTGCACCCTCGCGAACGACCTCACCCGTCGGCGAGCGCCAGGCCCAGGCAGGCGCGGCGGTGCTGGGTGCACTGAGACGGGTGCGGTGGAATTCGTGGCCACGTACGCGCTCGCCCGCGCTCCAAAGTGGAGAGTCGGTGAGGGCCACGGCATCTCGGTAACCAAGGGTGAGGCGGGGACCGAATTCGGCGTCGGCGTCGATTACTCCGGCCATGCGATGGCCGTCCAAGGAGCGCGTCAGGTAGAGCAGGCCAGCGCATTCGGCATGGATCGGGAGGCCGCGGTGAGCCAGCTCGGCAATGGTGGTGAGCAGGGGCGTATTGGCGGCGAGGTCGGCGGCGTGTTCCTCGGGGAAGCCACCGGGAACAACCAATCCCGCTGTACCCACGGGCAATTCGTCACGCAGTGGATCGAAGACCTCGACCCGGGCACCCGCCGCCGCCAACAGTTCGCGATGTTCGGCGTACCCGAAGGTGAATGCCGGGCCGCCCGCGATCGCTACCAACGGCCCAGTTTGCTCACCGGCAACCGCGACCACTACCTCACCCGACAGCCCGGCGGTGAGCTCACCACGCGGATCCCAGCTGGGGCCGGACACGGTGGTGGCCGCCATGGCCGCGACGGCCTCGAGATCGATGTGTGCCGCAACGAGATCCGTCATCGCGTCCACCGCGGACCGAGCCGCCGAGCCGTGCTCGACAGCGGGAATCAACCCGAGATGCCGTGACGGGACGGCCAATTCGGCGAGGCGGGGCAGCGCACCCAAAACCGGAATACCGACGCGGGCACACGCGGCGCGCAACACCTGTTCGTGCCGTTCGCTGCCAACCCGGTTGAGAATGACTCCGCCGAGCCGAATTCCACTGTCATAGGTGGCGAAACCGTGCAGCAGCGCGGCCAGGCTCTGACTGTGCCCACGCGCGTCGACCACCAGGATCACCGGTGCGCCGAGCATGGCGGCGATCTGAGCGGTGGAACCCTCGGCAATGGGATCCGGATTGTTTTCGTCGATGCGCCCGTCGAACAGGCCCATCACGCCTTCGACCACCGCGAGATCGCACCCCGCACTGCCGTGCAGGTACAGCGGCACCACCCGCTCCACCCCGGCCAGCACCGGGTCCAGGTTGCGCCCGGGTCGCCCGGCGGCCAGGCCGTGATAGCCGGGATCGATGTAGTCCGGGCCGACCTTGAACGGTGCCACCCGATGCCCCGCGCGGCGCAGCGCGCCGATCAATCCCGTGGCCACCGTGGTCTTTCCGCTCCCGGACGCGGGTGCGGCGATGACCACCGCCGGTGTGCTCACCATTCGATGCCGCGCTGGCCCTTGCGGCCCGCGTCCATCGGATGCTTCACCTTCGTCATCTCGGTGACCAGGTCGGCGGCCTCGATCAGGGCCTGCGGCGCATCCCGGCCGGTGATCACCACGTGCTGGTTGCCGGGCCGATCGCGCAGCGTCTCGACGACCTCGTCCACGTCGACCCAGCCCCACTTGAGCGGGTAGGTGAACTCATCGAGCACATAGAAGCGATGCTCCTCGGCCCCGAGCCGCCGCTGAATTTCCTTCCACCCGGCCAGCGCCGCCGCCGCGTGATCCTCGTCGGAACCCTGCTTGCGGGTCCACGACCAGCCCTCCCCCATCTTGTGCCATTCCACGGCACCGCCGACCCCGGTCTCCTCGTGCAGCGTGCCGAGGGTCCGGAATGCGGCCTCCTCCCCCACCTTCCACTTGGCGCTCTTCACGAACTGGAACACCGCGACATCGAAGCCCTGATTCCAGGCCCGCAACGCCATCCCGAAGGCCGCCGTGGACTTCCCCTTCCCCGGCCCGGTGTGCACCGCGAGCACGGGCAGATTCCGACGCTGCCGCGTCGTCAGCCCATCATCCGGAACGCTCTCCGGCAGCGGCACACCCTTCGGCATCGACTCCAGCTCCTTCCACGACCGACAATCCCGGCTTCACGGTGCCATACGCGCACGACGCGATGGCTCCCGGCCCCGGGCTGCGGGTCAATGGAAGTCGAGGGTGAAGATGCTCTTGATCACGCCGAGGAAGCCGCGAACGACGACGTCGGGGACGGGTGTCTGGCCGAGTAGAGTCGCCCCGGTCTGGACGACCGCCTCACCGTAATCGCGCTTACCCGAAGTACGACCGCCCGCAGGCCCGGCCGCGACGGCATCGGATCCGGCCCGCATGATCTCGCGATCGGCCTTGGCGCGCACAGCCATTTCGGCCTCGATCGGCTTGGATGCCTCCCGCCCGACATCGTGGATGCCGCCGTGCGACTCGGCCCAGCCGTGTGTGTAGAACCCCATGATCCACCCGCCCGTACTCCGGATGATCTCGGCGAACGAATCGCCGGTTACTGCCGCCAATTGTAAGTAGCCGCCGCATGTTTCAGCAGCACCGGAAGGCGCTCGCGGCGCCCCCAATTGTCAGGGCCGCCCCAATTGGTCAGGTCAATGCGTGTGCGATGGTCTTGACGACTCCGACGAGGCCGCGGACCAGGAGTTCGACAACGGTTTCGGCGGCGGCCTCGGCGGCGATGTCGCCGGAGGAGCGGCGCTTGTCCTTGCGGCGGCGGAACAGGCGCATGGTCAGGCCGCTCGGGTGGCGCGGACGATACCGGCCACGGAGTCGCCGGTGAGGTCGCTCAATTGCAGGTAGCCGCCGCGTAGTTCGGCGGCGATGTCGCGGGCCAGGCCCAGCCGGATCATGCCGCGTTCGCAGTCGACCACCATGGCGGTGACTGCATCCCGAGCGAGCATGCGGGCCGCCGCACGCGCACGTAGGACCGGGTCGGTACCGCCGGTGGCGCGGCCGTCGGTGAGCAGGACCAGCAACGGGCGGCGGTGCGGGTCGCGGACGCGTTCGCGGCGCAGCAGGTCGCGGGCCTTCAGGAGTCCTTGCGCCAGTGGGGTTTTGCCGCCGGTGCGGAGGTCGGCCAGGCGGCGGACGGCGATATCGACCGAGGAGGTCGGGGGCAGCACCAGTTCGGCGTCCTGACCGCGCATGGTGATGACGGCGACCTTGTCGCGGCGCTGGTAGGCGTCGCGCAGCAGGGCGACCACCGCATTCGTGACAGCCGAGAGCCGGTCACGGGCGGCCATCGAACCGGAGGTGTCGACCACGAAGACGACCAGGTTGCCTTCGCGGCCTTCGCGATACGCGCCTCGCAGGTCGGCGGGAGCGAACGACAGCGGGCCCGCGAGACGGCCGCGCTCGAACTGGTAGGGCACGGCGGCGAAGATCGTGCCCAGCAGGTGCAGGCCGGTGGAGGTGTCCTCGATGGCCTTCACCACGCGGCCCTGCCTGGTGCGGGCCCGCGAGCGGCGGCCGGGTGCGCCTTCGCCGACGCCGGGAACCTCCCAGCGCGGGGGCTTCGGCAGGGTGGCGGTGGGTGCGGCGGTGCGGCCCTCGCGGCCGGGACGGTCACCCGCCCCCTCCGCCCGATCCTGATCCCCGTTCCCCGCGCGCGAACTCCGGGACGAATCCCGTTCTCCCCCGGTCGAGTTCGATCCGTTGTCGGAGACGTCGGGGCTGTCGTTCGAGATACCGGAGCCGTCGTCCTGGGCATCCGAGCCGCTGTCCGCATCGGCGGAACCGGCATCCGGACCGAGGTCGGCACCGTTGCCCGACGCGCCCGAGTTCCCTGCGCCGGATTCATCCGGATCGAGCGAATCGTCCTGGGCTAGCGGCTGATCCTGCGGTCCCTGGCCGTCGGCCGGGACCGCTTCACCTTTTCCCAGGTCATCAGCTCCGCCCTGCTCGCGGGCCGCTTCCTCGGCGGCCTGCCGCATGGCGTCGTCCAATTGCTCCTCGCTGATCCCGGGCTCGTCGAAGGGGTCGCGTCGACGCCGGTGCGGCAGTGCGAGTTCCGCGGCGACTCGGACGTCCTCCTCGGTCACCGCGGTGACTCCGCGCCAGGCCGCGTGGGCGGTCGCGCAGCGCGCCACTACCAGGTCCGCGCGCATGCCGTCGACATCGAAGGTCGCGCACAGCGCGGCGATGCGGCGCAGCTCGACATTGTCCAGGTCGACCTCGGCCAGGCGGTCGCGCGCGGTCAGAATGCGTTCGGCCACTTCACGATCGGCGGCGGCGTACGCGGCGGCGAAGGCGGCCGGATCCGCCTCGTAGTCCAGGCGGCGGCGCACGACGGCCATGCGCACGTCCACCTGACGGGAGGCGACCACGTCCACGGTGAGACCGAAGCGGTCCAGCAGCTGCGGCCGCAGCTCACCCTCCTCGGGATTCATGGTGCCCACCAACACGAATCGCGCGGGATGCGTGTGCGAGACGCCGTCGCGCTCGATGTGCACCCGTCCCATGGCGGCCGCGTCCAGCAGCACATCCACCAGATGGTCGTGCAGCAGGTTCACCTCGTCGACATAGAGCACGCCGTGATGCGCGGCGGCCAGCAGGCCGGGCTTGAACGCCTGCTCCCCGTCCCGCAGCACCCGCTCCAGATCCAGCGATCCCACGACCCGGTCCTCGGTCGCGCCCACCGGCAACTCCACCAGCCGCGCGGGCCGCGCCCCGGACTCGTCCACCACCGGCGGCAGCAGCTGCGCCAGCGCGCGCACCACGGTGGATTTCGCCGTCCCCTTCTCCCCGCGTACCAGCACTCCACCGATCCCCGGGTGCACCGCACACAGGATCAGGGCCAACTGCAGCCGCTCCTGACCGACTACAGCGGAGAAGGGAAACCCGGCCTCGTCGACGGCCGGACGAACACTCTCGGGATAAGTCACAGGGGAAACGGACACGCCCCAACTCTAGGCGCGCGCCCGCACACCCCACCGAGTGCCCCTCGGGCGATCGCATACTCGAAGCAGGAGGTTATCGATGAACGCATTGCGCGCGACCACACCGGAATCGGTTCTCTCACTGCTGGCGACAGCCCTGGCCGAGGGCCGCCCCGACGACGCGGCATCCCTCTACGAGCCGGATGCCGTGTTCTTCTACTCCCCCAATGCCGCCCCGGCGCGGGGGATCGACGAAATCCGTTCCGCCCTGGCCGATCTCGCGACCATCAATCCGATCATGAAGAACGACATCCGCCGCGTGGCCATCGCCGACGATATCGCCACCGTCGTGAACGCCTGGCAGATCGAAGGCACCCGCCCCAACGGCGATCGCGTCACCATGTCGGCCACCAGCACCGACGTCCTGCGCCGCCACCCCGACAGCACCTGGCGCATTCTCATCGACGATCCGTGGGGCGTTCCACCCACCACCCCTGGATAGTGAAATGGCCGCGCCCGCTGTGGGTTTCACAGCGGGCGCGGCCGGTTCGGTGGGGTGCGGGGTCAGCCGCGGCGCATCGGGATGTGCGGGATGCCGTCTTCGATGTACTCCTCGCCGTCCGGCTTGAAGCCGTGCTTGGTGTACATGTCGACCAGGTAGGTCTGGGCGTTCAAGCGGACCGTGGCGGAACCCGCCTCGGCCAGGGCCGCCTGCAGCAGGCGGGTGGTGTAGCCGTGTCCGCGCGCCTCGGGGGTGGTGCAGAGGCGGCCGATGCGGAAGGACTTGACGCCCTCCTCGTGCTCTTCCATGAGGCGGAGGGTGCAGATGACCTCGCCCTCGTCATCGAGCCAGAAGTGGCGGGTTTCCGGCAGCAGGTCGTACCCGTCCAATTCCGGATAAGCGCACTTCTGCTCGACGACGAACACCTCGACCCGAAGTTTCAACAGCTTGTACAGCGTCGTGGTGTCCAGGTCTTGGGACCACGACCTTTTGAGAGCAACCGTTGACATCATCGAGTCTTGCTATCACATCTAGGCGTGAGAAGCGATACCGGCGTGCTTGGGCGTGTTGTCCGAATCCAGCTGCAGGGCCTTGGAAGACCAGTCCCAGACCTCGCTGTAGAGGGCCTGGTTCTCGGAGAGCTTGACGCCCAGCGACGGCACCATTTCCTTGAGTTTCGGCTCCCACGTGGAGAATTCGCGCGGGAAGCAACGCTTCATCACGTCGAGCATGGCGCTCACACAGGTGGACGCGCCTGGCGAGGCGCCCAGCAGACCGGCGATGGTGCCGTCCTCGGCCGCGACGACCGCGGTGCCGAGTTCGAGCACGCCGCCCGCGCCCTTGCGGCGGATCACCTGCACGCGCTGACCGGCGATGATCAGCTCCCAGTCGCGGCCGTCGGCGCGCGGGATGAACTCGCCCATCGCGCCGATCCGGTCCGCCTGCGAGTTGAGCAGCTCACCGACCAGGTAGTTGACCAGGCCCATCTCGGTGACACCGACACCCAGCATGGAGAACAGGTTGTTCGGCTTCACCGACTTGATCAGGTCGGTCAGCTTGCCGTCCTTGAGGAACTTCGGCGTCCACCCGGCGTAGGGGCCGAACAGCAGGCCCTTCTCACCGTTGATGACGCGAGTGTCCAAGTGCGGCACCGACATCGGCGGCGCGCCGACCGACGCCTGGCCGTAGACCTTGGCCTCGTGCTGGGCGACCAGCTCCGGGTTGGTGGCCCGCAGGAACAGACCCGACACCGGGAAACCACCGAAGCCGTTGATCTCCTTGATGCCCGACTTCTGCAGCAGCGGCAGCGCGCCGCCGCCCGCGCCGACGAACACGAACTTGGCGTTGATCACCCGCACCTTGTAGCTGCGCAGGTTGCGCACCTTGACCAGCCAGGAGCCGTCGGACTGCTTGGTCAGATTGAGCACCTCGTGACCGAAGGCGATATCCGCGCCGGACGCGCCCAGATAGGCCAGCAGTTCCTTGGTGAGCTCACCGAAGTCGATGTCGGTGCCGTGGTCGGACCAGTTCAAGCCGATCGGGTCGGAGAAATCCCGGCCCTTCGCCATCAGCGGTAGTCGCGAGCTGAATTCGGCTGCGTCGTCGATGAATTCCATGCCCTCGAACAGCGGGTGCCGCGACAGCGCCTCGTGGCGCTTGCGCAGGTACTCCACGCCGTCCGCGCCGTGCGTGAAGCTCACGTGCGGAATGGGGTTGATGAAGTTCGACGGGTTGGCAAGCACGCTGTTCTCGACCGCGTAGGACCAGAACTGCCGCGACACCTGGAAACGCTCATTGATGTCGATGGCCTTGGTGATCTCCACCGAGCCGTCGGCGTTCTGCGGCGTGTAGTTCAGCTCGCACAGGGCCGAGTGGCCGGTGCCCGCATTGTTCCAGGGGTCGCTGCTCTCACCCGCGGCCTCGTCCAGGCGCTCGAAGACATTGATCGACCAATCCGGCTGCACCTGTCGAAGCAAGGCGCCGAGGGTGGCACTCATGATGCCGGCTCCGATGAGTACTACATCGGTCTTTTCAATCGTGGCAGCGTTCGACACGGCGTTCGTCGACTTCCTTGTCATTTGGGGTCACCAGGTGGGAGTTAGGTTACCCGTCGTTCACTTGGACTCAATTCTGCCCCTGACCATTCCCGAATCCCGCTTCGAAATCCCTGAATGTGAGAGATCCCTCCCAAATGGACAACGTTGTGGCGCGGTCTATCTTGGGCGTGTGACCTCCGATACGTCATCCTCCACTTCGTCGACCACCACCTGGCAGCCGGACGTGCTGGGCGACGACTACCAGCAGCTGACCATTCCCCTGGGACCCGATCCGGACGGCGAGGGCGACGCGGTCGCCACCCTGGTCCGGTACACCCCGGCCGACGCGCCCGTCACCACGCGGGCCGTGCTGTACGTGCACGGATTCACCGACTACTTCTTCCAGGAGCACCTGGCCCAGCATCTCGCCGCGCAGGGGTATGCCTTCTACGCGCTGGATCTGCGCAAGTGCGGGCGTTCGCAGCGGGCGGGGCAGACGCCGCACTTCGTGAGCGATCTGGCGCTCTACGACGAGGAACTCAATCGGTCGCTCGAGATCATGCGGGCCGAGACCGGGTTGCCGGTGCTGGTGATGGCGCATTCGACCGGCGGACTGGTGACCTCGCTGTGGCTCAACCGGCTGCAGGCCGCGGGTGGCACTGCCGCACAGGGCATTACGGGTCTGGTGCTCAACAGCCCGTGGTTCGATCTGCAGGGGCCGGGCTACTACCGGTCGGTCGGCACGCCACTGCTGGAGGGGCTGGGTCGACTGCGGGCGTTCGCGAAGATTCCGCTGGGCGTCTCCACCGCCTACGGCGACAGCCTGCACAAGAGCGTGTCCGGCGAGTGGGACTACAACCTGGATTGGAAACCGTTGAGCGGCTACGCCGTTCACGCGGGCTGGCTGCGGGCCATCCGGCGTGGGCAGTTCCGGCTGCACAAGGGACTGGATATCGGGGTGCCCGCGCTGATCCTGCGGTCCAAGATCACCAAGTTCATGCGTCAGTACGGTCCGGCCGCGGATCTGGCGGATCTGGTGCTGGACGTCAAGCAGATCCAGCGTTGGTCGGGTTGCCTGGGTGACCGCACGAATATCGTGCCGATCGAGGGTGCGCGCCACGATGTGTTCCTGTCCGCGAAGGACCCGCGCACGCGGGCCTTCGACGAACTCGATTCCTGGCTGGAGTGGCTGGCGAAATCACCAGAAGCTGGTGCGTAGCACCACTTCGGTGGCCAGCTCGTGGCCCGCTTCGGCGGGCACATCCGTGACATCCATGGGGACCAGCCGGAATTCGCCGTAGACGAACCGGCTGGAACCCTCCGCCACCGAGCGCGGCAGGCGCTTGGTGGCCAGCAGGGTGGTGGGGATCTCCACCGGCGGGCAGGAGGCGTCGGGGACGGTGCCGTCCGGGCCGGGCGCGGCCGGGTGCCCGCCGCCCGCGGCGATCAGGCTCATGAAGCGGCCGAAGCCGCGCGCGGCCAACTGCCAGGCCAGATCCGCGCCCGCGCCGCTGCCGACCAGATTGGCCCACGGGACCTTCAACTGGTCGAGGATGGCGAACACCGTGGGGGCGTCGAGGCCGTCGATCGATTCGACGGCGATGGTGTGCAGGTCCGAGGTCTGCAAGCGTTCGCAGACCTGGTCGTAAACGTCGGCCGGATCGCCCGCATCGGGGAGCAGCAGGACGTGGTGCCGGGTTTCGGGTCCGCCGATTCGCACCGCCCACTCGCGGTCACCGACCGTGATCCGCCGAGATTCCATGGTGAATCACGCTACAGGAGCCATGCAGGGGCCGAACCCGAGTCGGGCGTATTTTTGTGACCTGAGTCACTTGGTGACGGTCAGAATTGGGAGATCCGACAGCGCTCCGCCGCCGATCAGGCGCTCGAGCAGGGCCTGATCGAGATGCTTTTCCATCAGGTCGGCGAGCAGATCCAGCTGCTCGGCGCGCACCCGATCGACCGAAACATCATCGGCCACAACGAATCCGGTTCGGCCCAGCCGATCGGCCACCTGACGCAGCCAGGCGCGGCGAAACTCGTCCGACTCCAACGCACCATGCAGGTGGGTGCCCCAGATCGATTCGCGCACACTGCCTTCGGACACACCGTCCAGCTCGAACCAGGCGGGGTCGCCGTTGCGGGTGACGCGGCCGTGGTGGATCTCATAGCCGTACACGGGGAGATCGCTATCACCGCCGGGTCCGGCATGATCTCGGACACGACCGGTGGAGCGGCGCAACACCTTCGGGTCGGCGAACTCGATCTCCAGGTCCAGCAGGCCCAGGCCCGGCACCTCACCCGCGGCCGATTCGACCGGGTCGACGATGGTGCGGGCCAGCATCTGATAGCCGCCGCAGATGCCGAGGATCGGCCCGCCCGCCGCCGCGCGGGCGGTCAGGGCGTCCGCGATCCCGGTGCGGCGCAACCACTCCAGATCGCTGACGGTGGATTTACTGCCCGGGATGACGACCAGGTCCGCGCCCGCGAGGCGGGACGGGTCGTCCACCCAGCGGACCGAGACTCCCGGTTCGCACGCCAACGCCTCGACATCGGTGGAGTTGGAGATGCGCGGCAGCCGGATGGCGGCCACGGTCAGCCACTGATCGCCCAACGGCGGCCGGGGCCGCCCGACCGGTGCGTCCGCGACGGTGCCCAGCGAGTCCTCCGCGTCGAGCCAGAGGTCGGCAGCGAAGGGGATGACGCCGAGCGTGGGCCGCCCGGTGAGCGCGGTGAGCTGATCGATCCCCGGCTTCAACAGGTCCACATCACCCCGGAACTTGTTGACGATGAACCCGGAGATCAATTGCTGGTCTTCGGGTTCCAGAATCGCGACGGTCCCGAACAGATGCGCCAGCACTCCCCCGCGATCGATGTCCCCGACCACCACCACGGGCAGCTCCGCCGCCCGCGCCAACCCCATATTCGCCAGATCCGTTGCCCGCAAATTGATCTCGGCAGGCGACCCCGCCCCTTCACAAATCACCACATCGAATTCGTCCCGCAGCGAAGCCAATTCCTCAGCCACGATCGCCCGCAACTCGGTCCGATGCCGGAAGTAATCCTTGGCCCCCACGGTGTCGATCGCCTTGCCCCGCACCACAAGTTGCGATCGCCGATCACTCCCCGGCTTGAGCAGCACCGGGTTGAACCGCACGCTCGGCTCCAGCCCACAGGCGCGCGCCTGCAACGCCTGCGCCCGACCGATCTCCCCGCCATCGAGCGTGACGACCGAGTTGTTCGACATGTTCTGCGCCTTGAACGGCGCGACGCGAACGCCGCGCCGCGCCAACATGCGGCAAAGACCCGCTACGACAACGCTTTTCCCGGCGTCCGAGGTAGTCCCCGCGACCAGCAGAGCGCCCTTCACCGCGGCCGTCCAGCGGCGACGGCCGGGTCGGACATCCCGGAGGAAACCCCGCCCGTCATCCCGGCTCGCCTATTGCCGGGATCCATAGCAGCCGTTCGAATTCCGGCCACGAGCATGCCGGAACGACGGGAAAGACTCGCGGCGGGACGCGGGGTCACCGGGTGCTGTACTCCGCTCGGGGGCGGTAGACGTAGTGGTCGCGGCCGCTGCTGGTGTAGGCGTCGCGGTTGACGTAGTCGCGCTTGTCGGCGGCGGCGTCGTCCGGCTTGTCGGCGTCGTCGACGGGGCGGCCCGCGGAGAGTTCGACGTGGCGGCGCATGGTGGCGCGCATGGCGCCGAGGCCCTCGTCGCGGGGGTTCGGGGGGAGGAAGCGGGAGGGCTTGCGGCGGGGGCCGCGGGAGCCGATGCCTCGGGTGGTGACGCCCCGCTGGGGCATGGCGATTTTCACGGGAGGGTCAGAATCTCTGCGCCTTCGTCGGTGACGACGAGGGTGTGTTCGAACTGGGCGGTCCACTTGCGGTCCTTGGTGACCACGGTCCAGCCGTCGTCCCAGATCTCGTAGTCGATGCCGCCCAGATTGATCATCGGCTCGATGGTGAAGGTCATGCCCGGTTCGATGACCGACTCCACGGCGGGCTGGTCGTAATGCAGGATGACCAGGCCGGAGTGGAAGGTCGGGCCGACGCCGTGACCGGTGAAGTCGCGGACCACACCGTAGCCGAAGCGGTTGGCGTACGCCTCGATGACGCGACCGATCACGTTCAGCGCGCGACCCGGCTTGACCGCCTTGATCGCCCGCAGGGTGGCCTCTTCGGTGCGCTCGACCAGCAGGCGCACCTCCTCGTCGACATTGCCCGCGAGGAAGGTCTTGTTGGTGTCGCCGTGCACGCCGTCGATGAAGGCGGTGACGTCGATATTGACGATGTCGCCGTCCTCGATCACGGTCGAGTCCGGGATGCCGTGGCAAATGACCTCGTTGAGCGAGGTGCAGCAGGACTTCGGAAATCCCTTGTAGCCCAAGGTCGACGGGTACGCGCCGTGATCGCACATGTACTCGTGCGCAATGCGGTCGAGCTCGTCGGTGGTGACCCCGGGAGCGACGGCCTTACCGGCCTCTTCCAGCGCCTGTGCGGCGATCTTGCCCGCGATCCGCATCTTCTCGATGGTCTCCGCGGTCTGCACCCAGGGCTCGTGTCCCTCCTGGGCGGTTTTCTTCCAGACGTATTCGGGTCGCTCGATATTCTTCGGGACCTCGCGAATGGGCGACTGCTGCCCGGGAACGAGGGGCTTGCGGGTGCGCACAGACATGGGTCCAGGGTATCTGCCGGTCGAAACGGCCAGATCCCCAGGTCCGGGTGAGCGGGGAATCTTTCCGGACCATGGTCCGTTTAAGCTTTCGGTTGACTTGGAAACAAGACAGGAAGAGGACAACGGCCGTGGAACTGGGACTGACGACATTCGCCGAAACACACCCGGTCGGTGGCGACGGGCCGGTGCCGAGCGCGGGCGAACGCCTGCGGCAGGTGGTCGAGGAAGCCGTCGCCACCGAGGCGGCCGGGCTCGACGTGTACGGCGTGGGCGAGCATCACCGCAAGGATTTCGCCGCCTCCTCGCCCGCCATGGTGCTGGCGGCCATCGCCTCGCGCACCGAGCGCATTCAGCTCACCAGCGCGGTAACGGTGCTCAGCTCGGACGATCCGGTGCGGGTGTTCCAGGACTTCTCGACCCTGGACGGACTCTCGAACGGCCGGGCCGAATTGATGGCCGGGCGTGGCTCGTTCATCGAATCGTTCCCGCTGTTCGGGTACGACCTGAGCGACTACGACGAGCTCTTCGAGGAGAAGCTCGCGCTGCTGCTGAAGATCCGTGAGGAAGGGCCGGTCACCTGGGAGGGCAAGTTCCGGGCGCCCCTGAAGGACGCGATCGTCTATCCGCGCACCGAGAACCGGCCGCTGCCGGTGTGGATCGCGGTCGGCGGCAGCCCCGAATCCGTCGTGCGCGCAGGGCTTTTGGGCCTGCCGCTGGCCATCGCCATCATCGGCGGGCAGCCGGCGCGGTTCAAGCCGCTGGTGGATCTCTATCACCGGGCCCTCGACGAGGGCGGGCACGAGCCGCAGCCGGTGGCGGTGCACGCGCACGGCTACGTCGCCGAGACCGACAAGGCGGCGGTCGAGGACTTCTACGCGTCCTACGCGCGGGCCATGTCCGGGATCGGGCGGGAACGCGGGTGGGGTCCGATGACGCGGCAGCAGTTCGACGCGCTGCGTTCGCAGAGCGGGTCGCTGTTCGTGGGCACGCCGGACTACGTGGCGGAGAAGATCGCCGACGTGCGTGACACCCTCGGGCTGGACCGGTTCATGCTGCACAGCAGCGTCGGCACGCTGCCCCACGAGAAAGTGCTCGCGAACATCGAGCTGCTCGGCGCGAAGGTCGCACCCCAAGTCCGCTGAGCCACAAGGACGTTGGATTCCGACCACAAGCGCGCCGGAATGACGGATGCATTCGGCCCGGTCGTCACGACCGGGCCGTTTTCATGACGCCGCTGCCGTTCTCATGACGCCGTCTCGGTTGCCCCGAAGGCGGCGAGCAGCATGTCGGTGAGTTGGTCGAGGTAGGCGGGGCCGGTGGGGTCGCCGCCGAGCATGACGCGCCAGAACAGGGGGGCGCCGATGAAGTCCAGGGCCAGTTCGAGATTCAGCGACTCCGGCAGTTCGCCCCGGTCGATCGCGCGGTGCAGGATGCGGGCGACCCGCGCGCGGCGCGATTGACCGATGCCCAGTTGCAGCACCTCGCGGAGCGCGGGTACGCGCACGGCCTGGGCCAGGATGTCCGGAATGATCCGGGCGACAAGGGGATTGGTCAGTACCTCGGCCGATTGGGCGAGGAAGGCGCGTAGGTCGCCGCGCAGGCTGCCGGTGTCGGGAGAATCGGCGGCGTCGACCGCGACTTCGGAGATCAGGCCGATCACCAAGTCCTGCTTGGTCGACCAGCGGCGGTAGAGGGTCGGCTTGCTGACGCCCGCGCGCCGGGCGACCGCCTCCATGGACAGCTTGCCGTAACCGACGTCGGCCAGTTCCTCGAAGGCCGCCACGCGGATGGCCGCGGTCACCTGCGGCTGCATCACCGCCGCGCCCGCGGGCTTGCGGCCGCCCGAACCGGATTCCTCACTCATGTCCGGGAGTCTAGCAACGACGAAACGGTTGCGTTTCGTCGTCGACCGGTCTACCGTTCTACCCGTACGACGAAACGGTGTCGTATCGACGTAAAGAGCGAGGTAGAAGCCATGAAATTCCTCTTCGACGACGAATCCTTCAGCTACGAGGCGCTGCGCGCCGCCGGGTTCGCCAGCTATGGCGGCGCGGAACTCGGCGAGGTGATCGCCACCGCGAGCCGCATCCCCGACGGTGACGAGGACGCCTGGCTGCGCGAGTGGGAGGCCACCGCCATGCGGGTCCAGGCCATCGGCGAGGCGTCCGCGAAGGCGGGACACCGGGTGAGCGCCCGCGAGGCGCTGCTGCGGGCCTCGAACTACTACCGCACCGCCGAGTTCTACCGCCGCGACGATCCGGCCCACGATCCGGTGCCGCGCGAGCTGTCCTGGCTGGCCCGCGAAACCTTCTGGGAAGCGGCACAACTACTGGAGACCCCGGTCCATCCGATCGCGATTCCCTACGCGGACACCACACTTCCCGGCTACCTGTTCCTGGCCGACGACAGCGGGCAGGCCCGGCCGACCGTCATCTTCAACAGCGGCTTCGATTCCACACTCGAGGAATCCTGGTTCGCGCTCGCGGCTGCCGCGGTGGCGCGCGGCTACCACGTGCTGGCCTTCGACGGTCCCGGCCAGGGCGAGGTCATCCGCGAACAGGGCCTGACCTTCCGCCCCGATTGGGAGGCGGTGATCACGCCCGTGGTCGACTACGCACTCACCCGGTCGGAGATCGATCCGGACCGCATCGCCCTGTTCGGCTACAGCCTCGGCGGCTACCTGACCGCGCGGGCCGCCGCCTTCGAGCCCCGGATCGCCGCGCTCATCCTCGACGACGGCCTGTTCGACTACCACGCCGCCCACGTGCGGATGATGCCGCCCTTCCTGGCCGAGTGGATCGCCGCGGGCCGCGACGAGGAGGCGAATGCCGTTGCGTCCCTGATGATGACGGTCAGCACCACCATGCGCTGGGCGCTGCGCAACGGGCAGTGGACCTTCGGCGCGAGCTCACCCGCGGACTATGTGCGTCGCACCGCCGACTACACCCTCGCCGGTGTGGTGGACGCGATCCGCTGCCCCACCCTGGTTTTCGACGCCGAGAACGACCTGTTCTTCCAGGGCGAGGCCCCGCGCGTGTACGAGGCGCTCACCTGCGAGAAGAAACTCATCACCGGGACCGCGGCCGAGGGCGCGGGCGAGCACTGCCACACGGGGGCCATGGTGCTGACCCATCAGCGCATGTTCGATTGGCTCGACGACATCCTGCCGAGTCGATAGGCTGCGCGATCCGAATTACCGAATTGAAATACCGACCGGGCCGTCAACGAATTCCGTTGGCGGCCCGAATATTTCATTCGGATCAAGTGCCCGTTAACGCCGCAATCACGACATCTCGGACGTATGGTGGATGGGCAGCTGCATTCGTCAGATCCTCGAAAATTCCGCGCCCCGTGAGCATTTCACGCGCGGAGAAAGTAGGTATGCGATGGCACCGATCCCGTCTGGCGTATACGCAATCAGCCGTCCGGTGGAGCAGCTCATCACACTGATCGGCGACGAACCCGGGCATCCGGCCATGATGCTCCCGCCCACCGGCAATCCCGGCGAGCAGGAGTGGGAGATCATGGAGATCCCCAACGGCAATGTCCTGATCCGGAACCTGCGGGTGAACAACTTCCTGGGCATCGATGGGGAACCCCAGCCCAATCTCCCGGTGGTGGGCATCGGCAAGGAATACGAATGGGTGCTCCGGCAGAGCGCGATGCCCTTCACCTTCCACATCGTGGTGCCCGGCGGCCCCATCGACGGCACCGAATTGGCCCTCGATCTGAGCCTGCTGCGCATCTATCCGCCGCGGTTGGCCCTGCGCCCGCTCAACCCGGAAAACCAGATGCAGGCGTGGCGTTTCCAGTTCCACGAGTGACGTGAGCACGACCGAGTGAGTGCGTGAGGCGAGGCGTATCGGCCGGTTCGGACCCGGCCGATACGCCTCGCACACAACAATATTGAGAAGTCGATTCGATATTCAGTAGTCGGTGAGATTGGCCTGGAAGGCGATGCGGTCACCGCGATACAGCGACCGCACCCGTTCGATCGGCACGCCCTCGCCGTCGACGCTGCGGCGGTGCAGCAGCAGCATCGGCAGGGCGGTCGTACATTCCAGCAGCGCCGCCTCGCGCGGTGAGGCCAGCACGGTCTCGATGCGTTCGGTGGCGACCGCGTACACCACGCCCATGCCACGGGTGGCGGCGTAGAGCGAGGTCTCCGGGTTGTAGAACTCGCGCAGCACAGCGAAGCGGTTCAACGGCATCCACGTGCTCTCCAGGCCGATGCGCTCCCCGTCGGCGAGCAGGATGCGCTCGAGATGCATGACCACGGTGCCGGGCTCGACCGCCAGATCGTGCGCGGTGTCGGGATCGGCGGGGACATCGGTCCATTCGACCAGCAGACGGCCGGGCTTGCGGCCGAACTTGATCGCACCCTCGGTGTAGGAGCGCAATGACAAGGGCTGCACCATCTTCGGGCGCGAGACCACGGTGCCCCGGCCCTGGCGGCGAATCCGCCCCTCCACCAGTAGTTCTCGCACGGCCTGGCGCACGGTCTCGCGGGCGACGCCGCAGCGCAGGGCGAGCTCGCGTTCCGAGGGCAGCGGATCGCCCTCGGACAGTCCGGCCAGCAGGGCCTCGAGTTCCGCGCGGACGCGATACGACTTCGGTATGCGCGTGGCGCTCAGCGGATCGGCGCCCGGCACCGCGATGCTCGCGGCATCCGGCCCGGAATCCGGTTCTGTACTGGGCGTTTCACCCGGCGGGCGGCCGGGGTCCACTTCTTCTCCCACCCCGGCGGCCTCCCTCGTCTCCATGACCCCAGCCTACACAAGATTGGTCTATACCAATTATTAACCTAGCGTTTCCATACGAAACACTCCTAGGTCTAGACCATTGCCCAGGATGTTGGTCATGCGATTGGTCATCATCGGCGGAGGGATCCTCGGAACCGCCCACGCACTCGCCGCCATCGGGCGCGGCCACGAGGTCGTCCACCTGGAACGTGAGGTGGAGGCGCGCGGCGCGACCGTGCGCAACTTCGGGCTGGTGTGGGTTTCGGGGCGCAGCGCCAACGAATTGGAACTCACGCTGCGGTCCCGGCAGCTGTGGGAGGAGATCGGCGGCAAGGTGCCGGGCGTGGGCTTCCGGCCCGCCGGCTCGATCACGCTGGTGCGCACCGACAACGAACTCGCCGTGGCCGAGGCCGCCATGGCGAACCCGTCGGCCGCCGAACGCGGCTTCGAGCTGCTCGACCCCGAGCGGGTGCGGGCGCTGAACCCGGCGCTGCGCGGCAAATTCCTTGCCGGCCTGCACTGTTCCACCGACGCCGCCGTGGAATCGCGCCAGGCGCTGCCCGCGCTGCGCCGCTACATGGAGGCCAGCGAGCGCTACACGTTCTTCGCGGGCACCGAGGCGCGCACCATCACCGGCACCACCGTGGTCGACGACCGCGGCCGCCGCCACGAGGGCGATCTGGTGCTGTTCTGCCCGGGCGCGGCGCACACCGGCCTGACCCGGGAACTGGTGGGCGACATTCCGGTGCGCCGGGTGCGGTTGCAGATGATGCAGACCGCGCCGCTGGGCGAGCCGCTCACCACCGCCGTCGCCGACGGCGACAGCTTCCGCTACTACCCGGCCTTCGCGGGCCCGGAGCTGGACCGGCTCAATCGTGAAGAGGCGCAGCCGTTCACGGCGGCCCAGCACAAGATGCAGCTGCTGGCCGTGCAGCGCCTGCACGGCGGGCTCACCATCGGTGACACCCACGAGTACGACGAACCGTTCACCTTCGATGTGGACGAGGCCCCCTACGAGCACCTCACCGGCGTGATGGAGGAGCTGCTCGGCCGCAAGCTGCCGCCGATCGTGCGGCGCTGGGCGGGCGTGTACAGCCAGTCCATCGATCCGGGCACCATCGTGACCCGCGCGCAGGCGTCCGAGGGCGTCTGGGTGATCACCGGCCCCGGCGGCCGCGGCATGACGCTCGGCCCCGCACTGGGTGAGCAGACCGCCGACCTGCTCGACCTCTGAACCCCGCAACGACGAAGGAATCATCGTGTCCGATAAGCAGATCGAACTCGCCGTCCTGGATATGGCGGGCACCACCGTCGCCGACGACGGGCTGGTCGAGAAGGCGTTCGAGGCGGCCATCACCGCCGCGGGCGTTCCCACCGAGGGCCCGGAGCGCGAGGCAGCCCGCACGTTCGTGCAGGACACCATGGGCCAGTCCAAGATCTGGTGCTTCCGCACCCTGCTCGGCGACGAGGACCGCGCCCAGCTCGCCAACCGCGCCTTCGAGGCCGCCTACGCGGACTTCGCCGACGCCGGGATCAGCCCGATTCCCGGTGCCGCCGAAGCGATTTCGGCGCTGCGGGCGGCGGGCATCAAGGTGGCGCTGACCACCGGGTTCAGCCGCGAGACCCAGAACCGCCTGCTGAACGCGCTGGGCTGGAACGAGATCGCCGATCTGACGCTGGCTCCCTCCGATGCCGGGCGCGGCCGCCCCTACCCGGACATGGTGCTCACCGCCGTGCTGCGGCTCGAGGCCGACGCCGTGGATCGGGTTGCGGTGCTGGGTGATACGTCCAGCGATATCGCCACCGGGCTGGCCGCGGGCGCGCGCATCGTCGCGGGCACGCTGACCGGCGCGCACACCGAGGACCAGCTGCGGGCCGCCGGTGCGACCCACGTGGTGCCCTCGGTCACCGAATTCGCGCAGCTGCTGCTGGCCGAGCGCGGCTAGAAGAATTCCGCCGCCCGAGCGCGCCTCGCCCGGGCGGCGGAGTACCCCCTGTTCCTTCGACTCGACCGTCCCCTGAACTGAAAGTGCAGCCACCGTGCGTAATACGAACAACCGCCTCGCACGCACCATCGCCCGTTCCGCTCTCATCCTCACCTCCGCCACCGCGGTCGCCTTCAGCCTGACCGCCTGTGGCGGCACCGGCAGCGACTCGAACGGCGGCAAGACGGTCACCGTCTACTCCGTCGACGGCCTCGGCGACTGGTACAAGCCCGTCTTCGAGAAGTTCAAGGCGCAGACCGGGATCACGGTCAACGAGGTCGAGGCCGGTTCCGGCGAGGTCGTCAGCCGCGTCGAGAAGGAACAGTCCAACCCGCAGGCCGACCTGCTGGTCACCCTGCCGCCGTTCATGCAGAAGGCCGACAAGTCCGGGCTGCTGCAGGCCAGCGGCGCGGACACCGGCGCCGTGGCCGCCGCCGACAAGGACGCCAACGGCAAGTGGGTGTCCCTGGCGGGCAACTACCTCTGCTTCATCGCCAACCCGTCGGTGGATGCCTCCAAGCTGACCTGGGACGACCTGCTCAAGCCCGACTACAAGGGCAAGCTGCAGTACTCCACCCCCGGCCAGGCCGGTGACGGCACCGCCGTGCTGGTGCTGCTGCAGCAGCTGATGGGCAAGCAGGGCGCGCTGGACTACCTGGGCAAGCTGCAGGCCAACAATGTCGGCCCGTCCTCCTCCACCGGCAAGCTGCAGGCCAAGGTCGACAAGGGCGAAATCGTCGTCGCCAACGGCGATGTGCAGATGAACCTGCAGAGCGTCAAGGACGGCTCCAAGTTCAACGTCTTCTTCCCGGCCTCGGCCGACGGCAAGAAGTCGACCGTCTCGCTGCCGTACCTGATGGGTGTCACCAAGGGCGCGCCGCACACGGACGCCGCCAAGAAGCTGATGGAGTTCCTGCTCTCGGCCGACGTGCAGAAGTCGCTGCCGGACACCTTCGCCATCCCGGCGCGCACCGATCTGGCGAACGCCCCGGCCACCGGTAGCGGCCCGTCGCCCGCCGCCACCATCAAGGATGTGACCGTGCTGCACCCGGATTGGACCACCGTGCTCGACAACCTCGACGCCGACGTGGCGGCCTACACCAAGGTCACCGGCAGCTAGTCCGATACCAGCCCCAGGAGCAGCAACCATGTCCTCCGCGTTGACGACATCCACGGCGACCACCGACACCACCGCCGAACCGGCCATCGTGTTCGACCGGGTCGGGGTCACCTACGGCCGCGGCCGTAAAATCACCGTCGCACTGGCCGATTTCAACCTGCGCGTCGCCGCGGGGGAAACGGTCGCGCTCCTGGGGCCCAGCGGTTCCGGCAAGTCCACCGCGCTCAAGGCGCTGGCCGGATTCGTCCGGCCCACCTCGGGCGCGGTGCGGCTGGCCGGCCGCGACGTCACCGACCTCTCCCCCGCCAAGCGCGGCATCGGGGTGGTCGTGCAGTCCTACGCGCTGTTCCCGCACATGCGGGTGCACGACAATGTGGCCTTCGGTTTGAAGGCACATCACGTGGCGCGCAACGAGATCGGGGCCCGGGTGACCGAGGCCCTGGAAATGGTCGGCATGGGCGCCTATGCCAAGCGGCTGCCGCGCGAGCTGTCGGGTGGGCAGCAGCAGCGGGTCGCGATCGCGCGGGCGTTGGCCATCCGGCCCAAGGTGTTGCTGCTCGACGAGCCGCTGGCCGCGCTGGACGCCCAGCTGCGCCAGAACATGCTCGGCGAGTTGCAGCAGCTGCGAAAGGCATTGCCCGACACGGCGATGCTGTACGTGACCCACGATCAGGCAGAGGCGCTCGCGCTGGCCGACCGCATCGCCGTGATGCGCGATGCCCGCCTGGTCGACATCGACACCGCCCGCAACCTGTGGCAGCAGCCCGCCACCGAATTCACCGCTTCCTTCCTGGGCGGCGCGAATCTGCTGCCCTGCGAGGTGAAGCACGTCTCCGGCACCGCCGCGCTGGTGACCGTCGGCGAGCACACCCTGCGCGCCGACGCCCCGCCGCCGGGAGTCGGACGGCCCGACTGGGTCCCCAACGCCGACGCCCAACTGTGCGTCCGCCCCCACACCGTCTCCATCGTCCCCCTCACCGACCGGGATGCGCTGCGCGCCACCGTGATCGCCAGCGTCTGGAAGGGCGCCTCCACCCGCCTGCACCTCGACGTGACCGGCATCCCCACCGAACTCACCGCGGATATGCTGGGCCACACCGAGATCGCCCCCGGCGACCACGTCGGCGTCCGCTTCCCCGACCCGGCCGGCGTCCTCATCCCGCCGGGGATCGGCACCGACGCCGCCGCCGACGGCGAGGCCCGCGCATGACCGCCGCACCGCGCCGCGCGGCGACCGGCGAATTCATCTACACCCCAGCGACCTTCGCCCCGCGTCACACAATCCCCTCGTCATCCCGGCGTGCCGTTGGCCGGGATCCACACATCGGGTTCATGCACCCTGCCGCGTTGGATTCCGGCCACAAGCACGCCGGAATGACGGATGGTGCGGTCGCCCGGATGACGGACGGCGCGCGCACCGAACCGGCGGGGAGGCTGTCGTGACCGCATTGCTCGAAACCGCTTCCGCGCCAGCTGATCCCGAGACACGGGAGCCCGGGCGGTCGTGGCGGCCGGTGCTGTGGACGTTGCCACCGGTGCTGACGGTGTTGGTGATCGCCGTGTATCCGATCGTGCGGGTGCTGTTGGAGTCGACCAAGACCAAGGACGGGCGCGGGGGCGGGACCTGGTCGCGGGTGCTGGCCGAGGAGTCCTTCCGGAATGCGTTGGTGCGCACCGTGACCATCGCGGTCAGCTCGACTATCGGGTGTCTGCTGTTGGGGACGTTCGTGGCGATTGTGCTGGCGTTCGTGCCGTTTCCCGGATCGCAGCTGGTGGGGCGGCTCATCGATTCGGTGCTGACCCTGCCGTCTTTCCTTGTGACGCTGGCCTTCACGTTCCTCTACGGCACCGCCGGTGCGGTGAACGCGCTGATCAATCAGATCACCGGCGGTACCAAGCCGGTGATCGACTTTCTGAGCACGCCGTGGGGTGTGATCCTCGCCGAGGTCACGTTCTTCACGCCGTTCGTGGTGCGGCCGCTGCTGGCCGCGTTCGCGCAGTTGCCGCGCGAGCAGCTGGATGTGGCGTCGAGCCTGGGCGCTTCGCCGTGGCGGGTGCTGACCCAGGTGGTCATGCCGGAGGCGTGGCCCGCGCTGGCGGCGGGCGGCAGCCTCACGCTGCTGCTGACCCTCAACGAATTCGGCATCGTGCTGTTCACCGGGGCCAAGGGCGTCATCACGCTGCCCGCGCTGATCTACACGCGCGGCATCGTCACCTTCGATCTGCCGGGCGCCGCGGTGCTGGCCTCGGTGCAGGTGTTGTTGTCGCTGAGCCTGTATCTCGGATACCGACTGCTGTTCGCGCGCCTGACCCGCGCGCGGAAGGAGAGCTGAACCATGCTGGTGTGGACCAGGCGCGGGCGGGCCGCGGTGCTCGCCGTGTTCGCGGTCGTGGTCGCGATCGTGTTCGTCGCGCCCATCGCGACCGTGGTGGCGGCGGCGCTGGCCGGACAGTGGACCGGGCCGCTGCCCTCGCATCTGGGATTCGCGAACTTCGGCCGGGCACTCTCGGGCGAGGAATCAGCGAGCCTGTCGGTGAGTTTGCAGACCGCGCTGCTGGCGGGACTGTTCTCGCTGGTGCTCGGCACCTGGGCGGCGCTGGCCTCGATGGAGGCGCCGAACTGGCTGCGACGGGTCACCGACGCGGTCTTCCACGTGCCGGTGGCGGTGCCGTCGGTGGCCATCGGCCTGGGCGTGCTGATCTCCTTCAACGAACGCCCGCTGCTGCTGGGCGGCACCAAATGGATTGTGATCCTGGCTCATACGGTGCTGGTGCTGGCCTACGCGTTCAGTGGGGTTTCCGCCGCGCTGGACCGGCTCGACCCCGGCTACCGGCAGGCCGCCGAATCACTGGGTGCCGGCCCGGTGCGTGTGCTGACCCGGGTCACCCTGCCGCTGCTGCTGCCCGCGCTCGGTGCGGCGGCAGGTCTGGCCGTCGCCCTGTCCATGGGTGAGCTGGGCGCGACCATCATGGTCTACCCCGCCACCTGGAAGACCCTGCCGGTGACCATCTTCGCGGCCACCGACCGCGGCGAGGTCTTCGACGCAGCGGCCAGTACCACCCTGCTGGTGCTGGTCACACTCATCGCCCTGGTCATCCTGGGCCGCTTGAAAGGTCGTGCGGCGCTGCGCTGACCTGCGGGTCAGCACGTGTTCGACCGCACCACACCGCTGACCGCGTCATGAGGGGACGGTCAGCGGTGTCTTGCGTTTATAGGGAGGCGTGGCGGACAGTAGACCGGTAGGCTCGCCGAGTTGCTGAAGATCACGCAGTGCACAGTTTCAGTGTTGGATTTACCGTTCGGGCGGGGGAAGTTCGATGGTGGTAGTCGCTGGGTTGTCCGGTGAGTCGTATGACGTGGACGCCGAACCCTTCTATGCCGCAGGCACCCGATCCGTGCAGTACCTGTGCCGGGATCCGCGTGGGCAGCAACGCCTCTACAAGATGTTCCGCACCCCCGCGACCGCCCCGAACGATATCGAGCGGGCCCGGCAGGTCATGCTCATCGGGCGGCAGACGGTCGTGAACGCCGAGGCAGCGGGCGGAGCCACCGGGCAGCCCGCGGAGGCGATCAACTGGCCCATCGACGTCATCGTGCACGACGGGATGCTGGCCGGGGTGGTACTGCCGCTGATCCCCATGGACTATCTGCTGCCGGACGGGCGGCCGCGCACCCTCGACCAACTGTGGTCGACACCCGCGCAGACCGCCTCGTATCTCCGTGCCGGACTGGCGGTTCGGCTCTGCGACATCGTGCGGGTGCTCGAGGAACGGCAGCTGGTGCACGGCGATCTCTCGCCCAAGAACGTGCTCTCCCACGCGTCCGCGCCGCTGGCCTACGTCATCGACACCGCCGGGCTGACACCGGCCGACGCCGCCTACGACCGGTACAAGGATCGCTACGACCTGGCGACGCTGATCTACCGTGTCCTGTTCCTCGATGCCGGGACCGGCGTGCCCGGGATGCCGTGGCAGCCGGGGGCCGGGTACCCCGCGGATCTGGATCCGCGCCTGCGGGCGCTGTTCGATCGGGCCTTCGGCAACGGCGGATTCGGGCCGGACGCCCGGCCCTCGGCCGCCGAATGGGACGACACCCTGCGTGCGACCTACCTGACCCCCGACGGCACCAACTATGTGCCGGAGACGCTGGCGGTGCTGGATCGGCACACCGGTCGCCTGCCCATGGGCGGGCCGCAGAGCGCGCCCGCCATGCCGACCGTGGCGCTGACCTCCCCGCAGGGCTGGACCGGTGCCACCCCGCAGCAGCCGGTGGGGTATTCGACCGGGCCGCAACAGTATTCGACCGGACCGCAGCAGTTCGCGACCGGACCGCAGTATGTGGACGTCCCGCCGCCGGGCAACTCCAATACCGCGTTGAAGGTGATTCTGGGCGTGCTGCTGGTGGTGCTGGTCATCGCCATCTCGGTGGGCGCGGTGGTGCTCACCGGCAAGCATTCCAAGAACGACGCCATCGTCACCAGCACGGTCACCACGCCGCCGAGCACGACCGCACCCCCGACCACCACGACGGCGGCCTTCGACAAGTCCACCCTCAACCAGCAGGCCACCGACAAGACGCCGTTCACCGCCGACGCGCTGCTGCCGACCACCTTCACCGACAGCAAGGGCGTGCTCTACAGCCGCACCTCCTCCGGCGCGAAGGACTGCGTCTCCAGCAATATGTCGCAGAACGTGAAAACCGCACTGCAGAACAACAAGTGCCAGCAGATGATGACCGGCGTCTACTTCAACCCCGATCAGACGATCCTGCTGTCCGTCGAGGTCTTCACCTTCGCGTCCGACACCGATGCCAGCGCCGTCTACACCGGCCTCAAGGGCGCCAACCAGACCTGGGACGTCTGGTGCCCGACCGACGGTGTCGGCAGTTCGGTCTGCAAGGCCAATCTCGACACCATGTTCGCGGCCACCTACTCCAGCTGGGGCCGCCAGCAGTACCGCTACCTCTACGAGTCGTACGCGCTGTACGTCAACCTCACCCAGGACGCCTCGCTCGAGCCCAACCTGGATGCCCCCGCCCACACCGTGATTCAGAACGTGGGCCCCGACAACTACTGGAAGTAGCCATGGTTCCGCTCTCGCACGTGCTGGCGTTCGGGGTCGCGGCGATGATCATCATCGTGATTCCGGGGCCCAATGTGATGTTCGCGGTGGGGCGGGCGCTGGTGTTGGGGCGGCGGGCGGCGGTGCTGTCGGTGCTGGGGACCGGGATGGGGACGACGGTGTGTCTGGTGGCGGCTTCGCTGGGACTGGGCGCGCTGCTGATGGCCTGGGCGATGCTGTTCCTGGCGGTGAAGATCGCCGGAGCGGTTTATCTGATCTTCCTGGGGGCCATGGCGATTCGGGAGCGGAAGAAGCTTTCCGAGGCGTTGCGGACGGTCGTTCCGGCGGAGGCCGAGCGGCGGGTGCTGCGGCAGGGGTTCATGGTGGGGGTGAGCAATCCGAAGACGGTGGTGTTCTTCGCGGCGGTGTTGCCGCAGTTCGCGGTGCCGTCGGCGGGGTGGTTGCCGTTGCAGTTCCTGGTGCTGGGGGCGATCTTCCCGGTGCTGCAGGTGCTTTCGGATGTGGTGTGGGCGGTGGGGGCGGCCTCGGCGCGGGCGTGGTTCGCGCGGTCACCGCGGCGGGTCGAGGCGGTGGGGGCCACCGGTGGGGCGATGATCATCGGAGTCGGTGCGAGCGTGGCGTTTACAGGCAACAGCTGAGACTGCTTGGTAGGCAATAGAGTTGGGCCGGTACCCGAGGATTCGGGTACCGGCCCAACTGTTCTCCGGGTGAGGGATCAGGTCCCCGAAGTCTCGAGGCCGGCGGTGGCGGCCAGTAGGGGGCGGGCGTGGGCGTCGTCGGTGGCCTGGATCAGACCGGCGGCCAGCAGATAGGCCGCGGCCATCTCGACGGCCGAATCCCGCAGGGCGGTCAGGGCTTCGGTGAGCCGGTGGCCCTTGTGCTCGAAACCGCGGCGGAGCTGATGCGCGGAGTCGAAGTCACCGAAGCCGGTGAGGGCGTGGGTGTCGTGGCTGCCGGCGATCTGCGGATCCAGGGCGTCGGCGAAGCGCAGGAAGTTCGCGGCGCACTTGCGGGCGGTGTCGACCTCCAGCCGGAAGTCGCCCGCCCGGGCCCGGCGGTAGAGCTCGGTGGCCGATGCCTCGCCCGTGTTCATGGCTGAACTCCGTCCCTCACGCACTGTGCCGAATAGACGAACCCCGAATGCACCCGCGCCATTGTGAAAAAGAAACAGTGCGAATGATCTTCGGGCACTACGCAACAAAGAAAGTTCAGGGCGGGCGTGCCGCGCCAGTCGACCACGCGGCACGCCGGGCGGGGCGCCCCGTTGCGCCCGCCGTCTTGGGGCGGGCGACGTCGTGCGGTTCGAGCAGAGCTATTGGTCCGATAGCGTTACTCGGATGACGTCACCGCTGACGATCAACGATTCGGTAGCAATACATTAATTGTGTCAATGCATTTGGAATCATTGTTCTGGTAAACGGCGACGGCCACCGGCCACGTCGATTACGAGATCAGTGTAGCCGTCAACCAGTTCAGCGAGATGGTACCAGTGTTTATGGGTGTTATCACTGGCCGCACCCTCGTGATCGATCACCTGATTGGCTTCCACCCAGCTCCGGGCCATGCGGTCGACGACCGCGCCCAGGCTCTCGGTGTGCAGGGTGGCGCCGTTGCGGTGTTGCGGCAGTTCCTGTTCCACCCAATCGTTGATATCGTCAACGAGTTCTTCGCGGCGACAGTCGATCTCACCCACCATCACGGGATCCCGCACCTGACCGCGGCGTTCGTGCAGTTCGGCGAGAGCATGTGCCGACCGCAACAAAACTCGATCTTGAAAACGCCGCCCCTGGAAGGCACAGAGCAATTGCGGAGCGGTCGGTAGAACTCCGGCTATGGACATGGTCATCGCGACTCCCCATACACACCCGACAGCATCACTAATCGCACCAACATGATTGGTCTCCGGATTCAGCTATACCGGTCATCGGATCGGCCGTACACGAATAGGCTAGCTGGATCATGCTCTTACAAATGCAAGAACGCAATACTGCGTTCTTGCTTGTGCGACAAGCGAAAGGGTTGTCATGGCAGGCAAGCGAACCGTGCTTACCGTCCGTTTGCGGCGGCTCGCCGCGATGCTGCACGAGATGCGCGAGCACGCGCAGCTCAGCAAAGAGGTGGTCAGCGCCAAGACCGGCATCAACGTCACCACGCTGTACCGCATCGAGACCGCCCAGGCCAGGCCACAGCGCCGCACCCTGACGGCCATGCTGGATCTCTACGGCATCGGCGAGCCGCAACGTTCAGATGCCTTGCAGTTGCTGGTGGATGCGCTCCGCCCCGGCATGGCGCGCTCCTTCGAGGACGCCGTGTCGGAGGTCTACGGCGCGTACATCAACTTCGAGGCGGAGGCGCTCTCGGCGCGATTCTTCCAGTCCACCTTCATCCCCGGGCTGTTGCAGACCGAGGCGTACGCGCTCGCGGTGTACCAGACCACCATGCCCAAGATCTCGGATCAGGTTATCGAGCAACGGATTCGGGCCCGGCAGGAGCGGTCCAAGGTGCTGATCAAGGATGATCCGCTCGAGCTGTGGGTGGTGCTCGACGAGGCCGTCATCCGGCGGCTCGTGGGCGGCCCGGAGGTGATGAGCCAGCAGTTCAGCCAGCTGCTGTGGCACACCGAGAAGCGCAATGTGATCCTGCAGATCCTGCCCTTCGACGCCGGCGCGCACCCGGGCATGCTGGGCTCGTTCACATTGCTCGACTTCCCCGATCCCGCCGACCCCGAACTGGTCTACGTGGAGGGCATCGCCAGTGACGAGTTGATCGAGGGCCACCCGGAGGTCCGCCGCTACGGCGTCATGTTCGATCAACTCCGCGCCATGGCGCTGAGCCCCCGCGACTCCATCACCATGATCCAGGAAACCATGGCCGAGCTGGACAAGACGAGCGGGGAGAAATCATGATCACCCCTCCGACCTGATCTTCCACCCACCCCAGGGTGGGCAGGCCCGCACCCTCGGAGCGGAATTCGGCAGCACTGTGGTCGCTATCGACCGCGGCACGCGGCGGCGAGAGTGGATACATACCGAACGCCACCGCAAGCGCCCCCTCCGAGAGGATGATGTTCGATGTGCAAGCCGGTCGAATCGCCCGCCACCGCCGTGGTGACCGCCGCCGATCCCGAGCCGCGTCAGACGGAACTGGATCGCTGGAGCAATCGAGTGGCGCGCATGCTGCTGGCGCTCGGAGCCCACCCCGGCGCCCGCATCGCAATCGTCGAGGTGCCGCGGTTGGAAAGCGAGGTCGCCCGGCTGGCCATTGCCAAGACCGGCGCCACCGCGCTGCCGCTGACCACCGAAACCACCCTCGCCCGAGCGGATTTCGGCATCACGACGAAGGCAGGACGCGACCTGATCACCGATCCGGCCCGCTGGCTGGTGCTCGACGATCGCTCCGCGCTGGTGGCATACCTCACCGGCTCCGACGCACCGATCACCGAGGCGGAGCTCATCGTGGCGCGCAAGGCTTCCTGAGCCCGCGCGGCCGTGCTCCGGCCGGTCACAGAACCGTCATCGACCGCAGATTGTCATCGACCTATGGCTTCCAGCTTCGCCGTGCCCGGTTCCTCCGCCACCGATTCCCCTGCCACCGATTCCTCCTCGGCCTTCACCCTGTCCGCGGCGCAGCGCGGTATCTGGTTCGCCCAGCAGCTGGCCGGTGACACCCCCGTCTCGATCGCCCAATATGTGGAGTTCACCGGCGATTTCGAGGTGGAGCTGCTGGCCGACGCCGCCCGGCGCGCCGGACGCGAGTTCGGCACCGGCTATCTGCGGTTGATCGAAATCGACGAGCTGCCTTGGCAACTCGTGGACACCAGCCTCGACGACGCCATCGAGACCGTCGACCTGAGCGACGCGCCCGATCCGGCGGCCGCCGCCCGGGCCTGGATGCGCGCGGAGTACACCGCACCGCTGGATCTGACCCGTGACCGCCTGTGCAAGGTGGCCATGCTGCGGCTGGCCCCGAACCACTGGTATTGGTATTCGCGCTTCCACCACATCCTGCTCGACGGGGTCGGCGCGCTCACCATGCTGCAGCGCACGTCGGAGATCTACAACGCCGCCGTCGCGGGCCGCGAGGTGCCCGAGGGCAAGGCCGAACCGTTGCAGCGCATCGTGGAAGCCGATGCCGCCTACCGGGATTCGGACAAGCTGGCGGCCGACCGCGACTACTGGCGCACACACCTGACCGGCATGCCCGAGCCCGTCGCACTGGGGCGGCGCACCGGCGCGGTGGACGCACACCCTCGGCTGCTCAGCGGCGCGCTGCCGGAATCGACTGCGGCCCTGTTGGATTCGATGACCGCCGCACTGTCCACCAGTCCGGCCCCGGTGGTGGTGGCCGCCTTCGCCGCGTACGTGGCGGCCATGACCGGGGCGGGCGAGATCGTGCTGAGCCTGCCGGTGTCCGGTCGCACCACCGCCACCCTGCGCCGCTCCGGCGGCATGGTCGCCAATGTCGTTCCGCTGCGCCTGCATCCGTCCCCCACCGCCACCGTCGGCGAGCTGATCCGCGTCACCCAGGGTGAGCTGACCGCGGCGCTGCGCCGGCAGCGGTATCGGCAGGAGGACATCATCCGCGACCTAGGCTGGGCCATGGACGAGGTCGCCGGGTTCGGTCCGACGGTCAATCTCATGCTCGCCGACACCCGCATCCGGCTCGGCGGCGTCACCGGGCAGCTACACGTGCTGACCTCGGGGTTGATCGACGATCTGTTCGTCAATGTCTATCCCGGCGTGGGCGGGGAGCGCACGCACATCGACTTCCAGGCCAATCCGAACCGCTACGGCGACACCGAACTCGCCGGGTTGCATGCCCGGTTCCTGGAGTTCCTGCACCGGTTCCTGGCCGGGGGCACCGAGCATCGCCTGACCGCGATCAGCGCGCTGCACGACGGAGAACATGCCGAGCTGGTTCCGGCGAGGGGGCGCGACGGGACCCGGGCGCGCACGCTGCCCGAGATCCTCACCGCCGGAGCCGAACGCGCGCCGGGGTCGATCGCGCTGCGGGTGGACGGGACCGCCTACACGTACCGCGAACTCACCGAGCAGGCGCAGCGGCTGGCGCGGGTGCTGATCGCGGCGGGCGCGGGACCCGAACGCAGCGTGGCGATCTCGATCCCGCGCTCGGCGGAATCGGTGCTGGCCATGTGCGCGGTGGCGTACACCGGCGCGGCGTTCGTGCCGATCGACCCGACGTACCCGACCGATCGCATCGAGCACATGATCGCCGACAGCGGCGTGGTCGCGGGTGTGACGGTGGTGGGCTCGCGGGCCGCGCTGCCGGATCGGGTCGACTGGCTGGTACTCGACGCACCCGATATCGAGAGTCGGCTCGCGGCAATGGATTCCGGACCGGTCACCGAGGCCGAGCGCCGTGCGCCGGTGCGCGTGGACCAGGTGGCCTATCTGATCTATACCTCCGGGTCGACCGGTCTGCCCAAGGGCGTCGCGGTCACCCATCACGGACTCGACAATCTGGTCACCGGTTCCGGGGCGGCCTTCGGGGTCGGCGCGGATGCGGTGGTGGCGCACGCGGTCTCGCCCAGTTTCGATATCTCCATCGAGGAGCTGCTGGTCGCCTTCGCGGTGGGGGCCACGGTGGCGGTGGTGCCGCCGACCGCGTACGCCGGTGACGAGCTGGCGCGGGTGTTGCGCATGCTGGAGGTCACCCATCTGAATGTGACTCCGGCGGTGGCGGGTTCACTGGAGCCGGAGACGCTGCCGCGGCTGCGGACCGTGGTGGTCGGCGGTGATTCCTGCCCGCCGGAGCTGCCGGTCCGCTGGGCTGGGCGCTGCGTGCTCAATGGCTACGGGCCGACCGAGACCACGGTCACCGCGACTGTGAGCGCACCGCTCGGTCCGGGCGACCCGATCACGATCGGCGCGCCCGCGCGTGGAGTGTCTGCGATCGTGCTCGACCCGTGGCTGCGGCCGGTGCCGCCCGGCGTCGTCGGCGAGCTGTATTTGAGCGGCAAGGGCGTAGCGCGCGGCTATCACCAGCGCATCGGATTGACCGCGCGCCGCTTCGTGGCCGACCCGTACGCCCCGGGACAACGCATGTACCGTACCGGCGATCTGGTGCGCTGGCGGCGGCGCAACGGCCGCTGGGAGTTGGAGTATCTCGGGCGCGGCGACACCCAGGTGAAGGTGCGCGGGTTCCGCATCGAACTCGGTGAGGTGGATGCCGCGGTGGCGCGGCATCCGGGCGTCGAGATGGCGATCACGGTGGGTGCGACCACCCCGGGCGGTGCGACCGCGCTGGTGTCGTATGTGCTGGCGACGGCGGCGATCGATCCGGAGGATGTGAAAGCCACGGTGGCGCAGCAGCTTCCGGGGCACATGGTGCCGTCGGTGGTGATGGTGCTGGATACGCTGCCGCTCACCCCGGCGGGCAAGGTGGACCGCCGCGCGCTGCCCCGGCCCGACTTCAGCAGCCGCGCCCGGGCGGGCCGCGCGCCCGCGACCGAGCGGGAACGCGTGCTCGCCGAGGTGTTCGCGGCCGTGCTCGGCGTGGAATCCGTTGCGGCGGACGATAATTTCTTCGCCCTCGGCGGCGACAGCATCGTCGCCATCCAGCTGGTGGCGCGGGCCAAGGCGGCGGGGCTGGGGCTGCGCGCCCGGGATGTGTTCGAGCACAAGACCGTTGCGGGTCTGGCCGCCGTCGCGACCGAGGTGACCGCCCCGGTGATCGAGGAACTGCCGGGCGGCCCGGTCGGGGCGGTGGCGCTCACCCCGATCGTGCACACCATGCTCGAACAGGGCGACACCTGGCCCAGATTCGCGCAGGCCGTGCTGATTCCGCTGCCCCGCGACATCGATGCCGCCCGGCTGACCCCCGCCGTGCAGGCCCTGCTGGACCGGCACGACCTGCTGCGCAGCACGCTGACCCACCCGGCCAACGGCAGCCAGGCCTGGGAGTGGCAGGTCGGCGCGCCCGGCACGGTGGAGGCCGGGGCGCTCATCGAGACCGTCAGCGCCGCCGCCGACAGTGACGGCGAAGACGAATTGCAGCGGGCGGCAGACCTGTTGGATCCGGCCGCCGGGATCGTCGCCCGCTTCGTGCTCATCGAACGCGACGGCGCGCTGCCGCTGCTGTGGGTCGTGCTGCATCACCTGGTCACCGACGGCGTGTCCTGGCGCATCCTGTTGCCGGATCTGGCCAGCGCGTGGGCGGGCGGCACGCTGGCCCCGGTCGGCACGTCCTTCCGGCGCTGGGCGCACGGCCAGGTGGAGCAGACGCGCGAGCGGATCATCGAAATCCCGCACTGGCGCAAGGTTCTCACCACGCCTGATCCGCGGCTGGGCACCCGGGCGCTGGATCCCGCACTCGACACGGTGCTCACCCAGGGGCAGCTGCGCACCATCGTCGATGCCGACACCATCGCGGCCGCACAGGAATACATTCCGGCACGCTTCCACTGCGGCTTCGACGACGTGCTGCTCACCGCGCTCGCGCTCGCCGTCGGCCGGTTGCGGGGCACGCGGCGCACGCTGCTCATGGTGGAGGGGCACGGGCGGGAGGAGTCGATCCTGCCCGGGGCCGACATCTCGCGCACCATCGGCTGGTTCACCAGTCTGTTCCCCGTCGCGCTCGACCTCGGCGATATCGACCTGGACGACGCCTTCCACGGCGGACCGGCCGCGGGCATGGCGCTCAAGGCGGTGAAGGAACAGCTGCGGGGCATCCCCGACAAGGGGGTGGGCTTCGGCATGCTGCGCCACCTCGACGCCGAGACCGCCGTCGAATTCGCGGGCGCGCCGGTGCCGCAGCTCAGCTTCAACTATCTCGGCCGGACCGGGGCCGGGGTCGAGCATCCCGGTGGTGCGGAAACCCCGTGGGTGCCGGTGCGATTCGCCGCCACCCAGGACGACGCGGCCCCGTTGGAGGCGGTCGTCGACATCAATGCCTTCCACACCGCGTCCGGGCTGGAGGTGACCTGGGCCTACGCGTCGCGGGTGCTGAGCTCCAAGCAGGTGCGCGAGCTGGCGCAGCTGTGGGGGCGCGCGGTCACCGCGCTGGTCACCCATGCCCGGCATGCGGGGGCGGGCGGGCATACGCCGTCGGATTTCGCGCTGGTTCCGGTGTCGCAGCGGCAGATCCAGACCTGGGAACGCGAGTATCCGAGCCTCACCGACGTGTGGCCGTTGTCGCCGCTGCAGTACGGGCTGTTGTTCCATGCGCGCTACGACACCGACACCGCCGACGGGTACACCGTGCAGACGCGGCTGTCGCTGGCCGGGCGGGTCGACGCGGCCCGGCTGCGGGCGGCGGCCGCGGCGCTGCTGGAGCGGCACGAGGTGTTGCGGGTGGCGTATGTGGAGACCACCGACGGACCCCGGCAGCTCGTGCTCGGTGAGGCCGAGATTCCCTGGCAGGAAATCGATCTCACCACCATCACCGAACCGGCCGAGCGGCAGCGGGAGTTGACTCGGCTGCTCGCGGTGGACGCGGGCACCCGCTTCGACCTGACGCGGCCGCCGCTGCTGCGGTTCAGTCTGGTGCGGACCGAGGCCGAGGCGTACACGCTGCTGATGACCAATCACCATCTGGCGCTGGATGGCTGGTCCACGCCCTTGGTTGTGCGGGAACTGCTGGCCGGGTACCTGGCCGCGGTCACCGGGCACGAGATTCCCCGCACGCCCGCGCACTCCTATCGCGAATTCCTGTCCTGGCTGGGTGAACAGGACGAACAGGCGGCGCTGGCCGTGTGGACCGAGGCGCTGGCCGGGGTCGACTCCCCCACCCGCGCGGTGCCCACCCTGGCCGGGATCACCTCCACCGAATCCGGCATGGTGTCCGTAGATTTCGACGCCGCCCGGCTGGCGCGCCTGACCGGGACCGTTCGTGCGGCCGGGGCCACCGTGAACACGGGGGTGCAGGCCGGGTGGGCGTTGTTGCTGGCCATGCTCACCGGTCGCACCGATGTGGTGTTCGGTGGGACCGTCTCCGGGCGGCCGCCGCAGCTGGCCGGGGTCGAGGACATGGTCGGGCTGTTCATCAATACGCTGCCGGTGCGGGTGCGGCTGGATCCCGGTGAGCGCGTGGGCGAGCTGCTGGCGCGGGTGCAGGCCGAACAGGCGCGGCTGCTCGACCATCAGCAGGTGGGGCTGGCCGCCATCCACCGGGCGGTCGGGCTGCCGGAACTCTTCGACACGCTCACCGTGTTCGAGTCCTATCCCATCGACCGCGAAACACTCTCGCGGGCAATGGATATCGCGGGCATGCGGGTGCTCGATGTGTCCGGCACGGACGCTACGCCGTATCCGCTGAACCTCATGGTGATTCCGCAGCGGGGCGCCGACGGCAGTGAAAGCCTGTGTATCACCGCCAAATTCATGGCGGACGAACTGCCCGAGGCCGCCGCGCGGCGGCTGCTGGACCGGTTCGTATTGCTGCTCGACCAGATCGCTACGCATCCCGGGTGGCGGACCGCGCAACTACAGCACTGCGATCCGGCCGAACGCGCACAGCTGCTGCCGGTGCGCGGTGGCGAACCCACACCGCTGCGCACGTTGCCCGATATTCTCGCCGCCGGAGCGCGCGCCAATCCGGAGGGCATCGCGGTGAGCTCCGGGGCGCTCAGCATGACCTACCGGGATCTCGACAGCTGGTCCAACCGGTTCGCGCGAGTATTGTTGCGGCGCGGCGTCACCCGCGAGACCTTCGTGGTGCTGGCGTTGACCCGGTCGGTGGAATCGGTGGTCGCGGTGTGGGCGCTGGCCAAGACCGGCGCGGCGTTCCTGCCGCTGGACCCCAACTATCCGGTGGAGCGCATCGAGCACATTCTCACCGATTCGCGTGCGCCCATCGGGGTGACCGTCAGTGAGGTCGGCGACACGCTCCCCGGGACCATCGACTGGCTGCTGCTCGACGATCTCAACACCATTCGCCGCGTCATGACGCTGTCGGACGCGCATATCACCGACGCGGAACGCGGCGGGCCCATCAACCTGGCCCAGACCGCGTACCTCATCTACACGTCTGGGTCCACGGGCAAACCCAAGGCCGTGCTGCTGAGCCATCGCGGATTGGCGAATCTCGTTGCGTCCCAGCAGAGTCTGCTGGATCTCGACGAGACCACCAGTGCCTTGCAGGTGGCCTCGCCCAGCTTCGACGCGTCCGTGCACGAATTGCTCATGGCGCACGGGGCGGGCGGGCGGCTGGTCATCTCGCCGCCGGAGGTATACGGCGGCAGCGCACTCGAGGAACTGCTGCGCACGGAGAGCGTGACGCACGCGGTGATCACGCCGTCGGTGCTGGCCACCATGAATCCCGACGGGCTCAGTGAGCTGTCGTGCCTGTCGGTAGCCGGGGAGGCGGCCGGGACGGAACTGGTGGCCGCCTGGTCGGCCGGGCGGCGCATGGTGAACCTGTACGGGCCCACCGAATTCAGTGTGTGGGCGACCGGGCCGGGTGAGCTGCGCCCCGGGGAACCCATCACCATCGGGGCACCCATTCGCGGTGCGGCGGCGCTGGTGCTCGACAGCTGGCTGCGGGCGGTGCCGCTCGGAGTGACCGGTGAACTTTATCTCGCCGGGCCGGCGTTGGCGCGCGGCTACTTCAACCGATTCGGGCTCACCGCAGCGCGTTTCGTGGCCAACCCGTACACGCAGCCCGGTGCGCGCATGTACCGCACCGGCGACATGGTGCGCTGGGTCGAGGTGAAGACACCCGACGGGGCGCAACTGGAGCTGGAATACCTGGGGCGCAGCGACTTCCAGGTCAAGATCCGCGGACTGCGCATCGAACTCGGCGAGATCGACGCCGTGCTGGCCGCCGACGACGAGGTCGACTACGCCGCCACCCTGGGGTGCCCCGGACCGGCCGGACAAACCGTCCTGGTCTCCTACGTGGTGGCCGCGCCCGGCCGCACCCTCGACACCGAACTGCTGCGCACCCGCATCGCCGCCGCCCTGCCCGGCTACATGGTGCCCAGCTACCTCATCCAGCTCGACGACGTGCCGCTCACCCCGGTCGGCAAGCTCGACCGGAATGCCTTGCCCGCACCGGATTTCGCCACCCTCGACCAGCGCTACCTGGCCCCGCGCACCCCCGTCGAGACCGCCGTCGCCCAGGTCTTCGCCGACGTCCTGGAGACCGAGCGCGTCAGCATCGACCGCTCCTTCTTCGAACTCGGCGGCAACTCCCTCACCGCCACGCGCGTGGTGGCGCGGGTGAACGCCGCGCTCGGCGCGACCGTCGCCCTGCGCGACCTCTTCGACGCCCCCACCGTCGCCCAACTCTCCGCGCGGGTCGTCCCCGGCACGGAGATCCCCGGCCTACCCACCCTGGCCCCCCGCATCCGCCCGGACCGAATCCCGTTGTCCCCGGCCCAGCAACGCATGTGGGTCCTCAACCGCCTCGACCCCGACTCCGCCGCCTACAACATCACGGCCGCCCTACGCCTGACCGGCGATCTCGACATCGATGCACTGCGCGAAGCCGTCGCCGACGTAGTGCGGCGGCACGAAACCCTGCGCACCATCTACCCCGCCGACGGGGACGGACCCCGCCAGGTCGTACTGAACGCTGACGCCGCCACCCCCGACTTCGAGGTCGGCGACGTCGAAGACGATGCGCCGCTGCGCAAGCGGATCGCCGAGCTGACCGGCACCGGCTTCGACCTCACCCGGGAAGCCCCACTGCGCGTCGGACTGCTCCACGTCGCGCCTCCCCCTCGTCATCCCGGCATGTCTTTGGCCGGGATCCATACCGCCGCGTTGGATTCCGGCCAAAAGCACGCCGGAATGACGGAGGGCGGGGCGTCCACCCACGTGGTTGTGCTGGTGGTGCACCATATCAGTGCGGATGGGGCCTCCATGGCTCCGCTGGCCACCGATCTGGTTGCGGCCTATCTGTCCCGGAGCGCAGCCGCGCGCGCCACCGGCGCGCACGAGACCGGCAGCGGCACAGCACAGTTCGCAGACCCGGCAACGGCTGCCGACCGACCTCCGTTGCGGGTGCAATACGCCGATTACGCCCTCTGGCAGCGCGAGTTGCTCGGGGACGAAAAGGATTCGGAATCGCGGGCGGCGCAGCAGATTCGGTATTGGGGCGAGCAGTTGGCGGCGACGCCGGATGTGCTGGAGTTGCCCACAGATCGGCCGCGGCCCGCTGTGCAGAGTATGCGGAGTGCGGATCTGGGGTTCCGGCTGGACGGTGCACTGCATTCGGCGCTGACGGAATTGGCGGCGGCCACCGATACCAGTCTGTTCATGGTGTTGCATGCGGCGCTGGCGGTACTGTTGTCGCGGCTGGCGGGGACGCACGATGTGCTGATCGGGACGGCGGTGGCCGGGCGCGGGGAGGCGGCGCTGGACGAGCTCGTCGGGATGTTCGTCAATACGCTCGCACTGCGGACGCCGGTGGATCCGGCCAAGGGGTTCGGGGAGTTCCTGGGGCAGGTGCGGGCAACGGATCTGGATGCGTTCGCGCATGCCGAGGTGCCGTTCGAACGGCTGGTGCAGGTGTTGGATCCGCCGCGGTCGACCGCGCAGCATCCGCTGTTCCAGGTGTCGCTGTCGCTGCAGAACTTCACGCCGCCGAGCGTGGAATTCCCGGGGCTGCGGGTGGCGGTCGAACCCATCGAACGCGATGCCTCGCAGTTCGATCTGACCTTCGATCTGCGCGCACCGCTGCCGGGGAGCGATACGACGGGGCTCGACGGGACGCTGACCTTCGCGACCGATCTGTTCGACGAGGCCACCGCCGCACGGCTGGTGACGCGCTGGCAGCGGATACTCACCGCGATCACCGCCGACCCCGGGGTGCGGTTGTCGGACATCGATCTGCTCGACGCCGCCGAACGCGCCGCGCTGGTGCCGCTGCGCGGACCCGGCCAGGCCGGAACCGCCACGCTCGCACAGGTTTTCCGGGCCGCCGCCACCGCGCACCGGCTGTGCCCGGCCATCATCGCCGACGGGCGCGTGGTGTCCTACCGCGAGCTCGACACCGCCTCGCAGCGACTGGCCATGCAGCTCTCCGCCGCCGGGGCCGGGTCGGAAACCATTGTGGCGCTCGCGCTTTCCCGGGGCGCTGAGCTGCTGACCGCGATCTGGGCGTGTGCCAAGGCGGGAGCCGCCTTCCTGCCGATCGACCCGCGCCATCCGCTGGACCGCATCGACCACATGCTGACCGATTCGCGGGCCGTTCTCGGACTCACCACTGCTGCGCACCGGCCGCTGCTGCCCGACACGGTCGGCTGGCTGGTGCTCGACGATCCGGACGCCTCCAGCGTGCGAATCGACCTGGGGCGCGGGCGAGTTCGTGCCATGACCACTCACCTCGATCAACCTGCGTGGCTCATCTATACCTCCGGCTCCACGGGCACCCCCAAGGGCGTGTCGGTGTCGCATCGCGGCATCGGCGACCTGGTGCGGGCCCAACGCGAACTGCTGTGGCTGGGCGAGCACTGCCGCGTGCTGCAGGTCGCCTCACCGAGTTTCGACGCCTCCGCCTTCGAGGCGCTCATGGCGTTCGGTTCCGGCGGCACCGCGGTCGTCGCGCCACCGGACGTCTTCGGCGGCGAACCGCTGACGGAACTCATTGCCGCGCAGGGTGTCACCCACCTGGTGATCACCCCGTCCGCTCTGGCCACCCTCGACCCGGACGCCGTGTCCAGCGTGCGGGTGCTCGCGGTGGCGGGCGAGGCCATCGGCCCGGACCTGGTGGCACGCTGGTCCACCGGACGCACCCTGGTCAACCTGTACGGCCCCACCGAATTCACCATCTGGGCAACGGCTTCCGAACCACTGGTCGCCGGGCAACCGGTCACTATCGGCACCCCGATCCGAGGTGCGGGCACCCTCGTCCTGGACGAGCGACTGCGGCCGGTACCCATGGGCGTGGCCGGGGAGCTCTACCTGGCCGGTGCCGCCCTGGCCCGCGGCTATCACGCCCGACCCGACCTGACCGCCGCCCGCTTCGTCGCCGACCCCTACGGGCGACCCGGCGAACGGCTCTACCGCACCGGCGATCTGGTGCGGTGGACCGGCTACCTCGACGAACCCCGCCTGGAATACCTGGGCCGCACCGACTTCCAGGTGAAGGTGCGCGGCCAGCGCATCGAACTCGGCGAGATCGACGCCGCCCTGTCCGCCGCCGACGGCGTCGAATTCGCCGTCACCCTGGGCGTGCCCGGGCCCGGCGGTGCGACCGCGCTGGCCGCCTACCTGCTGCCCGAACCCGGCGCGCACGTGGACCCGGCGGCCGTCCGCGCCCATGCCGCCGACCGGCTGCCCGGCTACATGGTGCCCTCGGCGTTCGTGGTGCTGGACGCCATCCCGCTCAACGCGGTCGGCAAACTCGACCGCAAGGCGCTGCCCGCACCGGTTTTCGAGGCTGCCACCGAATATCGCGCGCCCACCACCGACCTCGAGACGGTGCTCGCCGAAATCATCGGCGAACTGCTGGGCCGCGACCGGGTCGGCGTGCACGACTCGTTCTTCGCGCTCGGCGGCGACAGCATCCTGGCCATCCAACTGGTGTCGCGGGCGCGGCTGCGCGGCATCGAACTCACGCCGCTGCAGGTGTTCGAGCATCGCACCGTCGCCGCGCTGGCCGCGCTCGCCGCCGCCGCGGGCGAGACCGTCGTGCTCGAGGAACTGCCCGGCGGCGGGGTCGGCGAACTGCCGCTCACCCCGATCGTGCGCTGGATGCTCGAAAGAGGCGGCGACCACCGCAGATTCGCGCAGACCGCGGTGCTGGAACTGCCGCGCGGGATCGCTCGCGAACAGCTCGTCGCCACCGTCACCGCCGTCGTCGATCAGCACGACATACTGCGCGCCCAACTGGCCTTCGTGGACGGCGACTGGCGGCTGCGCACCCGCCCGCCCGGCGCGGTGGATGTGGACGCGCTGCTGCACCGCATCGAATTCGATACCGGCGACGGGGTCGAACTGCGCGAATACGCGGTCACCGAACTGGATTCCGCGCTCGGACGCCTGGATCCCGACAACGGCACCGTCCTGCAATTGGTGTGGCTGGATCCCGCGCCCGACAGCCCGGCCGACCGGCGCGGCCACCTCATCCTGGTGGCGCATCACCTGGTCATCGACGGCGTGTCCTGGCGCATCCTCATCCCGGACCTGATCGCCGCGTGGGCGCAGGTCAGCGGCGGCGCGGACCCGATCCTGCCCGACACGGGAACGTCCATGCGGCGCTGGGCTTATGCGCTGGACGAGGCAGCGCGGCAGCCCGCGCGCGTCGCCGAACTCGAGTACTGGCAGCAGGTGTGCGCCACCGCCGACCCTCGTCTGGGGGCCCGCGAACTCGATCCGGCGGTCGACCGGGTGTCGAGCGTGCGCGCCGTCGAGGTCGAACTGGACGCCGACACCACCACGGCATTGCTCACCACCGTGCCCGGCCTGTTCGACGGCACCGTCGAGGACGCGCTGCTGGCCTGCCTCGCACTGGCCATCCGGCGCTGGCGGATGGAACCCATCGAGGCCGTGCTCATCCGGCTCGAAGGACACGGGCGGCAGCAGGAAATCATTGCGGGAGCGGAACTCTCGCGCACCATCGGCTGGTTCACCACCGTGTACCCGGTGCGGCTCACGCTCACCGGCATCCCGATTCGCGACGCACTGGCCGGTGGGCCCGCCATGGGCGACGCCATCCGCGCGGTCAAACACCAACTGGCGGCCGTGCCGGACAAGGGCATCGGGTACGGCATGCTGCGCTACCTCAACTCCGACACCGGCGCGCGACTCCCCGCACGGGTGCCCGGCCGCATCGGCTTCAACTACCTCGGCCGCTACGCCACCGCCGACATTCCGGCCGGGCTGGAGGATCTCGGCTGGCTGCCCACCGACGCCTTCGGCGATCTCCACGCGAGCGAGCACGCCGACGTGCCCGTCACCGCGGAGATCGAGATCAACGCCGTCGTCGTCGGCGACCGGTTGCAGGCGAGCTTCACTTTCCCCGAGAGCCTGCTGCCCCGCCACGAGATCACCATGCTGGCCCACCTGTGGACCGACGCCCTATCCGCCGCAGCGTATTTCGCCACCACCCCGGCCGCCGAACTCGCCGCCGAGGCCGAACGCCACGCCATGGCCGAACTGCGGGCCGCCGCCGAACTCGCTGCCGCACAAGCCGATTCCTCGCCCGGACTGGGCCTGGACGTGGTGCTGCCGATCCGGCCCGGCGGTGGCGAGCCACCGCTGTTCTGCATCCACCCGTCCTCGGGCATCGCCTGGACCTACCTCGGGCTCGCCGACGCGCTGCGACCCGGCCGCCCCATCTACGGACTGCAGGCCCCCGACCTGTCCGGGGAGCCGCACGCCCGCAGCATCGCCGACTTCGCCGACCGCTACGTGGCCGAAATCCGCCGACTGCAACCGCACGGCCCCTATCATCTGCTCGGATGGTCCTTCGGCGGCCTGATCGCCCACGCCGTCGCCACCCAGCTCGAGGCAACCGGAGACGAGGTCGCCACCCTGGCCCTGCTCGACGCGGACAGCACCGATATCGACGGCGGCAGCATCGACAAGCTCACCGCCGGATCCTTCGTCGCCACCTTCGGGTCGGTCTTCGGGATCACCGACATCCCCGCCGACACCAGCGCCGAACAGGCCGCGGCCCTGATCCGCGAACGCATGGGCGGCGTCTCCCTCGTCGACGCGGCCACCCTCGAACGGATGGCCGCCTCCTACAACGCCTCCGCCGACACCCGCACCGGCTACCAGCGGCCCGTATTCCACGGCGACGCACAGTATTTCAGCGCCACCGTGCACACCTCCGACATCTTCGGCCCCGACGGCTGGCGACCGTACATCACCGGGACCATCACCAACCACGACATCGACGTCAGCCACGACGAACTGACCGCACCGCATGCGCTCGCGGCCATCGCCCGGATTCTCGACACACATTGGGGAGGGACGCCGTGAACACCGAGCAGGGCAAACCCGATACAACAAACGTGGAAACCAGTACCGACGACGGCGTCATCGTCGAAGGCGTCGAGAAATCCTTCGGCGCGGTCCAGGCGCTACGCGGCATCACCTTCAAGGCCGCGCCCGGCGAGGTGCTCGGCATCCTCGGGCCCAATGGGGCGGGCAAGACCACCACCGTCAACATCCTGTCCACGCTCATCGCGCCGGACGCCGGGCGGGCCATGGTCGCCGGGCACGATGTCGTCACCGACGCGGCGGCCGTGCGCCGCAGCATCATGCTGACCGGGCAGTTCGCCGCCCTCGACGACGCGCTGTCCGGGTACGAGAACCTGGTCATGTTCGGGCGGCTCATGGGGCTGCGGAAACGTGCCGCGCGGGCCCGCGCCGACGAACTCGTGGAGGAATTCGACCTGGTACAGGCCGCCGGGCGCCGCGTCGGAACCTACTCCGGCGGTATGCGGCGGCGCATCGACATAGCCTGCGGGCTCGTGGTGCGGCCCGACGTGGTGTTCCTCGACGAGCCCACCACCGGGCTGGATCCGCGCAGCCGCCAAGGCGTCTGGGACCTCGTCGGCGGATTCCGCAAACACGGCATCACCACGCTGCTCACCACCCAGTACCTCGAAGAGGCCGACGCGCTGTGTGACCGCATCATCGTCATCGACCACGGCGTGGTCATCGCCGACGGCACCGCCGACGAACTCAAGGCCCGCACCGGCGGCAGCTACTGCGAGATCGTGCCACTGCGGATGGAAGATCTGTCGTCGATCGTCGCCGCGCTCGGCGATCTGCTGCCCGCGGCCAATCGGGAAGCGCTGACCGGGGATTCGGACCGGATCGCCATTCCCGCGCCGGGCGGGGCCAAGACGCTCGCCGAGGCATTGCGGCGATTGGACGCGGCCGGAATGGAATTGGTCGATATCGCGCTGCGGCGGCCCTCGCTCGACGACGTGTTCCTGGAACTCACCGGGCATATCGCGAAAGTCGAGGAACCCGAGGAGGATTCGCCGTCCGTCCGATTCCGGACCGCGGACGGGCGGTACACCGCCGAGGATCGGACGCGGGCATGACCGCCGCCGCCCTCGGCCCGGAAGCGCAGGCGACACCCGGCAATTGGCTCACCGAGCTGCGCGCCACACCGGCCACGCTGGCGCAGTGGTGGGTGCTCACCGTGCGGCTCATCGTGCCGTCGGTGGTGACCGGCGAGATCATCACCGCCATCCTCGCGCCCATCACCTTCACCGCCAGCTTCTACATCCCGCTGAACCGGGTGATGACCTTCGCCGGGCTCGGATTCAGCAGCTACGCACAGTTCATGGCACCGATCGTCATCCTGCAGGCCGCCGCGTTCACCGCCGTCTCCGCTGCGTTCCGGGCCGCCACCGACGCCGTATCGGGGCTCGACCGACGCTTCGACGCCATGCCCATGCATCCGCTGATTCCCGCGGCGGCCCGCATGTCCTCCAACATCTTCCGGCTCGCCGTCGGCATGGTCGCGGCCGTGGGCAGCATCTACTACATCGGCTTCCGGTTCGTCGGCGGCGCACTGCACACGCTCGGGTTCCTCGCTCTCGGCATGCTCATCGGCGTCGCCTTCTGTCTCGGCGCGGACGCCATCGGCACCTTCACCCGCAGTCCCGAGGCCACCACCCAGATGCTGGTGCTGCCGCCGCTCATCCTCGGCATGCTGTCCACCGGGCTCGCACCGGCGCACCAATTCCCGCACTGGGTCCAGCTTTTCGTGCGCAATCAGCCCGTCTCCCAGTTCGCGGAGGGGCTGCGCGCGCTCGGTGGCGACAGCCTCGGCAAATCCGCGCCCGTCACCTGGTCGCTCATGACACCGCCGCTGCTGTGGATCGCGGCCATCATCGCGGTGTCGCTGTTCTTCATCGCCCGGCAGAACCTGAAGAGGTCGTGATGGCAACCCTCGACCGTCCGGAAGTCAGCGACACCGTCATCTTCGGCGAGGCCACCGCCCCGGCCCTGTTGCGCCACACCTGGATTCAGACCCAGCGGCTGCTGCTGCGCTGGGTCCGCGACCCGATCACACTGCTGGAAACCCTGATCGTGCCGTGCCTGCTGCTGCTCATGCTCGACATCGTGGTCGGCTCGCAGATCCAGAAGTTCTCCGGCCAGAGCGCCCTCTACGGATCCACCCCCATGGTCACCCTGGTCGGCGCGCTGTCGGGGACCGTGGCCAGCGGCGTCATGCTCGGCCGGGAACGCGAAGCGGGCATCCTCTCCCGCTTCTGGGTCCTGCCCGTCCACCGCGCCTCCGGCCTGGCCGCCCGCATCCTCGCCGAGGGCTGCCGCATCTTCGCCGGCACCGTCGTCATCATCTGCTTCGGCATGCTGCTCGGCTTCCGCTTCCGCCAAGGCCCGCTGCAAGCCTTCGCCTTCCTCTGGATCCCCGTCCTCTTCGGCCTCGCGTTCGCCACCATGGTCACCGCCATCGCCGTCTTCACCGCCAAATCGACTCTCGTCGAAGGCGTCGCCCTGCTCTCCTCCCTCCTCATGTTCTTCAGCACCGGCTTCGTCCCCCTCGCCGCCTACCCCCGCTGGATCCAACCGGTCGTCCAACACCAACCCATGTCCGTGGCCGTCGACACCATGCGCGCCTTGGCCTCCGGCGGCCCGATCGCCGCACCCCTCACCAAGACCATCGCCTGGTCGGTCGGCCTGATCGTGGTCTTCGCCATCCCCGCCGCCTACGGCTACCGCCGAGCCAGCCGCCGCTGAGTCGATCCCGCCTCGCCGGACCGAATGGTCGGGATCGGCCACGGTGCCTATATTGAATTGTTATGAGACATGCACGGGAGAGCCATCGGGCGATCGTGGACCCGGTGACGACACCGTTGCGGCCTTATCAGGAGACGCCCAAGCAGGAGACACCGCGGCAGGAGCGGCCCAAACCGGAAGCGGCGAAGCGGGGAGGGGCTCGGCGGCGGCGGAAGGAGCCGTCGCGGCGGATGAGCCGGGCTCTGCTCGCCGGGCGCGGATCGGTGGTCGCGGTCACCGCCGTGGTGTTTCTGGCCACCGGGTTCGGGTGGCACGAGTACGGCAAGGCGATGGCCGGGGTGATCACGACCCACATTCCGGGCCTGGACAAGCCGGCCGGGGGTAAGAAGGACGATCAGAACATTCTGATCATGGGGTTGGACAGTCGGCTGGACGAGCGGGGCAATCCGCTGCCGCAGGATATGTACGACGCCATTCACGCCGGGGACGACAGCGTCGGCGGATACAACTCGAATGTGCTGATCCTGCTGCACATTCCGGGCGACGGGTCGAAAGCCACCGGCATCTCCATTCCCCGCGACGACTACGTGACCCTGGATCCGGCCTCCTGTACCTACAGCAGCCCCTGCAAGGGGAAGATCAAGCAGGCCTACGGTTTCGCCTACGAGAAGGAAAAGGAGAAGCTGCAGGCGGCGGCCGCCAAGTCCAGCGGCAAATCCCTCACCGCGATCCAGACCGGGCCGGTCGACGAGGACCTCGAGCAGCAGGCCCGCAATGCCGGTCGCGTGGCCGAGATCAGCACGGTGCGTAGCTTTCTCGGCAACAACGTGCAGATCAACAACTCCGTGGAAGTGACACTGGCCGCGTTCTTCCAGATCGCGCAGGCCGTGCAGCCGATCACGGTGTGCCTCAACGAGCGCACCCAGGATTCGTTCTCCGGCGCGGATTTCCAGAAGGGCAGCCAGGAGATCGACGCCTCGCAGGCGATGGCGTTCGTGCGGCAGCGGCGCGACCCGGACGAGTCGCTGAACTTCACCGACCTCGACCGCACCCGCCGCCAGCAGGCGTTCATCGTGTCGCTGGCGCACAAGCTCAATGACAACGGCACGCTGTCGAATACGGGCACGCTGCAGAAGCTGCTCGAGGTCGCCAAACAGAACATGTGGTTCGACGACTCGCTGGATCTGATGGACTTCGTGCATCGCGCCACCGGGCTGATGTCGGGCGGCATGTCGTTGTTCACACTGCCGGTCAAGGACTTCGGGCAGGACGATCAGGGCGAGGACATCAACATCGTCGACCTGGACGAGATCCACGGCATCGTCAAGGGCCTGCTCACCCCGGCGAACGGGTCGACCCCGGCCACCACGGCGGCAACCCCCACCCCGACCACCATCCCCGGCGCGGCCGCGGTGACGGTGAACGTGACCAACGACTCCGGCAAGACCGGTCTGGCCGGGAAGCTCGAAACCGCGCTGGCGGCAAAGGGCTTCACCCAGGGTTCCGTCGCCACCGGCTCGGAGCACAGTGCCAGCGCACTCAACTACGGTCCCGGCGCCGACGCCGCGGCGAAGGCCCTGGCCACCCAGCTGGGCCTGACCGCCACCAAGAGCAGCGACCTGGACAACAACACCATCCAGCTGGTGGTCGGCACCGACGCCCTGTCGTCGGGCCCGATCGCCGACCTCGCCGCCACAGTCCCCGACACCTCCACCAGCGCCGCGCCCACCTCGACCACGCCACCGCCCGCCCCGGTCGCGGCCACCGCCACCGGCGACAACGCTCCGGCACCGACCGATCTGTCCACCATGGACGCGGGCGGCATCCCCTGCGTGAAGTGACCGGAGATCCAGTCCCCTTTCCGTAAATACCGGGCGGCGGGTGCGTCGAGCGCCCGCCATGATCGGCCGGGCGCACTATGCTGGCCGCCGTGCTCGAGTCTGAAACCCCCGTGGCCCCCCACCCCGATATCGCCCACCTCGCCCCGCTGCTGGGCACCTGGCGCGGTCGCGGACAGGGGGAATACCCGACCATCGAATCGTTCGAGTACCTCGAGGAAGTGCACTTCGGCCACGTCGGCCGCCCCTTCCTCACCTACCGGCAGCGCACCCGCGCCGCCGACGGCAGCCGGCCCATGCACAGCGAGACGGGCTACCTGCGTGCCACCGGACCCGATCGCATCGAGCTGATCCTCGCGCATCCCACCGGGATCACCGAGATCTGCGAGGGCCGGTTGGTCAACGAGGAGGGCGAGCTGCGCCTGGAACTCGACTCCACCTCGATCGGCATGAGCAGCAGCGCGAAATCGGTGACCGCACTGGGCCGGACCATCACCGTCGCGGGCGACACCCTCGAGTACTCGCTGCGAATGGCGGCGGTCGAGCAACCTCTCACCCACCATCTGGCCGCCACCATGCAGCGCGCGAATTGACGGTGAACTTCCGGTAGCAAACTCCGCCGTGACCTGCTGCCCCCTCTTTTGAGGGGTCCGCGGTAACGCTGCGATGCCTTGATTCGACATAAGTGACCGATTAACGTTTCTTGCATTGGCAAACAGTCAGCCAACCCTAATGAGCCACGGACAACCGAATTACACAGTTCGGGTTTCCGCACTCGTCCCCAAACAAGGGAGAGGGATATGAAGCGCTCGGCCCTTTTGCTCCTCACCACCGCAGGCATGATTCTCGCGGGCGCGGGTGTCACCGAAATCCTGGGCGACGGGTCCGCGGACGGGCCACCCGGCAAAGTATTGGCACAGCAGCGCTTCGTCACCGATTCATTAGGTCAACTACATCCGGCCACCTGCCTGCGCGACGACACGGCATTCGGCGACCGCTGAGGTTCGAACAACCCGGCGGCAGTGGTCAGTAGCCCGAAGGCAGTGCCGTGAGCATGTCCCGCGTGACCGCCACCGCATTGTCCGAGCTCCCGCCGCGCACCACCAGCGTGGCCCACGCCAGATCACCGCGATAGCCGATGAACCACGCGTGCGAACCGCCGTCCACCTCGGCCTCACCGGTCTTGCCGTAGACCTCACCCTGATCGACGATGCGCTCGGCCGTACCGCCGAGCACCACCTTGCGCATCATCAACCGCAATCCGTCGATCACCTCCGGGCGCAGCTGCGGACGATCACCCGAGACCTTGGTCTGATGGCCCGCGATCAAATACGGCACCGGGGTCGACCCGTGCGCGACCGTCGCCGCCACCAACGCCATCCCGAACGGGCTGGCCAACACCTTGCCCTGGCCGATGCCGTCCTCGGCGCGCTGCACCAGCTCGTCGTCGGCCGGGACCGAACCCGACACCGTCGGCAGGCCCGCCACCGTGTAGTCCGGGCCCAGCCCCAAAGCCGAAGCCGCCGTGCGGAGATCCTCGCCGCTCAACTCCGAGGCGATCTTGGCGAAGGATGTGTTGCAGGATCGCTCGTAGGCGGTCGCCATGGAGACGGTGCCGACGCTGAAGAGGTTGTAGTTCGGAATCGTGCGCTCCCCCACCACGATCTGACTCGGGCACGGGACCGAGGTGTCCGGGGTGGCACTGCCGGTGGTCATGGCCGCGGCGGCGGTCACCGTCTTGAAGGTCGAGCCCGGCGGGTAGAGGCCGGTCGCTGCGACCGGGCCGTCCTTGTCGGCCTCCTCGTTCTGCGCGATGGCCAGGATCGCACCCGAGGACGGCTGCACCACCACCATCATGGCCTGCTCGGTGCGGGCGTCCACCGCACGCTGCGCGGCATTCTGGACATTGCGGTCGACGCTCAGCGAAAAGGACGGGGAGGTTTGCGGATCGACCTCGGTGAGCACGTCGGTGTCCACGCCATTGGCGTTGACGGTGACCACACTCCAGCCCGCCTTGCCGTCGACCTCGTCGATCACCGTCTTGCGGACCTGCGTCATCAGGTCCGGGGCGAAGCGCCGGTCGGTGGGGACCAGATCGAATTCCTTGCTGAAGGTGACGCCCGACAGGCCCAGCAGCTCCGAATTGACCTGGCCGAACTCCCATTCCGAGAGCAGGGCCGTGGTGTACGCGCCGTCGGCCTTGCGGGCGGTGCTCAGCAGCGAGTCGGGGGTGAGGTGTTCGTCGAACTGCCGCAGGGTGTTGGCCAGCGTGCCCGCGACGCCACGCGGATCCTTCGACGCGGACGGTTTGAACATCACCCGGTACAGCGAACCAGGCACCAGCACATCGCCGCCGGAGCGTTCGTTCACGCGGGCGCGCGGGGCCGGGGTCGAACGCAGTTGCAGCGTCTGGGTATTGCCGAGTTGCGGGTGGATGTCGGCGGCGCTCCAGCGCACCTGCCAGCGGCCGTCGGTGCGGGTCATCTGCAACTGGCCCTTGTAGGTCCAGACGCGGTCCTTGGGCATGTGCCACTCGTAGGTGTAGTCGACCACGGCGGTGTCGCCGGTGACCCGGGCGTCGCCGGTGCTGGCCACCAGTTTCTCTGCCTGCAGCTGATCCCACGCGGAAGCCAGTGCGGCACCGGCCTTTTCGGGTTGACTGGTGCGGTCGGCGGCGGCCTGCACATCGTGGTTGCCGAAGTCGGAGACGAAGGCTTCGGCCGCCTGCGCGGCCCCCGGCGGCGCCGTCGAGCAACCGGCCGCGGCGAGGCCGAGGGCGGCGGCGATCAGCGTGGTAAGGACCCGAGTTGACATCGGGACAGATGCTAGAGCCAACTACTGGCAAACCGGTGCGACACACAGCACCGGAACGGATTTCACGCTCACATCACAGGATTGGCGTCAGTCCAGCAGCACGGTCGCGAAGGTGGCGATCTGGCGGAAGCCGATCTTCTTGTAGGCTCGACGCGCAACTTCGTTGTAGCAGTTGACATACAGGCTGGCCGTGCGCCCGGAGGAAACCACGACATTCGCGACAGCGGCGGTGCCCGTGGTGCCGTACCCCTGACCCCGCTTGTCCGGATGCACCCACACCCCTTGGATCTGCCCGGTCCGCCGCGACAACGCCCCCACCTCGGCCTTGTACACGACTTCGCCGTCCTCGAAACGCGCCCAGGCCCGGCCGGATTCGATCAGCCCCGCCACCCGGCGGCGATAACTGCGCCCGCCGTCCCCCGTGCGCGGATCGATGCCGATCTCCTCGGTGAACATGGCGACCGCGGCCACCATGTACCGGTCGACCTCCTCGGGCCGTACCCGCCGCACCCGCAGATCCGGCCCGACACTCGCGGGCCGCTCCAACGCCAGCAGCGGTTGATCCTCCCGTAGCTCCCGCGGCGGCCCCCAGTGCTCACCCAGCAACTCCCACAGCGGCAATGCCAGCTCGCGCCGCCCCACCACCGACGAACACATCCGAGGGCCCTTGATCGCCCGCTCCGCGAACGCCTTCAAGTCTTCGCGACCACCCCGCAACGGCACCAGATTCGCCCCCGAGAAGCACAACGACTCCCCCGGCCCACCCCGGCTCCACAGCTCCCCGTACACCCCGCGCGGATCCAATCCGAACTCCTGCAGGCGTGCGGCGACCATGCACGTCGCCACGGGATCGGCGTCGAGCACCCTCAGAACTTGACTCAAATCGCGGTTCGCAAGCTGACGGGCCCCGGCCACCCGGCCCCGGCGAGCAGGCTCCAGCACACTCCGCACGCTCACAGCCTGCCAGAACTTCCCCACCCGCGCCGCCCGATTGCCCCCAACCGCCCACCCACCAGCGGAAACCCGCCCGCCATCAGCGGCCGGGAAGCGCATCTTTCGTCTGCCCGTTCAACGCGCTCACTTCCCGCAGGAACCCGGCGTTGTCGGCATCCGTGGTCTGGTAGGTCGCGGCCGCCGCGATGATCTGCTGGGCGTTGGTGTCGAGGTCGGTGATGAAACCGTTCATCTCCGTGTGGAACTTCCCGGCGAACTCCACCAGCTTCGCGCCGCTCGCGAATCCCGGATTGTCGCTCGCCGCGGTGGCTGGGGAATCGAAATACTGATTCGTCTTGGCGAGCGCGGCGGTCGCCATATCGGCCAATTGGCTTCCCGCAGCGCTGACTTTGGCGGGTTCGATGGACAGATCGTCGTCACTCATTGATTCGCGTGCTGCTCTTTCAAGGTCGGGCAGGGTTCTTCGGGAATCGGTTTGTTGTTGGTCTCGAGGCCGCCCCACACGGTGAGCAGATAGAGCCCGACGACCGCGCACGCGGCCAGCAGTCCTACGGCGATCCATCGGGCCCGACCGGATCGGGTTCGAAACGCGACGAGTACCGCGGTGACCACGGTCAGGACGAAGACTGCGGTGATCACGTACAGGTAGGTGCGTTCGGCCGGGTTGTACGGCCCGATCACACAGGTTTCGCCGTACCAATGGCCGGTGCGCGCAATGACGATGCGGATGCGCAGCGCGATCAGCACGACCGTCGCCACCAGCGCGGCGGCCGGTAGCGCGAGCCAGCGGCCGGACCTCACCAGGTCGCCTTCGGCTGCACGATTTCGATGTTCTGCTTGCCCAGATCCGATTCGAATTCGGGTAGTCGACCGTAGAGCGGATAGTTCTTCGCATCGCCGGAATGCTGGGTGTACAGAATCTGCCCGTCCGGCAGCACCCCGGTCACGATGACCGTGTGGTGCACCTCGTTGGGATGCGGATTACCCGGGGTATCGGCACCTTCGTAATACATGACGTCCCCGGGCTTGGCTTTGTCGGGAGAAACCACCTGACCGCCGTTCTTGACGAAGAAATCGCGATTGCCTTGTGCGCCACCCCACGTCGGAGTGTGCGACCACCCGGGCGGAGTGATGTCGTCACCCTCGCCGTTGGAGCCGTCGCTCCAGCCGTTCTTGTCGAAATGGCGTGGGATCAGCCCGAAGTCGCTCTCCTTCTCCGGCATTCCACCACCGTACTTCAGCGCGTCGGAGGCGAAGTTCGTGCAATTGTCCTTGTCGACCCAGTCCAGCCGGGAGTTGTTCCAGTTGTCGAGGGCGTAGCGCACGGTGCCGACGGAGCTGTAGCCGAGATCCGCGCGATCGAGTTCCTTCTTCACCGAGTCCGGGATCCCGGGTAGGTCGTAAAGCTCTACGGGACAGGCACGTTCGAGGTCGAACTGTTCCTGCGGGGTGAGCTTGTTCCACCACTGGGCGGTCTGATCCGCGCTCAGTCCGTCCGGGAGCGTGTCGCGGATTTCCTCCAGGGCCTTCTTGGTGTTGTCGGCCTGAATCTTCTTCGCGTCGTCGATCGAGGTCGTGGTGATGTCCGCGCCGAGGGCGGCGGAAAGGGCTTGCAGGCACAGCGTGTCGGCCTGGGTCGCGGCCTCGATGGCGTCGTTGATCAGGCGCTGGGCATCGCTGCGGTACTTCGCCATTTCGGCGACCTCGTCACGAGAGCGGTGCGCGGGCGCGGAGACCGCGCCGGTGACCGGATCGACGGTGAGCCCGGCCCCTTCGGCGATATCGATGCCGTTGCGCAGCTCGTTCTGCGCGATCTGCACGGCATGCGACAGAGTGTCGAGCGGATCGACCGCAGCCCGGCCGAGGATCGAGGCGACCTCGGCCCGATTCGCCACCTGCGTCAGCACCTCGCGGGCCCGACCGTAGGCGGTACTCGTCCAATGCTCGTCGAGGGGTTTCACCCCGTTGTCGTGGATGTCGTCCTTGATCCGCTCGCATTGTTTGGCCGCCGCCAGCAGGTCGTCCGCCGCGGTCGTCCAGGATGCCGGTTTCGCGTCGCGTAGCTCAGCGAAGGTGACCATCGATCCCCCGAGGGTTCGCCAGTGTTGATCTTCGCTGACCCTAACACGAACGAGACCTCTTGCACGGCAATGAAATTGGCCCGGACCTCGGCAAATGCCGAAGCCCGGGCCATTACTTCTGGGGGCTAGCCCGCGGTGACGACGGGTGCGCCGCTCTCGGTGGTGTCGCCCATTTCCTCGGCGAGGCGCATGGCCTCCTCGATGAGGGTTTCGACGATGAGGTGTTCGGGGACGGTCTTGATCACTTCGCCCTTGACGAAGATCTGGCCCTTGCCGTTGCCGGAGGCGACGCCGAGGTCGGCTTCGCGGGCCTCGCCGGGACCGTTGACGACGCAGCCCATGACGGCCACGCGCAGGGGGACTTCCATGCCCTCGAGGCCCGCGGTGACCGCGTCGGCGAGGGTGTAGACGTCCACCTGGGCACGACCGCAGGACGGGCAGGAGACGATTTCGAGCTTGCGGGGACGCAGGTTCAGCGACTGCAGGATCTGGGTGCCGACCTTGATTTCCTCGGCGGGCGGCGCGGAGAGGGAGACGCGGATGGTGTCGCCGATGCCCTCGGAGAGCAGAGCGCCGAAAGCCACCGCGGATTTGATGGTGCCCTGGAAGGCGGGACCGGCTTCGGTGACGCCTAGGTGCAGGGGGTAGTCACACTTGGCGGCTAGCTGACGGTAGGCCTCGACCATGATGACCGGGTCGTTGTGCTTGACCGAGATCTTGATGTCGCCGAAGCCGTGCTCCTCGAACAGCGAGGCTTCCCACAGCGCCGACTCGACCAGCGCCTCGGGGGTGGCCTTGCCGTACTTCTCCATGAGTCGCTTGTCGAGGGAGCCGGCGTTGACGCCGATGCGCAGCGGGATGCCCGCGGCGCCGGCCGCCTTCGCGACCTCCTTGACGCGGCCGTCGAATTCCTTGATGTTGCCCGGGTTCACGCGCACCGCGGCACACCCGGCGTCGATGGCGGCGAAGATGTAGCGCGGCTGGAAGTGGATGTCGGCGATCACCGGGATCTGTGATTTCTTGGCGATGGTCGCCAAGGCGTCCGCGTCCTCCTGACGCGGGCAGGCCACGCGCACGATGTCGCAGCCGGACGCGGTGAGTTCCGCGATCTGCTGCAGGGTGGCGTTGATGTCATGGGTCTTGGTGGTGGTCATGGACTGGACCGAGACAGGGAACTCACTGCCCACTCCGACATTGCCCACCATCAGCTGGCGCGTCTTGCGCCGCGGTGCGAGGACGGCCGCCGGTGCGGCCGGCATCCCCAAAGCGATGGCACTGCTCACGATCGGCTGCCTACTTTCGACTAAGTCCTCACCCTTACCGGCTCCGAGCTTACCGAGGCTCGAATACCGGTCGCCCTGTGACGGCGGCGACAAGGGTACCCGGGCCGGATGCAGGACTCGGAATCGGCCGGGGCCTACAGTTCTTATTCGTTGCAGATGACGCGAAGGTTTACGGTACGAATTGTGAAGGTAGCGAAACCCGATTCGTGGCCGACCAGCCCCGAAGCGGCTGCGGCCCTGCAAGATCTACTGCGCCCCCAGGTGATCGCCGCCAACCCCCGGCCACCGGATTTCCGGACGGTAGCGGGGCTTGACTCGGCGTACGACGACGACGGCAACGTGGTCGCCGCCGTCGTGGTGTTGGACGCCACAACTTTGGAGACCGTCGAGGTCGCCACCGCGCAGGGGCACACCGATTTCCCCTACGTGCCGGGCCTGCTCGCCTTCCGGGAGTTGCCCACCACCCTCGACGCGCTCGAAAACCTCACTGTCACACCCGATCTACTGATCTGCGACTCCCAGGGCCTGGCCCACCCCCGCCGCTTCGGCTTCGCCTGCCACATCGGGCTGCTCACCGGGATCCCCACCCTCGGCGTCGCCAAGAACGTCTGGGGCGACTACGAGGAGCCCGGCCGCGAGCGGGGCAGCTCCAGCGTGCTCACCATCGACGGCGACCCGGTGGGCCGCGCCCTGCGCACCCGCACCGATGTCAAACCGGTCTTCGTCTCGATAGGTCACCTCATCGACCTGGAAACCGCCTGCGCCCAGGTGCTTTCCCTGACCCCGGAGTTCCGTCAGCCCGAGACGACCCGCCGCGCCGATCGCATGTGCCGGGATCTGTTGCGCGACATCGCCGCTACGGGAACAGCTTGACCGGGTTCACGATGTCGGCGACCAGGGTGAGGATCATGTACGCGCCACCTATCACGACGACGACGTAGGTGGCGGGCAGCAGCTTCAGGTAGTCGACGGGAGCGCCGTCGGGCAGGCCCTTGCGGTTGCGGAACAGGTTGCGCAGCTTCTCGAACAGGACGACCGCCATGTGGCCGCCATCCAGCGGCAGCAACGGCAGCAGGTTGAACGCGCCCAGGAAGAAGTTCAGGCTGGCCAGGGTCAGGATGAACATCGACCACAGGCCGTGCTGCGCGGTCTCGCCGCCGATCTTGGACGCGCCGTAGACGCTGACCGGGGTCTCCGGGTCGCGGACGCCGCCGGTGACGGCGTGCCACAGGTCGACGACCTTGGACGGCATCTTGGCCAGGGATTCCACGGTGCGGACCGCGATCTGGCCGGTGAACGCGCCGGACGCAGGGATCGCGGACAGGATGTTGTAGTGCCGCGGCGCGTAATAGTCCTGCTGCACACCGACCTTCGCGACGGTCTTGGGCGTGCCGTCCTTCTTGTCGTAGACGGTCGCCATCTGCGGAGTGATCTCCGCCGTCATCGTCTGGCCGTCACGCTTGAAGGTGTAGGTGAAGGTGCCCGTCTGCTTCTGGGTCTGGACCTGGAAGTCCTTCCAGGTCTTGATCTCCACGTCACCGACCTTGGTGACCTGGTCGCCGGGCTGCAGTCCGGCGAGCGCCGCCGGGCTGTCGCCGGTGCACGGCAGCAGCGTCAGATCCTTGGGATTCATGTTCGAGACGCAGCCCAGCTTGCCGATCTGAGTCTCCGGCGGCTGGTCGAAACGCGGCAGCCCCCAGCCCACGGCCAGCACCACGATCAGGATGTACCCGATCAGGAAGTTCATCAGGATGCCGCCGGACATGACCAGCATCCGCTTCCAGGTGGCCTGGCGGTACATGGCCCGGTCGAGTTCCTCGGGTTCGAGTTCGTCGAGGGCGGTCATGCCCGCGATATCGCAGAACCCGCCCAGCGGCAGCGCCTTGAGACCGTATTCGGTCTCACCGCGCCGCCACGAGAACACCTTGGGTCCGAAGCCGATGAAGTAGCGGCGCACCTTCATGCCGGTGGCCTGCGCGGTCCACATGTGGCCGCATTCATGGAGGGCGACCGAGGCCGTGATCCCGAGGGCGAACAGTACGAAGCCGATCGCGTAGCCCATCCGGTTCGAAACCCTCCTGCTGTCAGCCGCGCACGATCGTGCGTGCGGTGTCACGCGCCCACGTATCGGCCGCGAGCACCTCGTCCAAGCTACCGGGTTCGGCACTCCAGCGGTCGGCGGACTCCACGACGCGCGCGACGGTGCGCACGATATCGGGGAATCGGATGAGGCCGTCGAGGAACGCTTGCACCGCAATCTCGTTGGCGGCGTTGTAGACCGCGGTCACACAGCCACCGGCGAGTCCGGCGCGCCGGGCGAGTTCGACGGCCGGGAAGACCTCGTTGTCGACCGGTTCGAAGGTCCAGGTGGAGGCGGTGGAGAAGTCGCAGGCTGCCGCCGCGCCGGGCACCCGGTCCGGCCAGCCCAGGGCCAGCGCGATGGGCAGTTTCATATCGGGCGGGCTGGCCTGCGCCAGCGTCGAGCCGTCTTTGAAGGTGACCATGGAGTGCACGATGGACTGCGGGTGCACGGTGACGTCGATGTCCGCGTAGGGGACGCCGAAGAGCAGATGCGTCTCGATCAGCTCGAGGCCCTTGTTCACCAGCGACGCCGAGTTGAGCGTGTTCATCGGGCCCATGGACCAGGTCGGATGGGTCTTGGCCTCGGCCGGATTCACCGATTCCAGCATCTCGGTGCTCCAGCCGCGGAACGGCCCGCCCGAGGCGGTGAGCACGAGTTTCGCGACCTCGTCGGCGCGCCCGCCGCGCAGGCACTGCGCCAGCGCGGAGTGTTCGGAGTCGACCGGCACGATCTGGCCGGGCTTGGCCGCGCGTGTCACCAATGAGCCACCGGCGACCAGAGATTCCTTGTTGGCCAGGGCAAGTCGCCGCCCGGACTCCAGGGTGGCCAGCGTCGGTTCCAGGCCCAGCGACCCGACCAGCGCGTTGAGCACCACGTCCGCGTCGGTGCGCCGCACCAACTCGGTCGCGGCGTCCGGGCCCGCCAGCGCCACACCGAGTTTCGCCGCGGCGGCCGGGTCGGCCACCGCCACGTTGGTGGTGCCGGTGGCCGCGATCTGCGCCGCCAATAGTTCGGTGTTCCCCCCGCGCGCGGCCAGACCCACCACTTCGAAACGGTCGGGGTTGGCCGCGATCACCTCCAGTGCCTGCGTACCAATCGAACCGGTGCTGCCCAGCAGCAGAACTCTCACAACGTCGGACACAGGGCCATTGTCTCTTGACACCATCGACACCGTTGCCCGGCCCTGCACGCGGGCGACACGCCCTTGCTCGGCGGGGGTTTCCGGGGCTTGCCCCGGAGAGTTACGAGAGTTGTCCCTCCCCCTGGTCGCTACGACAGCGGGTCGTATGTCACGATATTGGCCAGCAATCGATTCGAGCCGTAAAGGAGCCAAAGTGGCCGCCACGGAACTGGAACCCGCGCACCCGAAGGATGTCGTGACCAAGGTCGACACCGCCGAGGTTCCGTCCGCCGCGTGGGGCTGGAGCGGTGAATCGCGCCGGACCGCCCGCGCCGCCGGTTGGGTCGTCGTCGTGATCCTGCTGGGCATGCTGTTCGAGAACCAGCAGGGCAGCTCGTCGGGCAGCGGCAATGTCGGTTACATCTTCCTGGTGCTGTTCGCGATCGGGCTGGCGTTCATCCTGATTCGCGACTCCATCCTGTCGCGCCGCCCGCGCTAGAGCTGTCGCGAACGTCGCGCTCGCGCCCGGTACCGTCTGCCGGGCTCGCCCGACACGCGGAATCCCTTGCCCCACGGAGACTTTCCGTGGGGCTTTCGGGTTTTGTCGGTGTCCTGCGGCACACTCGCTACCGTCACATCGCAGTACCGAGTAACCGGAGACACCACATGCGCAAGATCCTGACGTCCGGCCTGCTGGCCGTGGCCACCACCGCCGCCCTGCTGGCGCTGCCGACCGCCACCGCGTCGGCGCAGTCCGCCGCCTGCAGCGCGGCCGTCGATTTCATCAACGCGGCGCGAGCCCAGTACCCCGACGGTATCGACCCCGACGGCCAGCAGGCCTTGGCCGCCAATCTGAACGGCATTGCCGCCAATGGTTCGGACAAGGCCGCGATCTCGGCCTTCGTCACCGCGCTGACCGACGACAACATCACCGATCTGGCCCCCGCGGTCGACACGTTCAACGCCGCCTGCGCGTAGTCAACGCCGTTCCCGCGCGCCCGAACACCTGAATCCCGGGTGCGCGCCGACGAATTCGGGCCGGATCGTCAGTGACGATCCGGCCCGAATTCTGTTCTCGCTCGGTGCCTCCTGCACAGGCACTCGTACGCCACGGCAGTTGCCGCTGCCGCGACCGGCCTGACCGTGGTGGTCTCGGTCAGACCCTGATCAAGAGATCAGTTGGTGGCCGGGGTGGAGTCCGGCGCGCTGAGGCGGCTGAACAGGCCGAGGCCGATCGCGATGGCGGCGACGCCACCGGTCAGCACCAGACCGGCCGCGGCACCGACCGGGATGCCGATGCCCGCGCCCATGAGGCAGCCGCCGATCCAGCCGGGGAGCAGCACCGGGGTGCCGAGGAACGCGCCCAGGGCACAGCCACCGACGCCGCCGATGAGGGTGCCGATCAGGGTGCCCATGCCGGTGGCAATGCCGAACTGCGAGTTGGCATTCGACCAGGCGGCATCCTGGTCGGACTGGCTGGCGACGTCGTGCAGCAGCGGGGCCGGGGTGGCGGCGGCCGGGTCCATGTTCGGGGTGAAGGTGGCGGTGTTGCCGTCGATCTGAGCGGCCACCGGGTGGGCCAGGCCGTCCTTCTGGAACGACAGCGGGAACGCGGTCACCAGACCACCCTGGCCGTCACGCACCTGGAACTGCCCGTCCTGCGTGTCGAGCGAACCGAGATCAGTCTTCAGCACGACCGAAGCGCCTTCGATCTTGGCGTCCCAGTGGATGCCGGGGGCGTCGGTGGCGGCGGCAGGGGCGTCCGCGTAGGCGGTGCCGGCGCTGATTCCGAGGGCCGCGATGGCGAGTGCCGACGTGGCGGCGAACTTCTTGAAACGCATTACTTCTCGTCGCTTTCTTGAACGGGCGCTTCCCTCTTGGGAGCGAGGTCCTCATCGAGCACCCGAGATAAGATAAGCCAGCAAATGTTGCCTAGTTGTTGCCAAAACGTGCCGAAAACGGTCCGAATCATATGTAACGCGTAAAGAACATGTTCCCAGAGTCTTGGATCACACTTCGAAGCAATCTTTGGGTACACGAAAAAGGCCCGTATCAATACATGCATTGACCGGGCCTTTGTTGTCGCGAATTACCGGCTATCCCTGCTCGGCCGGGTTGTTGATCCGGTTCAGGAACACGATTCCGACGATGATCGCGGCGGGCACACCGACCAGCACCAGACCGGCGGCAGCGCCGAGGGTGATACCGGTGGCCGCGCCGGCCAGTGCGGCGGGAATCGAGAACACGCCACCACCGGCGATACCGCCGATGACGAGGCCGAGCGAACCGCCGATGACGGTGCCGACCAACGTGCCGATGGCGGTGGCCAGACCGAACTGGGTGGCCGCGGCCGAGACGGCGTCATCGAAGCTGGACTGCTTGGAGCTGGTCACGTCGTGCAGCGGCAGAGCGGTCGGGCGGGCCGAGGCCGGATCGGTGTCCGGGGTGAGGGTGGCGCGCAGCCCGTTCACGGTGGCCTGGATCGGATAGTCGAGGTCGTTCACGGTGTAGGACAACGGAACCGCGGTGACCACCACGCCGTTGTCGTCGCGGACCTGGAGCTGGCCGTTGTCGGTGGTGAGCGAGCCCTTGTCGGTGTCGACGACCACGGAGTCGCCCTCGATCTTGGCGTTCCAGTGGATGGAGGGGGCGACCTGGGCGATGCCCTGGTTCACGCCGTCGATGAGGGAGGGCAGGACCGGAACGGGGGCCGGGGCGGGCTCGGCGTGGGCGAGACCTGCGGTGACGCCGAGGGCGGCAATGACCATCGTCGAGGTAGCGGCAAACTTGCGGATCTGCATGACACTTGCTTTCTGGCGGGCGTTGACCTTCCTCTGGGTGCGTCCCGAGAGCGAAGTGGACGGGGGTTTCGGGCGTCCAGGTCAAGCGTCCAGTAAAAGTCCGCTAAGAAATAGCTACAAATGTCCTTAGATTGCTGAAACCGTTCAGCGCCGGAAACGCTCCCGCAGCTGCGGATCGTTCTCCCACCACAGGCCGGTGGACGCGGGCTCGTCGTCCTCGGCGACCACCGCGCTCGCCACCCGCTTGCGTTTGGGCTGCGCGGCCTCGGCCGCGTCGAGTTCGGCGTCCATCTCCCCCGCCCGGACCTTCTCGTCCGCCGCGAACCTGCGCATCACGACCAGCGAGTAGACCAGGCCCAGCAGATCGCCGAGCAGCCACAGGATGCCCGCGCCGACGGTCTGATCCATCCGCATGTCCGGACCCCACGTGCGCCCGACCTCGGTGTAGTAGCCCGCAGCCACCAGCGGTCCCAGCCACAGCACGATGCCGAGAATGCCGTCGGCCAGCGATTCGGCGATGGTGATCAGCAGTGAGAGGCCCTGCGTGAAATGCCGGGGCGTCGGGTCGACCTGCAGCCGCGAGTAGAAGTACAGGAAACCGATGGCCACCACGAGGATTCGGGTGCCCGCGTCGACGCCCCCGTTGCGCAGCACCGACTCGTACCAGGGCGAGAGGAACAGCACCCAGGGCAGCAGCAGGATCATGACCGACGCGGTGGCCGGATGGGTGAGCACCCGGGCGAAGCCGCCGGTGAGCACGGCGTCGAGGCGTTCACGTCCGGCCGGGCCCAGGGCCGCGCGCAGCACCGTGAACGGCGCACCGGCGGCGAGCGCGAACGGGACCAGGTACAGCAGGATCAGCACCTGCAGTGCCCGCACCCAGAACAGCGTGTCGGAGTAGACGCCGATCACGCCGAGCCCGGAATACAGCCACACGCCCAGCCCGCCGAGAGCGAAGCACACGGCCCGCCCGGTCGAAAGCTGTTCGCCGCGTTGGCGTCCCTTGACGAAGCAGAAGGCGTAGGCGAGACCCAGCACGGCGGTGACCAGGACAGTCGAGCTGTCCCACCGCCATGAGCTCACCAAACTGCTCATGTGCAGCGGTGTTTCGATCCGTACCACGGCGTCAAGTATGCGCCGCGGCTTCGCGGCGGTTCATCCGCCCTGCGGCGGGCTAGCGGGAAACCATGCGGCGGTAGGTGACCTTGTCGAATTCGCGGCCGTTCTCGTCGACGGCGATCACGTCCATCTCGCTGGCGAAGACGCCCGGCCGGACATCGACCCGGATGAAGGAGTAGCGGCTGAAGCGCACCCGCGACCAGGCCGCGGCCTCCTTGGTCTCCTTGCCGTCGGAACCCCACAGCGTGGACTCGGGCACGAAGGTGTCAGGCTTCTCGTTGCCGCGGTAGGTGTCCCCGCCCGCGAAGGTGCCGTGCGCCGCGCCGCCCCCGCCGACCACGTAGTAGACGGTGCCGTCGGTGTCGGGGTAGACGATCGAGTTGTCGGGCGCGGCCTTGGTGGGTGAGCCGCCGCGCATCGGATCGGTGCGCTCGAAATTGTGGTTGTGGCCCTGCAGCACCAGGTCGACCTTGTAGCGGTCGAACAGGTCGGCCCACGCGCCACGCACGCCGCCGTCGCTCGCGCCGCCGATGCCGGTGGCGTACGCGCATTCGTGGAAGAAGCACACGATGAAGTCGATGTTCGGGTCCGACCGGTACCGGGCGAGGGTGGATTCCACCCAACTGTTCTGTGCCCCACCGGAATAGCCGAGGTTGGCGCGCACCTGCCAGCTCACCTCGTTGGCGTCCAGCGACAGCACCGCCACATTGCCGTAGGTGAAGGAGTACACCGACGGGCAGCCCGCGGGCCCGTTGTCGGGGAAGTCCATGCGGGCGGTGAGTCCGCCGTAGCCGTGGGTGCCGTAGACGGCTTCCATGTCGTGGTTGCCGGTGGCGAACATCCACGGCACGTGTCCCGCACTGGATTCGATGGCCTGCAGGTAGGTGTCCCACACGAACGGGTTGTAGGCGTCGATGGCGTCGTTGTCGGACTTGCCGTTGGGTACGAACCAGTCCGGGCCGCCACCGTGCGAGGTGTCGGCGTAGCAGATGTCCCCGGCGAGGATGTGGAATTCCGGGTTGCTGGCGACGATCTGGCGCTGAATGTTCTCGGCATTGCGAGAGCTGGGGGCGTCGCCCTCGCCGTACTTGTTGCGGTAGGACCCGGCGGGCATGCCCGCGGGCAGGCCCGGGGTGTCGTCGATGCCCTGGTCACCCATCATGGTGAAACGGAAGGGCAGCAGGGCCGCACGGGAACTGGGCATGGCGGTGTTGGCCGAGAGGACGTCGCCGAGGTAGCCGTCGGCGGTGCGCCAGCGGTAGAAGTGCGGCAAGCGGCCCGGCAGATCGTCGACGGGTGCGTGGACGTAGAACTGCTCGGCCGAGAGCACGCCGCCGTCGGTGCGCGGCAGCTGGGTGACCAGGTTGCGGACCTCGGCCTCGAGGGTGCCGCCCAGGGCGGGGGTCGGGCCGTGGTCGAGGAACACCTTGGTGGCGCCGGGATTCCGCGACAGCTGGGCGGAGAAGCGCAGCTGGCTGGCGGCGTCATTGCCGTAGCCGACGCGGCGGCCGCCGACGGCCAGCGGCGCGTCGTCGGCATAGGCGATGCCGCGGCCACCGAAGGCGGAGCCGAGCCCGGCCGCCATGGCCGCGGCCGCGCTGCCCCACAGGAAGTTCCGGCGGCTGACCCGGTGCCGCTTCAGGAACGAGCGGTGCCATTCGTACTGCTCGTCCATGGTCATGTCGGCGGCCAGGTGGGCGGGTATGCCGGTGCGGGGCACCGTGCCGAGCGGGTTGAGCACGCGAAATCCTCGGGGGTCAGCACAGATGTGCGCGGTGAACCACGACATCAAAACGCTGACACCTTACGGGTTTCCGACACACCGGTGAATTCGGCACGCCCGCGCCGGGTCTCGTGGGTTCAGGCCGGGAGCGCGATGTGCGGGTCGGTGCTGCGGTACGGCTCGGCGTGCGGTCCGGTGGCGAAGCCGCGCAGGATGGTGGCCACGGTGTGGTCGATGGCCGCCTCGCGTTCGGCGGGTTCGGCGTCGGCGAGCGGGCCGTCGACGATGAGGGTGGCCAGTCCGTGCACGGCGGCCCAGGCGGTGAATTCCGCACCCGGGCGCTGGCGCGAATCCATGAAGCCCACCTCGACCAGCGCGTCCAGGCCGACGCCGATGAGCACGAAGATGGGGTCCGCGCGCACGTCCTTGGTCTGGAGCAGGTCGATGTCGCTGCCGCAGAAGGCGGTTCGGAACAGGCCGCGTTCGCGGTCGGCGTATTCGATGTAGGCGCGGCCCGCGGTGGCCAGCGCGGCGATGGCGGTGGCGGTCGGATCGTCTTGTTCGGCAGCGTTTTTCATCGCGCCGGAGATGGCGTCGAAGAGCAGTTCCCCGGCGTGGTCGTGGACCGCGGCGAGGAGTTCCTCGTGGCCGCTGAAGTGCCGGTAGGCGGCGGTGGCGGTGACGCCGACCGCGCGGGCGGCGGCGCGGACGGTGACCGCGGCGGGTCCGCCGATCTCGGCGAGCTGAGCGGAGGCGAGCACGAGGGCGTTGCGCAGGTCGCCGTGATGGTAGGGACCCTCGCGAACCGGTCGGGCGGCCGCATCGTCGGTGATGTCCACAACACGAATGTTGACACCCGTACAGATCGCAGGGCAAGTTAACACCCATAAAGTTCACACCCGCCAACATCCTGTCTCGCCCGTCACCACCACCGCATTCCGCCGAAAGGATTCATCGATGAGCGCACTGCTGGGCCGGATCGGCGACTTCGCCTTCCGACGCCGTGGCCTGGTCGTCTCGATCTGGGCCGTCCTGCTGATCGCCGTCGTGGGCGGGGCCGTGCTGGCCGGGGGCCGCCTCGACGACCGCTTCACCGTGCCCGGGGCCGAGTCCCAGCGGGCTCTGGACTCGCTGTCGCAGACCGCGCCCGACGCGGCCGGGGCCACTGCGCAGATCGTGTTCACCGCGCCGGCGGGTCACCTCATCTCCGAAGCGCCCTACCGCGCGGCCATTCAGCAGACCCTCGCGACGGCGGGTGCCGCGCCGGGCGCGATCGGGGTGACCGCGCCGCAGCAGGCGGGCATGGTCTCCCCCGATCAGCGGACCGCGATCGGCGTCGTGCACTTCGACGGCGACCGGTCCAAGGTGACCAGCGCGGCCCGCGACGCGGTGGAACGCTCCACCGATCCGGCCCGCGAGGCCGGACTGGACGTGTCGGTCGGCGGTTCCGCGTACGGGGTCGGTGAGATGCATCCGGGCATCACCGAGGTGATCGGGATCGCGGTGGCCGTGCTGGTGCTGCTGATCACCTTCGGGTCGCTGCTGGCCGCCGGAATGCCCATTCTCTCAGCGGTTTTCGGTATCGCGGTCACGGTGGGCGGGATGTTGGGGCTCTCGGCGGTGGTGCCGATCTCCTCGACCGCGCTGACGCTGGCGCTCATGCTGGGCCTGGCGGTAGGGATCGACTACGCGCTGTTCATCCTCTCGCGGCATCGATCGCAGCTCACGGCGGGACTCTCGCCCCGAGATTCGGTGCGCCGCGCCAATGAAACCGCAGGCAGCGCAGTAGTTTTCGCAGGCACCACGGTGATCATCGCGCTGGCCGCGCTGAGCGTGATCGGCATTCCCTTCCTGACGGTCATGGGTCTGGCCGCCTCCGGCGCGGTGCTGATCGCGGTGGCGGTGGCGCTCACGCTGCTGCCCGCGCTGGCCGGATTCGCCGGTGGCCGTTTGGCTCCGCGGCCCGGCTCACGAACTCATCGCCGGATCACAATGGGCGCGGACGACACCGCCCTGCGCGCCGACGACACCGCCGCACACCCTGACGACACCGCCGCACGCCGGGACAGCATGGGCGCGCGGTGGGCGCGGCTGGTCACGGCGCGACCGTTGGTCACCGTGGTGGCTGTGGCCGGTGCGCTGATCCTGCTCGCCCTGCCCGTCGCCTCACTGCGAACGGCATTGCCCGACAACGGCTCCGCGGCGACCTCATCCGGTCAGCGGCAGGCGTACGACACCATCGCCGAGAAGTTCGGGCCCGGCTTCAACGGCCCGCTGGTGGTGGTCGTGGACGCGCCGGAGGGTGATACCCACGCCGCCGCAACGGTTGCCGACGCGGTCCGCAAGCTGCCCGACGTCGCCTATGTCGCCGCGCCGCAGCCGACCCGGCAGGCGGGGCAGTCGCTGATCCTGGCGGTCCCCTCCAGCGCCCCCGAATCGCAGCAGACCGCCGATCTGGTGCACGCCATCCGCGACCACGTGCCCGCCGCGGCCCCGGAGGCGCAGCTGGCCGTCACCGGCGACACCGCCGTCACCATCGATGTCTCGCAACGGCTTTCGTCCTCGCTGCTGCCGTTCCTGGCGATCGTGGTCGGGTTGAGCCTGGTGCTGTTGATCGCGGTGTTCCGTTCGATCGCGGTGCCGGTGAAGGCGGCGGTGAGCTTCCTGCTGTCGGTCGCGGCGGCGCTGGGCACCACGGTGGCGGTGTTCCAATGGGGTTGGGCCGCAGACCTGTTCGGTGTCACCAAGGTCGGTCCGGTGGTGAGTTTCCTGCCGATCATCCTGGTGGGTGTGCTGTTCGGGCTGGCCATGGATTACCAGGTGTTCCTGGTGTCCGGGATTCGCGAGCAGTGGCTGCACACCGGTGACGCGCAGGCGTCGATCGTGGCGGGCACCCGCCACAATGCCCGGGTGGTGACGGCGGCGGCGACCATCATGGTGGTGGTCTTCGCGTCCTTCGTGCCCACCGACGATGCGCTGATCAAGCCGATCGCGTTCGCGCTGGCGGTGGGCGTGCTGATCGACGCGTTCGCGGTGCGGCTGACGCTGGTTCCGGCGGTGCTGGCGCTGCTGGGTCGCCGGGCCTGGTGGCTGCCGCGGAGCCTGGATCGGGTGCTGCCGACGCTGAATCTCGAAGGGCCGCAACCCGAGAGCGAGCCGCGGCGTCCCGAACCGGCGCTGGTCTAGCTTTCGCGGGTGGGCTCGTGGGTGGCCTCGTACTCGGCTTCGAGGCTCCGGTCGCGGCGGCGTTCGCGAACCTTCCAGATGATCAGGCCCAGGATCACCACGGCCGCGACCCCGATGGCCAGGTCGCGGCCGACGGTCTTGGCCACCGCCTCGTAGGACTGCCCGGCCACGAATCCGAGCACCACGAACGTTGTGCCCCAGACGATTCCGCCGGCCGCGTTGAAGATCAGGAAGCGCCGGTAGGGCATGCGGGAGGTGCCCGCGAGGGCGGGCATCATGGCCCGGAAGAAGGCGGTGAAGCGGCCCAGGAACACCGCCCAGCCGCCGCGGCGGGCCAGGTAGTCCTGGGCCTTGTCGAGGCGGCCGCGGTGGCGGTCGAGCAGGGAGATCTGCAGCAGCCGGGGGCCGACGTGCTTGCCGACCTCGTAACCCACACTGTCGCCGAGGATCGCGGCGGCGACCACCAGCACGATCATCACGCCGAGCACCACGTGCCCCTGGCTGGCGGCCACGCCGCCCAGCACGGCCGCGGTCTCGCCGGGAATCACGAAGCCGACGAAGATCGCGTCCTCGACGAACACCAGCAGGGTGACGACGAGATACACCCAGATCGGGGCGATATCCAATATCCGGTGCAGCAGCGCGTTCATGTCCGCCACCGTACCCAGGCTCGCCGGGCTCAGGTCGGCGGATCGTCCTCGGGGCGGCGGCGCAGCAGCACCCACAGGCCCGCGGCGCACGCCACCGCGAGGGCGGTCGCCGTCCAGCCGGGTGCGAAGGATCGGAAATCGTCTATGACGCAGGGCTTTCCCGGATCGGTGAGCAGGCAGTGGCCGCGGCGGGTGTAGTCGCGCAGCGCGAGCACCGGGGACGGCACGTAGACCAGGGCGATGCCGAGCACGCGGGTGGAGCCGTAGCGCGGGGTGACCGCCCCGAAGCTGTAGCCCGCCAGCACCGCGAGCAGCCCCTGCCCGAGTCCGGTCAGCACCGCGGGGTGCCCGGCCGCGACCACCAGCACCGAATACGCCGACAGCCCGATGATGCCGACGGCCGCGATCCGCACTGCGGGCCAGCGGGTTCCGGCCAGCAGCCCGAGCGCGACCAGCGCCGTCAGCAGTGGGAGCGACCAGCCCGGAATCCGGTTGGCCAGCACCACGCTGCCCGCGCCCGCCAACCCGACCGCCAGCAGCACCTGACTGCCGTCGCGGTCGGGCAGCAGCAGCGCGGCGAGCAGGGCGGCCACCGCCGTCGCCCCGATCGCGACCGCGATATCGCGCACGCTGTCGCCGTGCCGGGCCAGGATGCCGGACCCGAACAGGCTCACCCCGATCACGAACGCGCCCGCGATGATCGGCACGATGGGCAGCTGGATCGAAAGCGCTTCGGCCGGTTGCGCACCCGGTTCGCGCAGGAACCGCCACCCGATCAGGATCAGGGCCATCGTGATGAGCCACAGCGGGGGTGAGTCGAGAGCGGGCCAGTTCTGCGGGAAGTGCTGATCGACCATGCGGGAGCGGGTTTCGGGCACGTACGCCTGCAGCACCACCCCGGCGATGGCTCCCAGCAGCCACGCCAATGCCGCCCAGGAGTAGCGGGATTCGATGCGGGACCGCGACAGCACCGCCGCGCCGGAACCGCCGAAGATCAGGCCCCCGGCGATCGAGTCGAGGAAGTTGAGGGTCGCCAGCGAAGTGCCGAGCACCGCGTGCCGCCCCAGCAGATGGTTCACGAACAGCAGCGCCGCCCCGCCCAGCGCGACACCCCACCGCAAACTCTGCCCGCCCAGCGCGGTCGACAACACCGCCGCGACCACGGCGACCAGCGCACCGGCCGCAATCGCCTGCGGCAGACTGAAAACCAGCAGATCCAGCCGCAACTGCGAGCTGCGCGAGGTCCACGCGAAGTCGATGGGCACCATCAGCGACAGCCCCGCGATGAGCGCCGCCAACAGGGCGGTGACAATCTCCGCCCCCTCCCGGCTCCCCCGGATCGTCATCGACGCCCGGGTGGCCGCGACCGGTAAACCCGCTGAGCTGCATGCATTCGGGCAGACTAGCAACCAGTCAGCTATTGACCTGGGAGGTCACGCCGCACCGTGGATGAGGCGGCCGCCGATCACGGTGTGGGTGGGTTGCAGGTCGTGGAGTTGCTCGGCGGGCGCGGTGGTGGGGTCGAGGGGCCAGAGGGTGAGGTCGGCGAGGCGGCCCGGGGTGAGGAGGCCGCGGGTGTCGGACTCGCCCAGTAGGGCAACGGCATTCGTGGTGTGGAGGGCGATGGCTTCCGCGGGGGTGATGGCGTGTTCGGGGCCGCGTACGCCGGTGACGGTTTCGCGGGTGACCATGCCCCAGACCGAGCGCATCGCGCCGTAGGAGCCGACCGGATAGTCGGAGCCGCCGGTCACCAGGGCGCCGCGGTCGATCCAGCCGCGCGCCGGGAACAGGCGATTCACACGCTCGGGGCCCCAGTAGGTGTCCTCGATGCGGGCGATGTCGTGCAGTAGCGGCTGCTGGATGGTGACGGGGATGCCCATGTCGACGGTGCGGGCCCGCAATTCGTCGTCGGCGAGGCCGCCGTGTTCCATGACCAGCGTCCCGGCGGGCAGTCCCGGGTGGCGGGCCTGCAGTTCGGCGTACACGTCGAGCAGGCGCTCCACCGCGCGGTCGCCGTAGGCGTGCGTCCCGATCCGCCAGCCGCGCCGCAGCACCCGGTCCATGGCCTCCACCAGCACCTCCGGCTCCCAGGTGAGGTAGCCGTGGAATTCGTGGTCACAGGCGTAGGGTTCGCGGGTGGCCCCGGCCTCGATGCCGCCGTCGAGTCCGAATTTCACGCCCCACACCGACAGCCACGGGCCGGGCAGGTAGCGCCATTCCTCGAGCCGGTCGAGCAGGTCGCCGACGGCCTCGACGGTGCGTAATCCCAAGGCGGAGGCCATGACTCGCACCCGAACCCGCAGCGTATCGGCGTCCAGGGCCGCGGACAGCACCGCGATATCGTCGACCTGGACCATGGCGTCCCGCACCGCGCCGATGCCCTTGGCGGCGTAATCCTGGGTGGCGGTGCGGAATCCGTCGATCCGCTGGGCCACGGTGGCGGCCGGGAGCAGCCGCGCCACCATCGGGATGGCATTGTCCTGCAACCAGCCGTTGAGCGTGCCGTCCTCCTCGCGCCCGATGTGCCCGCCCGCGGGTGCCTGGGTTTCGGCGGTGATCCCGGCCAATTCCAGTGCGGCACTGTTGACCACGATATTGTGGCCGCCGCGCATGAGCAGCACCGGATGCTTGTCGGTGGCCGAATCCAGTTCCCGCGCGGTCGGAAACCGCCGCTCGGGCAGATTGATCTCCTGCCAGTTCGCGGTGGTGCGAATCCACTGTCCCGGCGGGGTCTGCTGGGCGCGCTCGCGAATCAACTCCAGCAGTTCGGGGATGTCGCGTGCAGTGTGCACGGGCACGTCGTGGGCGCTGTTGGCGGCGATCATCAGGTGCGTGTGGGTGTCGTCGAAGGCGGGCAGCACCGTCGCGTCCGGGCGATCGAGGACGACGGTGTCGTCGGTTATCCAGCCGTCCAACCCGTTCGGGTCCGCCGACACGGCTGCGATGCGGTCCCCGCGCACCGCCAGCGCCCGCTGCGCCTCCTGCCCCGGCACCAGCGTATGGATGGCTCCCGCCCGGATCAGCAGATCCGCCCGATCGTTCGACATGCGATCACTCCTCACCGAATTCTTTACCCACCGTAATGAATTACTCGATGCTCGCCCGCTCGATCGGAAAATGGATGGGGCTCAACAGGTATTGGTCGCGGCCCGGGGCGGGCTGGTTGTCCAGGCGCGGGACGATGACCGCGCGCAGGTCGGTGATGAGCTGCTCGAGTTCCTCGCGGTTCAGCCACAGGGCGTGTTGACGGAACCCCACGAGATCGGCCGCGGGATCGGCGTTCTCACCGGCGAGGTAGGCGTCGAACTCGGCGACGAGCACGGCCATGGCCATGGCGAAGACCGAGCGGTAGCCGTCGGCGGGCAGCCCGGTGGCGGCCTCGGCGGGGATGGCCGCGCGGTCGGATCGCAGCCGGTAGAGCCGTTCCACCGCACCGCGCACCCGACGTTCCTCGGCGACCTCCAGGATGCCCGCGGCGGTGAGGGCGTCGACGTGGCGGTACACGGTCGCCTTCGAGGTGTCGGGCAGGCGGGCGCACAGTTCGCCGGTGGTGAGGGTGCGGTCGCCGCGCAGTGCGTGCACGATGCGCAGCCGCGCCGGATGCGCCAGCAGCTCGAAAGTTTCCACTTCCCCACCTTCTCATATCCTGATAACGTTCTCAATTGTAAGAATGATTGCACCGATTGAGAAAGGTTCGGCGGCATGACCGTTCACCACGACTCCACCACCGACAAGAACCCCGCGACCGTGGCCACCACCGTCGCCGAGCTGCTGCGCGACGAACGCTTCGACGAACTCGCGACCCTGTTCGCACCGCGCATGGCGGCCGTGATCTCCGCCGAGACCGTGCGCGTCGGCTGGACCGGGGAGATCGCCAGGATCGGGGCGGTGCGCGAGCTCGGCACGCCCGCGGTCGAACTCTCCGACGACGGGCTGACCAGGACGCAGGTGCTCGTGACCTGCGAGAGCGGCGGCCTGGCGGTCCACCTGGCGATCGACGCCGCGGGCCTGCTGCACGGTCTGCGACTGGCCGCGCCCTCCGAATCCGGCTGGACCGCACCGGATTACGCTTCGCCCCGACTGTTCACCGAACGGGAGATCAGCCTGGGTTCGGGTGCCACCGCGGTCTCGGGCACGCTGACGTTGCCCAAGGGGCGCGGCCCGCGGCCCGCCGTCGTGCTGGTGTCCTCGGGACCCAACGATCGCGATGTCACCGTCGGCCCGAACAAGCCGTTCAAGGACCTCGCCTGGGGGCTGGCCGCGCGCGGTGTGGCGGTGGTGCGCTTCGACAAAGTGGGGCACACGCACGGCGGATCCGAATCCGCCCCCGGCTTCACCATGGTCGACGAATACCTTCCGCACGCGCTCGCGGCGGTCGAGTTGCTGCGGCGGGAGCCCGGGGTCGATCCGGCGCGGGTCTTCGTGGCCGGGCACAGCGGCGGTGGTAAGGCGGCACCGCGCATCGCGGCCGCGGATCCGGGCATCGCCGGTGTGATCATCCTGGCCGGGGACACGGTTCCGCTGACCCGGTCCATCCTGCGCGCCCTGCACCACATCGCGGCGGTGCAGCCGGAGGAGGACCTGACCGACATCCTGGCCGCCACCCGGAAACAGGTCGCGTGCACCGAGAGTCCCCAGCTGTCGGCGCAAACCCCCACCGCCGAGCTGTTGTTCGGCTGGCCCGCCTCCTACTGGCTGGATCTGCGCGACTACGACCAGGTCGCCACCGCCGCCGCGCTCGACCGGCCGATCCTGCTCGTGCAGGGTGGCCGCGACTATCAGGTCACGGCCGAGGAGGACCTGCCCGGATGGGAGGCGGGGCTCGCGGGCGCGGATGCCACCGTGCGGGTTTACCCCGCCGATGACCACATGCTCTTCCCCGGGACCGGTCCGTCCACACCGGCGAGCTATCTGGTTCCGCAGCATGTGGATTCGGCGGTGATCGCCGATCTGGCGGAGTTCGTCGGCGGCGAGCCCGTCCGGCCGACCGTGCGCGACCGGGTCGCGGATTTGCGGAACCGGTTGCGCGGCAGCGGTGCTCGAGCCAGCATCAGCGGATGAAATTAGGACATGTTGCAGTTCTGTCGGTGGCGGCGGTCGCGGCGCTCGGGCCCGCGACCGGTATCGCCACCGCGGACGCACAGCCACTCCGGACCCGCCATGCCGAGATCGCGGCCTCCTACATCTTCGCGCTGGTCAGCCATGACGCCTCGAACGTCCCGTTCGCGCCCGACGCGACCCGGGTCGAGGCGGGCCTGCAAACCGGTTTCTCCGGACCGCAACTCACCAACGACCTCGACCACGGCGTGCAGTACTCGGTCATCCAACGCATCCACGACCTGCACATCAGCGAGGACGGCGACACCGTGACGACCCGCTACCTGCTCGATTCCGGCTTCGGCGGCGTGCGACTGGTGACCGTGGACATCACCGAGACCTTCGTGATCCACGACGATCAGATCCAGACCATCGTCGCCACGATCGTGCCGGTGGGTTAGCGCGCCCGGAACGGGTGCCGCAGCAGCAGGAGCGGGCGGCCGGTCGAGACGATCCAGTGCTCGAAGATATTGAGCGCGGCCAGAATCGCCGTCGTCAGCGCCAGCACCGCGATCTGCGGCAGCAGCGGGGCGGCGGCGGTGAGCGCGGCCAGCACCAGGGCGGTGATCAACCGGCCCAGGGTCGCCGCACCGAACATGCGCCAGCGGGTGAACAGGAACGTCGTCACGAACAGGGTCGCGCCCAGCGGCAGCAGGTATCCGGCCGCGCCGTGCGCGACCGCGGTCGGATGCTCGACCATGGTGCGCGCACCGACCGCCACCAGCACCAGGCCGATGACCAGCAGCAGATGCCCGTAGCTGAGCACGTCGCGCACCACATTGCCGCGAATCTGATTGGTGCGTAGGGAATGTTCGACCGCGGAGAAGCCGTAGGCGAAGTACAGCCACCACAGGCCGCAGCCGAGCAGGAAGATCAGCACCACCGCGATCCAGGCCACCACCCCCAGATGCGCTTCCGCCGCTTCGGATCCCACCGAGGCGACGGTCTCGCCGAGCGCGATGATGACGAAGGTGGCGAAGCGTTCGGGCAGATGCGTCGCCCCGAACTGCACCGTCTGCAGCCGCCGCGCCAGCAGGGCGGGACCGCCGAAGGCGAGCAGGACGGCCACGATCCACAGCCCGTTGCGCAGCCCGCCCGCGGGCACCAGCGCCGCGACCACCAGGATCACGGCCGCGAAAACGGTGACGGTGAACGGATTGAACCAGTTGGCGAATGCCCCCGCCTGCGCGAACGCCCGCTTGCGCTGCATCTCCACCCACAGCATCACCCGCAATGCCAGATGCGCGAGCGCCAGCATGAGCGGCTGCGCGTGCCCGGTGAACGCGTGCGGCGCGGTGATCGCGACCACGAACATGCACAGCCCGCAGGCGAACAGGAACAGCCGCTGCCGATTCGAATCCTCCACCCCGTGCACGGACAGCGTGGTCCCCACCCACGACCACCACATGATCCCCAGCAGCAGCACCGTCTGCCCGACCGAGCCCCAGCTCTGCCCCGCGAACGCCACATGCGCCGCCTGCGTCACCGCGAACACCAGCACCAGATCGAAGAACAACTCCGCCCAACTGGCCCGCTCATGCGCCTCGTGTAGAGGTTCCGTCACCCGTCATCCCTGCCCAACTCGATATCCAGCGCGCCCACTGTACTGAAAACGCCCACCCCGACGCCGCCCCCAACAATCCGGGCACAACGGACATTTCACCCGGGCAATGCCTCCCCTCCTCATCCCGCCACGAATCCTCTCGTCATCCCGGCATGCTTTTGGCCGGGATCCACACCGGCCGCGCTTGCACTGCGAGTGTGGATTCCGGCCAAAAGCGCGCCGGAATGACGGGGTGGGACGCTGGGCCGCCACGACCGTGCGCCGCCGGGACGACAGGCCGCCGGAATCACGGGGTCTCAGATGGTTTGGGCGGCATGGGCTTCGACCAAGGCCTGGAGGAAGGCGGGTGGGACTTCGGGCCAGTCGGGGTGCCAGTTGCCTGCTAGTTGGTCGGTGTGGAGGGCGGCGAGGGTGGCTACTACGTGGGGGCCGCCGTCAAGGATGTAGCGGACGGAGCCGTGTTCGGCGCATTGGGCGGTGACGGTGGCGAGGAGGGATTTGGCTTCGTCGAGGTGGTCGGTGGCGGCGAGGCAGGCGACCAGGAGGCGGCGGGCCTTGAGGAGTTCGCGGGGGCGGCGGACGGATTCGAGGAGGTCGACCCATTCCTGGGCCCAGGTGCGGGCGAGTTCGCGGCTGGCGGGGGCGGATCCGGCGAGCAACAGGCGGATGGCGGTGAATTCCTCGTAGAGGACGGTGAATTCGTCGATCTGGTCGGTCGGGGTGCGGCGGTGGGCGTGGTCGACGACCGGGAGCGGGCCGAATTCGGGGTGCGGGGGCAGGCCCAGGCGCAGGCGCTCGTTCTCGACTTCGGCGCGCAGGCGAGGCAGCGACATCGAGATGGCCACGCGCGCACCCTCGTTCAAGCGGCGGATGGCGGCGGCCCGATCGCCGCGCAGCGCTTTCACGCGTGCGCCGACCACATAGCGCGCAAGTTTGAAATCGACGACACCGGCATCGGGGCCGAGCTTGTAGCCGTCATCGAGCAAGCGTTCGGCCTCGGCGAGTTCGCCACGCTCGTAGAGCAGTTCGCCCAGCAGCGAACCGGCCAGCCGCGCACCGTAGGAATGACTGCCGCCGGACTGCTTCGCGATCTTCAACGCGGCCCGGAAGTACTCCTCCGCGCGCGGGATGTCGAGCTGCAGGCTGGCGGCCAGGCCCAGGAAGCACAGGCCGTGAATATTGTTGTAGAACCCCTTGTTTCGCCGCATGTACGGCGCCGACCATTCCTGGATGCGGACCGCCTCGTCGAAATCGTAGCGGTAGCCCGCCGCGAGACTGGCCACATTCGCCCCGATGGCCACCACGTACGGCGACAGCTCGTCGGCCAGCGCGAAACATGGTGCGAGGAACTCCTCCACACCGGTCAGCACATCGGCGCGCACCGTCACCACCGCGCGCACCACCCCCGCCTCGGCCCGCAACAACGCCCGCGCCTGCGGGTCGATGTGCTCGAGCGTCGTTTCCGCCAGTGCCAGTGCGCGTTCGGCGGGCCCGGCCCGGTGCAGCAGGATATTCGCCCACGCCAGATCCAGTTGCAGCCGCGGATGCGTCTCGATCACCGCGGGCGGCAACTTGTTCACCAGGCCGATGAGGCTGGCCATCTGCCCGTACTCGAGCAGCGACATGCCGTCCCGCTCCACGATTTCCACGGCCCGCTGCTCGTCCCCGGCCAGCAGCGCGTGATCGACGGCCTCGCTCACATGCCGATGCTCGGCGAACCATTGCGAGGCGGTGCGATGCAGCGCCTCGATCTGTTCCGGGCGGCCGTATTCGAGGCGTTGCCGCAGGAAGTCCTGGAACAGCTGGTGGTATTGGAACCATTGCCCGCCATCGAGGCGGCGCAGGAACAGATCCTGCTGCTCGATCTGTTCCAGCAGCGCCTGCCCGTCCGCGACCCCGGTGAGCGCCGTGGCCAGCTCGCCGCAGGTGCGTTCGGTGAGCGAGGTCGCCACCATGAAATCCAGCACGCCGGGTTCGAGGGCTTCCAGCACGTTCTCGGCCAGGAATTCGCCGATGGCGTGATGCCGCCCGGTGAGCTGCCCGATCAGCTGCCCCGGATCCTCGCTGCTACGCAACGACAATGCCGCCAACTGCAGCGCCGCCGCCCAGCCGCCGGTGGACTCGGTGAGATCCTCCACATCGCCGCGGTCCAGGTCCAGCCCGTCCAACTCGACCAGCAGGTCATAGGCTTCTCCGGCGGTGAAACGCAAGGCGGCGGTGTCGATTTCCACCAGATCGCCGCGGGCGCGCATGGAGCTCATGGGCAGCCCGGTCTGGTGTCGGCTGGTCACCAGGATGCGCAGGGCTGGGCTGCAGCTCTCGATGAGGAAGCGCAGCGCGGCCTGGGTGTCGGGGGCCGCGACGCGATGCCAGTCGTCGATGACCACCGTCAATTGCTCACCGCGCCGGTCGATGTCATTGATGAGCGAGGTGAGCACGAACCGTCCGGCGGCGTCGCCGTGCTCCTCGAGCAGCTCACCGAGTTCACGCGCCAGGGCGGGCCGGGCATTGCGGATGGCCTCGATCAGATGGGAAAGGAACCACACCACATTGTCGTCATCGCTGTCGACGGTCAGCCAGGCCACCGAATCGCCCGCCGCGGTGACCGCGGCGCACCACTGCGCGGCGAGGGTGGTCTTGCCGAAACCGGTGGGGCCGTGCACGACCGCGAGCCGGCGGTCACTGGCCGAATGCAAGGCATCGAGCAGACGCGGGCGCGACACGAGGGCCCGGGAGAGGGTGGGCGGGCGCAACCGGGTGGCCGGAACGGGCGGGGTCGCGCTCGTGGTGCGCCCGGCGCGGCGGCGACTCGACGTCGGTGTCTGGCCCGCCGGGGTGAATCCGGACGGCGTGATCCGCCCCGACCCACTGGTCAGGCCGTCGAGGCCGTCGGGCTCCAGAGTGGGCAGCGGAATCGCCATCTCATCCGGCGAGAGTCCCTGCCGCTCTTGGATCTCCCGCAACGCCGCCCCGAATTCGGCGGCCGACTTGGGCCGTTCGGTGCGTTCCCGCGCCATGGCGGCCTCGATCACCCCGGTCAGTTCCGGCGGCAGTCCCGCGTCCCCGAGATCGGGCAACGGGTGCTTGGTGATCCGCACGAACTGCGCGATCAATTGTTCGCCGCTGCGCCGCTCGAACACCGCGTGCCCGGTCCCGGCGCAGAACAGGGTGGCCGCGAGCCCGTAGACATCGGCGGTGACGTCGGGGGTCTGGCCCTGCAGCACCTCGGGCGCGGTGTAGGCGGGCGATCCGGCGACCGTGCCCGCCGCGGTCTCGAAACCGCCTGTCAGCCGGGCGATCCCGAAGTCGGCCAGCTGCGGTTCCCCGTATTCGGTGAGCAGGATGTTGCCCGGCTTCACATCCCGGTGCAGCAGGCCGCGCCGGTGCGCGGTCTCCAGCGCGCCCGACAGTTTGACCCCGTAGTGCAGCAGTTCCTGCCAGTCCACGGGTCCGCGTTCCTGGATCCGCGCATCCAGGGACCCCTGCGAGTGGTAGGGCATGACGATGAACGGCCGCCCGGTGTCGGTGGAGCCCGCCTCGTAGACGGTCACGATATTCGGGTGCCCGCACAGCTTGCCCATGGCCAGCTGTTCGCGCACGAACCGTTCCAGGGCATCGGACTCGAGGTCCGCGGTGAGCACCTTGATGGCGACGGTGCGCTCGAGTGCGGGTTGAAAGCAGCGGTACACGACCCCGAACCCGCCCCGGCCGATCTCGACCGCCTCCCCGAATCCGGCCGCCGCCAATTCCGCGACGAACCCAGAGGTCACATCGCGGCGCGTAGAAAACGGATCGATCTGCCCCACAGCGACCCCGATACGACAACGAGCCTTACCAACCCGAGCATAAGCCGCGTACCGCCGTCGCGCGGAGGAGTCGGGCACCGCCGCCGATCTTCGCACCCCCCATCAGCGGGATCGGAAGAATTCCTCGGAGGCGAGGTCGAGCGGATAGAACAGCTCCATCCGCAGTTCCTCGAGGGTGATGTCGTGGGCGGCGTCGAAGTGGGCCGCCAGCAGCCCGGTGCGGATCAGGCGCGCACCGCGGCGGAAGGTGGAGCAGGCGACCAGCTCGCCGGAGTCGTGGCGCGGGGCCGGTAGCCCGGCGAGCATGGCGTCCAGGCGCGCGATCAGCCCGGGCAGCCGCTCGTCGGACGGTGAGCGGGCGAGGTGCGCGCGCAGCCGGGCGCGGGCCGCCCAGGCGACCTCCGACCAGTCGGACTCGGTGTCGGGGGCCGTGCTCTCCACGATGTAGCGCTCGATCATGTTGGTGCCCACCGGGTCCCGCCCGAACAGCACCTCACAGCCCTGATTGGCCGCGATCACCGTCCCGTAGGCGTCGAGCACCAGCGCCGGGAAGGGTTCGTGCCCGCGCAACAGTCGATCCATGGCCGAGGTGAACGGTGTCCAGCGCGGATCGTGCACGGTCACATCGGGATACATCGGCGCGAACCCCGCCGCCCGCAGCAGCTGATTGCGATCGAGCAGGCCAAGGTCCAGCACATCGGTCACGCGCAGCACCAGTTCCCGTTCGGGCCCGGTCCGCCCCGCCTCCACCATCGACAGCACCCGCGTGCTGACCCCCACCCGCTCGGCGAGTTCGGCCTGGCTGACATGGCGAATCTTGCGCCACTGCCGCAGCCGCTCCCCGAACGACTCCTCATCCGGGACCCCCGAAATCGATCCCATGCTCCGCAACCTTGCCAGACCCCGTCCCCCGCCGTCCGCCGGTCCGCGAATCGCTATGTCGCGGAATCGTTTTCCAGGATCACCACGGGAATCTCGCGGGCGGTGCGCAGCTGGTAGAGCGCATAGTTCGGGGCGCGGCAAACAATCTGCCGCCAGAGCGCGGCGCGTTCGGCCGAATCGGCTGTGCGCGCGATCATCCGGCGTTCGGTCCCGGAGATGTTCACGGTGACATGCGGATCGGCACACAGGTTCCGATACCACTGCGGATGCCGGGGTTCGCCGCCGAAGGACGCGATCAGCACCACCCGCTCCCCCACCGGCAGTGGCGTGCTCAGCATGGTGACCCGGGGCTGCCCGGTCTTGCGGCCGACGGTGGTCAGCCGCACCACCTTGGTGCCCGGAATCCCGCCCAGCACTTGACCGTTGGTGCGATCGAAGACGACCCGGTGCGCGCCGCTCGCCATCCGCGACAGCACGGTCACAAGACTCTCCATCACTCCAGGCTAGACCGTCTCAGACAATCCCGGCGGCGACTCGAGCACATTCACGGAGACCTGAATGTAGCCGTGTGGTTGCCGGACGATGAGGGAAGGCGACGGTACCTTCTGAATTCGAGGAGGTTCGGATGCGATGACGCATGCTGCCGAGATCGTCGAAACCGCCGACGCGGGCCACGAGGTGGCTCGCGGTCCCGCTGCCGCACGACCCCGGTGGGAGTCGCGGATACGACCGTCATCCATCACCTTGAAGCTGATCATGGCCGTGACAGGCGTCATTTTCGCGCTGTTCGTGCTGGTCCACATGGTCGGCAATCTGAAGGTCTACCTGGGTCCCGAGCACTTCGACGAATACGCGCACTGGCTACGGACGCTGCTGCAGCCCTTCCTGCCCTACGAGGGCGCGCTGTGGATCTTCCGGGTGGTGCTGCTGGGTTGCCTGATCGCCCATGTCGGGTCCGCGGTGCTGCTGACTCGGCGGGCGCATGCGGCCCGCGGCAAGTTCCGGCGCAAGGGCCTGACCGGTCTGCGGTCGTTCACCGCGCGCACCATGCTGGTCACCGGCCTGGTGTTGTTGCTGTTCATCGTCTTCCACATCCTGGATCTGACCGTGGGCGCGCGGCCGTTCGCCAGCACCTCGTTCACCGACGCCACCCGCACCACCAGCCACGCCTACGCCAATCTGGTCGCCAGCTTCGACCGGCCCGCCGTCGCGGTGTTCTACCTGCTGGCCATGGCCTTGCTCGGCGCGCACCTGGCGCACGGATTGTGGACGGCGGTCAATGATCTCGGCATCACCGGGCAGCGCACCCGTCAGGTGTGCGTGGCGCTGGGCGGCCTGCTGGCGCTGGCGGTGATGGTCGGCAATATGACGATTCCCGTCGCCGTGTGGATCGGAGTGGTGTCATGATGGTCGACCCCTTGGCCGGGCTGCGCACGGTCGGCGCGCCGATCAGCGGCGGTGTCCCCGAGGGCGATCCGGCCCGCGCCTGGCAGCAGCGCTGCCTGGACTACCGGCTCGTCAGCCCGCTCAATCGACGCAAGTTCACCGTGATCGTGGTGGGCACCGGCCTGGCGGGCGCGGGCTGCGCGGCGGCGCTGGGCGAACTCGGCTTCCACGTCGAATGTTTCACCTTCCACGACGCGCCGCGGCGCGCACACAGTGTGGCCGCGCAGGGCGGCATCAATGCCGCGCGGGCGCGCAAGGTCGACAACGACAGCGTGGCACGCTTCGTCAAGGACACCGTCAAGGGCGGGGATTTCCGTGCCCGCGAGGCGGATTGCTTCCGGCTGGCCGCCGAGTCGGCGCGGGTGATCGATCACATGAACGCCATCGGCGCGCCCTTCGCGCGCGAGTACGGCGGCAGCCTGGCGACTCGATCGTTCGGTGGCGTGCAGGTCTCGCGCACCTATTACACGCGCGGCCAGACCGGGCAGCAATTGCAGGTCGCCGCCAGTCAGGCGTTGCTGCGGCAGGTGCACGCGGGCACGGTGAACCTGCACACCCGCAGCGAGATGCTCGATCTCATCGTCTCCGACGGCCAGGCGCGCGGCATCGTGGCGCGCGATCTGGTCACCGGCGCGGTCACCGCCACCACCGGGCACGCGGTGGTGCTGGCGACGGGCGGCTACGGCAATGTCTTCTATCGTTCGACCCTGGCCCGCAATTCGAATGCGACCGCGACCTGGCGGGCGCACATGCGGGGCGCGTTGTTCGCCTCGCCCGCCTTCATCCAGTTCCATCCGACCGCGCTGCCGGTGAACTCGGAATGGCAGTCGAAAACCATTCTGATGAGCGAATCCCTGCGCAACGACGGCCGAATCTGGGTGCCCGCCAAGGCCTGTGACGACCGCGACCCGGGCGATATCCCCGAGAACGAGCGCGACTACTACCTCGAGCGCATGTACCCGTCCTACGGCAACCTCTCGCCGCGCGACGTCTCCTCCCGCGCCGCCCGCACGCAGATCGACTCCGGCCACGGGGTCGGTCCGCTGAAAAACAGCGTGTACCTGGATTTCCGGGACGCACTGGCCCGGCTCGGCCGCGACACCATCGCCGAGCGCTACGGCAACCTTTTCACGATGTACCGCGATGCCACCGGCGAGGATCCCTACCGCACGCCCATGCGGATCGCGCCCGGCGCGCACTTCTCCATGGGCGGACTGTGGAGCGATTTCGACCAGATGACCTCCATCCCAGGGCTTTTCGTGGCCGGTGAGGCGAGCTGGGGGTATCACGGCGCGAACCGGCTGGGCGCGAACTCGCTGCTGTCGGCGTGTGTGGACGGCTGGTTCACGCTGCCGTACTCGGTGCCCAGTTATCTCGCGGGACAACTCGGCACCACGCCCCTGGCCGCCGACGATCCCGCCGTGACCGCGACGGTCGCCGAGGTCGAAAGCCGCGTCGGGGCGCTGTTGTCGATCGGCGGCACCCAGGGTCCGGATCGCTTCCATCGCCGACTCGGCGAGTTGCTCTACGCCGGGTGCGGGGTGTCGCGGTCGGCGCAGGGGCTGGCCGACACGATTGCCGCGATCGACAAGCTGACCGCCGAATTCTGGTCCGATCTGCGGGTCGCCGGGACCGGTGAGCAGTTCAATCAGGAACTCGAAAAGGCCGGACGCGTCGCCGATTTCCTCGGTCTGGCCCGGCTCATGTGCCTGGACGCGCTCGATCGGGACGAGTCCTGCGGCGCGCACTTCCGGGTCGAGCACCAGACCCGCGACGGCGAGGCGCGCCGCGACGACGCCAACTGGGCGTTCGTCTCGGCGTGGGAGTACCGGCCCGAGGGCCCGCAGATCCGCCACGCCGAACCGCTGACGTTCGCCGCCGTCCCGCTACAGACGAGGAACTACGTATGAGGCTGACGTTGCAGATCTGGCGGCAGGCCGACGCGGCCGCGCCCGGCGGCTACGAGGACTACATCGTCGAGGACGCCACCCCGGAGATGTCGCTGCTGGAACTGCTCGACCGACTCAACGACAGCCTGGTCGCGTCGGGCCGCGACCCGGTGGCCTTCGACTCCGACTGCCGTGAAGGTGTCTGCGGCTCTTGCGGAATCACCGTCGACGGCCGCCCGCACGGCCCGCTGCCCAACACTCCCGCCTGCCGCCAGCACGTGCGCTCGTTCACCGACGGCGCGCGGGTGCGGATCGAACCGTTCCGCTCGGGGGCCTACCCGGTGGTGCGCGACCTGGTGGTGGATCGTTCCGCCCTGGACCGTTTGATCAAGGCGGGCGGTCATATCGCCGTGGACGCGGGCACCGCCGCCGACGCCGACAGCGAACCGCTCCCCCACGACGACGCCGAATACGCACTGGATTTCGCCGCCTGCATCGGTTGCGGCGCATGCGTTGCCGCGTGCCCCAACGGCGCGGCCCATCTCTACGCCGGAGCCAAACTCCTGCACCTGGGTACAGTCACCCGCGGCAAACAGGAGCGCAGCCGTCGCGCGCGCAGCCTGGCCGGGCAGATGGAGGAGGAGTTCGGGCCGTGCTCGAGCTACGGCGAATGCGCGGCGGTCTGCCCCGAGAGCATTCCGCTGACCGCGGTCGCGGCGGTCAATCGCGAGGTGGTGCGAGCCCGATTGCGAGGGCCGAAGAACTGATGTGGCGCACATAACCACGACTATTTCCCAGCCGCATATGTAACCCGCGCCTCTCAAAAAGGGCTGTCGCTTCGTGGGATTCACCTAACGCGATACCGGTCCGTGATCGGCCGTCGGTTCAATGCCACGAAAACCGCCATACAGCATGGCTTTCGATGTGCGCCGCAGCACGCCACCGCCGTTCTAACGCCTCGCTTTCGCCCAGCTCACGCGATAGATTCATGCTCGAGATCAACCGCGGCCCCCGGCACGGGCAACCCCCGTTCTCGCGAGTCGCACCTCGAATGGAGAATCATGAACAACCAAATTCAGTTCGCCGATCGCAATTTCGGATACTTCACCGTCCAGCAGCCCCGCCGTATCAACTACCGAATCGCCACCGCATTCGTTATCGGCATGCTGACCCTCGGCTTCGCCGGCCACCTGCTGCTGCCCGAGACCGAGCTCAGCGACCCGGCCCCGACCTCGGTGACCGTCCTGCGCTGACCCGCGCACGACCCGACAACGCCGTCGCGGTCCCCGGGTCGATCCCCGCACTGCTGCCAGTTGCCGACCACCGGATCCTCGGACACCGGCGCGGCCTGCGGCCCGGCGACATTTCCTGTCGCGCAGCGGGATCGAGCCTCGAGCCGATGTCAGCACCGGCTATTCGAGGTAGCCCTGCAGGGACTGGGAGCGCGAGGGGTGGCGCAGTTTCGACATCGTCTTCGACTCGATCTGGCGGATGCGCTCGCGGGTGACGCCGTAGACCTTGCCGATGTCGTCGAGGGTACGCGGCTGACCGTCGCCGAGACCGTAGCGCAGGTACATGACACCGGCTTCACGCTCGGTGAGGGTGGCCAGGACCGCCCGCAGCTGCTCCTGCAGCAGCGTGAAGGCCACCGCCTCGACGGCGATGATCGCCTCGGAATCCTCGATGAAATCGCCGAATTGGCTGTCGCCCTCATCGCCGATGGTCTGATCCAGCGAGATCGGCTCACGGGCGATCTGGCGGATCTCGAGGACCTTCGCGGGGGTGATGTCCAATTCCTTGGCGAGTTCCTCGGGGGTGGCCTCGCGGCCCAGCTCCTGCAGCAACTCGCGCTGCACCCGGCCGAGCTTGTTGATGATCTCGACCATGTGCACCGGAATGCGAATGGTGCGGGCCTGGTCGGCCATGGCCCGGGTGATGGCCTGACGGATCCACCAGGTGGCGTAGGTCGAGAACTTGAATCCCTTGCTGTAGTCGAATTTCTCGACCGCGCGCACCAGGCCCAGGTTGCCCTCCTGGATCAGGTCCAGGAAGGCCATGCCGCGCCCGGTGTAGCGCTTGGCGATCGACACCACCAGTCGCAGATTCGCCTCCAGCAGGTGATCCTTGGCCCGGATGCCGTCGCGTTCGACCCAGGACAGGTCGCGGCGACGCGCGGCGGTGAGACCAGGCCCGGCGGCTTCGGCGCGCAGCTTCTCCCCCGCATACAGGCCGACCTCGATCCGAATGGCCAGATCGACCTCTTCGGCCGCGGACAGCAGCGGCACTCGGCCGATCTGCTTCAGATACGCCCGGGTCGAGTCGCCGCCCGCGGTGAGCTCCGCTTCCTTGCGCGCCTTGCGCAGGGCCGGGGAGTCGCTTTCGTCCCAGACCCCGCCCTCGGCGGCGTCGTCCTGAACCGCGTCTTCCTCTACGGCGTCATCCGCTGTGACGTCGTCTGGTTCCACCGGTTCCACCACGGAATCCTGGTCAGTCGCTTCGCCTTTGGTAGTTGCCACATTCGCCTCTCCGAGAGATTCGGGCGGCATCGCGAGTCGAAAACAGGACCGCAGAGAGGCCTCGAGCGGCTCGGCAAATCACCGGGACCACCCACGAGCCTACTGGGCACCGGCCGATCCATGACGCCTCCCACCCCGAGTGGCAGATCCGGCGGGTTTTTCCTACCTCGGCCACCACGCTTTGTGGACGAATTCGAGGCGGTTGCCGTCGCGGTCGGCGACATTGGCGGCGTAATAGCCGGGCGCGAAGTAGGTGCGGTCGGCGGGCGGTCCCTCGTCGACGCCACCGGCCGCGAGGGCGGCGGCGTAGGCGGCATCGACCGCCTCGGTGCTGTCGCACACGATGCCGACATACAGCCCCGTCTCGCCCGGATTGCGCTGCCGCAGCCAGATGCTGGAGCCGATGCCGGTGCCGGACACGTAGACGGCGTCGCCGATGCCGAAGAGGTCGGGGACATTGTCCGGCCCTTCGGACGCGTCGTAGGTCCCGAACTCCTTCCAGCCCAAGGGTTCGAGGGCCGCGAGATAGAACGCCGAGGCCGTGTCCAGGTCGGTCACCGAGAGATAGATGTGGTCGATCACTGCGCATCCCCGTTCCATGCGGCGGCGTTCGCGCGCGCGAAGTCTCGGAAGGTCCGCGCGGGTCGGCCGATGATCTTTTCTACGGTGTCGTCAGCATAGGCGCCGTTGCCGGACGCGATCGTGGCGGTCAATTGCCGCAGCACCGAGGCGTAGGCGGCGGGGACTCCCGTCGCCAGGATGCCCGCGATCCAGGTCTCACGGTCGAGATCCTGGTGGACGAACGGTCGGCCGGTGGCCTCGCCGATGAGGGCGGCGGCCTCGGCGACGGTGAGCGCCTGCGGACCCGTCAGGCTGTAGGCCGCGCCGCTGTGCGCTCCCGGTTCTGTCAACGTGGTCGCGGCGACGGCTGCCACATCCTCGACATCGATGAACGCCTCCGCGCCGGTGCCGGTGGGCACCACGATGGCGCCGTTGATCGGCCGCAGGAACGTTCCGCTGAAGTTCTGCATGAACCAGGCCGGACGCAGGATGGTGTGGCTCAGTCGATTTCGCCCGACCAGATCCAATTCGACGGCGCGAGTAGCGATCTCGCCCGAGGCGTGCTCCATCCCGTACGCGCTGAGGAAGGTTACGTGCTCGACCCCGGCCCGCCCGACCAGGGGCTTGACTCTGCCGGGCGACATCGCGATCGTTGTCGGCGGGCACGATCACCACATCGCCGACGCACCGAACCCCGCCGTCTGCGTCTCCCACGAACAGTTCTGGGCGGCCACCGCCGACGCCGATGCCGCGGATCCGGCCACCTCCGTATTCCTGTGCGGCGCTTACCGTCTCGCCGGTGACGTCGGCCGGACGCTACTCCAGGCGCTGCCGTCCATCCTGGTCATCCGCCCCGCCACGCACGATCAGGTGCACGATGTCGTCGCCCTGATCTCCCGCGAGCTACAGGAATCCGCACCCGGCAGCCAGATCGTCCTGGACCGCCTGCTCGACATCCTGCTCGTCCTGGTCATGCGCGCCTCCTACGCGCAGAGCTCGACCGCACCCCGCTGGTACCGCGCCGCCCAGGACCCCCGCCTGCGCCCCGCCCTGCAAGCGATACACGAAGCGCCCCAACGCAACTGGACCGTTCCCGAACTGGCCCACCTGACCGCCATGTCCCGCCCATCCTTCGCCCGCCACTTCGAACGCGCCCTGGGCCAAACCCCCATCCAATACCTCACCGACTGGCGCCTAACCCTGGCCCGCGACTACCTCCGCTCCACCGACCTCCCCCTCGACCAGATCGCCCGCAAAACCGGCTACACCTCCCCCAACGCCTTCGCCGCCACCTTCCGCCGCCACCACGGCCTCCCCCCGGGCCGCTGGCGCGAGGCGAACACCCCCGCCGCCGGATAACGGCCCTGCGATTTCATTGCTACCGCGACAAAGAAACGCTACCGTTTCACACATTTGTCGAGATAGGCAGATCGAGAGGCCGACAATGGCTTTCACCACTCGCACACTGGGGCTCGCCGCCATGGGGGCCGCGCTCGCCGCTGTCGCCGCCACCGCAAGCACCGCCACCGCCGACACCACCACCGACAGCGTCACCATCTCCGGATCCAACTACCAGGTCGGCTGCACGTACACGCTGTCCGCCCCCTCGAAGGTGTACGGCTTCACCGACACCGCCGACATCAACAGCACCAGCCGACTGACCACCCCGAGCATCCCGATCCTCGGCAGCAGCACCGCCTCCGCCACCGGCAGAGTCACCGCGAACTGGACCCCCACGGTCGTCGGCACCCACCAGATCTACGCCAACTACATGCTCGGCTTCCCCCTGCTCAACGACGCCGCCGGCCAGTACGGCCCAGTCGTCGTCCAGGTCAGCGCGTCCACCACCCCGAAAACCTGCTGACCCGAGGTCAGCCCGGAGATAAGCAGATCGAGAGGCCGACAATGGCTTTCACCACTCGCGCAATTGGGTTGGTCGCGTTGGGGGCTGCGGTCGCCGCCGCCACCGCGAGCACTGCCGCGGCGGATACCACTACCGACAGCGTCACCGTTTCCGGATCCAACTATCAGGTCGGCTGCACCTATACGTTGACCGCCCCGGAGAAGGTGAACGGCTTCAGCGATCCGGCCGACCCCTACAGCACCGGCCGACTCACCTCCACGGTCCCGATCCTCGGTATCAGCAGCGCCTCCGCCACCGGCAAGGTCACCGCGAACTGGACCCCGACGGTTGTCGGCACCCACCAGATCTACGCCCAGTACATGGTCGGCTTCGACGGCGAGGGCCACTACGGCCCGGTCATCGTGCAGGTCAGTGCCACCACCACCCCGAAAACCTGCTGACCCGTTCTTCGTTGGGTGTCGGTCAGCCTTCGGCGGCGAGTTGGCCGCAGGCGGCGGCGATTTCCTGGCCTCGGGTGTCACGGACGGTGCAGGTGACGCCCTGGGCCTGGACGCGGCGGACGAATTCGTCCTGGACCGGCTTCGGGCTGGCGTCCCACTTGCTGCCCGGGGTCGGGTTCAGTGGGATCAGGTTGACGTGGACCAGGGGGCCCAGGGCCTTGTGCAGCTTCTTGCCGAGCATGTCGGCGCGCCAGCCTTGGTCGTTGATGTCGCGGATCAGCGCGTATTCGATGGAGACGCGGCGGCCGGATTTGTCGGCGTAATAGCGTGCGGCATCGAGGACTTCGGCGACCGACCAGCGATTGTTGACCGGCACCAAGGTGTCTCGGAGTTCGTCGTCCGGAGTGTGCAGGGAGACAGCGAGTCTCACCGACATGTCCTCGTCGGCGAGCTTGCGGATCGCGGGCGCGAGACCGACCGTGGACACCGTCACCGACCGCTGCGAGATGCCGAAGCCCTCCGGCGCCGGAGACGTGATGCGGCGCACCGCATTCACCACGCGCTTGTAGTTGGCCAGCGGCTCGCCCATGCCCATGAACACGATGTTGGACAGGCGGCCGGGGCCACCCGCCACCTCGCCGTCGCGCAGGGCGGCCGCGGCGGCACGCACCTGATCGACGATCTCCGCGGTGGACAGGTTGCGGTTGAGACCGCCCTGGCCGGTCGCACAGAACGGGCAGGCCATGCCGCAACCGGCCTGGCTGGAAATGCACAGGGTGTTGCGATCGGGATAGCGCATGAGCACCGACTCGAGCAGGGTGCCGTCATTGGCCTTCCACAGCGACTTCCGCGTGGTCCCGTCATCGCATTCGATATGCCGGATCTCGGTGAGCAGCGTCGGGAACAACGCCTCCGCCACCTTGGCCCGCATGCCCTCCGGCAGATCTGTCATCTGCGCGGGGTCGGCGACCAGCCGCCCGTAGTACTGCCGCGCGATCTGATCGGCCCGGAACTTCGGCAACCCGAGCTCCTCCACCACCGCCTTGCGCTCCGCCGCATCGAGGTCGGCGAGATGCCGCGGCGGCATACCACGACGAGGGGCATCGAAAACGAGCGGCAAGGGGGTAGTCATAACCCGTCCAGTGTACGGATCAGCATATTCGCAGGTCACACCGGGTTTCCCCAACCCGCCCGGACTCACCCCCATGGTTCCTGATCAACGCAGGTCAGACACCACAAAAGGGGCACGGATCTCTCCCTGAGACACCCCAAGGCTTCCCAGCCCTTCCCATTCAATCTGACGGCGAAAGTCACGGTCGGATTCCCGTCCTTTCCCGGCTCCCAAGCACGCTCGGTAGCCCAAATCACGCCACAGTTTTCGCAGGTGCCAGTGCGCCCGGTCAGTAGTCGAATCGTGTACCGGTTCGATAGGCAAGCCACGAAAACCGAACGCCGCACGGGTTTGACACTGCAATCGCGCGCCGCAAACCTGGACATTCGACCAGTACCCCCAGGAGAGGCCGCGCCCCGTGAACGACAACACCCACACCCCGAAACCGAAGATGTCCAAGGGAAAGAAGTGGGGCATTGCCGCCGCCTCAGTGCTCGCCCTCGCCGCTATCGGATCTGTCCTCCCCGACACCGATAAGAACACTGAGACAACCGCGAAGGCCGACACCCCCAGCAGCAGCACTACCGCGCCCGCCCCAGCGATCAGCGAGAAGGACCAAACGTTCCTGATGACGCTGGACTCCGAGAACATCCGCTACACCGACACCGACGCCCTGAAGCTCGCCCGCAGCGTTTGCACGGTCCTCGATCAGGGATTGAACCTCAACGGCGCAGTCCAGGTGGTTTCGTATGACGGCCATTACGACATGGAGTCCGCCGGATTCTTCGCCGGTGCAGCTGTTGCCGCCTACTGCCCCGAGCACGCTCCCGCCGCGTAACTAGTGCCACAGAACGAAGGCCCCCGACCCGGATATGGGTATGGGGGTCTCGTCTCATAGAGGCTGTAGCGTCTCCGCGAAGGCCCAACACCCTTCAGCCTCAGCCTCTCCAGCCAATCACGCCAGATGCCGCCGGAGGGGCTTAGTGCTACCTAGACAGCGAAACACCCCGGCACGGTTGCGGTTGGCCGGGGCGTTCTCGCGAAGCGCGAATCAGACGCGCGATGTCACCGTAGTAATGAGATCAGTTCATCAACCACCCCCTTGTGGCTACCCGAGCAACCGGAGTGGTCTAAGCGCCGTCAGCCTTCGCGGGCGGCAAGTCCCGAAGCGGGGGCATAGTCCGGCGGATGTAGAACTCCTCGGGGGTCACGGTGATCACGTCGAGTTGCTGAACCAGCGTCCCCGGTATCTCCCCACCCTCGAAGTGCTCCGGGCCAGGGACTATGACCGCCTCAGCGTCCAACCGGGTTGCCTGTGCTCTCAGCCTGGCCAACGGTGGCCGTCCGAACTTGGGGTCATAGATCACCATGTCCGTGAAGTCGTAGCCGAGCCGTGAGGCTAGCTTGCGAACCTGACTCTCATCCCAAAGCTGAGCTACACCAGAGACATCGGTACGCAAGTACCCGAGAGCCGTTGGCTTGTAACGCATTACCGCCCCTCTGTCGTCACGACCCGCGAGCGCGACATGGTCATGGAACTGGAGATAGAACCCGCCGTAGTCCTCGGTCTCATCACCAGCGTTGTCGAGTTCGAGCACACCGCCGGGGAACTCATAGAGCCGTGTCCGCCTCGTCATCGCGACCCCTGCCCGCAGTCCTTAAGTGCCAGATCTGACGCTAGGAACCCATCCCCAGGGCGGGCCACGAGTTTGCACAACCTTGCCGAACATCTTCCGATCCCGGGCACATCCGGGCACAGCGGAGCGAACATGGACCCCTGTACGGAAAGGCCGTACAAAGTAATGCAGGGGGCTGCAATGATCCTGAAGTTCCTGGGCAAGGGCGGATCTGACAACAACGGATGCCCGAGCCTGTTCGCCACCGACCAGCGGAGCTACCTCGCCCAGGGATGGCAGACCGGCCGACCCGAAACAATCGAGATTCCACATCTGCTGCTCGGCTTCCTGGAGCCCGATACGTTCATCGGTGCACCACTGACCGACACCGGGCGGGGAACCTTCACACTCACCGGCCGACCGATCACCGACCGCGAGACACTGAGCCAGTTGGACCTAGCCGCCGACGAGACGGCCATAGAGGTACCGATGACGGAGAGGACTTTCTACGGTGCTGTTCCAGCCAAATGACCAAACCCTTTGGGACGCACTGTGGCACGAAGCGAAGCGTTCAGCGTTCCACCTCGAAACCCGAGACTCATACTCGGTAGCGAACGAGAACGAGAGACTGAACGCCTTCCTGAACAATGAGCCGCCGCCGGACCCGCGTACGCCCTGGCAAGACCTCATGAGGGAGACCAGCGGGCGCGGAGTAGCACTGACCCGCGTGCGAGTCGTCACCGTGCCGCTGAGCGACTACCAGCGCTGGCTACTGTCCGTCACGCACCACAACGTGAACGCAGGGGAAGACATCCGATACGTGCCACGGCATCTCGCCGGGGAAGTTCCGCAGGACGACTGGTGGATGTTCGACACTGAGCGGGTGGTGTACAACCTCTGGGATGCCGAAGGCCGACCTGTCGGCATGGCCATCACCACCGATCCCCGGATAGTCGCCTACTGCGACAGCGTGCGGCAACGGCTCTGGGAGTTGGCAACTCCGGCCGCCGTGTTCACCGATAGCGTGCGCATCGGCCAGTGACGGGGGTTCACGACGCCACAGAAGCTCTCGGGGCAAGGCTTCGGGAGCTTCGCCGTGCAGCAGGGCTTACCGGCCGCCGCTTGGCCGAACTCTCTGGCTGGCATGAGTCCAAGGTCAGCAAAATCGAGTACGGGCGCATCAAACCATCCGATGCCGATGTACGGGCCTACTGCGAGTACACAGCCACAGCGAATCAGCTTCCGGACCTCCTAGCCACCCTGCACAACATCGACGCCGCATACCTCGAATGGAGGCGGGTTCTCAACACCGGACACAAACGCCGACAACAGAAATCGTTGAAGCTGGAAGCCGAAGCAACCTACCTGCGCGGGTATCAAACCCAGATCGTTCCGGGCCTGTTGCAGACGGCCGAATACGCGGCGGGCCTCCTACGGCGGAGCATCGAGTTCTACCGCATCCCGGACGAAGTAGAAGCCGCGGTAGCGACCCGCATGGAGCGGCAACGCATCCTGTACCAGCGTGACCACCGATTCCACTTCCTACTCAGCGAGCAAGCCTTGTACTCCACCGTTGGGGACGATGACGTGATGGCCGGACAACTCGACCGGCTGGCTTCCATGCTCGGAATGCCCGGTATCGCAATCGGCATCATCCCAGCCACCGCCGAAGTACTTGTGGTGTCCACCAGCTTCGTACTGTTCGACAACCGCATGGTGATGGTCGAAGGCACAGCAGCAGAACTGACCATTACCCAGCCGCGAGAGGTCGGGCTCTACGGTCGGGCGTTCGACACTCTGGCTAGGCAATCCCTGACGGGCAGGGGCGCGCGGGCATTGATCGGGAAGGCGCTGGAGGGACGCCAGAACTCCTGACACCCACGGGCAGAGCAAGATTCGACCACCGCAACACAGCCGGAGCGTCTACCGTGCCGCGCATGCATGTCTTCGAGATCAAGAACAGCGAACTGCTCACCGGTATCAAGGCACAAGCCGACGCGGTAGGGATCACCGACGGCGCAATCGTGTCCCTCATTGGTGCCGCCGACTCGTTCACCATCTCCACCATGCCCGCCCACGACGCAACGGCCGACATCGTGAACATGTACACGATGCCCGCCGAGATGCACGGGACAGGCGAAATCGTTGACGGGATAGTGCACGTGCACGCCACCATGGCCGTTCAAGGCGACCGGGGAATAGCGGGACATCTTCACGCGGCACATATCGGGACATGGTTCGCCCGCGCCTACATCATCCCCTCCTGAACGCCGCCTCAGTCGGCCCGCAGAGCAGCCGTCAGCAATCCGAGCACTTCCATGTCCGGGAGAACGTCCCCGACTTCCACACCACCGATCACGGAGACGCCCACGCCCGACCGCTCCGCAAACTCGCCCTGCATCCACCGACGAAACTCCCGCGCCTTCAGCACACCAGCACCGAAATGATGCGCCAGCAACACGTCCCGGTACGCCCGTGGCATTACCCTCACCGGGAGGCGTGAACCCCAATACCAAATTGGTCTCCGCCATTCGACGAGCATCAAGAGCCAGCAATTCATCACGCAGAGAATCAGACATAAAAACAATTCCTTCAACTAAAGAACAAAACAAACAAGGCAATAGAAGATTGAAGACATCAATAAACAATCTGCAACCACACGAATGGAGCGACAGAAATGCAGTCGCCGACCACAAGCCCATTCCAAGAGAATGATAGGGTAGAGCTCCCGATAATGCATCGCCATTTGTTGGAAAACGGAGGATTGCGACCACCCAATTCGGGGGCTGAAGGTAGGTATTCCCTCGCACATCGGCGGGACCAACGCCCACACCGTACAGCAGCATAATCCGGGCGTCCCACTGCGAACTATGGCCACACTATCGAACGTCGCTCAGCGTTTGAATTAACCCAATCTATTATTGGCCACAATGGCGCTGTGAGCAGTTCCATAAAGGGGTGGTGAGTGACCCCCTTCACGCTTTCAGTGGCGACCCATCAGACCCAGCCGCCACGCGCATCCGCACCAGGGGAAAGGGGGTCAGCGCCCCTTTAGGGGCGGCCCCTCAGACCCAGCCGGCCCATCTCCCCCCGAGCTAGAAACATCGGAGTTACCAGGCATGCATGAACTACGGGCATCCTGCCGCTGTGGGGTGTTCAGGGAGTGTGTCGACAGACGCGGGCGGTGTGAATCCATGCGGCCATGCAATGTTGGCGGTTTTGTCTCTGACGAACCGCGCGCCGCCAATATTTTTGGCGTCGTCCTCTCGCTGAAGGTTTTCCCCCGGATAGGCGAATTGTGAGTGACTTAGGTCGCTGTCGACAAAACAGGCACCGCTAAGATTTGCTTGCTCCCATTTGGTGGACGTGAGATCGGCCCGGTCGAATGTTGTATTCGAGAGTAGGGATGCCACAAAGCTGGCCCCTGACGTATCCGTCAACAGGAACAGAGCGTTGGTCAAATCTGATTGATCGAAAATCGCGCCACTCAGGTCGGCTTCTGTGAAGACGCTGACTGTCCACGGTACGCTTTTATCTGGTGATGCAGTATGCGCATGGTAGAAATCGGCGTGCGCGAGCACTGACCCTGCAAGGTCTACGTTCCACAGGTCGGCATTGTCCATATTCGCATATGGAAGGCAAAGATGTTCTAAGTATATACCTTCATTGACTTGATAGCTTCTACGCCCGATTACCGTCAAGGCGTCTTCGACGTCATCGTCGATAGTCCGACTGGTGTCACATGGGCTACTGGCGGTAATTTTGGTTTTCTCTCGAACGAAAGAGGCTAGAACGGAAATAATCGCACCGCGAACGTCGCCGGATGCGTTTGCGAGTTGTTCGAGCGCGAATATCCCGCCTATGCGTGAGTTTAGATCCTTATCGAGTTCTTCGACGGCTTTTGAGAACCTGTCAGCGACGGCTGTTTGCCGGGCGATCTCATTTTGTTTACTCGTTGCTCGATAGCTGTTGTTTGTGAAATAGAAACCGAATAGAACACCGACAGCGGTAACAACAGCACCCAGCTTCAGCCACCCGTCCCATGTGGCGGCCTTGGTTATCGCGCTGCCCACGCGGCTTAATCGACCCGGCGCCGTCTCGGGCCCAGTAGTTGGCTCGGGCTGCACAGGCTCGCTCGTTGACCCCGGCTCTGGCTCCGGTTCAGGTGGCAACGGGGGTGCAGGCGATTGCGGCCGGTTCATTCCTTCTGCAAAGCCCCCAACGAGATCCCCGACGAGGCGGCCGACCCTTCGGGCTGGTCCAGGTGTACTCACACGCCAATCATCACACCACTCCGGTTGCCCCGCAGTGGATTTAAGTGCCCGCAGTAAGGGTGTAGCCTGATCTGCCCTTCTATGTGCAAGGGTCGATCCTAGCAGTGGGCTTCCCGGTCACTCTCTTTAATATCTATTTCCACACTTGGTGTGAAGTCAGTAGGCCAGTGCGTTTCATCATGCTTGTCGGCAACGAATCTTGCTAGGTCAATATTCTTCGTCCGGAATTCGCTATCGCCTGGGAAGTGAAAGTATGCTCCGCTGAGATCGCTGCCAATGAAACATGAATGTGTCAAATCTGAGCCGGTGAACGACGCCGAGACAAGGTCCGAGTCCCGAAATTCTGAGTATGTCAGATTTACCCCTCCTAACCCCGTGCCATTTAGGTTGGTCTGCGTAAAGTCGAAAAAAGAGAGATCGGATCCGGAGAGAGTAGCGCCTGAAAGGTCCGCTTTCTCGAAGAAAGCTTTCCCGGTCGCCCTCGGGGGTAGTGGCGAGTATTTCGCTCCGAAGAGATTCGCCGCATGCATGTTAGATGCTACGAAGATTACGTGCTGCAAATTGGCACCGGATAGGTTCACGTGCGGTAAGCATGTATTCGAGAGATCGACAAGCTGATCTAGGTCGAAGGTGCGGCGGGCTATCACATTCAATGCGGCCTGGACTTCTGGAGCCGGCTTCTTTTGCGGGTCGCAAGCCCCGTTCGTCAGATCGGTCTTTGCATGAATGAATGTGACGATGACGTCAGTAACGATGGAGCGTAGATCGACCTGATCATTGGCAAGCTGCCCGAGCGTATAGACAGCACCGACCTGCGAGTACGTGTCTTTATTTAGCGCTTCAATCGCTTTGGTGAACTTGTCAGTGATTTGCGACTGTCTCAAATTCGAGTTTGCGGCGCTGGTCGACTGCAACGTCTGGCTAGTGAAGTAGAAGCCGACGAGCACCCCCAGGGCGGTCACTAACGCGCCAAGCCGCGGCCATCCATCCCATGCCGCCGTCTTTAACGTATGGCCGCCGAAGCGACTTAACAGGCTGGGCGCGACCTCGGGAGTTGCTTCGGGTTCTGCCGGCTGTGATTCCGGGCGTCGCAGTCCGGTGACTCTGCTCAGTCTTCGGCGTGGTTTAGGGCTGCTCACCTGCCAATTATCACACCACTTCGGTTGCGCCGCAGTGGATTCAAGAGCCCGCGGGCGCACATTGGATTGAACGAATGAGTGTCTTCGACGCCGCGCAACGCGGCAAGCAATTGGACGTACTAACCGCGCTACACAACTCGCCGGCTGAGATTAATCGCCGTAACTCGTGGCGAGCACCTGCATGTATCGGAGTTCAGCAGTACGACACCGTGCCTTCAGCGGCGTATACGTCCGATCCTCCGGCAGTGGCCGAACCAAGGACGACTGCATGACGTCCTTCTGGGAATCGTGGGAAAAGAACCGGCGCAAAGGCTCTCGCCGTAAGCGCATAACCACCAAGGAAGACACAACGCTCACGCTCAACGACAAGATAAGCAAGGCGTTCAGGCTGTACATGGACGACTGCGAAGCCAGAATGAAGGCAACTCTGAAGGAGAAGAGCCGCAACAACTATCACCAGGCGATCTACCCAGCTGCCGACGGCGCGCACACGGCCAAGCAGGATGCGATCGGGCTCGAAACCGAGTTGGGCAACCTGTCCATCGCTGAGGCTGGGCAAGTTCGCTGGCTGATCGACTACCTAGCCGACGTGAACGACGAGTACCCCGGCGTGGCCGCCATGCACTACAAGGTGTTGTCCGCCGTGTTCACCATGCTTAAGGGGCGCGGCCTGTTCGACTACTCCCCCATGAAACTCGTTGATCCGCCGAAGAATCAGCGGGCACTGACCGCGCCGGAACGTGAGGAGCTGTACCGCGTCTTTGACGGGTACGCGGGCAAGCGGCAAGCCGCGCAATGGTTGAAGCCGCTCACGCTTACCCTGCTAGGAACCGGGGCGCGAACATCTGAGGGTCTCGCGCTCTGCTGGTGTGACCTATACGAGTTGGACGACACGAACGGCATCGCCTACATCGGGGCAACGATCGTGAAGAACACCGGCAAACCGGCCCACAAACAGCCTGGACGAAAGCGGGGCGGCCGACCCGTACTACGTGACCCTCCCCCAGTGGCTCACAGCGGTTCTGAGGGACTGGAAGCAGGTCCGTAACCCTTCGAGACGGCGTTCGTGTTCCAGGCCCAAAACGGCGGACACAATCACGGCATCATCGCCGGGGCGGTCGCGGACGCCCGGTTGAGGAAGGTGCGAGCGGGTACCGCCCTCGAATGGGTCGAGTTCGGCAACATGCGGGACACGGCAGCAACGGAGGTTACCGGACGGACTGGTGACGACCGACGGGCCAGCGCTCAACTGGGCCACTCGGAAAGGCTCCACTATGGCTTTGCGCTACTACATTGATCCGCAGGGCTACGCGCACAACGTCGTTGACAATGGCGATGCTCTGGAGTTCCTGAACCCCAAACGGACGGTAATCTAACGGTTTCGGAGGATTCCACCCTCAATCCAGGGTGTTGACCTGGGAATATGACTGATTGAAGTAATAGCCCGTCCAGTGTACGTATCGCTGATCCCGGGCCGGGCAGCGCGTTCCCGAGGTGACGACACTCACTCCCCCGCCCACCACGGCGGTACCCTCTCCCGGTGACCGAACGAGATCCACAGTTGGACGAACTCGCGGCGCAGACCGCCCTGCTCCGGGAGGAGTTCGGGGATATGGGCTTCACCGACGAGTTCGCCGACGTGAACCAGCAGCTCGACCAGCTCATCGCCGGACTCGACGAGATGGGCCGCGAATTGGACGCCGCGCTGGACAAGCTCCGCGACGCGGAAGATCAGTAACGGACCCGGAACTCCTTGATGCCGTTGAGCCAGCCGGAACGCAGTCGGCGGGGGTCACCGAGGCCGGTGATGGCGGGCAGGTGGTCGGCGATGGCGTTGAAGATCAGGTCGATTTCGAGGCGGGCGAGGTTCGCGCCGATGCAGTAGTGGGCGCCGGTGCCGCCGAAGGACAAGTGCGGGTTGGGATCCCGGCGGATGTCGAAGCGCTCGGGATGCTCGAAGACGGTGTCGTCGAAGTTGGCGGCGCGATAGAGCATGACGACCCGCTGCCCCTTCGCGATGCGGACACCACCTAGCTCGATATCCGCGAGTGCGGTGCGCTGGAAGGAACTGACCGGCGTGGCCCACCGAATGATCTCGTCGGCGGCGGCGACGGGGCGCTCGCTCTTGAACAGCTCCCACTGATCCGGATTGTCGAGGAACGCGAGCATCCCGTGCGTGATGGCATTGCGGGTCGTCTCATTGCCCGCCACGGCCAGCAGGATCACGAAGAAGCCGAACTCCTCGGAGGTGAGCGCCTCGCCGTCGATGTCGGCGTGGACCAGTTCGGTCACGATGTCGTTGGCGGGGCTGGCTTTTCGCTCCTCGGCGAGATGCCAGGCGTATCCGAGGAGTTCGGTGGCGGCGGCAATGGGCTCGACGTCCGCGTAGTCGGGGTCGTCATAGCCGGTGACTTCGTTGGACCAGTCGAACACCTTGCGCCGATCCTGCTGCGGTATGCCGATCAGCTCGGCGATCGCCTGCAAGGGCAGCTCGGAGGCGACCTGGGTGACGAAGTCGCCCGCTCCGGCGACTGCGGCCGCTTCGACGATCGACTTCGCGCGCGCCGACAGTTCCGCGCGCAGCCCGTTGATCGCGCGCGGGGTGAAGCCCTTGGCGATCAGCTTGCGCATCCGCGTGTGTTCGGGCGCATCCATATTGATCAGCGAGAACCGCTGCATCTCGATCTGCGCGCGGGTGATGTCGTCGTTGAAGCGGGAGATGGCCGTGTTCTCGAAGCTGGAGAACACGTCACTGCGCCGCGACACCTCCTTCACATCGGAATGGGTGCTGACCACCCAGCACCCGCCGTCGTGGAACCCGCCCACTCCCGGCGGCTGCGCGTTCCACCAGATCGGCGCCGCGCGACGCAGTTCCGCGCATTCCGCGGTGGGCACGCGGGCGGCCCACAACGCCGGATCGGTGACGTCGAATCCCTCGGGTAGGTCCGGAAGCGAACTACGAGCCATGAGCGCTCTCCTCGGCGATATTAATTATGATATGACCTATAATGTAATTACCCGGAGCCCGGAAGGGGCGTAAACCGATGACATCGCCGCCACGACCCGGCCGCCCCCGCGATCTCGACAAGGATCTCGCCGTGCTGGTGGCCGCACGAAAGTTGCTGGCGGAGGTGGGATATCAGCAGACCACGATGTCCGCCATCGCCCGCCGGGCCGGGGTGAACCCACCCGCCATCTACCGGCGCTGGCCCAACCGCGACGCCCTGCTCGAAGAGGCCGTCCACGGTCCCGGCGCGCACCCGCTGCCGGAACCGACCGGTGATCTGCGCGCCGACCTGCACACCTGGGCTCGCATCTTCCTCAGCCGTGCGGCCAGCCCCGCCGCCCGCGCGGGAGTGCCCGGCCTGCTGGCGGATTCGCAATCCGAAGAGGCCCGCCAGCGCTTGCTCGCGATCGGTGCGCCGGTGCGCAAGGCCTTCGCCGAACTCCTCGGTCAGGCCGCCGACAGCGGGCAGATCCCGGACGGTGCCGACCCGGACCTGCTGTTCGAAATCCTTTCCGGCACCACCACATTCCACGCCCTCGCCCGCGGCGGCGACGACCACGACGGCTTCGCCGCAGCCCTTGCCGACGCCCTGTTCACGATGGCCCGACACACCCCGCCCGAGGAATCCCGCTGATGTCCCACGAACCACGCACGGCAGCAACCGCTTTCGACCACACCACTACCGCCGCCGAGGTGATCGCGGGCATCGACCTGCGGGGCCGGACCGCCGTCGTCACCGGCGCGACCAGCGGGCTGGGCGCGGAGACGGCCCGCGTGCTGGCCGGTGCGGGCGCGGCGGTGGTCCTGGCCGCTCGGGACGTGACCACGGCAGCCGATGTCGCGCAGCGCATTCGCGCCACCACCCCGGACGCCGATCTCTCCGTCATCCCCCTCGACCTCGCCGACCTGGCGAGCGTCACCACCGCCGCCGAGCACCTCACCCGACAGCACCCGGCCCTCGACCTGCTCATCAACAACGCGGGCGTGATGTATCCGCCCCTCCTGCGCACCGCCCAGGGCTTCGAATTGCAGTTCGGCACCAACCATCTCGGCCATTTCCTGCTCACCACCCTGCTGCTCCCCGCCCTGACCGCCGGTGCGGACCGCTCGGGCAGTCCGTCACGGGTGGTGTCGGTCTCCTCGGACGCCCACCGCGCGTACCCGATCGACCTGTCCGACCCCAACTTCCACGACCACGCCTACGACAAGTTCGCCGCGTACGGCCGATCCAAATCCGCGAACGTCCTGATGACCACCGAACTCCAGCGCCGCCATGCCGACAACGGAATCCACGCTTACGCCGTCCACCCGGGCGTCTGCGCCACCGGCCTGGCCCGCCACCTGACCCGCGCCGACTTCGCCGAGATGAAAAGGCTCGCCGCGCAACGCGACCCGAACCTGCTCGACAACCTGAAATCGATCCCGGCCGCGGCCGCCAGTTCCGTCTGGGCGGCAACCGACCCGCAACTCCCCGGCGGCGCCTATGTAACCGACTGTGCGATCGGAAGAGCCGAACCCCACGCCGTTGACCTCGATACCGCGGCGGCCCTGTGGACCCTGTCCACGACATTAGTGAGATAGACCGCGATATCCGGACATCGGCCATAGCAATCAGCAATGATTCAGCTATGACAACCGCCGTGCCAGACGCCGGGGCGGATCCGACCCCGAGCAAGGGTAGTTCGAAGCACAAGGGCGCGCTCAAGACTCGCGCCGGTTATGCGTGGATCGGCCTGCTCATCGCGGCCGTGATCGGCATCCTGCTGCTGGTCTTCATCCTGCAGAACCTCGAGCAGGTCAATGTGACCGTCTTCGCCTGGGATTGGAATCTGCCCCTGGGCGTCCTGGTCCTGCTGTCGGTCATCGCGGGCGCGCTGGTCACCGCCCTCGTCGGCGGCTACCGCATCCTGCAGCTGCGGCGCGCCGCCAAGAAAGCGAAGTAGTTCAGAGCAGCGCGGTCAGCACCAGCCAGGCGACGAACGCGGACGGCAGCATGGAGTCGAGGCGATCCATGATGCCGCCGTGGCCGGGCAGCAACGTGCCCATGTCCTTGATGCCGAGCTCCCGCTTGACCTGCGATTCGATCAGGTCACCACTGGTGGCCACCAATACCAGGCCCACGCCCAGCAGCACACCGATCAGCGAATTCGCGTCCAGCAGCAGCGTCACGGTGAGCAAGCCGCCGATCACGCAGAACACCAGCGAACCGCCGAAGCCCTCCCAGGACTTCTTCGGGCTGATGTGCGGCACCATCGGATGCTTGCCGAACAGCACGCCCGCGATGTAGCCGCCGACGTCCGAGCAGACCACCAGGACCATGAACGACAGCACCCGCAGGTTGCCCTTGTCCTGCTGCAGCATGAGCACCGCGAACGACGCCAGCAGCGGAATCCAGGCGAGCACGAAGACCGCGATCGCGGTGTCGCGCAGATAGTTTCGCGGCGTGGCCCGCAGGCCGTGGTCGAACAGGCGCCACACCATCAGGGTCAGCGCCGTCGCGCCGAACGCGCCCAACACCCCCTGCGGCCCGGCCGGCCAGGCCAGCCACACGATGGCCTGCCCTCCGACCAGCAGCGGAATCCGCGGGACCTTCACATCGGCCTCACGCAGCCGCTTGGCCACCTCCCAGGTGGCCACCGCGATCCCCAGCGCGATCACGCCGACGAGCACCTTCGGCGCCCACAGCAGGATCGCGATGAGGGACAACCCCAGCCCGAAGCCGACCGCCAGCGCCGCGGGCAGATTGCGGCCCGCCTTCGACGCGGGCGCTTTCGGCTGCTCCGCCTCGGCCGAATCGCCACTCGGTGCCGCCGGATCACCGCTCGGCACCGCAGCACCGTTGCCCGGCACCGCCGAATCCAGGCCCGGCACCGCCGAACCATTGCTCGGCTCGGCCGAATCCACGCCCGCCGTGCTCACCGCAGGCGCGCCGGTCTCCTCCGGCGCCTCGCCGGTGGCGGCAGTCTCTTCGGCCACGATTGTCCCGTCGCTCACTTGTCGTCCCGTCGTCCCTACCCCCGGCCGGTGTCGGCCGTCCTAGACCTCGAGCAGTTCGCTTTCCTTGTGCTTCACCAGCTCGTCGACCTGTCCCACGTACTTGGACGTGGTCTTGTCGAGTTCCTTCTCGGCGCGGCCGACCTCGTCCTCGCCCGCCTCGCCGTCCTTCTGGATGCGACCCAGTTCCTCCATGGCCTTGCGGCGCACATTGCGGATCGCGATCTTGGCGTCCTCGCCCTTGGACTTGGCCTGCTTGACCATTTCCCGGCGGCGTTCCTCGGTCAGCTGCGGGACCGAGATGCGAATGATGTCACCGTTGTTGGTGGGGTTCACCCCGAGATCCGAATTGCGGATCGCGGTCTCGATCGGCTGCATCTGCGCCTGCTCGTAGGGCTTGATCACGACCATGCGCGGCTCGGGCACGGTGATCGAGGAGATCTGGGTGATCGGCGTCATCGAGCCGTAGTACTCCACCACGATCCGCGAGAACATGCCCGGATTCGCACGACCGGTCCGAATCGAAGCCAGGTCGTCCTTCACCACCGAGACGGCCTTCTCGAATTTTTCCTCGGCGTCGAAGAGCGCTTCTTCAATCACGGCGATTCCTCCACTGCGTCATCGTTCTTGTCTCGGTCATGACCGGACCAGCGTGCCGATCTTCTCACCGGCGACCGCGCGGGCAATATTTCCCTTGGTCAACAGATTGAACACCAGCATGGGCATCTGGTTGTCCATACACAGGCTGAAGGCGGTGGCATCGGCGACCTTCAGGCCGCGTTCCAGCGCTTCACGGTGGGTGATGTCGGTGAACATGGTGGCGTCCGGGTCCTCGCGCGGATCAGCGGTGTAGACACCGTCCACGGCCTTGGCCATGAGCACCACTTCGGCGCCGATCTCCAGGGCGCGCTGCGCCGCGGTGGTATCGGTGGAGAAGTAGGGCATGCCCATCCCCGCACCGAAGATCACGACGCGGCCCTTCTCCAGGTGCCGCTTGGCGCGCAGCGGCAGATACGGTTCGGCGACCTGACCCATGGTGATGGCGGTCTGTACCCGGGTGTCGATGCCCTGCTTCTGCAGGAAGTCCTGCAGCGCAAGGGAATTCATCACGGTGCCGAGCATGCCCATGTAGTCCGAGCGGGCCCGCTCCATGCCGCGCTCCTCGAGCTCGGCGCCACGGAAGAAGTTGCCACCGCCTATAACGACCGCCACCTGGACGCCCTCGGAGACGACCTCGGCGATCTGCTCGGCGACCATCTGCACCACATCGGGATCGAGACCCACCCGGCCACCGCCGAACATCTCGCCACCCAGCTTGAGGAGCACTCGGCGATAGCCCTTGCGATCGGGGGCGGTATCCGGGTCCGTCATCGGTCTCCTTGTCTCGGCAGTCGAGCGTGCACCAGGCACATGAAAAGACCATCCCGGCCGACGAATTGCACGGGACGGCAACAAAGCTTCATCTATCCTGCCTCACGACCGGTCACGACGGTGAGGCGACCCTCGATACCGCCTACCGATTCGTGACATTTCGGGCTTGTTGTCCGGCCGCCAAAACTACGGCGATTCGCTGCGCCGCGACCGGCGTGGCGGGCGCCTGCACCACCATCAGCAGATTCGGGTCCTCCACCGGACGCAGTTGGAACACTTCGAGATCGATCGTTCCCGTCAGCGGATGGCGCACGGAAATGGTCGCCGGGCGGAATCGGCGCACCGGATATTCCGACCACCAGCGGCGGAATTGCGGGCTCTCCGAGGTCAATCCGGCGATCAGGGCCGTCAGCCGGGGATCGTCGGGACGGCGGCCCAGCGCGTCACGCAACTGGCTGACCACGGCGCGGGCGGCGCGCGCCCACTGCGTCATATTTCGGCGATTCTCGTTCTCGGTGAACATCATCCACAGCAGATTGCGACGCCCGGCGGGCAGTTCCAGGGGATCGTCGCGCACCAGCACGTAGGCACGATTCCACACCAGAAAATCGAAATTCGAGTCGTAGACACTGGCCGGACTGGGCATGACCGCGTCCACCAGGCGTTGCAGCCGGGCCCGGTCGGTATCCGGTTCGGTGTCCTCGGGTTCCGCGAGACCCGCCAGAAACCGCAGGTGGCGATGCTGATCCGAATCCAGCCGCAGGGTGCGCGCCAAGGCGTCGATCACCTGGCGGCTGGCGGCGACTTCCCGCCCCTGCTCGAGCCAGGTGTACCAGGTCAGCCCCACCCCCGACAGCTCGGCGACCTCCTCGCGCCGCAATCCCGGCGTGCGGCGGCGGGCCGGATCCCCGTAGGGCACCAGCCCGACGTCCTGCGGCTGCAGTCGAGCCCGTTGCGCCCGCAGGAATTCCCCCAGCTGGGCGTGCCGGGCCGAGCCGTGGCGCCCGGACGAGGGATCGGAAGTGCTTTCGCCGCTTATCATTCGGATATCCCCCTGTACAGGCATCTGCCTAGCAGTATCGCCACCAGGACAGGCCCCCGCCCGGGTTCCTACCGTCGAAGCGAGATCGACACGACGGGAGCCGAACATGAGCAACGCGCAGGGACCGGTACTGGTCATCGGAGCAACCGGGCGGCAAGGCTTCGCCACCGCGACAGCACTGCTCGAAAAGGGTTGGCCGGTGCGCGCTTTCGTCCGCAATCCGGAGGCCCCGAAGGCGCTGGAATTACAGGCCGCAGGCGCGGAACTCGCGGTCGGCGACCTGGACGACGAGGACTCGCTGCGGGCGGCCATGGACGGCGTCCACGGCGTCTTCCTGATGCTGACGATGATGGAGGGTATCCACATCACCGCGAAGGGCATCGCGGACGAGGAGCGGCGCGGCAAGGCCGTCGCCGAGTTGGCCGCGAAAGCCGGTGTCGCACATCTGGTTTACACCTCACTACAGGGCGTCAACCAGGACTCGGGCGTCGAGTACTACGACGCCAAGGAACACATCGAGGACCACATCCGCGCGCTCGGCCTGCCCGCGACCATCCTGCGGCCGGTGCTGTTCATGGACAATTTCGCCACCTACAACCGGCCCACCCGCGACGGCGACGATCTGATCCTCGCGCTGGCCGTGCTGCCACACCTGCCGATGCCGCTGATCGCCATCCAGGACATCGGCCGTTTCGCCGCCCTGGCCTTCGAACGCCCCGCCGACTTCCTGGGCCGCGAGATCGTCATCGCCGGCGACCTGCTGACACCGCCGCAAATTGCCGAAATCCTCGCCCGCGCAGCCGGATTGACCCCGCGCAGCGTCCAGGTCCCGGTCGAGCAGGTCAGCGCCTTCGACGAGCAGGTGGGAAAGATGTTCGCCTTCTTCAACTCCCGCCCCACCCCGCCCATCGACATCGCCACCCTGCGCACCGCCCTCCCCGAGCTGATGACCCTCGAGGAATGGCTGCGCGCAACCGGCTGGCAAGTCTGAGCGGGGCACCGTTGCCCCGGAAAGAGGGGGCGCGCATTGTTCTTTGAAAGCTATCCGTTTCACATATCTTCGGCTCGTGAACACCAAGAAGCGCACGGCCCGAACCGGACTGGCCGCCCTCATGCTCGCCGCCGCGGTGGCCTGCGCCGCGGCCCCCGCCTCGGCCGACATCACCCTCGAGCCCGCCGCGCCACCGAGCGCCACCGATATCGGCGGCACCTCGGCCGGCAGCGGAGATCTCGCGACCGGCAGCGGCCAGAAGTGCAACAGCACCACCGACTGCGGCGGCAACACCGGTTCCGCCACCGGTTCGTACTCCGGCAGCACCCAGCTGGTCTACCCCTTCAGCTCCGCCCCGGTCGGCAACAGCCAGGTCGCACTCCTGATCCTGCGGGCGCTGGGCTACGTCCCCTGCGCGGGCCTCAACGGCCCGGCGAGCACCGGCAGCGGCAGCACGGCGGCGTTCTTGATCATGCTCACCAGCGGCGTCTCCTACGATGTCGGATGCGCGGAATGATCGGAAACCGCACCGTCCGAACCGGATTCGCCGCCCTCGCCATCGCGGCGGGCCTCGTCACCCTCGCGGGCCCGGCCGCCGCCGACCTCGGCAACGGCACCGGCGCACCCAACCCGTCCCTGGCCAGCCTGACCGGATCCTCCTCCTTCTCCGGCAGCGCGACCGCCAGCAGCAACGCCTCCGCCGCCCTGCTCGGCCCGCTCGCCGCCGTGCTGCGGGGCGTCTTCGGAACGACCGGATCCGACGGCGGGTGCCAGTCCGGGATCGGCGCGAACATCATGTGCCCAGGCGGCACCGGCGGAGCCCACTGACCGCGAGACCATCAGCCCGGGCAGGGAAAAGAAAAAGCCCCTCGCTCATCGGAATCCGATGGGCGAGGGGCCTTTTCGATGCTTCAGGCGATTACGCCGAGTCGATCGGAGGCTTACGCCTGGCCGACCTCGAAGCGGGCGAAGCGGGTGATGGTGACACCGGCCTCGTCCAGCTGCGCCTTGACGGTCTTCTTGGAGTCGGTGACCGACGACTGCTCCAGCAGGACAACGTCCTTGTAGAAGCCGTTGACGCGACCCTCGACGATCTTCGGCAGCGCGGCCTCCGGCTTGCCCTCTTCGCGGGCGGTCGCCTCGGCGATCTCGCGCTCCTTGGCGACGAGCTCGGCCGGGACGTCCTCGCGGGTCAGGTACTTGGCCTTGAGGGCCGCGACCTGCATGCCGGCCGCGCGAGCGGCGTCGACATCGGAGCCGGTGAACTCGACCAGGACGCCCACGGCGGGCGGCAGGTCGGTGGCACGCTTGTGCAGGTAGACGGTGGTCTGACCGTCGAACGCGGCGACGCGGCGCAGCTCGAGCTTCTCGCCGATCTTGGCGGCCAGCTCCTGCAGCACCTGGTCAGCGGTCTTGCCGTCGACCTCGACGGCCTTCAGGGCATCCAGGTCGGCCGGGCGGGCCTTGGCGGCCGCGGCCACGATGGCGCCCGCGACGTCCTGGAACTCCTGGTTCTTGGCCACGAAGTCGGTCTCGGAGTTGATCTCGATCAGGACGCCGTCCTGCGCGGCGACCAGGCCCTCGGCGGTCGAGCGCTCAGCGCGCTTGCCGACATCCTTGGCGCCCTTGATGCGCAGGAACTCGACGGCCTTGTCGAAATCGCCCGCGTTCTCCTCGAGCGCCTTCTTGCAGTCCATCATTCCGGAGCCGGTGAGCTCGCGGAGCCGCTTCACATCGGCGGCGGTGTAGTTCGCCATCTCGGGCGAGCCTCCCTTTGTGAGTGAAAGTCTGTGGGTGTCACACCTTGCCGACCGTCATGGAACATGAGCGGTCGGCAAGGTGAACAGATGCCTTGCGGCGGAGAATCAGAAGTCGGCCGGGGTCTTGGTGGCCGGGTCTTCCTTCAGCTCGGCCTCGGCCGCGGTCTCCACGGCGGGCTCGGCCTCGGCGGCCGGAGCAGCCTCGGCGGCGGGGGCAGCCTGCGACAGCAGCTCCTGCTCCCACTCCGCGAGCGGCTCGCCCGCGGCGCCGGCTTCCGGCTTCGAGTCACCGGAGGCACGCGAGGCACGAGCCTGCACACCCTCGGCAACGGCGGAGGCGACGACCTTGGTCAGCAGCGCGGCCGAACGGATCGCGTCGTCGTTACCCGGGATCGGGTAGTCGACCAGGTCGGGATCGCAGTTGGTGTCCAGGATCGCGATGACCGGGATGTTCAGCTTGCGAGCCTCACCGACGGCGATGTGCTCCTTGTTGGTGTCGACAACCCAGATGGCCGAGGGAACCTTGGCCATGTCCCGGATGCCGCCCAGGGTGCGCTCCAGCTTGTTCTTCTCACGCGTCAGCATGAGGATTTCCTTCTTGGTGCGACCCTCGAAACCGCCGGTCTGCTCCATCGACTCCAGCTCCTTGAGGCGCTGCAGCCGCTTGTGCACGGTCGAGAAGTTGGTGAGCATGCCGCCCAGCCAGCGCTGGTTCACGTAGGGCATGCCGACACGGGTCGCCTCAGAGGCGATCGACTCCTGGGCCTGCTTCTTGGTGCCGACGAAGAGGACGGTGCCGCCGTGGGCAACGGTCTCCTTGACGAACTCGTAGGCCTTGTCGATGTAGGTCAGCGTCTGCTGCAAATCGATGATGTAGATGCCGTTGCGGTCGGTGAAGATGAACCGCTTCATCTTCGGGTTCCACCGGCGGGTCTGGTGACCGAAGTGCGCGCCGCTGTCGAGCAGCTGCTTCATTGTTACGACAGCCATGGCTCCGTAACTTCCTCTCGTTGCTGGTTGACACAGGAATCGGCGATCCCTGCCCTGGCGACCACGGCCACCGGAACCTCCGAAAATGAATTCAGGGACCAGCCGGCGACACTCACTGTGGGCGCGCGAAGTCGGTTCGCATAAACGCAAACCGCTGGATCAGTTTACGCAGTAGTGCCCCCAGACCGAAATCGCCCCCGTCGGGCAGTGATAACCCGGTGCGGACCCGCAGGTCAGAAGCCTACTGTGGGCTGATGCTGCGGACCGCGCGGATGACCCTGACCCCACTGCACGCCAGCGACCACGACGAACTTTTGCGGCTGTGTCGCATGCCGAAAGTCCGCGAATTCCTGTTCGATGGCGAGCTGCTCTCCTCCGAACAGGTCACGACGACGATCGCCGATTCCGAAAGAGATTTCGCGACCGCGAATTTCGGAATCTGGGCGTTGCGGGAGACCGGTGGCGGAGATCTGCTCGGCACCGCCGGTCTTCGAAGGCTCGATGGCGGAGCCGACCTGGAAGTCGTCTACAGCCTCGACCCCGCCCGGTGGGGGCAGGGCCTGGCGGGCGAGGCCGCCACGGCGGTCCTGACCTACGCCTTCGAGGTACTCGGCCGCGACCGCGTCCTCGCCGAGATCGATGAAGGCAACAGGGCCTCCATCACCGTGATCGAGCGCCTCGGCATGCACCCGTTCGAAACCGTCCCGGGCGTGCTGGGTCCGATGACCCACTACGCGGTCGATCGCGCCACCTGGCAGCAGCTCACGGCCAGGGACTGAAAACCAGGCCGGGCGAGTGATATTCGCGCTGTTCACAACCGGCGGTAATATCCACACTCGCCGAAACCGCTGTTCCACAGTCGGTTTCGAGCGCGCACGCTGGTCGTATGCGGCTCACGATGGTGTTGCTACTGATTGTCGCGTGCACGGCGGCACTCCTGACGGAGTGTGCCAGTGCGGCGGCCGCGCCGGGCACGGTCGTTCCCGGCAGCGAATTCGACTGGCCGTTGCAGCCGCGACCGGCCGTGGCGCGGGTGTTCGACAAACCCGAGCACGATTGGCTGCCCGGGCATCGGGGCGTGGATTTGGCGGGCGCGCAGGGTGAGTCCGTGCTCGCGGCGGGCGACGGCATCGTGGTGTTCGCAGGCACCGTGGCGGGGAAGCCGGTCGTGTCCATCGATCATCCGGGCGGTCTGCGCACCACCTATGAGCCGGTCTCGGCGGCAATCCCCGTGGGCCGTCGCGTGATTCGCGGCACTCCCATCGGCACTCTGCAAGACGGCCATCCGCCTTGCTCCCCCTGCCTGCACTGGGGAGCGCGCCGCGACCGCGAATATCTGGATCCGCTGGGCCTCCTCCGGCACACGCCCCTGCGCCTCAAACCCCTGATCGCGGAGCCACTGCACAATTGAATGCGCACCTTGTGAAGGCCCACTTCGCCGCGAAGATCCGGCCCCACCACACGAGACTCACCTCACGTCGCATCGCCCCGCACTGGACGCAAGGATGAGGTTATGCCGCAACAGCCCGACGCCGTGCCGTTCACCTACGCCGAGGTCGGCGCAACCGCGGGCGACTTCCCGCCCGGCTACGACCAATTCCGGCTGCGTCGGCGAATCGGTTCCGGACGTGAGCTTTTCGAGCGGGCAGGCGAGCAAATCCGCACCTACCGAATTCAGCACGGCACCGGCATCTTCCAGTCCGCCAGCACCGCGACCGCCGAGCCCGGCACCGACCTGACGGTCCGCCTCGGCCTCGGCCCCCTCGGTGTGAGCGCGCCCTGCCGAGTCGTCTACGTCCTCGACGAGCCCAACCGCCGCGGCTTCGCCTACGGCACCCTGCCCGGCCACCCCGAAATCGGCGAGGAACTCTTCGCCGTCGAATACGACCCCACCGACGACGCGGTCTACGGCCTCATCGCCGCCTTCTCCCGCCCCGGCACCTGGTACGTCCGCCTCGGCGGCCCCATCGTCCGCCTCATCCAACGCTGGTTCGCGCACCGCTACATCAACACCCTCCGCCCCCGCTGATCGCGGGCGACGGCGAAAGGCCGCCGGTCGCGCGGTCAGCGCTGGTCGAGATGGGTGGCGAGGGCGGCGGCTTCGGCGCGGAGGAGGGTGGCGCGGTCGGCGCCGCCGGTGAGGGAGTCGTATTCCTTTGCGGCGGTGAGGCGGTCGTCGATTTCGGTGCGGACGATGGCTTCGATGTCGGATTCGGTGAGGTCGCGGCGGCGGACTTCGGCGGTGCCGAGGCCGACGGGGCTGGTTTCGATGGCACCCGCGCGAACCCCGGAACCGTCGACGGCTTCGGCATTGTCGATCGCGCCCAGGGCCGAGCGCAGGGCCGCGGTGGCGGCGCGGTCGCGGGCCTTCATGGCGGCGGGGAGCGCGGCGCGCAGGCGCTCACGCAGCGGGGATGTCTCGCTCGATCGGTCGGTCATGATCATCGACGCTACCGGCTCGTCGACGAGGGCTTCGTCTGATTCGACCGGGCGCGCGGTCTAAACGCCTGCGGGTGCGGCCTTCTCGGCCTCGGCGAGTTCGGACTTCCAGCGGCGGAAGCCCTCTTCGGTGCGGCCCAGCCGCCAATAGCCGGAGATCGAGGACGCCCAGACCGCGGGGACGCCGCGCTCTTTGCGGATGTAGGGGCGCAGGTCGTGCATGACGGCCCGCGCTTCACCGTGAATGAATACCTGTACGTTGCCGTCCAGCCACGGCGCGGAACGCACGGCCGCGGCCAGCGCCTCCCCCGGCTCGGCATCGCCACGGTGAATCCAGGTGAGCGCCACACCTTCCGGATACGCGAAGGACAGTTCGTCGCCGGGACCGGCGACCTCCAGGAAGACCTGCCCGACGGCATCGGCGGGCAGGACCGCGCAGGCGGCGGCGATGGCCGGGAGCGCGGATTCGTCCCCGGCGAACAGATGCCAGTCGGCGTCGGCGCGCGGCGCGTACCCGCCGCCGGGTCCCATCAATTCGATGGTGTCGCCGGGCTCGGCCGCGGCCGCCCACGGACCGGCCACGCCCTCGTCGCCGTGGTAGACGAAATCGATGGCGATCTCCTGCGCCGCCGCGTCCACCTCACGAACCGTATAGGTGCGCACGGTCTCGCCGTCGGGTCCCGGGAACACCAGCTTGACGTACGCGTCGGTGGAGTCGTTGGGCTGAAAGGCCGTGAAGCCGGGTCCGCCCAGGCGGACGCGGATCAGGTGATCGGTCAGGCGGATCGTGTTCTGGACCACCAGCGATATGCGTGTGCGTGCCAAGGTGCCACCTCCATAATTAGGATTACCTAAGTGACGCTAGCACGCTTTCCGATAGCTCGTCGATAACTTTTCGATATGCCATCGCTCAAGACACGGCTGCTACGAGGGAGGCCAGCGCCGCGGCCAGCCGATCTATTCCCGGCCCGGGTGGCCCGCCGGGCTCGGGCAGGTAGAGGTCGCGTCGGATCTCCACCATCAGCGCGGCGACCAGCGGCTCGGAACCATAGAACTCCAGCGGCACATACGTGCCCGCAAACGGGCTGTTGACGCCGACATCACCGAACTCGACGAAAACCCCGGCGGCACGGGTGAGCAGTTCGGGCGGAGTATGAAAAGCGTCCGCGCCCAGGCAGATCGGCGGGCGCGGACCGTAGCCGTGCAACTCGTATGGCAGCTGCCGCTCCGGATACGAATGCACATCGATGATCACGACCCGGCCGACCGCGGCCAGCCTCTCGGCCACCAGCTCCGTCATCGCCCGCGCATACGGGTGGAAGTAGCGATCCAGCAGCTCCCGCTGATCGAAATCCGCGCTGCGCAACGGCTTTCGATCCGTCGTCGCGGTATACACCGCGCCCATACCGACCCTGAGCATCTCCTCCCGCTCATCCGGAAACCGCTCCGGATCGACCACCAGCCGGGAGAGCCGATTCACGAACCGCCAAGGCCGCGACGGCGACAGGTCCGCCGCCGACTCGGCCAGCTGCGCGGTGTGCGCATCGGTGATGGCATCGAGCTCGGTCTCGAGCGCCCCGTCGTCAAGCAGCAGGTCCGCGCGCACGGCGGCGGGAATCGCGCGGGCCGAGTGCGGAACATGCAGTACCACGGGCGAATCGGCCGCGCCCGGTAGGACCTCGACCGATTCCGGAACAGACATCTCGCTCACCCCGCCATCATCGATCAGGCGCGCGGGTGGGCCTGATCGTGGACCTTCTTGAGCCGTTCGATGGAGACGTGGGTGTAGAGCTGGGTGGTCGCCATGCTGGCGTGACCCAGAATCTCCTGCACCACACGCAGATCCGCGCCGCCTTCGAGCAGGTGAGTGGCGGCCGTGTGCCGGAAACCGTGCGGACCGATATCGGGGGCGCCGGGAATCGCGGAAACCACGTCGTGCACAACCGTTCTGGCCTGCCGCGGGTCGATGCGGCGGCCACGGCGTCCGAGCAGCAGCGCGCGACCGGACTCCGGGATCGCCAGCGCCGAGCGGCCGAACCGCAACCATGCGTCGAGGGCCTGCTCGGCCGGTCCACCGAAAGGCACGGCACGTTCCTTGTTCCCCTTGCCGAGCACCCGCACCAGCCGCCGCTCGCGATCCACGTCCTCGATGTCGAGCCCGCACAGCTCGCTCACCCGGATCCCGGTGGCATACAGCATCTCCACGATCAGCCGATCCCGCAGCGCCATCGGATCCTGTTGCGCCGCACCCGACTCCGCCGCCTCCATGGCGGCCCGCGCCTGCTCCTTACCCAGCACCGAGGGCAGCACCCGGTGCGCCCGCGCCGACCCCAGCCGCGGCCCCGGATCCGCCGCCAACCTGCCGGTATGGGTCAACCATGCCGTGAAGGTCCGCGCCGACGAGGCCCGCCGGGCCATGGTGGTCCGCGCCGCCCCCGCACTCGCCTGCGCGGCCAGCCACGACCGCATCAACGCCAGATCCACCTCCCCCACACCGGAATCCACGGCCCGCTTCAGCAGGTGTTCCAACAATCCGCGCGCATCTCCCACGTACGCCCGCACGGTGTGCTCGGAGCGGTTGCGCCCCAACCGTAAATGCCGCCCGTACTCGGCCAGCAATGCCTCCAGGTCCTCGGGCAGCTCACTCATGCCCCCACGCTGACCCCGATTCCGGGAGATATCAAGCGCCCTCGCCGACGCGGGGGCCTCCGGCGGGGATCAGCCGTCGATGCGAGCGACGGTCTCGGCGACCTTTTCCAGATGCTCGGCCATCGCGCGGCGCGCCTCCTCGGGCAGGCGCGCCTCGATGGCCCGCACGATGGCCTCGTGCTCCCGATCGGAGTCAGCGCGGCGGTCCTGGGTTCGGTTGAGGAACTCCGACTGCACGTCGAGCGCGCGGCGGGTGTCGGCGACCATCGAGGTCAGCATCTTGTTTCCGCTGGCCGCGGCGATGGCGATGTGCAACTCGCCGTCGTGGCGGACCCATTCGCTCGGATCGGTGGTGGCGGCCAGCGTGTCCAGCAGGGTGAACAGATGCCCGAGCTGTTCGGGCGTGTGCCGCTCGGCGGCGAAACCGGCGGCCGGAATCTCGACCAGGCGGCGGGCCTCGATGAGATCCCCGGCATCGATGCCGGCGAAGGTCAGTCGCGCGTTCTCCTCGGTGGAGATGACGAAAGTGCCTCGGCCGGTACGCGTTTCGGTGAGCCCGAGAATGGCGCAGGCCTGCAGCGCCTCGCGCACCACGGGACGGCTGACCCCGAATTCCTTGGCCAGCGCGATCTCTCCGGGCATCCGATCGCCGACCGCGTATTCACCACCGGTGATCAGGCTCTTGAGTCGACGGAAGACGGCTTCGGTAGCGCCGATGCGCTGTACACGTCCCTCTTCGACCGTCACGCGACCAGTATGGGCGACCCGGCTCGAGGCACGCAAAACGCTCGTCCGGTGTCGCGGCCCGGTGAGCCATCAGGCCATTGACAGCCGGTGTGACGGCCATTACGGTTCACCTGTCTTACAGCCTGACAGCCTTACTGCCTGAGCGCATGTTCACCGCTCGCGGAGGCTGGATGCGGCCCCAGGAAGGTTTGAAGGTTTCCCATGCAGCTCGACCACCCGCCGTCCGCGGCGCACCCCACCGCCCCGACCGAACGAGTCGACGCCGGTGATCTCGGCTATCAGAAGCACCTGCGCACCCGACACCTGCGGATGATCGCCATCGGCGGATCCATCGGCACCGGCCTGTTCCTCGGCGCCAGCGGCCGCATGGCCCTGGCCGGGCCATCGCTGGCGATCGTCTACATCGTGTGCGGGATCTTCACCTTCATGGTGGTGCGCGCCCTGGGCGAACTGGTCATGTACCGGCCCTCGTCGGGGGCATTCGTGTCCTACGCCCGCGAGTTCCTCGGTGAGCGCGGCGCGTACTCGGTGGGGTGGCTGTACTTCCTGAACTGGTCGACGACCCTGGTCGCCGACATCACCGCGGTCGCGCTGTACGCGCACTACTGGTCGATGTTCGTGGCGGTGCCGCAGTGGGTGCTCGCGCTGATCGCGCTGGGGATCGTGGTCGGCCTGAATGTGGTGTCCGTCAAGCTGTTCGGCGAGCTGGAGTTCTGGTTCGCGCTCGTCAAGGTCGGCACCATCGTGCTGTTCATGCTGGTGGCGATCGGCTTCCTCGTCACCGGCACCGATATCGGCGGGCACACGCCGGGCCTGTCGACCATCACCGACAACGGCGGCATCTTCCCGCGCGGGCTGGCCCCGATGCTGACCATCGCGCTCGGTGTGGTGTTCGCCTTCGGCGGCACCGAGATGATCGGCGTGGCCGCGGGCGAATCCGATAACCCGCGGGCGGTGGTGCCGAAGGCGGTCAACTCCATCATGTGGCGGATCGTGTTCTTCTACGCCGGATCGGTCGTGCTGTTCACGCTGCTGCTGCCGTGGACCGCCTACTCCGCGGGCGAGAGCCCCTTCGTCACCGTCATGAGCAAGATCGGCATTCCGCACGCCGGTGACGTCATGAACCTGGTGGTCCTCACCGCCGCCATGTCCAGCCTCAATGCCGGGCTCTACGCCACCGGACGCACGCTGCGCTCGATGGCGGTCGCCGGTACCGCGCCGAGTTTCGCCGCGCGCATGAACCGTCGCGGCGTGCCCTACGGCGGGATCCTCATCACCAGTGCCGTCGGGATCGCGGGGGTGGTGCTGAATCTGCTGGTGCCGCAGAAGGCGTTCGAGATCGTGCTGAATCTGGCCGGGCTGGGCATCGTGGGCACCTGGGCCTCGATCATGGTGTGCCACTGGATCTTCGTGCGGCGCGCCGAGCGGGGCGAGTACGCCCGGCCGGAGTTCCGGCTGCCCTTCGCACCCGTGCTCAATGTGCTGACCCTCGGATTCCTGGTCGCCGTCGTGCTGCTCATGTTCTTCGACGCCGAGATCGGGCGCATCACGCTGGCGGCGTTCCTGGTCGTGGTGATCGCCATGGTGGCGGGGTGGTACCGGGTGCGCGGGCGGCTGAACCCCGATGTCCTCGCGAACGCCGATTCCACACCGGCGGAAGGGAAGCCCGCGCCGTGACCGACATCGCCTGCGACACGGTGACGCTGGATCTCGCGATACTGCGTGTCGAAATCCTTTACACCGGAGGCACCTTCGGCATGGTCGACGGCGGCGACGGGCTGCGCCCACGCACCGGGATCGGCGGCGACGTGGCCGATCTGATCGACGCCTACACCGACCGGTTCGGGATCCCGGTGGAATTCCGCTACCGCGAACTCGAGCACGTCATCGACAGTGCCCACGCCGGTCCGGACACCGTCGGTGTCATTGCCGAGCAGGTGCGCGCCGCGCTTCGGGTCACCCGGTCCGAGGGCGGCACCCCGCCCGACGGCGTCATCCTCATCCACGGCACCGACACCATGGCCTATACCGGCGCGCGCCTCGCGTTCGAACTGCATGACCTCGCCATACCGGTGGTGTTGACCGGTGCGCAGATCCCGCTCGGGCAGCCCGGCAGCGACGCCGGGGAGAATCTGCTGCTGGCATTGAATTCGATTGCCACCCAGCCTGCTTCGGGTACGTTCATCGCCTTCGGGTCGCGACTGCATCCGGCCGTGCGGGCCAGCAAGCGCAGCAGCCACGACCGCGACGGTTTCGTCACCGTGCGCCCGCACACCCCGCCACCGGGCCCGATCGCGTCCCCAGACACGGGGGCGAAGGCCGAAACACCCTCCCCCGTGGGTCTTTTCACTGTCTTCCCGGGGATGGACACCGATCTGCTCGATGCCGCGCTGCGCATCTATCACGGTGGCGTGGTGCTCGAATGCTACGGAGCCGGGACCATGCCTGCCTCCGCGGCTGCGATCGACGCGATCCGCAAGGCGACCGGGCGCGGCACGCCCGTCGTGGTGATCACGCACTGCGACAGTGGATCCGTCGACCTGAGCCTGTATCAGCCCGGACGGGCGCTGCTCGCCGCGGGCGCGATCGGGGGCGGCGATATGACGCGGGAGGCCGCGCTGGCCAAGCTCGGCCATCTCGCGGGCTTCGAGCTCACCGCCGCTGAGCTGCGCCGGTGGATGACGAGCAATCTGCTCGGTGAACTCACCGAATCCCCGGCTAGTCACTGAGTTTCGACCTGTTTCACCTCTCTTCCCCGCCAGCCACAAGCCGATCGGATGGAGCCGACCATGACCGAGACCCGCATCGAACACGATTCGACCCGGACCGAACACGATTCGCTGGGTGCACTCGAGGTGCCCCGGGGCGCCTACTGGGGTGTGCACACCGCCCGCGCCCTCGACAACTTCGCCATCTCCGGGGAGCGCCTGAGCCGGTACCCGGCGTTGATTACCGCCTTGGCCGCGGTCAAACAGGCCGCCTGCCAGGCCAATCGGGAACTCGGGCTGCTCGATGACCGGCGGGCCGGGGCGATCGAGGCGGCCTGCGCCGAAATCCGCGGCGGGGCACTGCACGACCAGTTTCCCATCGATCCCATCCAGGGTGGTGCGGGGACCTCGACCAATATGAACGCCAACGAGGTCATCGCCAATCGCGCGCTGGAGCTGCTGGGTCACGCGCGCGGCGACTACGCCGAGCTCGATCCGCTCGACCATGTCAACCTCGGGCAGTCCACCAACGACGTCTACCCGACCGCGGTGAAGCTCGCCGTCATCGGGCACATTCGGCTGCTGATCGCCGCGCTGGAGCGGCTCGCGGACGAATTCGCGCGCAAGTCGGCCGAATTCGCCGATGTCATCAAGATGGGCCGCACCCAGTTGCAGGACGCGGTGCCCATGACCCTCGGGCAGGAGTTCGCCACCTTCGCGATCATGCTGCGGGAGGACTGCGCCCGGCTGGCCGAGGGTACGGCGCTGCTGCGGGAGGTCAATCTCGGTGGCACCGCCATCGGCACGGGGATCAACGGCCATCCGCTGTATCCCGCGCTGGCCTGCGCACGGCTGAGTGAACTCACCGGCGAGCAGGTGGTTCCGGCCGAGAACCTGATCGAGGCCACCCAGGATTGCGGTGCCTTCGTGCAGGTGTCGGGCATCCTCAAGCGGGTGGCGGTGAAGCTGTCCAAGACCTGTAATGATCTGCGGCTCATGGCATCCGGGCCGATCACCGGGTTGCGGGAGATCACGCTGCCGCCGGTGCAGGCGGGCTCCTCGATCATGCCCGGCAAGGTGAATCCGGTGATTCCCGAAACCGTCAACCAGATCGCCTTCGAGGCGATCGGCGCGGATCTGACGGTGACCATGGCCGCCGAGGGCGGGCAGTTCCAGCTCAACGCTTTCGAACCGATCATCGCCTACAGCCTGTTGCGGACCACCGCCCACCTCACCGCGGCCGCTGACACCCTGGCCACCCGCTGCGTCAACGGCATCACCGCCCACCGTGACCACCTCGCCGCGGGCGTCAACCGTTCCATCGGCATCGTCACGGCCCTCACCCCGCACATCGGTTACGCCACCAGCGCCCGAATCGCCAAGCACGCCTTGAGCACCGGACAGCCGGTCGCCAAGGTGGCCACCGAACTCGGACTGCTCTCCCCCGAGACGGTCGCCGAGCTGCTCGCCCCGCACCGCCTGGCCGGCCTGCCCGACTGAGAACCCGGATCCCACGAGATCACCCCCGCCGTTCGTGGTCGGCGACGGCCACGGTGGAGATCGCCGATCCCGCGGCGCGATACCAGCCGTTCCCGTCGCAGCCGACCAGCCCCGCGATCTCCAAGGCCGACAAGGTGGCTCGGACAACCGGCAAGACCAGACCGGTGTCGGTGACCAGAGCGCGGGGCAGCCGGGAGCCGACAGCGGGCAGGGCTGCGAAGACGAGCGCCTCGTCGCCGGACAGGTTGTCCTCCGGGCTGGGCGCGACCGCCCCGGGCAATGAAAGCCGCAGCGGCCCCGCCTCATCGAGAATGTCCTCGGCCCGCGTAACGATGAATGCCTCCCCTTCCCGGATCATCCGGTGGCATCCAACCGAAGCCGCAGAGGTAACCGGCCCGGGCACGGCCATGGCCGGACGCCCCAGTCGTCGGCACCACTTCACGGTATTGCGAGCACCACTACGAATACCGGCCTCCACCACCACAACTCCGTCCGCGAGCGCCGCGATCAACCGATTGCGAGCCAGGAAGTAGTGTTTGCGCGCCGACGTTCCAGGCGGATATTCGGTGACCACCAGCCCGGTATCCGCGATCTCCGCAAGGAGATGATCGTGCTGCACCGGATACGGCCGATCCGGCCCACAAGCCAGCACCGCAATCGTCATCCCGCCGACAGCGAGCGCGGCCCTATGAGCCATCCCGTCGATCCCGAAAGCCGCCCCGCTCACCACGGTCCACCCCCGCGCCGCCAACTCCCCGGCAATCTCCCCCGTCGCATGATTCCCGTACCCGGTACTACACCGAGCACCCACCACCGCGATCGACCGCTCGGTGGTTTCCAACAACGACCTCTTCCCCCGCACCCACAACACCAGTGGCACAGCCCCATCCGCATCGTAAGCCGGATCCAACTGCCCCAACCCGAGCAACCGCCACGCAGGCCACTCCGCATCATCCGGCGTCACCACCCGCCCTCCGAGCCGCTCGATATGCGCCAAATCCTCCTCGGCCCTATCGATCCCACGCCGCAACTCGGTAGGCCCCCGCAACACCTCCGGCAACGCACACTCCCGCACCGCCCGAGCCGCCTCCACCACCCCCACCCCCTCGATCAACGCCGACAACGCCGCACAAGGCCCCTCCACCACCCGCGACAAATACACCCAGGCCAACCGCCGCTCATCGGCATTGCCACCACCAACCGGTTCCGCGGTGGTGCCGCGCAGTGCACCGGTCCAGCCGGACCCCCGGCCGCGTTCGGGGCTGTGGCCCGATACGTGTGTCTCTCCGGCTGAATCTTCACCGCCATCCCTGCGACCGAACGAACCGGATGCGGGCCCACCCGACTCGCCACGAACGGAATCGCGCTCGGCGGATGACCGCAGGCCGACCGTTCGATCCACTGCATCCGTTGCACCCGACCAAGTTTCGTCGAAATCCTGCGTCGAATCGCATCCATCCTCTGTCCGGCTCATGCTCCACTCCGCTGTCGAAAGCTCAAGGCCTGCAGGATGTCCTGACCATTGGGCAGGTCACCGCCGCGCAGATCGCAGATGGTCCAGGCAACTCGGATGGCGCGGTCCGCGCCGCGGGCGGACATGCGGCCGTGCCGTAGCGCGTTCTCCACGGGGGCCAACGCCTCGCGAGGCAGTCGAAAGCGTTGGCGCAGGACATGTCCCGGGACTTCGGCGTTCGTGGTCATGCCCAGCTCGGCCCACCGCCGTGCGGCAGTCTCGCGGGCCGCGGTCACCCGGGCGCGCACCGATTCGCTGCTCTCGACCTCGTCGCCGGTGAAGGCGCCTGCCGCCTGGGCGTGCATCTGAACCATGAGGTCGATGCGATCCATCAGCGGACCCGAGAGTTTGCCGAGGTAGCGGCGGCGGGCCAGCGGCGCGCAGATGCAGTCGATATCGCGAGCAGGGGCGCAGGGGCAGGGATTCGCGGCCAATACGAGCTGAAACCGCGCCGGGAAGCGCGACACGCCGTCACGCCGGGCAATGCGAACTTCCCCCTCCTCCAAGGGAGTTCGCAATGCCTCCAGCACCTTGCTACCGATTTCGGCGCACTCGTCGAGGAACAGGACGCCTCGATGAGCGCAACTCACCGCACCCGGCCGCGCCGAACCTGAACCGCCGCCGATCATCGAGGTCACCGACGACGAGTGATGGGGAGCGACGAACGGTGCGGCGGTGATGAGCGGGGCATCGTCGGACAGGGTGCCTGCCACCGAATGAATCGCCGTCACCTCCAGGGATTCTCGTTCGCGCAGGGGTGGGAGCAGGCCTGGGAGGCGTTGGGCCAGCATGGTTTTGCCGATGCCGGGTGGGCCGGTGAGCAATAGGTGGTGGCCGCCCGCCGCGGCGACTTCGAGGGCCCAGCGGGCCTCGTCTTGGCCTACTACCTCGCGGAGGTCTCCGATGGAGGTGGGGGTTGGGACTTCGAGGGGTTCGGGGTGGGCGAGGTCGCCGCCGCTGCGGAGCCAGTCGAGGAGTTCGATCAGGGTGGCGGCGCCGAGGACGCGGATGCCGTCGACGAGGCCGGCCTCGGGGAGGGCGTCGGTGGGGACGATCACGGTGCGGCGGCCTGCGGTGCGGGCGGCGAGGACGGCGGGGAGGATGCCTCGGACGCGGCGGACTCGGCCGTCGAGGGCGAGTTCTCCCAGGAGCACCGATTCGGCGAGGCGGTTGGAGGGGATGGCGCCTGCGGCGTCCAGGACCGCGCCGGCGAGGGCCAGGTCGTAGACGCTGCCGACCTTCGGGAGGGTGGCCGGGGAGAGGGCCAGGATGACGCGGCCGTCGGGCCATTTCTCGCCCGAGTTGCTGACCGCGGCCCGGACCCGGTCCCGGGATTCCTGGAGGGTGGTGTCGGGGCGGCCGACCAGGTGGACCGAGGGGAGGCCCTGGCCGATGTCGGCTTCGATTTCGACGAGTTGGCCTTCGACGCCGTTCACGGCGACGGAATAGGCTCGGCCCAAAGGCATCTCAGAACACCGCCTCGAGGTGGCGGATCTCCGGGTCGCGGCCGGGGAGCAGGAGGACCGAGACGACGTCGAAGCGGACCCGCTGCCAGGGGCCGTTCTGTTCGCGCAGCCAGCGCGCGGCCAGTTCTCGGATGCGGCGTTGTTTGCGGTAGGTGACGGCTTCCTCGGGGCGGCCGCAGGTCAGCCCGGTGCGGGTTTTGACCTCGACGAACGCCGTGATCTCGCCCACGCGGCCGATGATGTCGAGCTCGCCGAACCGGCATCGCCAGTTGCGGGCGATGATCTCCATCCCGGCCGCGCGCAGAAACCACGCCGCCAGGTCCTCCCCCTGCGCTCCGAGCGCCAGATGCTGTGCCATTCAGCCAGCATGGCCGGGCCCGCGCCGGGCCCGGCCATGCCGAACTGGGAAAACAGCGGAGCTGTGGATAGCCGCCGGCCTGTGGATTACTCCGGAAGCCGCAGGTCGGTCTTCTCCAGCTCCTCGATATTCACGTCTTTGAAGGTGATCACGCGAACGTGCTTCACGAAGCGCGCGGGCCGATACATGTCCCATACCCATGCATCCGACATCCGCACTTCGAAATACACCTCGCCATCGGCGTTCTGCGGTCGCAGTTCGACGGAATTGGCGAGGTAGAAGCGACGCTCGGTCTCCACCACGTACGAGAATTGGCCGACGATGTCCTTGTACTCGCGGTACAGGGATAGCTCCATCTCGGTTTCGTACTTCTCGAGGTCCTCGGCGCTCATCGGGTGGAACGTCCTCCTTGTCGCCCAACGACTGGGTGTAGAGACATCATCCCGCATACGCCGTATCGGTAGCCACTCGGCCGGTCTCCCGGACGTTTCGCCAGGACCGACGGTGCTCGGGGGTGATGCCGAGGCGCGTCAGCGCCTCGTTGTGCTCGGACGTGTTGTAGCCCTTGTGGGCGGCGAACCCGTAGCCCGGATACTGCGCGTCCATCTCGACCAGCATGCGGTCGCGGGTCACCTTGGCCAGCACGCTGGCCGCCGCGATACAGGCCGCCGACGCATCGCCGCCGATCACGGGCAGTGACGGCACCGGAATGCCGGGCACCCGGAAGCCGTCGGTGAGGACGTAGCCGGGCACCGGATCCAGGCCCGCCACCGCGCGGCGCATGCCCTCGATGTTGGCCACGTGGATGCCGATGGCGTCGATCTCCCAGGCCGGGATCACCACCACCTGCCAGGCCAGGGCCAGCCGTTTGATGATCGGGAAGAGCTGTTCGCGAGCGTTCTCGGTGAGCTTCTTGGAGTCGTCGAGACCGGCCAGTGAGGTGTAGGCCTTGGGCGGTAGCAAGCAGGCGGCAACGACCAAAGGTCCTGCCGCGCAGCCGCGCCCGGCCTCGTCCACGCCCGCCACCGGGCCCAGCCCGCTGCGGATCAGCGCGGATTCGAGGGTGCGTAGCCCGCCAGCGGAGCGCATGACCACGCGCGGGGGCCAGTCACCGCGGTCGATCCGCTGAATCTTCTTGCCGCCGCGTACCTTCCGGCTCGCGGCGGCGCTCACCGTATTCCCCACCGATCGATTATCCCGCGTTCGCCGGTTCTACTGGGGGTCCTGCGCCCGGACCGGACCGATCCGGCTCGGCGGCCAGATCTTGAACACGGCCTTGCCGCGCACATCCTTGATCGGGACGGTGCCCTGCAGCTCGTCGGTCATGTGGTAGCGGGAGTCGGCGGATTCGGCGCGGTTGTCGCCCATCACCCACAGGTTGCCGTCCGGCACCTTGACCGGGCCGAACGCGCGGCCGCCCGCATTGAACTGCACCTCGGGGTGTGCGGGATCGAACGGGTTGTTGAACTTCACGTACGGCTCGTCGAGTGGCTTGCCGTCCACCAGGATCCGGCCCTGCGCATCACAGCACTGCACGGTCTGCCCGCCGGTCGCGATGACCCGCTTGACCAGATCGTTCTCGTCCGGCGGCACCAGGCCGAAGAAGGACAGGAAGTTCTGCACCCCGCGCACGGCGGTGTTGGACGAGCGGATCGACTTGTAGTGGCTGTTCCAGGAGCTGGTCGGCCCCACGAACACCACGACGTCGCCCGGCTTGGGATCGCCGAAGTAGTAGCTCAGCTTCTGCACGTAGATGCGGTCGCCGGTGCAGCCCGCGCAACCATGCAGGGTGGGTTCCATCGACTGCGAGGGAATCACATAGGGCCGGCCGATGAAGGTCACCAGCAGCGCCACGATGAGCGCCGCGAAACCGACCAGGATGGGGAGTTCCTGCCAGAACGGGCGCTGCTTCTTCTTCGGCTTCGCCTCGGCACCCTCGGAGCCGTCGGCGGCATCGGGGGCCTCGGGGGTCTCCGGCTTCTCGGAAGTCCCGGAGGTCTTCGAGGTTTCGGGCTGGTCTGCCCGGTTCTCATCGCCCGACCCGGACATCGTCACCGACTCGCTCTCGTCTGCCACCGGAACAGAGTAGCCCGGCACCGCGAAGATCCATGCGGTGCCGGGCTACTCGGCGCTGTCGAGCCGATCCAGGCTCGGTGCGGAGGTCTGCTACCTCAGCGCTTTTCCTTGATCTTGGCGGCCTTGCCGCGCAGATCGCGCAGGTAGTACAGCTTGGCGCGACGCACGTCACCGCGGGTCACGACCTCGATCTTGTCGAGGTTGGGGCTGTGCACCGGGAAGGTACGCTCCACGCCGACACCGAAGGAGACCTTACGCACGGTGAAGGTCTCGCGGATGCCGCCGTTCTGGCGACGGATGACGACGCCCTTGAAGACCTGGACGCGTTCCTTGTTGCCTTCGATAACCTTCACGTGCACGTTGACCGTGTCACCCGGGCGGAAGTCCGGGATGTCGTTGCGCAGCGAGCTGGCGTCGACGAAGTCGAGGGTGTTCATTTCCGTCCTTATTGGAGTTCGCGCGAACAGAGGAACCTGGCGGCTGGCCCCGCGAGGGGCGCTCGACCGGTTCGTGCTCCGGATATTGGGCGGTGCCCGGGCATGACTGCTCCCAAGGCAACCTGAGTATTGTGCCAGACCGGCGAACCAAGCTGTGAATCGGGGGTCGCCGGAAGGTGCCAGCAAGACAACCGACCGGTTGACAATAGCCGCCGGACCGTTGTGGTCGCCGAGGAAGGCACGGTTCGTCGGCGCGGGTGGCACGCACCGGACGGATGCCACCCTGTGAATCGCAGCGAAATACCCAGTGCCCCTTGGTAATCCGCCAATCGGAAGGTTCGCGCGGTAGTAGCATGTTCGTGTGCTCGGGTCTTAGCAAGGAGTTCAGCCATGGGTACACCCGTCTATTCGCAGATCTTGATCGCCAATACCCGGACCGACGGTCAGAATCCCAATGTTCTGCATGCCGCCCACACGGCCCAGGGATTCGTGCCGCGGCTCGCGGTCTACGACAAAGGCATCCTGCCCCCGTTCTGCCGTTGGAATATCGGTTGGGCCACTCCGGGTGCGCAATACACCCTGGAGATGGAGGACGAGCACGGCAACGTCTACACCCTGGGCGTCCCGAAGACCGCGCTCGCCGGCACACCGGCCCTGCTGCAGGGACCGAGCGCGACCGACTTCTGCAATTCGTGGGCGTTCCCGTGGCCCACCCGACTGCTGTCGGGTCTGGGTTCGGGTAATCATGAATACAGCGGAAAACTGGGCACGCTCTCCCTCGATGCCAGGCAGTATCCGGTCCCGACCGTCCAGGAATTCGATTCCAAAGTCAATCAGACCTGGGAATTCGGTTACAGCATCGACAGTTTGAAGACGCTGCCCTACTAGTCAGGAACGCGTATTCGCGCGGGTGAGCGCGGACGCGATATCCGAGACCAGCGGCGGATAATCGGTCGTCCCGGTGACGACCTGCAGGAAAACCAATCGATCCTGCTCCGCCGCTGCGGCTTTCAAGCATTCCCGCAATTCACCGACGGTGTTCGCGCGCAAGGTCAGCACGGATTCGGCATCACCGCCGAAGGCGTACGGCAATTCGGGCCAGCGCCAGGGCGCGATGTCGTTGTAGGGCGCGTCGGGGCCGTGGATGGCGCGTTCGATGGCGTAGCCGTTGTTGTCGACCAGGATGATGACGCCGTTCATCTGCTCGCGAATCCAGGTGCCCAGCTCCTGGATGGAGAGCTGGGCGGCGCCGTCGCCGATGACCAGGACCGCGCGGCGGTCGGGGCAGGCGATGCCCGCGCCCAGGGCCGCCGGCAAGGCGTAGCCGATGGAACCCCACAGCGGCTGACCGAGAAAAGTGATGCCGGTCGGCATGCGCAGGGTGGCCAGGCCGAAGAAGGCCGAGCCTTGATCGGCCACCACGATGTTGTTGTTGCCGAGGGCCTCGGCGACCAGCGGCCACAGGGCTGCCTGGGTGAGCGGGGCAGCGTCGGCGGGCGGGTCGAAGGCCGCGGGGTCGGCATGCGCGGGAAGCGGTGCGGGCTGCGCGAATTCGGGGGCCAGCTCGGTCAGGATTTCCAGCGCGGCGGTCAGCGACAGCGGCGCGAAGGCGTCCACTCCCCCGATGACCGTGCGCTCGGGGCCGATGTCGATGGTCCGGCGGGGATCGATGCGCTGGCTGAAACCGGCGGTGATGCTGTCGGTGTACTGGACGCCGACGGTGACGATGCGTTCCGCGTCCTCGACGGCGGCACGCACCTCGGGCGGGGAGGCCGCGCCGGTGTAGATCCCGAGGAAGTTGGGCGCGGATTCGTCGACGACCGTCTTGCCCCAGGCCAGCGTGGCGTGCGGGATGCCGTCCGGCTGATCCATCGAAGGGCCGACCAGGGTGCGCAACCGCTCGGTCGCCCCGACGCGGTCGACGAAGATGTCGGCCAGCACGGTGACGCGCCGCCGCGCGAGGAATTCCCGGGCGGCCCGTTCGAAGGCCGCGCGTGCCCCGGCGCTCGAGAAGTCGGCGGGCGGGGCCAACGGCGTCGCGGGCGGTGACACCTCGATGCGCGCGGTGTCGGTGGCCAGCATCAGGTACCCCGGTCGCCGGTGCACGCGCACCGAGTTGAGCACCCGGTCGATCTCCTGGCAGGCGTCGGCCGCACCGAGATCGGCTTGCGCGCAGGTGACTTCGGCGGCGATGCGGCGGAAATGGTGGAAGTCGCCGTCGCCGAGGGTGTGGTGGATGACGCGGTGATGCGCCTGGATGTCCTTGGCCGGGACGCCCACGATGTGCACCACGGGGACGTGCTCGGCGTAGCTGCCCGCGATGGCGTTGACCGCGCTCAGCTCGCCGACGCCGTAGGTGGTCAGCACCGCGCCGATGCCGCGCAGGCGGGCGTAGCCGTCGGCCGCGTACCCGGCATTGAGCTCGTTGGCGCTGCCGATCCAGCGGATATCGGGGTGCGCGATGACGTGATCGAGGAACTGGAGATTGAAATCGCCCGGGACACCGAACATTTCGGTGACGCCGAGGTCGCGGAGCCGATCGAGCAGGTAGTCGCCGACAACGTAGCCCATCGTTCAACACTGGCACGTGAAGCGGCAGTCAGCAACCTATTGGCTATCGATGGGTTCGGGTGGCCGTTCCACCGGGTGGGACTCTGCGGGGCGTTCGGCCGACTTCCAGCCGGGCATCAGGTGCAAATGCGTCGAGGGCGGCGCGGGTGGCGCCGGGACGACGGTGCGGGCCAACTCCTCCTCGGCAGCGCGCAGCACGTGGGCGGCGTCGGGTTTACCGGCCAGCAGGTCCTGTACGAAGATCTTGGCGCGGATCACCGGGCGGCGGTAGCGGCGTTCGCGACGCATGGCGCGTCGCATCAGACCCGAACCCGCGCCGTAGCGCCAGCGCGCCCAGGGCGCGCCCGGGCGGCTCAGTCGCAGGGCGCCGATGACCAGCAGCGGCGGGAAGAACATGCCGAACAGACCGGTCCAAATCTTGCCTTTGGCAATGACAATGGCGGCCAGCAGCAGGTTGATCAGGGCGAAGCCGATGGTGAACAGGCGCTCGGGGAAATTCTGATCGGCGCGCAGATCGCGGACATCACCCATGTCCAGCAGCCACAGCGGATGGAAGCCCAGCAGCAGCAGTCCGGTCACGGCGATGGCGACGAACACCGCGTCCACCGAGGTGCGGCCTTGCTCCTCCCAGTACACGTCGCGCAGGTAGTAGATGAGCGCGAACTCGTCGAGCACCAGCGCCGCGCCGACCCCGAACACCGCGGCCAGCGCGCTGATCACACCGACGGAACTTTGATACAACGCCACCAGCCCCATGCCGGAGCCGAGCACCAGGATGACGCCGAAGACCATGTGGTGGATGTGCACGTCCCCGGCCCGCACATTGCCGGGCCACCAGCGCACCTGTTTGCGGATGAGCCGCACGCTGATTCGGATCAACAGGAACCCGACGATGAATCCCAGCAGCAGGCATGCCAGCGGCAATCGGCCGTGCGCCACCACGACATCTTCCCACCACCGATGCAACCGCATGCCCGTGTCGTCTCCTGTGAATCGCGTGTGAACACCAACCCCAGCCACGCTACCCGCGCCCGAGATCGGCACGCCCGGATCACGGACGCCGACGCAGTGATGTAGCAACCATTCAGACAACAGCGCCCGCTGGATGCGGCCGCTCCTGCATCACCCGCGACGCCATCGAGCCCAACGAGGCATCGCTCGGTGGGGAGCAGGCCGGTGGCCGGAGGCCGAGGTAGGTCCGAACGGGTTGGCCTCGGCCGCTTCGGTTTTCGAGCCCGTAGCGCCGCGGTTCCCGGGAGATGTCGGTGGGTGACGGTAGCGTTCGGCTACGAACGCCGTCGACGAGGGGAGAGACCGTGCCGGAGGAGATCGAGTTCGAGCGCGTGGCACCGGTGATTCCGGTCCTGGATCTCGACGCTGCTCTGGAGCGCTACCGGCGGCTCGGATTCACCGCTTACGCCTATGAAGGCCAGGCCCGTTACGGGTTCGCCGATCGCGGCGGCGTGGCCCTGCACCTGACCGAATGGCCCGAGCATGATCCGAAGCGCACGGCCTCGGCCGTGTATCTCTATATCTCCGACGCCGACGCGCTCTATGACGAGTGGCTGGCCGCGGACCTGCCCGGACGTCTCGTCCCGCCGATCGACACCGAATACGGCCTACGCGAATTCGCCTACGTCGACCCCGACGGCACCCTGCACCGCGTCGGTTCCTCGCTGCCGCACTGAGTCTCTTCGCTTTTGCGCCGAGTCTCTTCGCTGTTGCGCCGAGCCCGCCGACCGCCTCGATGCGGTGGTGGGATAGGTTGGAGGAATGACGGCACCCCACTTCGCTTCGACGGTGGGTTGACGGACGGCACAACCGCCGTTGTTCCGGTCGCTTTCGTGCGATCGATCCTCAGAATCACAGCCCGTTGTGTTCGTCGGTGCCTGTTCCGGTGATGTCCGTGTGAATCGAAGCAGCCGGTCGGCAATTCGTGCGTGTGCGGGCTGGTCATGGAACGGACCGTCATGCTCGAACACCTTTCGCCGCAACCGTACTCGCGCACCCTCACCACAGCCGTCGACGCCGCCAACTTCGCCGACACCGCCCTCTTCACCGACGCCACCCTCTCCGGCGACGCTGCCGTGCGCTGGCTCGAAGATGGGGAATGCTGGACTGCACTGTGGCGCTCCGCGAACGGGGCTCCCCCACCGGCCGAGATCGTCCCCGTGGACGACCGGCTCACCGCCGATGTGGCGCTACGCATGGCGAGCGCCGGGACAGCCCTGTTGTGGCGCGGGGATTTTCACGGCGCGAACCAACTGCTGAAGGCCCTCGACCGGCGACTCGATCGGGAGAATTCCCGCCGACCGGCAACAGACTTCCACGCCCTGCGTCAGCGGCAGGCGAGGCGGGCACGGATTCTCGGCATGGTGCTGGTGCCGTTGGACCCCGGGCATGTCGTCCCGCTGCGGCGAGCACCCGACGTCCGGCAGGCGTGTCTGCACGCCTACGGCGAGGCGGCGGAACCGGCGTTGGTGTCGTTGCGTGAATTGCGCGGTGTGACAAGCGCATACGAGTGGCGGCGCAAGGGTGTCGCGGTGCGGGCGCTGGGGGCTCGCATCCATCCGCACTACGGAGTCTTCGCACCGGCCCGCGACGAGTACGTCGATCTGGTTGCCGACGCACCCCTGCCCTCGACCCGGTTGGCCTTCGACATCGGGACCGGATCCGGCGTGCTGGCCGCGGTGCTCGCACGCCGCGGGGTGGCGTCGATCGTCGCAACCGACGACGATCCGCGCGCCCTCGCCTGTGCCCGCGAGAATCTCGACCGCCTCGGCTACGGCGACCGCGTCGAGCTGGTGCGCACCGATCTCTACCCGCCGGGCCGTGCGCCCCTGGTCGTCTGCAATCCGCCGTGGCTGCCCGCGAAGCCGCGCTCCCCCCTCGACCATGCCGTCTACGATCCGGGCGGGCGCGTCCTGCGCGCGGTCCTGGACCGCATGGCCAAACACCTCACCGCGGACGGCGAAGGCTGGCTGGTCATCTCCGACCTCGCCGAACGCCTGTCCCTGCGCGCCCCCGGCGAGATGCGAGCCGCCTTCGACGCGGCGGGACTTCAGGTCCTGGACCGGCTCGACACCCGTCCCCGCCACCCCCGCGCCGACGACCGCGACGACCCCCTCCACGCCGCCCGCAGCGCCGAGATCACCTCGCTCTGGCGGCTTTCCCCGCACTGACCCGGCGGCTCATAGCGAAAATGACTCGGGCCCCGGCGGTTTCGCCGGGGCCCGAAGCGTGCTGCGGGGTTACTTGCCGAATCCGGCGCGGCGCAGGGCGTCGGCCATCGAGCCGCTGGGGGCGGGCTGGTTGCGGCGGTCGTTGCCGCGCTGGCCGCCGGACTGACCGGCCTGGCCACCCTGACGGTTGCCACCGCCTTGGCCACCCTGGCCGCCCTGACGATTACCGCCGCTCTGGGCACCGCCGCCTTGCCGGTTGCCGCCGCCGCGCTGGCCGCCGCCCTGGTTGGTGCGGGGACCGCGGTCGCCACGCTCCTGCTTGGGCTTACCGGGCTCGTCGTCGAGGCGCAGGGACAGGCCGATGCGCTGGCGCTGGACGTCGACCTCGAGCACCTTGACCTTGACGACGTCGCCGGACTTCACGACCTCGCGGGGATCCTTGACGAAGTTGTGGGACAGGGCGGAGACGTGGACCAGGCCGTCCTGGTGGACGCCGATGTCGACGAAGGCGCCGAAGGCGGCCACGTTGGTGACGACGCCTTCCAGCACCATGCCGGGCTGCAGGTCGGCGACCTTCTCGATGCCCGCGGCGAATTCGGCGGTCTTGAATTCGGGGCGCGGGTCGCGGCCGGGCTTCTCGAGCTCGGCGATGATGTCGGTGACGGTGGGGACACCGAACTGCTCATCGGTGTAGTCGGCGGGGCGCAGGGCGCGCAGGGCCGAGCTGTTGCCGATGATCTCCTTGATGCCCTTGCCGCTGGCATCGAGGATGCGCCGAACCACCGGGTAGGCCTCGGGGTGCACGCCGGAGGTGTCGAGCGGGTCGTCGCCCTCGCGGATGCGCAGGAAGCCCGCGCACTGCTCGAAGGCCTTGGGGCCCAGGCGCGGAACGTCCTTGAGCCCGGCGCGGCTGCGGAACGGGCCGTTGGCATCGCGGTGGGCCACAATGCTTTCCGCGATCGAGTTGGAGATGCCGGACACCCGCGACAGCAGCGGGACGGACGCGATGTTTACGTCGACGCCGACCGCGTTCACCGCGTCCTCGACGACCGCGCCCAGCGAGCGGGCCAGCAGGGTTTCGGAGATGTCGTGCTGGTACTGGCCGACACCGATGGACTTCGGGTCGATCTTCACCAGTTCGGCGAGGGGGTCCTGCAGGCGACGCGCAATGGAGACCGCGCCGCGCAGCGACACGTCCATATCGGGCAGTTCCGCCGAGGCGTAGGCCGAGGCCGAGTACACGGATGCGCCCGCCTCGGAGACCACGATCTTGGTGGGCTTGTTCTCCGGAATGCGCGAGATCAGTTCGGCGGCAAGGGCGTCGGTCTCGCGCGAGGCGGTGCCGTTGCCGATGGCGATGAGCTCCACATTGAACCGGGCGACCAGTGCGCCCAGCACGGCCAGGGACTTCTCGGTCTGCCCCTGCGGCTTGTGCGGGTAGATGACCTCGGTGGCCACCACCTTGCCGGTGGCGTCCACGACCGCGACCTTCACGCCGGTGCGGTAGCCCGGGTCCAGACCCATGGTGGAGCGGGTGCCGGCCGGGGCGGCCAGCAGCAGGTCGCGCAGGTTGGCCGCAAACACGTCGACGGCGTCGCGTTCGGCGGACTGCCGCAACCGCATTCGGGTATCGATGCCCATGCTCACCTGCAGCTTGGTGCGCCAGGCCCAGCGCACGGTGTCCAGCAGCCAGGTGTCGGCGGCGCGGCCCTGCGCGGCGATGCCGAACTTGAGCGCGATGCGGCCCTCGTAGATCGAGCGCTCACCGTCCTCGAGCTCCTCGGTGTCGGATTCGAGGTGCAGGTTGAGCACCTCTTCCTTCTCACCGCGCAGCAGCGCCAGGATGCGGTGCGAGGGCAGCTTGCTGAACGGCTCGGAGAATTCGAAGTAGTCGGAGAACTTCGCGCCCGCCTCTTCCTTGCCCGGCCGCACCGTCGAGCTGACCTGACCGCGCTCCCACATGAGTTCACGCAGTTCACCGACCAGGTCGGCGTCCTCGGCGAAACGCTCGACCAGGATGGAACGCGCGCCGTCGAGCTGTTCGGCGTTGTACTGGGCGGGATCGGTGGTGGGGTCGCCGATCAGCGCGTCGGCCACCGGCTCGTGCCCGGCCTCACGCGCGATCTGCGCCTTGGTGCGCCGCTTCGGCTTGAACGGCAGGTAGATGTCCTCGAGGCGGGCCTTGGTGTCGGCGAGCATCAGCTGCGCGTGCAGCGCCTCGTCCAATTTGCCCTGGCCACGGATGGATTCGATGATCGAGCCCCGGCGCTCGTCGAGTTCGCGCAGGTAGTGCAGGCGCTCGTCGAGGGTACGTAGCTGTGCGTCGTCGAGCCCGCCCGTCACCTCCTTGCGGTAGCGGGCGATGAACGGCACGGTCGACCCGCCGTCGATCAGCTCGACTGCGGAGCGCACCTGTTCCTCGCGCACCCCCAGTTCGTCGGCGATACGCCGCCCGACACTGGCAATGCGAATGGTGCTCTCGGCACCGGTGGATGCTGCGCTGACGGTTTCGGAGGCTGTCGTCACGCCCGCAGACACTACCGGCGTCCGACGACAGCTGTTGCAACCCCCACGAACGATCAGGTCACCGTTCGTTCCACGGCGCGCCTCGGATATCACGAATCGAGACCGATGGCAGGGTCGCCTGGTGCCGATCCCGACTCTGCGCGAACGCCTTCCGCAACGTGCGCCAGCCAGCATCGCCCGTGCCGTATTCGCGACGACCATGCTGGTGGGGGCGGTGGGATGCGGTTCCCACGATTCGACCTCGGACGCGAACCGCCCGAGCGTGCCGAATCTGAAACTGGACGCGGTGCAGGCGCTGAACCTCGACGCGAACGAATCCTTCGGTGTCATGGCCAACGGGGTTTACACGGTGACCGGGCAGGAGGTCACCGGAGTCGATATCCATACCGGGCAAAAGCTCTGGCAGATCGCATCCCCGACGGCACTCGACAAGAACAAGACCCAGGTTTTGGACACAGGCCATGTGCTGCTCGTCGGCGGGAAGGACCAGCCGGGGCTCACGGCCTACGACACGGCCACCGGCCAGGTGTTGTGGAGCACCGCTGCCGAGCAGTGGTTCGAGGCGGACGAATCGACCGGGCAGTTCGTGCACAACGATTCTCGTACCGGCACGCAGCGGTGGAGTGTGGATCCGGGCACGCTGGGTTGCGCCACACCGCTGTCGAAAGACCTTCCGGCACTGTTCGATTTGGGTGTCCCCAGCCTGGTCGAGAGTCCCAGCGTGGATGTGTTCCGGTGCGCCTCACCCAATGGACGGTTCGTCGTCGGCGGACTCGATCGCGCCACCGGCGCGACGGTCTGGCATCGCGAGGTCGCGAACAAGGGCAGTTTCCTGCGTGGGCCGGGCCGGATCGGCACCGTCCGAACCGGGGACACGCTCGAGACCGTCGACATGGCGACCGGGAAATCACTGGGCATCCGAAAGCCTGTCTCGGACAACGAACTTCACATCTTCCTCGGTGACGGATCGGCATTGACGCTCGACAGCGACGTCATCGCCGAGGACAAGGACATGCGGCTACAGGAACCCGACGGCAAGATCCGCTGGACCGTTCCGCTCGACCCGAAGGAGGAGAGCCAGCCGCTCATGGCCAACAGCGGCAACGCGGTCTTCACTCTGGTTCGACAACGCGCGGATTCGAGCTACAAGGCTTGGCTGATCGCCTATGACACGAAGGACGGCAAACGCACCGTCGTGGCCGGCCCCGGTCCGACGGCGACAGGCGAAAAGCCCACCCTCACCATGAATTTGGGTGCGGTCGACACGGGGCTCGACTCGGGACCGTGGGGTCTGCTCGTCGCGGGACCGGACAACGGCTACGCCACGATTCCGGTGGCCTAGTTCTCCGGCAGCAGATCCGGGCGGCGTTCGGCGGTGCGCTGCAGCGACTGTTCGTGCCGCCACTGGTCGATTTTGGCGTGATTGCCGGAGAGCAGGATCTCCGGGACGTCGAGGCCGCGCCAGGTCACCGGGCGGGTGTAGGAGGGGCCTTCGAGCAGGCCGTCGGAGAACGAATCCTGTTCGTGGGATTGCTGATTGCCGAGTACGCCGGGGATCAGGCGGACGAAGGCCTCGGTCATGACGAGGACCGCGGCTTCGCCGCCGATCAACACGTAGTCGCCGATGCTGACCTCTTCGACGCGTACGCGGCGGGAGGCGTCGTCGAAGACGCGTTGATCGATGCCTTCGTAACGGCCGCAGGCGAAGACGATGTGCTCTTCGGTAGACCACCGCTGCGCGGTTTCCTGCGTGAACGGCACACCGGCCGGAGTCGGGACGACCAGCAGGGCGTCGTCCGGGCACACCGCGTCCAGCGCGTCACCCCACACGGTCGGTTTCATCACCATGCCGGGTCCGCCACCGTACGGGGTGTCGTCCACGGACTTGTGCACGTCGTGCGTCCATTGCCGCAGGTCGTGCACGTCGACCTCGAGCAGGCCCTTGTCGATGGCCTTGCCCAGCAAGGCCGCTCGCATCGGCTCGAGGTATTCGGGGAAGATCGTCACTACGTCGATACGCATGGCGCTACTCCGGGTCCAGCAGGCCCTCGGGCGGGTCGATGACGATCAGCTTGTCCGCGACCGACACGGTCGGGACCATGGCGAGCACGAACGGCACCAGGATCTCGCGGCCCGCGGGCGGGTACGCCTCCCCGGCCTTGATCGAAAGCAGTTCTCCCGCAGCCGAATGCAGCACCTCGTTGACGGTGCCGACGAGAGTGCCGTCACCGAGTTCGACGCGCAGCCCTTCGAGCTCGTGATCGTAGTATTCGTCCGGGTCTTCCGACGGCGGCAGGTTCGCGGTGTCGACCACGAACAGCATGCCCCGCAACGCATCCGCGGCCGTGCGGTCGGCAATGCCGTTCAGACGCAAGAGAAGCCGGCCCGAGTGCTCCCGGGCCGACTCCACTTCGAATTCCTGCGTCTGCTTCGCGCGCGGCAGCTTCCCCGCGAGGGTGCTGCCGGGCGCGAACCGCAGTTCCGGCTCGTCGGTGCGAACATCTACGACGAGTTCGCCACGCACACCGTGCGATTTGGCGACCCGTCCGACGACGAGTTCCACTATTGATCCGTGTCGACCACGTCGACGCGAATACCCTTACCGCCGATCCCGGCGACCAGGGTGCGCAGGGCGGTCGCGGTGCGACCACCACGACCGATCACCTTGCCCAGATCATCCGGGTGCACATGCACCTCGACGGTCCGGCCCCGTCGGCTGGTGATCAGCTCGACGGAGACGTCGTCGGGATTGGCGACGATGCCGCGCACCAGGTGCTCCACGGCATCGGCGACAACGGCGCTCATTACTCGGCGGCTTCGGTGGTGGCCTCGGCCTCGGCGGCCTCGTCCTTCTTGGCGGCCTTCTTCTTCGGGGTGACGGCCTCGGCGACCGGCTCGTTGTCGGCGGACGCCAGGGCCGCGTTGAACAGGTCGAGCTTGGACGGCTTCGGGGCCTTGACCTTCAGGGTGCCCTCGGCGCCCGGCAGGCCCTTGAACTTCTGCCAGTCGCCGGTGATCTCCAGCAGACGCTGCACGGCTTCGGTCGGCTGCGCGCCGACGCCCAGCCAGTACTGCGCGCGCTCGGAATCGATCTGGATGAGCGAGGGCTCTTCCTTGGGCTGGTAGATGCCGATGGACTCGATCGCGCGGCCGTCGCGGCGGGTACGGGCGTCGGCGATGACGACGCGGTACTGCGCGTTGCGGATCTTGCCCAAACGGGTCAGCTTGATACGAACAGCCATGAGCTGATGCCTTTCAAATGGTTGGTCACGTCGCAATTCAGCAATCCACGCGGGGTGGATCCGGTTTTGCGTTGAGTGCTGTGACCGCCGCGCGGTACGTAACCGGAGACGGGCTGACACTGTTCTCAGACGAGAACGGTTGACCATTCTGCCAGACCCCCGGTTCCCCGAAGAAATCGCCCCGATCCGACCCGAAAAACAGCACAGCCCATCGGGTCGACCCCGATGGGCTGGGTACGGCGACGAGCCTACTGCGGCTGCACCGGCGCGGAGTTGGAACTTCCGGCCGTCAGCGCGTGCACGATCAAACCAGCCAGCACGCTGATGGCCAGGCTTTCGATGGACCCCACGGTCATCTCCTCATCGGATTGAAACAACAAACGTCTGAAGCATGACCGATTCACTTATCTGCCGCAGCCGAATCAAGCAGAACGGACTCACTTCCGGCGCAGGCAGATCGTGAGGCCGGGCGTGGTGCCGGGAACATAGCTGAGGGTGCGGTCGGTATGCGGTGGGCAGACCTTGTTGTCGGCGTCGTGGCGGTCGATCACCGTGAACGCGGCCCCGGGATCGGTGCAGGCGACGATGTGGGTATCGGCTGCCGTACTCCGGTCGTCCATGCAGTCGTAGAACATGGCGTAGCGGGAATCGTGCCGGTCGATCGGGCCCAGGCAGATCAGCGCCGTGAGATCGGTCCGGTCGTTGCCGCGGGTGACGGCCGTGTCGGCGCCGGCCAGGTTCGGGCACTCGGTGGCCGCGGGCTTCCGGTACACGGTTTCGACGGTCAGCACGCGTTCGACGGCGGCGGGGTCGGTACAGCGCACCTTGGTCTCCGCGCGGTCGCTGCAATCGCCGTACTGGGCGCTGGTCAGGTCCGCCGGATCGACCGCGTCAGCGCACACCACGAGTGCGCGACCACCCAGCGACTCCTGCGCGAACGCCATGCGCGGCCGGGGCATGTTCGCGCACGCGTGGTCGGTCACCGGGACCCGGGCGTGCAGCTCGACGCCGAGCACCTTCGCCGAGGAGGCGGTTCCGCAGGGTAGGCGGGTGATGGTCGCGCCCGCATCCGTGACGGCGACGCAGTCACCGGCGGCCAGCGCGCCCGGGTCGGTCAGATTGGCGCGGGTCGGCTTCAGGCACAGGACCTGGTCGGGCTTCGTGCCCGCGGCGATCGCCCGGGTGGCCTTCTCGTACTTCATGCATGCCGAGTCGAGTGGGTAAGCGATGTTCTCGCGGCCCAGGACCGAATACAGCGATCCGCTGTCGTCGCACGGGTTCCCGCTCGGCACGTTCGCGACATCGAGGCGCACACAATTGCCGACGGCGAAGGGGTCCGCCCCCGGCCGGGTCAGCACATACCCGGTGACGGTCGCCGCGGCGCCGAGCACCAGCACCATCGTCGCGATCAGTACCGACCGCCACCGCCACACCCACGAGCGCACTGCACCGTTCGGAGCGGACGGGACGAGGGCAGCGGGCGGCCCGGATGGATTGTCGGTCAAGGATTTCCCCCACCATGCGATCGTGAAGCTGGTCCGCAGCAGCGGCGCGGTGATCGTAACGGCTCGGGTCCCGAGTGGCTCGGGATGACGGATTCGCCTACCGATACGCGGTGACGGGGTCGCGACGGGCGTAGACGCGGCCGCGGAGGACCACCCAGGCGGGGGTGGTGAGGGTGGCCAGGTTCGTGCGTGGGTCCTGGTCGTAGACAACGAAATCAGCGGGGGCGCCGGGTTCGATGCCGGGGTGGCCGAGCCAGGTGCGGGCGTTCCAGGCGGACGCGCCGAGGGCGTCGTGGGGGGTGAAGCCGGCTTCGGTGAGGGCGAGGATTTCGTCGGCGATGCGGCCGTGGCGGATGGAGCCGCCCGCGTCGGTGCCGGTGTAGATGGGGACGCCGGCCTCGTGGGCGCGGGCGACGGTGTCGCGGGAGCGGCGGTGGAGGTCGCGCATGTGGGCGGCGTAGACGGGGAATTTGGTTGCGCCGTCGGCGATTCCGGGGAAGGTATCGATATTGATGAGGGTGGGGACGAGGGCGGTGTGGTGGGCGGCCATCAGGGCGATGGTGTCGTCGGTGAGGCCGGTGCCGTGTTCGATGCAGTCGATGCCCGCGCCGAGCAGGCCGGGTAGGGCGTCCTCGCCGAAGACGTGGGCGGTGACGCGGGCTCCCTCCCCATGGGCGGCGTCGATGGCGGCCTTCAGGATGGTGTCGGACCAGAGCGGGGCCAGATCGCCGGTGGCGCGGTCGATCCAGTCGCCGACCAGCTTCACCCAGCCGTCGCCGCGGCGGGCCTGCTCGGCCACGATCTCGGGCAGGTCGCGTTCGTCGTCGACGTCGATGCCCAGTTCGCGGATGTAGCGCTTCGGGCGGGCGATGTGGCGGCCCGCGCGGATGATGCGCGGCAGGTCGTCGCGGTCGTCGAGGAAGCGGGTGTCGATGGGCGAGCCCGCGTCGCGCAGCAGCAGCGCGCCCGCGTCGCGCTCGATCTCGGCCTGGGTCACCGCACCGGCCCGATCCTCGTGTCCCCCACCGTGTTTGATGCCGACATGGCAGTGGGCGTCGACCAGTCCGGGCAGGATCCAGCCGTGCGCGCACACGGTGTCGGCGTCGCGGATCGGTTCGTCGGACAGGACGCCGTCGCGCACCCAGAGATCGCGGACCTCACCCTCGGGCAGTACTACGCCGCGGACATGCAGCCGCATTTCGGCCTCCTCGCCTGGGACGGTGACTCGCCGGGATCCACTATCGCATCAGTCGTCCAGCACGGTGATGTCGGTGCGTTCGCGGCAGGCCGCGCGGACGGCGGCCAGCCCGGCCGCGATCACCGGATGCTCGGCGCTACCCCGGCGCACCGCGGACAGGTGCCTGCGCACCGGAACCGGATCATCGTGCAGCGCAACGCGTGTCACCGGCAGCTCCGGCGGCAGGTAGGCGAGGCGCGGCACCAGGCTCACCCCGAATCCGTGCGCCACCATGGCCGCCACCCCCGGGAAATCGACTGCCTGCCCGGCGATTCGGGGCGAGAACCCGGCGGCGGCGCAGGCGGCCGAGACCACCAGACGATGGGTGATGCGCGCGCGTCCGGTGATCCACGGCTCGGCCGCCGCCTCGGCCAGCGCGATGCTTCCGCGCGCGGCGAACGAATGCCCCACGGGCACCAGCAGATCCAGCGGTTCGGTGAGCAGCGGGCGCTGCTCGAAACGCAGGTCGTCGAGCGCGGGGCTGCCGGGCGCGGGCAGCACGATCCCGATATCGCTGTCGCCGACGAGCAGTGCTTCGAAGCAGTGCGCGCTCTCGTCCTCGATCAGTTCCACCGTCAGCCCCGGGTTCGCGTCCCGCAGCCGGGCGGCGGCCGGGGCCACCAGCGCCGCGAGGGCGGTCGGCATCGCGGCGATCCGCAGCACCCCGGCGATGCCGGCCCGGTGCGCCGCCAGCTCCGCCCGCGCCCGCTCCGCCTGGGCCGCCAGCAGATCCGCGTGCCGCAGCAGGGCGTGCCCCGCCGCGGTCAACTGCACCCGGCGGCCGACCTGTTCGAGCAGTTCGACATCCAGTTCCCGGGCCAGCCCGCGCAACTGCTGCGACACCGTGGACGGCGTCAGATGCAGCGCGGCCGCGGCCGCGGTGACCGTGCCGTGGTCCCGCAGCACCCGCAGCGCCTGCAACCGGGGGTCGATCATGTGGCAATTCTGCACGATCCGCTGCGGAAACTTTCGATGGACCGACACCGTCACGGCTTCGAAAATTAGGCCCATGACCGAGCAAGACCAGCACTGTCACCATTGCGGCTGGCCGACAACCCAACCGTTCCAAGTACTTTCGCGCCATCGCACGTCCGAGGGGATCGTCGTCTACACCCGCTGCGCGTGTGGCGTCGTGCGCATGCACCTGTCCCCGGCAGCCTTCACGATGTGAAGCTCTTCACTTCCCGAATTCGCTGAGGCGATCCGGCAGGTTTCGGCGGATCGGCTGGCCGTGGCCGGGGACGAGGATCTCCGCGCCCACGGCCTCGAGGGCGCGCGCACTGGCGAGGGTTCCGGCCTCGTCGTGATTGAAAAAGCCTGGCAGCAGCTGCAAGCCGGGGTCCGGCAGGAGCGGATGGCCCGTTACCAGCGCATCACCGGAGAACAGGACGCCTTCCGAGGGCAGGAAGTACGCGGTGTGGCCGTTGGTGTGGCCCGGGGTCGGGACCTCCACCAGGCCGCCGGGTAGGGCGGCCAGGGTGTCGGCGGTGGCGGGTTGGGCGGTCGGGACGGTCATGCCGATGTGGCCGACGCAGGCGCGCAGGGTTTGGGCGACCCAGACGATCCCGCGGCGGGTGCCCAGTCGCTGCACCATCTGGACCGGCGTGATCTGTTGCAGATACTCACGTTTGGCGTGGCGGACCTCTTCGGCGCCGGTGTAGACCGGTACGCCGAGTTGTTCGACCAGGGTGGGGATCGCGCCGATGTGGTCGAGGTGCGCGTGTGTCACGACCACCGCGGCCACGTCGGACAGATCGCGGCCGATCTCGCGCACCGATTTCAGCAGTGCCGCGGTATCCGCCGGATATCCGGCGTCGACGACCGTCACCCCGCGATCGTCGCTGACCAGCGCCCAGTTGACGTTCGTGCCCGCCACCACGTAGACGGACTCCGACACCTGGTCGATCTTCACTTGCCCTCCCTCACTTGATGATTCGATGCTCGATGACGCCGATGCCGTCGATCTCCAGGCGCAGTTCGTCGCCGGGAGCCAGCCAGCGGCCCAGTTCCATGCCGCTGCCGCCGGGCAGGGTACCGGTGGCCACCAGCTCACCCGGATACAGCTGCTCGGAGCGTGAGGCGTGCACGATGGCCTCCGCCACCGAGTGGCGCATGCCCGAAGTGCCGGTGCGCGAGAGGGTTTCGCCGTTGATCGATACCGAGCCGGTGAGCCGGTCCAACCGGTCGGCCACCGCAGAACCGGCGACCGCGGTCGCGGACATCGAACCGGCGAAATGCTTCGACTTCTGCGGGCCGAATCCCGAACGCATCTCCGGCAATTGCACGTCGCGGGCGGAGAAGTCGTTGATCACCACGACCGCAGCGATCGCGGCCAGCGCCTCTTCTTCGGTCGCGTCGCGCAGCGGGGCGCCCAGCACCACACCGAGTTCCAGCTCGAAGTCCAGGGCGCGGCTGTACGCCGGCGGCGCGATCTCGACGCCGGACGGCACCAGCGTCAGGGGGTTGGACAGGTAGTAGATCGGCTGGGCGTACCAGAGCCGATGCGGGCGATACGGCGGGAAGGTCCGGCGGGTCAGCGCTTCGAAGACCTGTCCGATCCGGTAACCGGCGGGCAGGAACCGCCGGGCCATGCCGCGGGCGGCGTCGACGGCGTGCTGTTCGTAGAGCATGTACTCGCGGAACGACACCGGGCTGACCGGCAGGACCGTCGCGCCGTCGGGCAGGCCCAGGCGCTCCCAGCGGGCCAGCTCGAACTCGTCGGTGAACGCGGGCGGCACGAAATCGGCTGCCCTACCTTCGGATTCGGCGACGACCTGCCAGCCCTCGCAGGTGTCGAGGTGGCGGACGATGCGGCGCGCGCCGAGGTCGAGGGTGCGCCGCAGGCGGGGCAGCGGGGTCGCGTCGCTCATCGGGTCAGCGACTCCGATGTGCCGGGAAGCAGGTGCTCACGCAGGAACCGTACCGACAAATCCGACCATTGCACGGCATGACCCATGGCGCAGTGGTCGTCGTCGGCGTACAGGACCAGTTGCGCGTCCGGGGCGCCGATGGCGATGTCGATGGAATCCTGGGTGCTGATCAGGGTGTCGTTCGCCCCGTTGATCACCAGCAGCGGAATCTCGATGCGACGGTAGTGATCCCGCAGCGACATGCCGCGTAGCCGCCGCATCAGGTCGGCGGTGCCGGTCGCGCCGGTGGCGTGACGCAGGGTGGACACGATGATTTCGGGGACGCCCAGCGAGCCGCCCGGGCCGAAGGAACGGTGTGCCGGCGCGCCGTTGGCGATCGCAACCTGGAGCCGCTTCTCGACCGCCGCCATGCGGGTGGCCCAGTAGGCGCCGAAACTGAAGCCCAGCATGCCGATTCGATCGGCGTCCACGCGTGGATCGGCGGACAGGACGTCGAGGACCGTCGTATAGACGCGCTCGGCCGCCGCAGACAGTGGCTCCCGGTAGGAGTACGTGCCGGGCATCTCCATGACGAAAAGACCGAGGCCCGCATGGCGATTCACCAGCAGCGGCAGCGTCGCCTCCGCCAGGGACCCTTCCAGACCATTGGTGACGAGCACCAGCGGGACGGTCTCGACACCCTGCGGGAGGATGAGGAAGCCGCGCACCGCATCCCCGTCGCCGAGCGGGATCCGCATGGACTCGATGGTCACCTCCATCGCGGGAGCCAGTGCGGTGAGCAGGATTTCGGTCAGCCGGTGCGACCGCTCGTAGGCGGCCAGCCGCTGTGGACTCCACCCCGGCCACGCGGCGACGAACTCGTACACCATCGTCTTGATCAGGCCGTCCAGCGCATTCGCGGCGTCGGCGGCGTCCGGATGGACTGCGCAAAACTCTGCGACCGCATGAGGATTCGCGACCGGCCCACGATCGGCCAGCAGCACTGCCGCCGGAGCCAGCAGCTTGCCGAGCCCCTCGACATCGATCGCGGCGGCGGGATCGAGCAGCTCCGCGATCGACGGCCCACCCAGCCGCGCCAAGGCGGTATCGGCGCGTTCCGAATGCGGCCGGGCGAAGTCCCGCCAGTACCCGGCCCACCGCTCGTCCTCGAAGGAGCGGCATCCGGCCAGTTGCGCCTGGAACTCCGCATCCGGCATCCCGCCCAGATGGGTGAACCGGTCGGCGAACAGCGCGGGCAGGAATGCGGCGGTCCCGAGCCGCCGGGCCGCGCGTTCGGTGGTGTGGGTGAGCGCGCAGGCGGTGACAAAGATCCGGTTGGCGAGCATCGGCAGCGACGTCATGAGAGTGCCTTCCATCCAGCTACCTCGATATCGCAGAAACATCTGCATTAGCGAGGGTAGAGACAGCGCGGCACCAAACGCAAGAACTTCTGCTTTAGTATTTCGGGGTGACCACCGACGACTCCCCGCAGCGCCGACCGGGCGGCCGCTCGACCCGTGTCCGCGAGGCCGTCCACGCCGCGGTCCTCGACGCGATCGCCGAGCACGGCGTCGACCACGTCGGCATCCCCGACATCAGCCGCCGCGCGGGCGTCCGCGACAGCTCCATCTACCGCCGCTGGGGCACCCGCGAAAACCTCGTCCTGGACGCGCTACTCGCCTACAGCGAGCGCCTGCTGCCCACCCCCGACACCGGCACCCTGCACGGCGACCTCACCGCCTTCGCCACCGAACTTGCCGTCTATCTCGCCACTCCCCTCGGCCAGGGCCTCGCCCGCGCGCTCGCCTACACCACCGACACCGAAGCCACCGCCAGCGCCCGAACCACCTTCTGGTCCACGCGTTTCCGCGCCACCGCCCCGATCCTCACCCGTGCCGCCACCCGCGGCGAGCTCGGCCCGGACGCCGATGCCCGTCTGGCCCTGGAACTGCTCATCGCCCCAATCCACTTCCGCGCCATGCTGACCCGCGAGCCCGCCGACGCCGACTTCATCGATCGCCTGGCCACGTCCGTCTGCCGCGTCCTATCCTTCGGCGCATGACCTGGTCGATACCACTAGTCACCCACGGCGATGAGCGGCGACTGCTCGAGAACATGCTGGATCGCAATCGGGCCGAATTGGTCAATACGTTGCGCGGGCTGTCGGAGGAGGATGCGCGCCGCCGCTTGGTCGCCTCGGTGACCACCCCGATCGGACTGGTAAAGCACGCGGCGACCGCCCAACGCATCTGGTTCCAGCAGGTCTTGGCGGGCCTGCCCGCGAGCGAATGCGATGGGGGCACGACACCGGGCGACGCCAGTTTCGCCGTCGGCCCGGACGAGACCGTGGCCGACGTGATCGCCGAATTCGAGCGCGGCAGTGCACGTTCCCGGGCCATCGCCGCCGACTACGACCTCGACGAAACCCGCACCCACCCACGCCTCGGCGAGGTGACCCTGCGATTCATCTACCTGTTCCTGATCGAGGATTTCGCCCGCCATTCCGGCCACGCCGACATCCTCCGCGAGCAGATCGAGCATCCGCGGTAGTCACCGCCTGGCACGATGCCCGCTCGGTATCGGCGCTGCGGAACAGGTCTTGGACACCGTCACGGCCGGACGGTGCAATCGGAATATGACCGACGACGTGAAGAACAGCGAAAATAACTCTGGTGCAACGGTTTCGGTAGTGCGCCCCGGCGAGGGCGAAGTAATCATGTTGGGCGCCACCCGAATGCGCGTCCTCGAAGACGGCACCACTACCGGCCACCGCCTCGGCCTCACCGAATCCATTGTGGCCCCGCACACCCCGGGCCCGCCCCAACACCGCCACACCCTGCACGACGAAGGCTTCTACATCATCTCCGGCACCCTACGTTTCACCGTCGGCACCACCGAATACGACGCGACAGCAGGCACTCTCGTGATGGTCCCACCCGGCGCCCCCCACACCTTCGCCAACATCACCCCCGAACCCGCCGTCCTACTCACCACCTTCACCCCCGACCTCTACGTGCAGTACTTCCGCGACCTACGCGACCTGACCACCGACGGCCAAGCACCGACACCCGAGCAAACCCTCGAGGCAATGAGCCACTACGCCACCGAGCCCGCTTGAACGGTGACGGATCCAGCGACCCATACCGCCCGCCGATTCCCTGCCTAGCCTGGGTTGATCGTCTTCTCTGACGACTTCGCCATCACGGAAAGGACAGGACAATGGGCAGCTCGATCGGATTTCCCTTCTTCGACTTCGCTCGAATTCGCGAAATCTTCAGGCCCTTCTGGCCGGGTTTCCTGCCGCTGCCGTTCTGACAGAACCGGCGCACGACGCAGTTCGGCCCCGCCGATGACGACGGGGCCGAAAGTGCTGCCGCGGATCAGTTCTTGGGGAAGTTCAGCTTCGAGAGGTCGAAACCTTCGAGGCCCGGGGGGAGTTCGTTGAGGCCGGCGGGGAGGTTGGAGATGTCGGGCATGCCGGCGGGCATGCCGCCGGGGAAGCCGGGCATGCCCGGGAAGCCACCGCGTGCGGCCTTGGGCGGGGTGGGGCCGCGGCCGCCCTTTTTGCCCTTCTTGCCTTTGCCTTTGCCCTTGTTGGCGCGGGCGCCCGGCAGGCCGAACTGGCGGGACATGGCGCCCATCATCTTCTTGGCTTCGAAGAAGCGGTCGACGAGTTGGTTGACGTCGGAGACCTGGACGCCGGAGCCGTTGGCGATGCGCAGGCGACGAGATGCGTTGATGATCTTCGGGTTCGCGCGTTCGGCGGGGGTCATGCCTCGGATGATGGCCTGCACGCGGTCGAGCTGCTTGTCGTCGACCTGGGCGAGCGCGTCCTTCATCTGACCCGCGCCGGGGAGCATGCCGAGCAGGTTGCCGATGGGGCCCATCTTGCGGATGGCCAGCATCTGCTCGAGGAAGTCCTCCAAAGTCAGCTCGCCGGAGCCGATCTTGCGGGCGGCCTCCTCGGCCTGCTGCGCGTCGTAGACCTGTTCGGCCTGCTCGATCAGGGTGAGCAGGTCGCCCATGCCGAGGATGCGCGAGGCCATGCGGTCGGGGTGGAAGACGTCGAAGTCTTCGAGCTTCTCACCGGTGGAGGCGAAAAGGATGGGCTGGCCGGTGATCTCACGCACCGACAGCGCGGCACCACCGCGGGCGTCGCCGTCGAGCTTGGTGAGCACGACACCGGTGAAGCCGACGCCGTCGCGGAAGGCCTGCGCGGTGGAGACCGCGTCCTGGCCGATCATGGCGTCGAGGACGAACAGGGTCTCGTCGGGGTTGACGGCGTCGCGGATGCCCGCGGCCTGCCGCATGAGCTCCTCGTCGATGCCGAGGCGACCGGCGGTGTCGACGATGACCACGTCGTACTGCTTGGTCTTGGCTTCTTCGATACCGTTGCGCGCCACGTCGATCGGATCGGACGCGGAGACACCGAGCGGGTTCTCGCCACCGCCGATGGAGGTGCCCGGGTGCGGTGCGTAGACCGGCACCCCGGCCCGCTCACCGACGACCTGCAGCTGGGTGACCGCGCCGGGACGCTGGAGGTCACAGGCGACCAGCAGCGGCGTATGCCCCTGGCCCTTCAGGTATTTGGCGAGCTTGCCCGCGAGGGTGGTCTTACCGGCACCCTGCAGACCGGCCAGCATGATGACGGTCGGCGGGTTCTTGGCCAGCCGCAGCCGCCGGGTCTCGCCGCCGAGGATATTGACGAGTTCCTCGTTGACGATCTTGACGACCTGCTGGGCCGGGTTCAGCGCCGCGGAAACCTCAGCGCCCTTGGCGCGTTCCTTGATCTTGGCGATGAAGGTGCGCACGACGGGCAGCGCCACGTCGGCTTCGAGCAGGGCCAGACGGATCTCACGCGCGGTGGCGTCGATGTCGGCCGGCGACAGGCGTCCCTTGCCACGCAGATCCTTGAGGGCACCGGCCAACCGGTCGGAAAGGGATTCGAACACCGATGCTCCTACATCTCGAGGGACTGTCACTCGAGATACCAGGGTAGTGGGCTATTCGAGTGAGCGCGGACGCGGACCCGGACGCCGCAGGTCGTGCTTCTCGGTGGCAACCATGCCGACGGCCTCACGGGCGGTGAGCCCGAGTTCCAGGGCGAGCCCGTCGAGCATCGCCCATTCGGCGTCGGTGGGGACGTGTTCGGTGACGGTGGCGGCGATGGTCATGGCGGTCACCGCCTGCTGACCGGTGAGCGTGCGGCCCGGGAGCCAGGAGACCACCCAGCGGTCGCCGCCCACGCAGCGGGCGATGTGGGAGGTCAGATCACTCGTCATCATCGAGGCGGAAACGACTTCGATTGCCACCGACCTGCTCCCCTCGCTCGCGACAGCTCGACACCTGCACGCGAATACTAGGGTGTGATGCCGGTCACCTGATCGGTATTACAGCAAATTGCCTGCAACATTCTGATTAACTGGCAAACGCGCGGTTTGCCAGCTAATCAAGTCCCCTGGCGACCGATCAGAAAATAGCTGGAAGAACCGATTCAGCTGTCCGATTCGAGAGGTTTCTTCGGTTGTTGCGGCGGCACCACCGCCAGCAGCGCCGCCTCGATCTCCGCCCGCCGCTCCGGCGTGTCGGTGGCCCCGAGATCCAGGAAGAACGAGTCGATGACCGCCGAACCCATGGTCACCACCTTCGCCCAGCTCACGTTCACCCCCGATTCGGCCAGCGCCGCCGCCAACCGGCTGAGCAGCCCGATCCGATCCTCGGCACGCAATTCCAGCAGCACCCGGCCGGGCTCGGCGGTCTCGTGCCAGAACACCCGCGGCTGCGCCTGCGCGAACGGACTCGGCTGGGTGCCACCGGCATCACGCTCCTTGCGCGCCAGCACCGACCCCAGATCCAGATCGCCGTTGATGGCGCGGATCAACTCCTGACGCAGCAGCCCCGGGTCCGGCGGATCACCGAATCGCGGTGCGACAACGAAGGTGTCGATGGCCGAGGCCCCGACACTGGCCAGTTCGGCCGAGAGCACCCGCAACGAATGCACCGCCAGCACGCCCGCCGCATCCGAGAGCAGCCCAGGATTATCGGGCGCGACCACGGTCACGATGTGGTGGTAGCGGCCCTCGCCCGGCTTCAGATCCACGTGCACGCCACCGGCTTCCGCCCGCGCGCGCAATTCCTCCGGGATCGGCACCGGCTCGGGCAGCTCCTCCCCCGCCATGGCGCGGCGGCAGTTGCGCACCAATTCGCCGATGAGCGAGGCCTTCCAGTCGTTCCACACGCCGGGCCCGGTGGCCAGGGCGTCGGCCTCGGACAGGGCGGCCAGCAGATCGAGCAGGTTGGGGTCGCCGTCGAGGGCGTCGATCACCATCTTCACGGTGTCGGAGTCGGTGATGTCGCGCCGCGTGGCGGTGTCGGGCAGCAGCAGGTGCCATCGCACCATGGCCGCGAGCGTCGCGACGTCGGAAGGCCAGAGCCCCAGCCGTTTTCCGATGGAGGCGGCCAGTTCCGCACCCACCACGCTGTGATCCTCGGTGCGTCCCTTGCCGATATCGTGCAGCAGCGCACCCAGCAGCAGCAGGTCCGGGCGGGCGACGCGGGTGGACAGCGCCCCGGCCTGGGCGACCGCCTCCATCAGGTGACGGTCCACGGTCCAGGTGTGCATGGCGTCGCGCGGCGGCAGGTCGCGCACCACTCCCCATTCCGGAAACAGCCTGCCCCACAGGCCGGTCCGGTCCAATGCCTCGATGGCGTCCACGGTGCCGCGGCCCGCACCCAACAAGACCAGCAGGTCGTTGAGCGCCTCCTTGGGCCACGGCTCGCGTAGCTCGGGCGCGTCCTCACCGAGCCGGTTGAGCGTGGTGGCCGACATCGGCAGCCCGGTCAGCGCCGACGCCGAGGCCACCCGCAGCACCAGCCCCGGGTCGCGTTGTGGACGCGCGTCCCGCGCCAGCACCACCTCGCCGGAATGCTCGACCACCCCCTCATCGAGTGGTCGACGCACCGGGACCCGGCGCAGTCGCGCCAGGCCGCGCCGCGGCAGCGCGTTCCCAGCCGTGCGCAGTCCGACGTCGGTGGAATAGCTGACGGTGCGGGCCGCATCGCTGAGCGTGCGGGCCAGATCGAAGCGATCCCCGAGGCGCAGGGCGGCCCCGATCTCGTCCGCGTCCTGCGCGCGCAGCTGGTCGCGGGCCCGGCCCGCCACCCGATGCAGTTCGGTACGCACATCCAGCAGGCGGCGATGCGCCTGTTTCAGCCCGCCGCCTGGCACTTCCGGACCGAGCCCCGGCATGGCGTCGGTCAGTTGTGCGATGGCGAGGGCGTCCAGCAACTGGATGTCACGCAGTCCGCCGCGGCCGTTCTTGAGGTCGGGTTCGGCGCGGTGGGCGACGTCTCCGCTTCGGCGCCAGCGGGTTTGGGCCTGCTCGAGCAGGGCGTCGAAGCGGGAACGGACGCCGGCACGCCAGTCCCGTCGGACACCGGTGATGAGCAGGCTGCTCAGTCCTTCGTCGCCGACGATGTGCCGGGCCTCGAGCATGCCGAGGGCCGCGGTCAGATCGTCGGAGGCCACGCGCAACGCCTGCGGGACGGTGCGCACACTGTGATCGAGCTTGATGTGGGCGTCCCACAGCGGATACCAGAGCTGATCGGCGACCTCGGCGACCCGCTTGGGGTCGATTTCGTCGTAGAGCAGCACCAGATCCAGGTCGGAGTAGGGCAGCATCTCGCGGCGGCCCAGTCCGCCCACCGCGACGATGGCGAGCCCGCTGTCGGCGGTGATGCCGACCTCGTGGCCCTTGGTGGTGAGCCACAGGTCGAACAGGTCCACCAGGGCTTCCCGCAGAGCTTCGGCGTCCAGCCGCGCGGAGCGGCCGTTGGCGGTGTGCTCAGCGAGCAGTTGATCGCGGGCCCTCACCAGATCCGAAGCACCATTGGAAGCCTTGTCGGCTCCGGCCTTCTCGTCGCGTGCTTGTTGAAAACCCACGTCCCACCACCCATCTCGATTCAGTTCGTCGCCCCACATGGGGGCGGCCCCGCCTCCGCCGGTCAAAGGACACCGACGGAGGCCGGGGCCGCCTCTGGATCTGCCTGTGATTACAGAGCGTCGGCTCCGCGCTCACCGGTGCGCACCCGGATGATCGCGTCGACCGGGGTCACCCAGACCTTGCCGTCACCGATCTTGCCGGTGCGGGCGGCTTCCACGATGACCTCGACGACCTTGTCGACGGAGGCGTCGTCCACGACCACCTCGACCCGAACCTTCGGGACGAAGTCGACGGAGTACTCGGCACCGCGGTAGACCTCGGTGTGGCCCTTCTGGCGTCCGTAGCCCTGCACTTCGCTGACGGTCATGCCGAGCACGCCCGCCTGCTCCAGGCCGGTCTTCACGTCCTCCAGGGTGAACGGCTTAACGATCGCAGTGATCAGTTTCATTTTCGTCATGCCTCCTTGACGGCGGCGGTGCGCGCCGCACCACCCACAGCAGCGAAATCGTATGCCGTCTCGGCATGATCAGACTCGTCCATGCCCACGAACTCCTCTTCCTCCGTAGCGCGGAGGCCGATCGTGAACTTGATGGCGAAGGCGATGATCAGCGTCACGGTGAACGAGAACGCAAGAACCACACCGGCACCGACGGCCTGACGCCACAGCTGGTCGAAGCCACCGCCGTAGAACAGACCCTTGACCGCGGCCGGGGCCTCGGGGGCGGCGACCAGGCCGACCATCAGGGTGCCGATGATGCCGCCGACGAGGTGGACACCGACCACGTCGAGCGAGTCGTCGAAGCCGAGCTTGAACTTCAGGCCCACCGCCAGGGCGCAGGCGACACCGGCGACCAGGCCGATGGCCAGCGCGCCGAGCACGTTCACCGAGGAACAGGACGGGGTGATGGCGACCAGACCGGCGACGATGCCCGAGGCGGCACCCAGCGAGGTGGCGTGACCGTCACGAATCTTCTCGACCAGCAGCCAGCCGAGCATGGCGGTGCAGGTGGCGAAGGTGGTGGTCAGGAAGGTGGAACCCGCGGTGCCGTTGGAGGACAGCGCCGAACCGGCGTTGAAGCCGAACCAGCCGAACCACAGCAGACCGGCGCCGAGCATGACGAAGGGCAGGTTGTGCGGACGCATCGGGGTCTTGGGCCAGCCCTTGCGCTTGCCGAGGACCAGGCAGAGCGCCAGACCGGCGGCACCGGCGTTGATGTGGACCGCGGTACCACCCGCGAAGTCGATCACCTTGAGCTTGTTGGCGATCCAACCACCCGCGTGGATGATGTTGCCGTTCGAGTCGGTGGCGTTGAAGTCGAAGACCCAGTGCGCGACCGGGAAGTAGACGACGGTGGCCCAGATCGCGGCGAACAGCGCCCAGGCGCCGAACTTCAGGCGATCGGCGACCGCACCCGAGATCAGGGCGACGGTGATGATCGCGAACATCAGCTGGAACGCGACGAACACGGTCATCGGGATGCCGGTGTTACCCGCCAGCGGGATGCCCTGCGCTGCCGCGGTGGAGGTCGCCGCCTTGGCGTCCGCTCCGATCAGGCCCTTGAGCCCGAAGAACTGGGTCGGATTACCGATCAGCCCGAACTTGTCATTGCCGAACGCCGTGGAGAATCCGAAGATTGCCCATAGGACGCCCACGATGCCCATCGCACTGATGCTCATCATGATCATGTTCAGCACGTTCTTACCGCGGACCATGCCGCCGTAGAAGAACGCGAGCCCAGGGGTCATCAGAAGCACCAATGCCGAGCTCGCGAGCATCCATGCTGTGTCGCCGGTGTTCGGCAAATCAACGAGTGGGTACGCCACCTTTTTGTCCTCCTCATCATGAGCCCCGCAGCAACCTGCGAATAAGCCTGCAATGAGATTCGTCAGTCGGTGTTTCCGCCGTGATCCTGCGGCGTTTCGCGTAGGTGAACGGATGAGATTGCAGTGTTGCGGTCACGTTTCCGAAACCGCGCCACTGTTACGAGGACATTGTGAGGTTGATGTTGATTTCGGTATCGATGCAGTTCAGGGGTTGTTATCCGAGCAAAGCATCGACGAATGCACCCGGTTCGAAGGGGGCGAGATCATCCGCACCCTCTCCCAAACCGACCAGTTTGACTGGTACGCCGAGCTCGTGCTGAACCTGGAAGACGATGCCGCCCTTGGCAGTTCCGTCCAGCTTGGTCAGCGCGACACCCGTGATATCCACGACATCCGCGAACACCCGGGCCTGCATCAGACCGTTCTGGCCGACCGTCGAGTCCAGCACCAGGATGACCTCGTCCACCGCGGCCTTCTTCTCGACCACGCGCTTCACCTTGCCCAGCTCGTCCATCAGGCCGGTCTTGGTGTGCAGGCGGCCCGCGGTGTCGATGAGCACGACATCCACGCCCCGGTCGATACCGGCGGCCACCGCGTCGAAGGCGACGGCCGCGGGGTCCGCGCCCTCCTTGCCGCGCACGGTCTCCGCGCCGACCCGCTCGCCCCAGGTCTGCAGCTGATCGGCGGCGGCGGCACGGAAGGTGTCGGCCGCGCCCAACAGCACCCGGCGGCCGTCGGCGACCAGCACGCGCGCGAGTTTGCCGGTGGTGGTGGTCTTTCCGGTGCCGTTCACGCCCACGACCAGCAGGATCGAGGGGTGATCGGCGTGCGGCAGCGCGCGGATCGAGCGATCCAGTTCCGGGCGCAGGGCCTCGATGAGCACGTCCCGCAGCACCGCGCGCGCCTCGGCGGCGGTGCGCACGCTGCGCGACGCCATCTCCTCGCGCAGCCGATCCACGATGACCGCGGTGCTGGCCGTGCCGAGATCGGCCATGACCAGGGTGTCTTCGATCTCCTCCCAGGACTCCTCGTCCAGGTCGCCGCCGCCGAGCAGGCCGAGCAGCGACTTGCCGACCGCGGTCTGCGAGCGGGACAGTCGCCCGCGTAGGCGGGTCAGGCGGCCCGCGGTGGGCTCGATATCGGCGAGGTCGGGAGCGGAAGTCGCAGCGGGCGCGGCGGTTTCGGCGGGCGCGGCGGCATGGGCACTGACGGCAGCCTCGGCAGCAGCGGCGACCTCGGCGGCAGCGACGGCGGCCTCGGCCGCTTCCTCGGCGGCGGCCTCCTGCGAGAGCGGCTGCTCGGCAACGTCTCCCGCGCCCTTGTCGGCGGCCGACTCACCGGCCTGCGCGGCGGCCGCCACGGCGGCGTCACGCGCGTCCTCGTCGGTGGTGGCGGCTTCCGCGATGGAACTCGGACCGGCCGTGCCGGCTTCGACCGCAGCCGCGTCCGCCTCGGTGGTGCTCGCCGCGTCACTACCGGACCCGGCGGCGGTGGCGGACTCGGCCGCGCTACCGGACTCGGCGGTCGCGGCGGGTGTCACGCTCGCAGCGGCCGGAGCCGACTCGTCGGCGGGGGCGGGGGTGGATTCGGTGGGCGTGACGGACTGGGCGACCGACTCCGGCGCTAGCTCGGGGCCCTGGACCGGGTCGGGCAGGCGGACATTGGTGATGGTGCGCTTGGGCGCGTCGCGCGGGACGGCGGCGTCGTCGCCGATGTGCGGCTGCCCCTCGTCGTCGGTGCGCTCGGGCAGCGGCGGTTTCGGGGCCGGAACCTTCTCCTTCTCCGCCGCGCTGCCCTGGCTGAAGCTGAATCCGCTCGAGGCTTGATACCCGCCCGACCGGTCGGTGACCTCCTTGGTTTCGGTGGTCTCCGGGGTCAGCGAGATCCGGCGGCGCTTGTTGAGGCCGTATCCGGCCACCAGCGCCACGAGCAGCACCGCGGCGATCGCCGCGATGAGAATCCAAACTTCTGCAGTCGTCACGGCCCCATCCTTTCAGAGGCACCTGTATTGCCGGTTTCACACACCTGCCGACGCGTCGAGGAGCAGTGTCGTTTATCACACAGCTATGCCGTGCAAGCGTCGACACGCCGGGGTGGGGCTTGGAGATCCCAACAACTACCGACCGGTCTGCTCGACTACGTGCCACAGTGCGGAAGGAGCGGCGAATGCGACACCGAGACAATAGGATCGGCCCTGTGACCGATCGAAATGTGCTTGGGGGACCGCTGGAGGAGTGTGGCACCGATCCTCTCACCGGCTTCTACCGGGACGGATGCTGCAGCACCGGTCCCGAAGACTTGGGTAGCCACACCGTCTGCACGGTGGTGACCGCGGAGTTCCTGGAGCACCAGAAGTCGATCGGCAACGACCTCGTCACTCCGCGGCCGGAGAACAACTTCCCCGGTCTGCAGCCGGGCGACAGATGGTGCGTGGTGGCGGTGCGCTGGCTGCACGCCCACGAGGACGGGGTGGCCGCACCGGTGGTGCTGGCCGCCACCCACGAGAACGCGCTGGAAGTCGTTCCGATGGAGACGCTCCGCAAGTACGCCGTCGACGTCCCCGACGATGTGAGCGACCTGCTGTAGGTCGCTCGCCGTAGCGGCTAGATCCCGCCGTCCCCGCCTGCGCGCAGACCGTCTCCGCCTGCGCGCAGCCCTTCACTGCTCGCCCGCAGCAGAGCTTCGGTGGCGCTGCGCAATTCGACCCGGGCGGCGAACAGGCGCGGGTCCGAGGCGAAGGCCAGCCGGTCCGCGCCCGCCTGCAGCGGGGCGTTGAGCACCTGCAGGGTGATGGCGGCGGCGATGGCGCCGAACAACAGCGACACCAGGGCGGGTCGCTCCCCCGCCAGCGCGAGGGCCAGCGCGGCCTGCCCGCCGAACACCGCGGCGGTGGCGGCCGAGATCACCAGCGAGTGGATCATGGCCGCGCGCAGGGCTTCCCCCTCGTCGTAGGCGTCCACCACCGCGATGCCCAGGCCCAGCACCACCAGGTCGGCGGCCAGCACCGAGAGCATGGCGGTGCGCGGAAGCACATTGAGGCCCAACAGGATCAGGGCCGCACTCAGGCCGAGCAGCAGCGCGCCGACGGTGAGCAGTCCGGCCGCCGAGCGGCGCGAATCCTCCGACCATTCGGCGTGCTGGCCGAGCATGCCCAGCATGGTGCCCAGCAGGGCGAGCAGGGTGAGGGCGCCGAGTAGGTAACCGGCGGGCAGGAATCCGCCCGCGGCGGGCAGGGCCAGCAGCGCGCACAGCGGTATCAGCCCGACCCGCCACACCCGGTCCACGCGTTCGACCGCGCGGGCGGGCAGCAGCCGCACGAACACTCCGCTGAAGGCCAGCACCGGCGCGCACACCAGCACGATCCGCACCCCGTCGAACCAGGGGTTCCCCCCGGCCAGCCGATCGGCCACCACCGCTGCCGCATAGACCAGCAACCCGACGGCCGCCCTGCGTAACAACGGCTTTCGCGGATCCCGCGCCAGCAAATACAAACCGAGCCACCATGCGACACCGAACGTCGCGGCCGACACCCAAACCACGCAGGGAGCGTACTTCCCCACTGCCGGTTTGCGGGTGGTAACAAAGACACCGTATATCGCCCTCTACCAGCGTTTTTCACCATCTCGGCTGTCTCGTCACACCTTCGCACCGTTTCGGACACACCCAGGTCACGAAGCGCCCCAACGGGTTTCACTCCGGCCCGGAATTCAGCCCTGGTGACGGCGGCGATGAGCCTTCTGCCGACAGGCGGGCGAGCAGTAACGGGCCGGGCGGCCGGTACCGGTCGGGTGAATCGGCGCGGCGCAGATCGGGCAGTGCGGGACCGGCGTTTCGTTACGCCCGGCACTTTCGTCACGCCGGGCAGACGGGTTCCGGCGTTTCGTTACGGCGGCGACCACGGGCCGCGCCCGCATCGAATCCAGCACCAGTGCGGCCGGACGCGACAGCTCCTGATCGGCGCTCAGCCGTTGAATGGCAACGCATCCCGTGAACAGGGCCAGCACATCGGACAGGCCGAGATCCGCACGCACCGCGCCCTGCCGCTGCGCCGCGGTGAGCAGATCGTCGAGCGCGGCATGAAACCGCGCCCCCGCGTCCCGCACCAGCTCCCGCGGCCACCCGTCATTGCTGACCATGTCGCACATGGCCTGATTGCGGTGACTGGAGACGACCACTTCGGTACAGAAAGAGAAGAACGCCGCCTCCGCGTCCGGCGCATCCCGCAGCCGATGCGCCAACCCGGTGAGCCGATCGATCCGCTGCTGCATAACCGCTTCCAGCAGCGCGGTCTTGGTCGGGAAATGCCGATACACGGTCCCCGCCCCGACCCCCGCCCGCCGCGCCACCTCGGCCAGCGACACCGCCACCCCGCCCTCGGCCAAGGCTCGATGTGCGGCGGCGAGCACCAGCGCTCGATTGCGCCGCGCGTCCGCCCGATTGTTCGGGAGGGCTCGGGTGTCCGGAACAGCTGCGGTGCGAGAAAGAGTGGGTGCGGACATTTCGTTACGCGGGTCCTTTCCGGTGGTGGCCAACGGAAACGAGCGCTCCTAGCGTTCGTATTCGGGTCGACTGACCCGAATAATACCGAACGAACGGGTGACAATGTCTTCTCGTAATGATCTGATCCTGGTCACCGGCGCGACCGGTAAGCAGGGTGGCGCGACCGCGCGGCGGCTGCTCGCGGTGGGACGGCGGGTGCGCGTGCTGGTGCGTGACCCGGAATCTCCTGCCGCGCAGGAGCTCGCGGCGGCGGGCGCGGAATTGGCCGTCGGCGACTTCGACGATCCACACAGTGTCGCGGCGGCGCTGACGGGTGCGGGTTCGGCCTTCCTGGTGCCGCCCGCGACCTTCGGTCCGAACGGGTGGGATGTCGGACTGGAGGTCGAACGCGGCGTCGGCTTCATCGAGGCGGCGCGGGCGGCGGGGGTCGAGTTCATCGTGTTCGCGAGCGTCGCGTCCTTCACCGCCGACGGCCAGTGGGGTGCGCAGGGCAAGCGGCAGATCGAGGCGGCGCTGCGCGAGAGTGGGCTGCACTGGACCATCCTGCGTCCGGTCCGGTTCATGGAGAACTATCTGATGCGGGGGTTCCCGATCGACGGCATCAACAATGGCGTGCACCGGCAGCTGTTCCCGGCCGACCGGCCGATCCAGTCCATCGCCGTGGACGATATCGCCGTGTTCGCGCAGTTGGCGTTCGACGATCCGGCCCGATTCCACGGGGAGATCCTCGAATTGGCCGGTGATGCTCGAACCATGCCCGAGGCCGCGGCGGTGGTCGGTGCCGCGATCGGGCAGCCGGTGCGCTACGAGGAGGCTCCGGAAGCGGAGGCCGAGGCCATGGGCCCCGAGGTGGTGGCGGCGTGGCGGTTGGGCCGACAGGGGCAGGGCTGGCACGCCGATATTGCCGCGCTGCGCGAAATCCATCCGGGACTACGAACTTTGGAGACCTGGCTGGCGGAATCCGGTGCAGCGCGGCTGAAATCGTCGATGGCGGATCAGGGCAGTGCGCCGTTGTAGTCCGGGAGTTTGAAGGTCTGCTGGGCGTGGCCGCCGGACAGGTCGGAGGCGCTGTTGCCGATATTGGCGACGATGGTGTAGCCCTGGGCCTCGATCGAGGCGCGGGTGGCGGTCTTGTAGTCGGCGAGGGCGGCCGCGCCGCCGGAGCCGGTGGTGAGGCCGCCACCGTAGAGCCCGTCGACGGAGTAGCCCACCGAGCTGAGGTTGATCTGGGTGTAGAAGCCGAGCAGGGCGGGGCGTCCGGTCACGAAGATGAGCGACGCGCCTTGGCTTTTCGCCCACTGCGCCAACTTCAGCATGGGCGGGATGGCCGGGGTGATCGGACCCGGGTGATAGGTGGTCTCCAGCACCGTGTTGTCGACGTCGAAGACGATGGCCGGCTTGGTCGCGCCGGGCAGCGCGGTGGTCAGGTAGGTCTGGGCGGCGTTGGCGACCGTGGTGACGTCGCTGATCCACTGGCTGTAGGGCGGCAGGTTGCTGTTGCTGCCGCCCGACCCGGACAGCGAACCGGTGCCAGATCCGGATCCCAGTCCGGCCGAACCGGAATCGGCCAGGGCGACGGGGAGCGGGGCAGCGAGTCCGACGGCTAGACCGGCGGCCAGTACGGCGATGGAGCGTCTCATGGGGCGGGACGCTAGCGCCTACCCCATACGACCCGCAGGCGTTTCACATTGCCGTGCACCGGAATTCCCGCTCACCGGGACCGCCCGTTCTCAACGCTCGCAGGGTCAGGGTGTGGCGCCGACCAGGTTCTCGCCACGCAGCCGCTGCGAGATCACCTGGGTGATGCCGTCACCGCGCATGCTGACGCCGTAGAGGGCGTCGGCGACCTCCATGGTCGGCTTCTGGTGGGTGATGACGATCAGCTGGCTCTTCTCGCGCAGCTGCTCGAACAGTCCGATGAGGCGGCGCAGGTTGGTGTCGTCCAGGGCGGCCTCGACCTCGTCCATGACATAGAACGGGGAGGGGCGGGCGCGGAAGATCGACACCAGGAAAGCGACTGCGGCCAGGGACTTCTCGCCACCCGAGAGCAGCGACAGGCGCTTGACCTTCTTGCCCGGCGGGCGGGCCTCGACCTCGACGCCGGTGGTGAGCATATTGGCGGGGTCGGTGAGCAGCAGCCGTCCTTCGCCGCCGGGGAACAGCCGCGAGAACACGCCCTCGAACTCGCGTTCCACGTCCTCGTACGCCTCGGTGAACACCTGCAGGATGCGCTCGTCCACCTCGGCGACGACGTCCATCAGGTCCTGGCGGGCCTTCTTGACGTCCTCGAGCTGGGTGTTGAGGAAGGTGTAGCGCTCCTCGAGCGCCGCGAACTCCTCGAGCGCAAGGGGATTCACCTTGCCGAGGGTGACGAGGTCCTTCTCGGCGCGCTTGGCGCGGCGCTCCTGGGTGGCGCGGTCGTAGGGCATGGGCTGGGGTTCGCTGACGGCTTCACCGCGGTCGCGCGCGGCCTCGTACTCCATCATCTCCAGCGCGGTGGGCGGCATGGGGTTGTCCGGGCCGTATTCGGCGATGAGGTCGTCGAGGCTGAGGCCGAACTGTTCGGAGATGGTCGTCTCGACCTGCTCGATGCGCAGCGCCGCCTGGGCGCGGGCCACCTCGTCGCGGTGCACGGTGTCGGTGAGCTGGGTCAACTGGGTGTTGAGGGCGCGGGCGCGTTCCTTGGTCTGTTCCACCCGGGCCGCGAATTCGCTTCGGCGGCGCACCAATTCGTCGCGGCGGGCCGACGCCTGCGCGACCACCTGCTCCAGTTCGGCCGAGACCTTCTCGGCGGATTGGGCGACCACCGCGGCGACGGCGGCGGCCTGGCGGCGGGCGGCGTGCGCGCGTTCGGCGCGGGCGCGGTTCTCGCGTTCGGCGCGGGCGGCGCGGCGCAGCGAATCCGCCTTGCCGCGCACCGATTCCGCGCGTTCCTCGGCGGTGCGGACGGCCAGGCGGGCCTCGACCTCCATGGAACGCGACTCGGCGAGGGCGGCGGCGGCCTCCTCGCGGGCATACCCGGCGGTCTCGGTGCCCGCGGTCTCCGGGTCCATGCCGTCCTGCTCGTTCTCGGCGTTGCGCAGCCGGGCCTCGAGTTCGGCGAGCTTGGAAAGCGTGTCCTCGCGGCCGGTTTCGGTGTCGGCGCGCTGGGCCAGCAGGCGGTCGCATTCGCGTTGCGCGCTGCGGGCGGTGTGGCCGAGGCGGCCCAGGCGGTCGTAGATGGCGACCAGGGCCTGATCGGATTCGTGCAGGGCGAGCAGCGCGTGGTCGACCGCTTCCTTGCGGTCGGTCTGCTCGGCGAGCGCACCGGAAAGCGCGGCCTCGAGTTCCTCGGCCTGCCGCTGCCAGGACACCAATTCATCCTTGGCGGAATCGATCTCGGCCTGCACCTCGAGCTGGCTGGGGGCGCGATCGGAGCCGCCGAGCACCCAGCCGCTGCCGGTGAGGTCGCCCTCGCGGGTGACCACGCGCAGTTCGGGGCGGGCGGCGATGACCTGGGCGGCGGTGGCGAGATCCGGAGCGACGGCGATGCCGGTGGTGAGCGCGGTGATCGCGCCGCGCAGATTCGCCGGGCAGTCCACCACCTCGGCGAGCCACCGCGCATTGCCCGGTAGTCGCGAATCCACCTGTCCGGCAACAGAGTTCATGCCGGTTCCGGCCCCGGCGATATCGGAGACCAGCTCCCCCATACCTTGGGCATCGGTGAATACCAGGGCGGCGCGGCCGCCATCGGCTTCCTTCAGCGCGCGCACGGCGGCGTGGGCCGAGGGGCCGGTGTCGGCGGCCACCGCGTCGGCGAGGGGGCCGAGGGCGGCGGCGACGGCGGCCTCGAATCCGCCGTGCACGCGGATCAATCCGGACAGCGGGCCGAGCAGGCCGTCGGCGCGGTGCTCGAGCAGCCAGGCCGCGCCGTCCTTGCGGCGCAGGCCCATGGTGAGGGCTTCGATGCGGGCGGTGAGGGAGGCGACGCGTTTGCCGGCCTCCCGGTCCTTGTCGCGCAGTTCGGTGACGCGCTGGTCGGCCAGGGCCAGGGCTTGCGCGGCGTGCTCGTAGGCGTGGTCGAGGCCCTCCTCGCCCGCGTCGAGTTCGCCGAGTTCGCTCTGTACGGCCTCGAATTCGGCATTGGCCTCCTCGCCGCGGCGGCGAGCCTCGGCGATACCGGCGGACATGCGCGCGATCTCGCCGTCCACGGATTGCGCGCGGCTGCGCAGGGTGTCGACCTGGCCGGAGAGCCGGGCCAGGCCCTCGCGGCGGTCGGCGATGGCGCGCACGGCGGCGAGGTGGGCCTGTTCGGCGGCCTTGGCGGCCTGTTCGCGTTCATAGAGTTGCTCGCGGGCGGCTTCCAGCGTCTCGGTGGCCATTTCGACCGCTTCGCGCAGTTCGGCCTCTTCGGCCTCGACCCGATCCGCCTCGCGTTCCAGCTGATCGGGGTCGCGGCCCTCGCCGGTCGGCTGTTCGATGGTGAGATTTCGGGCGCGGTCGCGGGCAATGCGGATGGTGGCATTGACGCGTTCGGTCAGAGCGGACAGCTGGAACCAGGTCTGGGCGGCCGCCTCGGCGCTGGGCGTCAGCTTGGAGAGCTCGAATTCCTGCTGCGCGAGTGCGGCATTCGCGGCATCCATCTCGGTCTGCACGGTGACCTGCTGCTCGCGCGCGTAGGCCTCCTTGGACTGCTGGCTCTCGAGTTCTCGGCGGCGCGACACCAGATCGTCGGCGGCCAGGCGCAATCGGGAATCCCGCAGTTCGGACTGGACGGTCGCGGCGCGGCGGGCCACCTCGGCCTGACGGCCCAATGGCTTCAGCTGCCTGCGCAATTCGGTGGTGAGGTCGGTCAGGCGCGCCAGATTCGACTGCATGGCGTCGAGCTTGCGGACCGCCTTCTCCTTGCGGCGGCGATGCTTGAGCACACCCGCGGCCTCCTCGATGAAGGCGCGTCGGTCCTCCGGCCGCGATTCCAGAATCGCGGAGAGCTGTCCCTGTCCGACGATGACGTGCATCTCACGGCCGATGCCGGAGTCGCTCAACAATTCCTGCACATCCATCAACCGGCAGGAGTTTCCGTTGATCTCGTACTCGCCCGCGCCGTCGCGGAACATGCGGCGGGTGATCGACACTTCCGAGTATTCGATGGGCAGCACGCCGTCGGAATTGTCGATGGTCAGCGTGACTTCGGCACGACCGAGCGGCGCGCGGCCCGAGGTGCCGGCGAAGATGACGTCCTGCATCTTCCCGCCCCGCAGCGCCTTCGCGCCCTGCTCACCCATCACCCAGGTGAGCGCGTCGACGACGTTCGACTTGCCCGACCCGTTGGGCCCCACCACACAGGTGATCCCCGGCTCGAATCGCAACGTCGTCGCGGACGCGAAGGACTTGAACCCCTTCAGCGTCAGACTCTTCAGGTGCACAGCGGCTCACCCTACCCGCTCCCCCGCGATTGCCCCGAGTATGCCGGAACACCGAGTCCCAGATCAGGACACCCGCGTGACCTATGGTGAAGAAGTGACCGCGTCAGGGCTGGGTGCACGACTCTTACAGACCCGCTGGTTCGTCCGGGCGCCGATTCGGCTTTTCCGGGCCCGCCTCGGATTCCTGTTCGGCGGCCGCATGCTCCTGCTCGAGCATCTCGGCCGAAAATCCGGCGAACCGCGCTATGCCGTCCTGGAAACCGTGGCCCGCCCGGACGCCCGGAGCGTCATCATCGCCTCCGGCTTCGGTACCGGCTCCCAGTGGTATCGCAACCTGATCGCTCATCCGGCCTGCCACGTCAGCATCGGCTTCCACTACCGCGCCCCCGCCACGGCCCGCGCACTCACCCCGGACGAGGCGAAACCGGTACTGGCCGAATACAAGCGGGCCCATCCCGCCGCCTACCGGGAATTAAGCGGCATCATCGAGGCCGCCATCGGCACCACCATCGACGAAGTCCCCCTGGTTCACCTGGCATTTCAATCCGGGGCTTGAGTCTCCCCCAAGGGGAACCTGCAGGGTAGAGCCATGGACGACGACACGCTCCTCACCATCGGAGCCCTGGCTCACCGAACCGGACTGACGGTCAAGACGATTCGGTTCTACGACGACAAGGGGATCGTTCCGGCGACCATGCACAGCGCCGGCGGCTACCGGCTCTACGACATCGACGCCGTGACCCGGCTCGAACTGGTCCGCACCCTGCGCGACCTGGGCATGGACCTGGCGACCGTGCGCCGCGTCCTGGCCCGCGAGACCTCGCTGACCGAGGTCGCCACCGCGCACGCCGAAGCCGTGGACGCGCAGATTCGCGTCCTGCGGTTGCGGCGCGCGGTCTTACGGGCGGTAGCCAAACGCGAATCGGACGACAAGGAGATGGGATTCATGACCAAGCTGGTACAGCTGACGGAAGCCGAGCGCGACCGCATCATTCACGACTTCGTCGACAACACCTTCGGCGCCTTCGACGGCAACCCCGCCGTCGTCGAACTGCTGCGCTCGAGCATGCCCGAACTCCCCGACGACCCGACCCCCGACCAGGTCAGCGCCTGGATGGACCTGGTGGAACTGGTGCGGGACACCGACTTCCGCACCGCGGTCCGGCACATGGCCGAATACCAGGAGCAGGAGAAGGCCGCGGGCGACGACACCGGCCTGCACCACGACCTCACCGAGGCCGTCCAGCAGGAGGTCGCGCGTGCTCTGTCCGAGGGCATCTCCTCCGAGAGCCCCGCCGCCGGCGCGATCATCGACACGCTGACCGCCCGCTACTCCGAAACCTTCGGAAAGCCGGACGACCGGGCGCTGCGTGAGTGGATCCTGAACCGGCTCACCATCGCCAACGACCCTCGCGTAGCCCGCTATTGGCAGCTGGTGACCACCATCAACGCGTGGCCCGCGCTCCCCGACCTGGCCCCCACCTTCGACTGGTTCGCCGCCGCCCTGCGCGCCGATCTCACCCGGCGGTAGCGGGGACCGGGGCGGGCAGGTGCCGCCGCCAAAGTTCCAGGAGCGGGAGGGCGACGAGGGTCGGGCCGAGCCAGGCGATGAGTTCGGCAGGGCCGTAGAGCGGGCCGTGCAGCGCGAAGGCCACGACGAGTGTCGCTGTCCAGAGGGCGATAGAGGAGCCGCCGAGGCCGTGGACGTAGGCGTGGGTCCAGCCGCCCGGGCGTCCGCGGGCTCGGCGGCCGAGGTCGGCCAGCGCGTACGTGACAGCGGACAGGGGGATCAGCCACCAAAGGTCCTGGCGGTGCCAGAGGACCATGACGGTGGCGGTGATGCCGACGGCGGCAAGGGTTCCCAGGTACCAGCGCCACAGCTCGGCGGTGCCGGGTCGGCGGGAGAGGGCTGGGGTGCGCCGGGTTCCGATGTCGGCCAAGGCGACTGCGGGGCCGAGCAGGAGGCCGAGGGTGCCGACGATGATGTGCAGGGTGAGCAGGACCGGGTATGTGGGCACGGCCCACCTCCAGGGCAGGTGAGCGGGCGGCCGGGTAGGGCCGCCGCGACTCAGTGGGTGCGGGTGCGGTTCCAGGCGTTGGATTCCCAGCCCATGACGACGCGGAAGACGAGGACCGCGCCCCAGGGTGCGATGACCCAGATGGGCCAGGGGTAGGTGAATTCGCCTGCGGCGACCGAGATCGCGGCCCAGATGAACAGGCACAGCAGGCTGGTGCCGAGCCAGGCGGAGCCTTCGATCTGCTGCCAGATGGGGAGGCGGGTGCCGGCCTGGGGCGCAGCGGTCTTCGAGAGTTTGGGGAGGTCCGCGAGGACCAGGGGCAGGTCTTCGCGGGTGGTGGTGGCGTAGACCTGGGCCAGACGGTCGTTGTATTCGGTCGGGTCGAGGCGGCCGTCGGTGAGGTGGCGGCCGAGCTGCTCGGCAATGTGGGCACGTTCGGCGTCGGAGGCGCGGGTGCCGGTGGTGATCTCCATGTCGATGCCTAACGGTCGGGCGGTCTCGGATATTCCACTGTGGAACGTACTACTCAGGGTAAACCTCCATAGTGGAATGTCAAGAGATCGAAGTGAAGGCGGGTGCCAGCACATTTGCCAGCAGGGGCGATGCGATGAGATCGTTAGTCACAGTTCTCGGACAAGGAGTCATCGTGGACCTCGATTGGTCGCCTGCCGATCTGGCATTTCGTGATGAAGTGCGCGGCTTCCTCGACGAAAAGTTAACCGACGATCTTCGCCGGGCGGGTCGCCTCGCGACCAGCGTCTATCCGGACCACGAAGCCAGCATGCAGTGGCAGCACATCCTGCACGAGCGCGGCTGGGCCGCCCCGGCGTGGCCGGTGAAGTACGGCGGCTGCGACTGGACGCTGACCCAGCACTACATCTTCGGCCGCGAATGCACCCTGGCGGGCGCGCCCAACCTGTCCCCCATGGGCATTCGTATGGTCTCGCACGCCATCATGGCTTTCGGCACCAAGGAGCAGAAGGACTTCTATCTGCCCCGCATCCTCACCGGCGAAGTGTTCTTCTGCCAAGGCTATTCGGAGCCGGAGGCGGGTTCGGACCTGGCCGCACTGTCCATGACCGCGGTCGCCGACGGCGAGGACTTCCTGGTCACCGGCTCCAAGATCTGGACCACGCACGCCACCGAGGCCAACTGGATCTTCGCGCTGGTGCGCACCTCCAAGCAGGCCAAGAAGCAGCAGGGCATCACCTTCCTGCTCATCGACATGCGCACCCCCGGCATCGAAATCCGGCCGCTGGTCATGACTTCCGGCGAGCAGGTGCAGAACCAGGTGTTCTTCGACCAGGTCCGGGTGCCGCGGGCGAATGTGCTCGGCGCCGTCGACGACGGCTGGACCGTCGCGAAGTTCCTGCTCAACTTCGAGCGCGGCGGCGGCGCGGCCTCGCCGATGCTGCAGGTGATGGCCGAGGAGCTGGCGCAGGCGGCCAAGGATCAGGTCGGCCCGAACGGCGGTGCGCTCATCGACGATCCGGCCTTCGCCGCCAAGCTGGCCGATGCCCGGCTGCGCGCGGATGTGCTGGAGATCCTCGAATACCGCACGCTCGCACTGGTTTCCAGCGGCAAGGATCCCGGCCCGGCCGCCTCCACCATCAAGATTCTGGGCACCGAGCTGAGCCAGGTGCTCACCGAGCTCGCGCTGGAGGCCGCCGGTCCGCGCGGTCGCGCCTACCAGCCGCACGCCACCATGCCGGGCGGCCCGATCGCCGACTTCACGCCGCCCGCAGACGGTTTCGTCACCGGCGCGGACTGGCAGGCGGTCGCCCCGCTGCGGTACTTCAACGACCGCGCGGGCTCGATCTACGCCGGTAGCAACGAGATTCAGCGCAATATCATCGCCAAAGCCACCCTGGGACTGTGACCATGGACTTCTCTTTCACCGCCGAGCAGGAGCTGCTCCGCGACACCGTCACCGAATTCCTTTCGGCGCGTTACGATCTCGAAGCCAGCCGGGCCGCGGCCCGGACCGGGGCCGGATGGCAGCCGGAGGTCTGGCGTGGGCTGGCCGAGGAGGTCGGCATCCTGGGGGCGAGCCTGCCCGAGGAGGTCGGCGGCATCGGCGGCGGCCCGGTCGAGACCATGATCATCGCCGAGGCCCTGGGCGCGGCACTGGTGCTGGAACCGTACGTGGACACCGTGGTGGTCGGCGGCGGGCTGCTGCGCCGCAGCACCGGCAAGCGGGCCGAGGATCTGCTGTCCGGCATCGCCGCCGGTGCGGTGGTCACCGGATTCGCCGCGCTGGAACCGCAATCCGGCTACGACTACACCAATGTCGCGACCACCGCGGTCCGCGACGGCGACGACTGGCTGCTCACCGGCGAGAAGACCGTGGTCACCTCCGCGCCGCTGGCCACCCACCTGCTGGTGACCGCGGCCGTGGATGGCGATATCGCGCTGTTCGTGGTGGATTTCGAGGCCGCGAACCCGCCCGCCGGACTCACCGTGCGCCCGTATCGCACCATCGACGAGCGCCCGGCCGCCGATCTGAGTTTCGAGAATCTGCGCCTACCCGCGGATGCCCTGCTGCTGGCGCAGGCCGGGGCGGCCGTCGCGGCCACGGTGGACGAGGCCATCGCGGCGGTGTGCGCCGAGACGGTCGGGGCGCTGCGCAAGGTGGTGGCCGACACCGTGGCCTACACCAAGCAGCGCCAGCAGTTCGGTGTTCCGATCGCCAGCTTCCAGGCGCTGCAGCACCGCATGGTGGACATGCTGCTCGAGCTCGAACAGGCCGTGGCGGCAACCTATCTGGTGACGCTCAAACTGGACGCCCCCGCCCCGGAGCGGGCCCGGGCCGCCTCGGCCGCCAAGGCCACCATCGGCCGCGCGGCCCGGCGCATCGGTCAGGAGTCGGTGCAGTTGCACGGCGCGATGGGCATGACCGAGGAATTGGCCATCGGCCATTTCTTCAAGCGCCTCACCGCCGTCCAGTACGAGTTCGGCACCACCGACCAACACATTGCCCGCTACGCCGCCCTGACCCGCCCCTAGCGGTCAGCGCGTAGTGCCCCGTGCGCACCGGCTCAGGGGTGGCCAGTGCGCACGGGTATCCGGCGAGCATCTTCGGGGGCGGGCCGTCGCGAGGCGATGACCTCCCGGGCCGAACTACGCACGGCGAGCACGATTACCAGCGCCAATGCGGGTCCGGTGACGAAGAACAACACACCCAGCGCGATGAGCAGAACAGTTCCCACGTGCGGATTATCGTCCGCGGTGCCGCATTTCGCACAATTACGGCAAACCAACCGCTTTGGACGTAATGGGCAGAGCGGTCGGGCTCGGACCGGTGCTGTGACGCGCCACAGCACCGCTCGGCGCGCCGCTGTGACCGGCCTCATAGCCGCGCGGCCGTCACGTTGGGGAAGGCTGTCTCGTCCAAGGGGTGCATTCGAACCGGACGAAAGGACGACATCGTGTCGCGAATGAACCTGAGCGAAGTAGCCCCCGAGGTCTACAAGGGGTGGGTGGCCGCGGACATCGCCATTCGGCGCGGCCCGCTCGACGCCACCGTGCGGGAACTGGTGAAGATCCGCGTCTCGCAGATCAACGGGTGCCTGTTCTGCATCGACATGCATGCCACCGAGGCCCGCAAGGAGGGCGAGACCGAACGCCGCGTCTGGCACCTCAGCGCTTGGCGGGAGTCGGCGCTGTTCACCGAGGCCGAGCGGGCCGCGCTGGAATATGCCGAGGCCGCAACCGAACTCGGCCCGCACGGGGTGAGCGATGAGATCTGGGCCGATGTCGAGAAGCACTTCGACGAGGGTCAGCGAGCGGGTCTGGTCGCGGTGACCGCCCAGATCAATATGTGGAACCGCCTCGGCGTCCCACTGCGCATGGAGCCGCTCGAGCCCTAGGCGCAATCAGGCCGCCGCCCGGGAATGCCGTTGACAGGCCGCGTGGTCTGTGGCTGATTGACGGTATGGGCAGCGCGGTCGAGGCCGGTACCGGACGAGTGCGGATCGCCGCAGTGGGCGATCTGCACATGCGGGAGAGCATGCGCGGGCGCTTCCGCCCCGCGCTGCTCGACCTCGCCGATCACGCCGACGTCCTGCTACTGGCAGGCGATCTCACCAACGGCGGAACCCTGCGCGAGACCGACGCGCTGTGCGCCGAGATCGCCGAACTACCGGTCCCGGTGGTCGCGGTGCTCGGCAATCACGACCACGATCGACGATTGGGCTTCCGAATCACGGCCCAGCTCACCGGGATCGGCGTACACATGCTGGAGGGCACGGCGATCACCCTGCCCGTCAACGGCATTCGACTGGGCATCGCCGGAGTGATGGGCGGCAGCGGCGGATTCCCGGGCCACCGGGCCAATCCCGACGAGGGCAGTGTGGAACACCGCCGGCGCTTCCGCCGCGGCCCCGCCGACGCGATCCGCCTGCGCGCCGCCCTCGAATCCCTCGACTGCGACCTCCGCATCGCCCTCATGCACTTCTCCCCCGTCCTCGACACCCTCGTCGGCGAACCCCCCAAGATCTACCCGGGCCTCGGTTGCCAGGGCCTCGCCGAGGCGGTCGAAGCGGGCGGTGCGGTGCTGGCCATCCACGGACACGCCCACGGCGGCAGCGAATTCGGCCGCACCGCGGCGGGTGTCGAGGTTCGCAATGTCTCCTACCCGGTCATCCGCAGCCCCTATCGGGTCTACGAGCTGGGCGGTTAGCGAAGGGCGTCGACCTGTCGGTTCCCATCCCGCAACACCCGTTGATCTTGACATATCCTTTGCGGGTGATTGCCCCGCGGTGGGTCGTATCCTGCACTTATGTATGCCGCTCAGATGGCCGAGGAATATCCCGTGATCGATCTGGACTCCGACGCGATCGACGCGGCGAAGTTGCTGGCCGAGCATCGGTTGCCGGGGATTCTGGTGATCGACGCGAACGGGAAGCCGCATTCGGTGCTGCCCGCCTCGCAGGTGGTGTTGTTCATCGTGCCCAAGTACGTGCAGGACGATCCGTCGCTGGCGGGGGTGCTCAACGATTCCATGTGCATGCAGGTGGTGAAGCGGTTGCGGGGCAAGAAGGTTCGCGACGTGATCCCCGAGCGGCTCACCAAGATCCCGGCGGCCAAGCACGACGACAATATCGTCGAGGTGGCGGCGCTGATGTCGAAGTACAAGTCGCCGTTGGTGGCGGTGCAGGACGGGGATCGGCTGATCGGCGTGATCACGTCCTCGCGGCTGCTGGAAGTGGCGCTCGCGAACTGAGTCCGCCGGGGCGGTGCCCCGAATTGGCGCAGCGGCGGCGACTATGACCGTCGCCGTGTCCATCGCGGTCTTCACGATCGCCTACATCCTCATCGCGTCGGAGCGCGTGCACAAAACCATTGCCGCGCTGGCCGGTGCGGGCGCGGTGATCGCGGTCGGCATCATGAACTCCGACGACGTCTTCTACTCGCACGAGACCGGCATCGACTGGAATGTCATCTACCTGCTGCTCGGGATGATGATCATCGTCGGCGTGCTGCGCCAGACCGGCATCTTCGAGTACGTCGCCATCTGGGCGGCCAAGCGCGCCAAGGGTTCCGCGCTGCGGGTGATGATCCTGCTGGTACTTATCACCGCCACCGCGTCGGGCTTCCTCGACAATGTCACGACCGTGCTGCTGATCGCCCCGGTGACCATGCTGGTGTGCGAGCGCCTGGAGGTGTCGCCGACGCCGTTCCTGATCGCGGAGGTGCTGGCGTCCAATATCGGCGGCGCGGCCACCCTGATCGGCGACCCGCCCAACATCATCATCGGCAGCAAGGCGGGCCTGTCGTTCAACGACTTCTTCCTGAACCTGACCCCGATCGTGCTGATCGAGCTGGCGGTGTTCACGCTGCTGCTGCCGCGCCTGTTCAAGGGCTCCTTCGACGTCGATCCCGAACGTGCCGCCGACATCATGCAGCTGAACGAGCGTGAGGCCATTCGCGATCCGCGCCTGCTGATCAAGTGCGGAATTGTGCTGGCGGGAGTTTTCGCGGGATTCTTCGGCCACCCCATCTTCCATCTCGAACCGTCCCTGGTGGCATTGCTCGGCGCGGGTGTGCTGGTGTTGATTTCCGGTCTGCCACAACGCGATTACCTGTCCGCGGTGGAATGGGAGACGCTGCTGTTCTTCGCCGGTCTGTTCGTGATGATCGGGGCGTTGGTGAAAACCGGTGTGATTGCCCGATTGGCGAAATCCGCGACCGAACTCACCGGCGGAAACGCCCTGCTGGCAACCATGCTGATACTCGTGGTGTCGGCGGTGCTGTCGGGTGTCATCGACAACATCCCGTACGTGGCGACCATGAGCCCACTGGTGGCCCAGCTGGTGGAGCACGTCGATCAGCCGGCGCAGGCGGACGCGCTGTGGTGGGCGCTGGCATTGGGCGCGGATTTCGGTGGCAATCTCACAGCAGTCGGGGCCAGCGCGAACGTGGTGATGCTCGGGATCGCCAAGCGTTCGGACCATCCGATCTCGTTCTGGGAATTCACCAGGAAGGGAATCGTGGTGACCGCGGTCACGATTGTGGTGGCCGCACCCTATCTGTGGCTGCGCTATTTCGCCTTCGCCTGACCAGCGACAAAGGGCTCATTACGGACAACTTCTGTGTGGCGATTGTGATTTTCCAGCAACCCTGACCGACAATGGCAGCCGCCATGTCCATATCCAGCACCGATCATCCGACAGCGCCGGACAGCGACCGCCAGGACGCCCCGGCCACCCCTGCCGCTCCCGGTTCCTACCGGCTGGATCTGGACGGACTGCGCGGTGTAGCTATCGCGCTGGTGGTCGCCTTCCACATCTGGGCCGGGCGCGTGTCCGGCGGCGTCGATGTCTTCCTGGTGCTGTCCGGATTCTTCTTCACCGGCATGCTCATCCGCCGCGCCGACGGCGGTTCGGTCGGCGTGCTGACCACCGTGCGGCGCACGCTGCGGCGACTGCTGCCCGCCATGGTGGTGGTGCTGGGCGCGGTGGTGGTCGCCACGGTCACCCTGCTGCCGCACACTCGCTGGTCGGATATCGCGGGGCAGACGGTGGCTTCGCTGTTCTACTACCAGAACTGGTACCTGGCGACGTCCTGGTCGGACTATCTGGCCGCCGACCCGTCGGTGAGTCCGCTGCAGCACCTGTGGTCGATGTCGGTGCAGGGGCAGATGTATCTGGTCATGCTGGTCGCGGTCGCGTTGGTCGCCTGGGTGATTCGCCGGGCGGTCGCGGCCGGGGCGTGGAAACAGGCTGCGCGGCATCCGATCCTGCGTCGCGCCGGGCAGGGCGGAGTGTTGCGGATCGCCCTCGCGGTTGTCTTCGCCGTCGCCGCGATCATCTCGTTCTGCTATGCCACCGAAGGTGTTTCGACCCAGCAGGGCTGGAATTACTACGACACCTTCGCCCGCGCGTGGGAGCCGCTGACCGGTGCGCTGCTGGCCATCGCGGCGCCGCTGATCCGCCTGCCCCGGCCGACGCGAGAGGTGTTCGCGTGGGCGGGAATCGCGGCCATCGCGTGCTGCGGGTGGATCGTCAACGGCGTGCTGGTCTTCCCCGGCCCGGCCGCCCTGATCCCCGTACTCGCCACCGTCGCACTGATTCTCGCGGGCGCGGGCCGGGATACCGCCGATCAGCCGCTGGTCAATCGCGCGCTCGCCACCGGCCCGATCGTGCAGCTGGGCGGCTTCGCCTACGCGCTGTACCTGTGGCACTGGCCGATTCTCATCTTCTACCTGGGCCACCAGCATCAGCGCGGGGCCGGGGCGCTCGGCGGGCTGATCATCATCCTGGTCTCCCTGGTGCTCGCCTATCTGACCCATCATCTGGTGGAGGAGCCACTGCGGCTGCGCTCCAAGCCCTCCGCCACCCCGGCGCGCGGACGGCTGCTCGCGGGTGTCGCGGTGTCCACGGTCGGGGTCCTGCTGCTCGCCTCGACACTGACCTGGCAGTGGAGCATGGGCGCGAAGGCGCACGCGGTCGGCGAGCTGGATCCGGCCAAATATCCGGGCGCGGCGGCGCTGACCGACCATGCGCTGGTACCGCGCGCGCCGATGCGGCCCACCACCGAGGAAGCCCCCGCCGATATCGCCTACCCGACCCGCGACGGCTGCATCTCCGACTTCGACACCCGCTCGGTCACCACCTGCACCTACGGTGACCACGACGCGCATCGCACCATCGCGGTGGTCGGCAATTCCCATGCCGAGCACTGGATTCCGGCGCTGCAGATCCTCGGCGAGCAGTACCGATTCCGGGTTGTGGTGTACCTGAAGATGGGCTGCCCGCTCACCGTCGCCGAGGATCCGGTGTACAAGGGCCAGCAGAATCCGGACTGCCGTGACTGGTCGACGGAGGTGATCGACCGGCTCGGGGCCGAGCGTCCCGACTTCGTCTTCACCACCGCCACCCGCCCCAGCGACAACGGGGGCGACGAGACCCCGCAGGACTACGTGGACGTCTGGTCGGCCCTGCACGATCGCGGGCTGCAGGTCATCGGCATTCGCGATACTCCGTGGCTGCGCCGCAACGGGATTCGCTACCGCGCCATCGACTGCCTGGCCGGCGGCGGCGACCGCATCAGCTGCGGGCTGCCGCGCTCGGAGGCGCTGTCCCCGGTGAACCCGGCCATCGAGCCCGCCGCCGCCTTCCCGAACATGCACCTGATCGACCCCAACAACGCGGTCTGCGAGCCCACGGTGTGCGCGGTGGTGGAGGGGAATATCCTCATCTACCACGACGAACACCATTTGACCGCAAGCTATTCGAGGTCACTGGCCCCCGAACTCGACCGCGAGCTGCAGCCCATCCTCGGCTGGTGGTGAGGCCCGCTCAGCGGTCGCGAACGGTGTCCGGCTGCTCGTAGAGGGCCTCCCAGACCGCGAAGCTGGCCAGCAGTTCGACGGTGCGCCAACCACGTTCGGTCAATCGAACCCGGCTCGCGCCGTCGAGCCGGTCGTCCCAGGAGCCCGGCTCGTCGCTGGTCACCACCCCGTAGGCCGCGACCACGCGCAGCACCCGGGAGACGCCGGGCCGCCGCAGTCCGAGTTCGGCCCGCAGCTCACGCATCGACCGCGGCCCCGAGACCAGCAGGTCCAGCAGTTCCACCACGCCCCGGTGATTCACCAGTACACGCAATGCGGACAGTTCATCCGCAGGGTTGTCCATGGTCTCGACGCTAGGAGCGCGACCCTACCTACCGGCGGGTCTTGACGGCACCGATTCGCCACGCCCCAGCTTCTCTACGGATTCCTTACGGTCCTACTCTCGACCGTTACCGCGGTAGGACAGTAGGACAACAGAATTCGGGGTTTCTGTGAACGGCTTTCCCTTGGACATCGTGCTGGCCCTGATCGGCATCGCCGTGCCGATCCTGGCATTCATCTGGGAATTCGTGCTGGTGGGGCGCAAGCGGCTCGGGTATCGGGTGCAGATGGATACGCCCGTCACCGGCGAGATCGAATCGGTGTTCCCGGGGGTGCTGCCGCAGTTGCGCCCGGACGGCGGGGGCACCGCGCCGGATCTGCAGGATCTGTCGCTGGTGTTGGTGCGGATCGAGAACAACGGCATCACCGACGTGGACAGCACCGATTACGCCGTGCCGGACAGTGAACCGGTCGGGCTGCACATCCGATTCCCGCACCGCCGGGTCATCGGGATGGCGGTGACCGAACTGTCCGACGACGCCCTGGGCGACAGCCTGAAGCCGGGCACCGGGATCGGCAGCCGCGAGGACGCGCTGAATCGCAGCGGGATCATCGACCTGCCGAAGGTGCCGATGGATCGCGGCGACCACTACAAGATCCTCGCGATTCTGCAGCGCACGGCCGGGGCGGGGGCCTACCCGGATCCGGTGGTGCGGGCCAAGCTCAAGGGCGGGCGGGTATCGGAGACCCGCAGCCGGGTCGGCGCGTCACCGAAGCTGGTGGCGCTCATCGGATTTCTGGTGGCGGTGATCGCGGTACAGTTCGCGTTCACTCTGAACGACGGCTCGACGTCGTCGAACGCCGAGGACTGCGTCGCGGGCAAGCTGACGCTGGTCGGCTCCACCGCCTTCGAGCCCGCCGTCCGGGACGCGGCCGATGCGTACGCCAAGCATTGCTCCGGCGCGCAGTTCGCATTCGAATTCGACAGCAGCGACCGGGGTTTGAGCCGCCTGGACGAGGAGGGCAAGAACAATCCGGGCCTGCTCGCCATCACCGACGGCCCCAAGGGCGTCGGATACCCGACCCTGCTCCCCCGCACCCTGACCCTGTCGCTGTACACGATAATCGTCAATCCCGGTGTGGGCGTGCACGATCTGACCGCCCAGCAGATCCGCGATGTCTACGCGGGCCACGTCGGCAACTGGCAGCAGGTCGGCGGCCCGGATCTGCCGGTGCGCGTGGTGAATCGGGCGCTGGGCTCCGGTACCCGGGAGACGTTCCGCGCCCGCGTGCTCGGCAACGACCAGCCCCCTGCGCCGGCCGCCACCGGATGCCGCACCCTCGAGGCCACCAACCCGCCCGGCGCCTCCTTCTGCGAGGCCCCGGTCACCAACGACATGGTGAAAATCATTGCGGAACTGCCGGGTTCGATCGGTTACAGCGAATACTCCGACGCCACCAAGACTCCCGGCATCCAGACCGTCAGCATCGACGGCCACCCGGCGGGCCGCGACCAGGCCCTCGATCACACCTACCCGTTCTGGAGCGTCGAATACGCCTACAGCAACGGCGAATTGCCCGCCGACTCCCTCGCCGCCGCCTTCCTCCGGTTCCTCACCACCGGCACCGGCAAGGACGTCCTGCGCGCCCACGGCAACACGCCCTGCGGCGAACTGCCGAACCCGACGACCTGCACGCCGTGAGGCGCCTTCAGGCGGACAGGTTGGTGCGGGCGGTCCAGTGCTCCGGTGATTCGCCGGTGGTCATGAAGATCGTCCGGCGGCCGACCTCGACGGCGTGGTCGGCGAAGCGCTCGTAGTAGCGCGCCACGAGGGCGAGGTCGACCGCGGCGATGACGCCACCGTCGAAATCGGGTGCCAGCACGGCGTCGAGGACGGAGTGGTGGAGCTGGTCCATGAGGTCGTCCTGGTTGTCGAGTCGCGCGGCGTCGTAGGGATCGCACGAGTTCAACACCGCGACAGCACTTTCGGCCACCGCGACGGCGACGGCACCCATGCGGGCGATCACCGGTGCCGAGGCCTCGGGAATCGCGCAGGCGGGATGCCGACGGCGGGCGATCAGCGCAATGTGATTGGCCAGCACGCCCATTCGGGTCAGGTCGCCGACGAGCTGGATCGCTGTGACCACCCGGCGCAGTTCGCTCGCCACGGGCGCCTGCAGCGCGAGCAAGGTCATCGCGGCGTGTTCGCTGGCCTCGCGCATCCCGGCGATTCGGACGCATCGGTCGATCGCCTGCTCCGCTCGATCGAGGTCGGCCGTCAGCAAGGCTTGCGTCGCCAGTTCGATCGCGGCGCGGTCGAGCTCGCAGGTCGTCCGCAGCCGCCCGGCCAGCTCGTCGAGGTTGTGATGGAACCGAGTACGCATGTGCCCCATCCTTCTCGAGATTCGGTCCGGTGTCCGTCAAGAAAGCGCGAAGAACAGGCCGTCTTCCGAATTGTTCCTTTACGGTCACCGCCGTTCGGATTCCGAAAAGATTGCAGGCCACGGCGCTGACGGCCGGTCAACCGTCCTACTGTGGCGTCGATGTCCACTGTGCGATGCGGGGCGATGATGACGAAAACTCCGATGCGGAGGCGAGTAGGGATCCAGCTCGGGGACACTCGACCCGAACACCCCATCACCCGGATCCCGGAGACTCGCGAGTGCATCGTGGTTGCCTGCGACGGCGAGCCCGAGGGCGACGCCATCGTCCGGCGCGCCGCGCGCATCGCGGGCCGGAACACCGGTGCGGATCTGCTCGCCGTCCATGTGACGCGCAGTGACGGGCTCGTCGACGCCGGTCCCGATCACCTGGCCCGGCAGCGGCGGCTGGTCGAGGATCTCGGCGGCAGCTACCACCAGGTGATCGGCAACGACATCCCCACGGCCATCCTGGATTTCGCGCGGGGCGTGAACGCCACGCAGCTGGTGCTGGGCGCGAGTCGGCGGGGGCCGCTGGCGGCACGGCTGTCGGCCGGGGTCGGCGCGACGATCAGTGTCCGTTCGGACGCGATCGATGTGCACCTGGTGCCGCACGAGAGGACGCACACCTCCCGGCGCGGCTGGCATACGCCGCCCGCATTGAGCATGCGGCGCAGGCTGATCGGGCTCGCGGCGGCGCTGGTCGGGCTGCCCGGTGTGCTCGCCGCCGCACTCGCGATCGGGCTGCCGTTGGCGGCCACCATCGTGTTGCTGTTCGGAGCGGTCGTCACGGTCGCGCTGATCGGCGGGCTCTACCCGGCCGCCCTCGCGGCCGTCGGCGGATTCGCATTGCTCGACTACTTCCTGATTCCGCCCAAACACAGTCTGGCCGTGGGTGATCGCGGCAATCTGCTCGCGCTGGTGATCTTCCTGGTGGTGGCGGTCGCGGTGAGCGCCACGGTCGAGGCGGCCGCGCGGCGCACCGCCGAGGCGGCCCGGGCGCACGCCGAATCCGACACCCTCTCGACGCTCGCGGGCAGTGTGCTGCGCGGTGATTCGGCCCTGCCCGCCCTGCTGGAGCGGGTACGCGAGAGCTTCGGCATGGATGCGGTCACGCTGTTGGAGCGGCAGGAGGACAGCGTGGACGATCCGGAGCTGCGCCACGATCCGGATCGCTGGCGGATCGTGGCCACCAGCGGCGGCGAACCCTGCACGGCACCGGGTTGCGGCGACGTCGAGGTGCCCGCGGACGACCGGCTCACCCTGGCGTTGCGGGGGCGACGCCTCGAGGCCGCCGACCAACGCGTCGCCGCGGCCTTCGCGGTCCAGGCGGCCGTCGCCTTGAAGCAGCAGCGGCTGGCCGAACAGGCCGCCGCGGTCGCGCCGCTCACCGAAACAGACCGGATGCGCACCGCGCTGCTGGCCGCCGTGAGTCACGACCTGCGCACCCCGCTGGCCGGGGCCATGGCGGCGGTCACGAGCCTGCAGGACAACAGCGTCGAGTTCTCCGTCGAGGATCGGGACCAATTGCTGGATGCGGCCGCCGAATCCCTCACGCGCCTCAACCGTCTGGTCACCAACCTGCTCGACATGAGCCGATTGCAGGCCGGTGTCATCGGCGTCCACTTCGAAGACGTCACCCTCGACCGGGTCCTGCCGCGGGCGCTGCACGACCTCGACGCCACCGGCCTGGTGGACGTCGCCGTCGACCCGCTGCTCCCGGCGATCCGGGCGGATTCCGTACTGCTGGAACGGGTCCTGGTGAACCTCGTCGCCAACGCGCTGCGCTACAGCCCCGACGATCGGCCACCGACCGTGGCGGCCGTCGGCACCGGGAACGGAACCGTCCGGATCCAGGTCATCGATCACGGGCCCGGCATCGACCCCGCCGACCATGAGCGCGTGTTCCTGCCGTTCCAGCGCCTCGGTGACCGCCACAACGGCAACGGCATCGGGCTTGGCCTGGCGCTGGCGCGCGGCCTGGCAGAAGCCATGGGCGCCACCATTGTTCCCGAGGCCACCCCGGGTGGAGGCCTGACCATGACGGTCACCCTAGAACGTGCGATCTAGCGGCCCGAACTACACCTCGACCTGCGAACCCATGATGACCGTGCGCTCGCGCGGCAGGCCGAAGTATTCGGCGGCGTCCGCCGTGATGTGGCTGGTCGCGATGAACAGGCGTTTGCGCCAGCGCGCCATGGTCGGGGCCGAGCCGGGGAGCAGTTCGATGGTGGACAGGAAGTAGGAGGCGTGCTCCAGGTCCAGGGGGCCTTCGGTTTCGGCCGGGTCGACCAGGGCCAGGGCGGCCGGGACGTCGGGGGTTTCGGCGTAGCCGTAGCGCGCGGTGACGTGGATGATGCCGTCGTCCCGGAAGTCCAGATGGTCGACGGCGATGCGCTGGTCGGCCGGAATGCGTGGGACCAGTTCGGTTTTGATCGACAGGAACACGACCTGCTGATGGCGCACATGGTTGTGCTGAACATTGGCGCGCATGGCCAGCGGGGCGGTTTCCTTGCCGCGGTTGAGGAATACCGCGGTGCCGGGGACGGTGACGATCGCGGGCCGCTGCTCCTGCAGGTGATCGATGAACACGCGCAGCGAGCCCTCGCGCTCTTCCCTTTCCGCCGTGACGATTTCGCGGCCCCGCTGCCAGGTGGTCATGATCGTGAACGCGGTCAGGCCGATCAGCAGCGGCAACCAGGCGCCGTGCACGAACTTGGTCAGGTTCGCCGCGAAGAACAACAGATCGACAATGAGCAGCGGGGTCGCGCCCACCACGATCAGCCACACGGGCGTGCGCCATCGCGCCCGTGCGACATAGAAGAACAACAGGGTCGAGATGGTGATGGTGCCGGTGACGGCCATGCCGAAGGCGAAGGCCAGCGCCGCCGAACTGCGGAACGCGAAGACCAGGGTCAGCACCGAGACCATGAGCAGCCAGTTGATCCACGGCACGTAGATCTGACCGATCGTCGATTCGGAGGTGTGCGCGATCCGCAGCCGGGGCAGGTAGCCGAGCTGAGCGGCCTGTGCGGCAACCGAATACGCGCCGGTGATCACCGCCTGCGAGGCGATGACGGTGGCGGCCGTGGCCAGGATGACCATCGGCAGTCGACCCCAGCCCGGCACCAGCAGGAAGAACGGGGCGCTGATATTGCTCGAATCGTCGAGAATCAATGCGCCCTGGCCCATGTAGCTCAATGCGCAAGCCGGGAAGACGAGGAACAACCAGCCGCGGGTGATGGCGCGGCGGCCAAAGTGCCCCATGTCCGCGTAGAGCGCCTCCGCGCCGGTGACCGCCAGCACGATCGCGGCGAGGGCGAAGAACGCGATTCCGAAGTGGCCGAACAGGAATCCCAGCGCGTAGCTCGGCCACAGCGCCTTCAGGATCTCCGCGTGCTTGGCGATGCCGGTCACGCCCAGCACGCCGATGGTCGCGAACCACACGATCATCACCGGCCCGAACATCCGGCCCACGGCCGCGGTGCCGCGGCGCTGCACCAGGAACAAGCCGATGATGATCACCACCGTGATCGGGACGACCAGATCGGCGAGCGAGGGCTGCACGACCTTCAAGCCCTCGACCGCGGACAGCACCGAGATCGCGGGTGTGATCATGCTGTCGCCGAAGAACAGTGACGCACCGAAGATCCCGAGCGCCGACAACACCATGGCCGTCCGCCGCCCACCCGGCGCGACCCACCTGCGCAACAACGTGATCAGCGCCATGATGCCGCCCTCACCATCGTTGTCGGCGCGCATGGCCAGCAGCACGTAGGTGACGGTCACGATGATCATGACCGACCAGAACACCAGCGAGACGACCCCGAACACGTTCTCCCGGCTGACCGGAACCGGGTGCGGGTCACCGGGATCGAACACGGTCTGCAAGGTGTAGATCGGGCTGGTGCCGATATCGCCGAAGACCACGCCGAGCGCGCCGACCACCACCCCCAGTTTCGCGGTATCGTGCGCGACCGACGCGCCCGAGGCCGATGGGGCCGCGGGCGCATCGCCTGTCGTCTCGCTGGGTCGTTGCTCGGTCACGGTGCTTCCTCCTCCGTGCGGGCAGTTCCGCGCGTCGTGCCGGACGATACCGGCTGCGACGCCACAACTCCCGACACGTCACCGGACCCGAGCCGACCCGTTGCCACAAAACGACGAAGCCGCCGTGGACACCTGTGGGTTCCACGGCGGCTCCTATCCTCGGCCGACCGTGACATGCCGGTGCTGGGAGGGCCGCAGGCTTTTCAGCGCTGGTTGGGCCGGTGGCCGTGGTTGGCCTTCTTCAGCCGGCGGGCGCGCTTCTTTCGGGCTCGTTTGGACATGTTCTTTCCTGTCGGGATGTCAGATGATCACGCGGTGCGCGCGAGCCGATTGCTCCAAGCGGCCAGTCGCGTACGCGCGCGCGAATTGCGGACCAGCGCAGCGGCATTGGCCTGTTCGTAGCCTTCGTAGTAGCCGCCGTTCACCACCGGGGTACCCGGTGCGCTCAGCGCGACCAGCACATCGACGGCCATCGTGAGGGGCGCACCGCGGTGGCTCCGCAGCTGCGGCACGTCGATCTCGAAGTCGGCGGGGTCCACGCTGACCGAGGTCAGCCCGGTCGGACCGGTCTCGGCCAGCGAGCGGCTGAACATGGTCAGCGCCAACTTGGCCTGCGCGTAGATCGCGTCCTGCGTGTAGATGCCACGGTTGCGATCCAGATCCGAGTAGTCGATATTGCCGCCGCGGTGCAGCCGCGAGGTCACGGCGACCACCCGGCCGTGTGCAGCCGCCAACGCGGGCACGAGTGCCATGGTGAGTCGTTGCGGCGCAAGGTAATTCACCTGGAACGTCAGCTCATGACCGTCCTCGGTGTGGGTCTTCGCCTGCGGGGCAGCGATGGATGCGGTATGGATCAGCGCGTCCAGCCCGGAAAGCTCCGCGGCCAGAGCGCGCCCGAGCTCCTCGACCTCGCTCAGGCGCGCGAAGTCGCCCTGCACCATGCGCACCTGCCCCGGCCGTGCGGCCGCCTGCAGCAGCCGCACCGTTTCATCGGCCTGACTCTTGTCCAGAATGTGCGCGATGACCGTATCGCCATCGGCGATCACCCTTTCCGCGGTAGCGAAACCGAGGCGCCCCTCGGCACCGGTGACGAGAACGGTGCGGGTGCTGGACGAACTTGCGGACATAGGTCTCCCATCAGAATGCGCACGGCCTGAACCGAAGATCAGCCGCGCGACAGGGGTCGCGAGCAGAGTCGCGAGATTGTTCGGAATATCGCCCATGTGGCGACGACAGAGCACGGCGCAGATCAACTGCGCGGCACAGGATTTGACGAACGGCTAAACCCGACTGGGCGGCTCGTCCTCGCTCCCGAAGCCGTACAGCTCCAGGACGGTTGTGGTCATACTGCGATATCAGCCCATCCCGGATCCCCGGGCAAGACGCCCGGGGATGGATTGACGAATCCTTGACAGCTCGACGAGTCGAATGGCCTGAACCCGTATAGGTTTCGTCAAGCACGCCGAGCAGCGCGACAGGAGCTCGTCAATGCGTAGATGAGCCTCGGCGGCCGGTCGTAGGTTGTGCGGATGTTTCGTCTCGACGCGGCGGCGGAGCCCCGGCTGCCGTCCGCATTCGTCCGACTGTGGCGTCTGGGCCCCTGGAACCGAAACCCCTTGATGCGCACCGCCGATCGCATGCTTTCCAGTGCCGCAATCCTCGGTTTCGCGCTCTGCCTGCTGGCCGTCCCGATAGCACTGACGATCGGCACGGCGGGCTACACCGCCGAGGCGGCACGGATCCGGGCAGCGGACGCGGCCAAGACCGAGTTCATCGCCACCGTCGTCACCGATCCCGTGTACACCGACCATCACAACGTGGCCGAAGTGGTGTGGCACGACGGAAACCAGACCCGCTCGCAGACCGCACCGGTAGGGAACTTCGCATTCCGAGGCGCAGCGGTCCACGTCTGGCTGTCCGCAGACGGCACACCCGCTGCCCCTCCCGCCCCAGCCGGTACCGCACTGCTGCGCGGCATCGGCAATGGGACGGGATTCGCTCTGGCCATTGCGTTTTCGGTATGGATCGCCCTGGCCTCGATTCGACACCGGCTCGAGACCTGCGCACGAACCGGTGGTTCGCGCTAGACCCGCCCTCGGCGCCGGAACAGGTGACGGGTGGCGTGTGGCCGATCGCCGGATAGCGCCCGGGCCACCGTCGGATGCGACAGGATTCGTGCGACCGCCTCGCCCCGATCGGTCAGGTGGAGGGCTCCGGGGACCAGCAGGGGCTCGTCCCAGCTGCCGGGCTCGGCGGTCGAGAGCAGGCCGTGTGCGGCGATCAGGCGGAGGGCGGCCGCCAGATCTGGACTCGGTGCCTTCAGGATTCTGACCAGAAGTGCTGTGGTGCAGCCGGATTCGGAGAGCAGATCGAGGATCTCGATTACGTAGCGGTGGGTGATCAGCTCGTCCAGCATCACCGGGTCTTCGCAATCGCCGGACATCTCCACCATCTCCTCGCTGTCCGAAACGAGAACCGGACAGAAACTGGACGGTAGGCGCGGTGATCTGGGGGCGATAGGCACCTTGACGCATCCCTGGCGCTGTTGACCTGCGTATTGACGGGATTCGTACGGCTCGGGGCGAGGGGTTGCGCTGGGGGTTGTGAAAGCGAATACTTACGTAAGTGGCGGCTTTCAGAGATGTCGATCTGGGGATGCTGGGCGATCCGATGCGGCGGGCGATCTTCGAGCGGTTGGCGCGGCAGCCCTGCTCGGTGGGTGAGTTGGCCGAGTCCTTACCGATCACGCGGCAGGCGGTGTCGCAACATCTGCGGGTGCTCAAGGACGGGGGTCTGGTGGTGGCCACGGCGGAGGGGACGCGGCGGATCTATCGGATCAATCCGGAGGGGCTGGCCGCGATACAGGCGTACTTCCAGCGGATCTGGGATGACGCGTTGACCGCTTTTCAGAAGGCCGCCGACGCGGCGGCACCCGATCCCGAACAGGAGCAACAGCCATGAGCACACCCGAACTGCCTGTCCTGCAAGGCAAAGCGACCGTCGCGATGCCGCTCGACCAGGCCTTCGCGTTCTTCACCGAGAACTTCGGCAGTTGGTGGCCCGCCGACTATCACATCGGGCAATCCGCGATGGCCGACGCGATCATCGAACCCCGCACCGGTGGACGCTGGTACGAGCGCGGGGTCGACGGCGTGGAGTGCGAATGGGGTCGCGTGCTGGCCTGGGAGCCGCCGCATCGGCTGGTACTGACCTGGCAGATCAACGGCTACTGGCAATTCGATGCTGACCCCGCGCATGCCAGTGAGATCGAAATCCGTTTCACCCCTGAAGGACCCGCGCAAACCGGGGTCGAACTCGAACACCGCTACCTCGACCGACTCGTCGAGGGCAAGGGCATCTACGAGGCGATCGCCGAACAGGGCGGCGGCTGGAGCACCATGCTAGAACTCTTCGCGAAGGCCGCCGCGGCACAAGGGTGAAAAGCCAAGGGCCCCGGCCGCTCTCGTGAAGCGACCAGGGCCCTGGTATCGACTGATCAGCCCTTGAACGGGTACTTGCTGTCCAGGTCGTAGTTCAGGTCGACGACGTTGACCGTGGGCTCACCCATGAAGCCCAGGGCCCGTCCGCTCTTGTGAGCGTCCACGACGGCCTTGATCTGATCGGGAGAAACGCCGCGCGCCTTGGCGACCCGGGCCACCTGGATGGCTGCGTACTCTGGCGAGATCTGCGGGTCCAGACCGGAGCCCGAGGCGGTCACCGCGTCGGTCGGCACCGGGGTGTCGACCGAGGCGTCGCCGCGGATCGGCACGATCTGACCGTTCGAGTAGTCCTCGCCGCGCTTGGCGCACTCGACCTTCACACCCTCGTACGCGTCCAGGAACGGCACGGTCGGGTTCTTGGCATCGGTCGAGCAGGCCTCGTTGATGCTGATCACCTGGGTCGGGTGGGTCACCTTGCCGTGCGCGTCCCGCTCGCCCATGAGCGCCAGCACCGAACCGACGCCGCCGGAGGTGCAGTACGGACGAGAGCCATCCACGCCCTCGAGCTGACCGACCGCCGCGCTGCGCGAGCACACCGTGCTCAGCAGGCTCTGCTTGTCCTTCTTCGGGTCACTGGCGTCCAGGGTGTCCACCACGGACTCCGGACCCATATTGCCGAAGGAGGTGTTGGTCGGGTCGTAGCCGTCGGGAATGCTGCCGTCGGAGGGGGCCGAGTTGGACGGGCGCGTCTGGAAGTACTGCACCAGCACGTTGCCCTTGCCGTCGGTGAACGCCTGCCCGATCAGGCTGGAGCCCACCAGTTTTCCGTCCTTGGTGATCAGCGACCCGTCTGCTTTGTCCTTGAGACCGGGTATCTGCGAGATACCCAGAATCACGGCCGGGTAGATGAGCCCGGTGATCACCGTGAGCACCAGCAGCGCGCGCAGCGCCGCCACATGTTGCCTGATCCAGGCTGACATACGCATTAGGACATCCCGGGGAAGAATTGAATGACAAGGTCGATGAGCTTGATCCCGATGAACGGCGCGACGATGCCGCCGATGCCGTAGATGTACAGGTTGCGGCTCAACAGTTTCGACGCGGACGACGGCCGGTAGTTCACACCGCGCAGCGCCAGCGGGATCAGACCCACGATGACGAGCGCGTTGAAGATGACCGCCGACAGGATCGCCGACTGCGGCGAATGCAGCCGCATGATGTTGAGGACGTCCAGGCCCGGGAACAGCGCCACGAACATCGCGGGAATGATCGCGAAGTACTTGGCGATGTCGTTGGCGATCGAGAACGTGGTGAGTGCACCACGGGTGATCAGCAACTGCTTGCCGATCTCCACGATCTCGATCAGCTTGGTCGGGTCGGAATCCAGGTCGACCATGTTGCCGGCTTCCTTGGCGGCGGAAGTACCGGTGTTCATGGCCACACCCACGTCGGCCTGGGCGAGGGCGGGCGCGTCGTTGGTGCCGTCGCCGGTCATGGCGACCATGCGGCCACCGGCCTGCTCCTTCTTGATGAGCGCGAGCTTGTCCTCCGGAGTCGCCTCCGCGAGGAAGTCGTCCACGCCCGCCTCGTCGGCAATCGCCTTGGCGGTCAACGGATTGTCGCCGGTGATCATCACCGTGCGGATGCCCATCTTGCGCATCTCGTCGAAGCGCTCCCGCATGCCCTGCTTTACAACGTCTTTCAGATGAATGACGCCGATCAGCTTGGCGGTGCCCTGCTTGATCTCCGCCACCACCAGCGGGGTGCCACCGGAAGCGGAGATGCCGTCGACGGTCACGCCGACCTCGTTGGGGATCTCCCCGCCGTTGCTGCGCACCCATTCGGTGACGGCGCTGGCCGCGCCCTTGCGCAGCTGGAGACCGTCGGCCAGGTCCACACCCGACATGCGGGTCTGGGCGGTGAATTCCACCCAGGTCGCGCCGGTGAGCTCACCGGGGGTGCGCTCCCGCTTGTTGTACGCGGTCTTCGCGTACACCACGATGGAGCGGCCCTCGGGGGTCTCGTCCGCGAGGCTGGAAAGCTGTGCGACATCGGCCATTTCGTCGGCGGTGATGCCCGGCATCGGCACGAAGTCCGAGGCCTGACGGTTACCCAGGGTGATGGTGCCGGTCTTGTCCAGCAGCAGCGTGTTCACATCGCCGGCGGCCTCGACGGCACGACCGGACATGGCGAGCACATTGCGCTGCACGAGGCGGTCCATACCGGCAATACCGATGGCGGACAACAGCGCGCCGATGGTGGTCGGGATCAGGCAGACCAGCAGCGAGACCATCACGATGCCGGTGACACCGTTGATGTCGAGCGCCTGGTTGCTGACGATGCCACCGATATTGGAGTAGATGGCCAGCGGCTGCAGGGTCGCCACCGCGAACACGAAGATGATCGTGAGCGCGGCCAGCAGGATGTTGAGCGCGATCTCGTTCGGCGTCTTCTGCCGCGAGGCGCCCTCGACCAGCGCGATCATCTTGTCGATGAACGAGCCGCCCGGCTCCTGGGTGATCTTGACGACCACCCGGTCCGACAGCACCGTGGTGCCGCCGGTGACCGCGGAACGGTCACCGCCGGACTCGCGGATCACCGGCGCGGATTCACCGGTGATGGCCGACTCGTCCACCGAGGCAATGCCTTCCACGACATCACCGTCGCCGGGGATGACCTGTCCAGCCTCGACGACCACGAAGTCGCCACGCTGCAGTTCCGGAGCCGCGACGCTCTCCTCGACCACCCGTGCACCGGGGGACCAGTTCACGAGACGGCGAGCGACGGTGTCGGTCTTGGCCTTTCGCAGGGCATCGGCCTGCGCCTTGCCGCGCCCCTCGGCCACGGCCTCGGCCAGGTTGGCGAAAATCACCGTCAGCCAGAGCCATACGACGATGGCCCAAGAGAAGAACGTCGGCTTGGTGATCGCGAGGATGGTGGACCAGACCGCGCCGATCTCGACGATCAGCATCACCGGATTGCGCCACATGGTGCGCGGATCCAGCTTCTTCACCGCGTCCGGCAGGGCCTTGACCAGCATCTTGGGGTCGAACAACCCGGCCGCGACGCCACGTTTCGAGCCGCCGGGCGCGTCTGTCACCGGCGCGGAATCGATTACGGGAGTGCTCATGAGTGGATTCCTTCAGCGAGCGGGCCGAGCGCCAGCATGGGCAGGAAGGTGAGCGCGACCAGGATGATGGTGACGCCCGCGACCATGCCGACGAACTGCGGCCGATGCGTCGGCAGCGTGCCCTCGGAGGCGGGGGTGTGACCCTGAGCCGCCAGCGAACCGGCCAGCGCCAGCGCGAAGATCATCGGAATGAAGCGGCCGAACACCATGGCCAGACCCAGCGCGGTGTTCCACCATGGCGTATTGCCCGACAGACCGGCGAAGGCCGAACCATTGTTGTTGGCCGCGGAAGTGAAGGCGTACAACACTTCCGACAAACCATGCGGACCCGAGTTGGCCATTCCGGCGCGCTCGCCCGGCAGCGCCATGGCGACGGCGGTACCGGTCAGCACGATCAGCGGCGTCACCAGGAAATAGGCGGCGGCCAGCTTGATCTCGCGCGGGTTGATCTTCTTGCCCAGGTACTCCGGGGTGCGGCCGACCATCAGGCCCGCCACGAACACGGTGATGACCGCCAGGATCAGCAGACCGTAGAGACCCGAACCGGTACCACCGGGCGCGACCTCACCGAGCTGCATGTTGAACATGGTCATCATGCCGCCGAGGCTGGTGTACGAGTCGTGCGCGGAGTCCACCGCACCGGTCGAGGTGAGCGTGGTCGCCGCCGCGAAGGTCGCCGAATTCGCCACGCCGAAGCGGGTTTCCACGCCCTCCATGGACGCGCCGATCGCCGACGGCACGGTGCCGTGGTGCTGCAGCTGGAAGAGGTTCATCAGCGTGACGCTGAAGATGGCCAGGGTGGCCATGACCGCGGCGATGGCCGCGCCCTGCTTCTTGGAGCCGATCATGCGACCGAAGGTGCGCGGCAGCGAGAAGCTGATCACCAGCAGCATGAAGATCTCGACCCAGTTGATCCACGCCGTCGGGTTCTCGAACGGGTGCGCGGAGTTCACGTTGAAGAAACCGCCGCCGTTGGTGCCGAGCAGCTTGATCGCTTCCTGGCTGGCAACGGGTCCGCCCGGCAGGGTTTGCGAACCGGTGTTGCCGACCGTCTGCGCGACCTGGTCGTAGACGTGCAGGTTCTGGATGACGCCACCCGCGACGAGCACGATGGCGAACACGACCGCCAGCGGCAACAGGATGCGGATGGTTCCCCTCACCAGATCCACCCAGAAGTTGCCGAGCTCGGCGGTGTGGCGCCGGGCGAAGCCGCGCACCAGCGCGACCGCCACGGCCATGCCGACGGCCGCCGAGACGAAGTTCTGCACCGACAGGCCGACGGCCTGCACGACGTGACCCATCGTCGATTCACCGGCGTAGTTCTGCCAGTTCGTGTTCGTGACGAAGCTGATCGCGGTGTTCCAGGCCAGATCCGCGGTCATCTTGGTGCCCGGATCATGCAGGTGCAGCGGCAGTTTGCCCTGGATCAGCTGCAGGAAGAAGAGGAACAGCACGCTGATGGCCGAGAAGGCCAGCACGCTGCGGGCATAGACGGCCCAGGTCATCTCCACGCCCGGCTGCACGCCGATCAGCTTGTAGATGCCTTTTTCGGCCTTGGAGTGTTTCTCACTGCTGTAAGCCCGGTACATGTAGTCGCCCAGCGGCACATGCACCGCGGCCAGCGCGATGACCAGGGATACTGCGAACAGGATCCCCGCTGTTGTCGTGCTCACTCAGAACCTCTCCGGATACAGCAGCGCTGCCACTAGATAAACGGCGATGCCGATGGCCAGGACCAGACCGATAATGTTCTGAGTCACAGCCGTTCCACCCCGCGTTGGATCAAGCCGAACAGGGCGAAGATCGCCACCGTCAGCACCGTGAACACCACGACGGACATCTCTCGAAACCTCTCTTCTGACGGCACGTCCCGAGACGCGCCGGAGTGAGTCAAGCGCCCGAATAGCCCATTTCCGAGGTCGTTTACGCCTTCTTAGCGTCCCAGACCTCCGCATTGACGGTCCGCTTACGCCGGTCGCGTCGCGCGTCACAGGACGGCGCCCAGCAGGGCGGAGACAACGAAAAGGCCCCGGGGAGCGGATGCTCTCCGGGGCCGTGGCGCGTGGGTCTCGGTGGCTACTTCGGATACGTCTTGACGACCGTGCCGTCCGTCGTAGCCGCCAGATAGCCGCCGCCGTAATCGTTGGACAGATAGACCAGCAGCATCGGCTGGTTGTCGTTGAAGACCCAGGCGGGTTGCACGATCAGGTAGCGGTTCGTCGGATTCTGCACATTGAGCGTCTGTTCCGCGGCCGCGAGCAGATCCGGCAGCTTGTCCCAGTCGAAGATGGTCAGGTCGACGGTGGCGTCGCCGATCACATGGCCCGCACCGTCGCGCTTCACCACCCCGTTCCGCAGGGTGTACGAGTCGAAATCCTTGGGCTGTCCCTTGACCGGCACGTCGGTGGTGATGAAATCCGGATAGATGGTGGTCTCGTTGAACTGATTGCCGCCGGTGGCCTGCTGCAGAGCGGTGATGGCCTTGCGGATGCCGTCGGGCGTGAGCAGATCGCCGGTGGCGGTCGCCTTGGCGGTGGTCGTCGGCCCCGTCACCCCCGGCCCGATGGTCACTCCCGGCCCGATCGTCACGCCGGGCGGCAGTGCGGGCGCGCTCGGCTGAGCCGAATTCCCCTGCCCACCGGACGAATTCGGCCACAGGGCGATGCCCGCCACCACCACGACCGCGAGCACGGCCGCCACACCGGCGAGGATCCACACGCGCGAATTACCTTGCGGTGCAGGTCTGATCGAATCCGGCGGGATCAGCGGGAACGGCGGCGGAGCCGAGAAGTCCCGTGGCTGTTGGGCTATCGGATAGCCCGGCGCAGAAAACCCCTGGGCAACAGGAAATCCCACCGGCTGCGACGGCGGTGTCGGGTCCCACTGCGCGGTGGGCCTGAGGTCCCGGGGCGGAGGCGTGAAGTCCTGCGGCGAGGTGACGGTCGGGTGCGAACCCGAAGACGGCGGGTAGGCAAGCGGTTCCACCGGGGGCGGGCCGGTCCCGGTCACCTGGGCGAGCATGCGGTCGACCTGATCCGCGGGCGGGCGCTGGCCGGGATCGGGGACCAACAGCGCCTGCAGCACCGGGGTCAGCGGTCCGGCCTGCCGGGGCGGCGGCACCGCGCCCATGAGCACCGCCGCGAGGGTGGCCACATCGGTGTCGCGGCGCATGGGCTGATAGCCCTCGACCGCCGCGAACATGACCAGGCCGAGCGACCAGAGATCGGAGGCCGGGTTGCCCTCCTGACCCTGTAGCCGTTCCGGCGCCACGTACGGTAGCGACCCGACCACGCTGCCGGTGGAGGTCAGCCCGGTCAGATCGTTCACCGCGGCGATACCGAAGTCGGTCAGCACGGGCGAACCGTCCACGCGCAGCAGCACATTCGGCGGTTTCACGTCCCGGTGCAGCACCCCCACCGCGTGCGCCGCCCGCAGTCCGGCCAGAATCCCGCGCCCGACCCAGGCCGCCTGCTCGGGCGACATCGCGCCCTCCGCCATCCGGTCCGACAGCGATCCGCCCGCGACGAGTTCCATCACGATCCACGGGTGCTTCTCGGCGGGGGTGTCCACGATGTGGTGAATGGCCACCACATTCGGGTGACTGATCCGCGCCAGCGCCCGCGCCTCGCGCAGCACGCGTTCGCGCCGCACCTCCGCCGAGGTGCCCTCGTCGCCCTCGGCGCGCACCTCTTTCAGCGCGACCTCACGATGCAGCGCGACGTCGTAGGCCCGCCACACCGTGCCCATGCCGCCGCTACCGAGTGGTTCGATCAACTCGAAACGCCCGTCGACCATTGACCGCCCGGAATTCACGGACGACAGCTTAGGGTCGGTGTCCCCGCCGCGCGAGATTTCGTACCAGCCGGTCTTCTATGACCGACCGCCAGGCGCCGACGCCGCGGCCACCAATCCAGGAGCCCCGGCCTCCGGAATCTCGGTGCCGTGCAGCGAGGTTCCCGCCGTCTCCCGCAGGAAAGCGCACGCGACCAGGCCGATCAGTGACGCGGCCACCATATAGCCCGCCGGGAACAGCGACCAACCGGTCCGTTCTATGACCGCTTCGTTGACCAGCGGGGCGGTCCCGCCGAACAGGGCCGTGGACACGTTGTAGCCCAAGGCGAATCCCGCGTAGCGCACCTGGGTCGGGAAGATGGCCGGGAAGGTCGAGCTGATGGTCGACAGCTGCGGCACGTACAGCAGGCCCAGCACGATGAATCCGAGGACGGCCCACACGATCCCGCGACCCATCAGCCAATACATGGGCGTCGCCAGCACGGCGAGCCCGAGCAGCGAGGCCAGCCACAGCGGGCGCCGCCCGATCCGGTCGGAGAGGCGGCCGAAGAACGGCAGCGCCACCATCATCACCAGCTGGCCGATCAACATCATGGCGGTGGTGGTGGATTCGCCCACGCCGAGGGTGTGTTGCAGGTAGGTCGGCTGGTAGGTGAGGAGCGTGTAGTTCACCACGTTGAGCGCCACCACCAGGCCGATCAGGGTGAACAGCTCGCGGCGGTAGGTGGTGAGCACGACGCGCAGACCGCCCGGCGGGGTGACCCGATCCGGGCGCTCGGACAACTCGGTGAACACCGGCGACTCGTCCAGCTTGGCCCGCAGATACCAACCGGTCAGGCCCAGCGGGACCGCCAGCAGGAACGGGATGCGCCAGCCGCCCGCGTACATGGCCTCCGACCCGAGCGCGAGCTGACAGACCAGCACCACCGCCGAACCGCCGACAAAGCCCGCGAGCGTGCCGACTTCGAGGAAGCTACCCAGGAACCCCCGCCTGCGGTCCCCCGCGCATTCCGCGAGATAGGTTGCCGCACCGCCGTATTCACCGCCGGTGGAGAAGCCCTGTACTACGCGCAGACCGATCAGCAGGATCGGCGCGAGCACACCCGCCGTGGCATGGGTGGGCAGGATGCCGATGGCGCCGGTGGCCACCGACATGAGCAGGATCGTGGTGGCCAGCACCGCCTTACGGCCGATGCGGTCGCCCAGCGGACCCCAGACCATGCCGCCCAGTGGCCGCAGCACGAACGAGACGGCGAAGCCCAGCATGGTGCCGAGCGTCCCCAGTGTGCCCGGGAAGAAGGCCGCGGTGAGGTAGCCGGCCGTGGCCGCGTACACGCCGTAGTCGAACCATTCGGTGGCATTGCCCAGGGCGCTCGCGATGACCGACCGCCGCAGCGGGAAGTCGGGTCTGTCGGGTTCCGTCGAATCTCGCATCACAGACCCTTACCCACGCTCACCATCGGCAAACTGCCTGGTCGGATGTCGTCAACAACCCGACACACGACCGCAAAGAGACCGCAGGGTCGGCGACGCGGCACCACCGGACGGACACCCGGGCAGACAGCCAGCCGTAGCGCACAACCCGATGATCGCGTTACCGTCTTGTGGGCGTACCGATTCGAGGGGGAGCAGCGACTTTGCCGAAACCCGCCGACCGCGCCCAGCCCCGGCAGCGCCACACCACGGGCAAGCCCCAGCGCCGTACTACCGGCAAGGCCGAGCCCCGCGCCACCCCCGATGATCATCTCCGTGCCGTCCTCAATTCCCGCCACCGCGCACCCCGAGAGCGACGACGCATCCCGAAGTCGGCGATCATCATCGGGGCAGGCATGGCCGTCTCGATCGCGCTGGTGGTCGTGGCCAACAGCAGGCACCACGCACCGGCGACACCGACCCTGACCGGCGAGGGCCCGGCCGCCGTCACCAGCGCCATCGCCACCTCACCACCGGCCGACAGCTATCCGCACGCCACCGCCGGTTGCTTCACCACCATCACCGGCGACACCGTCACCGGAGCCGGTCCCGGCGACCCGGCGACCGGGCCGGGCGCGATCCTCGGCTTCGAATGGGCCTACTACAGCGACAGATCCGGCGCCCGCGCCCGCGAATGGGTGACCGCCGACGCGCAGGTGCCGACCGCGGAAACCATTCAGGCCGGGATCGATTCGATGCCGGTGGACACGAAGTACTGCGCGCACATCACCCGCGCCACGGGCGATACCGGCGACACCTGGAATGTCACGCTGTCCGAGCAGTATCCGACCGACCCGACACCGCAGCAGTGGGCGCAGACCATCACCACCGCCGAGGTCGGCGGGCGGGTGCTGATCACCGGAATCCGGAAAGCCCAGTGAGAGAGGACGACACACGCATGGAGAACAACCGTGATCGCGTGGTGTGGGACTACCCGGCAGCCGCGGCCTACACCAAGGCCGCCGACCAGGCGGCCACGCTGCTGGGCACCGCCCGCGACCATGCCGCCACCGTGGCCGGACTGGACCTGTCCGGGTTGGGCCTGTTCGGTGCGGAATTCGCGGCGGCCTGGAGCCGGGCGTGGAGCGATCACTCCGGTCACCTCGGCACCGCCGCGGCCGTCACCGACGGCTACGGCCAGGCCATCACCGGCTGGGGCCGGGTGCTCGGCGCGGTCGATACCGAGTCCGCCGCGCAGATCGCGGGCACAATACCGGGCACGGACGAAATCCAGGCCTAGCCGACCCGCGCGAAACCGATAGGGGGACAACGATTTGCAGACCGGATTCCAAGCCGATGCGAGTGAACCGGCGCTGGTGACCGCGCTGGTCGCGCCGCTGGTGAAACTGCGCGCCGCCCTCGGCGACGGCGCCCGCCCGGATGCGGCCGGGCTGTCGGCGATGTCGGCGGTCCCCGGGGTGGTGCGCGCTTCCGACGACACCCACCGCGGCGGCCTCACCCCGCTGGCGGCCACCGAGACCGCCGCCGCCGCGGTGCCGGTGATCAAGAAGACCAGCGGTGAGGTCGCGGCCCTGTCCGACGTGGCTCCGGCCTTCGCGCCGCTGCTGACCTCGGCCTACGGCGTTCGGGACAAGGCCGCCGCCGCGCTCGACTCGTTGATCTCCGACTTCCGCACCCAAGCCACACCGTTGGTGAATTCCGCACGCTCCCAGGCGGACCTGGACGCGGTCGTGACCCTGGCCGCCGACCGCCTGCAGAGCGGAGTGGGCGTGATCAAGGCCGCCGACGGTGAAATGGACGCGCTGACCACCCAGCTCGCGCAGGACCAGCCGCACGTGACCACCCCGGAGGTCACCCCCGTCTCCGATTCCACGGGCCAGCCCGGCCTCGCCGTGCCCGCCCAGGGGCAGCCCGGACTCGCGGTGCCCGCCGGCAGCCAGGCCGACGCCTTCACCGGCGCCTCGCTCCCGAATCAGGAGACGGCCCAACCGGATTCGAGTACACCCGAGCCCGCCACCAACCCGCCGTCGGGCACCGATCCGGGAAACGGCACCGATCCGCAGTCCGGTACCGATCCGGAGTCCGGCACCGACACCACGCCGGGTGCCGACACCACCGCCCAGCCGACGCCGACCGATCCGCTGCAAGCCGCCCAACAGGCCATCCAGAACGCACTGTCCGCGGCGACGCAGGCGATCACCACCGGTATCCAGCAGGCCGAGACCGCACTCCAGAATGCGTTGGCCGGCGGCACTTCTCCGCAGCCCGACGGCACGACTCCGGCCCCGGCCGATACGACACCGGATCAACCCCCCAGCGCGCCACCACAATCCACCCCGCCCAGCGCGGGCGTGCCCGACCCCGGCACTGTTCCCGACCCCAGCCCCCTTCCCGACTACAGCGCCGTCCCGGACCCCAGCCCGGTTCCCGACCCCGGCCCCGTCCCCCACCACGGCGGCGCACCCGTACCACCGATCACGGCAGACCCCAAGCCCGGCAACGACATCCAACAACCCCGCGACGGTCAGGCGGGCGTCACCTCGATCCCGGCCCCGGGACTCGCGCGTGACGGCCAGGCGGGCGTCACCCCGATCTCGCCCGCTCCCACCGGCCGTCCCCGCGACGGCCAGGCGGGCGTGACGTCGCCCCCGAACACCCCCTAGGAGCCCCTCATGCCCGACTTGTTCGGCGGCCTGCGCGGATTCGCGGGCCCGACCCTGCCGACCAACCCCACTCCCCCACCGGCTCCCGTGCCCGAGCCCGACCCCGTCGAGGAGGACTACGGCCCGGCGCGCAGCATCCTCGACCTCGGCGAGGCCCCGATGGCGCGGCCCGGTCAGACCACGACACTCTGGGGCGCCCCCGAGCGTGCGGACGCGCTGTGGGGCCCGATGGCGGCCGCCGAGCCCGTGCTCGGCGCCGAGTCCACCGCGATCGCCATGGGGCGCATCGAAACCGAGACCACGTATCACGAGATCGAGGTCATGTCCTCGATCGAGCTGTCGACCACCATCTCCATCGAAATCGAGGCCCATCCTCATGAGCGAGCCAGCGAGCACCGATCTGGTGGCGATCGCGACCAGCAGCAGCCCGGCCGGCACCGTCGCGGTGACCTGCACTGATCAGGGCATCGTGACCGGATTGCAGTTCGAGGTCGGCGATTACGCGCACGGCGCAGCCGCCCTGGCCGCCGAGATCGTGCGCCTGGCGCAACGCTCGACCCTGCTCGCGCGGGCTCGCCGCCGCGAAACCCTCGCCGGTATCGGGCTGGCCCCGGTGCTGCTCGATCGCCTCGGCCTGCCCGACCCCGCGACCGTGGCCGCCGAACTCGACCGCCTCGACGCCCCGACCGCCGACGATGTCCCGCGTAGCTGGGTGCGTGCCCTGTGAGCGCCGATATGCGGGCCCTGATCGCCGAGGTCGCCGATCAGCTCGAGGCCCTCACCCTCGCCTCCGACGGACTGGCCCGGCTGACCGGCCGCGCCACCAGCCCCGACGGCGCCATCACCGCCCACGTGGCGGGCGACGGTGAACTGACCGGCCTGTGGCTGTCGGAATCCATCACCGCCCGACCGCCGCACCAGGCCGCCTTCGACATCACCGAAACCATCGGCGCGGCCGCCGCCGACGTCGCCGACCAGCGCGCCGCGCTGCTGGCCCGGCTGAGCGAAACCCTCACCTAGACAACGGCTCGACACGCCCGGTCGGCGGCCGCTCGGATGCCGTCAACATCACGACACACGGGCGTAAAGAAACCGTCAGGATCGGCGACTTGACCAGCGCAGAAGGTATGAGTGGAGAGTCCGGCCGCGCCCCTTTCGAACGCGGCCGGGCACATACCCGGGCACAGAGGTAAGGAGAAGCCGTGGCGCACCTCGCCGTCACCCTGATGGTGATCTTCGGATTCGTCGGATGCGCGCTCGTGCTGCGCGTGCTGGCCACCACCGAAGGGACTCGCGCACCCGTCCGCACGGCGCAGCAGGGCATCCGCGCACCTCGCGCGATGATGGACGAGTGAAACGCGGTCAACTACGCATCTATCTCGGCGCTGCCCCCGGCGTGGGCAAAACCTTCTCGATGCTCTCCGAAGCGCACCGGCGGGTGGAACGCGGCCGCGATGTGGTGGCCGCCGTCGTCGAGACGCACGGCCGCTCCAAGACCGCGGAAATGCTGGGCGGGATCGAACGCATCCCGCCCCGAATGATCGAGTACCGCGGCACGAGCATGCCCGAACTGGATGTCGAGGCCGTGCTGCGCCGGCGACCGGCCGTGGTGCTGGTCGACGAGCTGGCGCACACCAATGTGCCGGGCAGCAAGAACGAGAAGCGCTGGCAGGACGTGCAGGAGCTGCTGGACGCGGGCATCGATGTGGTGTCCACGGTCAATGTGCAGCACCTCGAGAGCCTCAACGACGTGGTCGAGCAGATCACCGGCATCGTGCAGCGGGAAACCGTGCCGGACTGGGTGGTTCGCTCCGCCGACCAGGTGGAACTGGTCGACATCACCCCGGAAGCGTTGCGCCGCAGAATGTCCCACGGCAACGTGTACGCCGCCGAGAAGGTGGACGCCGCGCTGCGCAACTACTTCCGCCCCGGCAATCTGACCGCACTGCGCGAACTGGCCCTGCTGTGGCTGGCCGATCAGGTGGACGCCGCCCTCGCCAAATACCGCGAGGACCACAAGATCACCAAGACCTGGGAGGCCCGCGAACGGGTGGTGGTGGCGGTGACCGGCGGCCCGGAATCCGAGACCATCGTGCGCCGCGCCAGCCGCATCGCCGCCAAGTCCAGCGCCGAGCTGATCGTGCTGCACATCGTGCGCGGTGACGGCCTGGCCGGGGTGTCGCAGCAGCGGCTGGGCCGCCTGCGCGACCTGGCCACCAGCCTCGACGCCAGCCTGCACACCGTCACCGGCGAGGACGTGCCCTCGGCGCTGCTGGATTTCGCGCGCCAGGTCAATGCCACCCAGCTGGTGCTGGGCACCTCCCGGCGCTCGCGCTGGGCCCGCATGGTCGACGAGGGCATCGGCGCGACCGTGGTGCAGGAGTCCGGAAAGATCGACGTGCACATGGTGACCCACGAGGAATCCAACAAGGGCGGCGGCTTCCGGTGGTCCTCGCTGACCCGCGGCGAACGCAAGATCGGTTCCTGGTCGGCGGCCTTCCTGGTGCCGTCGGTGATCTGTGCCGTCATCTATTTCTGGCTCGATCGCCTGCTGGATCTCAGCGGGGAGAGCGCCCTGTTCTTCATCGGCGTGCTCGCGGTCGCACTGCTGGGCGGCGTGGCCCCGGCGGCGCTGTCGGCGATTCTGTCGGGCATCCTGCTCAACTGGTTCTTCACCGAACCGCGCTACAGCCTGACCATCGCGCAACTGGACAACTTCCTCACCATCGTGGTCCTGCTGGCCGTGGCTGTCGCGGTGGCGGCCCTGGTCGATGTGGCGGCCAAGCGAACCCGGGAGGCGCGCAAGGCTTCCCGGCAGGCCGAACTGCTCGCCCTGTTCGCGGGCTCGGTGCTGCACGGCGCGGATCTGCAGGATCTGCTCGAGCGCGCCCGCGAGACCTGGGGACAGGAGGCGGTCAGCCTGATCGCCGACGACACCGTGGTCGCCTCGGCGGGCGAGAACCCACCGTCCAAGGTCGACGACTCCCTGACCGCATTGGAGGCAGGCGATGACATGCACTGGCTGCTACTGCGCGGACGTCCCGTGACCTCCGGGGACCGCCTCGTGCTCGGCGCGGTCGCGAATCAGGCAGCCGGACTGGTGCATCAGACCCAGTTGCAGGAGGAGGCCAGCGCCGCCCAGGCGGTCATGGAGGCCGACAAGCTGCGCCGCGCGCTGCTCTCGGCGGTCAGCCACGACCTGCGCACCCCGCTGGCCGCGGCCAAGGCGGCGGCGTCGAGTCTGCGCAGCGACGATGTCGAGTTCTCCCCGGAGGACACCGCCGAATTGCTGGAGACCATCGAGGAATCCGTGGATCAGCTGACCGCCCTGGTCGGCAACCTGCTGGACTCCTCGCGACTGGCGGTCGGGGTGATCAAGCCGCAGGTGCGCAAGGTGTATCTGGACGAGGTGGTGCATCACGCGCTCATGGGCATGGGTACCCGCGGCATGCGCCGCACCACCATGGACCGGGTGAAGGTGGATGTGGACGCCGTCTCGGTGCGCGCCGATCCCGGTCTGCTGGAACGGGTGCTGGCCAACCTGATCGACAATGCCGCCCGCTACTCGCCGCGCGATTCGGTGGTGCGGGTGGCCGCCGAGCAGGTCGGCAAACGGGTGGCGGTTACCGTGGTCGATACGGGTCCGGGCGTTCCGACGGGCCTCGAGGACCAGCTTTTCGAGCCGTTCCAGCGGCTCGGCGACCGCGACAACTCCACCGGTGTGGGCTTGGGACTGTCGGTGGTTCGCGGCTTCGTGGACGCCATGGACGGCACCGTGCACGCGGAGCCCACCCCCGGCGGCGGACTGACAATGGTGATCGATCTGCCCGCCGGGGACGACCCCGCGGGCACGGCAGAGGAGAACGGGTGACGAACGCGGCGGCAGCGCCGACCAGAGTGCTGGTGGTCGATGACGAACCACAGATCCTGCGCGCCCTGCGCATCAATCTGTCGGTGCGCGGCTACGAGGTGACGACCGCGTCCAATGGCGGGGCCGCCCTGCGGGCCGCCGCCGAAAAGCACCCCGACGTCATCATTCTCGACCTCGGCCTGCCCGATATGGACGGCATCGAGGTGCTCGCGGGTCTGCGCGGCTGGTCGACCGCCCCGGTCATCGTGCTCTCCGCGCGCACCGACTCCTCGGACAAGGTGGAGGCCCTCGACGCCGGCGCCGACGACTACGTCACCAAGCCGTTCGGCATGGACGAACTGCTGGCCCGGCTGCGCGCCGCGGTCCGCCGCTCCGCCAATACCAACGACGCCGCCGAGCCGATCATCGAAACCGGTTCCTTCACGGTGGATCTCACCGCGAAGAAGGTGACCCGCCACGGCCACGACGTGCACCTGACCCCCACCGAGTGGGGTGTGCTGGAGATGCTGGTCCGCAACAAGGGCAAGTTGGTCGGCCGCCGCGAACTGCTGCGCGAGGTGTGGGGCCCGTCGTACGCCACCGAAACCCATTACCTGCGGGTGTATCTCGCCCAGCTGCGCCGCAAACTCGAGGACGACCCCTCGCAGCCGAAGCATCTCCTGACGGAAGCAGGCATGGGCTACCGCTTCCAGTCGTAGACACCTCCCGCCCCTGGCGATACCCCGGCGCAACCCAGCCTCGTCATCCCGGCGTGTTTTTGGCCGGGATCCACACCCGCAGCGTTGGATTCCGGCCAAAAGCACGCCGGAATGACGGGGAGATCAGCCGCACAAAGAAGATCAGGGAGCTCTCACGCGCCGAATCGGACAGAATCGCGCGGAGAGCTCCCTGATCTAGTAGGACCCCTTTAGCTCGGCAGGGCCGCCGTGTGTTCGGATTTCACGGCGTCGAGTTTCTGGGGGTCCAGGCCGAGGCGATCCAGGACGGTGGGGGCCACCTGGGTCAGCGAAACCTGGTCGGGCACATCGTGCTTCGAGATGCCGGAGCCGACGACCAGCAGCGGGACGTGGCGGTCCTCGGGGCTGGAGCCGCCGTGCTCGGCGATCTTGGACTTGCCCGCGGTGTAGACGGTGCCGTTGGTGCCCGCGAACAGGTCCGGCACGCGGGGGTCATCGGCGTTGGTGCCGAAGAACTTCACGGCGTCGGTGCCCGCGTACACCTGTGCGGTGTCCACCCCGGAGGCGGTGTAGGGCTTCGGGTTACCGCTGATGTCGGTGCCGGTGCCGTTGGCCTCCAGCAGCTTTCGCTTCGCGAAGGCGACGGCGTCGGGCGAGCGGTCGGCCAGCCACCACAGGATGGCGGCGTCGTCGATCGAGTGCGCGATCAGCTTGGGGGTCTCCGGGTGGGTGGCCGCCCACTCCTTGTTGATGCCGTCGATGATCGGCTTGTCGTCCACGCGGGTCAGCCCGTCCGGCTTGATGGGCGACTGCCCGTGCTTGGCGGTCAGCACGATGGTGGTCTTGTCGGTCAGCCCGGCCTTGTCCAGGGCGGCGACGAAGCGGCCGACCTGCTGATCCACGAAGTCCAGCGCACCGGTCAGCAGCCCACCGGGCTTGCCGTCGGCGCTGTAGCCCTTGGACGCGGGCAGCTTCTGCGTCACCGACACGTCCTGGAAGTTCATGCCGAACACCGCGGGCACGCCGACCTGCTTGGCGCCGGAGTGGTCCTTGCCGTTGATCTCGTTGACGATCGCGTCGGCCTTGTAGGTGTCGTAACGCTTGGTCTGGTCCGAATCCTTGGTCCAGGCATCACCCTTGGGCGAGTTGCTGTCGATCTCCGGGGTGAACAGGTCGTCGATCGAGCGACCGCCCTTACCGTTCATGATCTGGTAGGCCGGGTGCTTGTCCGACCAGGCGGTGCGCTGACCGGCCTCGTGGACCACCGAGAAGATGGTGTTCACCTTCAGGTAGTCGGCGGGCGCAATCGGCTTGCAGGTGGCCGGATCCACCGGCAACTTGGCCGGATCCAGCACGCTGCTCGGATCGTCGGTCATCGCCGCGATGCCGTCGGGCAGACCGGAAAGGCCCTGGCCGCCGTCGAGATCCTCGGTCTTCTTGTCGATCTCCTCGGTCAGCGGGACCTGCGCGCCCTTCTTCGCGGTCGCGCAGTCCTTGGTGCCCGCGGGCAGCAGGTCACGAGCCCAGGTGTCGTCGTAGTAGACGCCGGTGGTCTTGGGGCTGCCGCCGGTGATCATCGCCATGGTGCCCGGGAAGGAGTCGGCCGGGGTCAGCACCTGCGCGTTGGTGTACTGCGCGCCGCGGGCGACCAGCTTGGCCAGCGTCGAATCCTGGTGCGCCGCCACATAGTCGGCCAGATCGGACTGATGCATGCCGTCGATCGACAGCAGCAGTACATGCTGATCGTGCTTGGCCGTATCGCTGCTGCCGCACCCGGCGACCGCAAACCCCATCGCCGCACATGCACCGGCGGCGACCAGCCGGTATCCCATCTTGCGCACCTGACCCCACTCCAATCCTCACCTCCGGCTCCCCTGAACGAGTGAACCGAGATCCGGAAAGGTTTGCGGGCGCGGGTAACGGGCGGGCGTCGCGGCGGTGATGGCCGCGCGAATATTCGCTACGCGGCGCCGATCACCGCGACAGCCGGATCGGCAACGACTTCAAACCGTTGTTCAGGTTCGAGCGGATGCGCCGGGAATCGCCGGTCTGCTCGAGCTTCGGGTAACGCGCCAGCAGCTCCTCGAAGAACACCCGGCCCTCCAGCCGCGCCAGATGCACACCCAGGCAGAAGTGCTGAGCCAGCCCGAAGGACAGGTGCGGGTTGGGGTTCCGGTGGATGTCGAAGCGCTGGGCGTCGGCGAAGACGTCCTCGTCGCGATTGGCCGAGGTGTACCACATGGCGACCTTGTCGCCCGCCTTGATAGGGACGCCGCGGATCTCGGTGTCGGCGGTGGCGGTGCGGCGGAAGTAGTGCAGCGGGTTGGCGTAGCGCAGGATCTCCTCCACCGCACCGGGAATCAGCGCCGGGTTGTCTCGCAGGGCCTGCAGTTGGTCGGGATGCGCGAGTAGCAATTCCAGGCCCGAGGACAGCATGGTCTTGGTGGTGTCGTTGCCCGCAGTCACCAGCTGGGTGAAGAAGCTGCCGAATTCCAGGTCCGACATGGGTTTTCCGCCGAACGCCCCGGACAGGATGAGCCCGGTGAGATCGGCCTGCGGTTCCTGCTCGCGCCGCGCCATCGAGAACTGGATGGCGTAGATGGCCATCTTGGTGAGCTCGGCGGTGACGTCGAAATCGCCGACCAGTTCCGGATCCTGTTGGCTGGTGGACTGTTCGGCCCACTGCCGGATGCTCGGCCAGTCCGCTTCGGGGATGCCGAACATGCCGCCCACCACCTGGCTGGGCAGCACGCCCGCCACGTCGTGCACGAATTCCACGTCGCCGTCGACACTGTCGAGCAGGGCGCGGGTGAGTTCCCGGATGCGGTCCTCGAGTTCGCCGATCACCCGGGCCTTGAAGTGCTCGGCCAGCGGGCGGCGGTAGTCGGTGTGCCGGGGCGGGTCCATCATGAGCAGCATGTTGCGGGTCTGCTCGAGGCGTTCGGGCGGCTGATTCTCCAGGATCACGCCGCCCTCTTCGGCGGAGAACAACTGCGGATTGCGGGCCACGTGGGCGACATCGGCGTGCTTGAGAATCGCCCAGTAGCCGGGCTCGCCGGGCATCTCCTGCCAGTGCACGGGATCGGTGCGCCGCAGTCCGGCGAAGATCTCGTGGATCGGTCCGGCCACATAGAGCTCCGGATCGTAGATGTCGGTGACCGTGCCCACGTCGCACCTCGGTATTCACTTGCGGATCTGCGTCTTTCGTTCCCGACGCTAAACCCGTGCGGCGCACGGTGACACGATTACGGACGAACATCCCATTCAGTGGACATGGCGTCAGTGAGCGTGCGGCACCCCGTGCCAAGGCCGTCATGGGCAATGAACCACCATGGAGGCCATGCCGATTGCCGCGATCGTGTTCGACATGGACGGTGTGCTCATCGATACCGAGCCCATCTGGGAAGACGTCCGACGGGAGTACGTCGACGAACTGGACGGCCGCTGGCTGCCCGACACCCAGGACCGGTTCATGGGCATGAGCACCTCCGAATGGTCCGAATACACCAGCCGGGAACTGCTCGACGGCCGCCGCACACCCGACGAGGTGGCCGAGGACGTCATCTCACGAATGGCCGCCCGCTACACCGAGCACCTGCCGCTCATGCCCGACGCCACCGAGACGGTCCGCCGCTTCGCGCAGACGTACACGCTCGGTCTGGCCAGCTCCTCGCCGCGGCGGCTCATCGATGTGGTGCTCGACCACATGGGCGTCACCGATCTGTTCACCGCGACGGTGTCGACCGAGGAAGTGGAGCGCGGCAAGCCCGCGCCCGACGGGTACCTCGAGGCCGCCCGGCGGCTGAGCATCGATCCGGCGCAGTGCCTGGCGATCGAGGACTCCAGCAACGGGCTGCGCGCCGCACACGCCGCGGGCATGACGGTGATCGCGGTCCCGCATCCCAAGTACCCGCCCGCCCCCGATGCCATCGCTCTCGCGGCCACCGTCGCCGACAGCCTGACCGACGTCACACCGGAGCTGGTGGCGGAATTCCGCTGACGGCGTCGGTGTTTCGAAGGACTGGCAACCAGATGGTTGTCCCGGGTGACTCAATGGGAGGATCTTTCCTATGTCCGAACAGACCGCCGCACCGCAGACCGCCGCCGCCGACCAGTCCGCCGAACCGGTGAAGCTCTGGGCCGAGCGCACGGGCACTCGCGCCTACACGGGCCGCAACAACCGCGGCGGTGAGGTGCTCATCGCGTCCGCGGGGGTGCCCGGTGCGTTCACCCCGGGTGAGCTGCTGAAGATCGCGCTCGCGGGCTGCTCCGGACTCAGCGCCGACTTCACCCTCGCCCGCCGCCTCGGCGAGAGCTTCGACGCCACCGTCCACGTCTCCGGCGATGCCGACCGCGAGAACGAGGTCTACCCGGAGCTGACCGAGGAGTTCGACCTCGACCTGTCCGAGCTCGACGAGGAAGCCCGGCAGCGCCTGCTGGTCGCCGCCCAGCGCGCCATCGACAAGGTGTGCACGGTCGGCCGCACCCTCAAGGCGGGCACCACCGTCAACCTCACCTTCCGTATCGACGAATGAGTGCGGAACCGGTCCGGCTCAGCGCCTGGGTCCACGGTGATGTGCAGGGTGTCGGGTTCCGTTGGTGGACCCGTTCGCGCGCCCTCGAACTGGGCCTGACCGGCTACGCCCGCAACCACCGCGACGGCCGCGTACACGTTGTCGCCGAAGGACCCCGCGAACGCTGCGAAACCCTCCTCGACCTGCTACGTTCCGGTACTACACCGGGTCGGGTAAACCTGGTGGTGGAAGACTGGAACACCGCCCAGGGCGGCATGACAGGATTCGAAGAACGCTAGCGAGCGGCGAGCCCACGGAGTCGACCGATGCCAACGAACCGTCCCGGTGATCCGGACAACCCGGACCGCCCTATTCCCGACCCCGCGCAGCCCAGCGAATCCCACACCGGCCCAACAGATCCCGCCCACCCGGGTGCCTTCCATTACCCCGTCGTCGGCGAATCCGATCAGCCCGCATCGGCGGCGAACCCGACCGCAGGGCTACCCGGACCGTCGGGCGGCAGCGACCCGACCGTCCGATTCCCGACCTGGCCGGAACCCACGATCCGAATCGAAGCCCCGGCCGGCGGCTTCGAACACCACCCGCTCCCGCCCTACCCGGAAGACGATCCCGCCCCCGGCGGCGTGCCGCCGACGCCCGTGCAGCCGACGCTGCCGTTGCCCGCGGATTTCGGGCAGGAGCAGGGTGGGGAGCATCATGGGCCGCATCGGCTGGCGGGGGAATCCCATGGCGGCCCTGGTGCTTTCGGGCAGGCGGTGACGCCGGGTCCGGGGCTCGACGAGGGCGGGTTCCTGTTATCGGGGCCGTCGCCGTATCCGGCGGAACCGGCGTTGCCTGCGCCGGTGGATGAGCCCCGGCCACCGCGGCGCGGGCGCATCGTCACGCAGGAGGAGGGGGTCACGCAGCCGCGGCCGCCTACGGTGGCGGAGGCGCGAGCCCGGGAGAAGGCGCGGCGGCGGGCCGAGGAGCAGGAGCGGGCCGAGGAAGAGGCCGCGGAAGCCAAGCGGCGCAAGAAGAAGCGGGTGCTCATCGGCGGGGCCGCGGTCGTGGGGATCGCGGCGCTGGTGGGTGGCGGTTATCTGGTTGCCCAGGCGTGGAACGGGCCCGAGGTGTCGGCCATGTGCACCGTGGTGGCCAAGCAGGGCGAGGTGGTGCCGACCGGGCCGGGCCAGAGCGTCACCGCCACACAGGACAATCAGGAGATCGTGGTTCCGGACAACTACTGTTCGGATGCATCGGATCGCGGCGACAGCGGTATTCACCCGGGCTTCTTCTTCCTGGCCGGGCACTCCTACCGCTACTACTACGGCGGCTCCGGCAGCATCGGGCACGCGCCGTCGGGCGGCAGCATCTCCGCCCCGTCGGGCGCGACGGTGAAAACCAAGAGCGGCAGCACGATTCAACGCGGCGGTCTCGGCGCGAAGCTTCACGGCAAGGGTGGTTCCTAGTGCGACGCGAACGCGGCAACCCGCGACCGGGCTGGCAGCGGATCATCGAGGGGCAGGGTCTGGTCTACGGGTCGCCGGGGCAGTACGCCAACGGTCAACCCCGTCCGTACTGGGACGAGTCGGTGCACTACGTCTTCGACATGGACGAGATCCTGGCCATGGAGGCGCAGGTCGAGGTGCTGCACACCATGTGCCTGCACGCCGTCGAACAGGTGGTGCTGACCGAGCGTTTCGCGGATTTCGGTCTGCCGCAATGGAGTTGGGAGCACATCACCAAGTCCTGGCACCGCTCCGACCCGCACATCTACGGCCGCTTCGACATGCGCTACGACGGCCGCGGCCCCGCAAAACTGCTGGAGTACAACGCCGATACGCCGACCTCCCTGCTGGAGGCGGCAATCGTGCAGTGGCACTGGCTGACCGACACCCACCCCGATGACGATCAGTGGAACTCGTTGCACGAGAAGCTGGTCGAGCGCTGGGGTGAGATGCGCGATACCCTGCCCGCCGGTCAACTGCACTTCAGCTGGTCGGGCGCGGACTCCTCGGGCGAGGACAATGTCACCACCGCCTATATGCAGGAGACCGCCGCCGAGGCCGGGTTCGACACCGTCGCACTCCCCATCGAGGATGTCGGCTACGACACGGAGCTGGACCGTTTCGTCGATCTGGCCGAGGCCCCCATCGAGGCCATCTTCAAGCTCTACCCGTGGGAGTGGGCGCTCGACGACGACTTCGGCAAGCGTGTGGTCACCTCGCTGCCGGAAACCATGTGGCTGGAACCGCTCTGGAAGACCCTGCTGTCCAACAAGGCCATCCTGGCCGTGCTGTGGGAGATGTACCCGGGCCACCCCAATCTGCTGCCCTGCTACCTCGACGACCCGCACGAGCTGACCGAGTACATCCGCAAGCCCAAGCTCGGCCGCGAGGGCGCGAACATGACCATCGTCGGCGCGGGCATGGAGACCGCCACCGGTGGCGTCTACGGCGAAGAGGGCTACGTCTACCAATTGCTGGACCCGCTGCCCGAATTCGACGGCATGCGGCCGGTGCTGGGTGCTTGGATCGTGGGCGACACCTCCGCGGGACTGGGCATCCGCGAGACCGTCGGCCTGATCACCGACGACTCCTCGACCTTCGTCCCGCACCGCATCCCGCAGTGACCGACTCCCCTGTGACCACCCCGAATCACCCCAAGGAGCACCGATGACGGTTCTCGCGCTCGAAGCAGGCTACTGGCACTCCCTCGGACGCGGCGTCGGCGCGATCCTCTGCTACGCCGTGCTGGGCCTGGTGCTCCTACTGCTCGGCTTCCAAGCCGTGGACTGGACCACGCCGGGCCCACTGCGCTCCATGGTCGCCCGCGGCCTCCCCAACTCCGTCATCATCAGCTCCGCCGCCATGCTCAGCGTCGCCCTGATCGTGGTCTTCGCCATCTACGCCCAGGCGGGCAAACTCACCGAGGGCCTGATCGCCACCACCGTCTACGGCCTGGTCGGCATCGCGGCACAGGTGGCCGCGACGCGCGCCCTGGAGTACGTCCTCGGCATCAACATCGGCGCAGTCCTGAAGAACCCGGAATTCAGCATCGAATCCGTCGTGGTCTCGGCCGCCCACATCTCCATCGGCGCGGTGATCGCCTTCGCGATCCTCTAACGCACCCGCCCGTATTTGATGAAGGCGACGCCGTCTTCGAAGATGCGGCTGGTGATCACCCGGAAGCGGGAGGGTTCGGGGAGTTGGCCGCAGGCGCCGAAGAGGGGGCGGCCGTGGCCGAGGACGATGGGGTAGAGCTTCAGGAAGACCTGGTCGATCTCGGGGAGCAGGGTTTGAGCGAGTTCGCCGCCGCCGCACAGCCAGATGCCGAGGCCCTTCTCGCGCTTGAGTTCCCGGACCCGATCGAGCGGGTTGTCGGCGATCAACTCCACATCCGAGGCCGGAGCCTCCGGCAGCGTGGTGGAGACCACGAACTGGCGCAGGTGCGCATACGGGCTGGAAGTGCCGGTGCGGACACCGAAGTCGTGGGTTTTGCGGCCCATGATCACGGTGTCGAAGTTCTGGCAGGGTTTGTCGACGCCGAGCACCTGACGCACCTTGGTCGGCAGCGTCTCGGGATACTGCGCGATGATCGCGGGCCCGTGGTCGCCCCCGACGGGGAAGAAGTCGACCGAGCCCGCATCGGTGGCGATGAATCCGTCGATGGTGGCCGAGACGAAGTAGGTCAGTTTGCGCATCTGTTTCCTCCAGGCGGCACAACGCATGCCGCTAGTGAAAAAGGTAGCGCCAAATCACTCCCGATTGGGAGGCTCGATCACATCACGTACACCGGAGGGGTAATTAAACCCGCTGGTCTCAGCCGCGCGGGCGGGGTTGACAGCGTGGGCAGGAGAAAGACGAACGGTTCATGAACTTCTCCCGGCGCATGATCGCACCGCAGCGGCGGCAGGGCTCGTCCTCGCATCCGTAAGCATTGAGCGAACGCTCGAAGTACCCGGATTGCCCGTTCACGTTCACGTAGAGCGCGTCGAAGGAGGTGCCCCCGGCCTGGAGTGCCTCCCCCATCACGTGCTGGGTCTCGGTCAGTAGGGCGTGCAATGCGGGCTTGCTCAGCTTCTCCGCCGACCGCTCACCGTGAATCTTGGCCCGCCACAGCGCCTCGTCGGCGTAGATGTTGCCGACCCCGGACACCACGGTCTGATCCAGCAAGAGCCGTTTGATCTCGGAGTGCTTGCCGCGCAACGTCTTCACGACGGCGTCGGCGTCGAAACGGGGATCGAGGGGATCGCGCGCGATGTGCGCCGCGGACTCGGGCACCCAGGTGCCGTCCACCTCGACCAGATCCGAGAGCATCCAGCCGCCGAACGTGCGCTGATCGATGAACCGCAGCTCATTGCCGTCGTCGAGGGCGGCGATGATGTGCGCGTGCTTCTCCAGCGGCGCGTTCGCGGGCTGCACGAGCATCTGCCCGGACATGCCGAGGTGCACGACGAGGGAGGTATCGGGCTCATCGAAGGTGAGCCACAGGAATTTGCCCCGCCGCTGCGCGCTGTCGACGCGCAGTCCGGTCAGTCGGGCGGCGAGATCGTCCCCGCCGAGCTCGTGCCGACGCACCGAGCGCGGATGTTTGACGGTCACCCGGTCCAGGACGCGGCCCACCACGTGTTCGGTGAGCCCGCGCCGGACGACTTCGACCTCGGGGAGTTCGGGCATCTAGCTCTTCGAGCCGTCTGAACCCTCGGGCGCGTTCTCGGCGTGCAACGCCTTGTAGGCCGCGCCCGCGGCCTTCTGCTCCGCTTCCTTCTTGGAGCGGCCCACCCCCTGGCCGTAACCCTTCCCACCGATCACCGCGGTGGCGGTGAACTCCTTGTCGTGGTCGGGTCCGGTGGAGGTGATCTCGTAGCTGGGCACGCCGATGCCGCGCTCGGCGGTCAGTTCCTGCAGGCTGGTCTTCCAGTCGAGCCCGGCCCCCATGCGGGGACCGCGCTCGAGCAGATCGGCGAACAGCCGCAGGACAACGGTGCGTGCCACATCGATGCCGTGCTCGAGATGCACGGCACCCAGCAGCGATTCCATGCCGTCGGCGAGAATGCTGGGCTTGTCCCGGCCGCCGGTGAGCTCCTCGCCCTTACCGAGCAGGAGATGGCGGCCGAGGCCGCCGGCACCGAGCACCCGGGCCACTTCGGCCAGCGCGTGCATGTTGACCACGCTCGCGCGCAGCTTGGCCAGCTCACCCTCGGACTTGTCCGGGTGCTCCAGATAGAGGCGCTCGGTAATGCTCAGACCGAGCACCGAGTCGCCCAGGAATTCCAGGCGCTCGTTGGTCGGCAGGCCACCGTTCTCGTAGGCGTACGACCGGTGCGTCAGCGCTAGGCGCAGAAGCTCCGGTTGTACGTCCACGCCGAGAGCCTCGAGCAGGCTGGCATGGTCGGCTGCATCACCTACGGCGGACAAATCCGCCGCGTCCTTGCTGGCGGTCACGGTCGCTGCTTGATGCGAAATCAGATCGCCGAGGTGACCTGGCGGCCCTTGTAGGTGCCGCAGGACGGGCAGGCGATGTGCGGCAGGGTCTGCTGGCCGCAGGCGCGGTTCGGGCAGGTGATCAGGGTCGGCGCGGTGGCCTTCCACTGGCTGCGACGCGCGTGGGTGTTGGCACGGGACATCCGGCGCTTCGGAACGGCCACGACTAGCTCTCCTCTGTCTTGCTTGCGGCACCGTTGTGTCCCGCAAGGGTGGAATCTGTTGATGGGTCCGACGCAGTGTCTGCATCGGTCGACTCAGCAGTAGTGAAAGTTGCGAGTCGGGCCCAGCGAGGGTCAAGTATCTCATGACCGTGTCCGGAACCCGCAATCGCCATCTTGACGCCGCATTCCGGGCACAGACCGGCACAGTCGGGTTCACACAGCGGCTGCAGCGGAAGCTCCAGGCCGACGGCGTCCACGACGACCGGTTCCAGGTCGATCATGTCGTCGACGAGACGATGGATCTCGTCTTCCTCGGTGGTCTGCTCGGTCGCGCTGTCCGGGTAGGCGAACAGCTCCGTGAGGTGCAATTCGAGCTCGTCGGTGAACGATTCGAGGCAGCGCGAGCATTCACCCTCGATGGGCGCGTGCACGGTGCCCATGACGAGCACACCCTCGGAGACCGACTGCAGGGTGAGATCCATTTCGATCTCCGCACCGACCGGGATGGCGACCAGGTCGAGCCCGAGCCGCTTATCGGTGGTGAAGACCCGATGCCGTTCTTTCATCGACCCGGGGGCGCGTCCGAGACTGCGCACATCCAGCACAAAGCCCGCGTCGATCACCTGCTGACGATGACGCGAAGGCTTACCGGAATCGGCAGGCATAGACGAACTCACCTCACGGTAGATGGGGGAATGGGCAACCACCCCACAATACCGAAAGCCCCGCTCGCAACCCAAACGGGGCAAGCGGGGCACGAGAGTGGTTGCTCAGCGGCGGAATTCGGAGGCGTAGTCGGGGATGGGCCCGCCGGAACGCACCTGGTGGCGGCCGCGGCCGACGATGCGCAGGGTGTTGGAGAGGGTTTCCTCGAAGTCGGCGAGCTTGCCGTCGACGTAGTCGTCGCATTCGGAGCGCAGGCGGTCGGAGTCGGCCTGGGCGCCGTCGATGAGGCGCGCGGATTCGGTGTGGGCGGCGCGGACCACCTCGGTCTGGGAGACCAGGCGTTCCTGTTCGGCCTTGCCGTCGGCGACCGAGCGGTCGTAGGAGGCTTGGCCCGCGGCGGCGAGGCGGTCGGCCTCGGTGCGGGCGCGGCCGGTGAGCACGTCGTATTCGTTCTTGCCGTCGGCGACGGTGCGCTCGGCCTCCTCCTCGGCGGAGGAAACGAGGTGTTCGGCGTGGGCGCGGGCCTCGGCGACCATGCGGTCGGCGTGCGCCTTGGCGTCGGAGAGGATGCGGTCGGCCTCGTCGCGGGCGGAGGTAACCGTGTGGTGCGCTTGCTCGTTCGCGGTCTTGACCGTGGTGTCGGCGCCGGTGCGGGCGTCGGTGACGATCTTGTCGCGGTGATCGAGCACGTCCTGGGCGTCGTCGAGCTCGCCGGGTAGGGCGTCGCGGACGTCGTCGAGCAGTTCCAGGACCTCGCCGCGCGGCACGATGCAGTTGCGGGTCGGTGGGATTCCGCGGGCCTCTTCGATGATGGCCACCAGTTCGTCGAGCGCTTCGAATACCCGGTACATGTGCTACCCCACTCTCCTGCCAGGACTCACGGCGAGACTCTCCGCTGCAGCCAGTCTGCCAATCTCCGCGCTGTCAACAAGGTCCGACACGGCGTGTCGCCGGTTTTCCAAAACATGGCCTGTTTCACAGACAGCAAAAACAAGTGGAGGGAATAGCTCCACTTGGGTTACCGTTGAAGGGCAAGACAGTGCCCGCCCAATGGCGGTGGCCCGGAAGCACTCCCGGACCGCCTGGTCGGCATAGCAGCGTTCGGATGGGGAAGACCATGGCTGTCCACGAGATTCCGGATCGGGCGACGATGCCCGGCACCGGTCTGGTGAACACCTATGCCTATGGCACCGAGGCCCTCACCCAGGGCGCGGTGGACCTGCACGCCTCGGGCATCCGGGGATTGGCCCGGCTGGGTGTGTGGCTGCGCGGTGACGCGGTCTTCGCGCAGTTGATTCGTTTCGCCCTCGTCGGCGGCCTCAGCAATGTCGGTTACGTGCTGCTGTTCCTGGCGCTCTACGGCGGCGGCCCGCAGCTGGCGAATCTGGCCGGTTCCATCGTCAGCACCGCACTCGCCAACGAGATGCACCGGCGGCTCACCTTCCAGGCGGCCGACCGCGTGCGCTGGTACACAGCCCAATTGGAGGGCGGCGCGCTGGCACTGGCCGGTCTGGCCATCACCTCCGGCTGCCTGGCCATCCTCGAAGTCACCGCCCCCGGCATGGGAGACGTCGCCGAAGCCCTCGCCGTCCTGGCCATCACCGCCGCCGTCGGCACCATGCGCTTCCTCACCCTCCGCCTCTGGGTCTTCTGACCCCACCCACTCCCCCGACCTCGCACCCGCCCCGGACCGAATTCCGGCGCGCCGTGCGAGGTTTCGGCGTGTCCACCCCCATCCCGGAACCCCGCTCGGACTGCCCGCGTCCAACAAAGCATCCGATCGACGAAAGGGGTTCCGACATGGACCGTTGGCGCGGATGCCTTGGGGGACGCCGAGATACAGCGGGCCCACGCCCACAACGCCCACCCACCCGAGCGTGCGCATCCTGCGTGCGCCCCCGCCCTACCCGTCCACAGCGCAGGGAGGGCGAATGAATACCGAGACGACGAAGACCGGGCGGCGTTGCGAAGCAACGCGATCGCGGCGGGCGCTGCTCGAGGGGTGTGGTGCGCGGCCGGGACCGGGGCAGCGGAGTGGGCTGGATCGGCGCGAGCAGCATCGGCAGTTGGTTCGGGAGGTGGTGGCGGAGATGGCGGCGGGGACCGTGGTGAGCCATCAGTCGGCGGCGGTTTTGTACGGGACCGGGTTGTGGCGGGCGCCTTTGGAGCGGGTGTGCGTCACGCGGAATCGGCGGGGCGGAGGGAGGGTGCGGGCGATGACGAAAGTTCATGGGTCGCCGGTGGATTCGGCGGTGGAGGTGGATGGGCTGCTGGTTACCACGCCTGCGCGGACCGTGGTCGATCTGGCCCTGACGCTGCCGTTGGATGTGGCGGTGGTGGCGGGCGATGCACTGGCCGGGGCCTTCGGCCTCACCGCGCTCGAGCTCGCCGACGAGCTCGCTCAGGCCAAGGGACGGTATGGGATCGGCAAGGCCAAGCAGGTGGTGGGGATGGTGGATGGGCGGAGTCAGAGCATCGGGGAATCGTTGAGCCGCCTCATGATTCATCGACACGGGTTGCCGCGGCCCGGGTCGCAGGGGAATGTGTTCACACCTGACGGGCGGTTCGTGGCGCGGGTCGACTTCTATTACGAAGCCGCGGGGGTGGTGTGTGAATTCGACGGGCCGACCGCTTACGGCCGATTGCTGCGGCCGGGGCAGGATCTCGCGACCACCGTCGCGCGTGAGCGCACTCGCGAGACCTACTTGCGCACGCTGGGTTTCGAGGTGATCCGCTGGACCTGGGACGAGCTGGTGCGAGGCAACCCCGCACAACGCCTGCGCGCGGCACTCACCGCCCAACGCGCTTCGACCTTCGGCCGCATCGAACCGGCCGCCGCCCCCGAACCCCGCCGCCTCCCGATCCGGGCGGTATGACCGCGAGCCGCACGCTCGCAGGGCCGTAAGGGGTTGCAGCCCTGCGAGCGTCAGCCTGTGCGGTCCGCTATTTCTTGCGTTCGGCGATGCGGGCCAGGAGGCGCTTGTGCACGACCGGGGGGAGGAAGTCGGCGATGTCGCCGCCGTAGGAGGCTACTTCCTTGACCAGGGAGCTGGAGACGTAGCTGTAGGTGGGGTTGGTGGCGATGAAGTAGGTGTCGACGCCGGTGAGTTTGCGGTTCATCTGGGCCATTTGGAACTCGTAGCTGAAATCGGTGAAGTCGCGCAGGCCCTTCACCATGGCGGTGATGCCTTCTTGTTTGGCGAAGTCGACGAGTAGTCCGCGCCAGGATTCCACGCGCACATTGGGGAGGTGCGCGGTCACTTCGCGAATCAGTTCCATGCGCTCTTCGACGGTGAACATGCCTTGCTTGTTCGGGTTCACCACGACGGTGACCACGACCTCGTCGAATTGCTCAGCGGCACGCGCTATCACATCGAGATGTCCATTGGTCACCGGATCGAACGACCCCGGGCACAGTGCTCCAGCCATGGCCGCACGCTACCCTATGGGGTAGGGGCGATTTTCGACCGGCCAATTCGGACAATTCAGTCATGCCTGGTCAGCTATGGATTTGCAACCCTGCAACTGCTCGCCCAACGTTCGCCCAATCGCTCATCCAGTTCGCGTACTGTTCGGTTTGCTCCCGTTGATCGTTTGAGAAGCCAATTGCGAAGCTGCATCGGCAATCTCGCTCGATCAGGAAGTACACATATGGCAACGGCATCGTTGGGTCGGAAGATCGCAGTCTCTGTGGCTGTGACCGTGAGCGCGTTCGGCGGCCTGGTAGGCGCGACCGCGTCCGCCGACCCGGGCGGCCACGGGTCAGCACCCGAGCACATTTTTTACATCATGATGGAAAACCAGGGTGACGAGGACATTCTCGGCAATACCGCCGATGCGCCGTACATCAACGACTTGGCGAACAAGTACGGCGTCTCCACCGGTTTCCACGGCGTGACGCACCCGTCGCTGCCGAACTACCTGTCCATGTTCTCGGGCGACTTCCAGGGCATCTGGGACGACTGCAAGGCCGGCGCCGACTCCAAGTGCGCCCCTGAGGAATTCGTCCCGAACTCCGGTGACGGCACCTCGACCGCGTCGCTGACCCCCGCGCAGGTCGCCTCCGCGACCAACCAGCCGCACATGTTCGCCGGCAAGAACCTGGTCGACCAGCTCGAGGCCAAGGACAAGTCCTGGAAGGCCTACATGGGCGGCATGCCCTCGGCCGGTTTCGAGGGTGAGTTCGCCCCGGGCGTCGTCAACGGCACCCTGGTGAAGCTGTACGCCCAGAAGCACAACCCGTTCATGTACTTCTCGGACATCAACACTCCCGGAAACAAGCGTCTGCAGAACGTGGTTCCGTTCGAGAACAACTTCGACGCCGACCTGAAGAGCGGCCACGTGCCGGCCTTCACCTGGATCAGCCCCGACCAGTGCTCGGACATGCACGGCATCTCGCACGACGCCGCCGCGCTGATCAACAAGCCGACCTGCGAGGAGCCGGCCACCGGCGTCGCGCACGGCCCGATCCACCTGGGTGACGACTACCTCAAGGACACCGTCACCAAGATCATGAACTCGGAGACCTGGAAGCACTCGCGCTCCAGCATCGTGATCTCCTGGGACGAGAACGACTACTCGGGCTTCTCCGGCGGCCCGGGCAGCCCGGTCGGCGCGAACAATGTCGTGCTCGGTGGCGGCGACGCCCCGCTCCTGGTGATCAACTCCGACAACGATCACAAGAAGGACAAGAACAAGAAGGACAACGACCACAAGACCTCGACCGAGGTCTCCGACCACTACTCGACGCTGTCCGCGATCGAGGAGATGTGGCACCTCGGCTGCCTGGCCAACACCTGCAAGCACAAGGCGCCGGAGTCCTTCCGGGACCTGTTCGAGGACTGACCTTCTCGACAATCTCGACCGTTGCCCGCCGTGTCACCCACGGCGGGCAACGCCGCGTTCCGGGATCAGTTCTCGACGGTGGTCTCGAAACCGAAGGCCGCGACCAGGCTCGGGTCGTTGAACGAGGTGATGCGGGCGATGCGGTCACCGATCAGGGTCAGCACCTGAATTCCGTACGCGCCGTAGCGGTTTCCCTCCAGGTGTTTGTAGGCGACGAGCGCGGGCTGACCGTTGGCGCGGGTCGGGCGCAGCAGCCACAGGCGCGGGCGCACGACGCGGGCCATGAGGAAGCCGTGCACCGCCTCGCGGCCAGTGAACCACGTTGGGATGGGCGGCATTTCCATCTCGACGTCGGCGCGCAACAGGGCCAGCAGCGCGGCATGGTCGGCGCGAGTGAAGGCGTCGACGTAGTCGTCGAGCAGGCGACGCTGCCCGGATTCGTCGGGTTCGGCCAGATCCTCTTGCACCGGACCCGATTCGGTGAGCCGGGCGCGGGCGCGCCGCAGCGCGCTGTCCACGGCGATCGGGGTGGTGTCGAGCATGGTGGCAACCTCCGCGGATCGGAAGGCCAGCACGTCGCGCAGGGTGAGCACGGCGCGCTGGCGGGCGGGCAGGAGTTGCAGTGCCGCAATGAAAGCCAGCCGAATCCCGGCCCGACCGGCCACGATCGCGGCCGGATCACCGAACCCCAGCAGACTGTCGGGCGCGGGTTGCAGCCACGGCACACTCGGCTCCCGCGCCGCGATCGTCACCCGATGATCGTCCTCGGGCGCACCCAACCCCGAAGGCAACGGCCGCCGCGCCCGCCCGTCCAACGCCGTCAGACACGCCATAGTCGCGATCTTGTACAGCCAATTCCGCAGTGACGAACGCCCTTCGAATCGGTCGAATCCCCGCCAGGCGCGCAGATACGTCTCCTGCACCAGATCCTCGGCGTCCTGCACCGACCCGAGCATCCGATAACAGTGCGCCAGCAGTTCCGGCCGGAATCTCTCTGTGAGAGTGGTGAATTCACGTTCGCTGGGCACTGCGGTCTCGCTGGGCACTGCGGTCTCGCGAGGCATGGCCACCACTCCCGGAGGTGCGCTGATCGTCATGGTCGCGGCACCTCAGCCGATCTTTCCGAGCCCGGCGCCGCTCACCAAGTATTCCGCAGCGCTGTCGGGATCATCGGCGAGTTCGAGGACCGCCTTGCCGACCTGTTCGGGGGTGAGGACCGGGCCCATTCCGGCGATGTAGGTTTCGACGTCCTTGCCCTCGCGGGCCGCGTAGGCGGCGACCGCGTCCGCGCCCAGACCGGTGACCGGGGTGAGTCGCGGCAGGAGCGCTACGAATCGAATGCCGAGTTCGGCCCGGTCGGATTCCGCCGCGGCGTAGGAACGGATGAAGCGGATGGTCGATTTGGCTCCGGCGTATCCGCCGCTGAGCGGTGACCCGTTCAGGGCGGCCCCGCTCGAGAGGGCGATTACCGTGCTTCCCGGTGCCAGCGGCTGGCGTAGCGCTGCGCCCACCCACACGAACGCGTGCTTGGTGTCGACGACCCAGTTGCGGCTGAAGGTCTCCCAGGTCTGTTCGTGGATGGGCGCGGCGTGCGGCGACGCCCCGGCATTGAGCACCAGCAAGCCGGGCTGGTAGACCCGGATCACCTTCTCCGCCACCGCTTCGTCGGTGGCGTCCGCGACCACGGCCACGAACCCGTCGCCGAGTTCGTCGCGGACCTCCCCCAGCGCCTGCTCGTCGCGCGCCACCCCGATCACGCGCATCCCCGCGCCGACGAGCGCGGTGGCGATGCCCCGCCCGAATCCGCGGCTCGCCCCGGTGACGACTGCTGTCTGTACCGACTCCGACATCACGCACTCCCAACTTCGGTCTGTTCCTGTCGGTATTCAGACCAGCGGGAGCCGGGAAATCCGTCGGCGCTCAGCCCTCGAATTCGGCGAGGTCGATGCGCGTCTCGCCGTAGTCGCGGGATTTCAGGGCCGTGTAGCCCTTGGGCCAGGTGATTTCCGGGGACCGGGTGGAGCGTTCGACCACGATGAGGGCTTCCTCGTGCAGCCAGCCGTTCTCGGCGAGGGCACGCAGGTCGGCTTCGACGTCGGCTACCTCGAGCGCGTACGGCGGGTCGGTGAAAACCAGGTCGTAGCGTTCCGAGGGCGTGGCGGACAGCACCGCACTCACCGAGTTCTGCCGCAATTCCGCGCCCGGCAGCCCGAGGTCGCCGATATTGCCGCGGATGACGGCGGCGGCCTTGCGGTCGGATTCGATCAGCAGGGCGTGGGATGCGCCGCGCGACAAGGCTTCCAATGCCAGCGCCCCCGACCCCGCGTAGAGGTCGAGAACATGCAGCCCGTCGAAGTCCATGCGCGCGTGCAGCAGTGAGAACAGCGCCTCGCGCACGCGGTCGGAGGTAGGCCGGGTGCCCGCCGGGGGAACGCGTAGTCGGCGTCCCCCGGCGGTCCCCGCCACGATCCGGGTCATTCGGCGGCGGCCTCGTTGAGGTTGACGTCGACCAGCAGGTCGCCGCCTTCCACCTGCTGCACCTTCGCGATGGCCACGCGCCGCACGATGCCCGCGCGCGGCGCGGTGATGGCGGCCTCCATCTTCATGGCCTCGATGGTGCCGATGGTGTCCCCGGCGGTGACCGAATCCCCTTCGGAGACAGCGAGGGTCACCACACCGGCGAACGGCGCGGCGATGTGCCCGGCATTGGTCCGGTCGGCCTTCTCGGCGGCCGGGATCTCGCTGGCGATGGAGCGGTCGCGCACCATGATGGGCCGCAGCTGCCCGTTGAGGATGCACATGACGGTGCGCATGCCGCGCTCGTCGGGCTCGGAGATGGCTTCCAGCCCGATGAGCAGGGTGACGCCCTTGTCGAGCTGGACGCGGTGTTCCTCATCGTGGCGCAGGCCGTAGAAGAACTGGTTGGCCGAGAGTCCGGTGGTGTCGCCGAACTTCTCGCGGTGGGCGAGGAATTCGGCGGTGGGCCCGGGGAACAGCAGCCGGTTGAGGGTGGCGCGCCGCTCGTCGGAGCTGCCGTTCAGCCCGGCCTCGTCGGCGGCGGTGAGCTGGGTTTCCGGCTTGGCAGGTCCGCGGCCTTCCAGCGCGCGGCTGCGGAAGGGCTCGGGCCAGCCGCCGGCCGGGGTGCCGAGTTCGCCACGCAGGAAGCCGATCACGGAGTCCGGGATGTCGTAGCGGGCCGGGTCGGAGGCGAAGTCCTCGACGTCGACGCCGCTGCCGACGAGCGCGAGTGCGAGGTCGCCGACCACCTTGGAGGACGGGGTGACCTTGACGAGGCGGCCCAAAAGCCGGTCCGCCGCCGCGTATTTGGCCTCGACCTGCTCGAACTGGTCGCCCAGGCCGAGCGCGATGGCCTGCTGCCGCAGGTTGGACAGCTGCCCACCCGGGATCTCGTGGTGGTAGACGCGTCCGGTCGGGCCCGGCAGGCCGGATTCGAAGGGCGCGTACACCTTTCGCAGCGATTCCCAGTACGGCTCGAGGTCGCACACGTTCTGCAGGTTCAGCCCGGTGTCGTAGGGCGAATTCGCCGCCGCCGCAACGATGGCCGACAAAGCGGGCTGAGAGGTGGTGCCCGCCATGGGCGCCGACGCACCGTCGACCGCGTCCGCCCCGGCCTGCCACGCCGACAGGTAGGTGGCCAGCTGACCGCCCGGGGTGTCGTGGGTGTGCACGTGCACGGGCAGGTCGAATTCCCGACGCAGCGCGGTGACCAGGGTCGCGGCGGCGGGTGCGCGCAGCAGTCCGGCCATGTCCTTGATGCCGATGACGTGCGCCCCGGCCTCGACGATCTGCTCGGCGAGCTTGAGGTAGTAGTCGAGGGTGTAGAGGTCCTCGTTCGGGTTCGACAGATCACCGGTGTAGCTCATGGCGACTTCGGCCAGGGCCGTGCCGGTTTCACGCACGGCGTCGATGGCCGGGCGCATCTGGTCGACATTGTTGAGCGCGTCGAAGATACGGAAGATGTCGATGCCGGTGGCGGTCGCCTCGGAAACGAAGGCGCGCGTGACCTTTTCGGGGTACGGCGTGTAGCCGACGGTGTTGCGCCCGCGCAGCAGCATCTGCAGATTGATGTTGGGCACGGCCTCGCGCAGCGCGGCCAGGCGCTCCCACGGGTCCTCGAAGAGGAACCGCAGCGCCACGTCATAGGTTGCGCCGCCCCAGCATTCGATGGACAGCAGTTCCGGTGTCAGCCGCGCCACGTGCCCGGCGACGTCGAGCAGGCCGTTGGTGCGCACGCGAGTCGCCAGCAGCGACTGGTGCGCGTCACGGAAGGTGGTGTCGGTGACGGCGACGCCCTCGCGATTGCGCAGCCACTGCGCGAACCCTTCGGGCCCGAGTTCCAGCAGCCGCTGGCGGGTGCCGGGCGGCGGCGGGACGGTCAGGTCGAGGGCGGGCAGCTTGTCGTGCGGGTACAGCTTGGTCGGGCGCGAGCCGTGCGGCTTGTTCACCGTCACGTCGGCCAGGTAGTTCAGGATCTTGGTGCCGCGGTCGGCCGAGCTCTTCAAAGTGAGCAACTGCGGCCGCTCGTCGATGAACGAGGTGGTCACGCGGCCCGCGCGGAAGTCCGGATCGTCCAGCACCGCCATCAGGAACGGGATGTTGGTCGTCACGCCACGAATGCGGAATTCGGCGACCGCGCGCCGGGCACGCGCCACGGCGGTGTCGAAATCGCGTCCGCGGCAGGTCAGTTTGACCAGCATGGAGTCGAAGTAGGCCCCGACTTCCGCGCCGACGTTCGCGCCGCCGTCGAGGCGCACGCCCGCGCCGCCGGGCGAGCGGTAGCCGGTGATGCGGCCGGTGTCGGGCCGGAACCCGTTGGCCGGGTCCTCGGTGGTGATGCGGCACTGCAGGGCCGCGCCGCGAATGTGGATGGCGTCCTGGCTCAGTCCCAGATCCGCCAGGCTCTCCCCCGCCGCGATGCGCAGCTGCGACTGCACCAGGTCGACGTCGGTGATCTCCTCGGTCACCGTGTGCTCCACCTGGATTCGCGGATTCATCTCGATGAACACGTGGTTGCCGCGCTCGTCGAGCAGGAACTCCACGGTGCCCGCGCAGGAGTAGCCGATCTGGCGGGCGAAGGCCACGGCGTCGGCGCAGATGCGTTCGCGCAGTGCGGGATCCAGATTGGGCGCGGGCGCGAGCTCGATCACCTTCTGGTGGCGGCGCTGCAGCGAGCAGTCGCGCTCGAACAGGTGGATGACATTGCCGTGCTGGTCGGCGAGGATCTGCACCTCGATGTGGCGGGGGTTGATCACCGCCTGCTCGAGGAACACCGTCGCGTCGCCGAAGGCGGATTCGGCCTCGCGCGCGGCGGCCTCGATGGATTCGCGCAGCTGCGCGGGATCGGCGACACGACGCATACCGCGCCCGCCACCACCGGCGACGGCCTTGACGAAGACCGGGAACTCCATGTCCTCGGCGGCGGCCACGAGGAAGTCCACATCGGCGGACGGTTCGCTCGAGCGCAGCACCGGCAGCCCGGCGGCCTTGGCGGCGGCGATGGCGCGCGCCTTGTTACCGGTCAGTTCGAGCACGTGCGCCGAGGGGCCGATGAAGGTGATGCCCTCGCGGGCGCAGGCGGCGGCCAGGTCCGGGTTCTCCGACAGGAAGCCGTAACCGGGGTAGACGGCGTCCGCGCCGGCGGTCTGGGCGGCCTTGATGATCTCTTCGATCGACAGGTACGCCCGTACCGGATGGCCGGGGGTACCGATCTGGTACGCCTCGTCGGCCTTGAGCCGGTGCACGGAGTTGCGGTCCTCGTACGGAAAGACCGCCACGGTTCCGATGCCGAGTTCGTAGGCCGCGCGGAAGGCGCGAATGGCGATCTCGCCGCGGTTGGCGACCAGGACTTTGGAGAACATGGAAAGAAGGTACCTGCCCTCGGACACGGATCGGGCATCGAAGTCCCGTTCGCAGCAATCTTCACAGTCCCGCCGCCGCGATTGCGAATTTGTGTTAATCACCGTGATACATGCCTGCCGGTGAGGGTCGCGCCGCGCCGACCACCGAATTCGCCGCCTTGCTAAGGAAATGGCCTCCGGACCGACCCGCGAGCCGGGTCGCGCACCGATATGCCGCCGCGTCCGGATCGCCATCCGATCGTGTCCGACACCACAGTGCGGGACACGCGGAAGTCTCCGGGCCGGAAGTCCCGGCACGGCCGCTGGTTCGGACGCGAGAAGGCTTGGGGCGCGCTAAGATCCGGCGCGAGGAGGGGGTCGTTGAGATCGATCGCGTCGCGCACGCTGCTGCCGGTAGCCCTGGCGCTGACGCTCGCCGCCGGGACGGGTTGTGCCACCAGCGTTCCCGGCTCCCCCGTCCGGCAGCAGACCGATCCGGCGAGCCTGCAGGTCGGCAACTATCAGACCGTGCCGCGGGTGCTGGGGAATGCCAAGACCGACAAGCAGTCCCGGGTGCGTGAATCGCAGCGACTGTCGGACTATGTGGCGCTGCCGTTCGAGGCCGACCGCGACTACACCTACGAATGTTCCAACGATGTGCACCCGCACCTGGTCACCAATCACAAGGGCCTGGGCGACATCCTGATCAACGACACCTTCGACGAGGTGGCGCACGATCTGCACGGCGGCTGGATCAATACCTGGTGCACGGGTGCGGAATCCGACGAGAAGCACCGCACGCTCAGCATCGCGGTGCTGGAGTTGCCGGATGCGGGCCGCGCGGCGGCGGTCGGTCCGGCGCTCGAGCACGACGACTTCACCTACAACGTCGACAATCGTCCGGTCACGCTGTCGAAATACCCTGACAGCCGCGCACATTGGCGACCCACCGTGGCCTCGCTGGGTTCCTGGACGGTGCACGACCGCTACGTGGTGTTCATCAAGATCGTCGATGAGCTGTCCGCGCCGAACCTGCCGGATCTGACCGCCCGCACCGAGCAGATGCTGGATGTGGCGCTGCCGCTGCTGGACAAGTTCGTGCCGACGCCCGCCGACAAGTTCGCGCACCTGCCGCTGGATCCGGACGGCATTCTGGGCCGGACCCTGCCCACCAATCCCGAGGAGACCCTGCGCCCGGACCCGGACGGGGCCTACACCGGTCGCGGCGCGCTGCAGAGCCTCAGCGACGCCGACCTCGATTTCCTGACCGTCGGCGATGTGGACCTGGTCGGCTACGGCGATGCGATCGTGGTCCACAGCCGGACCGGCACGGCCGCGGCAGCCCTGTGGCAGCGGTGGAATCCGGCCACCGGCAAGCCCGACACGCAGCAGACGATCGCACCGCCACCGGATTTCCCCGGCGATGTCGGCTGCTTCGCGATCCTGGCGAACGGCCAGGTCGTCTTCAACCAGTGCACTTTTCACGTGGACCGGTACAACGTGCAGGTGGGTGCGCGCAATGTGCTGGAGCTGTATCAGAAGACCTCCGCGCAGTACGTGCTGGTGACGAGTAGGTGAGCGGTGCGGAGAATTCGTGAATCCCGAAGGCTGCGGACCGGTTTGCTGGTGCTCGCGGCGACGGCGGTCGCGCTGGCCGTGCTGATCGCGTGGGCGGCCGCCCCGATCGCGGGGCATGCGCGGCCGGGGATGACCGCGCCGGACTGGTCGAAACTCGCGGTGGGCCCGTACCCTTCGGGCCCGACCGACTACAACCCGCTCTACGACTCGGCGACCGACGCGTACCGCATCGAATCCCGGCGCATGTACAGCTATCTGGTGAGTCCCGACGAGATCGACCCGGACATCACGACGCTGGGCGCGGCCCGCACGCTGGACACCTCCGACGGCAATTTCGGCGATCCGGACGACTTCCTCGGCAAGGACGCGCCGTTCCCGAAGAACTGGCAGCCGGTCGCTGTGGCGAACCGGTTGATCGCGGGCGCGTACATCTGGCGCACCAACAACAGCGTGCGGGCTCGCAAGCAGATCACGTTGGCGCTCATGCGGTTCCCGACCGAGCAGGCGGCGCAGGCGGCCGCGAACGGGTTTGCCGACACGCTGGTCACGCCCGCGTCGCACCAGATCACGCTCGACGGTGTGGACGCACGAGCTTCGGCGGTCACCGACGACCGCGGGCAGGCGTTCGCCGCGCACGGCGTCTACGTGATCGTCACGCACGTGGTGATCCCGCAGGCCGACGCCACCGCGCTCGCGGCCCGGCTGCAGGCGGTGCTGCAGGCCCAGCTGACCCGGATGGCGGACCTGAAACCGACTCCGCTGGAGGACATCCCGGATCTGGCGGCCGATCCCGACGGGCTGCTGCGGCTGACCCTGCCCAACAAGTTCGACGCCTCCGACGAGGATCAGGACTCGTGGGGTTCCGCGCAGGGCGGGCTCTACAGTCCCGCCGGGGCGCTGCATTTCGAACGGGATGTGGTCGCGGTCCGCAAGGCCTTCGACGCCGCCGGGGTGGATGTGGTCGCCCGCAATGCCGCCACCGTCTATCGCACCCGGGATCTGGCGGCGGCGTTCGGATTACAGGCGGCCCTGACCAAGCCGGGTCGCGACGACGATCTGCTGGCGAACCCGCCGGGCCTGGTGGACGCCTCCTGTCTGCAGTTGGACGAGCCGGAACCGATTCGCCGCCACACCTTTCTCTGCGCGGTCGTGGTCGGCCGGTATGTCGCGGTGATCGGCGCGCAGGCGGAGTTCAGCGGGGCGGAGCCGTCGTCGTTCCCGCAGCGGGTGGCGGCGCAGTATTCGATGCTGGCCAAGACGGGATAGCGTGCCATGAGCCTTCCCCGAGTGAGATCAGTGTGTGGCCGGATCCTGGTGCTGGCGTGCGTGATCGGGCTGGCCGCCTGCGGGTCGGGCGACCACCCGCCCGCCGCGCGGGCCCCGAAGGTGGCGATCGTCGATGTGGCCCAATTGGATCCGGGCAACTACCCGGTGGTGCCGCGCGCGATCACCACCCAGCAGCCGGACATCACCGTCGGAGATCTGCTGCAGGAGTCGATCCGGATGGCCGAGCATCTGCCGCTGGCGCTGGATGTCGACGATCGGCTGGTGTACGGCCACGGCGGGAACGCCGTCACCCCGGACTATCCGGTGCTGGGCATCGACAAGTTCACCGACTGGACGCCGGGCCTGATCGCCGGGTGGCAGACCGGTGGACGACACCGCGAGGATGTGTCGCTGGGGCTGAGCCTGGATCTCACGGTGCTGCGTTTCGCCAAGCCGGAGCAGGCGGTCTCGGCCGCGAATCACCTGGTGGGAGACCAGGATCCGCAGTATCCGGACAAGGGGCCGGTGACGGTGCCGGGCTATCCGGATGCGAAGTCCCGGCTCACCAATCTGGAGTCGGTGAAAACCTTTGTCACGCAGGGCAATTACCTCTACTGGGTCTACGCCTCCGACATGCTGACCGTGCCCGACGGTCCCGGGTCGCTGATCGACGCGACGAAGAAGCTGCTGGATCGGGCGATCGATGCGATGAAGGACTTCCAGCCCACGCCGGTCGATCAACTCGCCGGTCTCGCCACCGATCCCGAGGACCTGCTCAGCCGCACCCTGCCGCCGGGTCAGGGCCAGATCTGGGCGATCGAGGGGCTGTACACGCCGCACGCGGCCCTGAGTACCGATGATCGCCCGGCGGCCACCAAGGCCGCCTTCGACAGCGCCGGAGTCGATCTGGTGGCGCACGCACTGAGCGGCGTGTACCGCGCCCGCGATGCCGCGGCCGCGCAACGCCTCACCGGAGCCTTCGTCGACGAGCTCCTCGACCGCTACAAGCCCATCGACCCGCCACCCGGCCTCCCCACCGCCCGCTGCCTGCAGGCCAAGGACGACGACACCCTCGGCAACAAATACCTCTGCTACCTGCCCTACGACCGCTACATGGCCGAGGTCTCCGCCGAGCAGTCCCAGGATCTGCGCCAACGACTTTCGGCACAGTACGAGCTCCTGGCTTATGGTCACATCTGACAACCGACAGTCGGAGGGGACAGCATGCCGTTGCGGCCCGGCACCATTGTGGGCGGCTACCGGGTGATCCGGGTGCTCGGCAGTGGCGGGATGGGCACCGTGTATCTGGTGCAGGATCCGATGTTCCCGCGGCGGCTGGACGCGTTGAAGGTGCTGAGCGCGGATCTGTCGCACGATGAGATGTATCGCAACCGGTTCGAGCGGGAGGCGAATCTCTCTGCCGAACTGGATCATCCGAATATCGTCACCGTCTACGCGCGCGGCGAGGAGGACGGGCGGCTGTGGATCGCCATGCAGTACGTGGCGGGTACCGACGCCTCCGTCGAGCTGAAGCAGCATCCGGGCGGCCTGACCCCGCAGCGGGCGCTGCGCATCATCACCGATGTCGGCAAGGCCCTCGACTACGCGCACCGGCGCGGGCTGCTGCACCGGGACGTGAAGCCCGCCAACTTCCTGCTCACCCGCAACGAGGACGATCCCGAACACGGCGAGGAACGGGCGCTGCTCACCGACTTCGGGGTGGCGACCTCGGTCGCTGACAACCGGGAGCTGACCTCCGGCGACAGCCTGATGGCGACCCTGGCCTATGCGGCGCCCGAGCGGCTGGTGGCGGGGCCGCTGGATCACCGGGGTGATATCTACAGTCTCGGTTGCGCTTTCGTGAAGCTGCTCACCGGGCGGACACCGTTCCCGGTGACCTCACTGGCCCAGGCGACGCTGGGGCATCTGCAGGACCCGCCGCCCGCGATCAGCGCCATGCGGCCGGATCTGCCGCCCGCGCTGGACGGCGTGATCGCGAAGGTGCTGGCGAAGGATCCGGCGCAGCGCTACGCCACCTGCCGGCAGTTCACCGCCGATGCGGCGCTGGCGCTGGCGGGCGGATCACCGTTCGGTCCAGTGGTTTTCGCGGAGGCACCCCCGACCGATCCGATCGACCGTCCGCAAGCCCGGCCGCGGTCGACGCGGCTGCTGCGCGTCCTGCTCGGTGCAGCAGTGGTTGTGCTGCTGGCGGTTTCGGGCGTGGCCGTGTTCGTCGCCACCCACCACTCGACCACCGGCGGGGGCTCGGCCATCACGACAACCACCCCGGTCGATTCCGTGTCTCAGGTCCGTTCGGCCCATCCGGTCTTCCAGACCAAGACCGTGGTGGCGTTCAACCTCGGCGACGGCACCCTCTCCGCCGATCTCGACACCAGTGATCAGGGAAAGTTCCTGCAGGACATCGGCTTCCACTACAGCACCGACTACCGCGCCAAGACCGAGGAAGCCTCTCCCCGCGCCCTGTCACCCAGCGACGCACTGATCCCGAATGTCGACCTGATCATCGTCGTCCGCACCGACAAACAGGCGGGCAACGGCGGTCTGCGCGGCCTGCCCAGTGGCTTCCTGTCCTCCACCCTCGACCACACACGCCTGGTCATCGTCGACGATCCCGCCACCGCACAGGCCTTCATGAACTGGACTCCCGCCTCCCCCGACATCCTGGTCCAGCGCGTGGTCCCGTCGATCGCCAAGGTGCTCTGAACCTCCGCGCGCGGATTCTTACACGTTCTTGCCGAAGCGCTGCCGTGGGCTTGTCGATCGCCACCCAGGATCGGCGTCAGGTTCGGGAGGCCCGGACGGCAGGACGAAAGGAGTCGGTGATGCGGGGTTTGCGAGTCGGCGGCAGGTTTTCGGCACGGTACCGGCTGAGCGACGGGCGCGGGCACGGACTGCCGGTCGAGGTGGCCAAGTACTGGGAGGGCCGCCATGTGGTGGTGACCGGCGGCAGTAGCGGGATCGGGCTCGAGGTGACCCGGATGGCCTTGGCGGCGGGGGCGCGGGTGAGTGTGCTCGCGTTGGAAGACTCGGCGCTGGAGGCGCTTTCGGTCCGGGTGCCAAGTGAAGCGGGACGGCTGGCCGCCATTGCCGCCGACGTCACCCGGCCCGAGGACATGCGCGCGGCATTGAAACTCGCCCGTGCGCAACACGGTCGGGTCCAGGCGGTGATCGCATGCGCCGGGATCGCCAAGCCGGACTACTTCTCGCGGCTCGCGCTCGCCGATTTCGACAAGCACATGGCCGTCAACTATTTCGGTGCGTTGCACGTGATCCGGGAGGTGCTGCCCGATCTGCGGGAGGGCGACCGCGACAGCATCACGGTGATCTCCTCCATGGCCGGGGTGCTGCCCTGCTTCGGTTACGGCGCGTACAGCCCCAGCAAGTTCGCGGTGCGCGCGCTGTGCGAGGTCCTGCGGCAGGAGCTGCGGCCCGCGGGCGTCTCGGTCACGGTGGTGCTGCCACCGGATGTCGACACTCCGCAGCTGTCGGCGGAGGCCGCGACCAAACCGGCGGAACTGGTGGCGCTCAGCGGTTCCGCCCCGATCACCGCGACCGCGGTGGCCCGGGCGCTGCTGGTCGGGGCGGCCCGGGGCCGCGCCACGGTGGTGCCCTCCCGGAGCGCCCGACTGCTGCGCTGGCTCGCCGGTGCGGCGCCGCGCCTGATGGCCCGGGTGATGGACGCGATCATCGCCCGGGCGCAACACCGCGTTATGCTCGCGGGTGCAGTCGGTTCGCCGGGCGCAACGGGCGAGACTCGGTCTGGTCCCGCGTTCGGCGTCGAAACCGGTTCTTCCGCAAGGGGGATTCGGTGAGAGGGAATCCGGTGAGAATCCGGAACTGTCCCGCAGCGGTATGCAGGAACGACCGCCGTCATGAGCACTGGGCGCGAGCCCGGGAAGCGACGGCCAGTAGGTCGGCCCATTCGGGCCGGTGCCTGTGAGTCCGAAGACCTGCCTACTGTGCCGGGTACGCCGTATCCGGCGGTCATCGCCTCGTGGACTGGGCGGACGGGCCGGTGGTTTCCCGCTGCCGTGACAACGGCGGTCGTGGGCTGCCCGGGTTTCGTGCGCTCTTGTGGCGACGGCCAGTGGACTTGGAGCACTGGAGATTACCCGTGACCAGCATTTCACCCTTCACCGCGACGGTGCTCGGCCTGCCCAGGATCGGGCCGCGCCGGGAACTCAAACGGGCCGTCGAATCGTATTGGGCGGGCCGGATCGACGCGGTCGCGCTGTACGCCGTCGGGCGTGAACTCCGCGCCGAGCAGCTCACCGCGCTCGTGGCCGCCGGACTCGACTCGGTGCCGGTGGGCACCTTCTCGTACTACGACCAAATGCTCGATACCGCAGTCCTGTTCGGTGCGCTGCCGCCCCGGGTGGCCGGGATCGCAGATCCGCTGGACCGGTATTTCGCGGCGGCCCGCGGGACCGCGGAGGTCGAACCGCTGGAGATGACCAAGTGGTTCGACACCAACTACCACTACCTGGTTCCCGAACTGGGCCCGGACACCGCGTTCAGCCTGCACCCGGAGCAGCTCCTCGCTGAGCTGGCCGAGGCGCAGGCGCTCGGGGTGCCCGCGCGGCCGGTGGTGATCGGGCCGCTCACCTTCCTGAAGCTGGCCAAGGATGCCGAGGGCAATGCACTGCGCCGATTGAGCGATCTACTGCCGCTGTACCGAGAGCTGTTGCGGCGCTTGGCCGCGGCCGGGGCCGAATGGGTACAGATCGACGAGCCGGTGCTGGTCACCGACCTGTCCGAGGTGGAACTCGCCCTGGTGCAGCACGTGTACGCGGAGCTGTCGGCGGGCACCGACCGGCCGCGGCTGCTGGTGGCCACCTACTTCGGTCGACCGGGCGCGGCGCTGCCGATGCTGGCCGCCACCGACATCGACGGCGTGGCACTGGATTTCACGGCCGGGACCACCGTCGAGGACGTGACCTCGGTGCCGGCGCTGGCCACCAAGCTCGTGGTGGCGGGGGTCGTCGACGGCCGCAATGTGTGGCGCAACGACCCGGATCGGGCCCTGGCGACGCTGGGCACCCTGCTCGGCGGCAGCGGCGCGCTGGCCGTGTCCAGCTCCAGTTCGCTACTGCACGTGCCGTATTCGCTCGACGCCGAAGCGGCGCTCGACCCGAGCGTGCGGTCCTGGCTGGCCTTCGGGGCGGAGAAGGTGGCCGAGGTGCGGTTGCTCGCGACCGCCCTGCACGCCGGGACCGAAGCGGTCGCCGACGAATTGTCCACCGCCCGTGCCGCACTGGCCGCGCGCGGCACCGATCCGCGCCTGCGCGACGACACCGTCCGGGCCCGCCTGGCCGCGCTCGGCCCGGACGCCACCCGCCGCGCGCCCGCCGCGGAACGTCGTGTGCTGCAACATGAGCGCCTTCCGCTGCCGCCGCTGCCGACCACCACCATCGGCTCCTATCCGCAGACCGACGCCATCCGCCGCGACCGCACCGCCCTGCGCAAAGGCACGATCACGGACGCGGAGTACCGCGATCGGATGCGGGCCGAGATCGCGGACGTCATTGCGCTGCAGGAGAAGCTGGGCCTCGACGTGCTGGTGCACGGCGAGCCGGAACGCAACGACATGGTGCAGTACTTCGCCGAACAGCTCACCGGCTTCCTCACCACCGCCAACGGCTGGGTCCAGTCCTACGGCACCCGCTGCGTGCGCCCACCCATCCTCTACGGCGACGTGACCCGCCCCGCACCGATGACGGTCGACTGGATCACCTACGCCCAATCCCGCACCGACAAGCCGGTCAAGGGCATGCTCACCGGCCCCGTCACCATCCTGGCCTGGTCCTTCGTCCGCGACGACCAGCCCCTCGACGTGACGGCAAGCCAAGTGGCGCTGGCCATCCGCGACGAGACCGTGGACCTGCAGGCGGCGGGCATCCGCATCATCCAGGTCGACGAACCGGCCCTGCGCGAACTGCTCCCCCTGCGCGCCGACGCCAAGCCCGACTACCTGGCCTGGTCCATCACCGCCTTCCGCCTGGCCACCTCCGGCGTCTCCGACGCCACCCAAATCCACACCCACCTCTGCTATTCCGAGTTCGGCGAGGTCATCGACGCCATCGCCGCCCTCGACGCGGACGTCACCTCCATCGAGGCCGCCCGCTCCCACATGGAAGTCCTCGACGACCTCAACGCGGCGGGCTTCCACCTGGGCGTAGGCCCCGGCGTCTACGACATCCACTCCCCCCGAGTCCCCTCGACCCCCGAAATCACCGAATCCCTCCGCGAGGCCCTGAAAGCCGTCCCCGCCGACCGCCTCTGGGTCAACCCCGACTGCGGCCTGAAAACCCGCGGCCCCGCGGAAGTGGAAGCGTCCCTCCACAACATGGTTCAGGCCGCCAAAGCCCTCCGCTGACGGTCAAGAACCACACACACCCGCGATGAACACATCCCACTCGCCAGGCGCGAAGCTCAACGCCGGGCCGGTGGGATTCTTCGAGTCCCGGACGCCCACCCGGCCACCACCGAGGTGGGCAACCTCGACACAATCTTGGCCGCCCGAGCTGTAGCTGGACTTGAACCACACAGTCCGATTCGGATCAGCGGTCACTGTCGTGCTCCCTTGCTATCTCGCGAACCAGATCCCGGCTCGGGCGAGCGTCCAGAGTCGCGCGCTGAACCGTACTGAAGGCTTCACGGTAAAGCCCGACCTCGGTCTGACGCTCAAAATACATTGCCCCGGCGAAACTTTCGGCAAACACCACGGTGGGCTCGGTCAGCTTCCCACGAGCATCCTGCCCGAATTCGAAGATGATGAACGGCGGTAGCGGCATGCCCACCGGGAATCCCGCCCGGTACGGCAACAGCCGCACCTCGATATTGTCGCGCGTGCTCAGGTCGGCGATGTGCCGCAACTGGGCCGCCATTACACGGCGGTCGCCCACCACCGTGCGCAGTGCCGCCTCTTGCAACACCACCAGAGCCTGGGCCGGATGCCGCTGGCGCAGCAGCACATTCCGGCGTTGCGCCCGCAACTCGATTCGCCGGTCAAGCTCCACTGCCGTATCGGCCGGAAAATAGATCCGGTCCATGGCCCGCGCGTAGTCGGCGGTCTGCAGGAGTCCGGGGACGATCAATGGTTGAAAGATCGTGATGACGCGCGCACCGGCCTCCAATCCGACGAACAGGTTGGAATGCGAGGGGATCAGATCGGCGTAGGCGTGCCACCAGGATTTGGCCGGTGTCTGCTCGGCCAGCGCCTTCGCGGCGGCGGTCTTCTCCTCATCCAACCCATACACCTCGCACAGGCCCAAAACGTCTCTGACCCTGACCTTTTCCGTCAGGCCTCGTTCCAGGCGACTGAGCGTCGACTTGTTCCACTCCATCAACTCGGCAGCCTGTTCCACCGTGAATCCGGCCCCGTCCCTGGCCTCCCGTAAGAACCGGCCGAGTTGCCTACGCGGCAAGGTGCTTCCGGTATCCGAAGGCCCATCCCCATCGGTCACGTCCGCCCGCCTCCGTTGCACACTGCAGTCGAATGTTGTTGCGGAATGCACCAACGATAAGCCGCGTTGCACAACGCGACCTCGCCTTTTGCGCCAATTCCGCAGATTCTCTGCGCGTGCCGCGCGACCGCGCCCCCGTGTCGCACCGTTCCCCCATGACCTGGATCAATGACTTCTGCGAGAACGCCCGCGTAGACGACCCCCGCCGAGCCGAGGGCATCCTGAAGATCCACGCCCCCTGCACCCCACCCTGTCCCCGGGCCCGCGCCGCCGCCGAATGCCTCGCCCGCCACCCCCACCCACCCTCGCACTAACCAAGATCAGGGACACCGCCCCAGCGCAATGGAGGCGGACCGAACGGTCGACTCCATGCGACTCGAAGTGCGTTGCGGCACTGGGGGATACACTCGAATGGCTGGGCATCGTGGCAATACTGTTGGGAGACATCATGTCGCTTCCCGAAAACCCGGTTCAGTTCCCCCGGCCCGTTGATGGCGCGCTCGTGCATCAGCGGCGTCCGGGGAGAGCTGAGGGAAAGTTCGACATCAGCTCGGACATCTATACCGAAGTCGACTTCCCCCAGTACACCATCCATTTGAGCAGGCAGGCGGTCCTCTGGATCGGGGGCATGCAGAAGATCTTCGATCAGGTGCTGCAAGCGTCGATGGAGATGCTGGAAGTGCTCGCGCCGATCTTCGAGGCCATCAATATCTATATCGACGCCGAGGCGGAGACGATCAAGGTCGTGTCGGACCGGGTGCCGGACGGAAGGGTCAAGCTGGAGGGGATCATTCCCGATCCGGCGGTGATGCCGGTGCCGGACGAAGGTTACGTCCCACCCGGCGGATGGGATCCCCCGGACACGGCGAACGGCTTGCGCTGGTGGACCGTGAACTCCATCAACCTCTACCGGAATCAGTGGGCCTTCACCGCGACCAATTCGAATCCGAACGAGTCGGCGCGGTCGGTCTACTTCTCCACGGAGTACGACGGGAACTCGATGCACATCAACCCGTGCGATTTCCGCGACAGCGCCCACGGCTGGTCCGGTCTCCGGGGTTATCCGGAGTTCGACAGCGGACTCGACACGTGCGTCTTCCTTCCCGACACCGGGAACTGGTGGCTGTTCAACGGCCAATACTGCGCGAGGGTGAGCGACTTCGGAACCACTGTCAACTGGGAGCCGTCGTTACTGACGGACACCTGGCTGGGGTTCCGCCGGATCGCCGACGGCGAATTCGGCAGCGACGAGCAACAGCAGTGGGCCAACGGAATCTCCTGCGTCACGATCTGGGGCAACGTCTACGTCTTCGTCGCGGGAAACCGGATCGCCTTTCTCAACTCCGGCGACGGAGATTTCGTACCGTGGCAACCTTGGAACAAGCCCGCGGCGCTGACCGACGTCTGGCCCGCGCTGAAGAGTCTCGACGATCTGGGCGGCATCCACGACGGCTCGGGACCGAAGGCCATCTGCTTCGACGACAGCCGCGGCCTACGGAAATGGATTCTGGTCTACCACAGCACCGCCTTCCTCAATTTCCCCGACAGCGAGTACCCCGGCACCTTGCACTACACCTACCTGGCGTGCCAGTCCGATCTGGGGACGGACGACATGTACTACGGCTGGAACGCCATGTTCAACTACCTCAACGGCCCCTGGCCGTACCCTTCCTGCGATTGATTCGCCGCTAGGCCGCGCCGAGGCGGCGCGGGGGAACGCCGACGTATTCCGACAACGGGCGGATGAGGGCGTTGGATTCGGATTGTTCGAGGATGTGGGCGGTCCAGCCGGTGATGCGGGACATGACGAAGATGGGGGTGAACATGTCTATGTCGAAGCCGAGGAGGTAGTAGGCGGGGCCGGTGGGGAAGTCGAGATTCGGTTTGATGCCGGTGGATTCGAGCATGGCGGATTCGAGTTCGGTGTACATGGACAGCCAGTGGGCGCCGTCGGTGAGGGCGGCGATGTCGGTGAGGGCCGACTTCATGGTGGGGACTCGGGAGTCGCCGTCCTTGTAGACGCGGTGGCCGAAGCCCATCACCCTTTCCTTGCGGGAGAGGCGCTCTCGCAACCATTTTCGCGCTTGATCCGGCTCGCCGATTTCGAGCATGTCGTGCATGACGGCCTCGTTCGCGCCGCCGTGCAGGCGGCCCTTCAAGGCGCCGATGGCGGCGGTGACCGCGCTGTACATGTCGGATTCGGTGGAGGTGACGACGCGGGCGGCGAAGGTGGAGGCGTTGAAACTGTGCTCGGCGTAGAGGATCAGCGAGATTTCGAAGGCGCGGACCAGGCGCGGGTCCAGGTGCGGGCCGGTGGCCTCGCCGAAGCACATGTGCAGGAAGTTCTCGGCGAAGCCGCGCGACGGGTCGGGCGGGATGGGGTCCAGGCCGCGGCGGCGGCGCAGGTCGGCCGCGATCACGGTGGGGAGGACGGCGGTCAGGCGTAAAGCCTTGGCCAGCAGTTCATCCCGGCCGGTGCCGCGGTCTTCGAGGGGATCCTCCGCACCGAGGTAGCTGACCACGGTGCGCACCACATCCATCGGGTGACAGGTTTCGGGCAGGCGGGCGATGAGAGCCAGCAGCGAGCGGTCCGCGCCGCGCAGGGCCCGTTCGCGGGCGCACAGTGCCCGCAGTTCGGCGGGATCGGGGAGTTCGCCGTACCAGAGCAGATGTGCGACCTCTTCGAAACTGCACTGCCGGGCCAGATCCTGCACGGCGTAGCCGCGATAGGTGAGGGTGCTGGTCTCGGGCACCACCTTGGAGATGGCGGTGGTGTCGACCACCACACCCGCCAGGCCCTTCTTGATCTCGGTCATGGGAATCACTCGCTCACTGTGTAAGTGAAGATGTCGGCGTCGAAGGCGTTGTAGCCGCGGTAGTTCAGCAGCTCGTAGAGCCGCGACCGATGCTGCATGCGGTCCAGCAGCGCGGATTGCGTTCCGGTGGCCGCGATTTCGCGCAGACCGGTCTCGATGGCGTGCATCGCCAGGCGCAGGGTGGTGACCGGGTAGATGACGGCGTTGTAGCCCAGCGACTCCAGCTCACCGGCGGACAGCAGCTCGGACTTGCCGAACTCGGTCATATTGGCCAGCAGCGGGATATCGACGGCGGCACGGAATTTGGCGAACTCCCCGGCATCGGCGAGGGCTTCGACGAAGATCAGGTCCGCGCCCGCGTCGGCGTACGCCTTGGCCCGGTCGATCGCCGCGTCGAGCCCTTCCACGCCGCGGGCGTCGGTGCGGGCGCAGACCACGAACCCGGGGTCGCGTCGGGCGGCCACGGCGGCCCGGACCCGCCGCACCATATCGTCGACCGGTACCAGCGTCTTACCGTCCAGATGCCCGCAACGCTTGGGATTCACCTGGTCCTCCAGGTGACAGCCCGCCAGCCCGGCTTCCTCCAGCAGGGTCACCGTGCGCGCCGCGTTCATCGGTTCCCCGAATCCGGTGTCGGCATCGATGAGCACGGGCAACTCGGTGACCCGCGCGATCTGCCGTCCTCGCTCGGCCACCTCGCTCAGTGTGGTCAGGCCGATGTCGGGCAGCCCGAGCTCAGCCGACACCACCGCCCCGGACACGTACACGCCCTCGAACCCGATCTCCTGGATCAGCTTGGCCACCAACGGATTCAATGCCCCCGGCCAGCGCTGGATGCGCCCGCTCGCCAACCCGGCCCGCAGCGCGGCCCGCTTGTCCCCCGGCGTCGCCGCCGCGGCCATCAGCCCGGTCATCCGAAGATCCCTTCTCGGGTGGCCGGAGCGCGATCCAGCAGCTCCTGGCTCACGGTGAACGTCAACTGGTCCAGTTCGCCCGCCCGCAACTCCGGTGCACGCTGCGCGATGTCCAGGAATCGTTGCTGCTCAGCGGGTTCCAGCACGCCGTCGGTCAGCGTCCGGAACTTCTCGATGTACTGATCGCGACCGAATGGCCTGGCCCCCAACGGATGCGCGTCCGCCACCGCCAGTTCGTCGACGATGGTCTCGCCGCTGCGCAGCGTCACCTCGGCCCGGCAGCCGAACGCCTTCTCGGCGGGGTCGGTGGAGTGATAGCGACGCGTCCACTCCGGATCCTCGACCGTGCTGATCCGCTGCCACAGCTCCACGGTGTCGGCGCGGCGCGCGCGTTCGGGCGCGTACGAGCGCTCGTGATGCCAGCCGCCGTCCTGCAGCGCGACCGCGAAGATATAAGGAACGGAGTGATCGAGCGTCTCGCGGCTCGCCGTCGGGTCGTACTTCTGCGGATCACCCGAGCCACTGCCGATCACCACATGCGTGTGATGACTGGTGTGCAGCACGATCGACGCGATCTGCCCGAGATCCCCGATGCGCGAACGCATCCGCCGTGCCAGGTCGATCGGGGCCTGGCTCTGGTATTCGGCGGAGTGCTCCTTGGTGTAGCTGTCCAGGATCGCCCGCTTGGCCTCCCCCGGCCCCGGCAGCGGCACCTGATACTCCGCTTCGAATCCGCCCAGCAGCCGGGCGATCACCCCGTCGGCCCCCTCCCAGATCGGCGCGGGCGCACCCTCCCCGCGCATGGCCCGATCCACGGCCTCGATGGCCGCCTTCCCGGCGAAGGCGGGCGCGAACGCCTTCCAGCTGGAGATCTCCCCCTTGCGGGACTGCCGCGTCGCGGTGGTGGTGTGCAACGCTTGCCCGACAGCCTGATAGATCGTCTCGGCGTCGAGCCCGAGCAGCGTCCCGATGCCCGCCGCCGCCGACGGCCCCAGATGCGCGACATGGTCGATCTTGTGCTCGTGCAGGCAGATTCCCCGCACCAGATCGATCTGGATCTCGTAACCGGTCGCCAACCCGCGCATCAGCTCGGCCCCGCTGCGCCCGGCATGCTGGGCGACCGCCAGGATCGGCGGAATATTGTCCCCCGGATGCGAGTACTCGGCGGCCAGGAAGGTGTCGTGGAAGTCCAGCTCCCGCACCGCCACCCCGTTGGCCCACGCCGCCCACTCCGGTGAGAACCGCTGTGCCCCGGGCAATCCGAAGACCGTCGCCCCGGGCGAATACGGATGCGCCTGCGCCTGCCGCCGCGCGGTGGTCACCGACCGCCGCAGCACCGAAGCTGCTGCCACCGCGGCATTGTCGATGATCCGATTGACGATCATCTCGGTGACTTCGGCCGACACCTCGACCGGGTCGACCGCCACCTCGGCGATCCGCATGGCCAAATGCTCGGAGCGCGGGAACTCCTCGGCCGAGGAGCGTGCGCGAACGGGATACGTCTTCATACCTCCGCACGCTACGCATGCCGATGACCTCGAAAAACAGCTCGCAGCAGCGAAGTTCGGCAAGCGAATCCGCCCGAATCGGCGAATCCAGCAAACCTTAAGCTGACACCATGACCGACCCTGCGCGCCTCCGCTACCGCCTGATCACCGGCCCCGATGACGCCACCTTCTGCCAGCGCATCAGCGCCCTGCTGGAGGAGGGCTACCGGCTGCACGGTTCACCCGCCGTCACCTTCGATGGCACATCGGTCATTGCCGCGCAGGCGCTGGTGTGGGGCGAGGAGTAACCGGATCAGAAAGGTCGGGGGCGATGCACGTCGACCCCTGCGCCGATGCGGCGAGCGGCTTCCGCCAGTTCGGTCAGATAGGAGTGGCGTTCGGCGCGGGTGACGTCCTCGCGGAGGGGGCCGATCTGCAACTCCATCACCGCGTGGCCGCCGGCATCGAAAACCGGTGCGCTGATATAGCTGATCGGCAGGCTGACATTGCGGTCGAGGGTGCGCTGGTCGTAGGCACTGCCGCCGATGGCGGCCAACTGGGCCAGCACACGGCCGCGCAGTTCCTTGCTGGCGGGCTGGTCGGCGAGATGGTCGGCGACCTCGGAGAGCACCCGCAGGTTGGGCAGGCTGTCTGATTCCAGCTTCCAGACGCAGTGCCCGGTCGCCCGCAGGGCGGCGAGGACCGCGCGGTATTCGTCGCGGCGTTCGGGGCCGCGGGTCTCGAGCCAATCCTGTTGGCGCGCAGTGCCCCAGTGCGCGATGATCGCCGCGCCCGCCGGGGCCAGCAGCGGGATGCGCGCGCCGGATTCGATGCCGACGGTGTAGCGGTCGCGGGTGACCGCCAGGAATTCCACGTGGTCGAGGGTGATGGTGGTCAGCGCCGCGCCGCAGTCGACGGCGTCGGCGAGCCGCTCCAATTCCCGTTCCAGCCAGGCATGGTCGTCGTCCAGGTCGGCGGCGCGGCGGCCGAGCGCGGCCAGCGCGGGACCGAGTTCGTAGCTGAGGTCGGGCAGTCGACGCACCCAGCCGCGTTCGGTGAGCGCGGCCAGGATCGCGCCCGCGGTGGACCGGTTGAGCTCGAGCCGGTCGGCGATCTCGGCCGAGGTCCGTGAGCTGGACGCGGCGGCCAGCAACTCCACGATCGCGATGACCCGTTGCGTCGGCGGTGAACTCTGCCCCTGCGAACTTTGCGCCTGCGGTGAGCTCGAAACCGGCCTCGTCTTGCCAGCGGGCACGCGGGTCTCCTAGCCTGAGCCGTCGATACGAATAATCGTCATCCGTAATACGAATACTCGCACCGAGGAGCAGGCATGGCAACCACGTGGGCGCAGGGGCGCAGCGCGTCGTGATCGCGGATTTCGCCGACCACTGGCTGCTCTACTGCTCGATTCCCGTCGTCGCCGCGCTGATCGGCTGGGTCACCAAGATCGTGGCCGTGCGCATGCTGATGTATCCGCTCGAATTCAAGGGCATCCCACCGTGGTTGGGCTGGCAGGGCGTGATCCCCCGCTCCGCGGCGCGCATGGCCACCATCGCCGTGGACCTCATGTTCGGCAAGCTCATCGACCCGCAGGACATCATCGCCCGCATCGATATCGCCGAGCTCACCACGCGCCTGCGCGAACCCCTCGATGCCGGTGTCGATTACATGGTCCGCGCCATGATGCTGAAACATCAGCCGCGGCTGTGGGTGAACATGCCCGATTCCGCGCAGCGCGCCATCATCGAACGCGCGCAACGGGATCTGCCGCAGCTCATCGAGGACCTCGTCTACGACCTGCGCACCAATCTCGATCAGGTGATGGACCTGCGCGGCATGGCCATCAGCGCACTGGTGGACGACAAGTCGCTGCTGGTGGAGATGGTGCGCCGGGTGGGCCGCAACGAGTTGCGCTTCATCGTGCGCTCGGGCCTGATCTTCGGCACGGTGCTGGGCTTCGTGCAGATGATCACGTGGTCGCTGACCCATTCCGCCTGGCTCATGCCCGCTTTCGGTGGTTTCACCGGGTTGGTCACCGACTGGCTGGCGCTGCAGATGATCTTCCGGCCGATCCGCCCGGTCGGTATCGGACCCTTCAAGTGGCAAGGCCTCTTCCACAAGCGCCGCGAGCAGGTCTGCGCCGACTACGGCGACCTCATCGCCACCGAGATCCTCACCCCGGCACGCATTCTCGAGGCCGTCCTCAATGGCGAACGAGCCGACCGGTTGGCCTCCATTCTCAGCCGCCACGTCAGCGACTTCCTCGAGTTGCAGACCGGCCCCGCCCGCCCCTTGGTGCTGATGGTCGCCCGCGACAGCTACACCGCACTGGAACGCGACGCCGTCACCTTCGTGCTCGAGTACGTCAAGGCCGCCGCACACTCCGGCTTCGACCGCCACGCCATCGAGGCCCTGGATGTGCGCAACCTGGTGATCGAGAAGACCAAGCAGTTGACCGACGACGAGTACGAGGGTCTGCTGCGCCCGGCGTTCAAACAGGACGAATGGAAGCTGGTCGCCATCGGCGCGGTGCTCGGGTTCCTGGTCGGCGAACTCCAGGTTCACCTGATTTTGGGATGAACCCGCCGATTTCGAGGCACATTCCGGATGCCGTTCCACCTCGGTGGCGTTGGGTTGGTCGTACGATGGGGACTCGCGTCAGAAACCGCCCGTAGTACCGAATTCGCATGCTACGCAGCACCGCCGCCACGATGAAGTGGCACGCAGGGGGGCGAAAATGTGGCGAGTCTCCCCAATTTGCGATGTTTGCGAAGCCGAATCGGTACCATCCTGCACGTGCGCAAGATGTATGCGGGGGCCCGACTACGACGGTTGCGCGAGGAACGGCGGATGACCCAGGCGGCCTTGGCCAAATCCCTGGACCTGTCCCCCAGCTACCTCAACCAGCTCGAGCGCGATCAACGACCGCTCACCATTCCCGTGCTGCTGAAGCTGAATTCGACGTTCGATCTTGATGTCCAGTTCTTCGCCGCGGACTCCGACGCCCGCCTGGTGTCGGACCTGCACGAGATCCTGGTGGAGGCGGCGGGCGGCAATGTCGCCCCGGTGGCCGAGGTCGAGGACCTGGCCACCCGCATGCCCGAGGTCGCGAAAATCGTTGTGGCCATGCACCGCCGACTACGCGCGGCGACCGACCAGTTGGACCTCTTGTCCTCCAAGGTGGCCACCCCCACCGGCGCCCCCGGGGTCCCCATGCCCTACGAGGATGTGCGCGACTTCTTCTACGACCATCACAATCACATCGCCCAGCTGGATCTCGCGGCCGAGCGGCTGTTCGACGAGAGCGGGCTCACCATCGGCTCGCTGGACCGGCAGCTGGCCCGGGTGGCCGAGGAACGCGCCGGGGTCACCGTGCTGGTGCGCGGCGACGGCGCCGATCCGAACATCCCCAAGCGCCACTACGAACCCGAGTCCCGCACCCTCACCCTGGCCCGGCGGCTGCGCCCCGGACAGCGCGCCTTCCAGATCGCCACCACGCTCGCCTTCCTGCTGCACGGCGCGTTGCTGGACGAAGTGCTGGACGAAAGCCCCACGCTCACCGACGAATCCCGCACCCTGGCCCGCATCGGGCTGGCGAACTACTTCGCGGGCGCGCTCATCCTGCCCTACGGCAAGTTCCTGCGCTCGGCCGAGGAACTGCACTACGACATCGATCTGCTGAGCCTGCGCTTCGAGGTCGGCTTCGAGACCGTCTGCCATCGCCTGAGCACCCTGCAGCGGCAGGGCCAGCGCGGGGTGCCGTTCTTCCTGATCCGCACCGACCGGGCCGGGAACATCTCGAAACGGCAGTCCGCCACCGCCTTCCACTTCTCCCGGGTCGGCGGCAGCTGCCCGCTATGGGTGGTGCACGAGGCGTTCAATCAGCCCGGCCGCATGCTCAGCCAGATCGCGTCCATGCCCGACGGTCGGCGCTACCTGTGGGTGGCGCGCACCACCACGCCGACGCCGACCGGGTTCGGCACGGCCGGTAAGGAATTCGCCATCGGACTGGGCTGCGATATCGAGTACGCCGACCGGTTGGTGTATTCACGCGGCCTGGAACTCGACGATCCGGCGGCGGCCGTCCCCATCGGCGCGGGCTGCAAGGTGTGCGAGCGCCCCAACTGTGCCCAGCGCGCCTTTCCGCAGATCGGGCGGCCGCTGGCGATCAGCGAGCACATCAGCTCGGATCTGCCGTATCCCCGTATGCCCCGGTGACTTTCTCCCCTATCGCGGGGAAACACGATGCGGTATTGCACAATTCCCGTATCCATTCTGGATATCCACTGCGTCGCATTGCATCAGGACCGAAAGGTATTTCGTACCGTCAAGTATTCTTGATCCGTCACCGGCGAGAATGATGCGAGCTATCGATTAATCCGGCGTTTGCCACACATCACGGGCACATCATGTGTAGCGTCTGGATTCGCTCGAAGTCTCTCGATAACAAGCGGTGGCGCGGTGATCGGTATTGACGGATGTCTCAAACGCATCATGGACATTCCCGGAGCACGCAGCGTCACCCTCGTGGACGGCGCGAGCGGTCTGGCCATTGCGGCTGCCGGGCGTCACGACGTGGTAGATCAGCACGAAGACGCCGCCGCCGCAACCGATGTCGTGCGGTCGGTGCTCACCTCACCGGCCCTCGTCACCGGACTCCCCGGCGACGACATCACCGAGATCATCGTGTGCGGAACGCGGGGATATCACCTGCTGAATTTGATCGACGGCGATTTCGACGGGCGGCTTTTCGTGCACATCCTCTTCGACGGCGACAGTGGCAATCTCGCCATGGCCCGATACCAGCTGCGGGCAATTCTCGCCGAATTTGCCGAGGACGATCATGGACAGTGAACTCCTGATCGAACTGCGGCGGCTCGAGCAAGAACACGGTACCGGCGTACTCACCGTGGGCGACGGCGCATTTCACCTAGTCGAGGGAGCCATCGTCGCCGCCGAATGCGAGCGCACCACCGGACTCGACCGCATGGTGGTGGCGTCCGGAGTGGCGACCACCGAGCATTGGCGGCGCGCTCGCACCGGCGGCGACGATCGGCTACTGACCAGCCCGCGGCTGGAAACCCTTGCGCTGCTGTCGGTTTTCGACGCCGCCTACGTGATGCTGGGGGCGCCGGTGCTGCTGCCCCAACCGCCGGACGCGCCGGTGGTGGAGTTCCGGCCCGGGCCAAAACATCGGCTCGCCCACGCCTGCCGCATCACCCCCGGCGCGCTGATCCACGAGTGCGCGCGACGCGGCGACCCCGGCGCCGGGGTGTGGCCGGTCGAACTCATCGACCGCGTCACCGTCGTCCCGGCCCGGCGGGTGCGGCGTCGGCGCGTCGTCCTCACCGGCGGGCAGGCCGAAGTGCTCGCCGCCGTCGACACCCGCCACACCGTCAGCGGACTCGCGGAGGAGTTGGGGCGCACCACTTACGGCTGCCTGCTGGCGGTGCGCGAGCTCACCGCGATCGGGTTGATCGAGCCTCCGGTCACGGTGACCCTCACCGACCGGGTCAGCACCGCACCGGCCGCGCCCCTCGCGGCCGGTGCGGGCGGTTCGGGTGGTGCGGGCGAGGACGAACCCGCTTCCGCCGCACCGCAATCCCCGCCGCCGCTGCGTCGGCGAGTCCGGTCGGCCGCCGTGGTCGCCGTCCCGGACCGCTGGGAACCGCCCGACCGGGACGTACTCATACGCCTGCGGGCAGCACTCGAGGAGCTGTGAAGCAACAGATAGGGAGGCGGCCTTGGAGGAACTCGCGTGACCGCGCGGAAAAGGCGGCTCGGTGAATTGATAGGAAGGTTGACCAAAGTGGCGATGTCCGGCCCCGAACCGAACACGCAGGTAGTCATGGAGCTGAAAGCACTGCGGGACCGGGTACCGCAGCTGATCGGCACCCTGGTGGCATCCACCGACGGGCTGCTCATCGCGCACGATCTGCCCCCGAACATCGAGCCCGCGGGCATGGCGGCACTGACGGCGGCACAGCTGTCGCTCTCGCATCGACTGGCCGCCACCGCCAATGGCGGCGGCTTCCACGAGGTGGTGGTACACGGCGAAGGCGGGGACGTCGTGATCTACGCCGTCGGCTGGACCGCCTCGCTCACCGTGCTCACCGGACCGGGCGCGAATATCGGCCGCCTGCACCTGGAATCGCGGCCCGCCGCCCGCACCATTGCCGATCAATTGGCGGCCGCGCCCCCCGAGGCCGCCCCGACACCGACTTCCAACCCCAAGTGATAACACCGATTGAAAGGAAAACCCATGTCCAACATGGATATAGCACTGAAGGACATGATGGTGATCGACGGCGCCATCGGCGCGGCCGTGGTCGACTACAACAGCGGCATGGCACTCGGCATGCTCGGTAGCTCCAAGGCCCTCGACCTGCAGGTCGCCGCCGCCGGCAACACCGAGGTGGTGCGCGCCAAGATGCGCACCATCGACCAGCTGGGCATCAAGGAGGATATCGAGGACATCCTCATCACGCTCAGCGGGCAATACCATGTCATCCGGCCCATGACCGGGCGGAAATCCAAGGGGCTGTTCCTGTATCTCGCCCTCGACCGCGGGCGCGCCAACCTCGCCATGGCCCGCCACCGCCTCAAGGGGATCGAGGAGGATCTCGAGGTGTGACGCCCACCCCGAGATAAATAGGTGGCGTCGGCCGCGCGGCGGAGTTAGCGTTGCACGCATCATCCCGCCGACGACGAAAGGACCGGCAGTGCATCATCATTCGACCTCCGTCGCCGCCGCGTCGTCGTCCGCCTTCCGAGAACATCTTGCGCCGGAAGCACTCTCCTCAGACCATCGCAGCCGCTGACTGTCCCGCACGGTTCCACCCCGTGCGCACCCCATGTTGAGCGAAGCCGAAGTGGTCGAGGCACCGGTTTGTGACACCGGTATCAGCGGGTTCGAGTCCCGTCGCTCAGCCCACTTCCCCGGACGGTCACCCGCACGGCGCAGTTGCTCTGATGGCTAACGGGCAGCCTGATTTTCACTCAGGACCCACGTCGGTTCGATTCCGACCTGCGTCACGCCCCCAACTGAATACGGCCTCGTGCTGCGCTGGCAGGCACCCTGATTCTCGATCAGGCCCACGCGGGTTCGATTCCCGTCGAGGTCACCATGGAGGAGAAACCGGGCAGGTGCCCGGGACCGCTTGCTAAGCGGATCGAGGCGCGAGCCTTGGGGATCATGCCCTCTCCCCTCCGCCATGGAAGGCAATGCGGCCCGGCGGCCGTCACCGTTTCGAAAACGGCTGGTCCTCACCAAGGATGGGGCTCGACACCTCTACCTTCCGCTAGGTTCTGTTGCTGTGGCGGTCGAATATCGGGTCGGGGACATCGTCGAATTGTCCGGTCCCGGGGACGCGGGTCGGGAAGGCATTGCGCCGACACTGATCCGCATCACCGAGGTGAGTCAGCGACGGGTCGGCTTCGTGCCTGCGGGCCCGCACGGTGGATCCGACGCCGAACCGGATACCGCCATGTTCGACCCGGACGACGGCGTCCCTCGCACCACGGAATTGCGCTTCCGCCCTTACACATTCCTCGAGCCCGGCGACGAGGTTGCCGATGCGGCGGCTCGGGTATGGCGATTCGAGACGGCCTGGGAGTGGCATCCGTTCGACGACCGCGCGGGCACCACACCCACCTGGCCGCTCATGCTGCTGACTCGGCATGGTGACAGCGGCGACGACTCGGCTGCTGTTGACGTCGGCGAAGCCACCCACACCGGTTCACATCACGAGGAACTCGCGCAGTGGGCGGAGTTGGCCGGACTCGACGCCGACCCGGCACCCGAACCCGACAGTGGCTTCGGGTTCGACGACGCCGAACCCGACGACCACACCGAACCCGGGCGCGAACCCGAGAACTTCGACGAGGTCGAGAGCGACGCCGGATTCGACACCGACGGCGAACCCGATTTCGACAACGAGCCCGCGCCGGCCGAGCCCCTGGACTAGCCGTCAGGATTTGGCCAGGTACTCCAGGCGTTCGCCGTCGACAGCCGCGCGCATCATGCTCGCCAGGCCCGGGTGGTTTTTCAGGCCGGGGTCGGATTCGACGATCTCGCGGGCCATTTGTTGTGCGGCGGTGATGACTTCGAGGTCGTCGAGCAGCGACAGCAGGCGGAGGCTGCGGGCGGTGCCTGATTGGGCGGAGCCGAGGACGTCGCCTTCGCGGCGTTGGCGGAGGTCGAGGACGGCCAGTTCGAAGCCGTCGGTGGTGCCTGCGACCGCTTCGAGGCGGGCCATCGCGGTGCCGACCGGGCCGGACTCGGTGATGAGCAGGCACAGGCCCGGGTGTTTGCCTCGGCCGACGCGGCCGCGCAGCTGGTGGAGCTGGCTGACGCCGAAGCGGTCGGCGTCGACGATGGCCATGACGGTGGCGTTGGGGACGTCGACGCCGACCTCGACGACCGTGGTGCACACCAGGACATCGATCTCGGCGTCGTTGAAGGCCCGCATGACACGGTCCTTCTCATCCGCGGGCAGGCGGCCGTGCAGCAGGCCCACGCGCAAGCCCTTCAACGGCCCGCTGCCGAGCATCTCGTACATGTCCACGGCCGAATGCGTGGTCGGAGCTTCCTTCTCCTCGTCGGATTTCGTCTTGCGGCCCTTGGCTTTTCCGGCCTTGCCGTCCTCTTCGTCACCGATGCGAGAGCACACCACGTACGCCTGGCGACCCGCGTCGACCTCCTCGCGAATCCGCTCCCACGCCCGATCCACCCAGGACGGTTTCACCTTGGCGGGAACAACTTTCGAGGTGATCGGGGAGCGACCGCGCGGAAGCTGGGTCAGCACCGAGGTTTCCAGATCGCCGAGCGTGGTCATGGCGATGGTGCGCGGGATCGGGGTGGCGGTCATGACCAGCAGGTGGGGGCTCACACCGTTCTTGGCCTTGGCGCGCAACGCATCTCGCTGCTCGACACCGAAGCGGTGCTGTTCGTCGACCACCACCATGCCGAGATCGAAGAACTCGACATTGTCCTGGATCAGGGCGTGCGTGCCGATCACCAGACCGGCCTCACCGGTGACGGCGTCCAGCAGCGCGGCCTTCTTCTGACCCGCCGACATGGAACCGGTCACCAGCACCACCTTGGTGGCCAGCTCGTCCGCACCCAGCTCCCCGGCGGTACCGAGATCGCCGAGCATCTTCTTCAACGACCGATAATGCTGTGCCGCAAGCACTTCCGTCGGCGCGAGCAGCGCGGTCTGCTGCCCGTTGTCGATCACCTGCAGCATGGCGTGCAGGGCCACGATGGTCTTGCCCGAACCCACCTCACCCTGCAGCAGCCGATGCATGGGATGGGCACGGGACAGATCCGCCGAGATCTCGCCGATGACCGCCAGCTGACCTTCCGTCAATTCGAACGGCAGCCGCTTGTCGAAGGCCGCGGCAATGCCGTCGGTGCGCGGCGGACTCGGCTTGGCGGCGCGACCCTCCACTTGGTGGCGACGCTCGGCCAGCACCAGCTGCAAGGCCATGGCCTCGTCGAAACGCAAACGGCCCCGGGCGGCTTCGATATCGGCCTTGTGCTCGGGTAGGTGGATCAGGCGCAGCGCATCCGAGACCGGGATCAGCGCATGCTCGGTGATCAGGGCTTCCGGCAGCGGATCGTCGATGGGATCCAGCTGATCGAGCACCTGCCGCACACAGCGCAGCAGATTCCAGCTCTGCACCTTCGCCGTCGACGGATACACCGGAATGAATTCGCGCTCGAAGAACGACATGTCGATGCCCCCGGCCCCCTTGGCGCTCTGCGCCAGGCCGCGCAGCGCGCCGCCGCCGTGCACCGAGGTGAGGCTCTCGACCGACCCTTCACCCTTCTCGGGCAGGATCAGATAGTCGGGGTGCGAGAGGTTCCAGCGGGTGGGCTGCCAATAGTGCACGGTGCCCGACATCATCGCCCGCGCACCCTCTTTCACCAGGTGCCGCACCTTGTCACCACTGAAGAAGGTGATCTCCACCGGCTTCGCGCCGCCCGCGTCCAGGCTCACCTTGAGCAGGCTGCCCTTACGGTTCTTCATCGGCCGCAGATCGGTCTTGGTGATCCGGCCGATCACCGTGAGATGCGCGCCCTCCTCGGGCTCCTCCTCGGTCAGCGGCTGCCCCTGCGTGGCATAGCGCAGCGGATAGTGCCGCAGCAGATCCTCCACGGTCTGCATGTCGAAACTCTCCTGCAGTTGCTCGGCCGCCTTCACCCCGAGCACATGGTCCAACCGATCCGCCAGTGTCGCCATCTATTTCACCTCGATCTGCACGGCCATCCCAGTCTGCACGGCGCTACTCCACCCCGATCTGCACGACGTCCCCCGCTTGCCCACCCGGATACACGACCACCTCGACACCCGGGAATCCGGCGGCCACATGCCCCGCCAACTCCTGCGAAAGCCCTTCCGGCGCATCACATCCGACGAGCATCGTCACCAATTCCCCACCCAGCCCGAGCATCCGGTCCAACAGCGTCCGCCCCGCGGCCCGCACATCCGAATCGATCACCACCACGTCCTGCCCGACCAGCCCGAGCCCATCCCCCGCCTCACACATCCCCACCATGGTGAGGGCCCGCTCCGGCGCGACCCGCAAGGCGCCCCACCGGGTTCCGGCCGCCGCCTCCGACATGGCGAACGCATCGTCGGCCGCGGCGCGCCCCGCATCATGCATCGCCAACGCCGCCAACCCCTGCACCATCGACCCGCAGGGCAGCATCAGCACCTCCCGCTGCCCATCCCGAGCCGCCACACTCACCGCCACCAACTCGTGCGCCGGCAACGCTCCGTTCGGCAACACCAGGACCTCCCGCCGCGCCACCCCCCGAATCGCTTCGAGCAATACCTCGGCGGTCACGGCCCCCTCCAGCACCACCGCCCCGGCATCCTCGAACAACCGCACGGCCCCCGGCCCGGCGACCACGGCCAGAATCGCCCGATCGGCGGCGCCACGATGCGCGTGCATGTCCGCGGTCAACGTCTCGATGCGAATCCCACTCACTTGCCCGGCCGCAAGCCCCGCCTCGACAGCGGCACCCGCATCGGCGCAATGCACATGAGCCGACCAGGTCTGCTCCCCGTCACCGACGACAACCACCGAATCCCCCAGCGCATCGAGCCGATTCCGCAGCTCATCCACCTTGGGTTCATCGGTCTCGCGCACTACGAACATAACCTCATACTGCGGCGCAACCGCCGCCCCACCCGTCATCCCGGCGAACCCCGTCATCCCGGCGTGCTTTTGGCCGGGATCCAACGCCACAGGGTGGATTACGGCCAAGAGCCCGCCGGAATGACGAGGTTGATCGCCGCCGCCACCATGCTCGGGGCCACCCCGCCGATACTCAGGCCGCGTCGGTGCGCTGCCACCGGCCACCGCCACCAATTCATCCAAGAGGACAAGCAGTCCACGCGCCCCGGCATCGACCACCCCCGCCTCGCGCAGCACCCCCAACTGCGTCGGCGTCTCCCCCAAAGCCTTGGCCGCACCATCCGCCGCCGCCAACGCCACCGAGACCAGATCCCGCTCCGCACAGTCGGCGGCCCGCTCGGCGGCCCGATCCAGCACGGTGAGCATGGTCCCCTCGACCGGCGAACTCAGCGCCTCCCGCACCAACCGCGCCGCCTGCCGCAGCGCGACCCGCAGCGATCGCTCGGTCAGCGGCCCATCGACGGCGGCATCCGAAATCCCCCGCAGTACCTGCGACAGGATGATCCCCGAGTTCCCCCGCGCCCCGATGGTCGCCGCCCGCGCCATGGCCGCCGCGACCTCGCCCGCGAGGTGATCCGCACCACCCTCGTGCGGTGATTCGGCGGATTCCTCCGCTCCGTGCACGGCCGCGCGCATGGTGCTCAGCAGGTTGGTGCCGGTGTCGGAATCCGGGACCGGGAAGACATTGAGGGCGTTGATCTCGTCGCGGTGGCGTTCGAGGGCGGCGAGGGTCGACCGACCCCAGCGCAGCAGGGCAGTACCGTCGAGCGCGTCCGCTACCCCGGGCACCGTCACCGTCCTTCCGCTCACGTCGTGGAATACCGCAGCCAGCCTAGTCGGGGAGACCGACACCACGCTGTCACCTGGCATTCGTACGGCGCATACGCGGCGGGCACGGGGGACCCAATTGGACATCGACCGAGGCGGTTGGCTAGTCTTGTGCGGTTGCCTCACGCAGGCATGGTCCTGTGCTTCCAGGTATCAGCCCGCGTTGGCCAGCTATTCGCTGGTAGGTACGTCCAAGACATAAGCTTTCGGACACGCTGTGCATCGTGCAGCGGGTCCCACTATGACCATGAAGGAGTTCGCGACTATGGCTGCCGTTTGTGACGTCTGCGCCAAGGGCCCCGGCTTCGGTAAGTCGGTTTCGCACTCGCACCGGCGCACCAACCGTCGCTGGAACCCGAACATCCAGACCGTGCGCGCCCAGGTTGCCCCCGGCAACACCCGCCGCATGAATGTCTGCACCTCCTGCCTGAAGGCGGGCAAGGTCGTTCGCGGCTGATATCCAGTTCTCGTCGGAAGCCCCGGTCCCCCAGAATGGTGGGCCGGGGCTTTTGTCGTGCCCGGGCAATCGAATTCAGGGGTGGGTATGAGCGAATGGCAAGTGTTGCCGCTGGCTGCCGAGCACACCGGCAGTCTGGGTATCTGTCATGTCGCCTGCTGGCGTGAGGCGTACGCGGATCTGGTGCCGCAGCATGTGCTGGACGCCTTCGATGTGGTGCAGCGGGCGGCGGCGTGGGATCGGATCCGGGTCAGATATCCGGGACACGTGGTGGTCGCGGTCGTCGACGACGAGGTCGTCGGGTTCGCGGCCTGCGGGCCGTCGCGGGAGGAAAACCCGCCTGCCGAACTGGAACTCAGCGCCATGTATGTGCGCGCCGCCTACTACGGCACCGGCCTGGCGCACGATCTGATGCACGCGGTGCTCTCGGACGAGGCCGATACCTCACTCTGGGTGTTCGAGGAGAACCCGCGAGCGCGGGCCTTCTACGAGAAGTACGGCTTCGAACTCGACGGCGAGCGCCGAGTCGAAGCCTTCACTCCCGCAATGCAGGTGCGAATGGTGCGCCGTACCGGGCACCGATCTAGCGAGGGCTAGGCCGCACCGTTGAGGCAGTCCACCTGCTGGCTGATCGACTGCACCACGCACGCCAGGCGCGAGGTCACATTCGAGGACAGGCCACTCACACTATTGGTGTCGAACAGGCTGCCGACCGGCTGAACGGTGGTGTGCGTGGTGTCGGGGGTGTAGTTCTCCAACGGCAGGCCGTCGGCATTGGCGACGGCCGGAGCCGCGGCCAGCGCCGCACCAGCGGCCAGCGCTACGAAAACACCACGGGCAGTCTTGTTCTGCATTCACATGCTCCTGAATCAGGTCAACGGGATTCGCTAGGGCAGACGCCAGTCCACCGGCGCGGCCCCTAGGGTACCCAGCAATTCGTTGGTTCGGGAGAATGGGCGAGATCCGAAGAATCCCCGCGACGCCGACAGCGGTGAGGGATGGGCGGATTCGATGTACGGCGTGCTGCCCAGCATGGGCTTCAACGTGGAGGCGTCACGGCCCCACAGGATCGCCACCAGCGGCTGATCACGGGCAACGAGCGCGCGAATTGCCTGCTCGGTCACCGCTTCCCAGCCCTTGCCGCGATGCGAGGCGGGCTGCCCCGGCTGCACGGTCAGGACTCGGTTGAGCATGAGGACGCCCTGATCGCACCACGGCGACAGATCCCCGTTGGACGGCATCGGCAGCCCGAGGTCCTTGGTCAGCTCCGAATAGATATTGGACAGACTGCGCGGAATGGGCGAAACGTCCGGAGCCACCGAGAAACTCAGCCCCACCGGATGCCCCGGCGTCGGATACGGATCCTGACCGACGATCAGGACCCGGACCTTGTCGAAGGGCCGTTGGAAGGCCCGCAGCACGTTCTCCCCCTTGGGGAGATAGCCACGGCCCTCGTTGTTTTCGGTTCGCAGGAATTCGCCCATGGCGGCAATGCGGTCGGTCACCGGCTCGAGGGCCTCGGCCCAGCCCGTATCGATGACTTCCGACAGTGGTTTCGCACCCATGTCGGGAAAACTTATCGTGTCGAGTTCCATCGCGTCAGGGCACCCGCCTATGCGAAGGATTCCCAACCGCCGAGCCCGGATCGGGGCGTTCCGTCCACGGTCACGCCCGACCCCGCGCGAACACGGCCGATGTGCGTCCAGCCTTCGGGCAAATCGCCCGAATCGGCGAAAGTCGCCGCGAATGCGTGGTCTTCGCCGCCGGCCAGAATCCAGTCAAGGGGGTTGACACCCAGAGCCTTGCCGACCGCCTCCAACTCCGGGACCGCCAGCGCCGCGGACTCCAGATCGATGGCCACCCCGGAGGATTCGGCGATATGTCCGAGATCGGCGAGCAAACCGTCCGAGACGTCGGTGAGCGCGGTGACCTCCACGGTGTCCGGCAGCTCCAGGACGGCTTCGTACGGCGGCTGCGGAACCCGGTGCACGGCAACCACATCCGCGAACTCGGCAAGCAGTTCCGCACTCGAGTTCTCGGCATGATCCGCCGCCGACAGCACCGCCAGCCCCGCACCCGACCAGCCGAGCTTTCCGGCTACCGCCACCACATCCCCCGGGCGCGCACCCGAAATCTTGATCGGCGCCCGGCGCGGATCCCCGAACGCCGTCACCGAAATGATCAGCATCGGGCTGCGCACCATGTCGCCGCCCGCGATGGACGCCCCGGCCCGTCCGGCCTCCGCCCACAGTCCGTCCGTCAACTCCCGCACGAACTCGACCGGGGTGTCCGAGGGGCAGCCCAGCCCCACCACGAATGCGCTCGGCACCGCGCCCATGGCCACCACGTCGGCGGCGTTCTGCGCGATCGCCTTGCGCCCGATGTCGTGCGCGCTCGACCAGTCGGTCCGAAAGTGGCGGTCCTGCACCAGCATGTCGGTGGTCACCACGAACCGGCCCTCGGGCGCGGCGATCACCGCGGCATCGTCACCGGGACCGAGCAGTACGCCGCGGGTTTGCTTGCGCCCCGCGTTCACCAGCGCGATGAGCCCGAATTCCCCGAGTTCGCCCACGGTCTGCGCCCCCGGTCCGGACTCCGGCCTGCTGCTGGCGGTGATGACGGTCTCCTTCGGGGCGAGTGTGATGCGGTCGGCTGACCGCTCGACGGTACCCTCGTTCCCGATGAGCAACGACACCCGCGGCACCGAGCCGGACAGCAAGGACACCGAGCCGGAAACAACGCCGGAGAGCACCGAAGCGGATGCGGCCACCACGGCCGACGCCGAGGAATCCTCGGACGCGAAGGCCGACACCGCCGAAGCGGCTGCGATGAGCGAGGACTCGGACGACTTCGAGACCCGCCGCTCCCCCGCGCTCATCGCCACCGCCGTCGCGCTGCCGATCGCGCTCATCGTCGGCCTGCTCGTGATGGGTGTGCTGGCGAATCGTCATCACAGCCGCGACCCGCTCGCCCTCGGCGCGGTGCCCGCGCCCGGCGCGTCCAGCGCGCAATGTTCCGCGCTGATGGGCGCGCTGCCCGGCACGATCGGCGACTACACCACCTCCGACCTGGTGGCCCCCGTCCCGGCGGCGACCCACGCCTGGCAGCTGCCCGACGGCGGCGACGCGATCGTGGTGCGCTGCGGCCTGGACCGGCCGCAGGAGTTCAACAAGGCGTCCTCGACCAACCAGATCCAGACGGCCAAGGCGATCGGTAAGGACCAGGGCGTCAACTGGTTCGAGCTGCGCGACCCCACCAGCGGGGTCACCTCCGGCACCTACTGGGCGGTGGACCGCGGCACCTACATCGCGGTGACTACACCCGACAAGGCCGGAGCGACTCCACTGCAGGATATTTCGGCGGCGATCCAGCAGACGATTCCGCAGCAGAACATGGATCCGAACCCGCTGCCGAACTGACAGATATATCTTTCAGGGCTCAGATTTTCAGGGCTTACGGAGAACGACCTTCCCGGCGGTGAGGTCGACATCCACCCCGTCGTCGCCGTCGCCCGGATTCTCCCGGTGCATGAGCACCGAGTGCCGCTGTTCGATCTCGTGCTGCCTGCCCGAATTGAACACCGCGTCGAACTGTTCCATCCCGACGGCGGCGGCCTTGCGGTCGTCGCCATCGGTGCGCATCCACGGCAACGCGGTGCGCCCGGTCGCCTTGCGGTAGGCCACATCCGCGAACGACACCACGATGATGAGTATCGCCAGGCCCGGAATCGTCATAGCCACGATCACCCGATCGAGGCTACGCGCGAACCCGGAGCCCGGCGTCAGTCTGAGGTCTGATTCAGCGCAGCCCGGTGCCGCGCGCCCGCGCGGTCTCGATGAGCGTGCTCACCAGCGTCCGGTTGTCGAGGCCGGTGGCCTCCCACATGCGCGGGTACATGGAGATCGAGGTGAACCCCGGCATGGTGTTGATCTCGTTGATGACCGGCCCGTCGGCGGTCACGAAGAAGTCCACCCGCGCCAGCCCCTGGCAGTCCAGCGCCCGGAACGCCCGCACCGCGAGCTCCCGAATCTCCTGCGACACATCGTCGTCCAGCTTGGCGGGGACGTCGAACTCGCAGACATCGTCGAGGTACTTGGTGTCGAAGTCGTAGAAGTCGGGCGCCTCGGTGTCGTCCTCCGGCATCCGAATCTCCGCCACCACACTGGCTTCCACCCGACCGTCCGGGAATTCCAGTACGCCACACTCGACTTCGCGTCCCACGATGCCCGCTTCCACGATCACCTTCGGATCATGTTCGCGCGCAACGGCAATGGCGGCGTCGAGATCGCCCCAGCTGTCGACCTTGGTGATGCCGATGGAGGAGCCACCGCGCGCGGGCTTCACGAACACCGGCAGCCCGAGCCGCTCGCGGTCGGCGTCGGCGACGGTGGCCACACCGGGCCGCAGCACCACCTGGATGCCGATCGGAAGTCCTTCGGCGGCAAGGAGTTTCTTGGTGAACTCCTTGTCCATGCCGGCCGCGCTGGCCAGCACGCCCGGACCGACGTAGGGCAGTTCGGCCAACTCCAGCAAGCCCTGCAGCGTCCCGTCCTCACCGAACGCGCCGTGCAGCACCGGGAACACCACATCCACGGTGCCCAGCACCGCGGCCTTGCCGTCCAGCGGCACCAGCGCGCCCGCACGTGACGGATCGGCGGTCAGGGCCAGCGCGGTACCGGATTCGTCGACCGTGGGTAGCGCGCGGTCCGAGGCGGTCAGCGCCCGCGGATCCGCGTCGCCGAGCACCCAGGCGCCCTCGCGCGTGATCCCGATCGGAACCGCCTCGTACCGTTCGGGATCGAGGCTCGCCAGCACGGTGCGTGCCGAAACACACGACACCCCGTGCTCATTGCTGCGGCCGCCGAACACCACCGCCACCCTGGTCCTGTTGGTCATGCCCGGAACCGTACCTGGTCGAATATGGCGGCAGTGTTACGCGGTCACTCCGATTTCAACCGGCGGCCCTGCAGCTGCCCGACCGCCTCGGCCGCCGACATGCCCTCGTGGCACACCTGGTGCACCGCATTGGTCAACGGCATCTCCACGCCGTGCGCGGCGGCCAGCGCCCGCACCGATGTGCAGGACTTCACACCCTCCACGACCTGGCCATGAGTCGCTTCCAGCGCGGTCTCCATGGATCCGCCCGCGCCCAGCGCGTGCCCGAAGGAGCGATTGCGCGACAGCGGCGAGGTGCAGGTGGCCACCAGGTCGCCGACACCCGCCAGCCCCGCGAAGGTGACCGGCTCCGCGCCCACGGCGACTCCGAGCCGGATGATCTCGGCCAGCCCGCGCGTGATGAGGGTGGCAATCGAGTTGTCGCCCAACCCCATTCCCGAGGCGATACCGCAGGCCAGCGCGATGACGTTCTTGCAGGCCCCGCCGATCTCGCAGCCGATCACATCGGAATTGGTGTACGGCCGGAAGTAGCCGGTGGCGCTGGCGTGCTGAACCGCTTCCGCGCGCGCCACATCCGGACAGGCGATCACGGTCGCGGCGGGCTGCCCCGCGGCGATCTCGTGCGACAGGTTCGGCCCCGACAACACCGCGATCCGGCTCGCGTCCGCACCGCTGACCTCGGCGATGACCTGACTCATGCGCAGCAGCGTCCCGGTCTCGATGCCCTTGGCCAGACTCAGCAGCGTCGCGTCAGCGGGAATCAGGTCCTTCCAGGCCGCGAGATTGGTGCGCAGCGACTGCGACGGCACCGCCAAGACCACGATGTCCGCACCGTCGAGCGCGACAGCAGGATCATCGGTCGCACCCATCGAAGGCAACTCGACGTCGGGCAGATACCAAGGGTTACGATGCTCGGCCGCTATCACTTTCGCGACCTCCGGCCGCCGAGCCCACATGGTGGTCTCGGTCCCCGCCTCCGCCAATACCTTCGCGAACGCGGTCCCCCACGACCCCGCTCCCAACACCGCTGCCCTAGCCATCAGATCAATATATGCGCGCATGCTGGGAGCCATGCCGTGTGTGGCTACAGCGGAAATTCGACGCCGCTCACGCGCGCGTCACGTACGAGTGGGAGGATTCGGGCATGCGTCCGTCCGTGCACGCGGTCATCGCGGTGAAGAGTCTCGGACTCGCCAAAAGCAGATTGTCGCCTCGGCTGGATGCGGAGCATCGGCCGCGGCTGGTGCTGGCCATGCTGACCGACACCGTGACGGCGGCGGTCGAGACGCGGGGCATCGCGTCGGTGACCGTGGTGACGCCCGATCCCACGGTCACCGAGTTGGTGCGCAGCTTGGGGGCGGCAGTCCATCCGGAACCCGATATCGTCCCAGCGCACACCAGTGGCCTCAATGCGGCGCTGGCGGCGGGCGCGGCCGCCATCCGGAACCGGCACGGCCAAGTCGATCTGCTTGCCCTGCAAGCGGATCTGCCCGCCCTGCGCCCGGCCGAACTCTGCGACATGCTTTCCAGCACCGGGCATCGCCGCTCGGTGGTCGCCGATCACGAGGGCAGCGGCACCGTCGCCCTGCTGGTGCGCGACGAGACCGCCGCGCTCAACCCGCTCTTCGGTCCGGACTCCGCCCGCCGTCACATTGCCGACGGCGCGGTGGAATTGCTGGGCGACTGGCCCGGACTGCGGCAGGACGTCGACACCGCCGCGGATCTCGAGCGCGCCGCGGCGCTCGGCGTCGGGAAGGCCACCGCTGCGTTGCTCCGTGAATTCGGCGTGTCGCTGGCGTGTCGACCAACGGAAGATCTGCGCAGAGCCGGGTCGTCACTGTGCTGACGCGGCGTGATCTGCGCTGCAATGGACGGTGTCAGTTCGGCACCCCACCCGCGACATAAGGAATGATCGTGAGAGTGAGCGATACGGATACCGTCAAGCAACCGCCGCTACTACCGGCGGCACCGCCCGCGGCAACCCCTCCGCCCACGGCAGTCACCCCACTCCCGGCCGACCGGTACGTGAACCGGGAACTGAGTTGGCTCGATTTCAACGCACGCGTCCTGGCACTCGCCGAGGACCATTCCCAGCCCTTGCTCGAGCGGGCCAAATTCCTCGCCATTTTCGCCTCGAATCTGGATGAGTTCTATATGGTCCGCGTCGCCGGACTGAAGCGCCGCGCCGAGACCGGCCTGTCGGTGCGGTCCGCCGACGGCCTCTCCCCCACCGAGCAGCTCGAGATGATCCAGGTCCGCACCCAGGAGATCGCCGAGCGCCACGCCCGCGTCTTCCTCGACCAGATCCTGCCCGCGCTGACCGACGAGGGCATCGCGATCATCCGCTGGAACGAGCTCGAGGACACCGAAAAGCAGCGCCTGTCCGGGTATTTCCAGGATCAGGTGTTCCCGGTGCTGACCCCGCTGGCCGTGGATCCGGCCCACCCGTTCCCCTACATCAGCGGCCTGAGTCTCAATCTCGCCGTGACGGTGAAGGATTCGGTGACCGGTGGCGAGCACTTCGCGCGAGTCAAGGTGCCCGACAACGTGGATCGCTTCGTGCGGGTCCGCCGTGTCGCCCCCGGATCGCCGGTGGCCGCCTTCCTGCCCATGGAAGAACTGATCGCCGCTCATCTCGATCAGCTGTTCCCGGGAATGGAAGTGGTGGAACAGCATTCGTTCCGGATCACGCGCAACGCCGATCTCGAGGTCGAGGAGGATCGCGACGAGGACCTGCTGCAGGCCCTCGAGCGCGAACTCGCCCGCCGCCGCTTCGGCTCCCCGGTGCGCCTGGAAGTCTCCGACGACATGACCGAGCACATGCTCGATCTGCTGCTGCGCGAACTGGATGTCGACCCGGCCGACGTCATCCAGGTGCCCGGCCTGCTGGATCTGTCGTGCCTGTGGCAGGTCTACGGCGTCGACCGCCCAAACCTCAAGGACGCCCCCTACGTCCCGGCCACCCCGCCCGCCTTCGGCGAACGCGAAACGCCCCGAAACGTTTTCGCCGCCCTGCGCGAGGGCGACGTACTGGTGCACCACCCCTACGACTCCTTCTCCACCAGCGTGCAGCGCTTCATCGAACAGGCCGCCGCCGACCCGCAGGTGCTGGCCATCAAGCAGACCCTGTACCGCACCTCCGGTGACTCCCCCATCGTCAACGCGCTCATCGACGCCGCCGAGGCGGGCAAGCAGGTCGTCGCGCTGGTCGAGATCAAGGCCCGCTTCGACGAGCAGGCCAACATCAAATGGGCTCGGGCACTGGAACAGGCGGGCGTGCACGTGGTCTACGGCCTCGTCGGACTCAAGACGCACTGCAAGACCTGCCTGGTGGTGCGGCGCGAGGGTGCCACCATCCGTCGCTACTGCCACATCGGCACCGGTAATTACAACCCGAAGACCGCGCGCCTCTACGAGGATGTCGGATTGCTCACGGCCGCACCGGAGATCGGCGCAGACCTCACCGACCTGTTCAACTCGCTGACCGGGTATTCGCGAAAGGCCAACTACCGCAACCTGCTCGTCGCCCCGATCGGCGTGCGCGCCGGGATCATCGAGCGCATCGAACGTGAGATGGAACTCGCCGCCCAGGGCGAGGCGGCGCGAATCCGGCTGAAGGCCAACGCCATCGTCGACGAACAGGTCATCGACGCGCTCTACCGCGCCTCCCAGGCGGGCGTGCCGGTGGAGATCGTGGTGCGCGGCATCTGCGGCCTGCGCCCCGGCGTACCCGGCATGAGCGAGAACATCGAGGTGCGCTCGATTCTCGGCCGCTACCTGGAACATTCGCGGGTGCTGCACTTCCAGGCCCAGGATCAATACTGGATCGGCTCCGCGGACATGATGCACCGCAACCTGGATCGCCGCGTGGAAGTGCTGGCACAGGTCAAGGATCCGAAGCTGTCCAAGCAACTCGGTGGCATGTTCGACTCCGCCATGGATCCCGCCACCCGCTGCTGGGTGCTGCGCCCCGACGGCGGCTGGCAGGCCCAACCCGATCCCGATATCCCCGGCGAGCAGATTCGCGACCATCAGGAGTACCTCATGCGACTGCGGCGTCCGGACCGCCCGTGAGCCCAGCCACCACCGACCCCGCCGCCGAATACGCCGACCCCCCGGTCAAAGCCAACATTCTCGCGGCAGGGGCCGTGTTGTGGCGTCCCACAGGGGGAACCGGCTCCGACACCGGTCCGGACGCGCTCGAAATCGCGCTCGTGCACCGGCCCAAGTACGACGACTGGTCACTGCCCAAGGGCAAGCTGGATCCCGGTGAGACACCGGTGATCACGACCGTGCGCGAGGTCGCCGAGGAAACGGGCCTGAATTCGCGCCTCGGACGTTATCTCGGCCACGTGACGTATCCGGTGACCGGACATCGCAAACTCAAGCGAGTGGACTACTGGGCCGCCCGGGTCGTCGACGGGGAGTTCGAGGCCAATCTGGAAGTCGATGTGCTGGAGTGGCGTCGGCTCGACACCGTCATGGACGCCCTGTCGTATCCCATGGACCGCACCATCGTCCGTAATTTCCTGCGCCAGCCCGCCGACACCGCCACCCTGCTGCTGGTGCGGCACGCCAAGGCGGGCCGGCACGACCGCTACAACGGTGTCGACGACGACGCCCGCCCCCTCGAAAAGGCCGGTCGCGCACAGGCTCGCGCCCTGGTGCCGAATCTGCTCGCCTTCGGCGCGGCCGAAATCGTCTCCGCCCCAGCGGCCCGCTGTGTCCAAACCGTGACCCCGTTGGCCGAGAAGCTGGGCGTGGACGTGGAACTGGAGCCGGTGTTCTCCGAATCCGGTTATGCGGCAGCGCCGGACACGGCGCTGAAACGTGCCCGCGACCTGGTCTCCGCCGACGCGGTGCGGGTGATCTCCAGTCAGGGCAAGGTGATTCCGGACCTGCTGGAGACGTGGGCCGCCGCCGACGGCATCAGCCTGCCGCCCGCGCGCAACCGCAAGGGCAGCGTCTGGGTGCTGTCGTTCCATCAGGGCCGCCTGGTCGCCGCCGACCACCTCGACCGCCACCTGACCCCGGCGGATCTCCCCCAAGGCTGACCGCTTCGTCATTCCGGCGTGCTCTTGGCCGGAATCCAACGCTGCGGGTGTGGATCCCGGCCACAAGCACGCCGGGATGACGATGGGAACGCCGCCGTACCGGTCCGTGAGCGGCCGAATACGCCCGGCGCGTAAGACTATTGCCCCCGGATATGCGAAACGGCCCGGCGATGCCGGGCCGTCTCACATGTCGTCCTGCTTCGAAAACCCCCGTCAGAGACGGGTTGTGGCCTGCTTACCGGCGAGCGGTGCGCTTGGCGGCGGTCTTCTTGGCGGGAGCCTTCTTGGCCGTCTTCTTCGCGGTGGCCTTGGTGGCAGCGGCCTTGGCCGGAGCCTTCTTGGCGACCGTGGTCTTCTTGGCCGCAGTGGCCTTCGCCGGGGTCTTCTTGGCGACCGTCTTCTTCGCGACCGTCTTCTTGGCGGTGGCCTTCTTGGCCGGAGCCTTCGAAGCCGCCTTCTTGGCGGTGGTCTTGGCCGGCGCCTTGGTGGCGGCCTTCTTCGCCGTCTTCTTGGCGGTGGTCTTCTTCGCACCCGCCTTACCCGAAACCGGGGCAGCCACACCACGCTTCACGGCCGGGCCGCTCGAGGCGATCTTCTGCTTGCCGGCGATGATCGCCTTGAACTGAGCGCCGGGACGGAAGGCAGGCACCGAAGTCGGCTTCACCTTGACGGTTTCGCCGGTGCGCGGGTTACGAGCAACCCGGGCGGCACGCTTCCGCTGTTCGAAGACACCGAAACCCGTGATGGTGACGCTCTGACCTTTGTTCACAGCACGCACGATCGTGTCGACCATCTGCTCGACTGCAGCAGTAGCGGTGCGCCTGTCAGTACCCAACTTCTCGGTCAGAACATCGATCAGTTCCGCCTTGTTCATTGAATCCTCCGCAGACTAATGGCCCGTCGTCGGACCGACTAGGTACCACGGTAAACCCTTTGCGGGCAAGAGTCTATGTGCCACGCGGAAATACATGACGCATGGCACACGCTCAGCTACCTGGTTTCAGGGTGTTCAGCTAACGCCCATCAATGATTACGTCTGCGAAATACGGGCCGGAATGGTAGCGGGTTTCCAAGTCGGCCTTGCGTTTTCGAACTGACCGATCTCGTCGCTGTGCCGCAGAGTGAGGCCGATGTCGTCCAGCCCTTCGAGCAGGCGCCACCGGGTGTAGTCGTCAATATCGAACGGCAACACGACCGTTCCGGCCGACACGGTTCGCGTCTCGAGGTCCACCGCCAATTCCAAACCCGGCTGTTCCTCGAGCAACTTCCAGAGCAATTCCACATCGCTCTGCGCCATCCGAGCGGTCAGAAGCCCGTCCTTACCGGCGTTCCCACGGAAGATGTCGGCGAAGCGGGACGAGATCACCACCCGGAACCCGTAGTCCTTGAGCGCCCAAACGGCATGCTCACGTGAGGATCCGGTCCCGAAATCCGGACCGGCGACCAGCACACTACCGCTCTTGTAGGGCTCGGTGTTCAGAATGAAGTTCGGATCCGTTCGCCACGACGCGAACAGACCATCCTCGAAACCCGTTCGGGTAACGCGCTTCAGATAGACCGCCGGGATGATCTGGTCGGTATCGACATTGGATCGGCGGAACGGAACCCCGATCCCCTTGTGGACCTTGAAGGCTTCCATCGTTGATTCTCCTGAGTCGGTGGGGGCGGCCGCATCTGGGCCGCCGCGGGCGAGCGATCAGTTCAGATCGGCAGGTGAGGACAGGGTTCCGCGCACCGCGGTGGCCGCCGCGACCAGCGGCGAGACCAGGTGCGTACGGCCGCCCTTGCCCTGTCGCCCTTCGAAGTTCCGGTTGGAAGTCGAGGCACAACGCTGACCGGGGGAAAGCTGATCCGGGTTCATACCCAGGCACATCGAGCAGCCCGCCTGACGCCATTCCGCGCCCGCCGCGGTGAAAATCTCGCCCAGACCCTCGTTCTCGGCCTGCAGCCGCACCCGCATCGAGCCCGGCACGATCAGCATGCGTACACCGTCCGCGACGTGCCGACCTTTGAGAACGTCTGCGACAGCACGCAGATCCTCGATCCGGCCGTTGGTGCACGAGCCCACGAAAACCGTGTCCACGGTCACCTCGCGCAGCGGCGTGCCCGGCGTCAGATCCATGTACTGCAGCGCCTTCTCGGCGGCCGCGCGCTCGTTCTCGTCGAAGATCTGCTCCGGGTCCGGCACCGATTCACCCAGCGGCAGGCCCTGTCCCGGGTTGGTGCCCCAGGTGACGAAGGGGGTCAGCGCGGAGGCGTCGATGTGCACCTCGGCATCGAAAACCGCGCCCTCATCGGTCTTCAGGGCATCCCAGGCGGCGACGGCGGCATCCCACTCCGCGCCCTGCGGCGCGTGCGGGCGGCCCTTCAGGAACTCGTAGGTGATCTCGTCGGGGGCCACCATGCCCGCGCGGGCACCGGCCTCGATCGACATGTTGCACATGGTCATCCGGGCCTCCATGGACATGGAGCGCACGGCCGCACCGCGGTATTCGAGCACATAGCCCTGGCCGCCGCCGGTGCCGATCTGCGCGATGACCGCCAGGATCACGTCCTTGGAGGTGACGCCGTCGGGCAGCTCGCCATCGATATTGATGGCCATGGTCTTGAAGGGGCGCAACGACAAAGTCTGCGTCGCCAGCACGTGTTCCACTTCCGAGGTACCGATGCCCATGGCCAGCGCGCCGAACGCGCCGTGGGTCGAGGTGTGCGAATCACCGCACACCACCGTGGTTCCCGGCTGGGTCAGGCCCAACTGCGGGCCGACCACGTGCACGATGCCCTGATCGAGATCGCCCATCCGGTGCAGGCGGACGCCGAATTCCTCGCAGTTGCGGCGCAGCGTCTCGACCTGGGTGCGGGAGACGGGATCGGCGATCGGCTTGTCGATGTCGATCGTCGGGACGTTGTGGTCCTCGGTGGCGATGGTGAGATCCGGGCGGCGCACCGGGCGGCCGGCGACCCGGAGGCCGTCGAACGCCTGCGGACTCGTGACCTCGTGCACCAGGTGCAGGTCGATGTAGATGAGGTCGGGCTCGCGATTCTCGCCCTCGCCTGTGCCGCGAACGACGACATGCTCGTCCCAGACCTTCTCCGCCAGAGTGCGTGGCCGGTCGGCCATAGCTCCATCACCTCTCGATAGACAATCCCGCGCCCGGGCTGGTGACGCAGGGCTCGCGTCCGAGTTGGGGAGCTGGTTTGCATTTCCCAACATGCGAGACGCTAATATCGTTCTATGAGACAGCATAGCGGTATCGGAGTTCTGGACAAAGCCATGGCAGTCCTGCACGCCGTAGCCGAGCAACCCTGCGGCCTCAACGAGCTGTGCGCCCGCACCGGCCTGCCCCGCGCCACCGCGCACCGCCTGGCTGTGGGCCTGGAGACGCATCGCATGCTGTCCCGTGACAGCCAGGGCTTGTGGCGACCGGGCCCGGCCCTGTCGGAACTCGCGACAACCGCCAGCGATCCCCTGCTCGACGCCGCCGCCACCATTCTTCCGCGCCTGCGCGAGATCACCGGCGAGAGCGTCCAGCTCTACCGCCGCGACGGCAATGCCCGCATCTGCGTGGCCGCCATGGAACCCGCCGCGGGCCTGCGCGACACCGTGCCCATCGGGGCCCGCCTGCCGCTGACCGCCGGCTCGGCCGCGAAAGTCCTGCTGGCCTGGTCGGATCCGGAGCTGCAGCGGACCGTCCTGCCCGAGGCGGTCTTCGGCGAGCGCGCACTGGCCGAGGTCCGCCGCCGCGGCTGGGCGCAGAGCGCGGCCGAGCGGGCGGCCGGGGTGGCCAGCGTGTCCGCGCCGGTGCGCGATGCCGCGGGCGGTGTGATCGCGGCCGTCTCGGTCTCCGGACCCATCGACCGCATGGGCCGCCGCCCGGGCGCGCGCTGGGCCGCCGATCTGGTGGCCGCCGCCGACGCCCTCCACAAACGCCTCTGAGCTCCACACGCCACGCTGACGGACTTTGCCGCCTCCGGGTAACCCCCGGGGTGGTCCCAGCCGTCACGACAGCCCCAGCGGCCGCCCAGCGGTCCTGGGGCTTTTTTGCGGCACGACAACCACTGTGACCGGGCTCATACGCCGTAAATTACAGTCGGCCCATGGGAGTTAATCAACGCGCGCAGATCGTGATGTCAGATGCTGAGATCACCGAATTCATCGAGCGCAGCCGCATCGCCACCATGGCCACGCTGGGCGCCACGGGCGCGCCCCACCTGGTCGCCATGTGGTACGCGGTGATCGATGGCGAGATCTGGTTCGAGACCAAGGCCAAGGCCCAGAAGACGGTGAATCTGCGCCGTGATCCGCGCATCACCGTGATGCTCGAGGCCGGCGACACCTACGACCAGCTGCGCGGAATTTCCCTGGAGGGCCGCGCCGAGGTCATCGAGGATGCCGAGGCCCTGTTCAAAGTGGGAATCAGCGTGTGGGAGCGCTACACCGGGCCCTACAGCGAAGAGATGAAACCGTTCGTGGAGCAGATGCTGCACAAGCGGGTGGCCGTGCGGGTCGTGCCCGAACGCGTCCGCAGCTGGGATCACCGCAAACTCGGTTTGCCCGCAATGCCCAAGGGCGGCACCACAGCTCAGCCGTTGGACTAGTACCGATCGGCCTTTGCGCCAGTTCCACTACTTGAACCGAGAAAGCCGCACAGCGCAAAAAAGTGAAGGCCCCCAGCCGATTGGCTGGGGGCCTTCACCTTGTAGTCCCGACGGGATTTGAACCCGCGCTACCGCCTTGAGAGGGCGGCGTCCTAGGCCGCTAGACGACGGGACCAGGAGTTGAGATTCCGGCGGTTTCCACCACCGGAGCTTCTCGAATCGAGAGCCGGAGCTCTCGCAGCTGGGGTACCAGGACTCGAACCTAGAATGGCTGAACCAGAATCAGCTGTGTTGCCAATTACACCATACCCCATTGACCTGGGCTTTCAGGTTCTCCCCGGGGGAAGTTCCTGACCGCTTTCCGGCCGAGAAGAAGATTAGCAGCAACCTACCGTAGATACACAAACCGGCTGGTCAGAGGCCGGTTTGTGTACCTTTTCGGCTGCTTAGGAGAGCTCGGCAGCGGCTGCGCGGAGCCGTTCCATGGTGATCTCGCGGCCCAGCAGTTCCATCGACTCGTAGAGCGGCGGACTGATGTGGGATCCGGTCACCGCGACGCGCACGGGGGCGAACGCCTTGTTCGGCTTCAGACCCAGGTCCTCGATGAGCGCGCTCTTGAGCGCCTCTTCGAGCGGGACCGCGGTCCATTCCGAAACGCCTTCCAGCGCCTTTACCGTCGCCTGCAATACCGGGGCGGCATCTTCCTTCAGATTCTTCGCCTTCGCCGCGGGGTCGATAGCGAACTCTTCGGGCTTGATGAACAGGAACTTCAGCAGATCCCAGGCTTCGCTCAACACCTTGATCCGGGTCTGTACGAGATCGGCCGCGGTTTCGAAGAGCTTCTCGTCGATCTCGGCACCGATATGTCCGTGTCCGGTGAGGAACTCACGCAGTCGGTGCGCAAAATCACCGGGGGTCAACCGACGAATATGTTCGCCGTTGAGCGCATCCGCCTTCTTCTGATCGAATCGGGCCGGATTCGAATTCACTTTCGAGATATCGAAGGCGGCGACCATCTCCGTCATCGTGAACAGATCATGATCATCGGCGATGCCCCAGCCGAGCAGCGCCAGATAATTCAGCAAACCCTCCGGAATGAAGCCCCGGTCACGGTGATGGAAGAGATTCGACTCCGGATCACGCTTGGACAACTTCTTGTTGCCCTGACCCATCACGAACGGCAGGTGCCCGAACTCCGGGGTGAACTCCGCAACGCCGATTCGGATCAGCGACTCGTAGAGCGCCAGCTGACGCGGAGTCGATGACAGCAAATCCTCGCCACGCAATACGTGGGTGATCTTCATCATCGCGTCGTCGACCGGGTTGACCAGCGTATAGAGCGGATCACCATTACCGCGGGTGAGCGCGAAATCGGGGACCACGCCCGCGCGGAAGGTGGTCTCACCACGCACCAGGTCGTTCCACGTGAGGTCGTGGGCGGGCATGCGCAGGCGGATCACCGCATTGCGGCCCTCGGCCTTGTACGCGGCGATCTGCTCGGGCGTGAGGTCGCGATCGAAGTTGTCGTAGCCCAGCTTGGGATCCCGGCCCGCGGCCTTGTGACGGGCCTCGACTTCCTCAGGCGTGGAGAAGGATTCGTAGGCCTCTCCGGCCGCGAGCAGGCGCTGCACCACATCGAGATGAATGTCACGCCGCTGCGACTGCCGGTACGGCTCGTAGGGGCCGCCGACCTCCGGGCCCTCGTCCCAGGTGAGGCCGAGCCAGCGCAGGGCGTCGAGGATGGCCGCGTAGGACTCCTCGGAATCGCGTGCGGCGTCGGTGTCTTCGATGCGGAAGACGAAGGTGCCGCCGTGGTGGCGCGCGAAGGCCCAGTTGAACAGGGCGGTGCGGACCAGTCCCACATGCGGGGTGCCGGTGGGAGACGGGCAGAAACGTACCCGGACGTCGGTCATGGCTCTCTCTCGGTTCAGGGTTACCGTGTTCAGCGTTTGGCGGCAACGGGATTGGACAGGGTGCCGATACCGGACACGGTCACCGACACGGTCTGGCCGGCCTGCAGCGGGCCGACGCCCTCCGGGGTGCCGGTGAGGATGACATCGCCGGGGAGCAAGGTCATTACGGTGGTGACCCATTCGATCAGCTTCGGAATATCGTGCAGCAGAAGTGAAGTGCGGCTGCGCTGTTTCACCTGGCCGTCGACCTCGGTGAGGATCTCCAGATCCGAAGGGTCCAGCGAGGTCTCGATCCACGGGCCGAGCGGGCAGAAGGTGTCGTAACCCTTGGCGCGCGTCCACTGGCCGTCGTGGCGCTGCTGATCGCGGGCGGTGACGTCGTTGGCGACGGTGTAGCCCAGGATCACCTCGTTGGCGCGGGCGGCGGGCACGTCCTTGCAGGGGCGGCCGATCACGATCGCCAGCTCGCCCTCGTAGTCCACCTGAGAAGAGCTGGGCGGCAGGATGATCGGCGCGTTGGGGCTCTGGATCGAGGTGCTGGGCTTCATGAAGATGACCGGGTCGGCCGGGGCCGGGCCGCCCATTTCCTCGGCGTGAGCGGCGTAGTTCTTGCCGATGCAGATCACCTTGCTGGCCAGGATCGGGGCCAGCAGGCGGACGTCGGCCAGCGGCCAGCTGCGACCGGTGAAGGTCGGGGTGCCGAACGGATGTTCGGCGATTTCACGGGCGACGGCGGCGGAATCGTCTCCTTCGATGCTGACGAAAGCGACTCCATCTGGGCTGGCAACTCGACCTAGGCGCATGGTTGGCATCCTATCGACCGGCTTCGACCTGCCCGAACGCGCCCGACCGCGGGGCAGGGCGGGTCCACGGCACGGCGGCGTGGCGACGGTCGGGCGGGGCGGTGGGCCGGGCGGCATCTCCGCCCGCATCACCCCGCTCCCATTGTGGAAAGCGCTTATACGCAAGGCAACTCACTTTTCGCCACCCGGCTATCAAGATCGGTAGGCAGGTGTGAGCAAACTGACAGCTCGTCCCGGAAATCGTCTTGCGCCTCAGGTGTACCGTAGGGTCCGATGTTCAAAGAGTAAGACATTGGTTCCACATAGTGAGACGCGAGGTGAGGGTCATGACCACCGTGACACAGATTGGTGCGACACGACGGTGGAGCATGCTGGCCCTCGGCGTCTTCGCGCAGACCTCCACCGCGGTGATGACGAACGGCGCTCCCTTCCTGCTGCCGTCGCTGACCCAGCGCGGAATGTCGCTGGCCACGGCCGGTCTGCTGGTGGCGATGCCGCTGGTCGGACTGTGCTGCACGCTGATCGCGTGGGGCTGGATCGTCGATCACGTGGGCGAGCGCGCGGCCCTGGTGGCCGGTCCCGCGATCATGTTCGTGACCGGCGTCGCGGCCGCCTGTGTGACGAACTACGTTGCGCTGGGGGCATTGCTGTTCCTGGCCGGGGCGGGCGGCGGCAGCACCAACGGGGCCAGCGGACGGGTCATCGTGGGCTGGTTCCCCAAGGATCAGCGCGGACTGGCCATGGGCATCCGGCAGACCGCACAACCGCTGGGTGTGGCCGTCGGCGCCGTGACGATTCCGGCCGTCGCTGCGGCACACGGCTTCTCGATGGCCGTGCTGGTGCCCGCACTGATGGCCGGAGTGGCCGCGATCAGCTGCCTGGTCGGGATTGTGGATCCACCGCGGCCCGAATCCGCCGGGGACACAGGACGTCCCACGAATCCCTACCGGGGCGATTCGACCCTGTTGCGCATCCACGGGGTGTCGATTCTGCTGGTCATCCCCCAGGCCACCATCTGGACGTTCGGTCTGCTGTGGCTGCACCGCGATGTCGGAATGTCGCTGGCGGCAGCGGGTGCGCTGGTCACGGGCACCCAAATCGTGGGCGCGGCAGGACGAATCGGCGCGGGCATCTGGTCGGATCGGGTCGGCAGCCGGCTGCGGCCGCTGCGCACGGTGGCCGTGGCGGCGGTAATCGCCATGTCCGCCTTGGCCGTATCGGCGTGGGCGCACTGGTGGTGGGCGGCCATCCCGATTCTGGTGGTGGCCTCGGCCATCACCGTGGCCGACAACGGCCTGGCCTTCACGGCGGTGGCCGAGATCGCCGGTCCGTACTGGTCGGGGCGCGGGCTGGGCATCCAGAACACCGGGCAGAACCTGGCCGCGGCCGCGATCGCCCCGGCCTTCGGCGCGCTGATCACGGCGTCCGGCTTCCCGATCACCTACGCGCTGGCCGCGCTGGTGGCGCTGGCGGCGGTGCCGCTGGTGCCCAAGGGTTCAGTCTCCTTGGTACCCACCGGTTCCCGGTGAGCTGCTGATCTTCGGCAAATCAGGAAGAGCTGCGCCCGTTAAGTTTTCGCATCCGAATGCAACTATGCGATATGCCTCACTGCCCCAGCAGGTTTGACGAAATCCCCTCTCAGGATGGCATTTCGGTCACGGTTAGGGAACGGGCGAAGGGTGTGACTCGGTCGGCTTTCGATCATCGGAGCACTGGTACGAACCAGTGAATCCCGTTGTCGCCGTCGATATTCGGCCACCGCCACGAACAAGCCCCCGTCCCCGCATCGGCGGGAACGGGGGCTTGACCGTTTTGTCCTACAGCGAGGCGGCGATCCGGTCACCGATCGCCACGGTGGAGGCGGCACCCGAGCGCGACTCCAGATCCTTGGCGACGGCGGTCTCGATGCGCGCGGCCTCCTCGGCCTTGCCGAGATGGTTCAGCAGCAGCGCCACCGACAGAATCGCGGCGGTCGGGTCGGCCTTGGACTGGCCCGCGATGTCCGGGGCGGAACCGTGGACCGGCTCGAACATGGACGGGTTGGTGCCCGAGGCGTCGATATTGCCGGAGGCGGCCAGGCCGATGCCACCGGAGACGGCGGCGGCCAGGTCGGTGATGATGTCGCCGAACAGGTTGTCGGTGACGATCACGTCGAAGCGGCCCGGGTCGGTGACCATGTGGATGGTGGCGGCATCGATGTGCTGGTAGGCGGTTTCGATGTCCGGGTACTCCGCGCCGACCTCGGCGACCGTGCGCGACCACAGCGAACCGGCAAAGGCCAGCACATTGTTCTTGTGCACCAGGGTCAGGTGCTTGCGGCGCTTGCGGGCGGTCTCGTAGGCGTAGCGGACCACGCGCTCGACGCCGAAGCGGGTGTTGGTGGAGACCTCGGTGGCCACCTCGTGCGGGGTGTTGACGCGGATCGCGCCGCCGGTGCCGGTGTAGGGGCCCTCGGTGCCCTCACGCACGACCACGAAGTCGATGTCCGGGTTGGCGGCCAGCGGGCTGGTGACGCCCGGGTACAGCTTGGAGGGGCGCAGGTTCACGTGGTGATCCAGCTCGAAGCGGGTGCGCAGCAGCAGGCCGCGCTCGAGCAGGCCGGACTGCACCGACGGGTCGCCGATCGCGCCCAGCAGGATGGCGTCGTGCTGCTTGAGCTCCGGGATCACGTTGTCCGGGAGGATCTCGCCGGTGGCATGGAACCGCTTGGCTCCCAGGTCGTATTCGGTCTTCTCGACACCGGGCACCACCGTGTCGAGCACCTTGAGGGCCTCGGCGATGACCTCGGGACCGATACCGTCGCCCGGAATGACAGCCAGTTTCATGAAATCCATGCTCCGTTTCGTGATCCGCTCCGCGCTGGCAGGAGACTCCATCGGCCACCATAGCGGGTAGCCCGACAACCCCTTTCACCAGGGCGAATCGCTCCCAACCAGTGAGACGGCCGGAGGCTCGGGACCGCTGGTTAGGGCTGAATTCCCGCCCGGCGGCACTCCTGTTGCACCTTGAGCGAGACCGCGTCCTGCTGCGCGAACACCGTCCGGCACCACTGTTGCGCCTGTTCGCCGCAGGCCCGCTGCTGCTGCCCGCCCATCGTTCCCGCGGAAAGCACTGCGACACAGCCGTTCTCGGAGCGGCTGTAGTCGGGCCGATGATCGAACACCGTCCACAGCACCGTCCCGGCCACGAGCAGCACGGCGACCAGTACGGTTCCGATCATCAGATTGCGCCGCTCCCGCCCGCTGAGCGGCTCGGTGGGCGGCGTCTTTCCACGCATTCACCAATAATCCGCGAGAAACCCGCCCGCCTCACCCGAATCGGGCGCGAAAATCAACTCATGCACGCGTCGTACCCGCTCCACTCGACCGTCCACTGTGTCGTCACCGGACATGGAGCCCACTGGGTTTCGGTCCGCACCGCCTCGGGCCGGTCCGGCACCATCGAGTGCGACCTGCTGCACGAGCGGTCGGGTCCGTGCCGCGGCGGCGAGTGGCCGCGCATCGGCGACCACCTCACCTGCACCGTGCTCGGCTACACCCGCAACGGTTTGATCCGCTTCGGGGCTCCGTCCCCGCTGTGACTCGTCGCCGGTAGGGTTCGGCAGATGTTCGATAATCTCCGACTCGAGCGCAAACTCGTTCGCCTGGAACGCAAGATCGATCTCATCATCGGGCACCTGGGCATCCACGATCCGGCCGGCACCATCGACTACGCCGAGATCGACGAACTGCTGCAGCGCGGCAAGAAGATTCACGCCATCAAGGCCTACCGCGAGCAGAACCCGACGGCCAGCCTGGTCGAGGCCAAGGACATCATCGACGCCCGCTCCGACCGCCGCGACCGCTGATCCACCGATCACACCGACCCTGAACAGCACTGTGCCCCTGCCGTTTTCGACGGCAGGGGCACAGTGTTTCAGACGGTGTGCATCAGCTCAGGTCGACCTGGGCGACCTTCGCGGCACCGACGGCCTCGGTGATCGCGGCCTGGACGTCGGCGGGGACGTCCTTGTTGACGCGGAGGATGACGGTGGCGCCTTCCTGGTCGAGGTCCTGGGTCATCTGGGCGGCCTGGATGTCGATGCCGGCGTCGCCGAGCTTGGTGGCCAGGCGGCCGAGCTGGCCGGGCTTGTCCTCGTAGTTGACGACGGCCAGGTTGAGGCCCTCGGCGCGCATGTCGTAGTTGCGGCCGTTGATGTTGACGATCTTCTGGACCTGGTGCGGCTCGGTCAGGGTGCCGGCCACATTCAGGGTGCGGCCGTCGCCGAACACGGCGCGCAGGTCGACCAGGCTGCGGTGGGTCGGGCTCTCCGAGACGGTGGTGACGGTGGCCTCCAGGCCGCGGTCCTTGGCCAGCGACGGCGCGTTGACGAAGGTGACCGAATCTTCGATCAGCGCCGAGAAGACGCCACGCAGGGCCGAGAGCTCCAGCACCGCAACATCATTGGCGGTCAGCTCGCCGCGCACCTGGACCTCGAGCGAGACCGGCAGCTCGTCGGCGAGGGCACCCAGCAGCGCGCCCTGCTTGCGGACGATCTCCAGCCAGGGGGCGACCTCTTCGGAAACCGAACCGCCGGTGACGTTCACCGCGCCGGGCACGAACTCGCCCGCGAGGGCCAGCTGCACCGACTTGGCGACATCGGTGCCCGCGCGGTCCTGGGCCTCCGCGGTGGAAGCGCCCAGGTGCGGGGTGACGACGACCTGCGGCAGCTCGAACAGCGGGCTGTCGGTCGACGGCTCGGTCTCGAACACGTCGATACCGGCGGCACGCACGTGGCCGGAGGTGATGGCGTCGGCCAGGGCCTGCTCGTCGATCAGACCGCCGCGGGCGGCGTTGACGATGATGACGCCCTTCTTGGTCTTGGCCAGCGTCTCCTTGTTCAGCATGCCCTTGGTCTCAGGAGTCTTGGGCAGGTGAATGGAGATGAAGTCGGCGCGCTCGAGCACCTCGTCCAGGGTCAGCAGCTCGATGCCCAGCTGGGCGGCGCGGGCCGGCGAGGTGTAGGGGTCGTACGCGACGATCTTGGTTTCGAAGGCGGCGAGGCGCTGTGCGAACAGCTGGCCGATGCGGCCCAGGCCGATGACGCCGACGGTCTTGCCGAAGATCTCGACACCGTTGAACTTGCTGCGCTGCCAGGTGTGCTCGCGCAGGGTGGCGTCGGCGGCCGGGATCTGGCGCGCGGCCGAGAGCAGCAGGGTGACGGCGTGCTCGGCGGCGGTGTGGATGTTGGAGGTCGGGGCGTTGACGACCATGACGCCGCGCTCGGTGGCCGCGGGCACATCGACATTGTCGAGGCCGACGCCGGCGCGGGCGACGATCTTGAGGTTCTTGCCGGCCTCGAGCACCTCGGCGTCGACGGTGGTGGCCGAACGCACCAGCAGCGCATCGGCTTCCGGCACGGCCGCGAGCAGCTCGGCGCGGTTGGGGCCGTCGACCCAGCGAACCTCGACGCCGGAGCCCAGCGCGTCGACGGTCGACTGGGCGAGCTTGTCGGCGATCAGAACAACAGGGCGGCCTGCTTGGCTCACGGTGGGGTACTCCTGAGGAAGGGATCCGGACGGTGCATATTCAGTGATTAACGGGCGCTAGCTTAATGGGCTTGGTTTCAAGGTGTTTTACCGCCTGGTAGGCAACCGCCATCAAAGCTGTGAACTGCGGGTTTCCAAACCCGTATATCTAATACGGGGCGGTCGGCCTATTACTTCCGAACGGAATGGCGGAAGCCGGTCCCGGGGTGGTCCGGAACCGGCTTCTGCGCGAGCACGACTCAGGCGGCGACGTCGGCCGACAGCATCAGATCCGCCACCGCGCCGTAGGCCGCGGTCCAGGTCTGCGCGAGTTCCGGCGTCCAGCCGTCGCCCAGGAAGTGCTCGAGGGTGGCGAGCAGCGAGGCGCCCGCCACCGGATAGTGGTCGGCGACGACGCCGAGGCGGGCGTGGTGCGCGCCCAGCTGCTGCACGAAGGACGGATCATCGGCGAGCGTCTGCACATTCGTGACGATCCGGGCCAGACCCGACAGGAAGCGCTCACGCTGCGGGGCCAGGTCCTCGGCGAACATGCCCCGCACCTCGGGGTGCGCGGCGAAGAGGTGGTCGTAGAAGTACTCGACGGCCTCCGGGCCGATCGCGTCGACCTGCTGCCAACTGGACTGCAACGCTTCGATATTCACAGGGTTGTCCCCCAATTCCGTTTCTCGCGTGGGCTGTTGCGATATGTCAGTGCGGTGCTGCGTATTTCAGTGCTGTGCTGCGTGTTCCACGTTCGCGGCCGGTAGGCTTGAGGGGAACGAATCACCGGGCAGCACACCGACGGTGGCTCCCGGCAGCGGCAGCAGTGCCAGCTTGTCGACCTCGATGTTCAAGGTCGCGACAATGGCCTGCAACTGCGACCGCAGCAGCTCGGAGTAGGCGCGCAGCTGCTCGTGGCGCTGATCCTCCAGCTCCGGATCCGGGTAGCCGGCTCGGGTCGAGCCCGCGGAATCCCTTGCCCGCTGCAGCAATTCGCGCTGCTGGGCGCGCGCGACCGACATCAGGTCGCGCGCATGCTGTTCGGCCTGTTCGACAATGGCGTCGGCGGAGAGCTGGGCACGGTTGAGGACGTGCACGGCGCGGGCGCTGATGCCCAGCTCGTCCTTCTCCAGATCGTCCTGCAGCCGGGCGATCTCCCAGTGCGCATTGGCCAGCTGCTGCTGCAGTTCGGCCACCTCACCGGCGGATGCCATGGTCTGCATCTGCATCTGCAGGGCTTCGCTCTTGGCGGCCAGCTGCATGTTCTCCCGTTGCAGCCGAGCCAGTTCCGGGGAATTGCTGGTGAGGGTGAGATTGCGGTTCTCACGGGCCAGCCGGGTCATCGCGGAGCGGACATGCTCGAGGAAGCGGTCGACCTCTTCGGCGTCGTAACCCTTGCGGCCCAGGCGCGCGTTCTTGAAGCGAACGGAACGAATGTCGTCGGGCTTCACATCCATTGGGCCACCTTGTTCCTGTTCGACTCGGCGGGGTTGGCACCCGGCGCCTGTCCGAACGTCTCGAATCTGATTGCGTGGCGCGGCATTCCGGCGGTGGTCAGCGCCGTGACGGTCGCGGCGACCATGGCGGGCGAGCCGCACACCAGCGCGGTGGTGCCGGTCAGATCGCGGCCGCGCGCGGCCACCGCACCGACGGTGCCCTGCACACCGTGGAAGCCGGGATCCTCGGAAACCACCGGGGTATAGGAGAACCAGGGATTGTCGGTGAGCGCGGTGAGGGCCTCGTGGTCGTAGAGGTTCCAGGAGGTGCGCACGCCGTGCAGCAGTTGCACGCGCGGCACCGGCGAGTGCTCGGCCTCCTGCGCGAAGCGGTCGACCAGTGCACGCAGGGGCGCCAGACCCGAGCCGCCCGCGATCAGCAGCAGGTTTTCCACTGCGCCGGAAGGGATCTGGAAGGCGGTGCCGACGGGTGAGCCAAGCCTGACCTGATCGCCGGGGCGGACCTGACGCGCGAAGGTGGTGCTGACCTCGCCGCCGTCGACCACCTGGACGTGCAGGTCGAAGGTGCCGTCGGGGCGCGGGGCGTTGGCGGGCGAGAAGTAGCGCCACAGCCGCGGCCGCTGCGGGATCTCGACGGCCAACGACTGGCCCGCGGCATAGGTGTAGGGCAGGTGCGGGCGCAGCGTGTGCACGGTGACGTCGACGCTGCGGCGTTCGGTGGCGACGATCTCGGCGTCCCACCAGGCCGGAGTGTTGGACGCCTGGTCGGCCGCGTCGATCATGATGTCGGCCACCGCGTAGTAGGCGGCGGTCCAGGTCTGGGCGAGCTCGTCGGTCCAGCGCGGGCCGAGGAAGTGCGCGAGGGTGGCCAGCAGCGAGGCGCCCGCGGCCGGGTAGTGCGCGCCGACCGCGCCGAAGCGGCGGTGGTCACGGCCCAGCTGGGCCACGAATTCCGGGTCGGCGGCCAGGGTTTCGACATTGCTGACGATGCGGCCCAGGGCGGCGAAGAACTTCTCGCGCTGCCCGGTCATCCGGATGGGGAACATCTCGCGCACCTCGGGGTGCGCCAGGAACAGGTGCGCGTAGAAGTACTGGACGGCCTCGTCGCCGACGCGCTCGACCAGCCGCCAACTGCTCTGCAGTGCCTCGACGTTCATGTGGACACCAACACTCGAACACTCCCTCTGGACACGACCATGTCCGCATCATCAGTGCGAGTGAGTCATGGACGACCGTCCGGATGCGGCAAACATAGGGCATTGCCGTGGGCGTGTCTAAACGAAAGTGCGACACCGAATTTCAGCTAACGCGCAGCGAATTGCGCGTCCGATGTGGGGAATTTACGGCGATGGAGACGCCGGTCACAGATAGCCGAAAGCCCGGCGTCGGAGCTACGGAGTCCGAGGCCGGGCTTTCGAAAGTCGAATCAATCGACAGTCAGCGGCAATCAGCCACCGAAGGAACCGGTCCACAGGGTGTTCAGGATGCCGGAAAGGGCAGCCGAGCCGGTGTTCAGCAGGCCATTGAGAGCAGCGGAACCGGTGTCGATGATAACGGGGATCATGAAATTACCTCTTCGAGTATTCGAGTCGAACTTCTTGACATGAAGCGTATCGGGCGGGTTTCGGGGCTCGTTACGGGGATTAACGCTATGTGACGGGCGTCACGTATCAATAAATCTGTGGCCTCGTTCATATCGATGTCGAATTCCCGCCATATAACGCACCCATCACGCCCCTATTTCTGGGGGCTTAACACACGAAAAACGCGTGGACCGGTGGGATCTCGGGCACTACGGTCGGCTGCCATGACCCTGCGTTCGATCCCCGCTTCCATGGACCCGGCGGTGGTCGCCACGATCGACGGCGAGCTGGACCGGATCGTGCGCGAACACCGCGTCGACATGCTGCTCGCCATCGAGAGCGGCAGCCGCGCCTGGGGGTTCCCCTCCCCCGATTCCGACTACGACTGCCGTTTCGTCTACCTGCGCCCGCTGGACGACTACCTCACCCCCTGGCCCGGCCGGGACGTGATCGAGACGCCACTGGTCGGTCTGCTGGATGTCAACGGCTGGGATCTGCTGAAGGCGCTGCGGCTGCTGGTGAACGGCAACGCGGTACTGATCGAATGGCTGATGTCACCCATCGTCTACCGCGGTGACGCGCAATTCCGCGACGAATTGCGAGCCCTCGCCGACGAGGTCGCCGACCGCAATCGGGTGGCCCGGCACTACCTGCACCTGGGCCGCCGCCAGTGGCAGTTGTTCGACTCGAATCGGTCGTTGAAAAAGGTGTTCTATTCGCTGCGACCGGCCATGGCATTGCGCTGGCTGCACGAACACCCGGACAATGCGGTGGCACCGATGCATGTGCCGACTTTGTTGGCGGAATGCGAGCTGCCGAAAGATTTCATCGACTCCGTCGCGGAATTGACGGAATTGAAGTCGCGCACCCGGGAAATGGGCTCGGGAGAAGTGCCCGCACCGATCGCGGAATTCATCTCCACCGAGTTCGAGCGGGCCGCAGTGGAATTCGTGCGCGACGAGCCGGCCCAGCGGCAACATGCACAGGCTCTATCAACCGAATTCTTCCGCCGCCGGTTGCGCGGCTGAGAGAATCCATCGAGCATCACCCCGCGGTGGCCGGTACCCCGGCCGCCGCGGCGCTGCGTTCGCTAGTGTTCGACCTTCGCCGCGACCCACACCGCGACGGCTTCCGGCCCCTGCTTGGTGGTGCGGATCTCGAACTCCACCCGCTGCCCCTCGAGCAGCGATCGGAAGCCCTGCCCCTGCACTGCGGTGTATTCCACGAACACGTCCGGCCCGCCGTCATCAGCGCTCAGGAAACCGAAGCCCTTCTCGCTGTCGAACCATTTCACCGTGCCGCGCACCATTACCAACCTTCTCGAACCGTTCGGCTGCTTTCCACGTCCCCGCACGTGCCGCGGTCCATGGTGTCACGGCCGCGCTCCGAACGGTCGGCCACCTACAAGCGGCCTCGACTACTAATCGAACAAACCGGCCTCGACGCATCACTGGTCCGACGCCCAGCACCGTCGAATTCACCCGAGCGGGAAGATATATCTTCGCGCAGGGGGTCTCGGGGAGGGGTGGTGCCCGGGCTGCCCCTCGGATGGCCCGGGCACCGGGACCCGCGCTGGGCACCGGCGCGTCTTTCGGGTCGTGCTCGCTTCGGCCCGGCGCTGGCGGTGCGGCGCGGGTGGTTTCAGCCTGCGCGGATGTCGCGGGTGGGTGTTTCCTCCTCGGGGCTGGCACCGCGCATGGCGTAGACGCGTTCGAGGAAGTCGCGGTGGGCGCGCAGGCTGGAGTCGAGCAGTTCGCGCCAGGTGCGGCGGTCCACTCGCTGGTCGCTCACCAGGGAGGAGAGCGAGGCGGGGCCGAGCCTGTCGATGTGGTCGACGATGAAAGTCAGTCGGCGGCGCGGGAATTGGGCGCCGATCCGCGGGTTGTCGTCGAGGAAATGGTCGAGTTCGTAGAGGTAGTTGACGGCGCGGTTGTACTCCTCGTCGGTGAGGTGGTAGTCCATGCGCTTGATCTCGACGATCCACAGTTCGCCGGAGTCGTGCAGCAGGACGAAGTCGGGTTCGCGCTTCGGGCTACCGATGGTGGAGGTGACCAGCGGGGAGCCGAATTTCTGGGTGTACCAGCGTTCGAAGCTGGCCCGCACGCGCTTGAGGGATTCGTTCATGCCCAGCGGCGTCCACTCGGGGGCGAGCAGCCAGGGGGCGCTTTCGATGAGCTCCTGGAAGGGACGTTCCAGGGAGCGGCGGTCGTCGATGAGGGCACGCAGGCGGGCGACCACGGCGACCCGCTCGCTGGCGATCTGGCCCAGCGAGTAGATCTCGGCGACCCGGGCCCGCTCGAACAGCGCGACCACGACGTCCAATTCGGGATCGCCCTCTTCCTCGGCGATCTCCTTGAGGGTGTCGAGCAGGCTGCGCTGCGGACCCAGCGACAGTGCCAGCCGCAGCATGTTCTGGATGTGCGCCGGATCGTCGAGCGACGCACGATCCTTGTGCGCCACCAGGATTCGCGCGGCATCCAGCACCGAATCACGGAACAGCCGGTCGCCGGGGGCGATGGCGTCGAGGGTCTCGTGGATGCGGGAACGCTCCACGAACTCCTCCCAGACCCGGCGGCGAATGGATTTCTCACCGAGCCGACCGATCTCCTTGATCAGCGCCCGGCCCCACAGGGCGAGCGCCTCGCCGCGCGGGGAGTTCCACATGATGTCCTGGCGGTCGGAGCGGACCAGGTCGTCGTCATCGTCGAGCCAGTCCACATTGATCGCGCCGACCAGGTAGGAGCGCAGTTTGAACTCTCCGGTGAATCCGGCGGAGATGCCGAAATCCCGTGTCTGAGCGACGATCTTGCCGCGGGCGTAAATGCGAACTCCAGCCATGGCATCGTCGCGGTACGGCTGTTTGGAGTAGGCGATCCATCCGGTCAGGGGCAGGAACTGCCGCCCGAATCGCACCGGCACCCGGCTGACATCGACGCGCGTCTCCTCCATCACGTCGATGGGCAGCTGGCTGAGGATGAAGCTCTCCTGCCCGATGGTGTTGCGCACCTCCACCCGCCAGTCGGCCCGCTCGATGCCGAAGCGGGCGGCCAGCTGACGGTTCAGCTCGGTACCTGTATTCACCCGCTTGCGAAGGAAATTGCGCAGGATGATGGTGGTCCCGCGCTTGGACGTGAAGGTGCCGTCCAGCTGCCCGGGTCGCGGGAAGTAGTCGCTCTCGGTGTCGGAGAGCATGTCGTCGAGATCCATCACGATGTGAGAGACGTTCCAGCCCAACGGGGTCCGGTCGTCATCACGGCTGCCCGCGGTGATCACCTCGATGGTGCGGCAGATCCCGAACGCGGCCAGCTTCCCGATGCCCTTGCGCCCCATGACCGGCCGCCGCCGCTCCCGGGACAGATCCGAGCCGGTGCGCACGCGCCGGTCGGAGCCCACCATCAGATAGTGCTCGTTGATCTCGTCGGCGGTCATGCCGTGCCCGTTGTCGGACACGACGATCTCGTAGGCGGGTTCGTCTGCGGCCCGGACGGTTCCGGCCAGCATCGCACCCCACGGCAGCACGACCTCCACCTCGGTGGCGTCGGCGTCGTAGGAATTGGCGATGAGTTCGGCCAGAACCGCCGAAACCCTGTCGTAGAGCCGGATACCGAGCTTGTCGATCGCCAGCCGGCTGATGCGCATGGTGTACTTGTGGTCATCGCGATCGTGCGCGGCCACATGCACTTCCGGGTACATGGAAGGCCCCTTTGCCCTTCGAGTAGCCTTCGTTCAGCTACCTCTGAATTCGATGCAACGCCGATTGATTAACGAGGGGCTGAACATTTACAGACCGCTTGGTCACAGTGTGATTCCGGGATTCACCGACCGATAGCCCACGGCAACGGCAAGGTCTCGGTTATCTCCGCGACGGTGCGAATGCCCTTTTGCAGCCGCCCCGGATGTTGGACCGCAGTTCCGAAGCCGCTCACAATCTCCCGCCGAGACCCTGCGAATTCCGGGTCTGCCGCAGCCTTCCCGAGCCGCCACGCGCCGGTCGGGACCGTCCTCACGATCCGCTCATGGTGCGCTGGGCACGATGCGGGTATGACGACCGCATTCGCCGTGCCTGCGCGGCCACCGACCGCGTCCCGGCTGGCCGGGATCGATGCCGCACGCGGGATTGCGGTGCTGGGCATGATCACTGTGCATGTCGGGGTGCTGCGGGAGTTGGCGTGGACCGACCCGGGTAGTTGGCTCGGGGTGGCGGCGGGGCGGTCGTCTATCTTGTTCGCGACCTTGGCCGGGGTGTCGATCGCACTGTTGAGTGGGCGGCAGCGGCCGCCGAGCGGGGCGGAGCTGGTCGGGGTGCGGCTGCGAATTCTGGTGCGCGCCTTGGTGTTGTTCGCGCTGGGTGGGCTGTTGACGATGCTGGATACCGGGATCTCGGTGATCCTGCAGACCTATGCGCTGTTGTTCGCGTGCTGCTTGCCGTTTCTGAACTGGTCGCCGCGGCGGCTGCTGATGCTGGCGGCCGGCTGGGCGATGGTCGCGCCGCCGCTGACGGTGTGGCTGGGCACGCTGGTGCCGTCGAGCTGTGATCCGATGGCGGCGGAATGCTCCGGGGCGCAGGTGACCGATCTGGCGATCACCGGTGATTATCCGGGGCTGGTGTGGATCACCTTCGCGCTCATCGGACTTGCGGTGGGGCGAAGCGATCTGACCGCGCGGGTGACCCGCATGCGGATGCTCGCGGCGGGCGTGCCGATGATGGTGCTCGGCTACGGAGGGGCGTGGCTGCTGGGTCGCTTCGGCGATGTCGCTCCCAACGAGTGGGCTCGATTGCGCACGGCCGAAGCGCATTCCGGCTCGACATTCGAGATCGTGGGGTCGGTGGGGTTCGCGCTGACGGTGATCGCCGTACTGCTCCTCGCCGCGAATCGGTTGCACCACATCCTGTTCCCCGTCATCGCCGTCGGAACCCTGCCGTTGACGGTGTATTCGGCGCACATCATCGCGGTGTGGCTGCTCGGCGACATGGTGGCGGAATCCTCCGGCAATGCCCTGCTGGTCGTCTTCCTCGCGGTCACCATCGCGGCGTCGACGCTGTGGGTGCTGACCGTGGGTCGGGGGCCGTTGGAGCGCGGGATGTCCTGGTTGTCGGATCGGGCCACTGCGGGGCGGGCTGTCGCGATTGGATGACAGTCCGGTCGGTACCGGGCAGAATGCGGGACGGCGCGGCCGGGTCCGGCCGGCCGCGACGTGAGACAAGGGGATTCGGGTGCCCAGCAGTCAGATGATCGCCGCACGTCAGCGCTTCTTCGGCGAGGACGCCGTGGATCCGGCCACCGGTGCGGTGCGCGACGATCGAGTGCTGGTGTCCTGGTTCGGGTGCGCGAGTTTCGCGGTCGCCCTGGGCGGGGTGGTGTTCCTGCTGGACGCGTGGGTGCCGCGCGGCGCGACCTCTGGGTATGTGCCGACCTCGCCGGAGGAGGTGGCCGCGCTGGCGCCGGTCGCGATCTTCATCGGGCACGGGCATTTCGACCACGCCGCCGATGCCGGGACGATCGCGCGGGCCAGTGGCGCGGTGGTGCACGGCACCGCGGAGCACTGCGCGACGGTCCGCAAGCAGGTGGCCGGGTCCGAATTGTCTTGTAAGGAACTGGGTTCCAGCACTTCCGCGCCGGGTGAGCGGCACGATTTCGAACTCGCCCCGGGGCTGTCGGTCACGGCCGTCCGGCACATCCACTCCGCACGCACGCCGCGACACGAGGGGCACGATGCCTCGAGTCCCGTGCGGCCGCGGCCGTGCCTGTGCGACATTCGCACGTACCCACCGAATCTGACCGATGCCGGTCATCTGGCGCGCAATCTGTTCGCGCCCGAAGGCGGGGTGCTGCTGTACCAGTTCCGGCTCGGCGAGTTCGTGCTGACCTGGCATGATTCGTCCGGCCCGCTGTTGGACAAGGCTCCCGGCGTGCTGGATGTGCTGCGCGGCCTGCCCGCCTCGGACGTGCATATCGGCGCGGTGCAGGGCTTCAATCAGTTCACCAACGGGCTGCGTGATCCGCGCAGTTATGTCGAGGCGCTGCGGCCGAAGGTGTTCGTGCCCAACCATCACGACAACTGGCTGCCGGTGATGACCGCGCGCGGCGAGGCATTCCGCACCCCTGTGCACGAGGAACTGGCCCGGATCCCCGAGGCGCAGCGACCCGAGATCCGCATGCTGCTCGACCGCGACGACTACCTCGCGCCGGGCTGCCTGGCTTTCGACCTGCCGAAATCCTGAGCGCCACCGCCTGATTCAGGCGATCATTCCGGGTCCCGCTTCCGGGGCGACGTCACGTGCGGTGAGTTCCTTTCCGCACGAATCACATTCGAGATGCACGTGCGCCTCGCCCGGGCAGTCGCGATGCCGGTAGTAGACCGGCGGCCCGTCCGGGGCCATGTGGGTGTCGCCCCAGTCCCGGAAGGCCATGAGGATCGGGTACACGTCGTGCCCCTTGGCGGTGAGCCGGTACTCCGCGTAGGTGCCGGTCTCGGTCGGCTGCTTGGCCAGAATCCCGTGCTCCACCAGGCGATCCAGCCGATCCTGCAGCCGGCCGCGGGAGATGCCGAGGTACGCCTGGAAGCCGTTGAAGCGGCGCACCCCGGAGAAGGCCGCCTTGAGGATGAGCAGTGTCCACCGGTCGCCGAAGACCACCAGCGCCCGGGTGATCGAGCACGGCTCGTCGGAAAGTTCCTCGTACCGCATCTTCCGATCCTACCCATCTGGTCCTAATATGAGACTGCATTGGAGCGGTCTCGAAATGGGACCACATTCGGAGGGTGAGACATGTCCGACCGCTATGCCACGCTGGAATCACTACTGGCCGACCGCTACACCTGCCGGGCCTTCCGCCCCGAGCCGGTCCCCCGCGCCGATATCGAAGCGATCCTGCGGCTGGCCCAGCGCACACCATCGTGGTGCAACACGCAGCCGTGGCAGCTGGTCATCACCGAGGATCCGGCCGCCACCGACCGGTTCCGCAAGGCGCTGCTGGATCACATCGACGGCGCGGCCATCGCCACCGACATCCCGTTCCCCGCTTCATACGAGGGCGTCTACCGCGACCGCCGCCGGGAATGCGGCGGGGCCCTGTACACCGCGGTCGGCGTCGCGCGCGGCGATCACACGGGCAGCATGCGCCAAATGCTGCGCAACTACGAGCTTTTCGACGCCCCGCACGTCGCGATCCTGACCACCGAGGCAGATCTCGGGACGTACGGTGCGGTCGACTGCGGGCTGTATCTGACGTCGTTCCTGCTGGCGGCGCAGAGCCTCGGCGTGGCCACCGCCCCGCAGGCCGCGCTCGCGACCTACTCGCCGTTCCTGCGGGAGTACTTCGACCTGCCCGCGAATCGCCAGGTGCTGGCCGGAGTGTCGTTCGGGTACGCGGAGGACGCGCATGCCGCCAACGGTTTCCGGACCTCGCGGGCAACGCTCGATCAGGTGGTCACCTGGCACGGCTGATCAGCGGAAGCGGAGCACCATGGTGACGCTGACGGTCCCGGCCGGATTGGCCTTGCGGGTGCCCTCCACCTCGACGAAGCCGAGCCGCTCGTAGAGCCGCAGCGCCGGATTCTCCAGGCGGACACTCAAACTGACGGCGTCGTAGGTGTCGCGCGCGGCGTCGAGCAGGGCCGACATCAGGGCCGTACCCAGCCCCGTGCCACGACTCTCGGGAGCGACACCGATGGCCAGCTCCGGAGTGTCGGCGTCGACATAGCCGTAGGCGGGGTCCGCGGGATCGAACAGGCGCAGCCAGGCAGCACCCAGCGGTACCCCGTCGAACCCGCCGACCACGCCGAGATCGCCTGCCGCGCCCCAGCCTTCGACGTAATGGCCGAGGTGCGGGACGTCTCGCAGCTCGTCGGGCGAGTGCCTGCCCTGCTCCCGGGAGTAGGAGGCTTCATAGAGCATCGCCCAGAGGAGTTTCTCGTCGGCGGGTTCAGCGGGTCGAACGAACATTCGTTCAGCCGATCACGAATTCTGCCGAGGTGCCAGTGAATTCGCTGTTGGCTCCCGCGCCGTCGCGGCTGTCGCCGGTGTAGCTGATCCGGTATCGCCCCGAGGGTGCATCGTCCGGAACCGTCCACTGGATGCGGATGGTCGACGCGGCGGGCTGCCCGTCCGGGCGGGACCAATGCAGTTCGGTGCACCAGTCGTTGTCGTCGTAGCTGCGCCGCCAGTTGTCACCGGAGCCCTGCTGGATTTCGAAGTAGGTGCCGTCCAGCCGGAAGTCGTTGTTGGGGTGCGCACCCACGAACTCAACCGAAACCGTCTGCCCCGCACCATAGTTCGCATCCGGCTGGGTGAGCACATCGCCGAAGGCGCGCCCGGCGTGCGGCAGGTCCGCGGGCACCGGCGGCAGGAAGTTCGGCTGCAGCCCGAAGCTCCAATCGAGCGGCGCGGGTCCTCGTCCGAGGTCGATGCGCGCCGCCAAAGCCTTTGCCAGCCGGTCGAATTCCTGCATGTGCGCCGACAGCGTCCACCGGCCGTACAGGGTCTCACCGCCCTCGTACTGCTGGGTCGCGTACTCCTCCGGCGTGGTGACATACCCGTTGTAGCCGTTCGAATAGCCCTGCACGAGCACATTCTCGATCGGCACATTGAGCGCCCGCGCCACGATCCGCCGAATCCGCAACCCGGACACCACCGTGTACTCCGACGGCCCCGACGCCAACACCAGATCACCGATCCGCATCAACTGCAACGGCACCACCTGCGGCACCCACGGCCGCGGCGGCAGGATCCCCAGCGGCGCCAGAATCAGCTTGGGCGCCTGCACATCCCGCATCCACTGCTCGATCGGCGAGTTCAGCCCGCCGAGCGCGGCCACCATCGGATTCGAGTCGCCCTCTTGCAGGAACGACAGCTGGGAGTTCCAGTTGTCCTCCGTGCTGGTCGCCATCGCCGCCGCACCCATCATGGCGGGCGAGGTGCGCGCGGGCTTCCCATCCGGCGTGTAGTCGCCGTCGATGGCGGTATCGGAGAGGTCCACATAGTGCAGCACCGAGTCCACACCGGCGCTCGTCATCGGCGACGCGGCATCGAAAGCCTTTCGGCCCGCCTGATATTGGCGCTCGCCGATCATGGCGCAGTTGGTGCGATTGTCCTCGGTGGGACCCGACGGGTGCATCGGCCGGATCCAGAGGTTGGGGGTCATATCCCCCGGGTTGGTCTGTGGGAAGGCCGCCACGAATGCCGGTGCGCCTTCGAGATGACGCACACCCATCTCGTCGTGCTCCCAGCGATAACTGGCATAGCCCTTGTTGTCCGCGGAGATGAGGGTGTTGCGATCGGTCAGGCTCGTGCCGTGCGTGGCGAACCAGGTAATCGCCCCAACGTCCCTGCCGCCCTTACGGAACCGCAGCACCGTGATCTTCGGATCGATCGCGTCCGGAAACTCCGCCTTGTCCTCGGCCGGGTTCTCCTCGAACGCCACCCGCGACCGATTGGCACTCGCATCGTGCAACTCGCCATGCCCGAGCATGATCGACCCCGGCCCGATGTTCTCGTGCGCATTCACGATCGCCTTGACGATCCCGTTCACCTCGGCATCATGCGAGTTCTGCTGAAACCCCATGGCCGCTAGCGAATACGCATACTCACGAGCGCTGCCACCGCACGAGTTGTGGTTGTGCGTGGCATTGATATTGACGTTCCGCTCGGTGTACAGCCCACCGAACCGCTGCTGCAACTGCTGCATCACCACCAGGTGCACCGACTGGAACAGGCAAGCATTGTCGGTGTTGACGAACGCAACCCGATCCCCGGTGGCCTGATCCACCACGATGTAGGCCCGCGCATAACACCGCGTGAGGAGTCCGGTCGTCACCTGATCGGCCTCGGAGTACCCCATCATCCCCTGCCCGGCAGGAGCCCCGGTGATATCCGCGATCCCCACCCCGACCTGGTAATCCTGCCCCGCGGCCTGCTGCCGATTCGGCTGCACCCCAACCGCATTCGCACCAACCACCACGCCGGCCCCCACGCCACCAACCGCAGCGCCCACCAGCACAGCCCGCCGGGACAGCGTCATAACACCCTCACTTCCACACCGCAGCATGCGAACCCCGGCCCGCACCCACAAAAGAGTGAACCCGTTCTATTTCAGGTTTCCCGCAGACTAGTCGGTCACTTGACCAATTTCTAGCCGAGTACCCCGACGACCGCCCGCCACCCTAACCCCGCCCGCCCCGCACCCCGGGCCGCACACGCCGAATATCAGCAGGTCACCGCGCTTCCGCCAACCGAATCAGCGCCTCCCGAACCAACTCCGGCCGCTCATCCACAATGAAGTGCCCACACCCCTCCACATACTCCACCGTGTAGTCATCCGCCCGAGCCGTCTCCGCCGCGGCCAACGAGTAATGCACGGCAGCATCCCCCTTCCCGAACAACGCCCGAACCGGCACCGTCGCCGCCCGAACCTCCGGCCTCCGCACCGAAGCAGGAATCTCCTTCAGCAGAAACGTCCGATACGTATCGGTCGCCGCCCGAGCCACTATCGGATCCCTGAACCGCTGCGAAAAGACCTCGATGGTCTCCCGATCCATCCCATGCCCCTCCGACATGGCATTCCCGAACAACCACTCCAAGAACCGAGTCCGCCGCTGCAACGGCACCCCCACACTCGCCATCAGCGGCTGATAAGCCAACAGCCGCCAAGCCTGCCGAGCCACATCCCCCTTCGGCGCCCACGGATGCGCCATGTTCAACACCAGGAACCCACCGAACCGCTCCGGCTCCCGCAGAACCATCCGATACCCGATGAACCCACCCCAGTCATGCCCCGTCAGCAGCACGTCCTGCTCGAGCCCCAACGCATCCATCAGCGCCAGCACATCCGAAGCCACATCGTCCTTGGCCCAGCGATGCGGCGCCGCCCCCGACCACCCGTACCCCGGCAGATCCGGCGCGATAATCCGCAGCCCTTCAGGGGGATTCGCCAACAGGTCCCGGTAGACGAAGTGATGCTGCGGCCACCCGTGGAGCGCGAGCACCGGCCGTCCCTCCCCCGCCTCGGTCACGTGAAATCTCACGCCTCGCGCCGAGACAAAGCTCCGACGAACGCCTGAGATAGCGGGTAGATCTCGATCAGCAGCCATGACTCACGCTAACCCTCCACGCCCCCGACGAACCCGGAGAATTCTTCGACGATCGCTGCCCCGCCGGACATTCGGCTAGTCGGCGACGTGGAGTCGGCGCATACAGCGGACGACCAGATCTGCCGGGGAAGCGTTGCGCTCGGCGGTGTCGTCTTGGGCCCACAGTTCCAGTGCCACCCGAATGGCACCCGCGGCGGCCGCCGCAGTCAGTCGATTGTGGAACGGATCTCCTTGTGGCCCGGTCAATTCCGTCAGAATGCGGTACAGCTCGCGTTCGGCGTCGAGGTTGATGCGTTGCCAGACGGCCCGGAGTCTCGGGTCGGTGTCCATGGCACGCAGTAGGCCGCGGGTGGTCTCCAGGTCGTCATGGCCGTCTACCGGGGCCATCGAAGCGACGGCGGCGGATTCGAATTCAGGGAGGGTGGGCAGGCGGGGTGGGCCGGTGGCTATGTCGACCAGCCAGCGTTGGGCGCCCGCCGCGAGCATCGGTTCGACGGCCTCCTCCTTGGTGCCGCAGTAGCGATAGAAGGTGCGCAGGGCTACGCCGGATTCGGCGGCGATCTGCTCGGCCGTGACCGCGGCGGTGCCGTGGGTGGCGAAGAGGCGGGCTGCGGTTCGGGCTATTTCCATGCGGGTTTCGGTCTTGCGGCGTTCCGCCAGGGACGGGCGGCGGGCGGGTTCGAGGGGTTGGGCGGACATATCACCTCCTTTGACGTGGGACTTGCATGAATCCTAATCGACGGGATGCCAGGGTGGCACGTTGTGCCAATCAGGCGTACCGTGTCAGGCAGAGACAGCTAGTTGTAGGAGGAATCGCAATGGAGCGTTTTGACGGGCGTCGAGTAGTGGTGACCGGAGCCGGGTCGGGGATCGGGCGGGCTACCGTGCATCGGATCCTGGCCGAGGGTGGGCAGGTCGTTGGCGCGGACGTGAATGAGGCCGGGCTGGCGGAGACTGCGAAGCAGGCCGCCGAGAACGGGAATGGGGATCGACTCACCACGGTGACGATCGATATCTCCAACGAAGAATCCGTGAAAGCTGGCGTGGCCGCGGCGGTCGAGACCCTCGGCGGGATCGATGCGCTGATCAATGCTGCGGGCATTCTGCGGTCCGCGCACACGCACGACATGCCGTTGGCCGACTTCAACAAGATCATTACGGTCAACCTGACCGGGACCTTCCTGATGATCAAGGAAGCACTCCCCCGACTGCTGGAATCGGACAAGGGTGTGATCGTGAACTTCACCTCTACGTCCGCGTTCTTCGCGCATCCCTACATGGCCGCGTATGCCGCGTCCAAGGGCGGGATCATGTCCATGACCCATGCACTGGCGGCGGAGTACTCCAAGCAGGGACTGCGGGTGGTTGCCGTTGCACCGGGCTCGATTTCGAGTGATATGACCGATGGGCGGGGGCCGGGGCTGCCGGCGGATGCCGATCTGAGCCTGTTCATGAAGCTCGCGCCGGGGATCGGGCAGGGGTTCGCCTCGCCGGATACCGTGGCGGGCGTCGTCGCCATGCTGGCCTCGGATGACGGGGCGTTCATCACCGGCACCGAGATCCGGATCGACGGCGGCACGCACTACTGACAGCCGCATTGCGAACGGCCCCGCCGGAGGATTCCCGCGGGGCCGTTGCCGTGCAAGGGGTTTCAGGGTTGCCACTACCCGATTTGCAAGTTTTGCGATCTACGGCATAGTGCGTGCCATACGGTTTGAGCGATGCCAGACCGTAAGGGGGTTGAGTCCATGTCGCCGATAGTGGCAATTGCCTGCTGGCACAACAACACCGGTTGACCGATCCCGCCATGCTCGAACGTTGTTGTGTACAGGAAAGGTTGGGCTTCACCCATGGCGAAGCACCGTAGGCAGACGGCAACTCAGCGCGTATTGGTGCGCGCCGCCGTCTCGGCCATCCCGATGACCGCGGCGCTGGGTATCAGCGCCGTCGCCCACGCCGCGCCGCAACCCGGTGTGACCCAGCCGGATCCGGGCTCCCCCAATGCCGGTGCCGCCCAGCCGGGCGTCAGCACACCCGCGCCGCCGACTCAGAAGGTCTCGCCGCAGGACGATGCGCACGGCGTGGCGCCGCAAAGCGATTACGCACCGACCAGGCCGGACCCGAAGCGCGACTATCCCGCCGCTCCGATCGAGCCGGGCGATCTGCACGCACCGGAACCGACACCGGATATCGGCGTGATCGTCCCCACCAACCCGCGCGAACTGCGCGCCGGTGATCTCACCGCCATTGCCCCGGACTTCCTCAGCGACGATCAGGTCGCCCAGGTCAACAGCGCACTGGCGGGCCCCGAGGCCCAGATCTCCCAGTTCACCCGGTCCGTCGGCGTCGCTCCCAGCCGCGCCGACCATATCGCGGCGGGCGCCTTGGCGGGAGCCGCGGGCGGCGCAGTCATCGGTTGCATCGCGGGCGCGGCCATCGCCACCCTCCCGGCGGGCCCCCTCGCTCCCATCATCGCCCCGCTCACCGCACCGCCCGGATGCGTGGTCGGCGCCGTGATCGGTCTGGCGACCGGCACCCTCCTCGGCGCCGGAGCGGGCGCGCTGATCTGACAGTGCACGTGCGAACGGCCCGGCGGGAGGAATCCTGCGGGGCCGTTGCCGTCCAACGGGTTTCAGGGTGGTTCCGGGGGAAAAGTCATACATGAGGACCATTCGGCCCTGAATTCACAGGGAATTGGTTCCGGTCCGGGGCGATCTCGGGCATCGTTTGTGACCATGAAGTCGATATCCTTACGCCGGACCGTCGCCCATGTGGCCGCTGTCGGCGCGATCGCTCTGATTCCTCTTGCCGCAGTGACAGTTCCGGCCTCCGCGGATGTCCCGCTCCAGCCCACCCCGAGCGATGTGGCGTGGCCGCATCACGACGACGGCTGGAACAACGGCTGGGACAACGACGACTGGCACCACCGCCACGACCGGGACCGCGACGACTGGAACCGGGACCGGGACGACTGGAACCGCGGCGACGACGACTGGAATCGCGGCAACTGCTGCTGGCGTCAGATGCTGCCGCCCACCGGCAGCTGGTAACCCCGCCACAGACGAATACCTCGCGCATAACCCCCTTCATGCGCGAAATGCGAAGGCCCGCCAGGAGATCCCTGGCGGGCCTTCGCATTGACGAAAAGCCGGAAACCTTAGGCGGTTTCGGTGATCGGGCGATCGACCCAGCTCATCAGGCCGCGCAGCTTGGCACCGGTGACCTCGATCGGGTGCTCGGCGTTGGCCTTGCGCAGACCCTCGAGCTCCTTGTTGCCGCCCTCGACGTTGGCGACGAGGCGCTTGACGAAGGTGCCGTCCTGGATGTCGGTCAGGATCGCCTTCATGCGCTCCTTGGTCCCGGCGTCGATGACGCGCGGGCCCGACAGGTAGCCACCGAACTCGGCGGTGTCGGAGACCGAGTAGTTCATGCGGGCGATGCCGCCCTCGTACATCAGGTCGACGATCAGCTTGAGCTCGTGCAGCACCTCGAAGTAGGCCATCTCCGGCGCGTAGCCCGCCTCGACCATGACCTCGAAGCCGACCTTGACCAGTTCCTCGGTGCCACCGCAGAGCACGGCCTGCTCACCGAAGAGGTCGGTCTCGGTCTCTTCCTTGAAGGTGGTCTTGATGACGCCCGCGCGGGTGCCGCCGATGCCCTTGGCGTAGGACAGCGCCAGCGCCTGGCCCTCGCCGGTCGGGTCCTGGTCGATGGCGATCAGGGCCGGAACGCCCTTGCCGTCGACGAACTGGCGACGCACCAGGTGGCCGGGGCCCTTCGGGGCGACCATGCCGACGGTGACATCGGCCGGAGCCTTGATCAGGCCGAAGTGGATGTTGAGGCCGTGGCCGAAGAACAGCGCGTTGCCCGCGACCAGGTGCGGCTCGATGTCGTTGGTGAAGATCGAGGCCTGCGCGGTGTCGGGCGCGAGGACCATGATGACGTCGGCCCACTCGGCGACCTCGGCCGGAGTGCCGACGGTGAGGCCGGCTTCCTCGGCCTTGGCGCGGGACTTCGAGCCCTCCTTGAGGCCGATGCGGACGTCGACGCCCGAGTCGCGCAGGCTCAGCGAGTGCGCGTGGCCCTGGCTGCCGTAGCCGATGACGGCGACCTTCTTGCCCTGGATGATCGACAGGTCAGCGTCGTCGTCATAGAACATCTCGACTGCCACTTTGGTCAGCTCCTTCTTGGATTCAGTGATTAAGCGTTGTGGATCCCGGCCAAAAGCATGCCGGGATGACGAGCGGGTGGCCGCCGTGGCGGCCGGTTACTAGCGAGTCGCGGTGATGGACTTGGGTCCACGGCCCACAGCGACGACGCCGGACTGCACGATCTCTCGAATACCGTACGGCTCCAGCATGCGCAGCAGCGCGTCCAGCTTGGAGCGGGTGCCGGTGGCCTCGATGGTCAGCGCGTCGGGCGACACGTCGATCACCTTGGCGCGGAACAGGTTCACCGACTCGATGACCTGGGTGCGCACGCTCGCGTCGGCGCGCACCTTGACCAGGATCAGTTCGCGGGCCACCGAGGACTCGGCATCCTGCTCGACGATCTTGATCACGTTGACCAGCTTGTTGAGCTGCTTGGTGACCTGCTCGAGCGGCAGATCCTCCACCGTCACGACGATGGTCATGCGCGAGATCTCGGGGATCTCGGTACCGCCGACCGCGAGCGACTGGATATTGAAGCCACGCCGGGAGAACAGGGACGCCACGCGCGCGAGCACGCCCGGCTTGTCCTCCACCAGCACGGACAGGGTGTGGGTGGTGGTCATTCCTGCGACCCCTTCTCGTGCGACATGGCCTCGTGGATGACGGCCGGTTCGGCGATCGACTCGTCGTCGTCGAACAGCGGGCGGATGCCGCGCGCGGCCATGATCTCGTCGTTGGACGTACCGGCGGCGACCATCGGCCACACCTGCGCGTCCTTGCCGACGATGAAGTCGATCACCACGGGACGGTCGTTGATCGACTGCGCCTCGCGGATCGCGGCCTCCACGTCCTCTTCCTTCTCCACGCGAATGCCGTGGCAGCCCAGGGCTTCCGCGAGCTTCACGAAGTCGGGGATGCGCAGGGTGTGGGTGCCCAGATCGGTGTTGGAGTAGCGCTTCTCGTAGAACAGGGTCTGCCACTGGCGGACCATGCCCAGGTTGCCGTTGTTGATCAGCGCGACCTTGATCGGCACGCCCTCGACGGCACAGGTGGCCAGCTCCTGATTGGTCATCTGGAAGCAGCCGTCACCGTCGATGGCCCAGACCTCGCGGTCCGGCATGCCCATCTTGGCGCCCATGGCGGCGGGCACGGCGTAGCCCATGGTGCCCAGGCCACCGGAGTTCAGCCAGGTGCGCGGCTTCTCGTACTTGACGAACTGCGCGGCCCACATCTGGTGCTGACCGACGCCCGCGCAGTAGATCGCGTCGGGACCGGCCATCTGGCCCAGCTTCTCGATCACGAATTCCGGCGAGAGCGAACCGTCGGACGGGGTCTTCCAGCCCAGCGGGTAGCTGTCGCGGATGCCCGACAGGTAGGACCACCACTCGGTGAGATCCAGCAGCGGGGCCTTGCCCGACGCGGCCGGGTCGGCCTTCAGGGTCTCGATGAGCTCGGTGATGACCTCACGGCAGTCGCCCACGATCGGGACGTCCGCGTGGCGGTTCTTGCCGATCTCGGCGGGGTCGATGTCGGCGTGGATCACCTTGGCGTTCACCGCGAACGAGTCCAGCTGACCGGTGACGCGGTCGTCGAAACGCGCGCCCAGGGTGATCAGCAGATCCGAACGCTGCAGTGCCGCAACGGCTCCCACGGTGCCGTGCATACCCGGCATACCCATGTTGAGGGTGTGTGAGTCCGGGAACGCGCCGCGCGCCATCAGGGTGGTGACCACCGGGATGCCGGTCAGCTCGGCCAGCTCCAGTAGTTCCTCGTTGGCGTCGGCCTTGATGACGCCGCCGCCGACGTAGAGCACGGGCTGCTTGGCGTCCATGATCATCCGGGCGGCCTCGCGCACCTGCTTGCCGTGCGGCTTGGTGACCGGACGGTAGCCGGGCAGCTTCATTTCCGGCGGCCAGGAGAACGTGGTCTGCGCCTGCAGCACGTCCTTCGGGATGTCGACCAGGACGGCGCCCGGGCGGCCGGTGGAGGCCAGGTGGAACGCCTCGGCGAGCATCCGCGGGATATCGATCGGGTCGGTCACCAGGAAGTTGTGCTTGGTGCACGCCATGGTGATGCCGGAGATGTCGGCTTCCTGGAAGGCGTCGGTGCCGATCAGCGAACGGCCGACCTGACCGGTGATGGCCACCAGCGGCACCGAGTCCATCTGCGCGTCGGCGATCGGGGTGACCAGGTTGGTCGCGCCGGGACCGGAGGTCGCCATGCAGACGCCGACCTTGCCGGTGGCCTGGGCGTAACCGGTCGCGGCGTGACCCGCGCCCTGCTCGTGACGCACCAGCACGTGGCGGACCTTGACCGAATCGAACAGCGGGTCGTAGACGGGAAGAACAGCACCGCCCGGAATACCGAAAATCGTGTCGACGCCGAGCTCCTCGAGGGAGCGGACAACAGACTGCGCGCCGGTGACCCGCTCGGGCGGGACCTGGCGACGATTCGGGGTAGCAGCCACAGCCGGGGTCGGCTGGGCCGTAGGCGCGGGCTTACGGGCCGAGGGCCCGGGCCGTGCGGTAGGTGCGCTCACCGTCTTGGTTCCTTTACTGCTTGTCGTTCCAGTTCATGGACTTGCCTGAACACAAAAAAGCCCCCGACAGCCAGGTGGCTGTTCGAGGGTGGCGCGTCGCAGCTGCGAGCTGACGTAAATGACCTACAGTCGTCGGCTCAGCGCTGGACGCGCCGGCCGATTACGAGAAGCTCGGTTCGATTCACGCGCTCGACGGTAATTGCGCGTTGGTCGATGAGTCAAACAGCTGACCTATTGGGTCTCATTATGTGAGACAGTGCGGTTGATCGGGTCCGTTCACCGTGATGCAAGGATGTGGGTGTGTCCTCACAGCATCAGTCCGTGCCACCTGCTCGATCGTCCCACACGCCCGAGTCCGAATCGGACGCGGGTCAGGTGATCCGCATCCCCCGGCTCGCTCACATGGGCGTGTTCATCCTGCTGTTCTGCGTCGCGTTCCCGTTCTTCGGCTGGCCGCAGGTGCTGTGGGTGCTGTTCGCGATCCCGCTCGTGGTGGCGATCTGGGTCGAGCGCACCCGGACCACCGTCTCGGACAATGGGATCGACACCCGCACTCTTTTCGGCTCGCGCCACGTCGACTGGTCCGATGTGAAGGGACTGCGCATCCCCAAGCGCGGCTACCTGCAGGTGCACCTGGCCGACGACTCCGATGTGACCTTGCCCGCAGTCGGCTACGGACAGCTCGCGACTCTGGTCGCCGCCTCGAACGGCCGCATCCCGGACCCCTTCGCCGAGCCCGAGGAAGAGGCCGCGGAAACCGTGGAAGAGGACGACGACAAGGGCGAGTCCGCGCCGGAGTAACGTTGAGGCCCGCCGGAGCACGTCTTTGCGGAAATGTTCCGGCGTAGTCGCCACAGCCCCCTGCGACACGAACCGAGGACCTGACCCATGCCACCGCTTCGCTCACGCACCACCACCGTCGGCCGCAATGCCGCGGGCGCTCGCGCCCTCTGGCGCGCGACCGGTCTCGAGGATTCCGACTTCGGGAAGCCGATCGTCGCCATCGCGAACTCCTACACCCAGTTCGTGCCCGGCCACGTGCATCTCAAGGACGTCGGCGAGATCGTGGCCGAGGCGGTACGGGCTGCCGGTGGCGTCCCGCGTGAGTTCCACACCATCGCCGTGGACGACGGCATCGCCATGGGACACGGCGGCATGCTGTACTCGCTGCCCTCGCGCGAGATCATCGCGGACTCCGTGGAGTACATGGCCAACGCCCACACCGCGGACGCGCTGGTCTGTATCTCCAACTGCGACAAGATCACTCCCGGCATGCTGAACGCCGCCATGCGGCTCAACATCCCCGCCGTGTTCGTCTCCGGCGGTCCGATGGAGGCCGGTAAGGCCGTGGTCGTCGGCGGCGTGGCCCAGGCTCCGACCGACCTGATCACCGCCATCTCCGCGAGCGCCTCGCCGAACGTGACCGATGACGGCCTGTCCGAGGTCGAGCGCTCCGCGTGCCCGACCTGCGGCTCCTGCTCGGGCATGTTCACCGCCAACTCGATGAACTGCCTCACCGAGGCGCTGGGCCTGTCGCTGCCGGGCAACGGCTCGACGCTGGCCACGCACTCGGCCCGCCGCGCCCTGTTCCAGAAGGCCGGACGGGTGATCGTGGACATCGCCACCCGCTGGTACCGCGACGACGACGCCTCGGTGCTGCCGCGAAATGTGGCCAATGCCAAGGCTTTCCACAACGCCATGGCCCTCGATGTGGCCATGGGCGGTTCCACCAACACCGTGCTGCACACCCTCGCCGCCGCGCAGGAGGGTGAGATCGAGTTCGATCTGCAGAGCATCGACGAGATCTCGCGCGGCGTGCCGTGCCTGTCGAAGGTGTCGCCGAACTCCGATTACCACATGGAGGACGTGCACCGCGCCGGTGGCATTCCGGCCATCCTCGGCGAGCTGCGCCGCGCCGGTCTGCTGAAGACCGACGTCACCACCGTGCACACCAAGTCGTTCGACGAGTGGCTCGATACCTGGGACATCCGCTCCGGCAAGGCTTCCGAGGAAGCCGTCGAGCTGTTCCACGCCGCGCCCGGCGGGGTCCGCACCACCGTGCCGTTCTCCACCGACAACCGCTGGTCCTCGCTGGACACCGACGCCGAGGGCGGCTGCATCCGCGACAAGGCGCACGCCTACACCGTCGAGGGCGGGCTGTGCGTGCTGCGCGGCAACATCGCTCCGGACGGCGCGATCCTCAAGACCGCGGGCATCGACGAAGACCTGTTCACCTTCGAGGGCCCGGCCGTGGTGGTCGAGTCCCAGGAGGAGGCGGTCTCCAAGATCCTGAACAAGGAGATCAAGCCCGGCGATGTGGTCGTGGTCCGCTACGAGGGCCCCAAGGGTGGTCCCGGCATGCAGGAGATGCTGCACCCCACCTCGTTCCTGAAGGGCGTCGGCCTGGGCAAGGTCTGCGCGCTCATCACCGACGGGCGTTTCTCCGGCGGCACCTCGGGCCTGTCCATCGGCCACATGTCCCCGGAGGCGGCGGCCGGCGGGTCCATCGGCCTGATCGAGAACGGTGACCGCATCCGCATCGACGTGCACACCCGCGCGCTCGAATTGCTGGTCCCCGAAGAGGTTCTCGCGGAGCGCCGCGTGAAAATGGAAGCGTCCGAACGGCCTTGGCAGCCCGTGAATCGCGAGCGCCCGGTGACGACGGCGCTGCGCGCCTACGCCGCGCTCGCCACTTCCGCCGACAAGGGTGCCGTCCGGTACGTGCCGTAATTCAGGAAAGCAAGGGAATGACAATCGAATACATCGGCAAGGCGGACACGATGCTTGCCGAGTACACGGCCATGCTCGCGCGGTCGGATGCCCGCAACGCCGAAGCGAAGGCGCTGCTGGCCGAGGCCGAGGAATTGGCCGCCGAAGTGCGGCATCTGGAGTCGACGGAGTTCATGATGACTCCGGACGAGATCGCGCAGAGCACCGCGCACAAGGCGATGCTCAGCCAGCAGATCGACATGAAGTCGAGTCGGGTGCTGAATCTCCACCGGGAGACCTTCCAGGAGTGGGAATCCTGGACCTCACGGCAATACTGAGGTGAAAGAAAGCGGCCGGGATGATCTGAGATCATCCCGGCCGCTTCGTATTCGGGGGGGTCGTTCAGAACGGGCCGATACCGGCCAGCGGGTTGCCGCCGTGCAGATAGACGTACGTCAGGATGGCCGCTGCCACGGCTGCCACGAAGGCCGCCAGTGAGCCCATGAACGGCCTGGTCGACCAGCCGCGGTTGCGGTCCAGCGACAGTCGGCCGGGGCCGGTGAGGATCAGCACGGTGGTCAGGCCGACCAGGATCGATTCCAGCTCGGTGGAATTCGCCTTGGCCGAGTACTGGAATCCGGGCACCATGCCCTGCTTCCACATCCACGCGTCGAGGATCACCGCGAGCAGCGCGCCCGCCGCCAACGGCGACGCCAGGCCGATGACGACCAGCACGCCACCGCCGAGTTCACCGGCGATGAGCATGGGCGCGGCGATGTCGACGTGCTTCCAGCCGCCGTTCTCCATGGCGGTCTTGATGCCGTCGAGGCCCGGCCCGTGGAACCAGCCGGTGGCCTTCTGCAGGCCGTGGTAGATGAAGGTGCCGCCGATGACCAAGCGCAGCAACAGCAATCCCAGGTCCAGGGTGCCGCGCCGGTCGTCGCGACGGCGGGGGCGGCCGTTGCCGTCGGCGGGCGCGGACGGCGCGGGCGGGATGCTGGCGAAGGAGTAGGTCGGGGACGGCTCGGCGGTGGTGGAGTTGGCCGCGCCCGGAATCGCATTGCGCACCTGCGAGTAGAGCGGGACCTCAGGATCGAGACCGAGTTCCTCGTCGGTGCGTGGCAACTTCTCGGTGGTCTGGACATCGGTGCGGGGCAGTTTCTCGGTGGTCTGCACACCACCGGTCATGCCGGTCTGGACGCCGGACACGGAGGCGAACTGCTCGGTCGGCGAATCGAAGGGGCTGCGGACCGGTTCACCGGCCGGTCGCGGCGCTGCGGGCGTGGTGTCGCCCGGCACGGCGGACGGCTCGGTCGGCTTGTCAGTCACGCGGGCCAGACTATTAGCCGGAAGGCTGCGACACACAGCAGAACACGGGCGTGTCCAACGTCCGATTCGTGACACGTGTGGCAGAACGACATCGCATCCACCCTCCGGCGACCCCTCGATCGAAAGATTTGCGCCACCCCGTCCGCGCATCGGCGGCAGGTTTTCCGTAACGTTCCAGGCATGAGTTTGGTTGCCGCTGGCCGGGTCGGGGTGGGCGCACGCAGGGTCGTGCTGGGTGTGACCCTCGGCGCGCTGCTGCTGTCCGGCTGCGCTCGCTTCGACGATCGCGCGTCGAGCCCGTTCACGACCGAGCCGACCTGGCAGGACGCCGAGCCCAACAGCACCACGCCGAAAGCGCCGCCCACCAACGCGAAACGACCGGATCTGCCGTGCGTGGATCCCGAGATCGCGGTGGTGGTGTCGTGCCTGGACACCACCGGCGGGCTGGTCGCGTTGCCCGACGGCGGCAGCGCGCTGGTGGCCGAACGCACCACGGGCCGGATCCTCAAGGTGGTCGCCACCGACGAAGGTGAACCGCCCGCGCCCGTCGAGATCGCCAAGCTGGATATCGATCCGGCCGGGGACGGCGGCGTGACCGGGCTGGCGCTCTCGCCCACCTTCAGCGAGGACGGGCTGCTCTACGCCTACATCACCACTGCCAGTGACAACCGGGTGGTGCGCATCGCCACCGACGGCGGCGGCGTGCCCAAGCCGATCCTGACCGGAATCCCGAAGGGGCTCAACGGCAATCGCGGCTCCATCGACTTCCTGCGGGATCGCATGGTGGTGCTGACCGGGGACGCGGGCAATCCGGCGCTGGCGGGCGACAATTCCTCGCTGGCGGGCAAGCTGCTCAGCATCGACTCCCCCGCGCCCGGCGCGACCGCGAATGTGATGGTGTCCGGGATCGGCGTGGCGGGCGGAGTGTGCACGGACGGTAAGGATTCCATCTGGTTCACCGACCGCACCGCCACCGAGGACCGGCTGCAGCGGGTCGGGCCGGACGGGGTCGCGGTGAAGGCGTGGACGTGGTCGGATCATCCGGGCGTGGCGGGCTGTGCGGCCGCCTCCGACGGGGTGGCGATCTCGCTCACCAATCAGAAGGGGCTGGCGATCGCCACGGCCGACAAGACGTCGCACGCGGTGACCGCGGCGCCGTCGGTGCTGGCACAGGACAAGTACGGGCGGCTCGACGGCACGGCGCTCGCGGGTGACGGCAATATCTGGGTGGCGACGGTGAACAAGCCGGACGGCAATCCCAATCAGTACGACGATCGCGTGGTGCGGATTCCGCCGCCGACCTCGGGCGGGGTCGGCGAGCGAAGCTAGTTCGATCAGCAACACTGCGGCGCACAGCGAATGCTGTGCGCCGCAGTGTTGTTCAGGGCACGTTCGGACAGTGTTGCACTGGCCGGTGTGGGTACCAATCCGAGTGAAATCCCAGTGTTTACATCCGCGGACCGGGGCACCTACCGTGAATGAGCAATCTAGTGGCAACACTGGAGGAATCAGATGGGCAGCGTCGATTTGGGTTCAGCGGCTTTGAATCTCGCGGATGTGGTCACCTCGATCACCGCGAACATCACCTACCTGCTGCACTCTTGGGGCAGCGCGTAGGTCACTCGACCGGCATCTGCAGTTCGATGACCCACTCGTCGGACGCGGGATCGCCGGGAGCCTCGAGGTAGACCTCACGAATGGGAGCGTTGGGCTTGTAACCGTTTTCGTCGGCCCAGCGCCCCATGGCCTCGAAGGCCACACACAGATCCGTCAGCTTGCCGCGATGCGCCAGCGTGGCCGCCCGCGACACCTCCGGCAACAACAGCAGATCCAGCGGGCCCCCGGGGGCCGCGGTGCCCGCGACCTGGTGCGCGACGTGCACGCGCAAACCCTCGTCCAGCTCTTCGTAATACACGATGGGCGCGCCGGTGATGGTGAGACCGGCCTCCGGAATCGCCTTCGCCATCCGGGAATACAGCCGCTCGATGATCGGCCCGACCGCGGCCTCGCCGGATTCGGCGGCCACATCGGTCATTTCGGCGACATAGGTGGCCGACAGCGGTTTCACGATGATTTCCTGCTCGGGCATGACGCCCTCCCTTTCGATACGCAGGAGCCTCGCCTCGACACTCGCGAGCCGTGCGGTATCCGCGGCCACCTGGGTGGCCAACTGAGCGCGGCGCAGTTGCAGCATGCCGTGCAACCGTTCCGCCGACAGTTGCCCGTCGAGCATCTCGGCCACCTGGGTGAGGGTGAACCCGAGATCCTTCAACGCGACGATCCGATTGAGCCGTGCCAGCTGATCGGCCGCATAGAACCGATAGCCCGAACACGGATCCACCTCGAACGGCAACAGCAGTCCGATCTCGTCGTAATGGCGCAGCATCCGCACGGACACCGACCCGAACCTGGCGAAGTCTCCAATACTGAACATGACTCCTCCAGGTTTAGGACCTCACACGGTGTGAGGGTCAAGCCTCATGATCGCTCAGAAAGCTCGGGGCGCGCGGCTAGTGCCGCGCGCCCCGAAACAAGAATTGGGGCGAGTGGAGTCAGGACCGTGGCGCACGATAGCCCTGCGGCTCGATTCCCTCGGCCGCGGCGGCGAAACGCGCGGCGGTGGCCCGCAGGTCACGGGCCAGTTCCGGGTTGTCCAGGACGTCGAAGTCGACGGTCAGGGCGCCGAGCAGGAAGGTCAGCGATCGCGCGTCCTCCGAGCCGATGTGCAGCAGGCAGTGGTGATCGTCGACGGGTTCGAGGCGGCCGTAGGTGGCGGTGGCGCGGGCCGCGTCGGAATCGGCGGACGCGTGCAGGCGCAGTGTGGCCCGGAACGGCCAGCGCTGGGCGATACCGGCGGCGACGAAGGCGGCGGCATCGTCGCCCGGCAGTGCGCGGGGCAGGAAGCGCGGGCCGACAGGGGTTTTCGGCTCCATGCGATCCACCCGGAAGGTGCGCCAATCCTCGCGGCCGACATCCCAGGCCACCAGATACCAGCGTCGGCCCCAGCTCACCAATTGATGCGGTTCGACGGTCCGCGGCGTCTCCGAGCCCGCGTAGTGGAAGCGCAGTCGCTGTTCGTCTCGGCAGGCTGCGGCAATCGTGGTGAGTACGTCGGCACCGATCGCGGGTGTGGTCTCCGGGGTCTGGACGGTGGCGATCTGCAAGGCGTCCAGGCGATTTCGCAACCGGTCGGGCAGCACCTGCTCGAGTTTCACCAGTGCGCGCAGCGCGGTCTCACTCTGGCCCGCGACCCCGCTGTCGGTGGCGGTGCGCAGGGCGATGGCGATGGCCACCGCCTCCTCGTCGTCGAGCAGCAGCGGCGGCAACTCCGCGCCCGCGCCGAGCCAGTAGCCGCCGGTGATGCCCTTGGCGGCCTGCACCGGATAGTCCAGGGCACGCAGCTTGTCGATATCGCGGCGCACGGTGCGGGTGGTGATGCCCAGCCGGTCGGCCAGATCCTGCCCGGACCATTCGCGGCGCATCTGCAACAGGCCGAGCAGCCGCAGCAATCGGGCGGAGGTTTCTTTCACAGTGAAAAGTGTGCCAGGACTATAGGACCGAAGCTGTCCTATAGTCCCTCTAGGGTTTGTCTTATGAACAACGAGGCCATCACTCCCTTCCGCATCGACATCGACCAGTCCGCGCTGGACGATCTGCACAGCCGGCTCGCCGGGGCGCGGTGGCCGGATGAGCTGCCCGGGGTCGGCTGGGAGTACGGCATCCCGCGCGAGTACCTGCGGGAGCTGGCCGAGTACTGGCGCACCTCCTACGACTGGCGCGCACACGAGGCGGAGCTCAACAAGATTCCGCAGTTCACCACCGAAATCGATGGGCAGAACGTGCATTTCCTGCATGTCCGCTCCGCGCAGGCGGATGCGCTGCCGTTGGTCCTGACCCACGGCTGGCCGGGCTCGATCGTCGAATTCCTCGATGTGATCGGCCCGCTCACCGATCCGGCCGCGCACGGCGGCGATCCGGCGCAGGCGTTCCACGTGGTGATCCCGTCCCTGCCCGGCTTCGGATTCTCCGGCCCGACCACCGAAACCGGTTGGAACACCGGGCGAGCGGCGGCCGCCTGGGCGGAACTGATGCGGCGCTTGGGTTATCAGCGCTACGGCGTGCAGGGCGGCGATATGGGCGCGTTCGTCTCCGCCGAGCTGGGGCGCATCGACGCCGAACACGTTGTCGGCGTGCACCTCAACGCCGCCACATTCGGGTTCATCCCGTTCGGCAAGGTCTCCGACGAGGAGCGGGCCACCCTCACCGAATCCGAGCAGGCGCGCCTGGAACGCCTCGCCGACTTCCTCGGTGACGACAACGGCTACTTCCAACTCCAGGCCACCCGGCCCCAGACCCTCTCCTACGCCCTGGTCGACTCCCCGATCGGCCAGCTGGCCTGGATCATGGAGAAGTTCAAGGCCTGGACCTTCCCGTCCACCGCCCTGCCGGAGGCAAGCATCGACCGAGATCGCCTGCTCACCAACGTGATGCTCTACTGGCTCACCGGCACCGCAGGCTCCGCCGCCCGCCTCTACTACGAGAACATGCACGTCCGCAATTACCACGCCACGCCGTCCCCCACCCCGATCGGCGTCGCAGTCTTCGCCCAGGACATCGCGATCCGCCGCTACGGCGAGCAACTCAACAACCTGGTGCACTGGTCGGAATTCGACCGCGGCGGCCACTTCGCGGCCCTCGAGGCCCCGGACCTCTTCACCGCCGACCTCCGTACGTTCTTCACCGCCCTGCCCTGATCCGCCACCTCGACACCCCGGCGGCGGTGACGCGCCCTGCGTCACCGCCGTTGCGCGGGAAAGGCACTCCCATGGCTCCGGTGCTCGACCGGCGAAAGCTCAACCGCGCCACCCTCGCTCGCCAATCCTTGCTGGCCCGCAGCGATATGACGGTCGCGCAAACCGTGCGTCACCTGATCGGCCTGCAAGCGCAGACCCCGCACAGCTGGTACCTCGGATTCTTCTCGCGCCTCGCCGATTTCACCCCCGACCGGGCCGCCGAACCGCTGTCCGACGGCCGCCTGGTGCGGATCGCGTTGATGCGCTCGACGATTCACCTGGTAACCCCCGAGGACGCGGCCGCACTGCGACCTCTCATCCAGCCGGTCCTGGACCGCGACCTGCACCACAACCATCTGCACGGCAAGCCACTCGCGGACATCGACATGACCGCCCTGGAAGCGGCCGCGGCCGAATTGCTGAGCGAAAAGCCGCGCACCAACAAGGATCTCGGCGTCCTGCTCGGTGAGCGCTGGCCCGAATGCGCCCCCGCCTCACTCGTCTACGCCGCACGCACCCGACTGCCGCTGGTGCAGGTGCCGCCCCGCGGTGTCTGGGGCCGCAGCGGACCGATCGCCCACACCACCCTGAGCGCCTGGCTCGACTCCGAGCCGACCACCACCTTGTCCCTCGACGAGATGGTGCTGCGGTACCTCGCCGCCTTCGGCCCGGCCACCGTCGCGGACGTCCAAACCTGGTCCGGCCTGACCCGCCTGCTCGAATTCACCGATCCGGCGGCGACAACCCGCGCGGTGGTCTTCGACCATCCGATCTGAGCGCTGGGTAGAAACGCCTGTGGCGCACGGCAATCGCCGTGCGCCACAGGGTTGTTCGGGGTTCCGTCAGCCTTCGACGCCGCAGGCGGCGAGGACGAGTTCGCGGACTCGGGCGGCGTCGGCTTGGCCTCGGGTGGCCTTCATGACGTCGCCGACGACCTTGCCGGCGGCCTGGATTTTGCCGGAGCGGATCTTTTCGGCGATGTCGGGGTTGGCGGCGAGGGCCTTTTCGACTTCGGACTGGAGGGCGGAGTCGTCGGAGACCATGCCGAGGCCCTTGGCTTCGACGATGGCGGCGGGGTCGCCCTCACCGGCGAGGACGTAGTCGACGACCTGCTTGGCGACCTTGTTGTTGATGGTCTTGGCCTCGACCAGGCCCGCGACCTCGGCGACCTGCTTGGGGGTGATGGCGAGGTCTTCCAGCGAAACCTCGTGCTCCTTGGCCTTTTCCGTCAGGTAGGCGACCCACCAGGAGCGGGCGGCGTCCACCGAGGCACCGGCGTCGACGGTGGCGATGATCAGGTCCAGGGCACCGGCGTTGACCAGGTCGCGGAAGACCTCGTCGGAGAGGTTCCAATCCGACTGGATGCGGGCGCGGCGCAGCCACGGGTATTCGGGGATGGTGCCGCGCAGTTCCTCGACCCAGGCGGCGTCGGGGGCGACGGGCTCGAGGTCGGGCTCGGGGAAGTAGCGGTAGTCCTCGGCGGACTCCTTGATGCGGCCGGAGGAGGTGGTGCCGTCGGTCTCGTGGAAGTGGCGGGTCTCCATCAGGATTTCGCCGCCCTCGGACAGCACCACGGCCTGCCGCCGCATCTCGAAACGCACCGCGACCTCGACGCTCTTGAGCGAGTTCACGTTCTTGGTCTCGGTGCGGGTGCCGAATTCCTTGGCGCCCTTGGGCATCAGCGAGACGTTGACGTCGCAGCGCATCGAGCCCTGCTCCATCTTCACGTCGGAGACGTCGAGGGACTTGAGCACCTCGCGCAGCGCGGTCACGTAGGCGCGCGCCACCTCGGGGGCGCGTTCACCGGCACCCTCGATGGTCTTGGTGACGATCTCGATGAGCGGCACACCGGCGCGGTTGTAGTCGAGCAGCGAGTGCGAGGCGCCGTGGATGCGACCGGTCGCGCCACCGACGTGCAGCGACTTACCGGTGTCCTCCTCCATGTGCGCGCGCTCGATCTCGACACGGAAGATCTCCCCGTCGTCGAGCACCACATCGAGGTAGCCGTTGGTGGCGATCGGCTCGTCGTACTGGCTGATCTGGTAGTTCTTCGGCTGGTCCGGGTAGAAGTAGTTCTTGCGCGCGAACCGCCCCCACGGGGTGATGGAACAGTTCAGCGCGAGCCCGATGCGGATCGCGGACTCGACGGCCTTCTCGTTCACCACCGGCAGCGAGCCCGGCAACCCCAGGCAGACCGGGCACACCTGGGTGTTGGGCTCGGCGCCGAATTCGGTCGGGCACCCACAGAACATCTTGGTCGCGGTGCCCAGCTCGACATGTACCTCCATGCCCAACACCGGATCGAACCGGTCGATGACATCGGAGTAGTCCATCAAGTCCACGGTCGCTGCGCTCATGCGCACCATCCTATTAGTGACCGGTCCGACCACCGTCGAGGTGGTCGGACCGGGCGAGCTGGGCAGCCGGACAAGAACAATCAATCGATGGCGATGGCCTCCACGATGGGCAACCGCGCCGCGCGCAAGGCGGGCGGGATCGCGCCCAGGAGGGACAGCACGAGCGCGATGATCGCGTACGCCACCAGCAGCGGGCTGGCGTGATACGGGATGTCCATGGCGATGGCATGGCCGAGGGCGAAGGTGGACAGGTAGTGCACCGCCGAGCCGATCGCCAGACCCAGCAGCGCACCGGTCACCCCGATGCCCGCCGCCTCGGTGAGCACCGTGCGCAGCAGGAACTTGCGACTCGTGCCCATGGCCCGCAGTACCCCGAGTTCGCGACGGCGGTCGAGCACCGACAGCATCAGGGTGTTGAGCAGGGCGACGGCCGAGACCATGACAACGATCCAGAGAATGGCGGCGCTGATCGCGGTGCCCTGCTGGACACTCGACGAAATCGCGGTCACCGCTTGCCGTCCGGTATCGACGTGGATGTCGGCGGGCACGGCGGCACGGACGGCGGCCATCACCGCGGCATGATCCGCGCCGGGCGCGAAATCAAGGCCGAGGATCGTCTCACCGGGACGCTGATACCACTGCCGCATGATGTCCAGGTCCATCAGGACCACGCCCGCGACGGCCGAGAAGTACGGCACCACCTTCAGGACCGTGACCTGATGCTCACCGCTCGGAGTCGGCAGGGTCAGCGGCGAGCCCTCGTGCACGCCGAGCGTGCGGGCTACGTCGCGGGAGATGACGATGCCGGTACCGGCGGCCATCTGCGCCAGTTCCGTGGGGCTCACGCCGTCGAGTGCCTGGGTGCGCGCGACGGCGACGCCGCTCTCGTAGGCCTGCAGCATCACTCGGCCGCGGCCCAGCGTGGCGAAAGCCATTTGCGCCGAACCGACTCCGGCCACGCCGGGAATGGCGCGCAACTTCTCCTTCAGATCCGCGGGCAGCAGCGGACCGGTCGGGAACTGTGCCATGTCGGTCGGGCTCACGAAGATATCGGTGCGCGCGAGGCCCTCGAAGCTGTCGGTGGCGGCGGAGACCATATTGCGGCTGGCATTGCCGATGGCCACGATGGCGGTCACCCCGATCATGACGGTCATGACGGTGGCCCAGACCCGGCGCGGGGCGCGTTCGATGGTGGTCGCGCCCAATGCGCCGGGCGCACCGAACAGGCGGGCCACCCCGGCGACGGCGCGCACGATGGGCTCGGTGGCCGCGAAGCACAGGAACACCGCGCCCGCGATGGACAGCGAGACGGCCGTGATGGACAGCTTGCCGAGGTCGGCGCGGGCGACCACGATCGCGCCCACCACCAGCGCCAGGCCGAGAGTCGCCGAGGCCCAGCGGATCAGCGGCCGGACGGTGTCGGCCGTACCGACGCCGACCGGGGCCAGCGCCTCGATCGGCGCGACCTTGTAGACCTGCCGAGCGGCAATGGCGGCCGCCGCGACGCTGGCCAGCACACAGGCCAGGACCGCCACCGGCACCGCGTACCCGGGCACCTCGTATTCGGTGCGCGACTCCACGGAGTTCATGATCGCGGCGGGCAGCTGGTTGATCGCGGCGCGGCCCATGAAGATTCCGATGATGGACCCGATGATGCCGCCCCACAGCCCGAGCAGCGCGGCCTCGGTGATCAGGTCCCGCACCATCGGTGTGCGCTTGCCGCCCATGGCCCGCAGCAGCGACAGCGTCGGACGGCGTTGCGCCACGGCCATACTCATCGCGTTGTAGATGAGGAACGAGGAGACGATGAGCGCCGATGCCGAGGAGGCGAGCGTCGAATACCGCACCAGCGTGACCGCCCCGCCCGCCTGCGCGGTGCGCAGATCGGGGTCGGCGACCACGGCGTGACCGTTCACCACCTTCGTGATGTCCGAACGCAACTGCCCCACATCGGCATTCGGCGCGGCGACGATCTGGATCGAGTCCAGGCGCCCGGCCCGGTCGGTGATCTTCTGCGCCACCGGCAGCAACGCGATCACGAGGTGCCCGCCGTTGATCTTGGCGGCGGCGCCGTCGTCGATCACCCCGGCGACGGTCGCGGTGACGGTGCCGAGCTGGAACTTGTCACCTTCCTTGTGCCCCATGGCCGATCCGACCAGCACCCCGTTGGACACCGTGAGCAGCTTGCTCGCCTGATCCTTCAGAGTGCCGCCGAGATCGCTGCCCAACTGCGCCACCGACGCGTCCGCGCCGATCAGCAACGCCCGATTGTCATCGGCGCCGATGGCCTGCCGCAGCATGGGTACCGCCGTGCCGACCCCCTTCACGGTGCGGATCTGTTGCAGCAGACTCTGATCGAAGCCCGCGTCGGTGACGCCGCTGACCTCCAGCGCCGCATTGCCGCCGAGGCTCTTGGCGAGCTTGTCCACCGATCCGGTGATGGAGCCGGAGATGCTGAACACCGAAACCAGCAGTCCTGCAGAGACTCCCATCACCACCATGGACATCATGGTGCGCCCGCGGTGGGCGAGCAGTTCGCCGATATTGAACAGCCGTAGCCGATCCCAGGCCGCCCGGATCACGCGCGCACCGCCCCGGCGTCGTCGGCGGTATCGGTCTCGGTGTCGGTCTCGATGGACACGGAGAGCTCTTCCGGCACCGTCCGGACTTCCCCGTCGTCGGTGCGCTCGACCCGGTCGATGGAACCGATCCGCCCGTCGCGCAGGTTGATCACGCGATCGCAGTAGCGCACCGCACCCATGTCATGGGTCACCATCACCACGGAGTTGCCCTCCTTGGTGATGTCTGCGAGCAGCTGCAGAATCGACGCCCCGGTCTTGGAATCCAGGTTGCCGGTGGGCTCGTCGGCGAGGATCAACGGCGGATCCATGATCAGCGCCCGCGCCACCGCGACCCGCTGCATCTGCCCGCCGGACAGCTCGGCCGGGCGATGCTCGGCGCGCTCACCGAGCCCGACCAGGTCCAGCAGTTCCAGCGCCCGCGGCTTGGCCTTGCGCAATCCGGTGCCGTCCAGCAGTTTCGGGATGGCGACGTTCTCCCACGCGGTCAGCGTGGGCAGCAGGTTGAAGAACTGGAAGATGAAACCGACCCGGTGCCGCCGGAATTCGGATTGCCGGTCGTCGTCGAGGTCGCCGATCTCCTTGTCCTGGAATCGAATCGATCCCGAATCGGGTGAGTCCAGCGCACCGAGCAGATGCAGCAGCGTGCTCTTGCCCGAACCGGACGGCCCGACGATGGCGGTGAACTCCCCCGCATCGATGCGCAGGCTGACCCGATCCAGGGCGTGCACGGTCTGCTCGCCCACCCGGTATTCCTTGGTGACGTCGGTCAATTCCAGCATTCCCTGTTCCCCTTTAGCTTGTTACCAGCCGGTATATATCAGCTGGCCAGCGCTCGCGCATGTGGACGGCGGAAATACAGGCCATCGGTGTCGTACGCGTCGAGGATCGCGCGCAGCGCCGGCTGCTCGGCGGCCAGCTCGGCGCGCACCTGCTGCACCGACTTGCCTTGCGCCAGTGCGTGATCCAACTTGACGTTGAAATGGTTGTCCCAACGGTGCCGCAGCGTGAGCAGCAAGCCGGCGGGCCCGCCGAACAGGCGCTCGAGCTCCGGCAGGTCCTCGAACAATGTGGGATCGGCGGGATTCAGGGGATGTTTGCCGCGTGCGACCCGATCGAGCACGGTGTGCACGATGTCGGTGCGAGCGTGAAAGTCAGCCCAGGACATGGCCCCAACCTCTTCTTCGGTCAGATACTGCGTGGTGCGCCGCGTCTCGTGGCGGGCGCGATTCCGTTGTCCCCAAGCTACGGTCGCCGCCCCACCCGTGTCGTCGTGCCGCAGACGCGACTTGGCCTCCTACCCCGGTAGGAGACCAGCCCCTGCCACCGAACGATTTACGCCGTCTGATTCGAAGGATAGCCTTGCAGATTGACGGGTTCTCCGCCCGTGAAAGGAAGGAGATCCCCGACCCTCACGGATCGGGATTTCTGCTTCATCGACGACTGCCCGCCCGGAGCGCTCCGTTGAGGTCTTACGCCATCTCCACAGACTGCGACCGCTCGCCCAGCGGCCAGAATGTTCTTCGCGGCATTGATGTCCCGATCATGAGACACCCCGCAGCTGTCGCACGTCCAGGTACGCGTGCCCAAAGCCAGCTCTGCCACCACAGTGCCACAGGCCGAACATCTCTTGGACGACGGATACCATCGGTCGATCGCAATCAACCGACGTCCGTACCACGCGGCTTTGTACTCGAGCATGGCCCGAAACTCTCGCCAGGCGGCGTCGGAAATCGCGCGGGCCAGGCAATGGTTTCCGACCATATTCCCAACGGCGAGATCTTCGATCACGAGCGTTTGGTTCTCACGCACGAGCCGAGTAGTCAGCTTCTGCAAGCCGTCTCGCCGCCGATCGGCGATCCGAACGTAAACGCGCGCAACTTTTCGACGCGCCTTTTCCCGGTTCGCCGAGTTCCCCTTTTTTCGGGCCAGCCGACGTTGCGCACGTGCGAGCCGCTGCCGATCACGCCGTTCGTGCCGCGGGTTCTCGACCTTCTCACCGGTGGACAAAGTGAGCAGATGGTGGAGACCGACGTCGATACCGATCGCGCCATCCGTTTCCGGCAGCGGATGCACCGTGGCGTCCTCGCACAGCAGAGAAACGAACCAGCGTCCGGCCGCATCTCTCGTTACCGTGACCGTCGATGGCTGACAATCCTCGGGCAGCGGCCTCGACCATACGATCCGCAGCGGCTCCCGCATCTTCGCCAAGGTCAGAACCTGACCCCGGAGCACGAACCCGGATCGGGTGTACTCAGCGGACGCGCGCGAGCGTTTGCGCGACTTGAATCGCGGATGATCAGCGCGCTTTGCCCAGAAATTGACGAAAGCAGTCTGCAAATGCCGGAGGGCCTGCTGCAAGGGGACCGAAGACACCTCACTCAGGTACGCGAGTTCCTCAGTCCGCTTCCAGGCAGTGAGCATCGCCGAGGTTTGTCCGTAACCGATCCTCTCGCCACATGCCTGCGCAGCGGTGCGTGCTTGCAGTGCAAGGTTGTACACCTTCCGCACGCTCCCGAAGGTGCGCTCCAACTCTGCAGCCTGACCTGCCGTCGGGTAGAAGCGAAATTTGAACGCCCGCTTGACCGGCGCAAATCCCATGCGCCCCATGGTAATAAACCTGATCCGAAAATGCCCGCGCTTTTCGGGGTGATCGATTTGCCGGAATTCAGGAACAATTCGGCCGGTAGGGAGAAGCGATGAACGTGACCCTAGCCACCCCCGAGGCGATCGGCCAGGTGTGGCGGGACTTGCGGGAGTGGCTGTCGGACAGCGCTGCCCGAGGCCGCGGGTTCTTGCGCAATCCGCTCGCGGTCTACCGGAGCTGGGTGGACGACAACGGTTTCGACTACCCCGTCTCCATGGTGTTGCTGGCCGATCTGATGGTGTTCACCATCGGTGTGATCTGCTTCGCGCAACGCGTCGCGGCCGGCTACTTCCCTGGCGGTCTGGCACTGGCCGCACTGATCGTCATCATCATGACCGGGCCACCCTGCGTGATCCTGAACTTCCCGCCCCGCCCAGTGCTGCTCGCGGCACTGGCCATGGTGGCGGTGGCCCTTTTCCTGGCGCAACCGGTGTCGTTCGATCTCGCGCCTCTGATGCTGATCGTCATCACCGGCGAGATCGCGGCCATCGCCCGTACCGCGATCGGCACGGCGGTGGGACTGGCCATGTTCGCCGAGCTGCTGTTCTTCCGGTTCGTCGGCCATACGGACGGCGTGGCGTTTCCGTGGTTCGCGCTCGGCATCCTGTTCGGCTGGTTCACCGGTCAGCTGCTCAACTATCAGCGGCGGTATCTCTATCAGGAGCGCGACTATCAGCACATTCGCGCGCTGCAGGCGGCCGGCGAGGAGCGTCGGCGCATCGCGCGCGAGGTACACGATGTCATCGCGCACTCGCTGAGCATCACGCTGCTGCACGTGACCGCCGCCCGGCACGCGCTGCAGACCGACCGGGATGTGGACGAGGCCGTCGACGCGCTCGCCGATGCCGAACGGCTGGGCCGCCAGGCCATGGCCGACATCCGCCGCACGGTCGGCCTGCTCGACGGGCAACCGGCCTCGCTGCGCCCGGAACCCGGCCTCGACGACATCGAGGACCTGGTCTCGGATTTCGTGCGCGCGGGCATGACGATCGACTTCCGCGCGACCGGCGACCCCCGGGAGGTCTCGGCCGGTCTCGGGCTGGCCGCGTACCGGATCTGTCAGGAGTCGCTGGCCAATATCGCCAAACACGCGCCCGGCGCGCAGGCTCAACTGCGAATCATGCTGCACCCCAGACACATCGATCTGGCGGTGACCAACACCCTGCCGCCCGGGGCGCTGCCGCGACCCGGCAACGGCATGGGCATCACCGGCATGCGCCAGCGCCTGGCGGTGCTCGGCGGCAGCCTCACCGCCGGACTCGAGGACGACACCTGGCAGGTGCGCGCCCGCATTCCGACCACCGGCCAGTTCCCGTGTATCGCCGCGGCCGAACAGGGTCTGCGCACCGTGCTCACGACCATGACCCACAAGCCCCTGCAGGAGGGTGTGTGACCGACCGTTCGGACGAGGAGTTGATCGGCGTCCTCGTGGTCGACGATCAAGAGCTGGTGCGCGGCGGTCTGCGCCGAATCCTGCGCCGCCGGGACGGATTCCTGCTCAGCGAGGCCGCGGACGGGGACGAGGTGCCCACGGCGGTGGACACGCACCGCCCCGACGTGGTGCTGATGGATCTGCGCATGAAACGCATCGGCGGCATCGAGGCCACCCGCACCCTGCGCACCCGCGCCGACGCGCCCCCGGTACTGGTGCTGACCACCTTCGACGACGACCAGCTGCTCTCCGGCGCGATCCGGGCGGGCGCGGCGGGATTCATTCTCAAGGACTCCCCCGCCGAGGATCTGATCCGCGCGGTGCGCACGGTGGCCACCGGCGGTTCGTGGCTGGACCCGACCGTCACCCCGCGTGTCCTGACGACCTACCGTTCGGCGCGTCCCACCCCCGCGCCCGGTGGCAATCGCCTGGCAGAGCTGACCGTTCGCGAGCTCGAGGTGCTCGAACTCATCGGCAGAGGCCGCCTCAACGCTGAGATCGCAGCCACACTCGGTATCTCGGAGGTAACGGTGAAGAGCCACGTGGGACATATCTTCGGGAAGCTTGGGTTACGCGACCGTTCGGCGGCCATCGTCTTTGCGTTTGACCACGGCGTAGTGGCACCGGGAGAATCCACCCCCTAGAGGGGTGGGTCGCGGGTTCCAGTCCGCTTCCCTCCCGATGAGTTGGAGGTTGGACGGGGTGGATGCACCGCCATCGCGGGCCGGAAGCAGGTTCGGGCCGTACGAATTGCAGTCGCTGCTGGGCAGAGGCGGCATGGGTGAGGTCTACGAGGCCTACGACACCTCCAAGGATCGGGTGGTAGCCCTCAAGCTGCTACCGAGCGAGCTCGCCGAGGATCCCGCCTACCAAGAGCGCTTCCGCCGCGAATCGCAGGCGGCCGCGCGGCTGGCGGAACCGCACATCATCCCCATCCACGACTGGGGCGAGATCGGCGGTCAGCTCTACATCGACATGCGGCTGGTGCGCGGGCAGGATCTGCGGTCGCTGCTGGATCGGTTCGGGCCGATGCCGCCGCTGCGCGTGGTCGGGATCATCGAGCAGGTCGCGGCGGCGCTGGACGCGGCGCACTACTCGGGGCTGGTGCACCGGGACGTCAAACCCGCGAACATCCTTGTCACCGAGGCGGATTTCGCCTATCTCGCGGATTTCGGTATCGCGCGCGCGGAGGGCGACGCCACCATCACCATGGCGGGCACGGCCGTCGGTTCCTACGCCTACATGGCTCCCGAGCGGTTCGACTCCGGACCGGTCTCCGGCCGCGCGGACATCTACTCGCTGGGCTGTGTGCTGCACGAATGTCTCACCGGCCAGCGGCCTTTCCCCACCCAGAACATGAGCGCGCTGGTGCGCGCGCACCTCTCGGAGCCGCCACCGCCGGCGAGCCTGCTGCACCCCGGGATTCCGCCCACGCTGGACGGCGTGATCGCGAAGGCGCTGGCGAAGGATCCGAACGCCCGCTTCTACACCGCGGGCGAATTCGCCCGGGCCGCGCGGATGGCGCTGGTGGGCGGCCGGACCGCGCCGCCGCCGCAGCCGCCGCGTCCGGGTGGCCGCACGGTGCCGCCGGGGCCGCCGTTGGGTCCGCCGCCGTTCGGCCCGCCGACCACGGTGCTGCCGAATCAGGGCCCGCGGAATCAGGGAGTGCCGACCGGTCGGGACTCTGAACCGACGCTGCTGCAACCCAATTCACCGAACACACCACCGCCCGCACCCAAGCTGACCACCGCCACCGGCTCCATCCCGGCCTACATCACCGGTTCGTTCCCGGCCGCCGAGGAGCCCTCGCCCACCGGTGATCTGCCGGTGATCCTGCCCTCGGATCCGACCCGGGTGCGGGTCAGCGACTTCCACTTCACTCCGCTGCCGCCCGAGGCGCAGGAACAGGCGGCCTGGGGGCACGCGCGAGCGCAGCAGCAGGACTTTCCCTACGCGCCCGCACCGGATCCCGCGCTGTATCCGACCGCCGAGCACGCCATCGTGTCGGGCCCGGCCTTCGAGCCGCGCAAGCGCCGCCGGGGCAAGTCGGTGGCGCTGCCGGTGATCATCGGCGTGCTGGTGATCGCGGTGGCCGCGATCGCCGGTGCGGTCGGCTGGCAAGTCCTCGACGGCTCCGGCAACGAAGCACCCATAACGACGGCAGCACAGGGTGTTCCGGGGACCACCGCGCCGCGCTCGCAATCCGCGGGCCCGACGGTGACCACCACGGCGCCCGCCACCACGGCGCAGCTGCCGCCGGGAGCGACGCCCTGTCCACCGACGTACGGGACGCTCGGCGGCTACACCTCCTCCGCGGTCGGAAACACCGGGACCTCATGTCCTTTCGCGGAAGCGGTTCGCCAAGCCTATGCCGACGCAACTTCTGGTCGGCCGGGCGCGACGGTTACTGTGAATGCAGTAAGTCCGGTGACGGGCCGGTCTTACACGATGAACTGCACGGCTGCAGGCAAATTGGTGACCTGCAACGGTGGTGAGAACGCGGTGGTGTATGTCTACTGATCCAATTCCGGCCTGTCGCAAGGGGTTTGTGCGCGGGCTGGCCTTGGCGGCTGTCCTGGCCGTGTCCGGTTGCGGCGTGAATCTCGGTGCGGTGCACCATGCTTCGGCGCAGGCCGATGAGATCAAGCAGGTCGGCGACAGCTCCGAACTACCGTCCCCGAATATGATCGCGCCCGGTTTGCCTGAATTGTTCGGGCTGCCGAAATCCGTCGCGTTCGCAGCGGATTTCGCGGATCTGCGCAACGGCCTCGACGGTCGCGTCGGCGTGGCCGTCATGCCCGTCGGCGGCGGCGAGGTCACCCAGCTCGGCGACTGGACCACCGGTATCGCCTGGTCCACCATCAAGGTCCCGCTCGCCCTGGCCGCGCTGCGGCACGATCCGGACGGCATGCGCGCCACCGCCGAGGCCGCCATCACGTTCTCCGACAACGATGCGGCGCAACAACTCTGGACCTCGCTGGGCAACGGCAGCCAGGCCGCCGACGCGGTCGAGGCGGTGCTGCGCGAGGCCGGTGACACCAGCACCGACGTCGCCGCGCGCCACACCAAACTGGCCGCCCTGGAATCCGATGATCTGCTCGCCTTCGGCGCCACCGACTGGTCGCTGGCCGATCAGGTGCACTTCGCCTCCAAGCTGCCGTGCCTGCCGCGCGCCAATTCCGTTGTCTCGCTGATGAGCGAGATCACCCCCAGCCAGAGCTGGGGTCTGGGCCGGTTGATCGGCGCGGAATTCAAGGGCGGCTGGGGTCCCGACGACGACACCGGCAAATACACCGTCCGCCAGTTCGGTCTGGTCCCCACGCTGAACGGTCCGGTGGCCGTGGCGCTGGCGGCCGAACCCACCTCCGGCAGCTTCGACGACGCCACCGACATGATGGACAAGCTCGCCCTGCTGGTCGGCGATCACCTGCCCGACCTACGCGGCGGACTCTGCTCGCACTAGCCCGGGCCGTTCCCGAAAAACCCTCCTGGCCAGCCTATTTGCCCCGTGTCACGGTGCCACACAACAATCCTTGCGATTGACCGGGCATAGGTGTGTCCGCTAGGAACAGGGAACGCACCGGGACTCGGGGCAGATGGAGGTTCGGTGTGAAAACGCGTTGGCGCGGACGACGGTTCGCGCACGGGTGCCTCGCACTGACCTCGCTGGTCACGGCGCTGACCCTGGTGGCCGGATGTTCGAGCAAGCCGGTTCTGGTGCCGGACAAGACATCCAGCGCGGCCGCGCCGACGGTCACCATCCCGGCCACGGTGATGGCGCTGCCCGGCACGCTGGCCTGGGATTTCAACACCACGCTGGCGCCGACGCTGGCGGGCAAGGTGGGGCTGGCGGTGCTGCCCGTCGGTGGCGACAAGGTGGTGGCGCTCGGGGATTGGACCTCGGGGCCCGGCTGGTCGACCATGAAGGTCCCGTTGACGCTGGCCGCGCTGCGCAAGAACCCGGGCAATCAGGCGGCCGCGGTCAATGCCATCGAATACTCCGACAACACCGCGGCCGACACCCTCTGGCAGTCGCTCGGCAGCCCGGAGGTGGCGGCTCAGGCCGTCCAGGACGTGTTGCGCGAGGGCGGCGACAGTGAGACCACCGTGCCCGCCGCCCGGACCCGGCCCGACTACTCCGCTTTCGGCCAGGCCGACTGGTCGCTGGCCAATCAGCTGAAATTCACCGCGAAACTGCCGTGCCTGCCGCAATCCGACGTGGTGACCTCACTGATGGGCAAGATCAGCTCGGGGCAGCGCTGGGGTCTGGGCACCCTCGACGGGGCGGTGTTCAAGGGCGGCTGGGGACCCGATCCCAACGGTGACTACCTGGTCAGGCAGTTGGGATTGCTCCCCGTCGCGGGCGGGCAGATCGCCATTGCCATTGCCACCCAACCCAAATCCGGGTCCTTCGACGACGGCACCGCCATCCTCACCAAAATCGCCACGCTGATCGGCAAACACCTCGACGAACTCCAGGGCGCGGGCTGCCCCGCCGGGTAGCCGGGCAGTTGTAACCAGCGCTTCACGGGGGTGGAGCCCACCGAGCGTCACCTTCAGGGCAAGATGGGCACCATGCGCATCGGAGTCTTGACCGGAGGCGGAGACTGCCCTGGCCTCAATGCCGTGATCCGTGCTGTCGTTCGTACCGCGAACGGCCGGTGGGGGGATGCGATCGTCGGCTTCCAGGACGGTTGGCGCGGGCTACTCGAGGATCGCAAGATCCAGATCCTCAACAACGACCGCACCGACCGCCTGCTCACCAAGGGCGGCACCATCCTCGGCACCGCCCGCACCAATCCGGATGTGCTGCGCGCCGGGCTGCCCCGCATCAAGCAGACCCTCGACGACAACGGCATCGACGCGCTCATCCCGATCGGCGGCGAGGGCACGCTGACGGCCGCCTCCTGGCTGGCCGACGAGGGCGTGCCCGTGGTGGGCGTGCCCAAGACCATCGACAACGACATCGACTGCACCGACACCACCTTCGGCCACGACACCGCGGTCGCCATCGCCACCGAGGCCATCGACCGGCTGCACACCACCGCGGAATCGCATCAGCGCGTCATGCTCGTCGAGGTGATGGGACGGCACGCCGGCTGGATCGCCATCAACTCCGGCATCGCCTCCGGCGCGCACCTGACCCTGGTGCCCGAGGTGCCGTTCGACGTGGACGAGGTCTGCGCCATGGTGAAACGCCGCTTCCAGCGCGGTGATTCGCACTTCATCTGCGTGGTGGCCGAGGGCGCGCACCCGGACCCGAGCTCCTTCAGCCTGCGCGACGGTGGCATCGACGAGTTCGGGCATGTCCGATTCACCGGCGTGGCACAGCAACTCGCGCCGGAGATCGAGCGGCGCATCGGCAAGGAGGTGCGCGTGACCGTGCTCGGGCACGTGCAGCGCGGCGGCACCCCGACCCCGTTCGACCGGGTACTGGCAACGCGTTTCGGGGTGCACGCGGCAGAAGCCGTGCACGCCGGGCAATTCGGGCAGATGGTGTCGTTGAAGGGCAGCGAGATCGAACTGGTCCCACTCTCGGAAGCGACCAAGCAGCTCAAGCTGGTGCCGCCGGACCGCTACCGGGAGGCCGCGGCCTTCTTCGGCTGAGCCTTCTTCGGCTGAGCCGGAACCGGCTGCCGCCCAACACCCGACAACACGGCCCCCGCCACTCCGGCGGGGGCCGTTCGCTTTCCACGGTCCGCAGGGGCATGCCGCCCCTCGTCATCCCGGCATGTTTTTGGCCGGGATCCATCCCCGCAGCGTTGGATTCCGGCCAAGAGCACGCCGGAATGACGGGCGGATGCTCACTCGCGGTGCTGGGCCGCTCAGTTCTCGCGATGCTGGGCATAGTGGCGGGCCGCGCGGGCGCGGTTGCCGCAGGCGACCGAGCACCACTCCTGGCGCGGATGCGACTTCAGGAAGTAGCGCACGCAGCGCGGGGCCGGGCAGGTGCGGATCTGCGACGCCACCGGGCCGGTGAAGAACTCGACCGTCGCATCCGCCAGGCCCGCCATGACCGTGTCGAGATCATCGGCGGTCAGCACCCGCTCGAGCGTGCGGGGTCCGCTACGGCCCCAGCCGAGCAGGCGTTGCGTGGGGGCGGTGGCGTTGTTGAGTGCCGTCAGCGCTTCGGGGAACGGCGGCAGCACGGCTGCATCCGCGGAGCTGGGCGCTTGGGGCGACACGTATTCCGCGAAGACCGCGCGGACGTTCTGACGCAGCTCCACCAGGGCGGTGCGGTCGGCCTCGCCGGGTAGGTAGTCGTCGAGATCCATCCGCGTGCCGAGGTGGGCGGCGTTGGTCTGCAACCACTCCCGGGTGGACTCGGGGGTGGCGAAGGCATCGGTCAGGCCAGAGCTGGTGGCGCGGATGGTGTTCGCCAAACGGAGTGCCAAGGGATCGACCATGCACCCGATTCTAACGGGTATTGATTTCTAGGTCCATTATGTTCTAACGTACAGACACAAGATCTTCCGTTAGAACAATCGATCAGCCGTTAGAAGGATGAGGCCCGAGATGATCACTCCCGTCGAGAACGCACCCCTGCTGGACGAGGTCCGCAAGCGCATGGGCCGGGTGCCGAACATGACCAAGGTGATGGCGAATTCGTCCGCGGTACTGGAGGGTTACCTCGGACTGTCCGGCGCATTGAAGAAGGGCACGCTGCCGGCACCGACGTCGGAGCGCATCGCGCTGACCGTCGGCGCGGCCAACGACTGCGGCTACTGCGTCGCGGCGCACACCTTCACCGGCAAGCGGGTCGCCAAGCTCAGCGACGCCGAGGTGGAAGCCGCCAAGGCCGGGACCTCCGAGGACGCGAAAGAGGCTGCGGCCGTGGCCTTCGCCCGGGAGCTGACCGAGAGCCGCGGCAAGGCCGATCCGGCCGACGCGCTGGCCGCCGGGTGGACGCAGGAGCAGGTGCTCGAAATCGTCGCCCTGGTCGCGCTGCAGACCCTGACCAACTACGTCAACAAGGTCGGCGAGACCGAGAACGACTGGCCCGCCGCCTGATCCGGCCGCCCACCGCCGATACCGACAGTCACGAACACTTTTGAAGAAGGTCGATCATCATGAACGCCGTCCGCACCGTGAACCCCCAGTCCGCGCAGGTCCTGAACGCCCTGCTGCACAACGGCATCGTCATCCGCGCCCTGGCGCTGGCCCTGGCCACCATCGTCCTGCTGACCCTGCACCACCCGACCTGGATCCCGTACTCGGTCAGCCTGTACGCGATCTGGAACGCCGCCGCGGTGACCCTGAACTCGGCTCGCGCCGCCCGCTCGGCCTGATCACCCGCGCTCGGGGCGATCGACGGACCGTATATGTTCCGCACGGAATTGCACTCACGGTGCACGAGATTCTACTGTGAGCTCACGAGTGCACCCGTGAGAAAGTGAAGGCCCCGTGACCGCTCCGAGCGCGACCGCCCCGGTCTCCGAGATCGATTCGATCGAGGAGTTCGAAACCGATTGCGCCGCAGCCGAGACCACCGGCCGCTTCCCTGTCCTGCGCAGTCTGCTGCGCAACTGGACCGTTCTGCGCGCGGTCGCGCTGGCCGTCACCACGGTCGTGCTGCTGATCCTGCATCACCCGGCCTGGGTCCCCTTCGCGGTCAGCGCGTACGCCATCTCCAACGCCACCGCGATCACCTTCGGCGCGGCCCGCACCGCCTGATCCGCGTGCGCACTCTCTGGATCCGGATGCGCACAGCCTGATTCAGCTGTCGAAGCGCCCCGCGGCGAGGGCGGTGGTGAAGCGGTCCCAGTCGGCGGGCGGGAAGATCAGCGCCGGGCCGGTCGGGTTCTTGCTGTCGCGGACTCCGACACCGCTGGATAGGAAGGCGATCTCCACGCATTCCTTGGCGCCGGTGCTGCGGATGCTCTTGAACCACCGGACGCCGGGTTCGACGGTCACGTCGCGTACTCCTTCGCTACCCTCCGCAGGAGGTCTCTGCTGGTCGTCTCGTCCAGCGCGGCGCGCTGAATCGCTTGGTACGCCTCGCGGTACCGGTCCACCGCGGCCTGCTTCTCCAGATAGAGGTCGCCGAGGAAGTTCTCCAGGTAGACGATCGTGGGTTCGACCGGTCGGTTTCCCGCGTCGCGGCCGAATTCCAGGATCACGAACGGGCCGACGGTGTGACCGATCGGCACGCCCGCCGAGAAGGGTAGTACACGAACAGCGATCGACGGCAGTGTCGACATGTCCGCCACGCGCCGCAGTTGCGCGGCCATCACGCGGGGACCGCCGACAACGCGACGTAATGCGGTTTCGTGCACCACGACATCGAAAGAGGCGGGACTTCGCTTGCGCGTCAAGAGGCTTTGACGACGGGTCTTCAACTGCACTCGACGGTCGAGTTGGTCGGGTGCAGCATCCGGCCAGTAATCATTGATCAGCACGCGTGCGTACTCGGCGGTCTGCAGCAGTCCCGGAATGATCTCCGGCTGATAGGAGATGAGGGCGCGGGCCGAAGCCTCCAGGCCCACATACACATTGAAACCTTCGGGGATCAGATCGTCGTATTCGTGCCACCAGGACTTGACGCTGGCCTGTTGCGCGAGACCGGTCAGTGCCGTACTGAACTCGTCGTCGAAGTCGTAGATGCGGCACAACTCCCGGACATCGAGCACCCGGATCTTCTCCGCATTACCGGTTTCGAGTCTCTGCAGCTTGGACTCGCTCCACTCCATCAACGCCGCCGCCTCGGCGATCGTCAGATTGACCTGCATCCGGCCTTCGCGCAGGTATCGCCCCAGCTGACGCCTCGGCAATGTCGAACCATGCTCGGACATCGAATCCTCCCCCACGAAGGCGGTTTTCGGTCACTGCGAATGATGCTCCCACGCGATATGAATGCTGACCTGGAGCTTTCGGAAAGTTTCCCACCGCACGGAAGCTTGGATTGTCGGTTCGCCGAAACGGTGCTGGACTGGAGTCGCGCCCGGTGAGAACCGGAGCCCTGATATCTCTGGACCCACTCGTCCCCGAGCCGGGCGCACCCCCTCCCCCGTTCCCGGAAATCCCGGCCGCGCATCACAGCGCGTGCGATACCGGCGTGGCGGCAGCCGAATCCCGTTACTCTGTCTGGAGGCCCGGCGCATGTGCGCCGCACGCCGAGCACCAGCGCCGGACCGCGAATTGTTCAGCCCCCTGCGCTGCCCCGGTGAGCGTCATGATGTATCTGTTCGACTGCACGATGGACCCCGGCGACCTGGCCCTCCCCCAGGCCCATCAGGCCATGCAGATCCACAAATTCTGCACCGTCGACAACTGCCTGGTGCGCCGCCGCGCCCGCCAAATCCTGGTCGACCGCGGCCAAATGGTCCTCGGCCCCCGCGCCGCCCGCCGCCCCGGCTGCTAACCCGAAACCACCACCACCGCAACCACCACCAACAAAACCAGCGCCACTACTGCCAACCCCAACACCAGCAGCGCCGTCAGCTGCGAAGCCTCCGCCCGCTGCGACGTCGGAACCAGCCCCGGCCGAACCGGATTCACCCCGAACTGTTCCGGCGGCACCCCGTAGCCAGGCCCACCCGGCGCAGCAGGCGCACCCGGCGCCACGCCCCCGTACATCCCGAACCCAGGCTCCCCACCCGCACCCGGCCCGCCCGCGACAACCACGCCCGCAGCGTGACTTCCGCCGTTCCCCGTCGCACCGAATCCCACGGAAGCATCGGATCCCCCAGTCGTTTCCGGTGCCGCAGTTGGGGCGGATGCTGCGGTCACGTCGGCGGTCGATTCCGACGTAGCCGCCGAAACCTCCTCCAGCACATCGGAGCCCGCATCGCCTCCCGTGCCCGCCGTAGCTCCACCACCGCCGGAGCCGCTCGTCGGCACGAACGCCCCGGAATCCGGATGCCGCGTCACCGCCCCCGACTGTCCCTGCGGCCCAGCGGATTCCGGTTCGGCTCCGTTGTCGACACCGACCGGCACCTCCGAGCTCTCATCACCGTCGTTGGGCTCGGTATCCGCGGTCGACGCACCGGGCGGCGTCAGCGCGGTCGACGGCTCCGCCACAAGTTCGTCGAACCCAGGCGATTCGGGCAATCCGTTACCCTGCCCGGCCATGTCTTCTTGTGGGTCGCCGGGAATCACCGGTTGCGCCACCACGTCGGTCGGCCGCTGCGACGGGTCGACCGTGGGGGCGTCCACGGGATTGGGGCGGACGGTCGGTCCGGAGCTCACGCGTTCGGTGACCTGCTCCGCGTGCTGGGGCACCCAGCCCGGGGCCGCGGGTTGCGAGGGTGCCGGGTATCCGGCGGGGGGCTGGGCGGGCGGCGTGGCCGATTGCGGTTGGGGTACCGGGTAATTGGGGGCGGGGATCGGGTTCGGTTGCGGGACCGGCACGACGGCGGGCTGCGGCGGGGCCGGGTAGGCGGCGGGTTGTTGCGGAGGGCCTGCCGGTTGCTGGGGAGGGACGGCGGGGTAGCCCTGGGGTGGGGGTGGGTAGGCGGCGGGGGCCGGGTAGGGCTGGGCTGGGTAGGGCTGGGGGGACGCCGGATTGGGGTAGGTCGGGCGTTGGTGGACCGGGTGTTGGGCCGGGGGGCCGGAGAGGGCGGCGCGGGCGGCCTTGGCAAAGGCGACGCAGGTGGGGAAGCGGTCGACGGGGCGCTTGGCCATGGCCTTGGTGAGGACCGCGTCCATGGCCGGGGACAAGCCGGGGCGGCGCATGCTCACGGGGGGCGGGAGGAGTTGGAGGTGGCCGCGGATGAGTTCGGCGGGGTGGGGCGAGTCGTAGGGGCCCGCGCCGATCAGGAGCCAGTAGAGGGCGCAGGCCAGGGAGTACTGGTCGGTGGTGGGGTCGAGGGGCGCGCCGGTCATCTGTTCGGGGGAGGCGTAGGCGAGGGTGGCGGTGAACATGCCGGCCTGGGTGAGGTGGGTGGAGTCCTCGCGCAGGCGGGCGATGCCGAAATCGGTGAGGAACACGCGTTCACCGTGCCCGGCGACGGCGCGCGCCAGAATGATGTTGGCGGGCTTAACGTCTCGGTGCAGCACCCCCATGCCGTGCGCGTAATCCAGTGCGCTGGCGACACCTTCGATCACCTGCACGGCGCGCTCGGGCGGCAGGGTGGCGACATTGATGCCCGCCGCGTCGACCCCGTCCACGTACTGCATGGAGATCCACAGCATGTCGCTCTCGGTGCCGCGGTCGTACACCTCGACGATATTGGGGTGATCCAGCCGCGCGACCAGATCCGCCTCGCGTTCGAACCGCGCCCGGATCTCCCTGTCCGCGTACAGTTCCCGATTCAGCAGCTTGAGTGCCGTCAGCTTGCCGAGGCGGGGATGGCGGGCCAGATACACCGAGCCCATCCCGCCCTGGCCGAGCAGCCGTTCGATGGTGAACCCGGCGAACACGTCACCACTGTTCAGCACTGTTCACGACCCCCTTCCGGTGACGTACAAGTCCGTGAGCCTACCCGCCGAAACGCCGTCCGGGCAGGTCAGCCCGGGGTCACCAGACCGGATTCGTAGGCCAGGACCACCGCCTGCGCGCGATCGCGCAGGTTCAGTTTGGTGAACACCTTCGACACGTGTGTCTTCACGGTTTGCTCGGCCACGAAAAGGCTTTCGGCGATCTCGGCGTTGGACATGCCGCGCGCCACCAATTCCAGCACCTCGCGCTCGCGCGGGGTGAGCACCTCCAGCCGCGGTGCGGGCGCACGCCGGGCCCGGCGGCGTGTCACATCGGCGATGAGCCGACGCGTCACGGTCGGCGCGAGCAGGGCATCACCCGCGGCGACCACCCGGACCGCGCGCACCAGTTCCTCGGCGGGCGCGTCCTTGAGCAGGAATCCGGAGGCCCCGATGCCCAGCGCCTCGTACACGTAGTCGTCGATGTCGAAGGTGGTCAGCATGAGCACCCGCACCGGCGGCTCGAACCCCGCCGACAGGATGGCCCGCGCCGCGTCCAGCCCGTTCATCTCCGGCATGCGCACATCCATCAGCACCACGTCGGGCCGTAGCCGTTTCGCTTCGGCCACAGCGATTTTCCCGTCCGCCGCGTCCCCGACCACACTGATGTCGGGTTGCGCAGCGAGCAGCGCCCCGAACCCCTGCCGCACCATCGCCTGGTCGTCGGCGATCAACACGGTTATCCCCACAGTCGCACCTCACGCACGCACCCGAGTTTGCCACGTCACGGGCGGGGCGGCTCCCACGAGACCAACTTCGCACCCCACCGGGCCTCACACCCCGAGTTCGAACGCCCCCGCCGCGATCGGCACCGGCGCCAGCGGCAGCTCCGCGTGCACCTCGAAACCACCGTCCGTGCGCGGCACGGCCGTCAGGATGCCGCCGACGGCCGCCGCCCGCGCCTGCATACCGGCGATGCCGCTGCCCGCGGTGATCGACTGCTCCCCCGGCCGTACCTCGACCGCACGATCATTGGCGACCTGGAGGGTGAGTGCCGCCGCGCACGCGACGTGCACCCGCACCGCCGCGCCCGGCGCGTGCCGGGTGGCATTGGCCAAGGACTCCTGCACGATTCGGTACAGCGCCAGCCCCGTGGTGTCCGGCACCGCGTCGAGGCTCCCGTCCACGGTCCAGCTGATCGGCACCCCGGCCCGCTGCGCGCCCTCGAGCAGCACCGGCACATCGGCGGCCGACGGCTGCGGGGCGTGCTCGGGCAGTTGCCCATCGCTGCGCAGCACGCCCAGCATGCCGCGAATCTCGTTGAGCGCGGCCCGCGCTCCGGTTCCGATGGACTCGAATTCGGCGCGCGCGTCGGCCGAGAGCCCGTTGATCCGATACGGCGCGGTCTGCGCCTGCACCACCACCATCGACATGTGGTGTGCCACCACGTCGTGCAGATCCCGCGCGATGCGCGCCTTCTCCTCGAGGATGGCGCGACGCGCGCGCTCCAGCTCGGTCTCCTCCTCGGACTTCAGCAGCGCCTGCCGCGACACCACCACCCAGCGGATGAGCAGCCCGAACACCACCAGCCCGGTGATGGCCAGCGGCCAGCCGAATCCGGCCTCCGCGAAACTGTCCCCGGTCTTGGCCATGGTGGTGGCGAACAGCAGCGAGGTCGCGACCCACACCACCCCGACCATCCGGATGGGCGCGCGCACCGCCACCGCGAAGACCAGCGCGAACAGCGCGAGGATGTGCACCACCTGGAACGGGATGGTGTTGCCGGGCTGATTGGGCACGGCCAGCGCGATCAGCAGCGCCGATCCGGCCGAAACCGCCCACCCCAGTAAGGGATTCACGCGCAGCAGCACGATCGGGAACGCCGCGAACCCGGCGATGAACGGGGCCGCGGCCGCGGGCACCTTGTGGGTGAGGTGCAGCGTCGGCCACGCCACCGCGATGAAGGTGATCGCGAGGATCACCGTGAACCCGTCGAACACCTGCCGCGCTCGGGCGGTGCGGGCCTGCACAGACTTCTTTCCGACCATGCCCTCGACGGTAGAGACTCGGTGTGGCCACCACGTCATACCGGTGAGTGATCTCCTACCCCCTACCCGGGTACGACATCGGCCCGCCTCTCCCCCGGCTCGCCTGTCCCGGAACCGTCCCGCAGGCTGACGCCCTGGTCGAGACGCGATTTCTAGATTTTGAGTCATGAGAGCGTTCCCGAATTCCCGCAGGACTTCGCCCCGTTCCACCCCGATGTCCGCCCCCGTAGCCACCGCGTCCACTACCGCGCTCGCGGCGACCACTCCCGAGCCCACCGGTCGCGAGGTCCGCTGGAGCGGGCTGCGCCGAGTCGCCGCCCTCACGGCCGCCGCGACCGTCGCCTGCTCGGCGGGCATTGCCTTCGCCCCGAGTTCGAGCGCCGCGATCCCCGGACCGGTGGTGCCGGAGAACGCGGCCGCTCGCATCGGCATTCTGGAATCGGTTGCCGCGCACCCGGATCCCTCGCTCATCCCCGAGGATTTCGTCACCTTCGCCGGTTATCGCCCGGTGGTCGAGGGCGGCATGCTGATCAACCCCAAGGGCGACTGCTCCTCCCCGGTCCCGCTGCCCGCCGAGTTCGATCTGGCCTGCGATGCCCACGATCTGGGCTACGACCTGCTGCGCTACGCCGCGTCGACCGGCCAGCCGCTGGGCCCGTGGGCCCGTCAGACCGCGGACGCGGGCCTGGAACGCCGCATGCACGCGGCCTGCGACACCCGCGCCAACCCGCTGTCCCGCTCCGAATGCCACGTCATGGCCGGCATCGCCGCCACCGCCGTGGACCTGAACTCGGTGCGCCAGGACTACGGCAACCCGATCTACGAGCCCTTCTTCGAGCACACCGGTACGGGTCCTTCCCCCGCCACACTCGCCCTGTCCGGGATCGGTCTGGCCGCTGGATCGGCGCTCGCGGCAACCATCCTCATCCGCCGCACCCGCTCCCGCCGCGCTGCCGGCACACGGCTGCGCGGCGGCGATGTGGCGGTGGCGCTGTGACCCGCGTGCCCGGACCTCAACCTCGTCATCCCGGCGGGCTTTTGGCCGGGATCCACCCCACCGCGTTGGATTCCGGCCAAGAGCACGCCGGAATGACGGAGGGCTCCGCCGGAGAGCCGGGCAGGTCGCGAATCCGGTTCGGATCGTCCATATTTCGCGTGCCGCGGGTGGGGACCAGCGCGGCGATAGCAGGTGGGACCATGATTTCGCTGGCTCCGGGATTGTTGCCGCGCACGCCTTCGGCGCAGGCGATTCTGACCGCGCTGCTGGTGTTGATCGCACTGGGTGTGGCCGCGCTGATTCGCATGGTGCTGCGGTGGACTCGGTTCGGGGTGACGCAGGTGGAGCGTGCCCGAGTTCCGGTGTCGATCGTCGCGCTGGGGCTCGTCGGAGCCTCGATGAGTTATGCCGAGCATTGGCAGAACAAGCTGCGGGCCGCCATGGGCGTCGGCGGGATCGGACCGGTGTACTGGGCGCAGTGGCTGGCGTGGACCGTGCCGCTGATCGCGGTGGTGCTGGCCGTCGTCGCCGGAGTCCGTTGGGTGGTCCGGCGATTGGGCCGGGTGCGCGCCGTGGCGGTGGGTGTCGCCGCGGTGGTGGCGTTGCAGCTGGTGATCGTGCCGACGGTGGTGGAGTGGCGCAGGTCGGCGTATGCGGCGGCCAACTCGTATGTGGATCCGGAACTGGCGCAGCCGGATTCACCGGCCCGGTCGGGGAGTCCGGTGTCGATGGCGAGCTGGCCATCGCTGGGTGCGCAGGGCCGCCGATTCGTGGCGGGCACCCCGGCGCGCACCGTCCGCGTCTATGTCGGGCTCAACTCCGCTCCCGACCTGGATTCCCGGGTGGCGCTGGCGGTTCGGGAGCTGGAGCGCACCGGCGGCCTGCAGCGCGACAATCTGGTGGTGACGGTCCCGACCGGTTCGGGCTGGATCGACGGTGACGCCGCCAAGGGTCTGGATGCCCGCTTCGGCGGTGATGTGGCGCTGGTCGGCCTGCAGTACTCGGACGCCCCGAGCTGGGTCACGTTCCTGTTCGGCCGCGATGCCGCCGAGCAGTCGGCGCGGGCGCTGTTCCGGGCGGTGGAGCAACGGATTTCGGCGCTACCGCATCCGCCGAAGCTCTACATCTACGGTCAGAGCCTGGGCGCGCTGGGCGGCAGTTCCGTCTTCGCCGACGACGCCGATCAGGACAGCCGCACCTGTGGCGCGCTGTGGGCGGGCCCGCCCGCCGGGGACGTGCATCACGGCCACGCGACGGTGCTGGCGAATGCCTCGGATCCGGTGGTGCACTGGTCGCCGTCCCTGCTGTGGCGCGCACCGGATCTCACCGGCACCCGCCCGGACGCCCCCGTCCCCCAATGGCTTCCGGTGATCAGCTTCCTGCAGACCACCGCCGACCTGCTGGGCGCGCTGGACGCCCCGCCCGGTCACGGTCACCGCTACGGCACCGACCAGGGCACGGTGCTGCCGGGATGCTGAGCGGCGGAACGGAATTCGCGGGTGAAGTCTGCCGCGAGCCGTTCGATGGCGGCCGCCGCGTCGAGGCGGGAGCGCCAGCTCTGCGGGATGGCGTGTACGCCGAGCCGCGCGCCCAGCAGCGCTCCGCACACCGCGCCGGTGGAGTCGCTGTCGCCGGAGTGGTTGACCGACAGCAGTACTCCGTTGCGGAAGATCTGTTCCGGTGTGCCCCCGGCATTCTCGGCGCACACCGCCGCGCAGACCCCGATGGCCAGCGCCTCCGGGCCGATGACTCCGGTCCCGAGCGGTTCCAGCAGTCCCGGCAACGGCATGGGCCGCCCCCGGAAGGCGACCGCGTCCGCCAGCCCCACCGCCTGATCGAGCGCGTAGGTGGTCTCCTCGTGATCGCGGTGGCGGATCAGTTGCGCCCGCGCGTGTTCCACCGCCGCCCGCACATCCATGCCCCGCCCCAGCCCGTGCACCATGGCCGCAAGCGCCCCCGCGGGCAGCCACGCGCCGGGATTGCCGTGCGTGAGTGCCGCGGCGTCACAGGCCAGTTCGAAGGAGAAGTCCGGTGACGGCGTGAATCCCAGTGGCGCGGACCGCACCACGGCCGCGCACCCTTTGGAGTCGTTGATGGGATGCTCCCGCGTGCCCAGCGGCACCCCGGGCCGCTGCCGGGCCGCCACCCGCCGCATGGCCGAGATGGTGGTCTGGGTGGGTCCGCGATTGGTCATCAGTTCCGGGTATCCGGTCAGCCCGCTCTGCAGTGGGACCGGCTGTTCGGGCACCGCCTGCCCCTGGCCGCGCAGCCACACCAGCAGGCTCTCCTGGATCAGCCCGACGGTGGCGGCGGTCCCGCGTTCCCGGATCCGCGCGCCGCGGATGAGCGCCTCCATGGTGAACAGCGCCAGCTGGGTCTCGTCGGAGATGCGGCCCTTGTAGCCGTTGCCCTCCCCGGTCACCCCGGCGATCCCGTAGCGCTGCTGGATGTTCGGCAGCAGCATGGTCTCGATGGGCGCGCCGAGCGCGTCGCCGATCGCCCCGCCGTAGAGGCAGCCGAGCACGGTGTCCTCGCGCGGCACCCATCCGGTGGCGGTGGCGCGCGGCCGCCGTACCAGCGAGACCGGTTCGGCCACCGTCTCCCAGGCGGCCTGCGCGAATTCGAAGCAGGTCTCGTAGCGGTCGCGCGGGTCCTTGGCCAGCGCCCTGTGTAGCACCGCGTCCAATTCCGCGGGCAGTTCCGGCCGTAGCGCGGTGACGTCCGGCGGCGGGGATTGCAGATGCCCGAGCATGACGGTGGCGATATTGGGCGCGTCGAACGGCCCGCGCCCGGTGAGCAGCCGGAACAGCGTGCAGGCCAGCGAGTATTGATCCGAGCGCGGCCCCATGGGCGCGGAGGTCAACTGTTCGGGCGAGGCGTAGGCGAGAGTGGCGTTGAGCATGCCGGTGCGGGTCAGGTGGGCGGTGTCGTTGAGCACCCGCGCGATCCCGAAGTCGCTGAGCAGGGCTCGTTCCGCGAATCCGGTCCCGATGCCGCCGGAGCGCGACAGCAGGATATTGGCGGGCTTCACATCCCGATGCAGCACGCCGCGCCCGTGCGCGTAATCCAGTGCGGCCGCGGTCTGCACGATGATCTCCAGCGCGCGTTCGGGCGCGAGATCGTAGGGATCCACCGACGCCCCGTCGACCCCGTCCACGTACTGCATGGCGATCCACAGCTGCTGATCCTCATCGCCCCGGTCGTAGACGGTGATGATGTTGGGATGGTCGAGCTGGGCGATCACATCGGCCTCGCGCTCGAACCGCATGCGGGTCTCGGTCTCCCCGAACATCTCCCGATGCAGCAGTTTGAGCGCGATCAGTCGCGGGAGCCGAGGGTGGCGGGCCGCATAGACCGAACCCATTCCGCCACGGCCCACTTCGCGCTCGATCACGTAGCCAGCGAAGACCTCGCCGCGTCGCAACATCCCCAAGAAAACCCTTCACACACGACGAACGAGAGCCAGCCTACCGGTCTGGACCGACGCGCCGCAGTCGTTGCCGGATCGGCAGGAAGTCGACCGTCCGGAACCGGACACACCGGGCGGACAGCAAACGGCCCCCGCCGGTGGATACCGGCGGGGGCCGAATTCGCTTGTGCGAACTGCTTGATCAGGCGATCGGGCCGCGGGCCGCTTCGTAGGCCGCGCCGACGCGGTAGAGGCGGTCGTCGGCCAGGGCCGGGGCCATGATCTGCAGGCCGACCGGCAGGCCGTCGTCGGCGGAGAGGCCGGACGGGACCGACATGGCGCAGTGCCCGGCCAGGTTGGTGGGCAGGGTGCACAGGTCGGAGAGGTACATGGCCAGTGGGTCATTGACCTTCTCGCCGAGTTTCCACGGGGTGAAGGGGCTGGTCGGGGAGACCAGCACGTCGACGGACTCGTAGGCCTTGTCGAAGTCCTGCGCGATCAGGTTGCGGACCTTGTTGGCCTGACCGTAGTAGGCGTCGTAGTAGCCGCTGGAGAGCGCGTAGGTGCCGATCATGATGCGGCGCTTGACCTCCGGGCCCAGCCCGGCCTCACGGGTCAGGGACATGACCTGCTCGGCGGAGTGGGTGCCGTCGTCACCGACGCGCAGGCCGTAGCGCATGGCGTCGAAACGGGCCAGGTTCGAAGAGACCTCGGACGGCAGGATCAGGTAGTACGCGGGCAGCGCGTACTCGAAGTGCGGGCACGACACCTCGATCACTTCGGCACCTAGATCCTTGAGCTGCGCGACCGCGGCATCGAAGGAGGCGAGCACGCCGGGCTGGTAGGAGTCGGAGTGAAGTTCCTTCACCACACCGACTTTCACGCCCTTCAGATCGCCCTTGGCACCCTCGCGGGCGGCGGCGACCACCGGCGGCACCGGCACATTGCGCGACGTGGAGTCGCGCGGGTCGTATCCGGCGATGACCTCGTGCAGCAGCGCGGTGTCCAGCACGGTGCGGCCACACGGGCCACCCTGATCCAGCGAGGACGCGCACGCGACCAGGCCGTAGCGCGAGACCGTGCCGTAGGTGGGCTTGGTGCCGACGGTCGCGGTGACCGCGGCGGGCTGGCGGATCGAGCCACCGGTATCGGTGCCGATGGCCAGCGGGGCCTGGTAGGAGGCGAGCGCGGCGGCCGAGCCACCACCCGAACCACCCGGAATCCGGTCGGTATCCCAAGGATTGCGGGTAGGCCCGTACGCGGAGTTCTCGGTCGACGAACCCATGGCGAACTCGTCCATGTTCGTCTTGCCGAGGATCGGGATTCCGGCGGCACGCAGCTTGGTGGTCAGCGTCGCGTCGTACGGCGACACCCAGCCCTCGAGCATCTTCGACCCGCAGGTGGTCGGCATGTCGGTGGTGGTGAAAACGTCCTTGAGCGCCAAGGGAACACCGGCCAGCGGCGAGGCGACGGTGCCGCCCGCGACCTGCCGGTCGACCTCGGCGGCGGTCACCAGCGCCTGTTCACCGGCGACGTGCAGGAAGGCGTTGATCTCCCCGTCGACTTCGGCGATGCGCTGAATGTGCGCCTCGGTGACTTCGACCGCGGACACGGCACGCGAATGAATCTTGTCCGCGAGATCGGCCGCGGACAGCTTCGTCAGGTCTGTCATGCGCCCTCTCCCAGAATCTGCGGAACCATGAACCGCTGCTCATCGACCGCGGGAGCCATGGCCAGCGCCTGCTCCGGGGTGAGGCAGGGCGCCACCACGTCCGGGCGGGTGACGTTGGTCTCCGGATTCGGGGATGCGGTGGCGGGCACGTCCGCGGCGGCGACCTCGGAAATCTGTGCGACGTGGGTCAGGATGGAATCCAGCTGACCGGCGTACAGATCGAGTTCGTCGTCCGTCAAAGCGAGCCGGGACAGCCGGGCGAGGTGAGCGACCTCGTCCCTGGAGATGGCGGGCACCGCGGGACCCCTTTCGGCATGGTTCGAGCTTGGGTAATGGCCATCCGACAGCCTAGTGGGTGTCCGCGGGTCACCGGTCGCAGGTGTGCGCGAGACCTGGCAACATCAATGTGTAACCGATGGGTAAGTGGCCCGCCTCACACGAAACCTTCGATTCGATAACCGGGTCTCGAGGGTGTAAGTATTGCGGGACTCGGGTACCCGTCCGAAAGTTTCACTGGCAAAAGAAAGAAAGGAAGGCACGTGTCCTACCTGCTTCGCGTGCAACTTCCCGATCGCCCAGGAAGTCTCGGATCGCTCGCCCTCGCGCTGGGTTCGGTCGGCGCGGACATTCTCTCGCTGGACGTGGTCGAACGCGGCGACGGTTTCGCGATCGACGACATCGTGGTGGAGGTGCCCTCGGGTGCCCTGCCCGACACCCTGATCACGGCGGCCGAATCCCTGCACGATGTGCAGGTCGATTCGCTACGCCCGTACTCCGGGATCCTGGACACCCACCGGGAACTCGAGTTGATCGATCAAGTCGCCAATGCGCGCGACGATCGGTTGCAGGTCCTCGTCGACGGCGCGCCGCGGGTGCTGCGGGTCGGCTGGTCGACCGTAATCGATATGGGCCCGCAGGGGGCCTACCGCGTGGTGGGCTCGCAGAGCGCACCCTCCACCCAGGCCGCCTCGGCGCCGTGGATGCCGCTGGAGAAGCCGACCGTCCTCGACGGCGACGGCGACTGGGTGCCGCAGCTGTGGAAGGACATGGACACCAAGCTGGCCGCCGCGCCGCTGGGCAATACCGGCAAGGTGCTGCTGCTGGGCCGTCCGGGCGGGCCGGACTTCCGGCCTTCGGAGGTGGCGCGGCTGGGCTATCTGGCCGGGATAATCGCCACCGTCCTCGGCTGAGTTTCTTTCTGCCCCTTACTTGTTCGCCTGCTTGTTGAGGGCGTCCAGGAATTGCAGTGCGCCGATGCCGCCGAGCGGTCCGGCGATGAAGATATTGCCGATGACCGCTCCGATCGCGCCCAGCGCGGCGCCGGTCACCAGGCAGCCGCCGAGGAATCCGGGGATCGCCAGTGCGCCGATGGTCATGGTGCCCGCGGCCGCGCCCAAGACGATGCCACCCGCGACACAACCGATGGTCGCGCCGACGACGGTGCCGATCAGGGTGCCCAGGGTGACGCCGAGCCCGGCCATGGTGGAGAAGTTCATGACCGCGGTGTTGAAGTCCGGGGACTGCCAGTCGAGGGCGGTGTCGTGCAGCGCGGCATCCGTGAGCGCTGCCGGGATGACGGGTGCGGCATCGGTGACCGGGACGGCCCGCGCCGGATCGGTGACCGGGGTCAGGGTCGCGGTGGCGCCGTGGATGTCGGCGGTGATCGGCCAGTTCTTGCCGTCGCGCTGGTAGGTCAGCGGAATGCCTTCCAGCGCTTTCCCGTTCGCGTCACGCACCGAGAAGCGGCCGTCGGTGGCGGTGAGGGTGCCGCCATCGGTGCTGACGTGCACGGCACCGTCCACGATCTCGGCGGTGAAGTGCAGTCCGGAGGGCTGGTGCGCCGGATCCGGTTGCGCCGGTTCGGCATTGGCGGTGGCTGCGGTGGCCAGGGCGACGGCGGACAGCGCGGCGACAATGGCCGCGTTCGGGGTACGCATGGGGGACTTGCCTCTCATCAGGTTGGTGCGACATGCCTTCGGGTCAGGGTGCGAAGGCGATCAAGCGACGGACGTGGTGTCCGGTGCGGGCAGGAATCCGGTGCGCAGGAAGAACCGGATGCTCGCGTCGACGGCGTGCGCGTCGAGGTGTGGCGCGGCGATGTTCGCGCCGCGCAGACCGCGGTCGGTGCGGGTGCGGTCGAATCGGATCGGCCCCGGGGGTGTGGGGGGCCGGGCCTGGAGCAGGGCTCGACACCGCTCGCCGTCACTGCCGAGACGCGAGAGCAGGTCGATCCAGGTCGGCTCGGATACCGGGGTCAACCGGTAGCCGAGGGTATGGAGTCTCTCGAGAACTGTTGCGAGAGAGGTCGGTTCGGGCGCGAGGTGGTGGTACACGCCGGTGCCGCCGGTGTACAGCAGGTGGGCGACGGCATCGGCCACATGGTCCACCGGCACCAGGTTCACCGGCATGCTGTCCTCGGGCGCGACACCCAGCGCGACCATGGCGCGCACCATCGTCCAGAAGGCGTCACGCTGATTGCCCGCACCGGTGCGGGAGTGCCCGCTGATGCGCCCCGGCCGGTGTACGGCGACGGGCAGGCCGCGTTCCCCGGCTGCGAGCACCAATCCCTCGGCCACCCATTTGGCCTGAATATAGCCATTGGCAAGGACTTTCGGGGCGGGTGCGCGATGCCCCTCCGGAATCGGATCGGGGTTCGCGTCGGCCGCGACGGCGGTATCGCAGGCGGAGATGTAGTGGACCGGGATGGCCCGGTGCAGAGTCGCCAGCCGCAGGATCTCCCACGTGCCGTCCACGATGCCGGGTCGGAGCCGTGGATACGGGGTCAGATGATGTACAGGCGCACCGTTGTGCACGATGGCATCCACCGATTCCGCGAGCGCCCGGTAGTCGTCCGGCTCGAGCCCGAACGCCGGTCGCGCCAGGTCCCCGACCGCCACGCTCACTCGATCCCAGGGCACCTCGATTCCGTACCGCCGCAGACTATCTCGCAGCCGAGTAGCGGGGTCTGGGCCGTCCGGGGAGGCCCGGACGAGACAGGTCACCCGGGTGCAGGGCAGTCGCAGCAGGCTGTCGAGCAGGAATGCGCCGAGGAATCCTGTTGCGCCCGTGAGCAATATCCGGCGCGGCGTGCTCGCGGCCACGATTCCCGGTACCCGGAACTCGGGATCCAACCGGGCGTCGGCCGCCAGGTCGGGGACCGGTCGCGGGCGGTGCCCGCCCGCCGCTAGTTCGGCGGCGAGTTCGGCCACGGTGGCGGTCTCGAAGATGGTGCGCACCTCGACCGGCATGGCCAACTCGTCCCGGATGCGGGCCGCCAGCCGGGCGGCGGTCACGGAATCGCCTCCGAGCGTGAAGAAGTCGTCGTCGATGCCGATCGAGTCGACCCCGAGCACATCGGCGAAGAGCGCACACAACCCGCGCTCCCGGGCATCGCGCGCGGCACGCGATGGCCCCGGCGCAGCGGGCCGAGGCAGGGCAGCCCGATCGAGCTTGCCCGTCACCGTCACCGGCATCCGATCGAGCACGATGAAGGCGGACGGAATCTGATAGCGCGGAATCCGATCCAGCAGATGCCGCCGCAACTCCGCCGGACGTGGCGGCACGCCACCGGGCACCACGTACCCGATCAACCGATCGTCCACCACCGCACAGGCCGCCGACGTCACGCCGGGATAGGTAGCGAGCGCCGCCTCGATCCCCGCCGGTTCGATCCGCACCCCGGCCAGATTCACCTGATCATCGGTGCGCCCGAGGTATTCGAGCCGCCCGTCGAGCAGCCGCCGCACCCGATCCCCGGTGCGATAGAACCGTGCCCCGGGCAGACCCGCCGGATCAGGGACGAAACGCGCGGCCGTCAGCCCCGGCCGCCGGTGATACCCCAACGCCAGCGACTCCCCCGCCAGATACAACTCCCCCGGAGTCCCCGGCGGAACCGGCCGCAACCGAGCATCGAGCACCTCACAGTGCACCCCCGAAACCGGCTCCCCGATCAGCGGTTCCGCACTGTCCGCCAGCCGCGCCCAGGTGGCGTCGACGGTGGCCTCACTCGGCCCGTACAGGTTGTAGGCGGCGATTTCCGGAGCGGCCCGCAGGGCATTCCACAGCGCCGGCCCCACCGCCTCACCACCGAGCGCCAGCACAGCGGGCCGATACCCGCCGGGCGCCAGCATCCCGGCCGCCACCAACCGCTCAGCCGAAGTCGGCGTGACATCGAGAAAATCGATCCGATGCCGCGCCGCATACTCCACCAGCAACTCCGGCCGCACCCGCACCTCACTCGAAACAACATGCAGCTCATGCCCATTCAACAGCCACAGCAGCCCTTCCCACGAGGTGTCGAAACACAACGAGGCAGTAAGCGCCGCCCGTCCGGGAACAGCCGAGTCCGCGATGAACGTCCGCCGATGGCTCGCCGCAAGATTCACCATCGCGCGATGAGTGATCAACGCGCCCTTCGGTTTTCCGGTACTGCCGGAGGTATAGGTCAGGCACAGCGGCATATCGGCGCGAACACGCGGCAGACCCGCCTCGGAGAGCTCACACTGCGCACCGTTTGGACCGTCTGCCGACACCACGACCGTGGCCCCACTGTCGGCATACAGATATGCCAGGTGTTCCTCCGGATGATCCGGATCCGCAGCCACATACGCGGCTCCCGTCGCGAGGGTCGCGAACAGCGCCACGATCGCATCGACCGTGCGCGGCATGACCAGCAGCACCACCGACCCCGGCCCGGCGCCGCGGGCGTGCAGATGCGCGGCCAGCGCCTCGACCCGTCGTCCCAGCTCGGCGAAACTGATCCGATCCACGGCATCGACCACCGCGATCCGCTCCGGTGTCGCCCGTACCCGAGCACGCAGCATTGCGACGACGGTGTCATCGCTCGACTCCTGCACCGACTGTTCCGCACGGTCGTGCCAGGCATGCAGCAGCGCCTGGTCCGCGGCGTCGAGGAGTTCGAGTTCTTCGACGGGCTGATCCGGTTGGGAGAGGAGGGTTTCCAGGAAGTGGGGTAGGCGGCGGGCGTGGGCTTGGAGTTCGGCGGGGGTGTACAGGGCGGGGTTGCCGTCGATGATGAGGCGGATGCCTGCTTCGCCGTAGTCGTAGAGGCGGAAGGCTATGTCTTCTTCGACGCCCGCGGCGACGTTGCGGACTACGGCGGGGGCGTCGGCGAAGCAGAGGCCGAAGTCGAAGGGCATGACGTTGACGGAGGGGCCGGAGACTCGGCGGTCTACGTTGGCGCTCAGGCGGTTTCGGAGGAGGTCGCCGTAGCGGTAGCGATGGTGGGGGCGGCTGGTGCGGAGGTGGTCGCGGATTTGGGTGGTGACGTCGGTGAAGGTGGTGGCGGGGGTGAAATCGGTCCAGCTGTGGATGGCGTTGACGGTCATGGTGGGGACGCGTAGGGCGGGGGTGCCGATGCGCATCATGACCGGGAGGACCAGGTTGATTTGGTCCGCGCCGGTGAGGCGGTGCAGGTAGGCGGCTACACCGGCGATGATCGCTTCGGCGGACGTGGCGGTGCGTAGGCCACGCAGGGCGGTCACCAATTCCCTTGGGAAGTCTGCAATTACGCGAGTCATCTGGGGAGACAGTGGTGCGGTGCGGCCGGATGCGCCGACCGGTTCGGGGCGGTCACGTTCGTAGTTCGCCCAGAAATCCGCCGCGCGGGCATAGTCCTCGGAGAGTTGGTCGCGGTGATCGTGTTCGGCGACCGCTTCGAGGGAGCCGAAATTCACCGGTGGCAAGACGGTTCCGGCGATCAGTGCGGTGTAGGTCTGGGCGACGCGGCGGGCGAGCAGGACCAGCCCGTAGCCGTCGAGGACGATGTGGTGGAGGCGGTGGTACCAGAGCACGGTGTCGTCGTCGATGCGGAACAGCGCGTGCGCGAACAGCCGGTCGGTGTACACGCACCGGTCGGTGCCCATGTCCGTGGACATCCACTCCTGCGCGGCCGCAAGAGGATCGGGCTGCCCGAGCAGGTCGGCGAGGTGGATCGGGCAGTCGGCGGGTTCGGGTTCCTGGCGTGGCCCGTCGGCGGTGTCGCGGATGCGCAGGTGCAGGGCCGGAGTTTCGGCGACGGTGGATCGGATGGCCTCGGCCAGGACGTCCTCGCGAACCTCCCCGCGGATCTCGACGTACTCACCGATGTTCAGCATGGCCGTGGCGGCGAGTTGCTGTTGCTGCTGCCAGATCTCGTATTGCGCAGCGGTGAGCCGCATCAGCTCTCCCGGGCGGAGCCGGTGAGCAGCCGCCACCAGGCATCCAGGGTGGGCTGTTCGAGCAGGTCCATGAAGCCGATCTCGCACCCGGCGGCGCGCCACCGCTCCACCAGCGACAGCACCCGCACCGAGTCGAGGCCGGCCGCGAACAGGTCCGCCGTAGGGGCCAGTTCACCGGGGTCGAGGAACAGCTCGTCCGCGATGTCGGAGCGCACGCGGTCGAAGGTGAGCGGTGGGGACACAGGGTGATTCGCTCTCAGTCGAGGGGGCGGTCGCGGAGTTCGCGGCGCAGGATCTTGCCGCTGGGGTTGCGGGGAATACGGTCGGCGAACTCGAAGCGGGACGGAATCTTGAAGGCGGCCAGCCGGTCTCGGCAGAACTCGAACAGTTCGCGGGCGGTCGCGGTGGCCTCGGGTCGCAGCGCGACGACGGCGTGCACGCGCTCGCCGAATCGCTCGTCGGGACGGCCGATCACGGCGACATCGGCGACCGCCGGATGTGCGGCCAGCACGTTCTCGATCTCGGCGGGGTAGATGTTCTCCCCCGCCACGATGATCAGATCTTTGATGCGGTCACACAGGAACAGGTAGCCGTCCGCGTCGAGATACCCGGCGTCGCCGGTGTGAATCCAGCCGTCGCGCAGGGTGTCCGCGGTGGCCTCGGGATTGCGCCAGTACTCGAGCATGTGGCCCGGAGTGCGCAGCCGGATCTCGCCGACCGCGCCGATGGGCAGCACCGTCCCGTGCTCGTCCACGATCTCCACGCCGAAGCCCGGGTACGAGCGCCCGGCCGCGCGCAGCAACGGACTGCCCGGCCGGTGCACGTGTGGCGGCAGGCAGATCGCGGTGTTGCCGGTCTCGGTGAGGCCGTAGATCTGCGCGAACTCGCAGCCCAGCCGTTCGATCGCGGTGCGCAACAAGGCTTCCGGGATCGGCGAGCCGCCGTAGACGACCTTGCGCACCCCGGCCAGCGCGTCCCGCTCCGTGACGGGCTCGTCGAGCATGAGCCGCAGCATCGACGGCACCACGCACACGGTGGTCACACCGAATTCCGCCACCAGCCGCACGGCGGCGGCACTGTCGAAGCGCGGCATGGCCACCATGGCGGCTCCGGTCGCGAAACCCTGTGCCGCCCACCAGAGTCCACCGACATGGAACCCAGGTATGCCGATCAGCCCGACATCCCTGGCTTGCCAGTCGATCCAGTCCAGGCCCGCGTCGGCGAGCGCGTCGCGCACGGCGAAGAAGCTGCGGTGCGCGAGCACGACGCCCTTGGGCAATCCGGTGGTGCCGCTGGTGTAGAGCTGGACGACCGCGTCATCGGGGCTCACCCGGTGTTCGGGCTCGACCGACGGCTGGCCCTCGTACCAGTGCGGGAATTCCTCGGTGGTGACCACCGGAATATCCAGCTCGACCAGCGCTGCCCGCAGCGCGGTGTCCACGAGAATCAGCGTCGTCCCGGAATCACCGATAATGTAGGCGATTTCGGGTGCGGTGAGCCGGAAGTTGATCGGCACCAGCACCATTCCGGCGCGAGCACAGCCGAGCAGGGCCGCGTAGTAGTCGACCGATTCCAGCCCCAGATAGGCCACCCGCGCCCCGGGTTCCATTCCCACGGCCCGGAATCCGGCGGCGATCCGGTCGGCGGCCCGATCCAGCTCCCCGTAGCCGAGCGCGCGATCACCGCAGATCACCGCGGTCGCGGCCGGATCCGGATGATGGCGGGCCAGCTCCGCGAGGGTGGCCGGGCGCACGCCGATCATGCGGCGCTCGCGGTGTCCACGACCACGACCCGGATCTTGCCGTCGCAGGCCCCGCCGTGCTCGTCCCGGAATCCGTAGCTGGTCTCCAACGCAATCCGTTCGGACGCGTCCGGGCCGGGCCGGTAGCGGGTCGCGCGGTCGATCACGAACTCACCGGTGAACGAGCTGGAGTCGATGGCGCGTCGAAAGATATTGCGGGACTCCGCGATCAGCACATCGGGCAGATACCGGCGCAGAAACTCCGGCATGCTCCAGTCGTCGAGGACCGGGCCGGTGCGGTGGCGGACCATGGTGGCCATGGTCTGGTAGAGCAGCTGGTTGTAGCAGATGCCGACCTCGACGGCATTGAGATGTCCGGTGTCGTCGATGTAGCAGGGTTCGGGGATCGAGAACGTGCCCGTGCCGACGACCCGGTCGTCACTCACGGTGACCGTCAACGACTTCAGGTAGCGGCAGTGCGGCTTGTAGCAGCGCAGCACCACCGCCAGCTCGTCGGCTCCGGCTTCGAAAACCGCTGTCGTGAGCGTCATTTCAGTCCTCCACGGCATCGTGCACGGTGACCCGCCAGGACACGGCGGGCTCCGGGGTGTCGGTGTGCACGGCGCGGTGCACCAGACTGCGGTTGTCCCAGACCAGGACGTCACCCGCCTCGAAGGTCTGCAGGTGGACCGGAACCATGCCGGGGGCGCCGTCGAGTTGTCCGGTGGCGGTGAGCAATTCGCGCAGCAGCTCGGGCCGGGACCGGCCGTCGGGGCCCTGGACGGATTCGGTGAAGCCCTCGCTCACGTACAGCACCCGCTCCCCGGTGTGCGGATGCTCGTACACGGTCGGCATGGTCACCGGCGGCGTCTTGGCGTCGATCTCGGCCAGCAGCTCGCACACCGGGCGGAACACATCGTCGGGCCGGATCTTGAAGTAGCGCCGCACCGTATGGGTCGCCGTCGTGCCCTCGACCGCCTTCTTCAACTCCGGCGACAGCGCCTCGTATGTCTTGGCCAGATCGATGAACAGGGTGCCGCGATTCCGCTCGGGCACCACACGTGGACTGGTGAGGGTGATGTCGAACGGCCGCGGCATGAACTGGTAGTCCGAATGCCAGAAACGTCCGGTCTTCGGTACGCCGACGCGCTGCCCGCCCTCGACCACATTGGAGGACACGAACACCTCGCGGTGCTCCGGATGATGGTAGGCGGGCTCGTAGTACGCCTCCGGCGTGCCCAGCCGCCGCCCGAGTGCGAGGAATCCGGCGACGTCGAGGTCCAGCCCGCGCAACAGCACGATCTTGTCGCGGTAGACCGTCTTGCGCAGCAATTGCACGTCTTCGGCGCTGTCCGGGTCGAAATGCTCGGCCACCAGGCCCATCCCGGGCTGGGGTGTCATTCTCACGGGTTCCTCCGATCTCGGGGTGCGGCCATCGGGAGGAGTCGCGGCCGCGGTGCGCCCGGTTCCCCGACACCCGGAGTTTGTGATCTGTTCGACAACCGGGAACCCGGATGGCCCGCCATCCGACGGCTGTCATGTGCTCTCCGCAATCCGCGCGACGCCGCGCCCCGTTCCCGGACCCCGTTCCCGCCGCACCGGCCCGGCTCTGCTGCTGGCCGGAGCCCTGCTGGCCGCCGGCTGCGGGACCGCCGCGAAAGAGTCCGGCCCCGCCGACCTTTCGCAGACTCCGCTCACGGCCGCCGCGACCAGCTACCCGCTGACCATCGACAACTGCGGCCGCAGCCTCACCTTCGACCGCGCCCCCAGCCGGGTGCTGCTCACCAACGGCGCATCGGTCGCCGAGGCCGAAAGCTTCATCACCCTGGGCCTGCAGGACCGCATCGTGGCCAACAGCCAGTCCTACGGCATCTCCGATCAGCCCGGCATGGCCGACGCGGTGGCGGCACTGCCCACCGGCGGGCTCACCCTCAACGAGAACAGCGCGGTGCCGCGCGAACAGATCCTGGCGCGCAAGCCGGATCTGGTGGTGTCCACCTGGTACGGCGAATTCGACGACAAGATCGGGTCGATCGGCCGGGACGCGCTGGCGGCGGCCGGAATCCAGGGCTTCGTCGACCCGGCCAACTGCGCGCTCGGCAATCCGAACGCCTCGGCCGCCGACAAGGAGCGCGCCAAGGGGCAGACGGTGGACGCCTCCTTCGACCTGCTGCTCAACCTCGGCCGCATCTTCGACGTGCAGCAGAAGGCCGTGGATTACGTTAAACAGCAACGGGATCGGATCGCCGCGATCCAGCAGCGGGTGGCCGGTCAGCCGAGACCGAATGTGCTGCTGGTCTACCCAGGCATGGCCGCGATGAACTCCAACGGCTTGCCAGCGTTTTCGGCGGCGGCATCTACGACGATGTGATCAACCGGGCAGGCGGGCGAAACCCGTTCGGCGGCAAGAGCTCCGAGGAACTCGCCGACGTGAACGCCGAAGCGCTGGCCGCGAGCCCCGTGGACCTGGTGGTGATCGGCCGCTACCGCGCCGACGAGGATGCGGCCAAGATGGCCGACGAGCTGTTCGCGAAGTTCCCGCAGTGGGCGGCCTCGAAGAACAAGAAGTTCATCACCCTGTCCGACAGCCCCTACATCGGCCCGCTCAACGCCGTCGCCATCCAGAAGATCGCCGATGCACTCCACCCCGCCGGCTGATCGCGGACGCGTGAGTGATGGACGCGTGAGCGGTGGACGCGTGAGTGATGGACGCGGTAACGGCGGACGCGGGACCACGCAGGCGGCGGGACCGCATCCGGTGTCCGGCAAGGCTTTCGGGCCCTTGCTGGCCGTGCTGTGCGCCGGATTGGCGGTCGCCGTCGTGGCGGCCGTCGGCCTGGGCACGGTGAGCGTCGCACCGCCGGACGTGCTGCGAGTGCTGGCCGCGCACCTGTTCGGCGGCGCGCCCGCCGATCCGCTCACCGATCAGATCGTGTGGAGCTTCCGCGCGCCACGCGTGCTGCTAGCCGCCGTCGCCGGGGCCGGGCTGAGCCTGGCCGGGCTCTGCCTGCAGAACCTCGTCCGCAACCCGCTCGCCGACCCGTACCTGTTCGGCGTCACCTCCGGTGCGTCACTGGGCGCGGTGCTCGCCATGACCACCGCGACCCTGGCGGCCACCGGATTCGGCGTCACCGGAAGCGCGTTCGCGGGCGCGCTGCTGAGCCTGGCGCTGGTATTCGCGCTGGCCCAACGTGGCGGGCGATTACTCGGCGCGGACCTGCTGCTGGCCGCGATCGCCGTGTCATACCTGGGTACGGCGGCGACCAGCTACCTGCAATTGCGCGCCAAGCCCGCCGAACTGCGCGGCGTGATGTTCTGGCTGCTCGGCTCCCTGACCGGGGCAAGCTGGTCGAGCCTTCTCGCCCCGGCCGCCGCAGTGGCCGCCGCACTGCTTGTGTTACCCGCACTCGCGCGCGGCATGAATGCGCTCGCCCTCGGCGACGACACCGCCGCCGGACTGGGCATCAACCCGAACCACCTGCGCATCTGGCTTCTGGTGATCTCCGCCCTGCTCACCGCGACGGTCGTGGCGGCTGCGGGCGGCATCGGCTTCGTGGGCCTGATCGTCCCGAACGCCGCCCGGCTGCTGGTCGGCCCGAATCACCGCCGCGCCCTGCCGGTTTCGCTGCTGCTCGGCGCGATCTTCCTGGTGCTGGTGGATTTGGCGGCCCGGACCGTGGACCGCCCCAACGAGATACCCATCGGCATCCTGACGGCGGCCCTGGGCGCACCTGCCTTCCTGGTGCTGCTGCGACGTGGAAGGAGCAGCGCACGATGAGAAATGCGCAGCGCCCCAAGAGAATGCGCGGGATAGCATGAGGATTTCCGTGACCGGACTCGGGGTCACGATCGACGCCGCACCGATCCTGAGCGGCGTAGAACTGGAGATCGCACCGGGCTCGTTCACCGGACTGGCCGGACCCAACGGGTCGGGCAAATCCACCCTGCTGCGCTGCCTGTACCGCGCCCTGCGGCCCAGCGCCGGGGTGGTGTGCATCGGCGACGAGGACGTCTGGCGCACCAGCGCTCGCCGAGCGGGCCAACGCACCGCGGTGGTGGCCCAGGACCACGGCCTCGACCACGGCTTCTCGGTGCTGGAAATGGTTGCCATGGGGCGCATCCCGCATCAAGGCGTATTCGGCAGCGACAGCGCCGCCGACCGGGACATGGCACACGCGGCCCTCGAACGGGTCGGCCTGACTCAGGCGGCCGGACGCATGTTCTCGTCCCTCTCCGGCGGCGAACGCCAACGCGCCCTACTCGCCCGCGCCCTCGCCCAGCACACACCGGTCCTGCTCCTCGACGAACTCACAAACCACCTCGACCTGGGCGCCCAACTCGAATTACTCGAACTGGTCCGAGATCTCGGCCTCACCACCGTCGCCGCCCTCCACGACCTCGACCACGCCCTCGCCTACTGCGACCACCTGATCCTGCTGTCCGACGGCGCGGTCGTAGCCAGCGGCCCACCTGTCGAGACCCTCACCCCCGAACGCGTGGCGACACTCTTCGGTGTCCGCAGCGCCATCGTCGATCACCCCCTCACCGGCCGCCCCCATTTGGTCACTGCCCCAACCGAACTCATCTCGGCGGCCCCCGAACCCGCACCGACCCCGGAGAAATCCGCCCGGGCAGCGTCCCAACCCAAAAGCGTAGTGCCCGAACCCGAACCGGCAGAGAGGGATCCACTCGGATGACCGAATCCGCGAGCGTCGACACAAACCCCGGCACCACGGGGACACCACCCGGCAAGATAGCGCCAGCACTCTCCGAGGCCGAGGGTACGGGCGGCGGGGCATCACCCGAGGCCGACTGCCGAAGCGTGAGCGGGACGGCGCTTTCCGGGATGGATGGTCGACGGCGGAGCTCGGCGGTGTCTGTTGGGGCGGCGGCCGTCGTCGCGATGGTGTTCGTGGTCGCGGTCAGCGTCACGGTCGGGGATCGCGCCTATCTCGACCAGGGTTTGCCCTATCCGGGTGGGGTGGCGGCTGCCACGTATGGCGTGTTGCGGTTGATTGCTGGTCTGGCGGGTGGATTCACGCTCGGGTCGCTGGTCTATGCCTTGTTCTGCGCGGCTCCCACCGGGAAGGGGCGGATGGCGGTGGATGGGTATGCGGCCGGGCGGATCGCGGAGCGGGCCGCGGCGGTGTGGGCGCTGAGTGCGGTTGCGTTGGTGCCGGTTACCGCTGCGGACGCTGCGGGGATGTCGCTCGGCACCGCGGTGCGGCTGCGGGCATTGCCGCCGCTGATCGAGGCGGCCGAGAAGCCCAAGGCGTGGCTGGTCGTCGCCGTTCTGACGATCGTGGTCGCGGTGCTGTTGCGGTTGACGCTGTCGTGGAACAGTTTGTTCGGACTCGCGGGAATCAGTGCGGTGGCGGTCATTTCACCGGCGGTGGTTGGTAATGCGGGAGAAGGGCCCAATCACGATTACGCGACCGGTGCGGTTATTCCGTTCACCATCGGGCTGTCGCTGTTGGCAGGGTTGAGCTGGAACGTGCTCGGTCAGTGGCGGCGGGTCAGCGGGCCCGAGAGCGCGGGGCGGTTCCAGGTCGCGCTGCGGCGGTACCGGGTCGTCGTGGGCGCGGCGGTGGCCGTCATGGTTCCGACGGCAGTGGTGCTGATGCTGATCCTCGACCCGCCCAGCGTGTTCGGCGGGATCTACTCCTGGTTGGCGATCGGCGCGGCGCTGCTGCTGGCCGCTCACCTGGCGCTGGTCTGGTGGCTTGGTCACCTGGCTGCCGAATCACCGCTCCTGCCAGGCGTCTTGGCTGTCGCGGCGGCGGCCGAGGTGGTGTGGCTGGGGATTTCGATCGCCATGGCGATTCAGCCCGCGCCCGCGTTCGCCAATCGCTCGTTCACCGCGTTGCAGGTATTCCTGGGCTTCGATCTGCCGCATCCGCCGGATGTCTGGCGGCTGTTCACCGTCTGGCGCTTCGACATCGTGCTGGGCACGGCCGCGATCCTGCTGGCGGCCGCCTATCTCGCCGGCGCACACAGACTTCGCCGTCGTGGCGACGACTGGCCGCGCTGGCGCACACTGTCGTGGACGCTCGGCTGTCTGGCGTTGCTGCTGGTCACCTCGTCCGGCATCGGCGCGTACGGCTACGGCATGTTCAGCGTGCACATGATGACCCACATGGCGCTCAATATGTTCATCCCCGTGCTGTTGGTGCTCGGCGCGCCGGTGACGCTGCTGCTGCGTGCGGTGCCGCCCGCCGGACGCGCGGGGCAGCCGGGACCTCGGGAATGGGTGCTGTCGCTGATGCATTCGCGGTTCACGCGGGTGCTGAGCAATCCGATCGTGTCGCTCATCATCTTCGTGGTCTCGCTCTACGGCCTGTATTTCACGCCGCTGTTCGATCAGCTCATCCGCTTCCACTGGGGGCATCTGCTGATGAACATCCACTTCCTCATCACCGGATACCTCTACTACTGGGCCATCATCGGCATTGATCCCGGACCCAAGCGGCTGCCGCATCTGGGCCGCCTCGGCATGCTGTTCGCGATCATGCCGTTCCACGCGTTCTTCGGTGTCGCGGTGATGTCCTCGGACACCCTCATCGGCGCGGATTTCTACCCGCAGCTCCAATTGGGTTGGATGCACGACCTTTTGGCCGATCAGCGGCTCGGCGGCACGCTGGCTTGGATCTCCGGTGAGGTGCCGGTGCTGCTGGTGGTCGGTGCGCTGCTGTCGCAGTGGGCCAAGCAGGAGCGTAAGGAGGCCGCGCGTTTCGATCGGCACCAGGAGGAGTATCCGGAGGACGACGAGCTGGCCGCCTACAACGCCATGCTCGACCAGCTCAGCGCCCGTCGCCGCTAACCTCTCCCCCGAAAGTTCCGCAGCCGCAGGCTGTTCCACACCACGAACAGCGACGAGAATGCCATCGCGCCACCCGTCAGCAGCGGATTCAGCAAGCCCGCCATGGCCACCGGGACGGCGGCCACGTTGTAGCCGAAAGCCCACATCATGTTTCCGCGAATGGTGCGCAGGGTGGCGTGCGCGAGTTCGATGGCGTCGGGCACCGCCGCCAGGTCCTCGCGCACCAGGATCATGTCGGCCGCGCCGATCGCCACATCGGTGCCGCGGCCGATGGCCAGCCCCAGATCGGCGGTGGCCAGCGCGGGACCGTCGTTGATGCCGTCGCCGACCATCGCCACCCGATGACCCTGCGCCCGCAGGCTGCGGACCACTTCGACCTTGCCCTCCGGCAGCACCTCCGCGATCACTTCGGAAATCCCCACCTCGTCCGCGATCGCCTGCGCGGCAAAGGCATTGTCGCCGGTCACCAACAGCGTGCGCAGGCCCAGCCGGTGCAGCCGCGCGACCGCGTCGGCCGCGCCCGGCCGGGCCGTATCCGCCACCGCGAGCACCGCGACTGCCCTCCCGTCCACAGCGAAGTACACAGCCGTGCGCCCGAATCGCTGCTCCCGCTCCAACTGTCGCGCCAGCGCGGACGGAATCGATACGCCCGCATCACTGAACAGGGCAGCCCGTCCGATCAAGGCCGCGCGACCTTCGACCAGCCCCCGGGCACCCAGACCCGGCAGGGCCACGAAATCGGTGACCTCGGGCAGCGATTCCCGTGCGACACGGCCGTGCGCGGAGATTGCCGCAGCCACCGCATGCTCCGAGGCCGACTCCAAACCTGCTGCGAGACCGATGATCTCGGCCCGGTCCTCACCCTCGACGGTGTGCACTGCCACCACGGTCATCGCACCCTCGGTGAGCGTCCCGGTCTTGTCGAACACCACCGTGTCGACCGTCCGGCTGGCCTCGAGCGCGTCATGCCCCTTGATGAACACACCCAGCTGCGCGCCGCGCCCCGACGCCACCATGAGTGCGGTCGGCGTTGCCAGCCCGAGTGCACACGGGCACGCGATGACCAGCACCGCCAGACCCGCGCCGATGGCCGCGTCCAAACCCGCGCCGCTCACCAGCCAGCCGGTGAAAGTCGCTGCGGCGAGCACCAAGACGATCGGCACGAACACCCCGGAGATGCGGTCGGCCAGCCGCTGCAACCCGGCCTTCCCGGCCTGGGCCTCCTCCACCAGCCGGATCATGCCCGCCAGCCGGGTCTGCGCGCCCACGGCCGCCGCCTCGACCACGAGACGACCGGTCAGCGACACCGCGCCGCCGGTGACCGCCGAGCCGGGCCCGACCTCGACCGGCGTCGACTCGCCCGTCATGGCGGATGCATCGACACTCGAACTACCCGACACCACCAGGCCGTCGGTGGCGATGGTCTCGCCCGGCCGGGTCAGAAACCGCGCGCCCTCGGTCAATTCCTGGATGGGCACGATGATCTCGCGGTCGTCGCGGGTCAACACCGTGACGTCCTTCGCGCCCAGTGCGGCCAGGGCGCGCAGCGCGCCACCCGCGCGCCGCTTGGCCTTCGCCTCGAAATACCGTCCGGCGAGCACGAATACGGTGACGCCGCCCGCGACCTCGAGATAGATGGAGTCGGCGTGCAGGATGGCATTCCACACGCCGTGCACGGGTGCTGGATCGCGATCCCGGAACAGCAGCGTGACAATCGACCACAGCGTCGCCGAAGTGATGCCCAGCGACACCAGCGTGTCCATGCTGGTCACCCCGTGCCGCAGCCCGGCCAGCGCGCGCCGGTGCAGCGGCGCTGCCGCCCACCCCACGATCGGTGCGGCCAGTCCCAGCAGAATCCATTGCCAGCCGGTGATTCTCGTGCTCGGCTCCACCGCGAACATGATCGACAGGTCGGCCAGCGGGAAGAACAACAGCAACGCCACCAGCAGCCGCCGGAACAGGTCGGCGGCGGCCCGGTCCTCGGGCTCGGTGTCGAGTATCGGTGTCGCGCCGGTGATCTCGCTCGCGCCGAAACCGGCCGCGATCACGGTGTCGCACAGCTGGCGCGCGTCCAGCTCGGGCGGCGCGTCCACGGTCGCCACCCCCGTCGCCACGTTCACCGCGGCGGTCACACCGTCGAGTCGGTTGAGGGCGCGCTCCACCCGCGCCGAACAGCTGGCACAGCTCATACCGGTCACCGCCAGCCGCACCCGCTCCGCAGGGGGCGCGAGCAGCATCGAATTCTGCACAGTCACAGTCTCTTCCGTCGATCAGGCAGCAGGATCGTGCCGGGACAGGTGGTTGGTGCGGCGACCGCCGCGCGCGCCGTGGGGCACCGGCACCGGTTCGTGATTGCGCCCGCCCTCGTCCGGTTCGCCGTCCAGGTGGCGGCGCAGCAGCACCGCCACCACCAGCCCGGCGATCACCACCAGATGCGAGGCGCCACGGGCGAGAGTGGTCTCATGGCGGGCCATGTCGAGAATCACGAACAGGGTCACGATGCTCGCGAAGCCGCCCAGAATCGGGATCAGACCCGCCGCAGCGCGGGTGCGCAGCGCGCAATAGACCATGCCGATGCCCAGGGCCAGGTTCCACGCGGTGCTCTCGTTGAACAGATGCCCCGCACCGGAATGCGCGAGATGGTCGGTGTGCACCCCCATCCCGACACCCACGAGTTGCGCGATGCCCAGCGCGCACTGCACCGCGCCGATCAATCCGAGCAACAGTCGCAGCGTCTCCAACCGGTCATCGCGGCCGCCCGGCAGCACACCTTCGGCAACCGCGCGGGACACGATCAGCTCGGTCAGATCCGGCGTCGGCGTCACCGGGCGCATACGCAGCCCCCGGGTGGCGGCCACCGCCGCGTGATACCAGTCCGCACAGGCGGCGCACTCCTCGAGATGCGCGTCCACCTGCGCCGACGGCACCGGTTCGGGTTCGTCATCGATGCACGCGGACAGCGCTTCCTGACACACTTCGCACTTCACGTCGAAAGGTGTCGGATATTCGGGGCAGAAAGTTCCCGGGCTCCGCTGTGACATTGTCGGCGGTCGGCGAGTTTGCCGGTCGGCGTGCGGATCCGACTATGGTGAGCCGGTGCACTCGGCGTCGAGCGATGCCCGGATCGATGTGCTCGCGATGGCCGCCGCGCAGGGTGACAGGCGCGCCACCGAGCAATTCGTCCGCGCAACCCAAACAGATGTGTGGCGCTTCATCGCGCACCGGACCGACGCCGGCCGCGCCGACGACCTGACCCAGGAGACCTACCTACGAGCGCTCGGCAGCCTGCATCGATTCGAAGGACGATCGACCGCGCGGGCTTGGCTGCTGTCCATCGCGCGCCGCGTCTGCGTCGATGAGATCCGCACCGCCATGGCGCGACCGCGGGTGTCGTGGAGCGCGGACTGGGAGGAGGCCGCCGACCGCGGTCGCGCCGGGGCCGATGCGGCGGTGCTCGAATTCGCCGAGGTGAAGATCATGCTCGCGGCCCTCACCGAGGAACGCCGGGAAGCGTTGATCCTCACCCAGGTCTTGGGGCTGTCCTATCAGGAAGCCGCCGAGGTGTGCGGCTGCCCGACCGGCACCATTCGTTCCCGCGTGGCGCGCGCCCGCGAGGATCTCATCGCCGCCGCGCGGGGCGACGACGCGGCCGACGCCCGAGGCTGAATCCACGGAAGCTGTGGGCTCGAGCACTCGAACATCGCTGCCACCTGCCGATTCGCTGCCACCTACGTAGGAACTTAGTAGTTTCTCAGCGTTTACCTACTATTCAACTACGTAGGCCATCTACGGTCTTACTTAGTAGATGAGTCACCCGACGTGACCTGAACCGGCAAGCAGAGAGGCAATGTCGCCATGCAGCAAGCCCATCGATCACGCCCCACCGTCCGCCGCCTGGGCCTGATCCTGGCCCCACTCGTGGGCGCCGCGGCCGCGGTCATCGCCGCCGGGCCCGCCACCGCGGAATCCCTGTCCCGCAGCGGCTTCTCGACCGGCCCCGACGCGAATTCCTCGCAGTCCGGCGGCAATCCCAACCAGCGCGGCATCGTCACCCACGGCGACGACCACACCGGCATGCACGACAGCGACCCCTTCGGCTACCTGCACACCGACATGAATCCCGTACTGCAGAACCAGCATCCGCGCGAGGTGGACGACTTCTCGCAGACCGCGCCGCAGCCGCTCAGCTCGCGCGCGGGCAATCCGGCCGGTTGGACGCCGAACTGGAACGACGACGGCACCGGCTACACCGTCTGCCCATCCCTCGCCAGCTACTGCTGACCCCGACCCGCGCACGCGAGCCCCCGGAGCCCGAAATGCCCTCCATCGCAAGCACTCTCCCCACCGACGCCAACACCGACGGCACCGACACGAAGCCGACCACCACGACCAGCAGGACCCGCCGTCTGGGCCGAGTAGCCGCCGCGCCCATGGCGGTCGCAGCGCTCGCCGTCGCGGGTCTACCGCTGGCCGCGACCGCGGAGGCCGACCCGAACGAGCGCAAATCCCGCCCGAGCGCCGGATGCCTCTGGGCCGGAAAGACTTACGCCGAGCAGACCACTGTCCGCGCGGGCGGCACCACCTTCCGCTGCGGCACCAACGCCGGCGCCCCCTACTGGTTCGCGGGCCAAGCCGCAGGCCCCATCACCGCGGCCCCCAGCCCCGGCGCGGTCGCCTCCCCGATCGGCCAATTCAGCCCCGGCGCAAGACAACCCGGCACCAGCTACAACGACTACTGCGTAGGCAACCAGCTCATCCCCGGCACCGACGACGTCTACCAGGTGGTCCGCGTCCCCAGCGGCGCCACCCTCTGGAAAGCCGCCCACCCCATCGACCAATGGACCTTCGACGACCAGCGCCCCTCCCCCACCTGGCGCACCGCCTCCCTCTGCATCGACGGCGTCCTCACCTAACCCAAGCCCCGCCCGCACCCCCTCAGCGGGCCTGCCAGGTTGGCTGGCTCGGCCCCCAGGGCCGAGCCGGTCCGCCGACCCGGCCGGTCAGACCGCCAGCCGCATGACGGTCAGCGGCGTTCCGGCCATGGTGCGCCAATCCCTTTCCGGGACATGGGCGAAACCTAGGCGGTCGTACATCCGCCTGGCGTCCTGCATCGTCGGCATGGTGGTCAGCACCACCGCCTCGAAGCCCTCGGCGCGCGCCGTGTCGATCACCTGCTTCAGCAGCGCCGTTCCCACGCCGAGCCCCCGCGCCTGCTTGGACACCGCGAGCATGCGGAACTCCAACTCCCCCGGCCGCGCGATATCCGCGTACGGCGTCCCCGGCCGCGCCATGGTCAGCGAGCCGAGCACGACCCCATCACGCACCGCGACGAGAATCTCCGCCGACTCCGCGCGCGTGGCGGTATCGGCGAGCTCCGCGACATAGTCGCTTTGCGGGTTCACATGCCCCTCACCCACATACACCTCGACGGTCAGATCACCGACGGCCGAGTAGTCCCCGACCTCGGCGTCCCGAATCTCCACGGCTGCGTCATCGCGCGTCCGTGCGCCCTGCTCACCCATCACCACAACTCCGTCCTCATCGCCCCACGACATCCCGTCTGGAGTCGTACTCAGTCAACTGCTTTCGGGTCCTCGGAGACCGCGTCGGGTCCGCCTTCGAGGAGCTTGGCGAAGCCCGCCTCGTCCAGGATCGGTACGCCCAACTCCTCCGCCTTGTCGGCCTTGGAGCCGGGTGAGTCGCCGATGACCACGAAAGCTGTTTTCTTCGAGACGGATCCGGCGGCCTTGCCGCCGCGGATGAGGATCGCTTCCTTCGCGCCGTCTCGGGTGAAGTTCTGCAGGGAACCGGTCACCACGATGGACAGGCCCTCGAGGTTGCGTTCGATGGACTCGTCACGTTCGTCGACCATGCGGACACCGGCGGCGGCCCATTTGTCGACGATATCGAGATGCCATGGGACGGTGAACCATTCGGTGACCGCGGCGGCGATGGTGGGGCCGACGCCGTCGGTGGCGGCCAGCTCCTCGGGCGACGCCTCGCGGATGGCGTCCATACTGCCGAAGGCGGTGGCGAGGGCGCGGGCGGCGGTGGGACCGGCGTGGCGGATGGACAGCGCTACCAGAACACGCCACAGCGGCTGCTCCTTGGCGGCGTCCAGATTCTCCAGCAGGCGTTTGCCATTGGCCGACAGGGTGCCGTTCTTATTGGTGAACAGCGTCGTGGTCAGCAGCGTGTCGGCGTCGAGAGCGAACAGGTCACCCTCGTCGGCGATCGCACCCGACTTCAGCAGGTCGATGGCGGCCTCGTAGCCGAGCGCCTCGATATCGAACGCCCCGCGCCCCGCCACGTGAAAGACGCGCTCCCGCAACTGCGCCGGGCAATACTGCTGGTTCGGGCAGCGGATGTCGGCGTCGCCCTCCTTGGCCGGAGCCAGCTCGGTGCCACATTCGGGGCAGTGCGTCGGCATGACGAAGGCGCGCTCGCTGCCGTCGCGGGCATCGACCACCGGACCGAGCACCTCGGGAATCACGTCACCGGCCTTGCGGATGGTGACGGTGTCGCCGATCAGCACGCCCTTGCGCTGCACCTCCGACGCATTGTGCAGGGTCGCCATGGCCACCGTGGAACCCGCCACCGTGACCGGCTGCATGACCGCGAACGGCGTAACCCGGCCCGTGCGACCGACATTCACCTGAATGTCGAGCAGCTTGGTAGTGGCCTCCTCCGGCGGATACTTGTAGGCGATGGCCCAGCGCGGCGCCCGCGAGGTCGATCCCAACCGGCGTTGCAGGCTGAATTCGTCGACCTTGATGACCTGGCCGTCGATCTCGTGCTCGATATCGTGGCGGTGCTCGCCCCAATAGTCGATGCGATCGACCACCGCGTCCGCGCCCTGCACCCGAATCGTGTGCGCCGATACCGGCAGCCCCCACGCGGCCAGCGCCCGGTACGCCTCGTACTGCGATTCCGGCGCGAACCCCTCCAGCCGCCCGAATCCATGGCAGATCATCCGCAGTCGCCGCCGCGCCGTCACCGCCGGATCCTTCTGCCGCAGCGACCCGGCCGCGGTATTGCGCGGATTCGCGTACGGCGCTTTGCCTTCCGCCACGATGCTGGCATTGAGCGCCTCGAAGTCGGCCAGCGTCATGAACGCCTCGCCGCGCACTTCCAGGAGTTTCGGCACCGGGAAGTCATCGGAGTGGATCAGCTCGTGCGGAATGTCCTCGATGGTGCGCGCATTCAGGGTGACGTCCTCACCCGTGCGTCCGTCGCCGCGCGTCGCGCCGCGCACCAGCTTGCCGTCCTCGTAGACGAGGTTGAGCGCAACCCCGTCGATCTTCACCTCGCACACGTAGTGGATGTCGGTGCCGGCGTCGGCCTCCACCTTGGCGATCCACTGCCGCATCTCCTCGGCATTGAAGACATTGTCCAGCGAGTACATCCGCTCCAGGTGATCGACCGGCGCGAACTCGGTGGTGAATCCGCCGCCGACCAGCTGGGTCGGCGAATCCGGCGTGCGCAGATCCGGGTGCGCCTCCTCGAGCGCCAGCAGCCGGTTGAACAGCTCGTCGAACTCGCCGTCGGTGATGATCGGCGCGTCCCGCACGTAGTAGCGGAACTGGTGGTCACGGACCTCCTCCGCCAGCCGCTGCCACTCGACCCGCTCGTCCCCGCTCGCCGCGGTGATCTCGTTGCCAGATTCGCTCACCCCGGTACTTTATCTCGCCCGACCGACAGTCCCGATCAACATTCCCGCACGTCGCGACACTATCGAGACGATTTCGGAGTGGCCGGGAACACCCTCGCGACCGCCCGGGTTCCAGCAAGCATGGACCTTGCCAAGGCACTCGATTTCGCGCGCTCCCACCACCGTTCGGTGCTGACCACCATCCGCCGCGACACCCGCCCGCAGCTGTCCAATGTCACCCATTGGACCGGCGACGACGGCATCGTCCGCGTCTCCATCACCGCCGACCGTGCGAAGTACCACAATCTGCTCCGCGAGCCCTGGGCCGCGCTGCACATCTCCAGCGACGACTTCTGGAGCTACGCGGTCATCGAGGCCACGGCCGACCTCACCCCCGTCGCCACCGACCCGCACGACGCCACCGTGGACGAACTCGTCGCCTACTACCGCGCGATCAGCGGCGAGCACCCGGACTGGGACGACTACCGCCGAGCCATGGTCGCCGACCGCCGCGTCATGCTGCGCCTCGTCCCCACCCGCGCCTACGGCCTCACCCGCTGAGGTCAGCACAAACGCTGGGCCGCACCGCTATTCGGCCGCGGTGAACTCCGGGTGCGGCAGCGTGGCACCGGTTTCCAGCAGGCTCTTGAGGTTGGAGAGGATGGCGGGCCAGCCCTGGCTGATGGTGGGCAGGACGGTGCTGTCCGGCGGGAAGCCGTTGTGCACGACGGTGAGCTTCACGATCTCGCCCAGGTCCTCGAGTTCGAAGGTGACTGTGGAGCGCGGTTCCGCGCCCCAGACCGCAACCGCGTCGGCGGGCATGCCCATCGCCTCGGCGAAGGTGTCGTCGAAGGTGTGCCACGTGTAGGACAGCTTGGTGTACGGGTCGGCCGCCAGTACCACCTGGCCCGGGTTGACGCCCGTCCAATTCTGCTGGTGCCAGACCATTTCCGAGCCGGGCTGCCAGTCGGTGTCGAAGGTCGCGCCCCAGTACTGCTTGGTGAAGGCGGGTTCGGTCAGCGCTTGCCACAGGCGCTCGGGGGTGGTCTTGATGTAGCTGACGTAGACGAAATCCTCGCTCATGGGGGAACCCTCCAATGCTGATTTGAGATCGGCGAGCACGTGCACCCGCCCTCGGTGGTAGCGGTTGATCCAGCGGTCGGCGATGGCATTGACCGGTTCGGGATTGAGGTAGTGCAGCTTCTCGCGGCCGCGCCGTTGTGTCGCAATCAGATTGGCGGCCTCGAGCACCGCGAGGTGTTTGCTGACCGCCTGCCGGGTCAGGGCCAACTCGGAGCAGAGCTCGCCGAGGGTCTGACCATTGCGTTCCTCCAGACTGTCGAGCAGTCTGCGGCGGGTCGGATCGGCAAGTGCCTTGAACACGTCGTCCACGGGGACACCTCACACCATCACCATAGGCAACCGGGAGGTTGCATGTTTCAGAATAGGCAACCCATTGGTTGCCTGTCAATCCGGGCGTCCGAGTACAACCGACCGGCATCGCCCGCATAGGGTGGGTCGCAATTACGGCCCGCTACCGGCAGGATGTCCAAGGTGTTGCGTAGTTTTCAGGTGACGAACCATCGGTCCCTCGCCGAACCGCAGGAACTGCGGCTCACCCGGGGTAGCGGGCCGATCGCCACACCCGTCACCGCCGTATACGGAGCGGCCGCCACCGGCAAGACCGGGCTCATCGACGCGCTCGAGAAAATGCGCGACGCCGTGTTGAATTCGGTCACCGGGTGGGATCCCTACTCCGGACCGGTCCGCACCCCGCACCTCGGATTCGTCGACCGCCCTTCGGAATTCGTCGCCAACTTCGTGGCCGAGGGCTGCCCGTACACCTACGGCTTCCGCCTCGACAATGCCGACGTGGCCGCCGAATGGCTGCACTCGCACCCGCACAACCGCAAGCGGGTGGTGTTCGAGCGCGCGGGCGACGACATCCGCATCGGCCCGATGTTCGAGGCCGCCCGGTACGGTCTGGGCGCGGTAGTGCCGCTGGTGCGCCCGAATGCGCTGCTACTCAGCCTGTCCGGGCAGTTGTACGCCGAGCCGCTGGTCCCCGCCTACCGCTGGTTCCAGTCGCTGCTGGAAGTCCAGTGCGGGCAACCGGATCCGTCCGAGATCGCGCACCGGGTGGGTTCGCACATCTCCCGCTCCACCGATCACGCCGTGCGGCTGCTGACCCTGCTGCGCTCCGCCGATCTGGGCATCACCGATCTGCTGCTGCCCTCGGACGACCCCATGTACGCGGACTATCTGCGCGATCTGGACACCGATATCGCCGCCACCACAAAGGAAATCGAGTCCTGCACCATCTCGGCGAACTACGCCGAGGAGCTGTTCCTCGAACACGGCATCACCGTCACCCTGCTGCAGCGCGAGCTGGCCAACCTCTACGCGGCCCGCGACGCCCTCTACTCCCGCATGGTGGCCCGCCGCGGCGTCGGCCTGGGCCTGACCCACGAGGGCATCGAAACCGCCTTCGACATCACCGACGAATCCAGCGCCACCCTCGCCATGCTGCGCCTGCTGCCGCCCATGCTGGACGCCCTCGACACCGGCGGCGTGCTGGCCGTGGACGATATCGACGCCGCCCTCACCCCCGAGACCGCCGACAGCATCATCCAGCTGTTCCAGAACCCCGAAACCAATACCCAGGGCGCGCAATTGGTGTTCACCACCGCCAACCGCACCCTCATCGACCGCGGCAACGGGCGGTCGCAGTCCAAGCGCACCACGGTCTGGCAACTCCGCCGCCAGCAGGGCGTGTCCGAACTCACCGCCCAGTAGCCGGTCGAGCATGCTTGGACGCCACCGCGCCTAGCATGGGGATCATGGCCATCCAGTTACTGCTCGTCCTCATGGTCGCCGTCGCCGTGGTCGCGGCGATCGCGTACTACCGCCGCGGTACTGGCAGCGTCGGGCGCGGGATGCCGAGCGACCCGTCGGGGTTCCTCGGCCAGCGCTCACCGGTCGGGTTCGAGTCGGGAACCCTCTACCTCACCGGCGTGAGTCCGCACCCGAACGTCCCCGGCGAGCAGTACGTCACCATCACCGGCAGCATCTCCGGGCCGTCGGTGGTGGCACACGAGGTCTACGGCCGCTTCGCCTGGGACACCGCCCAATGGCCGTCCATCGGCGACCAGATCCCCGTCGCGTACCCATCGGGCAAGCCGAACAAATGGCAACTCGACCACCCCGGCGCCCGCCCCTACTTCGGTTCGCGCCGGCCGAAGAATCAGGGCTGAAGCAGGTCTCGAACGAACTCCTGCTTCGCAACCAAGTCCCTTCAGAACTCGTCGTCGTACAAACCCGATTCCCGCGAGATACGCGCGATCTCATCCAATGCCTGCGAGCGGTCGCGACGGCGACGCTCGCGGTAATCCAGAACAGCCTGCAGCGGGATCCGCCGATGCGTACCGCGATACTCGACCGGAAGCTCGCCGTTATCCACCAAGCGGCATACGTACGTCCGCGACAGTCCGAGCAGATCGGCGGCGGAGGAGGTCGTCACCAGCGCATCCACGGGTCCGATTGCAACCCCTCGCCCCTCGCTGAGATGTTCGAGCAGCGCCACGACCACCGCACGAACGCTCGCAGGAACCCTTACCGGAACTTCGTCGATGACGATCGTCGACGGCTTCCGCGTTGCGGGAGGCAGCGATGCGAGCGCCTCCCGAATTTCATTTCTCATCGACTGCGGAACGTCGGGTTCCACCCGGCACACGGTCATTGCCGCCTCCTTTCATCGCAGTTCGCAACACCAAGGATGCGCCCCAAACGACACAAACGCAACTAGCGGCGGATGGCGGCGATGCTGCCGATGCGTGGGTCGAGCGGACCGGCCGGGCGGTCGAGGTGGGCGGTCATGTCGTTCCAGCTGTGGAACTCGGTGTTCCAGCCGATTTCGTCGAGCCAGGCTTCGACATCGAAATCGGCGGGGCGGGCCATGTGTTCGGGGGGCGCTTCCCGGCCGACGAAGGTGCGCAGTTCGCGGTACGGGGGTGCGTCGGGGTCGACGGCTACGCGGCCCGCGCCGAAATGGCTTCCGGGGGCGGACAATTCGGTGAGGGTCTCCACGACCCGCCGGTTCCAGTCCTGGTTCAGGTAGCCGAGCGACCCCTCGTCGACCCAGTAGGTCGGCACGTTCGGCTGAAACCCGCTGTCCAGCAGCGCTTTACGCCAGTCCTCACGCAGATCGGCGACGACGACCCGGCGCTGACAGGTCGGGGTCGCGCCCGTTGCCGCGAGGACGGGCTCCTTGAAATCGAAGAGTTCGGGTAGGTCGATCTCGAAGACGGTGATGTCCTCCGGAAGATCCATACGGTACGCCCGGGTGTCCAAACCCGCTCCGAGCAGGACGACTTGGCGGCAGCCCGCCGCTATCGCCGCCGCGAAGCGCTCATCGACCAAGCGGACGCCGATGGTCCTGCCGTCGTAGAACTGATCGGCGAGCGCCCCCAATTGCGCCCACCGCTGCTCGTCGAAGCCGGCTCGTGCGGCGGCGACGAAGGCCTGCGCCAGCGGGTCGTCGTAGAGCCGATCCTCCCGCTCGCTCTCCCGAGCCCTGATGACGGCGACCCCGATCGCGGTCACGGCGACGCCGTCGACCGGCACTTTCACTGTTTCGGCCATGCTTGCTCCCCAGTGCAAATTAACTTGCCGCCCGGCTAGGTATCTGCCGGTGAGACAGACGGTAGGCTGCTTACTTGCCGGTCGTCAAGGCAGTTGGGCGAAACAATGTGAAGGGAATCGATGGACGGGCGTCGCAGTGACACACGCGAGCGGATCCGGTCCGTCGCCATGGAACTGTTCTCCGAGCGCGGCTACGAGAAGACCTCGCTGCGGGAGATCGCCGAACGCCTGGGCGTCACGAAAGCCGCGCTGTACTACCACTTCCGGACCAAGGAAGACATTGTCGCCAGCCTGTCGGAGGATCTGCGCGGCGGCATCGACGAGATCGTGCGCTGGGCCGAGGCAACCCCGCCGGGACCCGAACGCGCCCGCGAGATCGTCACCCGCTACGGGGACCTGCTGCACAGTCTCGGCAAGGACATGATCCGGTTCTGGGCCGAAAACCAGCCCGCCTTCCGCGATCTCGGCTTCGGCACCAGCCTGCGCTACCAGTTCCGGGTGCTGGCCGATCTGATGGCCGCGCCCAGCACGGAACCCTTGGACATCTTCCATGCCCGGCAGGCATTGCTGGCGATCAGCTGGAGCCTGTCCATGATGGGCGATCTGGCGCTGCCGGACGAGGAGAGCAATGCCGCGTCCGTCGCCATCGCCCTGAGTATTCTCGACCGGATGTGAATCCGCCCGCCGTGCAGGCGGATTCACCGAGCCTCACTCGAAGTCGAGCGACTCCGGATCCTCCGCGTAGGCGCGGGCCGTCTCCGCGGCCAGGCTCAGCGCCTGCCGCGCCCACGCCAGCGGCGCACCGGCCAGCCCGCACGCCGGGGAGACAATCACCTGTTCGGCCAGCAACCGACGCGGGAATCCGAGCCGATCCATCAGCCGCACACCGGGTTCGGCGATCTCGCGCCAGGTGATCGGTTTGGCGGGCGGGGTCGTCGGCACCAGGCCGAGCACCAGATGCTTTCCGCCGTCCAGCAATTCACCGATGCCGTCGAGATCGCCGGTGCCGATGGTGGCCAGATCGAAGCTGACCGCGGCGGCGGTGCTCTTGCGCAGGAAGCGCAGCGCGGGGTGGTCGGCGCAGGTGTGCACCAGCACGGGCACCGACTGACGGGCGATCAGGGTGTCCAGCACGTGCAGGGCTTCGGGTTCGGGCATGGCGCGCACGGTGTTCAGCACGCTCACGCCCTTCAGGGTGCCGTCGAGCACGGCCGTCAGATCCGGCTCGTCGATCTGGAGCAAAACCTGGGCGCCCAGTCGCTTGCCCACCTCGGCAACGTGATTCGCGATCCCCTCGGCCATGGACTCCGAAAGATCGCGCAGCGCACCGGAATCGGTCAGGATCCGGTGCCCCATCGGCAATTCGACCTCCGCCGCCACCGACAGCGGACCGGCCACCTGCACCTTCACCGGATGCCCGGAACCCGCGAAACCGCCGATCTCCCAGGCCTCTTCGAGCGCGTCCAGGTCGGTCCGCAGCAGATCGTGCGCCCGCCGCGCCACCGCGCCCGGCCTCGCCCCCAGGCGGTAGCCACGGGTGGTGCTGTCGAATTGCATGTCGACCAGCAGCGCCGACACCCGCCCGAGCAGGTCCGCGCCCACGCCGCGCGCGGGCAACTCGACCAGGTGCGGCAGCTGCCCCAGCTCGCCCACCACGGTCGCCGCCGCCTCGCGCGGATCGGTCCCGGGCCACGACCCGATCCCGGTCGCGATGCCCCCGCGCAGCACCGGCGTATCGCCAGCGTTGGTCATTGCAACCTCATTCGTCGGTATAGCACTCATCGGTCGGGTCGCAGCTCGTTCGCCGGGCGGCGCTACGGCCTATTCGTCGGTATCGCCGCGGTCCGGGCCGCTCGAATTCTCGTACCAGTCCCAGCAGGTCGCGTTCACGAACCAGTCCCAGGTCTTGCCCGCACGCTCGGAGCCGTCGCTCGGCGCGGGCTGCGGGTCGCCGGGCCGGAATTCGCCGGTGTCGGTCCGGGCCAGCTGCTGCGGCTGCTCGGTCACCCCCGCCGGGTGCACGGCGCTGAAGCGGCCGCGGCGGGCCTTGCGGCGCGGACGCAGGCGCGCGGGCTGCGGCATGCCGCTGGCCCACACCACACGACCGGACCTGATGGAATGAACTTGTTGTGCCACATATGATTTCGCGCGGGCGCGCGAGCCGCGGTCGCTCACCGGCCGCTTTCCGCGAGCAGTTCGCTCGGGTGAGGTTCACGGTCGGTACCGGAGATGGTGCCACTGCCGAGCACCTCGTCACCGGCGGTGTCCGGGCGGTAGAGCACCACGGCCTGGCCGCGCGCGACACCGGTCAGCGGTTCGCGCAGGCGCACCACCAGCCCGCCGTCGACGGCCTCGGCGACCGCGGCGGCGGTACCGCCGTGCGCGCGCACCTGGGCGACGCATTCGATGGGGCCGGACGGGATTTCGCCGGAGGTCCAGATGGCGCGGTCGGCCAGCACCGTCCACACCTCGAGGTCCTTGGCCGAACCCACCCGCACGACACCGGAGTCCGGATCGATATCGGTGACGTAGCGCGGCTTGCCGTCGGCGGCCGGGCCGGGCAGACCCAGACCCTTGCGCTGACCGATGGTGAAACCGTGCACGCCTTCGTGATCGGCGAGCTTGGTGCCGTCGGCATCGAGCACCGCGCCCGGGCGGATGCCGATCTTCGCGCCCAGGAACGCCTGGGTATCGCCGGAGGGGATGAAGCAGATGTCGTGGCTGTCGGGCTTGTTCGCCACCGCCAGACCGCGCTCGGCGGCCTCCTCGCGGATCTGCGGCTTGGGGGTGTCGCCAACCGGGAACATGGCGCGCGACAGCTGTTCGGGGGTCAGCACGGCCAGCACATAGGACTGGTCCTTGTCGGCATCCACGGCCCGGCGCAGCACACCGTCCTCGAGCCGCGCGTAATGCCCGGTGACCACGGCGTCGAAGCCCAGCGCCACCGCGCGGTCGGCCAGCGCCGAGAACTTGATCTTCTCGTTGCAGCGCAGGCACGGGTTGGGGGTCTCACCGGCGGCGTACGCGGCGACGAAGTCGTCGATCACGTCCTCCTTGAACCGGTCGGCGAAATCCCAGACGTAGAACGGGATTCCGAGCACGTCGGCGGCCCGGCGGGCATCGCCGGAATCCTCCTTCGAGCAGCAGCCACGCGATCCGGTGCGTAGCGTGCCCGGGTTCGCCGACAGTGCCAGGTGCACGCCGACCACCTCGTGTCCGGCGTCCACGGCACGGGCGGCCGCCACGGCGGAATCAACGCCACCACTCATCGCGGCAAGCACTCGCATCTAGAAGCCTCCCTTCGCTCCGGCCAGTCCGGCCGCCTTCGCCCGCTCGACCACCTGCGGCAGCGCCGCCAGCAGGGCATCGATATCGGCGTCGGTCGAGTTGTGTCCCAAGGTGAATCGCAGGGATCCGCGCGCCAGCGCCGGTTCCACACCCATGGCCAGCAGCACATGGGAGGGTCCGGCCACACCGGCATTGCAGGCGGATCCGGTCGAGCATTCGATCCCGGCGGCGTCCAGCAGCATCAGCAGCGAATCGCCTTCGCAGCCGGGGAACGTGAAGTGGGCGTTGCCGGGCAGGCGCTGCGCACCGGTCGGCCCCTCGTGTCGCGGGTCGGGGCCGTTGAGGATCGCCTCCGGCACGACGGCGCGGACACCGTCGATGAGCCGGTCACGCAGCCGCTCCAATTCGAGCGTGCGCAGCGGCAATCCGGCCACGGTCTCGCGAATCGCGGCCGCCAGTCCGGCCGCCGCGGGCACATCCGAGGTTCCCGAACGCAGGTCGCGCTCGTGCCCGCCGCCGTGCAGCAGCGGCACCGCCGGCACCTGCCGCCCGAGCAGCAGCACTCCAGCCCCGTGCGGCCCGCCGACCTTGTGCCCCGCGAACGAGGCTGCGGCCAGACCACTGCGGGCGAAATCGATGGGCAGCTGAGCCGCCGCCTGCACCGCGTCCGAGTGCATGGGCACCTCGAATTCCTGTGCCACCGCGGCCAATTCCTCGATCGGCTGAATCGTGCCGACCTCGTTGTTGGCCCACATGACGCTCACCAGCGCGGTCTCGTCGGCGTATTCCGCCAGTGCGGCCCGCAGCGTCCGCGGCGAGACGACGCCCTCGGCGTCACACTCCAGCCATGTGATCCGCGCACCCTCGTGCTGCTCGAGCCATTCCACGGTGTCCAGCACCGCGTGATGCTCCACCGAGCTCACCAGAATCCGCGTCCGCTTCGGATCCGCGTCGCGGCGAGCCCAATAGATCCCCTTCACCGCGAGGTTGTCACTCTCGGTCCCGCCCGAGGTGAAGATCACTTCCGAGGGCCGCGCCCCCAACCCCGCCGCGATCGACTCCCGAGCCTCCTCGAGCAACCGCCGCGCCGCTCGCCCCGACCCGTGCAACGACGACGCATTCCCCGTGGTCCCCAAGGCAGCACACATCGCCTCGATCGCGACCGGGAACATAGGCGTAGTGGCCGCGTGATCGAGGTAGACCGTCTGGGCACCGACCGGACCCGGGAAAGCCGACTTCATGACCGTCCAAGGATAGCCGCCCCCGTCCCCGCGATATTCCCGCCATCCCCGCACCACCGCGCGCCCCCGCTCCACGACCCCACGCCACCCCCGCCACACCCGCACCCCGATAGCACGAAACGGGCCGCATCCGAGTTCGCGGCGGGCTCCTCGCCCGGGCCGGGTGGCGGTGAGCTCCGCACCCTCAGCTGTCCTCGCCCGGTTCATCGGCCGGTCATGGACAAATGACCAACTAGATACCTGGAACCGGTTTCATTCGGGTCGCATTTCAAGATCGACCCGTGAGGAACAGCTATGCGCCACAACGGCGTTCGTAAGTATCGAAGCAAGGGCTTCGCCGTGGCGGCCGCGGCCGCCTTGGTCGCGTTCGGGGGGTCGGCGATGACGTCGACCGTCGCGCACGCCGCTGTCACCAGCCCGAATCTGATTGTGGACGGTGATGCCGAGGCCGTGGCGCAGTGTTCGCCCAAGGGGCTGGACGGGATGACGTTGCCCGGGTGGAACATCGGCAAGGGTGAACCGAACGCAGTGTGTTACGGGCAGCCGGGCTGGCCCGACGCGTCCTCGCCCGGCCCGTCCAACCGCGGGCAGAAGTTCTTCGCAGGTGGTGGCACGGGCAATGCCGAGATGGATCAGACCATCAATGTCTCCGGGGCCGGTTCCGCCATCGACCAGGGCGGCGTGAGCTTCGACCTCAACGGATGGCTGGGCGGGTACGGCGCGCAGGATGATCGGGTCAATATGACCGCGACCTTCCTCGGGGCGTCGGGCAACCAGCTCGGCTCGGCCGAGTGCGATGACGTGAGCAGCATCGATCGTGGGCTCAAAACCGGTCTGCTGCAGCGGGATACGAAGGGGACGCTGCCGAAGGGCACGCGCTCGGTGAAGATCCAGTTGAACTTCAGCTGGACCGACGGTGACACCAATGATGGTTACGCCGACGACCTTTCGTTCACCATCGGCGCTTCGCTGCCCGCGCCGAAGCTGAGCGCGCCCGCCACCAGCGTGCCTGGGTACGACCACGTGTTCGTGGTCTACATGGAGAACCAGGACTATGACGGCCTCAGCGGGATCATCGGAAATCCCCTGGCGCCCTACATCAATGGGCTGCGACCGCAGGCGGCGACGCTGACCCAGTCCTACGCCACCACGCACCCCAGCGATCCGAACTATGTGGCGCTGGCGGCGGGTGGCCTCTACGGGCTGGTCGACAACAGCGTGACCACCACGACCCTGGATGCCAACCACATCGGCACCAGCGTGGACGCGGCGCACAAGAGCTGGAAGGGCTACGCCGAGGACGCCAACGGCAACTGCGATCAGACCGCCCACGGCCAGTACTACCAGGACGATCTGCCGTTCCTGTACTTCAAGAACATGAAGTCCGACCCGACCTACTGCGCGGCGCACCTGCAGCCGCTCACGCAGATGTCCACGGACCTGAAGTCGGCCGCGACCACCCCGAACTTCGTGTGGTTCGCCGCCAACGAATGCCACAACATGGAAGGCTGCGGCGTCGCCTCGGGTGACAGCTGGCTCAGCACCACGCTGCCCACCATCTTCAACTCCTCGGCCTGGAAGCAGCAGCGCTCGCTGCTCATCCTGACCTGGGACGAGGGAGCTACCAAGGCCTTCGGCCCGCTGTTCCCGAACCGGGTCCCGACGCTGATGTTCGGCTCGCAGAACACGGTGAAGGCCGGTTCCACCAGCTCCGAGCGCACCGACCAGTACGGCCTGCTGCGCACCATCGACACCGCGCTCGGCCTGCACCCGCTGACCAACAACGACCGCTACGCGGCCACGGTCAACGACATCTGGTCCGGCCACTGATCGACCGCTGAACACCGCCCGGTACCCGGCACGTTCCTTGCGACGTGCCGGGTACCGGGCAGACGCGTTCGCTATTCGACGCCGAGGGTGACCTCGGTCGACTTGATGAGGACCTTGACCGCCGAGCCTTCGGCGAGACCGAGGTCTTCGGCGGCGGCGCGGGTGATCGACGAGGTGATCTCGTCACCACCATTGAGACGTACGCGAATCACGGCCATGGCGTCACCGAAGGTGATCGCGGTGACCGTGCCATCGAGTTGGTTGCGAGTACTCAATTTCATGGACCGACCCTACGCCGGGGAACTCCCCCGTCGGCCGGTATTCGCCGCCCCATCGAATCACCCTGGAACAGGCCATATTCCAGGTATCCACGACAGCCGACACGACAAAGGCCCGGAGCCGATGGCTCCGGGCCTCTTTCAATGGCGTGACGAGTCAGCCGGTATGGGTCAGCCGATCTTCGGCAGCGCGTGAACGCCGTGGCGCTTGACAGCGTCCAGCTTCTCCGGGTTCAGGTCGAGCAGCTTCAGGATCGACGGGGCGATCTGGGTGGTGGTGACGGCCTCGGTGATGACGTCCTTCTTCACGCCGCCACCGAAGACGACCAGCGGCACGTCGCGGTCGGCCGGGTTCGCGCCGCCGTGCTCGGCGATCTTGCCCTTACCACCGGTGTAGACGGTGCCGACCTGCGCGACGCCGACCAGGTCGGGGTGGCGGGGGTCGTTGGCGGGGGCGCCCAGGTAGTTGGCGGCGTCGGCGCCGGCGTGCACGTCGACCAGACCGGACTTGGTGTACGCCTTGGCATTTCCGTTGATGTCGTTACCGGTGCCGTTCTGCGCCAGCAGGAACTGCTTGGCGAAGTCGGCGGCCTCCTGCGAGCGGTCGCTCAGCCACAGCAGCATGGCGTCGTCGTCCACGCTGAAGGCGACCAGGTCCTGCTTGGCGTCGGCGTGCTTGGCCTTCCACGCGGCGTTGAGGGCCGTGATGATCGGGGCGTCGTCGATGCGGGTCAGGTCCGAGGGCTTGGTCGGCGACTGGCCGTGCTTGGCGGAGAGGATGACGGTGGTGGACTTGTCCACGCCCTTGTTCTTCAGCTCGGCGAGCAGGCGGGCCAGCTGGCCGTCGACGTAGTCCAGCGCACCCGAGAGCAGCGGGCCGGGGGTCACGCCGTCGGCCTCGTAGCCGCCGGTCTGGCCGTCGGACTTGGGCAGCTTCTGCGCGACCGACACGGTCTGGAAGTTCATGCCGAAGATGGCGGGCACGCCGACCTGCTTGGACCCCGAGTGGTCCTTGCCGTCGATCTCGTTGAGGACGGCCTGCACCTTGTAGCTGTCGTACTGCTGGGTGGACTTGTCGTCCTTGGTCCAGTCCTGGCCCGCGATCGGCGAGTTGGAGTTGACCTCGGGGGTGAACAGGTCGTCGATCGAGTTGCCGGACTTGCCCTCGAGGATCGAGTAGGCCGGGTGCTTGTCCGACCAGGCGGTCAGCTTGCCGGCCTCGTGCAGCACGTCGAAGACCGAGTTCACCTGCAGGTACTGGCTCGGGTAGACCGGCTTGCAGGTGGCCGGGTCGACCGGCATGGCGGCCGGGTTGAGCACGCTGGCCGGGTTACCGGTCATGCCCAGGATGCTGCCGGGCAGGCCCGCCAGGCCCTGACCGGCGTCGAGCGCGGTCTGGTCCTTGTCCATGGCCTCGGTCATCGCGACCTCGGCGCCCTTGGTGGCGTGCGCACAGTCGGTGGTGCCGGCCGGCAGCAGGTCGTGGTTGAAGGTGTCGTCGTAGTAGACGCCCGACTGGCCCGCGGTGGCGCCGGTGAACTGGGCGACCATGCCGGGGAAGGAGTCCGAGGGGTTGGTGGTCTGCGCCTTGGTGTACTGGGCGCCGTTGTTGGCCATGGCCGCCAGCGCGGAGTTCGGGTGCTGCTTGATGTACCACGCCAGATCGGCCTGGTGCATGCCGTCGACCGAGATCAGCAGGACATGGTCCTTGTCCTTGCCGCCCTTGTCCTTGTCTTTGTCGTTGTCCGGACCGGCGTTGGCGATACCGGTCGCGGTGCAGGCCAGCGCGACCGCGCCGACGGCAGCAGCCAGTCGAATACTCTTGCGGGACATGGATCCTCCTCATCCGACGACACAAAACTCTTGTGCCGCAGCTCTCTACACGGCACGTGCACAGCACGGGCCGGAAACATGTGGGGTTGTTACGGGATCAGCGAAGGTTCAGGCGTCGTAACCGATTGCGGCACTGCGCACTTGGCCGACATACACCGAGGAATGGTTGTAGGCGAGGATGGCCTGACGCCAGCCGTTCGCGGTGGATAGATCGCCGCCGGCCGCGCACAGATAGCGGCCCGCAGCCAAGGCGGCATCGTCGATATTGTCGGGATTACCCGAAAGATCATTGGTGGCAACAGGTTTGGCGGACTGCAGCGCGGCCGCCAGCGCCTGATAGTCGGCGCCGGCGCGCACACCCCAGTGTCTCCAGGTGTCCGGGATGAACTGGAACGGTCCCATCGCGCGGGCATAGCCACCGTGCCCGGACTTCGAGGTCGGATCGAGAATGACGGCATTACCGGCGGTGCCGTTGAGCGGCACTCCGCGGATCGGTGGCTGTACCAGCCCGTCGGGCGCGATGGTCGCCCCGCCGAAACGGGCGTGATTGCTTTCCACCCGGGCGATTCCGGCCAGCGTCGTCCAGCCGAGGTGACAGGAGGGCTGGGCCTGCGCCATCACGACGGTCGCGTACCCGTACGCCTCGAGCGCCCGCAACGGAATGCCGTACTTGTCGGCCCGCGGACGCGCCCACGCCTGCAACTGGTCGATCTTGCCGGTCACCGCGTCCAGCCGGATGGCCGGAACCGGGCCACCCGCACCCGGGGCCGCGGGCGCGCGGTCGGGCGCACCGGCGCACCCGGCCACCGCGACCGCGGCGGCCGCGACGACCAGGGACAGCCGTGCTCCGGCCAACCGTCGACCGGAGCCGTACGAGTTCGTCATCATCTGCCGAAATTCACTGTCGCAATCGAGATTTCGTTCCGGTCCGCTAGCCGCAGGGGTGCACGGCGGGCGGGACGACCGGGGCCTTGGACGCCGGGGGCGTCGCGGGCGCGGCCGTGGCGGGCTTCGAAGGCGCGGGCGCCGGCGGCTTCGCGGTTCCGGGGGCCGGGGCGGGAGCCGGCGGCTTGGGGGCAGCCGGTTTGGGAGCAGCCGGTTTGGGAGCAGCGGGAGCCGGTGGCTTCACGACGACGGGCGGCTTGGGCACCACGGTGATGATCGGCGGACCGTCGTGCAGCTCCAGCGACACCGGCTTCGCACCGACCGCCGGAATCACGCAGGTCGGCGAGGCGGCGGGCGGCTGGGTCGCGGACTGGACCTGGACCGTCGTCACCGGCGCCGTGGTCGCGGCGGGCGGCTGGGTGGTCGCGGGCACCGTGGTGGTGACGGCCGGCGCGGGGGCCGTGGTGGTCGCGGGCGGCGTGGTGGTCGCCATCGGCGTCAGCGAGATCACCGCGGAGGTGGTCGGCGCGGGAGTCGTTGTGCTCGTGCCCGGATCGGGTGCCGTGGTGGTCGCGGGCGTGGTGGTCGCCGGAGTCGTGGTGACCGGGACGGTGGTCGTGGTGACCGGAACCGTGGTGGTGGAATTCGGGTCGGCGGTCACGGTGACGGTCGTGGTTCCCGGATCCGTCGTGTAGCCGGGATCGGTCGTGCTGGTCCCCGAATCGCCGCCGCCGAGGGTCAGCGCCGCGCTCACGTCGACGGAGATGCCCGGCATCGCGGTGGTCGTGGCGGCGTCCGTGGTCGTCGTCACGGGCGTATCGGTCGTGGTGACCGGCGTGGTGGTCGGATTGTCGGTATCCGTGGGCGCGGCGTCATCGGTCGTCTGCAGCGGTGAGTCCGCGGCGTCGAGAGTGGTGCCGTCGCCCGGTACCGGAGAATCACCCGGCGTCTGTCCGTCGGTGGAATCGAATGCCGCGGTGGCGGTCTGGTCGTCGTAGCTCTGCGTCGCGGGGTCGGTCGCCCCGACGGCGGTGGCGCTCGCGGCGGCGGCCGGGCTGTCGCCCCGGGTATCGGCGGCGGCGACGGCACCGACGACCAGGCTCATCATGGCCGCGCCTGCGGCCACCTTCGTCAGATTGCGACGCAGGCGCGGCGCGATGCTGATGCCCGCGATCCACTGCCACCGTTCGGAACTTTCGATGAAGGGCTGCTCCGAGGCGGTCGAGCGGTCGAGTTCAGGCGCGTTGTTATCCAATGGTGTCCCCAAGTGAATTCGTCGTCCACCATGAGTCGCCGCGTCAATTAGCTCTGCGGGCAGCGAATTTCAGCGTTCACTTATCCCAGACCTTCTCAGGTGAGAATCAGGAACCTCATAGCGACGAAGACTGTGCAAGGCGCTCGAGCGGAACGCAACTCCCGTCAGGCAATAAGACAAATCGGACATCACTACTCCGCAACGGGGCAGCCGTCGCTTCGGACAGGCAATACGAGCCTCTCCGGCCGACAAGAGAATTCGCAGCAAACGGCCTCGAGACCCTTCCCGGTCACCCACCGATCGCCGCCCGGCCGTCCACGAAAACCACTGCCGACAAGCGACTTCCGCACCGCCGCGAAACCCGGTAGCACCGCCCCGGACCTGCCGACAGACACAAATTGTCACGCCATCCCGACGGGTGAATATGCCGTGTTTACAGGTGAATACGAGACATCCTGGCGGTGACGAGACAATCGCCGCCGTTCACGAATGTTTAAGCTGGCAACCGGTGTGATCCACCCGACATGGCGCCGATACTGTTCGGCGGGTAAAAGTTCTTGAGCGAATCTGTATTGCGTGGCCAATGAATTCGCCAGCTCGTGACGATCGATGGAGAGGCCGCCGTGCAGATGACCGCAACCCCCCTTGCCCACGCCGCGGCACGGCCGGCCACGAACCGGCGCAAGGCGGGTCAGCGCACCTGGCCCTGTGAGCGACCGGAGATCGGCGTCTACCTGCGCCGCCGCCGCGAGGCGCTGGGGCTGACGCAGGAGGAGGTCGCCTCGGCCGCCTCCACCACGCTGTCGTCGCTGCGCAAATGGGAAGCGGGACTGCGCAATCCCAGCGTCGAGGGTCTGGCCGCCTGGTGCCGGGTGCTCAATCCCCCGGACTGGATGCTGCGCAAGATCACCTCGCTGGCCCTGGGCGGTCTGGACAACCTGCGCGCGGAGATGTCACCACCCGTGGTCGGCGCCGACGATCTCGATCACCTGGAAGCCTTCTCCGGCCCCGCCTACTACCTGGGCTTCCCACAACTGGACGTGCTGGCCGCCAATACCGCGGCGCGGCAACTCGTTCCCGGGCTGATCCCCGCCGACGTCGGCGCCGATCGCCCCGCCAACGTGGTCGAGTGGATCATGACCGAGTCCGCCCGGGAGCTGGTGGTCAACTGGAAGGACACCGCGATCCGCGCGATCCATGCCCTGCGGGTGATGGGTCCGGGCACGGTCCCGCAGTCGCGCCTCGACGAAATCTTCAACTCCTGCTATTCGCAGTCGCCGGTGGAATTCAAGCGCTTCTTCACCACCGACCCCGCCGAGACTCCCGACAGCGACGACCTGATCATCCGAAACCCGCTGTCGGGCAACGTGGAACGCTACACCTACCGGACTCTCCGCCCGATGGGCCCGATGCGGCCCTACGAACTCGTCCAGCTCGCCCGCAGCACCACCGCCGGTTAGGTCACCGAGTCGAGCGACGAGAAGACGACCACGTTGGACTCGTAGCTCTTCGCGGCCTGGTCGAAAGTGCCTCCGCAGGTGACGACTTGGAGTGTCGCCCCACCCCGGGGGCCGAAGACCAGCTGATCCGGGAACTGCGATTTGAGGTACATGCGGACGTCGGTGACCTTGAAATGGGCGATCTTGCCGTCGGCGCGGGTGACGTCGATGATGTCGCCGGGCTTGGTCTTCTTGAGCGAGAAGAAGACTCCCTCGCCCTTGTAGGAGTCGACGTGGCCGAGGATGACCGCCGAGCCCTCCTCACCGGGCGCGGGGCCCTTCTGGTACCAGCCAGCCTGCTGATAGTCGGCGGGGACCTGCACCGAGCCGTCGGTGTTGAGGCCCACCGAGATCAGCGATCCGGTGGCCTTGATCGAGGGGATGGCGAAGGACACCGGAGTCGAACGGGTAATCGCCGCAGCGGTTTTCACCGCGGCGGGCGTGGTCACCGGGGCGCTGGTCACGGCGGCCGGATGGGTGCCCGAGGACGAGGAGCAACCCGTCAGCAGGGCCGCGATCACGACCGCGCCGGTGAGCACACCGAGCAGAGATCGTCTGATTCGCAAGGGGTTTCGGCGCGGGGAGCTCATTGCGCGCTCACCGCCTTGGACATGCCGCCCGCGCCGGTCTCCGGGGCGCCCTTGGGGACCACGTAGCCGCCGGGCGGGACCTGGTCGGTGACCGCGGTGCCGCCGGGGATGCCGGTGGTCGCGCCGACGGGAATCGTCATGCCCTGCACCGTGTCTGCTCCGGCCGCGCCCGCTCCGGCGGTCACCAGATCGACGCCGCCGAGTCCACCGCCCTGCACATCGCCACCGATCTGTGTGCCACCGCCGACCTGAGCGCCGCCCCCAGCGTTCCCCCCGACCTGCACACCGCCGCCCACCTGAGCACCGCCACCGGCGTTCCCGCCCACCTGGACACCACCACCGACTTGTGCGCCGCCCCCGGCATTTCCGCCGACCTGGACACCACCGCCGAGCTGCGCGCCACCACCGGCATCACCACCGATCTGCGTGCCGCCACCGACCTGAGCGCCCCCGCCCGCGTTCCCGCCGACCTGGACACCGCCACCGACATTGCCGCCACCCTGCGCATCACCACCGGTTTGCACACCACCGCCGACATTGCCGCCACCCTGCGCGTCACCACCGGTCTGCACACCACCACCGACGTTCCCGCCACCCTGCGCGTCACCACCGGTCTGCACACCACCACCGACATTGCCACCACCTTGGGCTCCGCCGCCCACCTGCACACCACCGCCGACATTGCCACCACCCTGCGCATCCCCACCGACCTGCACACCACCGCCGACATTGCCACCACCCTGGGCACCTCCGCCGACCTGCACGCCGCCACCGGTATTGCCACCCACCTGGGCTCCCCCGCCCACCTGCACACCACCGCCGACATTCCCGCCCGGAGCCGCACTCGGGCTGGGCGCGGGTGTCGTGGCGCCGCCCCCGGCCTGCACCCCCACGCCGACCTTGACGCCGCCGTCCCCGATGCCCACATCGACGCCCAATCCGACGCCCGGGGCCGGGGTCGTGGACGGGGCGGGGTCCGCGGAGGCCGATGCCGCGCAGAGCGCGACGGCTGCCACGGCGAGCGCCGCGGCGGTGAATGTCCGTGCCGACATGGTGAATTCGCTTCCAGCAGTTCTTCTTCGACTCCCTTCCGTCGAATGGACCGGGCGGTGTGTTACCCCGTATCGGCCCGGATGCCGAAAGTTGGCGACAATGCCGGAGCATTCAAAACTGGACGTTTGCGCAACTCCCTAACGTCCGAGGCCCCGATCCCCTAACGCGCCTCGCTCGCCACCGATGCGGCCTCCCACGCGAACCCATCCGGATCGGTGAAGGATGCCGCGCCACCACCGATGACCAGCCGGTGCGAACCATCACCGTCCGAGGACACCCCCGCGTCCTTGGCGAGCGCGCGACGCTTGTAGAGCGCCAGCTTGACCGGGCCGGACGCCTCGAACTCGACATACATCGGCCCGAAGCTCTTGCCCACCGTCAGCCCGTGCTCGACATAGAAGCGTTTGCTCGCGCCCACGTTCGCGACCCCGAGCAGCAGCACCAGGGAGTCGAAGCGCTTGACTGCCGGCCCGCTGTCCTTCTTGGCCGAGGTCGCCACCTTCCAGATGGCGCCGTCGGGGGCCTGCACGACGCCGCCGTAGCCCCACATGGACTTGGCCGCCGGTTTGAGCGAGGTCGCACCGGCGGCCAGCGCCGCATTCAGATAGGCGTCGGCGTCGGCGGGCTGGGCCACCGTCAGCGAGAGGGTGAAGCCCCGGAATCCCGAGCTGGGTTCCTGCGCGGCCCGCAGACCCAGGCGCGCGTCCAGGCCGAAGGCCGCCGTGTAGAAGTCGGTGGCCGCCTGGACATCGGCGACATCGAGAGTGATGTTTTCAATGGAAGTCATGTCCGCAACGCTAAGCCGACCCCGCTGACCAGCGCTTCTCGATTCCTGATCACTTCCGGACCCGGAACTCCTCGACCGCGCGCACCGCCTCGGGCAGTTCGATGTGATCCTCCGGGTACGCCCCGAGATGCCCGCCCGCCGGCAGCACGGTCGCCACCGCGCCCAGCTCCCGCACGAGGATCCCGACGTGCTCGAGCGGCTCGGGGGCGTTGACCGGATCATCGATGGCCTGCAACACCCGGAACCCGTTGGCGGCGGCCCGGATTCGCGGCCAGTCGAAGCCGCCGTCGAAGAAGGAGGCGAGCAGGTCGTAGCCGACCTCGTGCGCCGACGCCGAGACCAGCACCACGCCCGCGAAGACACCCGCCTCGGCATCGTGGGATTCGAGCAGGCGCAGCACATTAACCGCACCGATGCTGTGCCCGACCAGAATCGTGTCCTCCGGCTTGCCGGATACCGCCCCGGCCAACGCCTTTCGCCACGCGTCCCGCTCGGGCGCGTCGGGATCGGGCAGGCCGGGGATGACCACGTCGTGGCCGAGGCGGGTCAGGTCGGCGCGGAACGTGGGGAACCAAACGCTGTCCGCGCGGGCCTGCAGGCCGTGCGACACCACGATATTGCTCATGCGGTAACTCCTGGATCGACTACGGGAGCACCGAACGTGGCACGCACGCCTGTCATTCCCCTGGCAGCGCAGCCCGCTACGCGTGGTAGGGGTGGCCACCCAGGGCGGCGGTGTGGACCGCGACGCGGGAGCGCGACAGCCGCATGTTGGCGCGTTCCTGATCGGTCAGGTGGTGCCGGGCGTGCGCCCGGCGGACCGGACCGGCGAGCACCGACAGCACGGTCAGCGGAGTGTGGTTACGGGGAAATGCGATGATGGCCATGATGAAACTCCTTCACGGAGAAAGGGGCTCACCGCGAGAATTCCGATTGCGGGCACACGAAATACGAACGTCGATGAAAGTCGACGAACGGATTCGGAATCAAGCAGCAATCAGAGTGCGGCAAGCCGGGAACGAGAATTGTTTTAGACCCGGACTCGGATACGGACTATCGCCGGAACTCATTCGTCCCTCACCTCCTTGCCGCCGGGGCGCACAGGGGCGCCGCTTACCGTGATACGCAGCAACAATGGGGAGATCGCAACACCGAGACCGATGGCGCGGGCACCCCTCTCGTCAGAGCTTCGGCACTGTACGACGTGATCCCTCGACGGGAAGCCACTTCGGGTGACCCCTTAATCCGGGGAAACCTGTCCTAACCCTGGGCGTCTCTCGACGTCGTCGGATCAGTGGCCTGTGTTCGTACAGGAGCCTCGCCTAGCGAGGTGCTGACCGACCCATATTGACCATGAATCGCCACAAAGTCAAATAGTCGGAATTCGACGACGGGCCGGCCCACATTTCGGACCGGCCCGTACCCCGAGTCGAATTACCCGACGTGGACCGGAGATTCGGTCAGCGTGGTGCGGCGCACCGCGCCGGTGCCGACGGCCTCGAGGTTCTCGGTGCCGTGGATCACATCGGTGAAGGCGCGGGCGACGGTGTCGTCCTCGAGTGCTTGCTCGCAGCGGCGGGCCAGCTCGAAACGGTCCTCCGCCGGGTATTCCAGTGGCTGCAAGGAGATTTCGGCGACTACGCCCTTGGAGCGCAGCACCCGGCGGATGGAATCGCCGAGCGAGTCGACACCGACAAAGCCTGGGACCGTGGACAATTCGCCGTTCCGGTCCAGGTAGCGCAGCCGCATCGGCTGCACCGGGGTCCCCGAATCGACCGACGCCTGGAACAGGGCCGGGCGCAGGGTGCCGTGGGCGCGGCCGCACCAGGTGGTGCCCTCCGGGAAGAACGCCACCCGCTCACCGGCGGCGGCCCGGTCTGCCATGGTCGCGATAACGCCCGGAAGCGCCCGCAGCCGTTCGCGTTCGATGGGGATCACGCGCACCCGCTTGGCGACATCGCCGAGCATGGGCCAGTCGATCAGGTCGGCGCGGGCCACGAAACTCATCGGCTCGACCACGGTCAGCGCGACGATATCGGTCCAGCCGACGTGGCGAGCGGCGATCAACACGCCGCCCTCGTGCTCGGACTCACCCCGGTTGTCGAGGATGCGGACCCGAATTCCGCAGCAGGCCAGCAGGGCTCGCGCATAGCGGCTCTGCAGCCGGGCGCGGCGACGGCGCGGAGTGACGAAGTGAGCGAGCGGGAAGCTCAGCAGCACCCCGGCGACACCGGCGATGCGGGCGGCAACCCGCAGCGTGCCCGCCTCGTCGGGAGCATCGACACAGGAAGGGCCACACGGGCTGTGGGGCATCCAGGCGTGGGCGTCCGCCTCCGCGGGCGGACACGACAGCGAACCGGCGTCAGGAGAAAGCAGAGCGGGCATCATGGGGCATCACCGGGCGTCCAGGCTGTTGGCCGCGCCCTGTAGGCGCTCCAGGTAACGAGTATTGATGGTCGAAAGTCCGAGCAGGGCCACGAAATCGGCCACCGCGAAGTCCGGGTCGTGCGCGGGCTCGCCGCAGATCTCCGCGCCCAGGCGCAGGTAGCCGCTGAGCAGCGGGGGCAGCTTCGGGCGGGCCGGGGCGGTCAGCTCGTCGAGGGTGCGACCCGCCACGACGACCAGGTTGTACGGGCGCACATGACGTTCCGCGTCCAGCGCGTGCTTCTTGAGCAGCATGTCGCGCACGCCGCGCACGTTCACCCCCGGCTCGTCCTCCGGGTTCATCTGCATGGGCACCGACACGCAGCCCATCACCCAGTCGTAGCCGGTGAGCTGGATGTAGTGCAGGATGCCCGCCCACATCAGGGTCAGCACCGAGCCGTTGCGGTGATCGGGCACCACGCAGGCGCGGCCCATCTCGACGATCCGATTGCCGACGGGATCCAGTGCGGCCAAATCGAATTCGGTGGCGGTGTAGTAGCCACCGGCCGCGGTGACCTTGTCCGGCGGCAGCATGCGGTAGCAGCCGACGAACTGCTCGGTGAGCTCGTCGCGCACCAGCAGGTGATCGCAGTGGTCGTCGAAACGGTCGGCATCGAGGCCGGTTCCGTTGTCGGGGATGGTGAATCCGGGCTCATTGGCGAACACCTGGTAGCGCAGGCGCTGTGCGGCCTCACGATGCTCGGCATCGGAGGAGACGACCAAGGAGTACTGGGAACGCCCGGAGGTGCGAGGCGCTTCCGGAACGGACTTCGGCGCGGCTGCTAGCAGGCTGGAATTCGACGCTGCCATGGCTGTCATACGCTTGATCAAGCCAGTCCCAGACTGCGCTGGAGCGACCGCCGGATTACCTGACGATGCCAGTCCGGTGAACGCGACGCAGACCGCACCGGGAGTTCATCCGAGCGCCTCGAAACGTTCCCTACCAGGACAAACGTTCGTATCCTGGCGGGGTACCGGCGAGGTCGGAGGCCCTGGAATCGTGGTGGGCGAGCGCCCCGCGAAACGTGGAAGAGGCAAGACTACGCCCGCCCCTCGAGGCACGCGAGGCGGGGTCCACCCCCCGATACAGGCAGCGCCCGAGCCCCCGGAAACCGGCGCGGCGCAGTCCCGGAGAACCAGTCGGTCCGGCCCGGAACAGCAGCGCGGTTCAGTCCCGGAACAGCAACGCCGAATCACCGAATTCGTGCCACAGATACGCGGACTCCAGCGCCACCCGATACGCCTCCCGCACCACCCGCGGCCCCGCCACGGACTCCAGCAGATGCAGATGCGACGCCCCCGGCGCATGCCACCCGGTAATCAACCCGTCCACCGCCCGCGCCGGCCGCGAACCATCCAGCACCAGATCCGTCCACCCCGCCACCGCCCGCACCGAACCAGCCTCGTCCACAGCGGATTCCAACGCCCGCGTCACCGTGGTCCCGACGGCCACGACCCGCCCACCCGCGGCCCGCGTAGCATTCACCAGCCGCGCCGTCATCTCCGGCACCGCGAACCGCTCCGCACTCGGCGGCTCCCCCGCCTCCGGCGACGAGACACCCGTATGCAGCGTGATCGGCGCGAGCCCCACCCCACCCGCCACCAACTCGGTCACCAGTGCCTCGGTGAAAGGCCGCCCCGCACTGGGCATTTCAGCACTCCCCGGAATCAGGCCGAAGGCAGTTCGGTAATACGACGCCGACCACCGCTCGGCGACATACGAATAGGTGATCGGCCGCCCGTACCGCGCCAGCAGTGCCCGCACATCGACTGGATGGGAACCGTCGACGGTGATCGCGGCGACCCAGAGGCGGTCCGAACCGGGCAGCCAAGGTCTGCGCAACTCGGCCAGATGGTCGGCCGGAAGGTGCACGCGCGCACCCGGTTCCGGTCGTTGGCCCTGCCAAGGAACACCGGCCGGGTCGCGCAGCTCGACCACCCATTCGCCGCCCTCGAGCCAGGTCGAGAAGTGCAGTACGGCCGCGTCCCCATGGAAGTGCGCGTCGACGGCCGCGTTGATCATGGCGGAGTTGTTGACCACCACCAGGTCTCCTGGCAGCAGGAAGGTCGGCAGTTCGCGGAAGCGGGCGTGGGTGAGGGTTCCCGCGTCAGCGACCATCAGGCGGACCTGGTCGCGCTCCAGGCCGCGGGCCTCGGGTGGGCGGGTCGCCGAGAGGTCGGCGGGGAGCAGGAAGGCGAGCTCTTCCATGCCGAGTGTCATTGCGTCACCTGCATTTCCGAGGCGAGGTATCTGCCGCTGGGTGGGCGGGAATCGAGGAGGTGCAGGAGGGCGGGGACGACCGTTTCGGGTTCGGGGCGGTCGGAGATGTCTTCGCCGGGGAAGGCGGCCTGGTGCATCTCGGTGCGCATGTCGCCGGGGTCGAAGCTGTAGATCCGGAGGGCGGGGTGCTCGGCGGCGAGGACGTTGGTGAGTTGGTCCAGGGCCGCTTTGGAGGCGCCGTAGCCGCCCCAGCCTTCGTAGCCGCCGACCGCGGCGTCGGAGCTGATGTCCACCACGGTCCCGTTCGAAGCGCGCAGCGCGGGGAGTGTCAGTTGCAGGATCGCCAGCGGGGCAATCACATTGGTGGCGAGGACGGACGCGAGTTCGTCGAGGGGGTAGCTCTCCAGGCTGGGCAGCGGGCTGGGGCCGAGGCTGCTGGCGTTGTTGAGCACCAGGTCCAATCCTCCGGCGCCGACCGCCGCCGCGATCCGCTCGCGGACCGCCGGATCGGCGACATCCCCCGCAATGGCAATGGCGCGAGTCGCGGACCGCACTCGTTCGAGTCGGTCCGCGCCCCGCGCCACAATGATCAATTCCCAGTCTCGGTCGGCGAGCGCGAGCGTGACCGCCCGGCCGAAGCCCGCCGATGCCCCGGTGATCAGGGCTCTTTTCTTGTTTTCAGGCATACCGCCATCGTGAAACCTGAACTTCACTCGAGGTCAAGGAGTTTCTCCCCGAGCGAATCAGGCGTTCTCCCGGGCAAAGCTGCGCGCCGCGATCACGACCAGCACCACGGTCACCGCTACGGTCACCGCGCTGCCGATGTAGACCTCGTGCGCCCCGAAGTCGCCGCGGAACAGCGCCCGCGCCGCATCCACGGTGTGCGAGAACGGATTCACCTTGCCGATGTTCTGCAGCCACTTCGGTCCGACCGTGAGCGGCAGCAGGATGCCCGACAGCAGCATGATCGGCACAGACACCGAGTTCAGCAGCGAGGCGAGGGTGTCCTCCGAGCGCGCCCACAAGCCCAGCGCGTAGGACGCGGCCGCCAGGCCACCGCCCATGATGGCGATCAGCACCAGGGACAGCACCAGTCCGAGCAGGTTGGGCCGCAGGCCGAAGGCCACCGCCGCGACCCCGACCAGTACCAGCGCCTGCACGATCAGGACCGTCATGTCCTTGAGCACCCGGCCCAGCAGCAGCGCGCCGCGCGGGGCGGGCGTCACGCGCTGCCGTTCGATGACACCGGCCCGAAGTTCGGCCACGATGCCGAAGCCGACGAACAAGGCACCGAACAAACCGGTTTGGATGACCAGTGCGGGAGTCAGGATCTTCCACGGATCCACGCCGGGCCCGAACGAGGACGAGACGCCTTTCACCAGTGGACCGAACAGGACCAGGTAAATGATCGGCTGCATCAGCCCGATGATCACCCAGACCGGGTTGCGTAGATTGGCCCGCAGCTGGGACCAGTAGATCAATCCGGTGTCGCGGACGAATGTCATGACCGGTCTCCTTCCCGGAGCGAACGCCCGGTGAGCGTGAGGAATACGTCGTCGAGGCTCGGACGCTTGACGGTGAGCGCACCGGGCGTAATGCCCTTGTCACCGAGCGCGGCCAGCAGCGGAACCACCGCGGCGTCACCGTGTTCCACGGTCAGGTGCACGAGACTCTTTCCGGCAGGGGCGTTCTCGGTGCGCAGTCGCGAACGCAGTTCCAGCACCTCGGCGGCTACGTCCATGGCCAGATCGGCACTGGCGGAGTCGATTTCGAGGCTGATCACGTCGCCGGAGATGCGTCGTTTGAGCTCGTCGGGCGTGCCCTCGGCGACGATGGTGCCGTTGTCCATCACCAGGATGCGGTCGCACAGCGCGTCCGCCTCCTCGAGGTAGTGGGTGGTGAGCACGATGGTGGTGCCCTCATCCCGCAGTCGCCGGATGTGATCCCACAGGTTGGCGCGACTCTGCGGATCGAGCCCGGTGGTGGGCTCGTCGAGATAGATGAGAGTCGGGTGATGGACGAGCCCGAGCGCGATATCGACGCGCCGCCGCTGCCCGCCGGAGAGCTGACTGCATTTGCGCCGCTCCAGGCCGTCGAACTCCAGCGCCTTGGCCAGTTCGGCGGCATTGCGCCCGGCCTCGGCCTTGGACAGCCCGAAAAGCCTTGCCTGCAACACCAATTCGTCGCCGACCAGCTCGTTCTCATTGGTCGATCCACCCTGCGGCACATAGCCGATGCGGGAGCGCACGGTCCGCGGCTCGGCCCGCAGATCCGCCCCGACGACTGTGGCTTCCCCGGCGGTCGGGGCGAGCAGTGTCGAGATCATCCGGAGGGTGGTGGTCTTACCGGCCCCGTTGGGACCGAGCAGACCGATGATCTCCCCGTAGTGCACGTCGAAGTCGATACCGGAGACCGCTTGCACGTCACCGGTTTTGGTTTTGAACGTCCGGGCCAACCCGCGTACCCGGATGACCGGATCGGTGGGTTCACCACGGACGGGTGATGTCGTTTCCACGCTTCAACGGTAGAAACGACAACCCATTTAGTCAAGCTTGAGTATTAAAACTTGATTAGCTGACCGGCGGCGGCACCACCACGCCGCCCATGAACCCCGACCAAGCATCCAACTCCCCGCTCTCGACCCGCCCCAGCGTCGTGCGCGACCACTCCAGATCCGCGCGCACGTGCGCTGCGGCCAGTCGCAGCGAATCGGCGACATGATGCGGAATCGCCTCGCGGGGATCGCCGCTGCCCGCCAGGATCCGCGCGATCTCATTGTCGAAATACAGCAGATCCGCCTCGAACTTCAGGATCCGACTGTTCAACGCCGCCACCACCTCCGGCTTGGCGGCCTGCGGAAACAGCGCCACCGCAGCGAAATACGGATGCTTGACCATGTCCGCGGAAAACAGCGCGTCCCGCAGCATCGACGCGAACTCCTTCTCCCCATCCCCCGTCAGCCGATACGTCCGCCGCTCCGGCCGCGCCCCCTCCTGCCCCACACCCTCCACGGAAATCAACCCATCCCGCTCCAACGTGTTCAACGCCCCATACACCGACCCCGGCTTCACATTCGCCCAGTTGTCGGCATCCCAGGACAACAGTTCACGCCGAACGTCATATCCGTGCACAGGCTGCAGCAGCCGAACCACCGCCAGCACCAGCAATCGGGTTGTAGGAAGAGCCATCCTCGCAGGTTAACTCCAACCGGAACGACAACGGGCCCCCCACCACCGGTGGGGAGCCCGTTCGGGTGTGAGCTGCCGTCAGGCCGCTACTCGCTCCTTGTTCGGAGCCTTTGCGGCGCGGGGCTTTTCGACCTCGTTGAAGCCGGGGCGGGCGCTGCCGATGAAGGCGACCAGCCAGGAGGCTACGGCGGCGAAGCGGTTGCGGAAGCCGACGAGGTAGAAGAGGTGGACGGCGAGCCAGGTGACCCAGGCGATCAGGCCGGTGAACTTCACCTTGTCGTTGATCTTGGTGACGGCGGCGAAGCGGCTGATGACGGCCATCGAGCCCTTGTCCCAGTAGGTGAACGGGGTGGCGGCGGGCTTCTTACCGCGGATGATGTCGGCGACGTGGCGGCCCTCCTGCATGGCGACCGGCGACTGGCCGGGGTAGCCGTTGAGGAAGGTCATGTCGCCGATGGCGAAGATGTCGGCGTGGCCGCCGACGGTGCAATCCGGGTTGATGAGAAGCCGTCCGGCGCGGTCGGTCTCACAGCCGGTGGCCTCGGCCAGAATCTGCGCGAAACCGCCGGCGGCGACACCGGCTGACCACACCACGGTCTCGGCGGCGATGCCGCGCTCGACGCCGTCCTTGCTCTTGACGGTGACCTTGCCGTCCTCGATATCGGTGACGAAGGTGTCGACCAGGACCTCGACGCCACTCTTCTCCAGCGACTGCTTCGAATACTCCGATAGCCGTCCGCCGAAGGGCGGCAGCACGACGCCCGCACCCTCCACGAGAGTGACCGTATCCTCCAGGTGGAAGTACCTTTTCGCGAGTTCCTTGAGCTGACCGGCCACCTCGACGCCGGTCGCGCCCGCGCCGACGACCACGAAGCTGAGCAGGCGGCGGCGGGTCTCCGGGTCGGCATCCTTGGCCTGCTCGAAGACGCGGGTGATCTGCGCGCGCAGGGCGCGGGCATCGTCGATGGTCTTGAGCGAGAACGTCTTGTCCGCGAAATCGTCGCGGCCGAAGTAGGACTGGCTGGCGCCGGTGGCGGCGATCAGCTTGCCGTAGCGGATCTTGCGGGGACCCTCGGCTGTCTCATAGGTGAGGATCGCATTGGGAGCGTCGATCGCGGTGACCTTGCCGAGGCGGGTTTCACCGTTCTTGTGCTTGCGCAGGATATTCGCGATGGGTGGCGCGATCTCCTCCGAGGCCAGCACACCGGTCGCTACCTGGTAGAGAAGCGGCTGGAAAAGATGCTCGGGGGTACCCGAGATGAGGACATAGTTGACACCCGACTTGTTCAACTGCTTGGCGGCGGCAAGACCACCGAAGCCCGAACCGACGATGACGACATCGGCGGTTTCGATATCCGCCTCCACGTTCCTGTGCATATCGAAAGACATGACTGCTCCCTTCTGTCATGACTAACCGCGATTCGGAACGTCGTTGTTCCAGGTGTCAGGGCGCATAATCTAGATGACTCTTATCTACGTTGATCATGAATTGGAGAATTGCCGTGGAGCTGCGCCAACTGGCCTACTTCGTGGCGGTCTGCGAGGAGCTGAGCTTCAGCCGGGCCGCGAGCCGCTGCTTCATCTCGCAGTCGGCCATCAGTCACCAGATCGCCAGGCTGGAACGCGACCTCGGCGTGAACCTCTTCGAGCGGTCCACAAGATCGGTCGTACCCACCGACGCGACCACACGGCTACTTCCCCTTGCGAAGCAAATGCTGAGCCTGGAATCCGCCATTCGCGCAGCTGTACGGGCCTCCGGCCCACGAATTCGCCTGGCAGCCAATATGAGCTTCGCAACAAGATCGCTCTCGGCCATCGCCGGAGCACGCGAGGCGCATCCCGGCGCGGAGATCGAATTCGTCATCAAGCCCTTCCGCCAGCGCATTCAGGCCGTGGCCGACGGGGACTGTGATCTTGCTCTCATCCGGGGCAGTGTGGATCAGCCCGGACTGACCGTCGAGAAGCTCTGGGTCGAGGATCCCGTCATCGCCACCTCCACCTCGCACCCCCTCGTACAGAGCGGCGGCGACGTCACCCTCGCGGAATTGGGCACCTACCCGCTGCTGCTCCCACCCGAATCCGAACAGGTGCTGTTGCACAACGTGGTCCGCGGCGCCTTCGCCGATCTCCCCTCCGGCCCGGTCTTCGGCCCGCCTATCCCGCCCGACCACACCGCCACCATGGAACTCATCAACCGCCCCGACGCCTGGACCATCCTCTACGCCGACACCCAGACCGAGGGCATCGCTACCCTCCGCCTCACCGGCCACCCCCTACGCATCCCGGTCTCCGCCGTCACCCGCTCCGAAGGCCGCACCTCCCCCATCGTCACCACCCTGCTCGCCGCCCTGCACTGCGCCTAGCGCGGATGCGCGGCCGCGTAATTCGCGAGACCCGCCGCGAAGGATTCGAACATCGGCTCGAGCATCGAGCGCACGAACCGCGCCTCGACGGGTGCGAGCGCCGGGGCCGGATCCAGATGCACCTGCCAGGTCAGCGTGCAGTGCTCGGCGTCGAGTGGTGCGAACGAGATGTCCTCGATCATGCGGCGGGCCAGCGGAATCGACATGGCGTCCGCGCCGAAGGTGAAGCGCGCCGCCGGCTCCCAGGCCAGAAACCGCTCCCGCACGGTGATCCAGCGCAGGTGGATATCGCGAATCGCGCCCGCCGCACGGTCATTCGAGTACCAGGTGGTGGCTCGATAGCCGCTCGCCCAGCGGGTCTGCCCCTCCCCGGTGGCGAGAATCTCGAAGGTGCGTGCGGCCGATGCCGCCACCCTGCGCTCACTGCGCAGATGCAGGCGCATGGAGTCGATGTCGCCGAGACCGCTCGGCCGCAGGGCGAACATCACTTCGCCGCCACCAGACGGCGGGTCACGCGGATGGTGCTGCGGCGGGGCAGGATTCGCGGCAGGCCGGAGGAGAACGCGTTGGCGAGGCCGGAGACGACACTCGGCGGCGGGGTCTTGCGGTCGAGGGTGCGCAGTGCGGTCGCCACCACCTGTTGCGGGGTCTGGCGACTGCCCACACTGGCGGCTTCGCCCGCCACGTCGAAGAATTCGGTGTCGGTGGCGCCCGGGCAGACCGCGAGCGCGGTGACTCCCGCGCCTTCCAGTTCACCCCAGAGCGCCTCGGTGAACGAGAGCACGAAGGCTTTCGTCGCGCCGTAGACGGCCATGAACGGGATGGGCTGGAACGCGGCGGTCGAGGCGATATTGACGATGACGCCGCGATCGCGGCGCACCATGGGCGGCAGTGCCGCATGGGTCAATTCGGCGAGCGCGGCCACATTCACGGCGATCTCCTCGCGGACCTTCGCCGCCGTGTGATCGGCCAGTGCGCCGTGGGTCGCGAAACCCGCGTTGTTGATCAGGATGTCGATGGGGTTCGCCGGATCCTCGAAAAGCGCGGTCACGCTGGACAGTCCATCGGCCGACGCGAGGTCCGCGGGCAGGACGCGCACCGAGACACCGTGCGCCGCCTGCAATTCCGTTGCCAATTCGCGCAGCCGGGGTTCGCGCCGGGCCACCAGGACCAGATCACAGCCCCGGGCTGCCAGGGCGGCGGCGAAGGCCGCGCCGATTCCGCTGCTCGCGCCGGTCACGACCGCTGTCGCCGGATACCACTTTCGCATGATTCCTCCTAGGTGAACATGTGTTCAGTTATGTATACTTAACAGCTGTTCAGTGATCGATGTCAAGGAGGAAATGTGGCGGAGACCCGTCAGCGCCGTGCCCGCGGGCAGGGAGAACAGCTCCGCGCCGAACTGGTGTCGGCCGCGATCGATCTGCTGCTGCAACCGCAATCGCTGGCCGCGCCGTCGCTGCGTGCGATTGCCCGCGCCTGCGGGGTCGCACCCAGCGCGGTCTACATGCACTTCACCTCGCAGGACGAACTGAACTACGCCGTCACCGCGGAACTGTTCGATCGGCTGCGCACGGCCCTCGACACCGCCGACCCCGTCGATGCGACGCCGACCGAGCGCATGCGCGCCCTGCTGGACGCCTATCTGGATTGGTCGGAAAACCAGCCGGGCGCATACCAATTGCTGTTCGAACGCCCCGACCCGCTCGGCTCCGAGAGCCGGGGGCCCGGCCTGGACCTGCTCGACCGCATCGCCCGGCTGCTACCCGGTGACGATCCCGAGGCCCACCGCGCCACCGCCCTGCGCATTTGGTGCGCGGTGCACGGTGTGGCCTCGCTGCGCGTCCACAAGCCAACCGCGCCCTGGGCCGCGGACGCCCGCGCCGACGCCTGGGCACTGGTCTCAGGACTGATCGTCAAGCCCTGATCACGTGCCGCGCCAGGTGAATTCGCACGGCGCGGCATCACGATTCGACCTACGCTGGCTGCGTGGGGAATGAGAACATGCGCGCGTCCGACGCCGACCGCGAGCAGATCGTGAACAAGCTGCGGCTGGCGATGGACGAGGGGCGGCTCACGCTGCACGAGTTCGATTCGCGGTTGCAGCAGGTGTATTCGGCCCGCACGTACGGGGAACTCGCGCCGGTGCTGTCCGACCTACCCGCGCAACGGGGTACCGGCAAGGCCGCGAAGGCCGAACAGGGCAGCGTTCCGGTCTGGGTCAAGATCATGTGGACACCTTGGGTTTTCGTGAACCTGCTGGTCCTGGTGATCTGGCTGGCCACCGGCGCGGGCTACTTCTGGCCGATCTGGGTGGAAGCGCCCTGGGGCCTGGCCCTGCTCATCCCCACCACCATCGGCATTCTGGTGCAGCGGGACTCGAACCGGCGGCGCGCCGCACGCGAAGAGTTTCGGCCGCAGTAGGTTCAGTAGGGCAGCAGGTTTCAGAAGGCCAGCGCCGCCGCGACCGCGAGATGCAGTCGCAGATCCTCGGGCTCCTCGTCCTCGATCGTCCAGACGATCTCCTCCATCGCCCGCATGAACGCCCACGCGTGCGCCCGGTCCGGTGAGACGTCGAGCGCCGCCGCCGTCCGCTCCACCACTGCCCGAGCATGTTCCGGCGTCCGATCGCTCTGCACCTGGATCATCACCAGGAATCCGGCGTCGAACGCCGCCTCCCCGAGATACGCCTTCGGGTCGATGAGCAGCCACGGCTCCCGTTCCGCCGCAACAATATTGCCCAGGTGGGTATCCCGATTCACCACCAGCAACGGCCCATCCGGCACCACCAACTCGGCGCACCGCTCGGCGGCCCGATCCAATAGCCGACCCGGAATCACCTCGGCAACTTCATCTTCCGGCTCCAGAAACATTCGCTCCCACCCGGCCACCATCCCCGCCGCCGTCGGCAACTCCGGAAATCCGTCCGGCACCGCCACCGGCTCCCGCCGCAGCCGCGAATACAACCGGCACGCCTGCTCGACCTTCCCGATATTCTCCGCCCGCCCCTCCAGACTCGGAAACCCCGGCTGATACAGCAATTCCGTCCCCGGCCGCGCCCACTCGAGCAGCATCGCCCCACTATCCGAGTCGTACTCGAACAATCGCACCGCCCCCTCCCCGCCATAGCAGTACAGCCCGGTAGCCTCCCCGCAGTTCTCCTCATCCACCACCGGGATCTTGAGCACGGCCACCGACCCGTCTGCACGCCGCACCGGCGCAACCCACGAATGCGTCCCGCCCCCAAAGCTTTCCCCGATGACCTCCAGCCCCCACTCCACACACCGCCGCTCCACCACCCCCGGCAGCGCAGCCAGCCACACCGGCCCCCGCTCCCCGAAATAGTTCGCGATGGTCTCCGCCACGTTCGGCGGCAACGAGATTGCCATCAGGCCGTATGCCGAAGCCGGGTGATGACGCGATCCAGTTCCGCACGAATGTGCACCAGGTCGGCAAGTGACGCCTCGGGCTCGGGCGCACTCTCACCGCGATACTCGTTCGCCGCCAAGTCCTGTTCGATCAATCGCCGAATGTATGCCGACTTGGACAGCCCGAGATGCACCGCCTGCCGAGTCGCGCGACGATCCAACTCGTCCGACAGCTTCACCGATCGCGGTTTCAACTCCAGGGCCGAGTCCTGACCGACCTTGATCCCGAGATCTCCCGGGTCGATCGATCCAGCCGTCTTGTCGATGACCAGACGCTCGGTTAGCGCCTGAATCTCTTCGGGGGTCGTAGGAAACTCTGGCTCAGTCATGATGGTCTGCCTCCCATTTCTCGAATTCGACCAGCAGCTCCGCGGTCAAGTGTGTCGCATTGAAGATGTACAGGTCGGGCCCATCAACTCGGGCGTATATCGCCAGCGGTAGCCCAGCATCGCTGCGGGCGAAGATCGCCGCAGCGCGTAGGCGGGTGGCCGGATCCACGACCGGCTGTAACCACACTCTCAGTCGACCCGCCTGCCACGCCTCAACGATGTCGAAAACGTCGTCCACCGCGACTCCGGTTTTCGCCAGCATCGCCGCCAATGCGAAGTACCACTCAATCGCCACTTCATGAGACTACCCGGGAACTACCCACTCGAGGGTGAGGTTGTCACCTGCCATAGGGTTGCGCACATGATTCAGCTCTCGGTTCTGATAGTCGGTGGCGGTCCGGTCGGCCTGACGCTGTCGATCCAGTTGACGCGGATGGGCATCGATCACCTGGTCGTCGAGGCACGGACCGAGCCGTCGCCGCATCCGAAGGCGCGGGGGATCTCGGCCCGGTCGATGGAGATCTTTCGCAGGCTCGGATTGGAGGCCGAGATCCGTGCGGCCGGATTGCCCGCCGAGCATGTCGCGTTCTTCCGTGGGCGCACCCTCGACGACCCGGATTACGTTCGCACGCTGCCGGTTTCGGAGGACGCTGGCCACACGCCCGCGCCCGGCCTGCTGTGTTCCCAGGATGCGCTGGAACGAGTCCTGTCCCTGCGAGCGCGGGAACACGTGCGGCGGGGCGTCCGGTTGATCTCGTTCGAGCAGACCGAATCGGGAGTGACCGCGACCGTTCGCGAGGACAGCACCGGCAGCGAGTCGGTGGTGCATGCGGATTGGCTGATCGGCTGCGACGGCGGGCACAGCACCGTACGACACGGCAGCGGCATCGTCATGACGGGACCTACCGACCTCGGTGAATTCCTCAGTGCCCGCTTCGAAGCACCACTGGGTGAGGTGGTGGCGGATCGGGTCAGCGCGTCGTATTTCCTCGCGCGCGGCGGCGGCTTCCTGGCGGTCGACAATGATCGGCAGTGGGTCTTCCAGCATCCGCTGCAGGGCGCGGAACCGAGCGAGCTCGATCTGATCGAGTTGATCCGAAGCGGTTCCGGGCGAGCGGATCTGGACGTCACGATCCACAGCACCGCCGTGTGGCGGGTGGATGCCCGGCTGGCCGACACCTATCGATCCGGCAGGGTGCTGCTGGCCGGGGATGCCGCACATGCGATTCCGCCGACGGGTGGGCACGGGATGAATGTCGGCATCGGGGACGCCGACAATCTGGCCTGGAAGCTGGCTGCGGTCGTGACCGGTGCGGCTGCCGAATCTCTGCTCGATACCTACGAATTCGAGCGTCGTCCGGTGGCTCGTCAGGTCATCGACATTTCCATCGCCAATTCGCACAACCGCTCGAGCTATCGCATCGACGACGAACTCCTGCTCGGAACCGGCTACCGCGAGACCGGCACCGTTCTCGCCACCGACGGCTACGCGCCGTCAGCGGACCTCGGCGACCGCCTTCCCCACGCTTGGCTCGCCGATGGCCGCTCCACCCTCGACCTGGTCGGCGCCGGTCACGTCCTTCTCGCCGGATCCCAACTCCCCCGAGGGCTCCGCGACAGCTGCGGCCTCTCCCCCACCACCGCCCTGCTGGTCCGTCCCGACGGTCACATCGCCGCCCGCGCCTACGGCTGACGGCGGGTCCGGTTGCGGCGCCGCGGTTTCAGTGGTCGGAGGTGGAGTCGGCGCGGCCGGTTCGGGGACCGGGGTCTCGTGGACCGTGCGCCACAGGTAGGTGCGGCCGTCGGTGACGAGTACGGCGGTCACCGTGCGCCGACCGGTCTTGACCGCTCCGAGCCGGTTCTCGGCGACGAAGCGGACGACGATCAGTTGGCCGCTGCGGGCGATCTCCTGGACGTCGGAGACTTCGATCTCCACGCCTGCCAGCACGTTTCGTGCCGACCACATGCCGGCCAGAAACGCCTCTCGATCTACGGCCTGGCCGGTGGTCACCACCGAGGTGAACTGTTCGTCCAACGCGCCGGAGATGCGGTCGAACACCTTCGGTAGCGCGTCCGAGCCCAGCCATTCGGCCAGATCGAAATGCAATGCCGCGACGATGTCGGTCAGTTCGACCCCTTCGTCGCCGGGTACAGCGGCCTCCTTGGCCCTTCCGGCAGTCGGCTCGACCCGTCCACGCCGGGGATCGAATCGCCCTCGCACCGGGCAAGACTGCCCGACCCCCGCCGCGGCGGCAACTGTTAGGTCAGTGCACGACCGGCGGCGTGTAGGTGCACGGGCCGAGGGAGCACAGGAAGTTCCAGATCCCGCCACCCATCGACTGGGCCGAGCCGGACGTCTGCGCCGACCCCGAGGCCAGGTCGGAGGAGCCGTCGGAAGATCCGGTACCGGCGACCTGAGCGACAGTCGGAACGTCCGCGACGGCGGGTCCGATCCCGGCGATCAACGCGCCGGAGACGGCAGCGGTGGCGAGCAGAATACGCATGGTGAAATGCCTTTCGTGAACCTGTGGCCGGGCAGCGGCCCGCCCGCAGGAACAATCTAAACGGCGTTATTTCACAATGCAGCAAAACCCGTGAAAACAACTGTCCCCCGGCCGATTCCGGCCGGGGGACAGTCGATTGCGCTCAGCGCGAGGTGTTTCAGCCCTTGTGGGCCTTGACCGCCTCGGTCAGCTGCGGGGCGACGTTGAACAGGTCGCCGACGATGCCGTAGTCCGAGATCTCGAAGATCGGGGCCTCTTCGTCCTTGTTGACGGCCACGATGGTCTTCGAGGTCTGCATGCCCGCGCGGTGCTGGATCGCGCCGGAGATGCCGAGGGCCACGTACAGCTGCGGGGAGACCGTCTTACCGGTCTGACCGACCTGGAACTGGCCCGGGTAGTAGCCGGAGTCGACGGCGGCGCGGGAAGCGCCGACGGCGGCACCGAGGGCGTCGGCCAGCGGCTCGACGACCTTGCCGAAGTTGTCGGCCGAGCCGACGCCACGGCCACCGGAGACCACGATCGCGGCCTCGGTGAGCTCGGGACGGTCGCCGCCCACGTTGGGCTCACGCGAGACGATCTTGACGACGCCCTCTTCCTGCGCGGGCAGCTCGACGACGACCTTCTCGCCGGCTGCGGCCTGCGGGGCGGCCTCGATGGCACCCGGGCGCACCGAGATCACCGGCACGTCGCCGGTGGCCTTGGCGTCCACGGTGAACGCGCCACCGAAGATGCTGTGCTGCACCGAGCCGTCGCCGTTCACGGCGATGGCGTCGATGAGCAGACCGGAACCGATGCGGGCGGCCAGGCGACCCGACACCTCCTTGCCCTCCGCGGTGGCGGCGACCAGGATCGCGGCCGGGGCGGCGGATTCGGACAGACCGGCGAGCACGTCCACCTTGGGGGTGACGAGGAAGCCCTCGGCCTGGTCGCCCTCGGCGACGTAGATCTTCTCGGCGCCGGCGGCGGCCAGGGCGTCGGCCAGCTTGTCGGCGGTGCCGGGGGCGGCAACGACGACGGCGGCCGGGGTGCCCAGCGAGCGCGCGGCGGTGAGGAGTTCGGTGGTGACCTTCTTGGGCGCACCTTCAGCGTGCTCCACGAGCACGAGTACTTCTGCCATTGTTCTTTCTCCTGAAGTTCGTTCGCTCGGGGGGCTTTAGATGATCTTCTGACCGACCAGGTAGGTGGCGATCTGGTTGCCGCCCTCACCCTCGTCGACGATCTTCGCGCCCGCCGTGCGCGCCGGCTTCGGGGTCACACCGGTCACCTGGGTGCCGGCGTTCGCAACGCCCACGGTCTCCGGGTCGACGCCCAGATCCGCCAGCGTGAAGGTGGAAACTTCCTTCTTCTTCGCGGCCATGATGCCCTTGAAGGACGGGAAGCGCGGCTCGTTGATCTTCTCGGTGACCGAGACGATGGCCGGGAGGGTGGCCTCGAGCTTGAAGACGCCTTCGTCGGTCTCGCGCTCGCCGGTGATGCGCTCGCCGTCGACGACCAGCTTGCGCAGGTGCGTCAGCTGCGGCAGGCCCAGGTACTCGGCGATGATCGCCGGAACCGCGCCCGCGCGACCGTCGGTGGCCTCGTTGCCCGCGATGACCAGTTCGATGCCTTCGATCTGGCCCAGCGCGGCGGCCAGGATGTAGGCGGTCTGCACGGCGTCCGAGCCGTGGATGGCCGGGTCGTTGATGTGGATGGCCTTGTCCGCGCCCATGGAGAGGGCCTTGCGGATCGCCTCGGTCGCCCGGTCCGGACCTGCGGCCAGCACGGTGACCTCGCCGCCCTGCGCCTCCTTGATCAACAGCGCCTCCTCGACGGCGCGCTCGTTGATCTCATCGAGGATGGCGTCGGCGGCCTCGCGGTCGAGGGTGTAGTCCCCGCTGGAGAGCTTGCGCTCGGACCAGGTGTCGGGAACCTGCTTGATCAGTACGACGATGTTCGGCATGGGTCTTCGTCGACCTCCTGTTCTGGTGGCACTGGGGTGGCGGTCGCACGAGGTAGTCACGTACGTCCACGAGTAGCTCGTTCGGGAGATTACCCTACGTTAAGTTACTCGTGGGTAACTTACGGTGTGAGTTTCTGCATCGGTTGATCCGGTCGCGGGTGTGATATGCGCAACCGCTAACGTCGGAGCAATGAGCGAGGCCGTGAGTCCTGTTGAAAATCCCACCGATCCCCTGCCTTTGACCGGTGAGCGGACCGTGCCCGGCATCGCCGAGGAGAACTACTGGTTCCGGCGGCACGAGATCGCGTATGTGCGTCTGCTCACTCATTGCGAGGGCAAGGTTGTGCTGGAGGCGGGCAGCGGAGAAGGCTACGGCGCCAACATGATCGCCGAGGTCGCGACGCAGGTCACGGGCGTGGACTACGACGACAGCGCGGTCGCGCACGTGCGCGCCAAGTATCCGCGCGTGAAAATGGTGCAGGGCAACCTGGCCGACCTGCCCATCGAGGACGCCTCGGTCGACATCGTCGTGAACTTCCAAGTGATCGAGCATCTTTGGGATCAGGCGCAATTCCTGCGCGAATGCCTGCGGGTGCTGCGGCCCGGCGGCAAACTGCTGATCTCCACGCCCAACCGGATCACCTTCTCGCCCGGACGCGACACCCCGCTCAACCCTTTCCACACACGTGAACTGAATGCGGCCGAGATGACCGAACTTCTCGTCGAGGCGGGTTTCACCGTCGAATTGATGGCGGGCATCTTCCACGGGCCGGAACTCGTCGCGCTGGACGAGAAGTGGGGCGGGTCGATCATCGACGCGCAGATCGAGCGCGCCCTCGCGGGTGAGCCGTGGCCGTCCGATCTCGCCGCCGATGTGGCCGCCGTGCGCATCGACGATTTCGAACTGCTGGCCGACTCCGAGCGCGATATCGACGCCAGCCTGGATCTGGTGGCCATCGCGGTGAAGCCGTGACCGAGCACGCTTCGCCGGTGCCGGGCCAGTTCACGCTGGTCCTGCATTCCCATCTGCCGTGGCTGGCGCATCACGGGCGCTGGCCGGTCGGCGAGGAGTGGCTCTACCAGTCCTGGGCGGCCTCGTATCTGCCCGTGGCGAAGGTGTTGAGAACCCTTGCGGCCGAAGGTCGTTCGCATCTGATCAGTCTCGGCATCACGCCGGTGCTGGCGGCGCAGCTGGATGATGCGCACTGCCTCAAAGGCATGCATCACTGGCTGGGTAATTGGCGGCTGCGCGCCGACGAGGCGTCGATGGCGGGCAATACCGCGCTCGGCGGGCACGAACATCGGCTCGCCAGTGCGGCATTGGACGATTTCGAGACCAACTGGATGCACGGCGCGTCGCCGGTGTGGCGGCAGTTGATCGATGCCGAGGCCATCGAATTGCTCGGTGGCCCACTGTCGCATCCGTTCCAGCCGCTGCTGGACGCGCGGATGCGCGAGTACGAGCTGGTCGAGGGACTGGCCGACGCGCGGGCGCGCTGGGGGCACACGCCCGCCGGAATCTGGGCTCCCGAGTGCGGATTCACGCCGGGGATGGAGCGGACCTACGACAAGGTCGGCATCTCGCACTTCATGGTGGACGGTCCCGCGCTGCGCGGTGACTCCAGCCTCGGCCGCCCGGTGTGGGATTCGGATGTGGTCGCCTTCGGGCGCGACCTGACGGTCAGCTATCGGGTCTGGTCGCCGAAATCCGGGTACCCGGGGCAGCCCTACTACCGTGATTTCCATCACTATGATCACGCCACCGGACTGAAGCCCGCGCGCGTCACGGGCAAGACCGTCGAGGGTGCCGACAAGGCCCCTTACGACCCGGAACTCGCCGCCGCGGCCATCGAGAAGGACGTCGCGGACTTCGTGGCGACCGTGCGCGAGCGGTTGATCTCAGAGTCGGAACGTATCGGTCGCCCGGCCCTGGTGGTGGCCGCCTTCGACACCGAACTGTTCGGGCACTGGTGGCACGAGGGCCCGCAGTGGCTCGAACAGGTGCTGCGGGCGCTGCCCGAGGCCGGGGTCACCGTCGGCACCCTCGCCGACGCGCGGGCCCGCGGCTACGTGGGCGAACGCGTCGAATTGGCCGATTCCAGCTGGGGTTCGGGCAAGGATTGGCGGGTGTGGGCCGGGGATCAGGTCGCCGATCTGGTGGAGCTGAACGCCGAGGTGGTGCGGCTGGCGCTGGACACCCACGACAAGATGCGGGTGGATGCCACCGGCCTGCGCGACCCGGTTGCCGACCAGCTGCTGCGCGAGGCGATTCTCGCCGTCTCCAGCGACTGGGCGTTCATGGTGTCGAAGGATTCCGCGGCCGGGTACGCGCGTGACCGAGCCCATGAACACGCCCACGCCGTGCGCGAGATCGCCGCGGCGGTGGCCGCCGGGCAACTCGCCAAAGCGGGTCAGTTGGCGGCAGGATGGTCCTCGGCCGACGGACTCTTCCCCGCGCTCGACGCGCGCAGGCTCGGCCCCGCTTCAGAAGGACCCGCATGAAGATCTTGATGGTGTCGTGGGAGTACCCACCGGTGGTAGTCGGTGGGCTGGGCCGCCACGTCCATCACCTGGCCGTCGAACTGGCCGCCGCCGGGCACGAAGTCGTCGTGCTGGCGCGCCGCCCGATGGGCACCGACGCCACCACCCACCCGACGCACTCCTTCATCGAGGAGGGCGTGCTGGTGGTGGCGGTCGCCGAGGACGCGCCCGCCTTCGACTTCGGCGAGGACATGCTGGCCTGGACGCTGGCCATGGGTCACGCCATGGTGCGGGCCGGGATCGCGCTGGACAAGCCGGGCATCGGCGAGGGCTGGACCCCCGATGTCGTGCACGCGCACGACTGGCTGGTCGCGCATCCGGCCATCACGCTGGCCGAATACTACGACGTGCCTTTGGTTTCCACGATTCACGCCACCGAGGCGGGCCGCCACAGTGGGTGGGTGTCGGGCCGGGTGAACAAGCAGGTGCACTCGGTCGAATGGTGGCTGGCGCACGAATCCGACGCGCTCATCACGTGTTCGGAGTCCATGAAGGACGAGGTGCACCGGCTCTACGGGGCCGAGCGGGTGCCGATGACGGTGATCCGCAACGGTATCGACGTGGGCGCGTGGACCTTCCGCGAACGCGCACCGCGTTCCGGGCCGCCGCGACTGCTGTATGTCGGCCGCCTGGAATACGAGAAGGGCATCCAGGACGCCATCGCGGCGCTGCCCCGGATCCGCAAGGCGCACCCGGGCACCACGTTGACGGTCGCCGGTATCGGCACCCAATTCGATTGGCTGCGTGAGCGAGCCCGCACGCATCGCGTCGCGCGCGCGGTGAACTTCGTGGGCAAGCTCGACCACACCGATCTGCTCGGCTGGCTGCACAGCGCCGACGCCGTCGTACTTCCCAGCCGCTACGAGCCCTTCGGCATTGTGGCGCTGGAGGCTGCGGCCGCGGGTACTCCGCTGGTCACCTCCACCGCGGGTGGTCTCGGCGATCTCGTCACCGACGGTGTCACGGGCGCGTCGTTCGAGCCCGCCGACGTTAACGGTGTTGCGGAAGCGGTCATCTCGGTCCTCAACGACCCGGCCGCCGCTCAGGACCGCGCCTGGTCCGCCCGCGAACGCCTGACCGCCGACTTCGCCTGGGATGTGGTCGCCCAGGAAACCGCCCTGGTCTACCAGTCCGCCAAGCGCCGGGTGCGCACTCCCCTGGGCCGCCCGGTCATCACCGAACGTCCACTGCCGGAACGGGATCCGAACCAGCCCTACTGATCGCGACACGCCGGATCCGCCAGGATTCGCCGGGGACACCCTTTTGCTCCGAATTGGAACGTGTTCTAATTCGGAGATGACGGTCGGCGTGTACGGCGAGGTGGATCCGGCATTCGGTGCGGTGCGCGAGGTCTTCGAGGCGAGCTTCGCCGACGGGCAGAACCTCGGCGCGAGCGTCGCCGTGTTCATGGACGGACGGCCCGTCGTGGAGTTGTGGGGCGGCATCGCTGATGCCAAGTCCGGCCGACGGTGGGAGCAAGACACCCTGTGCGTGACCTTCTCCTGCACCAAGGCCGTGACGGCCACCGCCGCCCTGCGGGTGGCGACCGATCTCGGGATCTCGGTGGAGAAGCCGGTGGTCGACTGGTGGCCGGAATACGGTCGCGCCGACAAGGATTCGACGACGCTGGCGGATTTCCTCACCCACAGTGCCGGACTCCCGATCCTGGAGCAGCCCGTCTCCCCCGCCGAGGCCGCAGAACCGGGGTTCGTCGCGGATCTGCTCGCTGCGCAATCACCGCTATGGGAGCCAGGCACCCGACACGGCTACCACGCCCTCACCTACGGCTGGCTGCTCGGCGAATTCATCCGCCGCCACACCGATTCCACGGTCGGCGACTATGTTCGCCGGCACCTGGGCCCCGATCTGCACGTCGGGATTCCTATCGCGCTGCTGGAAAAGACTGCGCGCCTGGCCTTTCCACCCGCCGACGAGCAGGCGTGGACCGGCGACCCCGATCCCGTCTCCCCCGAGGCGGCGCGGCGCATGATGCACGCCTTCCGCGATCCCGAGTCGTTTGCCATCCGCTCGACCGCCAATCCCCGTGCCTCGTACAACAATCCGGACGTTCTCACCGGCGGCTGGCCCGCCACCGGCCTCGTCACCACGGCCCGCGCGCTCGCGACCCATTACCGCGACCTGCTCGCCGGTGATCTACTCCCGCCGCCGGTGCTGAACGACGCGATCCGCGAACGGGTCCGCGGCACCGACGAGGTCCTGCTGTCGGCATCCGCCTACGGCCTCGGCTACGCGCTACCCGCCGAGAACCTCATCGTTCCCCCCGCCGCACGCCCGACCGTCTTCGGCCATGCCGGTGCGGGCGGCTCGATCGGTCTGGCCGACCCGACCCGCGGCCTGGCCTTCGCGTTCATTCCCAACCTGCGCCGCGACTGGCTCTCCGGCGACCGCCGCGCCTACCAACTCCTCGAAGCCGTCTACGCCGCACTGTAATTCGTCAGTTGAAGTCGCAGCCCGGGTTCGGGGCGTCCTCGGACAGCGGGCTGCCGGTGGGCAGGACGTAGAGAACGTCGAGGATTTGGGGCTCGGTGCCGAGGTTTCGTTCGATGTGGGTGTTGCCGACACCGGCCCGCTCCACGAACGTCGTGCCCGCGCCGCCGGTCATGTCGATCTGGCAGTCCGATCCGAAGTGTGAGATCTGCCCCTGGCGCACCAGCGCGTACAGCGTCCCGTCGTGGTAGTGCCATCCGGTGGAACCGCCTGGGGCGATGGTGATTTCACGCAGGATGTAGTCGTTTCCACCGATCGTGGTCTGCGACAGAATCACCGCCGTGATACCGCTGGAGGGCGTCGCGTGCGCGGTCGCGGCCATCGATCCCACCAACGCCACCGAGGCCAGGCCGGTCAGTACAGCTCGAAATCCGAGAGTCACGCGCCCACGGTAGCGCGCACCGACCCGCCCCGCAGCGCGATTCACTGCTCGTTGACGATCTGCCGGATGCCCAGGTCGCGGGCGGTGTCGGCGAACGCGCGGATGGCGGCGTTCTCGGCGGCGGACAGCCATACCAGTGCCCATTCCGTGAGGGGCGCGTCGACGATCGGGAGGTAGGTGATATTCGGTGGGGTGTACGTCCAGGCCACGTGGGCGTTCATCGGGGAGACGACGGCGCCGGACATGATCAGGGGAAGGATTTCGAAGAAGGACGCCGCTTCGGGGCCACGGGTGATCGGGATGCCGCTGGGCGTGGTCGCGGGCAGCATGCCTTCGGCCCAGTACTGCGGGACATTGCCCAGGCTCGGGAAGACGCAGTCGGCCAGGTCTTCCATGGTGAGCGAGTCACGGGCCGCGAGCTCGGAGGTGGCCGTGGTGGCCAGGACCCGACCTTCGGTCATCACCACCGGTCCCACGGTGAGGTCGGGTTCCCGGACGGGCAGCCAGATCAGGCCGAGGTCGGCCTCCTTGGCACGCAGTGCGGTGAACGGTTCGCTGTGCGGAAAGTCGACCAATTCGACTGTGCAGTCCGGGTATCGGAGATTGAAGGCGTCGATGACGGGGCGCAGGTACAGGCCCAGGATGCTCATGACGGCCACGCGCAGGGTGCCCTGGATGCTGCGGCCGGCGGCGCGGGCGCGGGTGAGTCCGCCCTCGATCAGGCTCTGCGCGTGTTTGAGGTCCTCGTAGAGCTGGCGGCCGACCGGCGTGAGACTGACCGAACGCGAGGTGCGTTCGAACAATGCGGCCTGCACCTGCCGTTCCTGCTTCTTGATCGCCTGGCTGACCCGGGCGGGGGTGATCCGCAGCTTCTCGGCGGTCCGGCCGAAATGCAGTTCCTCGGCCAAGGTCACGAAGATTTCGATATCCCGCAACTCCACAACGATCTCCCGCTCGATAGCTCCGCTCATCCACGCTCGATGAGCGGATCCACTGTACCTCATAACAGAGCACTCGCTCTGTTATGAGTGATCGTAAACCTCTGGGTTAACCGACCTTTCGATCTCTGTCGTTGTTCCTACCTGCGGAAACTCCGAAGCTTGGAACCGTCACCGACACCCGGTGACCGAGCACAGCGAAGGGAGTGAAGACATGAAGATCCTCGGTGCGGCAATCACCCTGACCGTCTCCGACCCCACGGCATCGAGCGAGTTCTTCTGCACGCATCTGGGCTTCCACGCCACGGCGACCAACGAGGAATTCACCTACCTCGAACGCGACGACCTGGACGTGGAAATCGTGCTGCGGCATCGCGATCCGATGCAACCGCCGACGCCGGTCGGCCCCGGACCGGTGGGCGTCGAACTGTCCTTCGAGGTCCCGGACCTCGCCGCCGAACAGGATCGGCTGCTCGATGAGGGCGCACCTGTGACCGATGCCCTGCGCCGGGTGGCCGCGGGCCTGCTGCGACTGCGGCTCACCGACCCGAACCAGGTCGACGTCCACCTGACCGAATGGACACCCCCTGCGGGCTGTCCACCTGATGCCGCATCAGCGGGCGTGTAAGGCGCGTGTCAGGTCCGTATCAGCCCGGTTCGCGACCGTGTTCTCCAACAAGGTCAACAGCCGCACCGGTATTTCTCGAAAGGAATCCTCCAATGTTCGCTCTACTCGGGCGCATTGCCGTCAATCACCCGTGGAAGGTGATCGCCCTCTGGGTGCTCGCCACCATCGCGGTGGTGGGGCTGGCGCCGAAGCTCACCGCGACCACCGACCAATCCGCGTTCCTGCCTTCACATTACGAATCCATCCAGGCGATGGACCTGCAGCAGAAGGCCTTTCCGGACGATGTGACTCCCGCTGCGCTGATCGTGGTGGAACGGGCCGACGGGGGCGCACTGACCGCCGCCGACTCGGACCGGGTCACCGCCGTCGCCGCCGACCTGAGCAGCCATAACGTCAAGGGCGTCACGGGAATTCAGGCAACACCCGCCGCCGCGAACGGCTCGATCCAGGTCATCGCCGTGCAGATGGCCAAGACCACGGATCCGAGCGACAAGACCCAGACCGACGCGGTCAAGGCGTTGCGCGACGAACTGAAGCAGCAGGTCTCCGGCTCGGATTTGAAGGCCGGTATCACGGGCACGGCGGCGCAGACGCTCGATCAGACCGAGTCCGGCAACAAGGGCATGGCCATCATCGGAATCGCTACCGTCGTACTGATTCTGGTCCTGATGCTGGTCATCTTCCGCAGCCCGGTGATTGCGCTGCTGCCGGTCATCACCATCGGCGCGATCTCCAGCACGGTCGGCGGGCTGATCGCCATCGTCGCCCACGCCTTCGACCTGAAGGTGGACAGCTCGGTCAACTCGCTGCTGACCGTCGTCTTGTTCGGCGTCGGAACCGATTACATCCTGTTCCTGATGTTCCGTTACCGCGAGCGGCTGCGTGCCGGTGAAGACCCGAAGACCGCCATGATCAGCGCGGTCACCCGGGTGGGCGAGGCCATCACCTCCGCCGCGGGTGCGGTGATCATCGCCTTCCTGGCCCTGACGCTGTCCTCGCTCGGCATGTTCCGCGCGCTCGGTCCGGCGCTGGCCATCGCCGTCGCGGTCGCCATGCTGGCGGGACTGACCCTGGTCCCGGCGATCGTCTCCAAGCTGGGCACCAAGGTGTTCTGGCCGTCGAAGTCCTGGCAGCAGGAGCCGAAGGGCGCGTTGTTCGCCGCACTCGGTCGCGGGCTGGGTCGCCGCCCCGGCGTCTTCGCCGCCGCCGCGGGAGCGATCCTGGTGGCACTGGGTGTGGCCGCCTTCGGCTTCCACCCGACCTTCGACATGAGCTCCGCCTCCACCTCCGACACCACCGAATCCACCGTCTACAGCAAGGAACTGCTCAAGGGCATGCCCGCGGGGGCCACCCAGCCGTCGCTGGTGTACCTGCACTCGGACGGCCTCCTCAGCGACGCACAGTTGGGCGACTATCGGAACGCGCTGGCGGCGACTCCCGGCGTCGGGCAGGTGGGCGCACCGCGGGTGTCGGCCGACAAGTCGATCGCCGAATTCCAGGTGACCCTCACCGCCGAACCGACCTCCGACGCCGCGCTGGCGACGGTCCGCGGACCCCTGCGGGACACCGCCCACACGGCGGCACCGGCGGGCAGCAGCGCCTACGTCGGCGGAATGTCCTCGGTGCTGGTCGATTTCAAGGCCGCGATGAACCACGACTACAAGATCGTGTTCCCGGTGGCCGCCATCCTCATCGCCCTGGTGCTGGCCCTGCTGCTGCGCAGCGTCGTCGCGCCCTGGTATCTGATGGGCGCGGTCGGCCTCGGCTTCGCCGCCACCCTGGGCGCGGCGGTGCTGGTCTTCCAACGGGTCCAAGGCAATTCGGGCCTGATCTTCTCGCTCCCGATCATCATGTACATGTTCGTCATCGCCCTGGGCACCGACTACAACATTCTCATGGTGGCCCGGCTGCGTGAGGAAGCCGAAGAGGGCAACGATCCCCGGACCGCCGCGGCCCTGAGCCTGCGCCACACCGGCCCCACCATCGCCGCGGCGGGCCTCATCCTGGCTGGCACCTTCGCCTCGATGATGCTGGCGGGCAACTCCATGCTGAGTCAGATGGGCTTCGCCATCTCCTTCGGCATCGCCCTCTCTGCCTTCGTCATGGCGATGTTCTTCACCCCGGCCATCACCGCACTACTCGGCCGCAGGGCCTGGTGGCCGAGCCGCGTCGGCCGGGTCGAGCCCGTCGATTCCGGTTTCTTCGACGAATCCGATTGGCAGTCAACGCAACACAGCTACACCCGCTGATTCGAACCCCCGGATGCCTGACCGCACAGCGGTCAGGCATCCATCTTTTTCAGGGCCTTCTGGACGGTGAGGAAGGTGCGGGTGGTGATGTCCTTGCCGATGGTCTTTTCGACGACGGCCATGAAGTTCGTCGTGCTGGGGTTGGTGTTGTCGATGACCGAGAGGATCGCGCCCGCGGCCGGATCGAAGCGGACCACACGGACCGTGCCGGTGTCGTCGGCGGGGAAGGTCGGCAGAGTTTTCGGGGTCTCGCGGACGAAGGTGACGGTCAGATAGGTCTCGCGGCAGTGCGTCAGGCCGGTGAACGGGTCGGAATCGACCAACTCCTGGAGCTGGTCACGAGTGCGGATGAGAGTGCCGCCGGGGATACCCAATTCGGTGTTCAGCGCCTGCTGGATCTTGGCTTCCAGGCCCGGGACGTTCTTGTCCTTCGCCTGGAAGACCACATTGCCGCTGGAGAGCAGCGTGCTCACCTTGTCGAAGCCCAGCCCTTCGAAGACGCCGCGCAGCTTCTCGTTGCGCATATTGGGATTGCTGGGCATGATCCCGCGCAGGAAGGCGGCGTAGTGGTTCACGACGCGGTGACGCCGTTCTTCTTGCGTTCGATGTCGGCGAGGGCCTCGAGGTGGGCGGCGCGCTTCTCGGCGGCGGAGTCCCAGGCGTCCTTGCGGTTCTTGACGACCCGGGCGGGGGCGCCGACGGCGATCGAATAGTCGGGGACGTCGCCCTTGACCACGGCGTGCGCGCCGAGGACGCAGCCGCGGCCGACCCGGGTGGAGCGCAGCACGGTGACCTTGGCGGCGATCCAGGTGTCGGGGCCGATGCGGACCGGGGACTTCACGATGCCCTGATCCTTGATGGGCAGGTTGATGTCGTCGGTGACATGGTCGAAGTCGCAGATGTAGCACCAGTCCGCGACCAGGGTCGACTCGCCGATCTCGATATCGAGATACGTATTGACGACATTGTCCTTACCGAACACCACCTTGTCGCCGATGCGCAGCGAACCCTCGTGGCAGCGAATGGCATTGCCGTCGCCGATGTGCACCCAGCGGCCGATCTCCAACCGACCCAATTCCGGGGTGGCGTGGATCTCGACATTGCGGCCCAGGAACACCATGCCGCGCAACACCACATGCGGGTTGGCCAGCTTGAACTTGGCCAGCCGGTAGTAGCGCACCAGATACCAGGGCGTGTACGCGCGATTGGCGAGCACCCATTTGAACGAGGCGGGAGTGAGGAAACGCGCCTGCTCCGGATCCCGGCGCCGCGAACCCCGCCAACGCGCGCTCAAGGGTGCGCCCCACATGCTCGTCACGAACTACTCCCTGTGTTCACCGGTCGTTTCAACGAGGGTATCCGCCCCCTTCTCAGGGCGTGAAAGTAGGCTGTGCTCCGGCTGTAGCGGCCCGGCGAGAATTCTCAGACTTCCGTACTGGCAGAAGGGACACCAGCAGGTGCGAAACGGCAGGCGGCAGACCGGACGTGACCGACGCACGCGCACCGGCGCCAAGGTGCTGGCACTGACGGGCGCCGGGCTATTCGCGTTGACCGCCTGCGCGTACGGCAGCACCAAGGTCGACGATATCGGCGTGGGGCCGGGCAAGGGTTGGCCGTTGGCGTTCCGCGACGCGCACAACAGCGGGTCCACTCCGGTGACGGGATCACGCAAGCTGGCGTTGAATTGGTCGCGGCCGGTGGGTGGTCCGGTCGCGCAGCCGGTCATGATCGGCGGGGACGGGCAGTTGTATGTCACCACGCGGACCTCCGCGTGCGAGATCCTCTCGTTCCAGATGCCGACCGGACGTAAGCGCTTCTGCAATCCGATGGGGCCCAGCGCCGTGGACGGCGGGTCCGCGGTGGACGGCACCGGCAATGTGTACGTCGGCGACGACGGCGCGGTGAACTCCTTCAACAATCTCGGGCAGCCGCGCTGGCGCACGCCGGCCGCGGGGACGCCGGTCTCGGTGCAGTTCACCGGGGACGGAAATGTCTTGTCGGTGACCCAGTCCGGGCAGATCGATGTGATGAGCCGCCAGACCGGCGACCGCAAGGTCCCCACCGTCCAGTTGCTGGGCGACCCGGACTTCCTGACCACCCCCGCGCTCAACCGCCCGCCGGACGGGCAGGGCCTCGAGGATTGCGCGACCGGCGGCCCGCAGTGCCCGGTCGCGAATGTGTCTGCCGTGGACCAGAAGTCGGGCCGCTTCTACGCCACCGTGTGGAAGCCGGGCGAGGGTGACGCGGAACTGGTCGCACTCACCTACAACGGCAAGAACGTGCAGACCGACTGGAGCGCCAAGATGCTCACCGAGGGCAGCGCCACCAGCCCGGCGCTGTCGGCCGACGGGTCGACGGTGTACGTGGGCGACAACACCAATCGCCTACTGGCCGTGGACGCCTCGACCGGTAAGACCAAATGGACCCAGGACCTCGGCTTCCCGGCCCGCGGCGGCATCTCCGTTTCGGACGGGCTGCTGGTGCCCGCCGGGGACGAGGGGCATCTGATGGCCCTGCGCGACAAGGGCGACCGCGCCGAGATCGCCTGGGAGCGCAAGGATCTGGAACTACGCGGGCGGCCGGTGCAGACGGCGGGCGGGACCGGATACACGGTCGCGCCGATCGGCGACAAGCTGACCCTGGTCACCTTCGACACCAAGTCGGGAGCGACGGTCCAGTCCAACGAGCTCCCGGGCGCGGAAGGCAGCACCGTGGGCACCTCGGTCGGCGAGCAGGGCGAGGTCGTGGTGGCGACCCGCATCGGTGAGCTGTTCACCTTCAAGCCGGAAAAGTAACTAGCGCAACGTCATTGCGAAGCGGTCGACATTGGCCGATACACGCTGCAGGAGATCCAGCAGCGTGCGGTAGTCGTCGTCGGTGAGACCTTCGGTGACGGCCCGGCGTTGAATCTGGATGCGCTCGAACAGGTTCGCGTGCGCGGCCACCCCGTCGGCGGTCAGCGAATGCGTGTCCGCGTCGTCGATCAGCACCCAGCCACGATCGGCCAATGCGGCGACATACGGTGTGGCCGTGGGGTCCTGGGCGTCCAGGAACGGGGACAGCGCCACGTCGAGTTCGGTGGCGTCGAGTGGGCCGCCCGACAGGGTGTGCATGATCTGCCAGTGGCGGCGACGTAGGCCGTCGGCGGCGAGCAGGGCGACGAAGTTGTCCTCGAGGGTCTTGTCGATGTGCTTGAACCAGTAGCCGATCGGCTTGGGGGTATTGGGCTTGGATGTCTCGTCCATGACTGCCTCCAAGAGGTTGTTCGATTACATATATGTGTAATATAGCAAGCAATTGTAGAATGACAAGCATGAAGGACAACGACCCCGCGATCGTCGCCATCGAGCGCGCCATGGTGGCCATCCGGCGCAACCAAACCCGCCGCGCCCTGGGCAAATTCGCGGCCCGCGCGGGCGGAGCGGCCGTCGACCCGACCGTCTTCGGCGTGCTCGACGCGGTCGAGGCCCGCGACGGCGAGGCAACGGTCACCGACATCGCAGGCGCGCTGGGAGTGGATCAGCCACGCGCCAGCCGATTGGTCGCGCGCGCCGTCGCCGAGGGCTTCCTCGAACGCCGCGCCGACCAACTCGACGCCCGCCGCATCCATCTGCACCTGACGGCTTCGGCGCGCACCGCGCTCGAACGCGCGCACAGCAATCGCCAGGCGGTCTTCAGCGCGGCGACGGCGGACTGGAATGCCCACGACCGCAGCGAATTCGCCCGGCTGCTCACCAGATTCGTCGCCGATTTCGGAGCGGTCAGCGCTCGCGATCCCGAGTAGCAGCCGAGCCCACCGGCCCGGTATCGGCCGAGTCGAAGGCAGCCCCGCGACTCAGTCCGGCCGCACCGAGTCCAGGATGGTGGCCGCCCGCTCGAGCATGTCCATCAGCGACGCCCGCTCGGCCTCGGTGAACTCTGCGGCCAGGGCCCGCTCGACAGGCACGGCCCGCTTGTCTGCGGCGTGCATGACCTTGCGGCCCTCCTCGGTGAGGCTGGTCTCGAGTACATTGCGGTGCCAGGCATGCGGGGTGCGCTCGATGAGGCCGCGGTCGCGCAGATTGCCCAGCACGGTGTTCATGGTGGGTGGGGTGACGCCGCAGCGGCGGGCCAGTTCGGCGGCGGAGATGCCCGGGTTCTCACTGAGCACGTAGAGGGCCGCGTACTGCGGGATGGTCACGCCCGCGGGCTTGAGGGCGGCGTTCTTCGCGCCCATGAGCGCCTGTTCGGCGCGCTTGATGAAGCTTCCGAGGCGTTCTTCGACCGGCATCGACGTCACCGGAGCATGATAACCCATCGATCTATTCGAGTCTTGACGAATGTTAGAGCTCTAATCTATCTTCGCTCTCGCACCTTGATTTCGGCTCGACTGGTTCGAAAGGCTCTCCCATGTCCCACCCGATTCGCCGCTGGGCCGCACCGGCGGCGGCGGTACTGCTGCTCGCACTCACCGCGTGCGGCAACGACGACGCGAATACCCCCGCGCCCGACCACATCACGACCGCGTACGAACTGCCCGACGGCGCGTATCCCGAGAGCATCACGGCCGATCCGCACACCGGCGACGTGTACGCCAGCTCGTTCCTGACCGGGGCCGTCTACAAGGCCACGCCGGGCAATCCGAAGGCCGAGACCTTCCTGCCTGCGGGCACCGACGGCCGCAAGACCGCCAACGGCGTGAAGGTGGATGCCGCCGGGCGGCTGTGGGTGATCGACCACACGGCGGGAATCGCGCTGTACGACACCAAGACTCGCGCCCTGGTCGCCCGCTTCGACGTGCCCGCGCCGGACAAGGCGTTCCTCAACGATCTCGTCATCACTCCCGACGGCAGCGTGTACGTCACCGACAGCGGGCGGCCGGTCGTCTACCGCATCGCTCCGGCGCAGATCGCAGACGCGCTCGCGCACGGCGGGCACGGCGGTGAACTGCGCGTGCACGCCGATCTCGGGGCCGCGAAAGACCCTGCCGCGCAACAGACCATGGTGCTCAACGGTCTCGCGGCCGATGACGCGGGCCGGTATCTGATCGTGGTCGACATGACCAACGGCGATCTGTACCGGGTCGCGACCGACACCACGGCGACCGTCCGCAAGATCGCCTTGACCGGTGGGAACGCCGTCGACGGCGACGGTCTGGAAATGCACGGCGATACCCTCTGGGTGGTGCACAACAAGGGGAACGCGGTCAGCCGCTGGCAGCTCGACGCGGACGGCACGAAAGCCGAACTGCGGCACCGCATCACCGATCCTGCCCTCGACATTCCCACCTCGATCGTGCACACCGGCGGCCACGCCCTGGTGACGGTCTCCCAGTTCGACAAGAACGGCCCCTACGGCGCGGGCGCTCCCGCCCCGTTCCGCATCGTCGACATCACCCAACTCTGAAGGAGCACACCATGACCCACCCGATCATCCCCGACAAGTACGAAGACCTGCTGACCCGCCCGCTCTTCGCCCACCTGGCAACCCTCAACCCCGACGGCACCCCGCAGGTGACACCGATCTGGCAGATCTGGGACGGCGAGGTCCTGCGCTTCACCACAACCACGACACGGGCCAAGCACCGCAACACTTCTCGCGACCCGCATGTGGCCGTCAGCATCAACGACCCGGAAGCGCCCTACCGCTACCTCGAGGTGCGCGGCATCATCGAGCGCATCGACACCGACCCGGAAGGCGAGTTCTTCGACGTCCTGGCCCAGCGCTACGGCCTCCCCTACGAGAAGCCGGTCGGCGACCACCCCGACCGCGTCATCCTCGTCATGCGCCCGACCCGCGTCACCTTCCAGGGCTGACCCGGCCGAATTACGGGGTAGCGCAGAGGAAAACCGTTGCCGTCCGGCCGATTCGCGTGACCACCAGCGAATACGGCTGGCTGCCACGGGGTTTGATGCGGTTGCGCAGTGCGTCCGGATCGATATCGACGCCCCTGGTCAGGATTTCGAGCGGCCCGCAATCGCGCCGATGCAGTTCCGCCCGCAACGGCTTCTCCCGGAACTCCATACGATCGAGAATCCGGAACCCGCGCACCCCCTCCGGCACCTTATCGCCGGTGAGATACGCGATCCGCGGATCCAGCTGCCACAAGCCATGTTTCGCTGCGTAATGCCGCACCAGTCCGGCCCGCACCACCGCCCCGTCCGGGTCGATGATCCACTCCCCCGGCTCACGCTCGGGAATGTCATCCGGATCGGCATCAGTGAGGGTCCACGGCTCGCCGGTGGACGACAGCACCGTCGCACGACGCGTGACGCCCGGCTCCGTAAGCCCCGGTGACCACAGGCACGCTTCCCGCACCGCCCCATCCAACGACACAACCTCAACCTCCCCCGCCCAGGCGAGTTTGTCGAAATCCAGTCCGGGAGCGCACTTCACGGCGAGATCGCGCCCCGCATAGGCGGTGAGCAAATCCGGCAGCGGCGGCTGCAACTTCGCCGGATCGTGCGTGCGCCGCCCATCCGCGCGCCGCGCGGGGTCGGCGATCACCACCTCGGCAGTGCTGCAGGGAACCAAGGCATCCGCCTTGACCAGCAATACATTTCGCGGTGCTGCCTCGGTGGTCCCGCTGGTCATCCCGGCGGGCTCCCCGCTCGTCATCCCGGCGTGCTCCCCGCTCGTCATCCCGGCGTGTTTTTGGCCGGGATCCACACCGCCGCGTTGGATTCCGGCCAAAAGCACGCCGGAATGACGGGGGGAAGGGCGGAGGGAAGGATCAAGGTTGTGGGCGGCCATGGCCAGGCGGGTCGCGTCGAGGTCGCTGCCGATGACAGCCGGGCACACCTCGGCAAGCGCGGCGAGTTCCGCGCCGATGGAGCAGGTGACGTCATGAACCGTGCGGCCCGCGAGGCGTTGTGCGCGATGACGGGCCACCGCACTCGGCGTGGCCTGTTGGAGAGCGTCGTCGGTGAACAGCCAGTCCTGCGCATCGTCCAGCTTGACTGCCGCGCGGCGGCGTAGGCGGACGGTTTCGACCAAGGCGGGGGCAAAGTCCGCGTGGGACTTGCGGAGTCGCTCCAGGTCTTTGAGGAGGGAGGCGGGGGTTAGCGCGAAATCGCCTACCTCGGCCAGGGCCGCCACGCCGGGGGCACTGGTGAGGTAGGCGATGTCGTCGCGAGAGAAGGTGTAGGCCACCTACTTGGCGGAGATGCCGGGCTTCACGCCGGTGATCATGGCGTTGTAGAAGAACTGGCGGGGCACCACGTGGCGGAGGACCTTTTCGTCGAGGGCCGAGAAGGCCAGCCACGCGCGGTACTGGGCCATGCGGTAGCCGATGGTCAGCTTCTCGTCGGGCACGGCGGCCTCGAAGGTGCGGACCGGCCAGCCCCACAGCGCGGCGGCGAATTCCTCGGTCTTGGCCTGGACCTCGATCGCGCCGGCGCTGGAGGCCATGCGCTCCAGATCGGACGGATCGAAGGTGTGCAGGTCGACGACGGCCTCGAGGGCGGCGGCGCGAGAGGACTCGTCGAGCTCCTCCTGCGGGCGACGCCAGCTGCTCAGGAACGGCAGCTTGGTGATGTTGGTGGTGACCTTCCACGTGAGCTGGCCGAGCCGGCGCGCGTAGATGTTGCCGATGGTGGTCGGCTCACCGGCGAACACGAAGCGGCCGCCCGGCTTGAGCACGCGCAGGCACTCCTTGAGCGCGAGCTCCACATCGGGGATGTGGTGCAGCACGGCGTGGCCGACGACCAGATCGAAGGTGTCGTCCTCGTACGGGATGGTCTCGGCGTCGGCGACGCGGCCGTCCACGTCGAGGCCGAGGTTCTGGCCGTTGCGGGTGGCGACCTTGACCATGCCCGGGGACAGGTCGGTGACCGAGCCGCGCTTGGCGACTCCAGCTTGCATCAGGTTGAGCAGGAAGAAGCCGGTGCCGCAGCCGAGTTCGAGGGCGCGGTCGTAGGGCACTTCGGAGCTGGGGGCGACGGCGTCGAAACGACCGCGCGCGTACTCGATGCAGCGCTCGTCGTAGGAGATCGACCACTTGTCGTCGTAGGTCTCAGCTTCCCAGTCGTGGTAAAGGACCTGGGCCAGCTTGTTGTCGCTATACGCGGCCTGGACCTCTGCCTCGGTGGCGTGCGGGTTCGGCGCGGGGTCTTCAGGACCAACTGTCATGCAGGGCAGCCTAATGAATACCCCGGTGAGGGGTGTTATCGGGCTACTTAACGGCCCGTGAACGGGACCGCGTCCGGACCATTGTCCAAATAGGAACGCGTTCCAACCTGCTGATCTTCGGTGCCGAACAGATCCACCCATTCGCGACGCGCTCGATCATGGCCGTGCGTACCGGCTTCGAAGACCCGCTTGGCGGCGGCCAGGGCCAGGCTCGGACCACCGGTGAACTGTTTCGCCCAGCGCAGCGCGGCGGTGAAGACATCGTCGGGCGCGACCACCTCGTCGACCAGGCCGAGCGCGGCAGCTTCCTTGTGATCGACGAAGCGACCGCTGTAGACCAGATCCTTGGCTGCGGACGGACCGATCAACAGGCTCAGGCGGCGGATACCGGCAAGCGGAATCAGACCCGCCTTGATCTGCGGCAGGCCGAGTTTCACGTTGTCGCCGATGATGCGGCGATCGGCGGCCAGGGCCAGTTCCAGCCCCGCGCCCAGCGCATAGCCGCTGATGGCGGCCACGGTCGGCTGGGGTAGCCGAGCCAGGGAGTTCAGCGCCGACTGGAAGTCCTCGACCATCGCCGACGCCTGCTCACCGGTGAGCTTCGCCAGCTCGGCCATTTCGTCACCGGCGCTGAACACGCGCTCGTCGCCGTAGACCACGACCGCCGAGATCGAGTCGTCCTTGCCGATCTCCTCGACCGCGCCCGCCACCTCCAGCGCGACCTGGAGATCGATCAGATTCATCGGCGGGCGTGCGATGCGCAGTACGGCAATACGCTCTGCCACACCCCGGTCCACGGTCACGAATTCGGCCACGGTCGATCACCCTACTCGGGACGCTGCGAGCCCCGGATGCGCGAGTTGTCCGGCAGCTCGGCGAAGTAGCGATCGGCGTTCGGGAACGCCAGCGCCGGGCCGTTTCCGGACGGGTCGTAGATCGGCATGATCGGGCTGATGGTGCGCTCGGCCGCGAGAATCTCGGCGGTGGAAGCGAATTCGTTCAGGGCCGCGAGCTGGGTCCAGGTCGGCGGCAGCAGCACGTCCAGGCCCTGATGCCAGCGGTCGATGGCCTCGGTGGGCGTGCACCAGGTGACGACCTCGGCCTCGGAGGTGTCGCCGTCGGCGAGCTGGCCTGCCGGCAGCACCGCGACGAAGAAGCGGGTGTCGTAGCGGCGCGGCTCGATCTCCGGGGTGATCCAGTGATCCCAGGGGCGCAGCAGATCCGCGCGCAGCACCAGATTCTCGCGGGTGAGGAATTCGGCGAAGGACAGCTCGCGGCGTTCCAGCTGCGCCCGGGCTTCGGCGTAGACCGAGGTGTCGCTGACGATGCTGTCGGCGGTCGGTCCCGCCAGCAGCACGCCGCATTCCTCGAAGGTCTCGCGGACCGCCGCGCACACCAGCGCTTGCGCGCGGCCCGCGTCGATGCCGCCGAATCGTTCGCCCCACCAAGCCGGTTCGGGTCCGGCCCAGTCCAGCGCGATCGAGGCGTCGGAAGGGTCGACGCCGCCGCCGGGGAAGACCGTCATGCCCGCCGCGAAGGCCATGCTGCCCACGCGCCGCTGCAGGAAGACCTCGGGCCCGTGCGCTCCGTCGCGCACCAGCACGACCGTGGAAGCGTCCTTGATGGGCGCGGCGGTCGGCTGGGAATCGGGCCGGGCAATTGCTTCGCTCACATTTCGCACCATAACGGTTGCCTGCCATAACCGTCATCCCGGCATGTTTTTGGCCGGGATCCACACGCTGGGCGTTGGATTCCGGCCAAGAGCACGCCGGAATGACGAGGCGGGTCGGTGTCAGTCCGTCAAATGGACTGATCCGGTGCGCGTTTCGATCATCGGCTGGCCGGTTCCGTCGTGCCGGGTCCAGGTGCCCTCGACCTTGCCGGTGCGGTAGTCCTGGACCTGGCTGACCACCGCGCCGGTGTCATCGGTCCAGGTGACCAGGAAGATTCCCGATTCGATGGGCTCGACCGCGACCGGGGTGCTGGTCTGGCGGCCGGTGTCGGCGGCGGTGTAGGTGACGGTGCGGCCGTCGCCGGAGAAGGTGATCGTCCCGCCCGAGCCCGAGTCATAGCTGAGCTGCACCGTTTTGCCGTTCAGATCCGACGGGACCGCGGCCTTGCCGAGGGTCTCCGCAGCGTGCGATCGCGAAACCTGCTGGGCGGCCGGCGGATCGGCGACACACCCGGTGGCGGCGAGGGCGATGGCCAATAACGCCAACGCACCGATGCTCCGGCCCAACGCCCGCTCCCTCCGTACACGGCAGTTGCGGACAGTTTGCCCACACCTGGTGCCGGATGCAATCGCAGCGCGCCGGAGACTCTGCTGAACGGTTGCCGAACAATCAGCGGTCGCGGTATCCGCTCAACGATTCCGGTGGCGGCCGAAGCGCTGCGCCCTCCGCGCGAAGTAGCGGCCGTCGATCTGGTCGAGCTGAATCGCTTGGCGGAACGCGTCACTCAGGTTCTCGGAGGTGAGCACATCGGTGAGCAGGCCCTGCGCGACCACGCTGCCCTCGTTGAGCAGCATGCCGTGGGTGAAGCCGGGCGGGATCTCCTCCACGTGGTGGGTGACCAGCACGGTGGCGGGGGCGTCGGGGTCGGCGGCCAGGTCGCCGAGGCGTTCCACCAGTTCCTCGCGGCCGCCCAGGTCGAGTCCGGCGGCGGGTTCGTCCAGCAGCAACAATTCCGGATCGGTCATGAGCGCGCGGGCGATGAGCACGCGTTTGCGCTCGCCCTCCGACAGGGTCCCGTAGGTGCGATCGGAAAGGTGTTCCGCACCCAGGCTTTCCAGAATGTCGACCGCGCGATCGGTGTCCATGTCGTCGTAGCGTTCCCGCCAGCGCCCCATCACCGCGTAACCGGCGGAGACCACCAGGTCGGCGACCTTCTCGTCGAGCGGGACCCGGCTGGCGATGGCGGCCGAGGAGATGCCGATGCGCGGGCGTAGTTCATTGATGTCGACCCGGCCCAGCGTCTCCCCCAGCAGGTTGGCGACGCCGGAGGTGGGGTGCATCTCGGCGGCGGCCATGCGCAGCAGGGAGGTCTTCCCGGCGCCGTTGGGGCCGAGCACCACCCAGCGTTCGTCCAATTCCACCTGCCAGGTGACCGGACCGACCAGGGTATGTCCGGAGCGTCGGACGGTGACGTCGCTGAAATCGATGAGCAGATCGGGATCCGGTTGCGGCACGGGGTCCATCTTGGCCCACCGCCTCCGGCGATCGTCAACGTGGTGGGTGAACTTGGTGCGTGTCCTCCCCGGAAATGCGGCGGCGATAAGCGATTTCGTGTGTGCGCGTATCGAATTCCGATAGTTCGCGCTCCGAAGCAGGCACTCCGCGGTCTCGCGCGTCCGCGCGCGTGGACCGGAACATGCGGCCCAGGATCAGTGCCGCCGGGATCGAGAGCCCCGCCCACACGATGAGAACAACCAGCAGTGTTGTCATTTCGGTGGTTTCCTCTCTAGGAAACTCGTGCATCGATCCTGGCCCACTCGCCCGGGTAAGTCCACCGCGATCACGGTCGTCGACCCCGGAGCCACCTCGGTGAAACCGGCATCCCGCACCGCCACCGCGCCACCCTGGGCCACCAGCCGCTGCAATTCCGCCCATTGGACCGGGTCGGCGTCCGCGACCGTGCACCGGAACCCCTGTGCGGCCCAGGCATACGCCCGCGCCACCGGAAGAGCGCCCGCCAGCAACATGCTCGCGTGCCCTACCTGTGCCGCGGCCTTCCCTACAGTCATACCCAATTCCGCGTTCACCCACAGCACGGGAGATTCCGGATCGATTGCGATCGGATCGTCCGACGGTAGTTCGGTGCCGCTGATCTGCAGGCGTTGAATGCGCGGATCGACCTCGCCGACCGGGCCGGGCACGAAGGCCCGGGCTTGCGCGCCCGCGAATTCGACTGTGACACCGGCGACTTCCTGCACCGCCCGCCACTGCGCGCCGCGGGCGCGGCGGGCCACCTTGCGGATGCGGGAGCGCTTCCAGGTCAGGTAGCGCTCCTCCCACTCGCCGTCGGGGCCGACCCGTTCGTCCAGGCACAGCGCCACCACCGACGATGCGGCGGCCGAGAGCAGCGCGCTGCGATTGGGCGGTTCGTTCTTGGGAATGTGCAGGACCATCGGCATCGCCTGGACCAGGGCCGGATCCGCGGGGTCTCCCCCGCCGCCGTAACCCCGGGCCAGCTCCGCGTGCCGCGCCGCGAATCCGGCATCGAGGGTGGATTCGATGCTGGACAACACAACTCCTCGAACTACCTAGTGAACCGTGAGGTTCAGGGTGAAACGCTTGGCGGGCTCGATGCCTTGTTCCCAGGCCCGCTTGTATTCCAGAACGAGCTGGGTGGCTCCGGGGCTCACCGCCACGAAGTTCAGCACGGATTTGCCGCCCACACCGACCTTGCCGTCCGGGTTGGGGTCCTGCTCGTACTCGGCGGAGCCGTTCTGCTTCACGATGTTCTGATCCAGACTGCCCAGCACCCAGGCGTATCCGGTGGTCGGGTTGGCCTCCAGGGAGACGATGAGCCCTTGCCCGCCGGTGAGCGTCAGATCCTTGCCGTCGGAATCCGCACCGGCCGTCAAGGCCGGGTGCTCGCCCGAGGTCGCCTGCACCGCGGTGGTGACCGCGACACTGGTGGCCGACACCGGTTTCGCCTCGTTCGGATTGGAGTGGCCGCAGGCGGTCAGCGCCAGCCCGGACAGTGCCACCATCACCAACGGCAAACGCACGCGCACGGATACTCCTTCGGATCGTGGCCGGATACGCCGACCAACGCTACCGATCCCGCGCCCCTTACCGAGGCAGGGACATGCGCCTAGCGAGGCGGCGGCACGCATCTACCGAGGCAGCGGCACGCGCCGGATGCCGCCGTCGCGAGCGTCCGCGGCCTCCACCTCGTCGCGGGTGACGCCCAGGATGAACAGCACCGCGTCCAGGAACGGATGCGAGAGCGCGGCATCGGCGACCTCGCGCAGCGCGGGCTTGGCATTGAAGGCGATGCCCAGTCCGGCGGCATTGAGCATGTCGATGTCGTTCGCGCCGTCACCGACCGCGACGGTCTGCTCCATGGCGACACCCGTCTCGGCCGCGAAGCGGCGCAGCGCAACGGCTTTCGCGGCCCGGTCGACGATCTCGCCGGTGACCGCGCCGGTCAGCTTGCCGTCGCGGATCTCGAGGGTGTTGGCCTGCACGAAGTCCAGTTCCAGCTCATGGGCCAGCGGCTCGATGACCTGACGGAAACCGCCGGATACGACACCGCAGCGGAAACCCAAGCGGCGCAACGTGCGAATGGTGGTGCGCGCGCCCGGGGTGAGTTCGATGCGCTCGGCGACCTCGTCGATGACCGAGGCGTCCAGACCCGCGAGGGTGGCCACGCGCTGGCGCAGCGATTCGGCGAAGTCGAGTTCACCGCGCATGGCGGCCTCGGTCACCTTGCGGACCTCGTCCTCGACACCGGCGTGGGCGGCCAGCATTTCGATGACCTCGCCCTGGATCAGGGTGGAGTCCACGTCGAAGACGATGAGGCGCTTGGCCCGTCGTGCCAGGCCCGCGCGCTCGACCGCGACGTCCACGCTCTCCTTGGCGGCCACGGCGGCCAGGGCGGTGCGCAGTTCGGTCTCGGATTCGGCGTCGGCGGTGGGCACGGTGACCATGAGCTCGAGGCCGGTCACCGGGTAGTCGGCGATGCCGCGGATGGAGTCGATGTTGACCCGTTGTGCGGCCAGCTTGCGCGCGATGGCGCTGAAGGCGCGGGCGGTGACCGGGGAACCCAGCACCACGACCGCATGCGTGGACAGCTTCGCGCCGGAGACCGCGCTCGCGCCGATCGCCACGTCGACTTCCATGCCGATGGACGCCATGGCGTCTTCGAGCTGATCCTGCAGGGCTTCGGGGTCGCTGGGACACGACACCAGCACACCGAGCGTCAGGCGTCCCCGGATGACGACCTGTTCCACGTCCAGCAGGCTGACCCCGTTATTGGCCAGGGCGGCCAGAAGTACCGATGTGACGCCCGGCTTGTCGGGTCCGGTGACCGTGACCAGAACCGTCGTGTCAGACGTGCTCAATCGATGACTCCTATCTCGGAAAACGCACCGACCATGCCATGCGATGCGCTGCTCATTCTGTCAGAAACGGCTGTGCCCATTTAAACGGCAATGGCGGCCGTCTCGGACGGCCGCCATTGTCGGGGTCAGGCTAGCTGGAAACCTTGTCCAGCTCGGCCACGTGGTGGGACTTCGAGCCCCAGCCCACGTGGGCTTCGGCGCGCATGCGCTCGACCATGTGCGGGTAGTGCAGCTCGAAAGCCGGACGCTCCGAACGGATCCGGGGCAGCTCGTAGAAGTTGTGTCGCGGCGGCGGGCAGGACGTCGCCCACTCGAGGGAGTTGCCGTAGCCCCACGGGTCGTCGACGGTCACGACCTCGCCGTAGCGGTAGGACTTGAAGACGTTCCAGATGAACGGCAGCATCGACGCACCCAGGATGAAGGCACCGATCGTGGAGATGGTGTTCAGGGTGGTGAAGCCGTCGCTCGGCAGGTAGTCGGCGTACCGACGCGGCATGCCCATGTTGCCCAGCCAGTGCTGCACCAGGAACGTGGTGTGGAAGCCGACGAAGGTCGCCCAGAAGTGCCACTTGCCCAGACGCTCGTCCATCATGCGGCCGGTCATCTTCGGGAACCAGAAGTAGATGCCCGCGAAGGTGGCGAACACGATGGTGCCGAAGAGCACGTAGTGGAAGTGCGCGACCACGAAGTAGGTGTCGGACACGTGGAAGTCGATCGGCGGGCTCGCGAGGATGACGCCGGACAGACCACCGAAGAGGAAGGTCACCAGGAAGCCGACCGACCAGAGCATCGGGGTTTCGAAGGTGAGCTGGCCTCGCCACATGGTGCCGATCCAGTTGAAGAACTTCACGCCGGTCGGGACCGCGATGAGGAAGGTCATGAACGAGAAGTACGGCAGCAGCACCGCACCGGTCGCGTACATGTGGTGCGCCCACACGGCGATCGAGAGGGCCGCGATACCGAGCGTCGCGTAGACCAGGGTGGTGTAACCGAAGATCGGCTTGCGGCTGAAGACCGGGAAGATCTCCGAGACGATGCCGAAGAACGGCAGCGCGATGATGTACACCTCGGGGTGGCCGAAGTACCAGAACAGGTGCTGGTAGAGCAGCACGCCACCGTTGGCCGGGTCGTAGATGTGACCGCCCAGGTGGCGGTCGTAGGCCAGGCCGAACAGCGCCGCGGTCAGCAGCGGGAAGGCCAGCAGCACCAGCACCGAGGTGACGGCGATGTTCCAGGTGAAGATCGGCATCCGGAACATGGTCATACCCGGGCAGCGCAGGCAGACCACGGTGGTGAGCATGTTGACACCACCGAGGATGGTGCCCAGACCGGAGACGGCCAGACCCAGGATCCACAGGTCACCGCCGACACCGGGCGAGTGCACGATGTCCGAGAGCGGGGCGTAGGCGGTCCAGCCGAAGTCGGCCGCGCCACCGGGGGTGATGAAACCCGCGGTCGCCATGGTGCCGCCGAACAGGTACAGCCAGTAGCTGAACGCGTTCAGACGCGGGAACGCCACGTCGGGGGCGCCGATCTGCAGCGGCAGGATGATGTTGGCGAAGCCGAACACGATCGCGGTCGCATAGAACAGCAGCATGATCGTGCCGTGCATGGTGAACAGCTGGTTGAACTGCTCGGGCGACAGGAACTGCATCCCCGGCCGGGCCAGCTCGGCGCGCATCAGCAGCGCCATGATGCCGCCGACGAGGAAGAAGGACATGGCCGTCACCAGGTACATGACGCCGAGAACCTTCGGGTCCGTCGTGGTGACCATCTTGAAGATGAACGAACCCTTCGGACCCGTCCTTGCAGGATAGGGCCGAGCCGCCTCCACAAGGCTGGCTGGCCGCGGTTCTACGGCAGTCACGAAACCTCCACAGGTATGCCATCGTTCGTACGCTGCTTCCGGCGTCCGGTTCGGCAGTTAGACGAACGACGGTTGGCTTGCGCTGTGAGAGATCGTAAACCGTGTTCCGACAGCGCTCGCGACGGGTCCTACTCTGTGTCGTATTTCGGCGGCGCCAGTGTCGTAATTGGGAGTGGCGAGGCACCGTTGTAGGCTGCCCGGCATGCCGGTGCGCGAGTCCGCTTCCACCCGAAACACGTTCGCCTCCACCTTTTCCTCTTTGCGCGGTTTGCGCAGTGTGGGATTGGTCTCGGTGGCGCTGCTGACGACGGTGGGCCTAGCCGCTGGATGCAGCAAGACCGACGACAACTCGGCGAATATCGTTCGCACGACCACGAATATCGCGGGTGCGGCCGTGGTCGGCATCGAACGCGACACCAGCAAGGCGTGCCCGCTGCCGTCGAGCCCCGACGCCACCTCCGGGACGAAGTCGGTCACGCACGCGTCGGGCACCTCCGATGTTCCGGCCGATCCCAAGCGCATCGTGGTGCTGTCCACCGCCGCGCTGGACGCCACCTGCGCGCTGGGTCTGTGGGAGCGGGTGGTCGGCGCGACCACCGTCGCCGGGACCTCGCCGCAGCCCGCCTACCTGGGCACCGGGGTCCTCACCATCCCCGCGGTCGGCCTGGCCGACAGCCCCGATCCCGCGAAAATCGCTGAGCTGAAACCGGATCTGATCATCGGCCCGGCCGCCGACGGCAACCAGTACGACGCCTTGAAGGGCATCGCCCCCACCGTGCTGGTCGGCGACGAGAACGGCTGGCAGGCCACCTTCAGCGGTTTCGCCGAGGCCATGGACCGCAAGACCGCGGGCACCCAGGCCCTGGCCGACTACCGCACCGCCGCCAAGGACGCGGGCACCGCCGCCAACGCCGCCCTCACCCAGGCCTCGGTAATCCGCTTCGACGCCAACGACATTGCGGTCCAGGGCGGCAACAGCTTCGCGGGCCAGGTCCTCGGTGACGCGGGCGTCCAACGCCCCGCTCCCCAACGCGGCGACTCCTTCAACGTCACCACCCTGGCCACCGAGTCCGACCGCAACAAGCTCGAGGGCGACCTCATCTTCCTCATGTTCGACGGCCCCGACGGCCTGAAATACGGCAAGTCCGTCATGCAGAGCGACGACTGGAAAAAACTCGCCGCCGTCAGCGACCGCCGCGAATTCGCCGTCGAGGACTCCATCTGGCACGGCAGCGGCATCACCGCCGCCCGCGCCCTCCTCGACGACATGCGAGCCAACCTCAACGGCTTCGTCACCGACTGATCCCGTCATCCCGGCATGTCTTTGGCCGGGATCCAACGCGCACAGTGGATTCCGGCCAAAAGCACGCCGGAATGACGAAGGCCCCGGGCATTTCGCTCGGGGCCGTTCGCTGTCTCGGGAGCTAGAACTCCCAGTCCTCGTCTTCGGTGTTGACGGCCTTGCCGATGACGTAGCTGGAGCCGGAACCGGAGAAGAAGTCGTGGTTCTCATCCGCGTTCGGCGACAGCGCCGAGAGGATGGCGGGGTTGACGTCGCACTCGTCCTTGGGGAACAAGCCCTCGTAGCCGAGGTTCATCAGGGCCTTGTTGGCGTTGTAGCGGAGGAACTTTTTGACGTCTTCGGTGAGGCCGACCTCGTCGTAGAGGTCCTGGGTGTATTCGACCTCGTTCTCGTAGAGCTCGAAGAGCAGCTCGAAGGTGTAGGCCTTGAGCTCTTCACGCTCGGCCTCGGAGACGAGTTCGAGGCCCTTCTGGTACTTGTAGCCGATGTAGTAGCCGTGCACGGCCTCGTCGCGAATGATCAGGCGGATCATGTCGGCGGTGTTGGTGAGCTTGGCCCGCGAGGACCAGTGCATGGGCAGGTAGAAGCCGGAGTAGAAGAGGAACGACTCGAGCAGGGTGGACGCCACCTTGCGCTTGAGCGGGTCCTCGCCGTTGTAGTACTCGAGCACGATCTCGGCCTTGCGCTGCAGGTTCCGGTTCTCCTCGGACCAGCGGAAGGCTTCGTCGATCTCGCGGGTGGAGCACAGCGTGGAGAAGATGGAGCTGTAGCTCTTGGCGTGCACCGACTCCATGAAGGCGATGTTGGTCATCACCGCTTCTTCGTGCGGGGTGATCGCGTCCGGGATCAGGCTGACCGCGCCGACCGTGCCCTGGATGGTGTCGAGCAGGGTGAGACCGGTGAAGACTCGCATGGTGAGTTGCTTCTCATTGGCGGTCAACGTGTTCCAGGATGGGATGTCGTTGGAGACCGGCACCTTTTCCGGCAACCAGAAGTTGCCGGTGAGCCGATCCCAGACCTCGGCGTCCTTCTCGTCCTGTACGCGGTTCCAATTGATCGCGGTTACTCGATCGATCAGCTTCACACCCGCTCACACACCCTTCTCAGCTCGCCTGGCCCTGCGGAGTCTTCCTGCCCTGAACACTACTACTGGTGGACGACAACCCCGCGCAGCACAACACCTTGTGTCTTCAAGGTGTCCTGCGAGAATGCGAAAAGGGTCTGGGCACGTACGCCACCGACGGCAGAAAATTACAGCCGTGCAATCCGTCACAGCGAGCCGGGGTGGCCGAGCCGCGCGGCGGACCCGGTTTGCCGATCCGATGCCGACACCCGGTGAAAAGTCCTCGACGGGGTGGGTGGTTCCGTGAGAGGGTCGGGAGGCGCTGGCGGCGAAGGGGTTTGCCGCTCGATCATTTTTCGATCATTTTCCGCTAAGGCCGTGACCGGAACCGTTGGGCAGCCGTCCGGTATGCCCTACTCTCTGCCTCTGTGCGTGTTTTGGTGCTAGAGGACGACTACCAGCTCTGCCGCGAGGTAACCGATGGGTTGCGCTCGGCCGGGTTCGCGGTGGACCTCGCCCAGAGCATCGCCGACGCGGATTTCAAGATCTCCATCAATCGTTACGACTGCCTGGTGGTCGACCGCGGCCTGCCCGACGGCGACGGCCTGGACCTGGTCGCCGGGGTGCGCGGCTCCGGGCACACGGTGCCCGCGCTCATGCTCACCGGCCGCGACGGCCTGCACGACCGGCTGGCCGGATTCGAGTCCGGGGCCGACGATTACCTGACCAAGCCCTTCGCGCTGCCGGAGCTGGTGATGCGGGTGCGGGCCCTGTGCCGCCGCCGCGAGCAGCCGACCAGTTCCCGGATCGCGGTGGCGGACATCGATATCGACCTGATGCGCCGCCGCGTCACCCGCGGCGGCATCATGCTGGCGTTGACGCCCAAGGAGTTCGCGGTGCTGGAGCTCATGGCCACCCGCCGCGGCAGCGTGGTCACGCGTACCGATCTCATCGAATGCTGCTGGGACGAAATGGCCGAGCCCGCCTCGAATGTGGTGGATGCGGTGGTCGCCAAGCTGCGCCGCAAGCTCGGCGAGCCCAGCGTGATCGAGACCGTGCGCGGCACCGGATTCCTCATCGGCGGTGCGCTCTCGTGAGCGCGCACCGCTCCCCCGTGGTGGCCCGAATGAATCGGGCGCGCTGGATCATGACCGCGCTGGCCACCGTCATCACCGCGGCGGCCGTGCTGATCTTCGGCTACGTCGCCGCCTCGGTCGACGCGCACGCGCGCGAGACGCGGGCCAACGATCAGGTCGAGCGGGTGGCGGGCGGGTTGGCCCGCGCGGTCCAGCACGACGACAAGCAGGTGCTGGACCTGTCCACCATCGTCGACGACGAGCTGGCCAAGGGCTCCACGGCCGTGGTCGTGGAGGTCCGCAAGCCGGGTGAGACCTGGAAACAGGCGCACATCTATCAACGTTCACTCATGCCCGACGACGCCCAACTAGCCACGCTCGCAACGCAAATCGAGGACGGCGCGGACGGCATCCTCTACCAGGGGCACCGTTACGACGGCACCGACATCACCGGGCGCTCGGTGACGGTCGCGGGCACCCCGGTGTTCTGGAGCGACTGGGACACCATCGTCGTCATCCTGGCCGGAACGGCATCCATGGCCGACCCGGGCGCGCATCGAACCCTGGTGTGGGAGTTGACGATCGGCGGCGCGCTGCTGGTGCTGCTGTCGGCCGCGGCCACCTTCCTGCTCTCGGGCCGCAGCCAGCGTCAGGCATTGCGGCTGCTCGACGAGCACGAACAGTTCCTGGGCGATGCCGCGCACGAATTGCGTACACCGCTCACGACTTTGAAGCTGCTCACCGAATCCAAGCCCAAACCGGACGAGGTGCAGCAGACGCTCGCGGAGGCCCGCCGACTGGCGGATCGCATGGCGCGCTTGGTGACCGGGCTGCTGGCCCGCGCCCGCATGCAGTCCGGCATCGCCGAACCCGAGCGCACGCTGTTACGGCTGGATCAGCTCGCCGAGGCGGTGGCCGAGGAGGCCGGGGATCCACGGCTGGTGGTGACCGCGCATCCGAGCGTGGTGGTCGGCGATCCCCAGCTGTTGAGCCTGGCCATCCGGAACATGCTGGAGAACGGGCTGACCCACGGCGCGGTCAATCGCGCCGCGCCCGTGGAGGTTCACGTGGCGGAGGGCCGCGTGAGCATTCGCGACCACGGTCCCGGCGTGGACCCGGTGATGTCGGCCAGCCCGTTCAATCGCGGCGCGGCCGGGCGTACGGGACGCAATGGCATCGGATTGGCGCTGGTGGCGTGGGTGGCGCAGGCGCACGGCGGCAATGCCTCCATCGAGCCCGCGGTCGGCGGCGGCACCATTGCCACGCTGTGGTTGCCGCCCGCGGACATCACGGTGGGCAATCCGGTCGACGCGCGGCGCTGATTCCCGCACGATGGCTGTGTGGAGGTTGTCGGAACGGGACTGAGATCACTGACGCTGGTGCGACACGGCGAGAGCGTCGTCAATGCCGCGCCGTATACCGGCAGCGACGAGTTCATCACGGGCATAAGCGATTCCGAGGTACCCCTGACCGAGCGGGGAGTTGCGCAGGCGGTGGCGGCCGGGCCGCGACTGGCCGGGTTCGAGCCGGATTTCGACCTGGTGCTCTGCTCACCGTATCTGCGTACCCGGGAAACCGCCCGCCTGGCACTGAGCGCCGTGGCCGCTCCACCGCCGCGCTACGACGAGCGACTGCGGGACCGCGAGACCGGAATCTTGTTCGGCCTCACCACGTTCGGGATCGAGCGGCGGCTCCCCGAGGAGCACCGCCAATTACAACGGGTGGGCCGTTTCTATCATCGCCCCGCCGGCGGCGAGTCCTGGCCGGACGTCGCGCTGCGCCTGCGCGCCGTGTTGCGCGAATTGCACGGCCACGTCCTGATTTTCGCCCACGACATCACAATCGTTTTGACCCGCTACATCTTCGGCGAGCTCGATATCGCCGACCTCCAGGCCCAGACCGGCGCGGAGGTCGGCAATGCGTCGATAACCCGTTGGGAGCGAGACAATTCCGAAATGCTGTCTATTCTCTATAACGACACGAGCCACCTGTCTTGATCGACTCTGGGGTCAGCCGCCCCCACTTCGGTGAATATCAGTACAACAATTTTCGCGGCGGCGGCGACCACCGGGCGTAATCATATATGTGAACGGTGTCAATGCCCCGAGACACAATCCTCGATTCGAGCCCGTCATCGATAACATTCGCCGCGCCTGCCCCGGTCATCCGACCAGGGACCGCACGGTACGTCGATACCTTGCGGCACAACATGTTTACGTGCTGTTCACCTACGAGGGTTGACTATAGGCAATTTCGGACACGCTCGAGTTGACGGCGGAATTCCCGTGTGGAAGTTTGCACTCGGACTCCCGTGTGCTCGGCTCAGAGTTGCCACGGTCTTTCGGAGGAGTAGTTGGCAGTGCGTCTTCGTCTGCGGCAGGAAAAGCCCGGGGACAGACCGGATTCGGATACCGCACCGGTCGGCGGGCATACGCGGCGGGGCGGCGTCGAGATGGGCGGCATCCTGCGCGCGCGGACGATTCGCGGGCAGCTGTCCCGAATCCTCGCGTTCGCTTTGACATTGGTGATCGTTCTCCTGGCGGCCACCGTCGATCGCGCGTACACCGACTACCGCGAGGCCGACAACACCACGCGCGCAGTCTCACTCGCGCTGAGCGTGCAGGACCTCACCGACCAGTTGCAGCGCGAGCTCGGGCTCAGCAACGGCCTGCTCGGCGGCGACGGCAACCTGGCGCAGCCGCTGCTGGCGCAGCGTCACAGTGTCGATTCGACGCTCGGCACGGTCAAGGCCGCGGCCGACTCGAACGCGCCGGGCGCGGATCAGGTGCGCGCGGCGCTGGGCCAGCTGAATCTGTTGTCCAACACCCGCACTCAGATCGACACCCGCCGCATCAGCCGCCCCGTGGTGCAGCAGTTCTACAACGACGCCCTCGGCAAGCTGAACCGCCTGACCCTCGGCCTGGACCAGGCCAACGACCCGGAACTGCAGCGCGGCCTGCAGGCGTTCTACGCGCTGGGCTCGGCCAAGGAGCAGTTCGACAAGGAGCGCGGCTTCCTCAACGGCGTCTTCGTGGTCGGCCACTTCTCCGGCGGCGAGTACAGCCAGTTCACCGAGATCCGCGCCGCCAAACAGAGTGCGCTGCAGTCCTTCTCGCGCTATTCCGACAAGGACCGGCAGGCCGATCTGGACGAGGCGATGCGCGGCGACGCCGCCACCTGGGCCGATCAGGCCGAGAGCATCGCGCTGGCCTCCGGTGACGGCCCGCTGGCGCGCCCGGTCGATCCGGCGACCTGGTGGCTGCGCATGACCGGCGTCATCGACGCGCAGCGCACCGTGCAGAAGGCGGTCGGCGCTGCGGTCCAGGCCCGCGCCGATTCGTTGCGCGGCAATGCCGAAGCGGCGCTGATCGCCTTCCTCGTAGGCGCGGCGATCGCCATCATCGCCATGATCGCGCTGGTGCTGGCCTCGGTGCGGGCGCTGGTGCGGCCTTTGGCCGCGCTGGCGAACGAGGCCGACGAGGTGGCCTCGCACCGGCTGCCCGAGGTCATCGACGCCTGGTCGCACGCCGCCGACACCCACCCGGACGCGCCGCCGCCGGTGCGGACCCCGGCGGGCGCGAGCACCGAGATCGCCGCCGTGGCAGACGCTTTGGATCGCGTGCAGACCACCGCCTTCGAACTCGCCTCGCAGCAGGCGCTGGTGCGGCACAACACCACCGAGTCCATGGGCAACCTGGCGCGGCGCAATCAGAACCTGGTGCACCGCCAGCTCGCGCTGATCAGCGAGTTCGAGCGCGAGGAGCTCGACCCGCAGGGCCTGGCCAACCTGTTCGAGCTCGACCACCTGGCCACCCGCATGCGCCGCAATGCCGAGAGCCTGCTGGTGCTGGTCGGGGAGAGCAGCCCGCGCCGGTTGTCGCGACCGATCGCCCTGGTCAACGTGATTCGCGCGGGCATGTCCGAGGTGGACGACTACCGCCGCGTGGTACTGCGCCGGGTGGAGGACGTCATGATCGCGGGGTCGATGGCCAGCGAGCTGTCGCACATGATCGCCGAGTTGATCGAGAACGGCCTGGCCTTCTCGCCGCCGGATCTGGAGGTCGAGATCTACGGCCGCCGGGGACCGCAGGGGTATCTGCTGGCCGTGGTCGATCACGGCGTCGGCATGTCGGCGGAGCAGCTGGAACGCTCGAACGCCAAGCTGCGCGGTGAAGAGGACTTCATCGTCGCGCCGACGCGGTACCTGGGTCACTACGTGGTCGGTCGACTGGCGCAGCGGCTCGGCGTCCAGGTGGAGCTGAACACCTCGCCGGTCAGCGGCATTGTCGCGCGCCTGACGCTGCCCGCGGAAATGCTTGCCGCCGACCAGGATCAGCATCCCGAAACGGTGCAGGCGCTGATCACCGGGACCATGGTGGCCCCGGTGTGGGGCGCGGATTCGGAGTCCGCCCCGGCCGCGGTGGAGCCGCCACGCGCGTCCGCCGCGCCGACTCCGGCGCTCACGGCGAGTTACGCGTCCGCCGCGCCCGCGCTCCAGGCTCCCCAACCGGAGATCGCGGCCCAGCCGCAGTACACAACCCAGTCACACCCCGTAGCCCAGCCGCAGTACACCACCCAGTCGTACCCCGTGACTCAGCCGCAGGTCGCGCCCCCGACGCAGCCAGCGCGCCCGGCGGAGGTTGCGGCCACGCCGAGGGTGGCGGCCTTCCCGGACGCCGCGGGGCCCGCCACCGGCGCCACCCCCGTCGTGCGCACCACCCGTAATGGACTTGTGAAGCGAGACAAGCGGTCTCGCACCGAAGCCCCCGGGCCGCAGTCCCGCCCCGAGACCGGCCGCACCCAGCGCCCGGAATCCGGTGCGGGCCCGGACCGGACCCCCGAGGAAACCCGGACCATGCTGTCGTCCTTCCGCGCCGGTCACGAGCGCGGCGCCACGATCGCCCCGTCCGTGCCGAACGCAGAGGAGAATTGGTGAGCACCCAGCTGCCGAGCGCCACCCCGCATACCTTCAACTGGATGCTCGCGAATTTCGTGCGAGACACCGCGGGTGTGCGCGACACCGTCGCGGTCTCCTCCGACGGCTTGCTCATCGCCATGTCCGACGGTCTCGACCGGGCGGGCGCGGACCGGTTGGCCGCCATGGTGTCCGGGCTGGCCAGCATCTCCCGCAGCGCCTCGCGCAGCTATGCCTTCGACGGCCTCAAGCTGATCATGATCGAGATGAAGCGCGGCTTCCTGCTCGTCTCCACCATGGGCACCGGCAGCTTCCTCGGCGTGATCGCCGACGGCAACTGCGATGTGGGCCTGGTCGGCTACGAGATCTCCGTGCTGGCCGAGCGTGCCGGTTCGCTGCTGGATCCGGCGTTGATCAGTCAGCTGCGAGAGAACATGCGCCGATGAGACCTTCGGACTACACCGCGGGGGCGGATCCGGCCGACGAGCACAACAATTTCGTGCGGCCGTTCGTGGTCACCGGCGGCCGCACCACGCCCGTGATCGACGGGCTGCGCATCGAAACCCTGGTGCAGGCACCGCCGTCGGCGTTGTCGGCGCCGTTGCAGCTCGAGCAGCGCGCGGTCGTGCAGCTGTGTCAGCGGCCGTGCTCGATCGCGGAAATCGGCGCGCTGCTGCATATTCCGGTCGGTCTGGCCAAGGTGATCGTGAGTGATCTCGCCGCCGCCGGCTTCCTCGCCGTGCGCGAGGCCCCCGAACTGTCCGTCGCTGCGATCGAGAGGATCAGGGATCTTGTTCGGGCACTCTGACACCCGCGCCGTACCCGCCTCCCCCAGCTCGGCGCCGATCCTGCCGTCCTCGGTGAAGATTGTGGTCAGCGGCGGATTCGGGGTCGGCAAGACCACGTTCATCGGCGCCATCTCCGAGATCGAGCCGCTGGCGACCGAGGCCGCCATGACCGAGGCCGCCATCGACGTCGACGATCCCGGCCGCCGCGACCAGAAGACGCAGACCACGGTGGCGCTGGACTTCGGCCGCATCACCCTGGACCGTTCGCTGATCCTCTACCTGTTCGGCACGCCCGGCCAGGACCGGTTCGTGTTCCTGTGGGACGACCTGGTCGACGGCGCGCTGGGCGCGGTGCTGGTGGTCGACACCAGCCGCATCGACGACTGCTTCCCGGTGCTGGACTACTTCGAGGATCGCAATACGCCGTTCGTGGTGGTGGTCAACCGCTTCGAGAACGAGACGCAGTTCGATCTCGACGAGGTGCGCGAGGCGCTGGAACTCGACGATCACATTCCGCTGCTGGAATGCGATGCGCGCGACCGGGAATCGGTCAAGAACGTCCTGGTGGCGCTGCTGGAGCAGGTGCTTTTCCACTTCGTAACGGTGTGAAGGAGACTCGACCCGTTGTTCACCACCCGTCCTACCCTGCAGGGCACCTTCGGCATGGTGTCCTCCACCCATTGGCTGGCCTCGGCCACCGCGATGGCGGTGCTCGAGGACGACGGCAATGCCTTCGACGCCGCCGTCGCCGCGGGCTTCGTGCTGCACGTGGTGGAGCCGCACCTCAACGGCCCCGCCGGTGAGGTACCGATCATCCTCGCGCCGGTGGGCGGCGCGGCGCGGGTGCTGTGCGGGCAGGGGCCGGCGCCCGCGGGTGCGACCATCGAGCACTACCGGGATCTCGGGCTCGACCTGGTCCCCGGCACCGGTCCGCTGGCCGCCGCGGTGCCGGGCGCGTTCGACGCCTGGATGCTGCTGCTACGTGATCACGGCACCAAGCGACTATCCGAAATCCTGTCCTACGCCATCGGTTACGCCGAGCACGGGCATCCCGTGGTCGAGAATGTCGGCCGCACGGTGGCCGAGGTCGCGGAGCTGTTCGAGACCGAGTGGACCACTTCGGCGGCGCTGTACCTGACCGGCGGCCGTCCGCCCGAACCCGGTGCGCTGCTGCGCAATCCGGCTCTGGCCGCGACCTGGCGGCGCGTGATCGCCGAGGCCGAGGCGGCCGGACCGGATCGCGACACGCAGATCGAGGCGGCCCGGCAGGTGTGGCGGCAAGGCTTCATCGCCGAGGCGCTGGCCGCCGCCGCGGCCCGGCCCGCCATGGACACCTCGGGCGAACGCCACGCGGGCACGCTCGACGGCGCGGATCTCGCGAAATTCGAAGCCACGTACGAGGATCCGGCGACCTACACCTGGAACGGGTGGACCATCGCCAAGCCCGGGCTGTGGAGTCAGGGACCGGCGTTCCTGCAGCAGTTGTCGCTGCTGTCGGAGCTTCCGGCCTACGGCATGCCGGAGTATTACCACGTGCTCATCGAGGGCTCGAAGCTCGCGATGGCCGACCGCGAAGCCTGGTACGGCGACAATCCGACGGTGTCGCTCGAGGCCCTGCTGTCGCCGGAGTACAATGCGCAACGCCGCACGCTGATCGGGTCGCAGGCGTCGGCTGAGCTGCGGCCGGGCAGCCCGGAGGGGCGGACGCCGCGGCTGAGCGCGTACGCGCGGTCGAATTCCGTTGGCGTGACGCCGAGTTCGCTGGGTGCGGGCGAGCCGACCGTGGGCTCCAGCGGCGCGACCCGGGGCGACACCTGTCACCTCGACGTGGTGGACCGCTGGGGCAATATGGTCGCCGCGACGCCCAGCGGCGGCTGGCTGCAATCCAATCCCGTGGTGCCGGAACTGGGTTTCCCGCTCGGCACCCGCTTGCAGATGGCGTGGCTGGAGCCGGACCTGCCGAATTCGCTGACCCCCGGCCGTCGTCCACGCACCACCTTGAGCCCGTCGCTGGCGCTGCGAGACGGGGTCGCGGTCATGGCGTTCGGCACGCCGGGCGGCGATCAGCAGGATCAGTGGAGTCCGCACTTCCTGCTTGCCGTGGCGCTGCGCGAACAGGTGCGCGGCGGCCTCGACCTGCAGGGCGCGATCGATGCGCCGAACTGGCATCAGGAAAGCTTCCCCGGCTCCTTCTACCCGCGCACCATGAATCCCGGTGCGGTGGTGGTGGAGTCGCGGATCGGCGCCGAGGTGATCGACGAACTCGAGCGCCGAGGTCACCGGGTCACGGTCGGCGGGCCGTGGTCGGAGGGCCGGTTGTGCGCGGTCGCGCGCGACCCCGAGACCGGCGTGCTCAGTGCCGGTGCGAATCCGCGCGGCATGCAGGGTTACGCGGCCGGTCGATGATCGAACATCTCATGAGAATGACCTTCCCTTTTCGTCCTCGGATCTCGAAGTAGGTTGTCGCCCATGCTCGTTCGCCTCTCCAAACTGCTGGGGCTCACCGCGGTGGCCGTCGTGGTGGCCTCCTGCGCGTCGCCCCACGAAGCCGGTAAGACCGGAACGCACGCCGACGATTTCGGCACCCCCGTGGGTACGCAGTCGGTGCGTGCCGGCGGTGATCTCGTGATGGGCCTGTCGTCCGAACCGGACAAGCTGGACCCGACCACCTCCAGCTCGCTGTTCACCCGGTACGTGATGAGCTCGATCTGCGAGAAGCTCTACGACAACGACTCGGCCGGAAACCTGGTGCCGCAGTTGGCGACCGCGCTGCCGACCGTCTCCCCGGACGGGCTGACGGTCACCATCCCGGTCCGCACCGGCATCAAGTTCGCCGACGGCACCGCCTTCGACGCCGCCGCCGTGCAGACCAGCCTGCAGCGGCACCTCACCGCCAAGACCTCACAGCGCACCAGCGAGATGGGCCCGATCGCCGCCATCGACGCCAACGGCCCCGGCGAGGTGGTGCTGCACTTCAAGACGCCGTTCGCGCCCATCACCGCCGCGCTCGCCGACCGCGCGGGCATGATCATGTCCCCGGCCGAACTGGCCAAGGCGGGCGACAATTTCGGTGACAACCCGGTCTGCGTGGGCCCGTTCAAGTTCGTGAAGCGGGTGCCGCAGACCTCCATCGTGGTCGAGCGCGATCCGAACTACTACGACGCCGCGCACGTGCACTTCGACACCATCACCTATCGGATCATGGCCGACGCCAATATCCGTGCGGCGAACCTGCGTTCGGGCGATATCCAGGTCGCCGACTACATCTCGCCGCAGGACGTCGACGAGCTGTCCAAGAATTCACAGCTGCGGCTGCTGCAGGCGCGCTCGCTCGGCTACATGGGTCTGTACCTGAACGTCGGCAATGTGGATGGCGCGGGCAAACCGGCCAAGCCGATCGACACCCCGCTGGCCAAGGATCCCCGTGTCCGCCAGGCACTGTCGTTGAGTATCGACCGCACCGCGATGGTCAATACCGTGTTCAACGGCTGGTACGAGGGCACCTGCTCGCCGATCGTGCCGGGCAGCGCGTTCGCCACGCCCGCCGGAACCGACTGTGCCGCTTACGATCCGGCGCGCTCCAAGCAGCTGCTCAGCGAGGCCGGTGTGCAGATGCCGTACCACATCAAGTTGCAGGTGCAGAACAGCCAGGACCGGATGCGGTACGCGCAGGCGCTGCAGGCCGGGATCGCCGAGGGCGGCTTCGCACTCGACATCATCCCGACCGAGTACGCGACCCTGCTGGACGCCCAGAAGAGCGGTGCGTACGAGGCGATCCTGCTGGGCTGGTCGGGGCGACTGGACCCGGACGGCACCATCTCGCGGTTCGTGACCACCGGGTCGAGCGGCAACTACAGCGGCTACAGCTCCCCGCAGGTGGATGATCTGCTCGGCCAGGCCGCCCGCACCGGCGACACCGGCAAGCGCGCGGAACTGTACGCGCAAGCGGTGCAGATCGTTCAGAAGGACAACCCGTACCTCTACACCTACCGTGAGCGGCTGCTGACCATGCATTCGACCAAGGTGACCGGTGTCGAGATGTACCCGGACGGTGTGGTGCGGCTGGGCAAGGCCGCGTTCCTCGCAGGCAACGGCTGAGGTTCGATGCGTCTCCGTCTGCTCCGCGTTCTCACGCTCGGTGTCGTAGCCGTCGCGGTCGCCTCCTGCTCGCATGCGCAGCAGGCGGCCGAGATCGCCTCGCACGCCGACGATTACGGCACGCCGGTGGGTGATCAGCAGGTCCGCGAGGGCGGCGACCTGGTGATGGGCCTGTCCAACGATCCCGACCGGCTGGACCCGACCACCTCCAGCTCGCTCTACATGCGCTACGTCATGAGCACGATCTGCGAGAAGCTCTACGACAACGACTCCTCCGGCAACCTGGTGCCGCAGCTGGCGACGGATCTGCCGAAGTTCTCCGATGACGGTCTGACGGTGACGATTCCGGTGCGCACCGGCATCAAGTTCGCCGACGGCACCGCCTTCAACGGGGCCGCGGTGGAGACCAGCCTGAAACGGCACCTCACCATGGAGGGGTCGCAGCGCAGCGGTGAGATGGGTCCGATCACCGGCATCGACACCGACGGCGACAACCAGGTGGTCATCCACTACAGCACGCCGTTCGCGCCGATCACCGCCGCGCTCGCCGACCGGGCCGGGATGATCATGTCCCCGGCCGCATTGAAGGAGGAGGGGAAGGACTTCGGCGATCACCCGGTGTGCGTGGGCCCGTTCAAGTTCGCGCAGCGAGTGCCGCAGACCTCCATCACCGTCGAGCGCGACCCGAACTACTACGACGCGCAGAACGTGCACTTCGACTCCATCACCTACCGCATCATGGCCGACGCCAAGTCGCGCGCGGCCGCGCTGCGTTCCGGTGACATCCAGGTCTCCGACACCATGTCGCCGACCGACGTGGACGCGTTGACCACGGATCCTCGCCTGCACCTGCTGGTTTCGGGATCGTTCGGCTTCCAGGGCTTCTATATCAATACCGGCAATGTGGACGGCGCGGGTAAGCCGATCAAGCCGATCGACACGCCGCTGGCCAAGGATCCCCGGGTCCGCGAGGCGGTTTCGCTGAGCATCGACCGCCAGGGCCTGGTGGATCGGGCGTTCAAGGGCTGGTACGAGCCCGCCTGCACGCCGATCGCGCCGCGCACTTCCTATGCGACGCAGGCCGATACGTCCTGCCCGGTGTACGACCCGGCGCGCTCGCGCAAGCTGCTCGCCGACGCGGGTGTGCAGACGCCGTATCCGATCACCATGCAGGTCATGAATGTCTCCGACCAGCTGCAGTACGCGCAGGAGCTGCAAACCGATCTCGCCGCGGGCGGTTTCGATCTGCGGATCGTGCCGACCGAGTACTCCGCCATGCTGGCCGCGCAGAAGAGCGGCAGCTACGAGGCGCTGTTGCTGGGCTGGTCGGGGCGGCTGGATCCGGACGGCAATATCTCCCGCTTCCTCACCACCGGATCCACCGGTAACTACAGCGGTTACAGCTCGCCCGCGCTGGACGACGTGCTGGCCTGGGCCGCGCACACCACCAGCCCGGCCCGGCGCGGTGCGCTCTACGAGCAGGCGGTGCGCTTCATCGCGCGCGAGAACCCCTACATCTACACCTACCGGCTGCGGAACCTGACCGTGCACTCCACCCGGGTGACCGGCATCGAGGTGTACGCCGACGGCACCGTCCGGCTCGGCAAGGCCGCGTTCGTCGCGGACCGGAACGGCTGAGAAACCATGGTGCGGTTCCTCTTCCAGCGCCTGTGGCAATCGGCGCTGACGCTGCTGCTGGTCTCGATCGTGGTGTTCGCGGGGGTGCGGGCGCTGCCCGGCGATCCGGCCACCGTGATGGCCGGTGAACAGGCCGACCCGGCCGCCATCGCCGCGGTGCGCGCGCAGCTGGGGCTCGATCGCGCGCTGCCGATCCAGTATCTGGAGTTCGTGAAGCATGCGGCGACAGGCGATTTCGGCCGTTCCATTCGCACCGGCACCCCGGTGCGGCACCTGATCGGCGCGACCCTGCCGGTCACCCTGCAACTGGCGCTGTACGCCATGCTGGTCGCGGTGCTGCTCGGGGTGACCGGCGGCGTGCTCGCGGCGGTCTACCGGGGGCGCTGGCCGGAGTGGGTGGTGAACGGCGTTTCGCTGGTGGGGTTGTCGGTGCCCACCTTCTGGCTGGGGCTGCTCGCGGTGCTGTATCTCGCGGTGGGGTTGGGCCTGTTCCCGGCCTCGGGGTATGTGTCGCCGTTCGATGATCCGCTGCGCGGGCTCTACTACCTCACGCTGCCCGCGGTGATCCTGGGCGTCACGCACGCGGCCGCGGTGCAGCGGCAGACCAGATCGTCGATGGTGGAGACGCTGTCGGCGGACTTCGTGCGGACGGCGCGGGCCAAGGGGCTCGGGCCGGGCGCGGTGATCGTGCGATACGGCCTGCGCAACAGTCTGATCGTGGTCACCACGGTGATCGGGTTGCAGCTCGGACTGCTCATCGCGGGCACCGTGGTCACCGAGCGCATCTTCGGGCTGCCCGGCATCGGGAAGCTGACCCTGGACTCGGTCTTCAGTCGCGACTACCCGGTCATCCAGGCGGTCGTGCTGGTGGTGGCCACGTCCTACATCGTGATCAACCTGCTGGTCGACGTGCTGTACACGGTGATCGACCCGCGCGTGCGAGTGTCGGGAAGGGCGCAGTGACGGTACCGGAGAAAGAGCAGCTCGCCCCGGCCACACCACAGCCCACCGCCGCTACCCCACAGCCCGCGACCAACACGGCGCAGCCCGCGACCAACACGGCGCAGCCCGCAGCCAACACGGCACAGCCTGCGGCCGATACGCCACGGCCGGTGGCGGCGCGGGCGCGGGTGCTGCGGCTGCTGTGGTCGAATCCGCTGGGCCGCGTCGGCACAGTGCTGCTGTTGATCGTCATCGCGGCAGGCGTTTTCGCGCCGCTGCTCGCCCCGCACCCGCCCGCCGAGGTGCACTTCGCCGTGCCGTTCCAGAACCCCGGCACGGCCGGATACGCCCTGGGCACCGACGATCTGGGCCGCGACATCCTCTCCCGCGTGCTCTACGGCACCCGGGCCTCGCTCGCGGTGGGCGCGCTGGCGGTGCTGTGCGCGCTGGTCGGCGGGGTGCCGATGGGACTGCTGGCCGGGTACTGGCGCTGGCTGGACGCCACGCTGTCGCGGGTGGCGGATGTGCTGCTGGCCTTCCCGTTCGTGATGATCGCGGTCGGGCTGACCGCGATCTACGGCGGCGGCCTGACCCAGGCCGCGATCGCGCTGGGCATCGCACAGGTGCCGGTGATGATGCGGGTGGTGCGCGCGGAGACGTTGCGGCTCAAGGAGTCCGACTTCGTGCTCGCGGCGCGTACCATGCACGTCGGGCCGTGGCGCATTCTCGGGACGCACATCCTGCCCAACGCGCTGGCACCGATCATCGTGCAGGCCACCGTGATCATGCCGACCGCCGTGCTCGGTGAGGCGATCCTGTCGTTCCTCGGACTCGGCATCCGGCCGCCCGCACCCAGCCTGGGGATCATGCTGTCGGATGCGCAGCAGTATCTGATGCGCACCGCGTGGCCGGGGATCTTCCCGGGCGTCGCGCTGCTGCTGATCTGCCTGGGCTTCAACCTTTTCGGCGACGCGCTGCGCGACGCACTCGATCCGAAGACGAGCCGCTGAAGGAGCTGCAATGACCGAATCGCTGTTGGAGATCAGCGATCTGGCGGTGTCCTTCGGCGCGGTGACGGCGGTGGACGGCGTGCGCCTGACCGTCGTGCCGGGTGAACGGATCGCGCTGGTCGGGGCCTCGGGCTCCGGGAAATCGACACTCGCGCAATCGATCATCGGACTGTTGCCGGGCAACGGTCAGGTGCGGGCGGGCAGCATTCGCTGGCGCGGTGAGGATCTCGCCCATGCCGACGAGAAGCGGCTGCGTGACGTGCGGGGCCGGGAGATCGGTTTCGTGCCACAGGATCCGATGTCGAATCTGAACCCGGTCGCGCGGGTCGGGCAGCAGGTCGCGGAAACCCTGGTGGCACACGGGCTCTACCCGCGCCGGGCGGCCGCGCAGCGGGCCATCGAACTGCTCGCGGAGGCCGGGCTGCCCGAGCCCGCCCGGCGGGCCCGGCAGTATCCGCACGAACTCTCCGGCGGCATGCGCCAGCGTGTGCTGATCGCCATCGGCCTGTCCTGCCGACCCGACCTGCTCATCGCCGACGAGCCGACCTCCGCGCTGGATGTGACCGTGCAGCGGCAGATCCTCGATCACCTGGACAAACTCACCCGGGAGCTGGGCACGACCCTGCTGCTGGTGACCCACGATCTGGGGCTGGCCGCCGAGCGGGCGGACCGGGTGCTGGTGATGTCGGGCGGCCGGATCGTCGAATCCGGGCCCGCCCGTGAGGTATTGACCGATCCGCAGGAGGACTACACGCGGCGACTGGTGGCTGCCGCACCCGCACGCATCGTGGCGTCGCCGACCGTGGCAGCCGAAGTCGTCGAGACCGCAGCGGGTTCCGACACCGATGCCGCCGATGACGTTCCGGTGCTGGAGGTTTCGCAGCTCGGCAAGGAGTACCGCATCCGCGGTCGCGGCGGGAAACTGCGGGCCGTCGACGATGTGTCGTTCACCATCGGCCGGGGCCGGACCACCGCGATCGTCGGTGAATCCGGTTCGGGCAAGACCACTACCGCACGCATGGTGCTGGGCTTGGTGCCCGCCACCTCCGGCACCGTGCGACTCAACGGTGCCGAGGTGACCAGCCTGCGGGGTGCGCGGCTGCGGGCGGCGCGGCGGGCCATGCAGTCGGTGTTCCAGGACCCGTATTCTTCGCTCGACCCGATGTGGACGGTCGAACGTCTCATCGCGGAACCCTTGCGCGCCTTCGGAACCCACGACCGGACTGCCCGCCGGGCCCGGGTCGCCGAGCTCCTCGACCAGGTGGCGCTGCCCGCCGCCGTGACCCAACGCTACCCGCACGAACTGTCGGGTGGTCAGCGGCAGCGCGTGGCCATCGCCCGCGCCCTCGCCGTCGAGCCGCGCCTGGTGGTCTGCGACGAACCCGTCTCGGCCCTGGATGTGCTGGTGCAGAAGCAGATTCTGACCCTGCTGTCCGATCTACAGGAACGCCTGGGCATCAGCTACCTGTTCATCTCGCACGACCTGGCGGTTGTGCACGCCCTCGCCCACGACGTGGTCGTGATGCGGGACGGCAAGGTGGTGGAACAGGGCCCGGCCGCACAGGTCCTCACCGCCCCGACCGATCCGTACACCCGGCGTCTACTGGAATCGATCCCCGGCACCGGCATCGATTCCGAGGTCACCCGGGCCGGCTAGCCGAGTTCCCACTCCGCGCCCTCCGGCCAGTCGGTCCCGGCCGGGGGCTGCGGGTCGTATTGGATGCCGCGCCGCACCCAGCGGGCGCGGTCGGCACCGGCGAGGCGTTGCACCAGGTGCAGGGCCATGTCGGTACCGGCGGAGACGCCCGACGAGGTGATGATGTCACCGGCGTCGACATAGCGGGCGTCGCCGCGGACTTCGATGCTCGGATCCAACTGCGCCAGCACGTCCAGCGAGCGCCAGTGCGTGGTGGCCGGGCGGCCCTTCAACAGCCCGGCCGCGGCCAGTACCAGCGCGCCGGTACAGACGCTGGTGATCAACGGCACCCGATCGCGTTGCGCGCGAACCCAATCCAGGATCAGGTCGTCGTGCACCATCGGCCGGGTGCCCTGTCCACCCGGGAATACAAGAACATCCATGGCGGGCGCGGAGTCGAAGGAGTGGTCCGGTGTCACTTTCAAGCCCTTCGCGCACTGCACGATCGCCCCGGTCGGGGAGAGGGTGAACACCTCCCAGCCGTCCTCGGGAACCATGCGGGTCCAGAAGGCCAGCACCTCCCACGGGCCCGCGAAGTCGAGTTCCTCGACACCGTCGAACAACAGAATCCCGATCCTGCGCACGGTTTCGGTCATGCGCCAATGATTCCACCCGGCAACGTTTCACTGTCATACCGGGCCCACCTGGCGCATGTGAGAAGTCACAAGTTCGCCGGAAGGGCATTACTGTGCTTCACAGGAGGAGATCAACCCGCCACTCGAAGATGTGGCATGAGTTAGCGTTTCAGGTCCCGGACGGGGCACAAACCCGGGGGTGGAAGGGAGTCACGGATGTCCGTGGAAATTCCGACCCGGGCGGGGCTCACGGTCTCGGGCAGCCCGATATCGTCGCCGCTCAAGGATGTGCGCGGGATCGCTCAGCACATGGTCGGGCACTTCGTCGAGACGGTCGCCCCGTGCGGGACGCTGCCCGGCGACGCGATTCACGGCGACGTCACCGCCATCACCCGCATGTGCCTGGAACTGGCCGTCGGCATGCTGGACGGGCGCGACATCCCGCAGCAGACCAAGCGATTGGAGGAGGCCGCCGCGCAGTGGGCGCGCGAGGGCATCCCGATCGACACCATCCACCACGCCATCCACGCGGGCTTCAAGATCGGCGCCGAACTGGTGATGGCCAATGCCATGTCGCAGCATGTGCGCCAGGAGAGCTCCGACGGAGACGAGACCCTGGTGATCGCGGCCGCCGATATGGACAACATCATGGGCGGCGCGAAACTGGTGGTCGAACTGCTCGACCGGATGACCTCCGCGGTGGCCAAGGCCTATGTGCGGGAACTGCGCGCCGTGGTGAGCGAACACCACACCGCCGTGCACACCCTGACCTCCGCACTGCTGGGCGGGCACAGCACCTCCACCATGGCCCGCGAATGCGGGATCGAGATCGCCGAGCGGTATCACGTTCTGGCGCTGGCGATTCCGGATCATCCCGAGGAACACTCCCCCACCGTGGACGGCGCGGTGGTGGCGCGACGCAAACTGCGGCGGGTACAGGCGGAGCTGGCCACGCGATACCCGGACACGGTGCTGTCGCTGCTGAGCGTGGACGGCGGCACCCTGCTGGTCCCGTGCACCGCCCTGGCGGACGAACAGCTCGACGAACTCGTCGAACAACTCTCGCGGGCGGCGCGGGTGCCGATCACCGCGACCCTGGTTTCCGCTGTGCCGCAGCAGATTCCGAACGCCTCCGAACAGGCGCACGAACTGCTCGACATCGTGCACCGACTACGACTGGTGCGCGGGCTGTTCCGATTCGACGAACTGGCACTGGAGTATCAGCTGACCCGGCCGGGCCCGGGACGCGATCATCTCGGGTCGCTGCTGGATCCGCTCGACGAGCACACCGAACTGCTCGAGACGCTGCAATCGCACATCAGCAACAACCTCAACCGGCAGCGCACGGCGCGAATGCTGCACGTGCACACCAATACCGTGGACTACCGGCTCAAGCGGATCGGGCAGCTCACCGGATTCGATCCCGCGCAGGCGTCGGGACTGTGGTACCTGCGGTCCGCGCTGGTAGCGCGGACCTATCAGGCGGGTTGAGCAACAGCGGGGCGCTGCCTCAGCAGTTGCTGGGCGCGGCGTCGCCGCGCATGCGGGCGTCGAGCCAGTTCAGCACCGACGGGAGGCCGAGCACCGCGGCGGTGAGGTGATCGGGCACCGGCTCCTTCTCACTCCAGACGGTCGCGCCCGCAGCGCAATACCGGTGAATGGTGTCGGTCACGGCATCGACCGGGATCAGGCCGTCGATGGGCGAATGCCATTCGAAGACCGGCATATTCGGGACGCCGGAGTACAGCTCGAGGCTGTTCTCCTCCACCACGGCGCGGGCCGTCGGATCATCGGTCATCACCGTCGTCTTGGCCACGTCCTGCGCGCCCTGGCCCGCGCCGGCGGCCAGAATGTCGTTGGTGCAGCTGTTGACCAGCTTGTCGCGCATCGCCAGGCCACGATCGTTGAGCTGATCGCTGAGCGGGAAACGGTCCGGGTACTCACGTTCCAGGCCGAGCCCGGCGGCCAGCGCCAGCCCGAAGGCCGGATGCCGGTTCATGCCCAGGGCCTCCAGCATGCTGATCAGGTTCATCGGCACGCCACCCATGGCCGCACCCGCGAGGTGCAGGTCCGGGGCGTAGGACTGGGCCAGGGCGGCGGCCCACGCGGTCGCCATGCCGCCGCCGGAGTATCCGGCCATGGCGACGGGACTGTGCTCCACCTTCAGATCCGCCACGTGCTGCACGGCGCGGATGCCGTCCAGGGTGATCTGGCCGCCGAGTTTGGCCGCGCCGTAGGCGAATCGGGGGCCCAGGTGATCGGGCAGGGTGAGGCTCCAGCCGCGCTGCAGCAGCACGTTCCAGGCCGGGGCCTCGCGGACCATGAGGTTGGGGTCGGTGGTGTAGAGCACCCGCGAGACCGCGCACTGCGCGCCCAGCCCGTTGATGATCTGCTGATACGACAGCAGCGGGGCGTCCGGGCGGCGGTTGCGCGGGGACAGCACCGTGGTGGTGGCCGCGATGGGATTGCCCTCGGAACCGGTGGAGCGGAACTTGATCAGGGTGACGTCGGTGTCGGGGAAGCTCGCGAGGGCGGGCATGGCGCGCACGGCCAGCACGTCGCCGGGATGCCGGTCGGCGATATCGGCGGGGGCCGCGTAGAAGGGGTCCGGGTCGGGCGCGGGCATTTCGGGCTGCGCGGCAGCCGATCCCGTCGCGGCGGCCAGCAGGAGAGCGCCGATCACCGCCAGGGGAACACGAATCCTCATGCGAGGCAGCGTAGGAAGGCGGGTCGAGGCTGGCCAGGGGGTTGGGCGAACCTTCCGAATAGTCACAATCGGGGCGGTCATCGCTTGTGAGGGCCCGCCCGATTCGAGGTGCGAATGTTTCTGTTCCAACGGGTAACAACAAAACTCGCGCGGCGCTTGTGACATATCCAAGCCAGAACCGGAACACGTTCCCATACAGGGTGTTACGGCTACTTTCGGTGCCAGGGACGCGCGGCCGCCGCAGACGTCGGCGGCGCGTCTCTCCGGACAATTCGAGGAGCAGCACATGGCCGGCAGCACCGAAGGCAAGGTCTTGTTCGACAGCGTAGGGGAGCCGCTCACCCACCGGGTCACCGTCTATCTCGGTGGGCCGGACGACGGGGCCGAACTCACCATGGAGTACGCGGCCACCTGGAAGGAGGCCTCCGCCTTCACCGTCGCCGCGGTGCACGCCGGACTCGCCGTGACGGTGGACGGACGGATCCGGCCGGGGCTGCGCCGACTACCGCGCTACGGGTTCCGACACTGAAACTAGTTTCACCGCAATAACTTTCGGGCAGGTAATCACTGCCCGAAAGCGGTGGCGAGAGTATCCCAGGCCGGGCCCAGCTGGGCCGAGAAATCCTCCCAGGCATGAATGCCGGTCGGCTCGTAGTGCACGGTGGCGGGAATCCCCAAGTCGCTCAGGCGTTTCGCGAAATGCTCGGTGCAGATCCGCGCACCGGCCTCCAAAACCACACCGCCACCGGCGGATTGCATGGCGGCGATCAGATCCGAGGCCCGCATCACCTCGCTCAGATCCGGAGCGCCGGGAATTCCGGAGGCAGCCGAAAGGTAGATGACGGTGCCGCGCAAGGCTTCCGCGCCCACCGTGGAATCGTGCGTGATCCATTCCAGGGTGCCCGGCGGGCCCCACATCCGCACCACGTTGCCGCCGCGCGAGGCCACCGTGAGTGCCGTCACCGCGCTCCCGGGGCCGTCGATGGTGGAATAGCAGCCGCTCAATCCGGCCACCGCCTTGTAGAAGCCCGGATGCCGGTGCGCGAGCATCATCGCGCCCTGCGCACCCATCGAGACGCCCGCGACCGCGCGCTGCCCGTCCGAATGCAGATACGGCTCGATGACGCCGGGCAATTCACCGGTCAGGAAGGTCTCCCAGCGATTCCAGCCCAGGGCGGTATCCGGGTGATCCCAGTCGGTGTACATGCTGCCGGTGGCGCCCGCGGGCAGCACCACGTCGACCGGCTTGTCGGCGAAGAAGTCCGCCGCGTGCCCCTTGGTCAGCCAGTCCGAGACGCCCTCGGCGTCCACGCCGTCCAGCAGATACAGCGTCGGGCGCGGGCCGGGGCCGGAACCGTGCAGCACATCCAGGCCGACGATGCGGCCCATGGCGGCCGAATCCACCTGTACCCGTTCCCAGTGCGGGCCGACGTGCTCGGAACCCACGATGCCGGTGCGCATCGGCGCCGGGGCCGCCGTCGCCTGCATCGACAGGCCCGCGAGGAGGGCCAGCGCGACCGCGACCACCACGGTCCGCCGGATAACGCTGTTCGACAAGATAACTCCTCACGCGAGCCGGATATCCGAAGAACCCGCCGAGCGGTTGCGAGGTATCGCTCGACGGGTCTTCATCCGATGGGAGTGCAGTTTCGCCTGCACCGGCAGTTTCATGAATCAAGCGGGAGTCCTCGGCGTGCGGGGGCAGGAGAGGACTCGGGAACACCTCCAAAACATTTGTCCCAGTGCGGTTTTCCGGCCGCGATATCGTCCGCGCATTTCCTGGATCCGATATCCGAACCACCGCGAGCGTAACCAGGCACCGGGGGCGATCGGCAGGGTGCGAAGCACCTTCTGGAGAGTTCACAATCCTGGGCGGGCGGTACGTGGGACCCGCCACAGCAGGGTATTCCCCCGGCCCGTTCCCTCCCCGTCAATCCCCCGAAACGCGAAGTCAACCAGCCGTTTTCATTCCGAAATCACGTTGACCAGCGCATTGCCGGGCCGCTAGGTTCATACTCGAATGTTTGGTCTAGACCATAGAGGTGGAGTCGCGTGCAGTCGATGGGGTATCTCGTGCTGGCCGTCTCGGTCTTCCTGCACGCGGGCTGGAACGTCGCCCTCGGCTGGCTCCGCCGCAGCGACCGCTCCCTCGCCTCCACCGCCGACATGCTCCTCGCCGGCGCCCTGCTCTTCCTCCCCGTCGCGCTCGCCACCTGGCACTTCGAGCTCTACGCCCTCCCCTTCGCCGCCGCCTCGATCTTCTTCTCCACCCTCTATTTCGCCCTCCTCGAACGGGCCTACGCCACCGCCCCCGTCGGCGAGGTCTACCCCGTAGTCCGCGGCAGCTCCCCCGTCCTGGTCGTCACCGCCACCGCCATCCTCGGCACCACCATCGGCTGGACCCGCTGGCTGGGTGTCGCCTTCATCGCCCTCGGCGTAGCCATGATCGCCCTCTCCCGCACCCACCCCGCCGCCCCCGGCATCACCGGCGGCCGCCGCTCGGTTTTGTGGGGCCTCACAATCGGCTGCTGCGTAGCCTCCTACACACTCTTCGACGGCATAGCCATCCACCACGCCTCCCCCATCCCCTACCTCATCACCGTCATGGGCGGCTCCGGCCTAGCCCTCAAACTCCGAGACCTGACCCGCCGCGACCGCACCCCCACACTGTCCCTCCGAGCCCTCCCCCTGACCCTCGCAGGCGGCACCGCCATGCTCGGCGCCTTCGGCCTGACCCTGATAGCCATGACCCAACTCCCCCTCGCCGTAGTAGCCAGCGTCCGAGAATCCAGCATCGTCGTCGGCGCCCTCCTGAGCCGCTTCCTCCTCTCCGAACGCATCTCCCCCCAAGGCGCCCTCGGCATAGCCAGCGTCCTCACCGGCACAGTGGTAATCGGCTTCCCGGCCTGACCACACCGAATGCAGCTTGGTCACGATGTTGTGAGTTCTGAAAAAATTCAGAACTCGGCTCTAATATGGAGAAGTGCAGGGCCGGGCATCAGGCTCATCCCAGAACCAGCGAGGAGTCGACGGTGGTTACCGAGGTTCAGTGGAGTGAGCTACAGCGCGATCCCAAGCAGGTGGCACAACTAGCGGACCAGGGTGCCGTGCGAGTGCGGCGCCGCGATGGCGCGTCACTCTTACTGATCAGGGAAGATCGCGCGAAGGCGGCTTCCGAGGGGTCGGTCACCGCCGCCCGCGCGCTCCGGAACGTCCTCACACATCTCCCGCACGACATCGCGGCCCGCGCTCTGCTCGACGAGTTTCCATGGGTGGATGTAATGCCCGAAGACGCACAGGCCGAGTTCGTCAGGGACTTCGCGCGGGCCTTCCAGGCCTCGGCGGAACTCGGCGAATGGTCCGTACTCACCCAGACTGTCGTCGAATGGCGCAGCACTGCAGCCATTTTCGCTGATCCCGCCCTCGCCGAGCGCCTGAGCCGACCGATCGACACCGATTTCGGCCCGGTGCCAGCACCATTGGGAGAGGACTCGGGTGGCAGCGAAGCGAGGTGATCGAGTTGCGCCACCTGGGCGTCCAGATGGATGGGAAGCACGATTCGCGACGAGTGAGGCGGCCAAAGGTTGGGAGGAGCTTTGCCGCGCAGCCAAGTCCAATACCTGGGAAGCCTGGATCATTCTGACTGAACGTCCAACCATGCCCGAGAACCGGGCGCGGCAGCACAGGCTCCGGGGACCGTTCGCGACCCACACGATATCCGGCGTCGAACTCGAGCAGTGGCAGTACGAGGTCACCGCAGGAGGGCGAATCTGGTATTGCCCCGACCCCGAGACTCGAATCGTGTGGATCGTGGACGCGAGCTGCGGCCATCCCAAGAAGACCGAATAGCCGTGAAAACAGTTGGGGCGCTTCCGGTCTCACCGGAAGCGCCCCAAACCACGGGTTTGTCGCTACAGCATGCAGCTCACGCAGCCCTCGACTTCGGTGCCTTCCAAAGCCATCTGGCGAATGCGGATGTAGTAGAGGGTTTTGATGCCCTTGCGCCAGGCGTAGATCTGGGCGCGGTTGACGTCGCGGGTGGTGGCGCTGTCCTTGAAGAACAGGGTCAGGGACAGGCCCTGGTCGACGTGTTGCGTTGCCGCGGCGTAGGTGTCGATGACCTTCTCGTAGCCGATGTCGTAGGCGTCCTCGAAGTATTCGAGATTCTCGTTGGTCAGGTAAGGGGCCGGGTAGTAGACGCGGCCGATCTTGCCTTCCTTGCGGATCTCGATCTTGGAGGCGATCGGGTGGATCGAGCTGGTGGAGTGGTTGATGTAGGAGATCGAGCCGGTCGGCGGGACGGCCTGCAGGTTCTGGTTGTAGATGCCGTGCTGCATCACCAGTGCCTTGAGCGCACGCCAATCGTCCTGGGTCGGGATGTGGACGTTCGCCTCGGCGAAGATCTCCCGCACCCGCGCGGTCGCGGGCTCCCACACCTGCTCGGTGTACTTGTCGAAGAACTCACCCGAGGCGTACTTCGACTCGGGGAAGCCGCCGAAGTACGAACCGCGCTCCTGCGCAATCAGATTCGAGGCGCGGATCGCGTGGTAGGCGATCGTGTAGAAGTAGATGTTGGTGAAGTCCACGCCCTCTTCGGAGCCGTAGTGGACGTGCTCCCGCGCCAGGTAGCCGTGCAGGTTCATCTGACCCAGGCCGATGGCGTGCGACTCGTTGTTGCCCTGCTCGATCGACGGCACCGAGTAGATGTGGGTCTGATCCGACACCGCGGTCAACGCGCGAATCGAGGTCTCCACCGTCTTGGCCAGATCCGGCGAATCCATGGTCTTCGCGATGTTCAGCGAACCCAGGTTGCACGAAATGTCCTTGCCCACCTTGGCGTAGGACAGGTCGTCGTTGAACACCGAGGCGGTCGAGACCTGCAGGATCTCCGAGCACAGGTTGGAGTGGGTGATCTTGCCCGCGATCGGGTTGGCCCGGTTCACGGTGTCCTCGTACATGATGTACGGGTAGCCCGACTCGAACTGCAGCTCGGCGAGCGTCTGGAAGAACTCGCGAGCCTTGATCTTGGACTTGCGAATCCGCTTGTCGTCGACCATCTCGTAGTACTTCTCGGTCACATTGATGTCGGCGAACGGCACGCCGTAGATGCGCTCCACGTCGTACGGCGAGAAGAGGTACATGTCCTCGTTCTTGCGCGCCAGCTCGAAGGTGATGTCCGGGATCACCACACCCAGCGACAGCGTCTTGATGCGGATCTTCTCGTCCGCGTTCTCCCGCTTGGTGTCGAGGAACCGGTAGATGTCGGGGTGGTGCGCCTGCAGGTAGACAGCACCCGCACCCTGACGCGCGCCCAGCTGGTTGGCGTAGGAGAACGAGTCCTCCAGCAGCTTCATGATCGGGATGACACCCGAGGACTGGTTCTCGATCTTCTTGATCGGCGCGCCGTGCTCACGAATATTGCTGAGCAGCAAGGCCACACCACCGCCGCGCTTGGACAGCTGCAGGGCGGAGTTGATGGAGCGCCCGATGGACTCCATATTGTCCTCGATGCGCAGCAGGAAGCACGACACCGGCTCACCGCGCTGCTTCTTGCCCGAGTTGAGGAAGGTCGGGGTGGCGGGCTGGAAACGCCCGTCCATGATCTCGTCGACCAGCTCGCCGGCAAGGGTCTCGTCACCGGCGGCCAGTGTCATGGCGACCAGGCACACCCGGTCCTCGAAACGCTCCAGGTAGCGCTTGCCGTCGAAGGTCTTGAGCGTGTAGCTCGTGTAGTACTTGAACGCGCCGAGGAAGGTCGGGAAGCGGAACTTCTTCGCGTACGCCTGCTTGAACAGCTTCTTGGTGAAGTCGAAGCTGTACTGGTCGAGCACGTCTGTCTCGTAATAGTTTTCCTTGACCAGGTAGTCGAGCTTCTCCCGCAGGTTGTGGAAGAAGACCGTGTTCTGGTTGACGTGCTGCAGGAAGTACTGGTTCGCGGCCTCGCGATCCTTGTCGAACTGGATCTCGCCATTGGGGCCGTACAGATTCAGCATCGCATTGAGGGCGTGATAGTCCATGCCCTCGGTCCCGGAGTCGCCGCTGACGGGGCGCTCTACGCGGGCAGTCTTTCCGACCGGTGCTGTTGTCGTTGCCAAAACAAGTCCAATCCCTCTCGGACGCGCTCGACGTCCTCGGCAGTTCCCATGAGTTCGAAGCGATACAGGTACGGGACCCCTGCCTTACGCGAGATCACCTCTCCCGCATAGCAGAACGTATCGCCGAAGTTCGTGTTGCCACTCGCGATCACGCCGCGCAGCAGTGCGCGGTTGTGCGGATCGTTGAGGAATTTGGCCACCTGACGGGGGACGAATTCCTTGTCGGATCGCTGTCCACCCAAAACGTGCCGACCTCCCCCGTAGGTGGGGACGATCAGCACGTAGGGATTGTCGACGCGAAGCGAGTCGGCGGTATGAAGCGGTATGCGAACGGCGGGGACATCCAGCCGCTGCACGAAGCGGTGCGTGTTCTCCGAAGCGCTCGAGAAGTAGACCAGATCAGGTGTCGCACTCGACATCTCGGTCATCTTCCCTCCTTTCGATTCGGACGAACCTGCAGGAGGCCGCCGGCCCGACCGGCGGCTCCGAAGCCGCTAGGCGACGGCGACGACGTCGGCGAGAGCCTTGATGCGGTCGGGACGGAAGCCCGACCAGTGATCGTCACCGGCGACAACGACGGGGGCCTGCAGGTAGCCCAGGGCCATGACGTAATCGCGGGCTTCGGGGTTCTCGGAGATGTCGATGACGCTGTAGTCGACACCGGCCTTGTCGAGGGCGCGGTAGGTCGCGTTGCACTGGACACAAGCGGGCTTGGTGTAAACGGTGATGGTCATTGAATCCCCTTCTCCTTGCCTTCGGTCCGTCGGCAGTGCACGGCTCAAACAAGATCCACGTAGTAAGTGCGCAAACCCCTGGAAGCGGAGCCGAAGCCCCTGGTCACTAGGTGAACTTCGAGGTGTTCGCCTAGTGCCCTTCCAGCTCCCAAGACACTACACCTAGTGGGCGACAAGTTCATACAACACGACATGTTGCGACTCACAAAGGTGAAATTCCGGTGCCGTAAGTACCTGGACACTCGATTCGCAACTCGACACGACTGCGACGCACGTCACAATTTCGGCATACAGTTCATTTCCAGCAAACCCACCATCACCGCTGATCAACACGCTTCTCACGAGTCACAGCAGACTCGAGCGACCACCCGGTTTGCCGACCCGCGACGCCGTGCCCCCAATTCCCGGGGCCCCGCTCCGCCCGGCGTGTCGCGGTGTGTGGCAGCGATTTACCCGATCGTGAACGACGCGCCGTCCACCGGACCGGGCGCCAGCAATCGATTGGTGGCCGGAATGCCGTACACCTGAGCGTCGTAGTCCGACAGCGGACGGCCGTCGACACTGATCTCGGTGAAGGTGATCGGCGTGAAACCCGGCAGCGCCGCATCCAGATGACCCTCCACCACGATCTCGGCGGTATGCGCGGGCACCGTGGACGCCGCCACCGTCGTGCGCGCCCAGTGCGCGGTCCGATTCTCCAGCGTCATGACATAGCGCCCACCGTCCCAGCTCACCACCGAATGCATGACATCACCGGCGCGCACCTCGACATCGTCGTAGCTCACCGGCGGATCGGGGTAACCCTCCCACCACCCGTCGACCTGCTTGTCCGGCGTGCAGAAGCCGCTGAAGACACCGATCGAGCACAGCCCGTTGGCGGCGGCGCCCAGCGCGTCGGAAATCTTGGCTCCGGCATTCATCACCGTCCCGGCGAAACGCGGATCGGCGTAGGCCACCCCCGCGGCCAGGTTCTCCACCTGCAGACCGGGCAATGCCGCGTAGACGGCCGCGTCACTGGCACACAGGGATTCGACGCCGGTCTGCATGAGCGGCAGCGCGACGTGGCCGTCGAGGCCCTGCGCCCCGTTCAACCCCACCCACGGCACCACCCGCTGCAGAATTCCGGGATCGTGGCAGTCGATCTCCGGTTGCACCCAGGTGGCGCTGACCTCGTGCACGTCGCCGCGGACCACGTATCCGGCCCAGTTGCCCAGATAGAGGCGGACATTCGAGATGCTCGCCTCGGCCACCGCGTCGGCCGCGTTCACCACCGCCGCCGCGGCGGATGCGGCCAGGGTGAGCGCCATGAAACAACGGCCCCACGCAGAGTTGCCCGTTGATAGCTTCATGGACTGACGGTAGCCCGAAACACCCCGGAAAAGCGGCAGGCCACGGCTGAAAAGCCGTGGCCTCGCGCTGAATTCAGCGAGTGATCGCTGTGCCCGTCAGGCGTTTGCCTTCACGTCGGCGGCCGACGCCAGCAGGTGCACGGTGGCGGCCAGCTGGGTGATCGCCTCGGCGTCGTCGGCCGGGTGCGTCTCGACGAAACGCGAACCGATGGTGCCGAAGTTCAGCGACGCCTCCTTGACCACGTTCGCGCCCGCCACACCCAGCGCCTTGACGGCGTCGTCGTGCGACCACTTGGCGGCGTTCGCGCTGATCGAGGCCGAGATGACGGCGGCCGGACGATCCTTGAGCGCGCCCGCGCCGTAGGGACGCGAGGCCCAGTCGATGGCGTTCTTGAGCACGGCCGGCAGGGTGCCGTTGTATTCGGGGGTTACCAGCAGCACGGCGTCGGAGGCGGCGACGGCGTCGCGCAGCGCCTGCGCGGTGGCCGGAACCTGACCGGCGACGTCGATATCCTCGTTGTAGAACGGGATCTCACCGAGGCCCTCGTAAATGGCGAGATCGACGCCCTCGGGCGCGGTCTTCGCGGCGGCCTCGGCGAGCCGGCGGTTGATCGACGCGGCGCGGAGGCTACCGACCAGGACGAGAATGCGGGTCTGCGACATGATGATCACTCCAGACGGTTACTGATTCAGCGGCGGAACTTTCGATACACTGTAACCGGACCACAGTCCGCTTCCATTCCCGGGCAGGAGCCGACCAGCTGTGACACGCGACACCCCCGCCGACGACGCCGTCGCCCTGCCGAACATCTCACTCCCGATCGAGCCCATCCGCACCCATCAGCCCGCGCATTCGGTGCCGCTACTCATGCCCGGCAGCAGTCACGAGCGCAGTGACGCCGCCCGCAACCGGCAACTGCTGCTCGACGCCGCCGAATCGCTGGTGCGCGAGCAGGGCGCGGACGCGGTCACCATGGACGCGGTCGCCAAGCTGGCGGGCGTCGGCAAGGGAACCGTCTTCCGGCGCTTCGGCAATCGGGCCGGGCTCATGCTGGCGCTGCTGGATCAATCCGATCAGAAACTGCAGTGGGCCTACATGTTCGGGCCGCCGCCGCTGGGGCCCGGCGCACCGCCGGTGGAACGGCTGATCGCCTTCGGACGCGCCCGGCTGGCCCTGGTCGAGGTGGAGGGCGATGTGCGCAAGAACGCCGATATCGGCGGACAGTACGGCGGGCCGCCCTACAACATCGCCAAAACCCATGTGTCCCTGCTGCTCCGGCAGGCGGGGGCACCCGGCAATATCGCGCTGACCGCCGACACGCTGCTGGCGACACTGGATGCCGGGCTGGTGCTGTTTCAGACGCGGGCGTTGGGTTACACACTCGAACAGGTCGGTGACCACTGGGCGACTCTGGTCCGGCAGGTGACCGCTACAGTGTGACCGCATGGGGAACCTGCGCGAAGAGATCATCGCCGAACTGGGCGTGCTGCCGACCATCGAACCGAAACTCGAAGTGCGGCGGCGCATCGACTTCCTCAAGGAGTACCTGCGCTCCACCCCCGCCACCGGCTTCGTGCTCGGCATCAGCGGCGGCCAGGACTCCACCCTCACCGGTCGGCTCTGCCAGCTCGCCGCGGAGGAACTGCGCGCCGAGGGCCGCGACGCCACCTTCGTGGCCGTGCGCCTGCCCTACGGTGTGCAGGCCGACGAGGAAGACGCGCAGATCGCCCTGAAGTTCATCCAGCCCGACCGCTCGGTCGCGGTGAATGTGAAGCCCAGCGCCGACGCCGCGGCCACCGAAGCCGCGCGCGGTATCGAGGACCTGCACGAACAGCCGCAGCTGCGGGACTTCGTGCGCGGCAACATCAAGGCCCGCGAACGCATGGTCCTGCAATACGCCATCGCCGGACAGCTCAACCTGCTCGTCGTCGGCACCGATCACGCCGCCGAGGCGGTCACCGGCTTCTTCACCAAGTTCGGTGACGGCGGCGTCGACATCACCCCGCTGACGGGTCTCACCAAGCGCCAGGGCGCAGCCCTGCTGCAGGAACTCGGTGCACCCCCCAGCGTCTGGCAGAAGGTCCCGACCGCGGACCTCGAGGATGACCGCCCGGCCCTCCCCGACGAGGAAGCCTTGGGCCTGAAGTACTCCCAGATCGACGACTACCTCGAGGGCAAGCCGGTCGGCCCGGAGGTCTCCGACCGCCTGGAAACCATCTTCCGCAACACCCGGCACAAGCGAGCCGTCCCCGTGACCCCGCTCGACACCTGGTGGAAGTAGATCGGAAACTAGCGGTTCTTCGCGGGAACCGGAAGCAGCGGTGAGTTGGTGCGCTGCACCTTTTCCGGGGCGAAGGGGTAGCCGGTGGACAGGGCGCGGCCGCCGATGACGAGGGCTTCCCCGAGCAAGCTGACGCCGATGGCGAGTTGGATGGGCCGCAAATCCTGGTGCGCCCCAAGGTGAGTGCCGATGATGCCGGTGACCGCACTGACGGCGAGGGACAGTAACCACACGCCGACGGTCCCGAGCGTGTAGCGCTGCCACAGCACACCGTCGCGCGTCAGCAGGGTGATGGTCATGCCCCGCAGCCCGCCCAACGCGAAGCCGATCAGCGCGCTGATGACGATCCAGGTGAGATCCAGCGCGGTGAAATGCTCCTTCGTCATGGTCATGATGCCGATCCCGAGCAGCACGACCGGCGGCGCGAAAAGGTCACGGGCATTGAGGGGTTCACCCGTGAATCGCCGGACGACGACGACAATCACGATGACGGCCACCGCCGCGACGATCAGTACCGATTTCATGCGTGGACCTCGTCGATGCCGTGAGATTGATTTAGCACAGTCATGCCATTTAAATTAGCCAGACTGTGCTACAAAAGGCAAGGCGATCATCGCCACCGCACCTCGAAGGGAGCTGAACCCACTCGTGCCCAAGGTTGTCGACCCGGTAGAACGCCGGAAAGCCGTGGCCGACGCGGTCTTTCGCGTCGCCGCCCGCGGCGGCGTGGAAAACGCCTCACTACGACGAGTAGCCGAGGAGGCGGGCCTGGCGGTCGGATCCGTCCGCCACTACTTCACCGACCACGCCGAACTACTGACCTTCACCCTGAGCGAGCTGAACGCCCGGGTCACCGCCCGCATCCAGGACCACCTGGCCACCCTCTTCCCCGACGGCGACCCCGCCACCACGCCACCCCCGCCCGGCCACGTCCCCGGCGCTCACGCCGAACGCATCCTCGTCGAGCTACTCCCCCTGGACGAGGCCAGATTCGAGGAGGCCGCGGTCTGGCTGGCCTTCACCACGACCGCGCGATCTCGCCCGGAGTTGGCGCCGCTGGCCGCCCAGCCCTTGGCGGGCGTGCGGACACTGGTGCACCGCGTGCTGTCCGCGATGGTCACGGCGGGCGCGTTGCACGCGGTCGACCTCGACCTGGAAGCCGACCGGCTGGCCGCCGTCCTGGACGGCCTGACCCTCGCCGCGCTGGTGGATCCGGCCCGTCGTGATCCGACGGCCATGCGCGCGGTCCTGCACTGCCACCTGGCAAGTCTGTGTGCCGAGAGCGGCGAGTAGCCCTATCGCAGGACCGGGAGGATCTCGGCCAGTGCGTCGAGTTGCCGGTCCGCGTCGAGTGAGCCGATCCGCAGGATCAGATGTTCGGCGCCCGCGTCGACATAGCGGCCGAGCCAGTCGACGCACTGCTCGGCGGAGCCGCCACAGAATGCTTGCACCGTGGACATCTCGGTGAGGGAGCGCCGATAGTACTGGCGGACATAGCCATCGATCTCCGTGCGCGCCTTCGTCGCATCCGGGTCGATATTGATAGTCGCCGGGGAGTATCACTGCCCGCCAACCAAACCGGCGGCCCCACCGGACTCGCCGCCGGCAAGGTCCCCGACAGATCCTCGAAATTCCAGTACCGCCCCTCGAATCGCCCACCCCCGGCCCAACTCTGCCGCCAAATCGCCACCGTCTCATCCAACCGCCCCACCCGCTCCTCGAACGAAACCCCGAGCGCCGCGAACTCCTCCCGACTCTCCGGAATAGGAAACCCCGCACCAACACCCAGCACCAACCGCCCCGCACTGAGCGCATCCACGGTCGCCGCAGTATGAGCACCCAGCAGCGGCTGCCGCAGCGTCGCAGTAAACGCCGCCGTCCCCACCCGAATTCGCGACGTCGTCGCCGCAACAGCCGCCAACAACGGCAACGGATCCACCCGAGTCCGCGCCAACGGCGAATCCCCAACCCACACCGAATCGAATCCGGCGCTCTCCGCCGTGCTCGCGAACCGCACCAGCCCCGCCGCGTCATGGCTGCCGGTCATCGCGATTTCCCGGCTGGGCAGCATTACTCCGACTCGAGTCATACCAAGATCCTCGCCGCCCAGAAACCGACCGGCAATTACCTCGCAGGTAATTGAACGTGGCTCCCCCGCGGATCCGGGCAGGTGACTTCGCTCTCGGTGGGCCGTCACGGGATTCCTTGTGCGCCACGGGAAATCTACGATCGAGGGAGAGATCGAGGGAAGGTCAACGATGACTGGATCGGTAGCTTTCACGGGAGCGGCGGGGCGGCCTTTGGTGGTGTTCGATGGTGACTGTGCGTTCTGCACGGCCAGTGTCGATCGCATTCGGGAGCGGATTCGGCCTGATGTGGATTTCGTTGCCTGGCAACGGCTCGACCTGGCCGCGCTGGGGCTGACGGAACAACAGGTCGAGAGCGCCGTGCAATGGATCGACGGGGACGACGGGCGAGCGGCGGGGGCGCGAGCGGGCGCGCTGTTGTTGCGACGGGCCACACTGCCTTGGCGGGTGCTCGGCACGATCATGTTGATTCCGCCGGTCAGCTGGCTTGCCGCCGGGGTTTACCGCCTGATCGCGAAGAACCGGCATCGGCTGCCCGGTGGGACGGCCGCCTGCGCCTTCCCGGGTCCGCAGCAGGGTTGATCGAAATCGGTTTGCGGGAAGTGCGCGAGGTTCCTACGGTCGGGGCGTGAAATTCGACGGCGAGAACGGGTGGGACAGTTCGGCCACGTTGGTCGATGAGCGGTGGGTGGAGCGGCGGCCGCGGCGGGTGGAGGTGGAGGCGCAGTTGGTGCGGGAGACTCGGTTGTTGCCGTGGCTGGCACCGAGATTGCCGCTGCCCGTGCCGATTCCCACGGTAGTCAGCGAATCGCCGCTGGTTGTTCGGCATCCGTTGATTCCTGGGGAGCCGATCGAGGACTACACGCCGGACAACGGCGGAGCGATCGGGCGCTTTCTGCGCGCACTGCACGACACTCCGGTGGCAGGGGCTTTGGAGCTCGGGCTGCCCAGTGCCGAGGACACTCGTCGGGAGCGGGGGTGGGCTGTCGAACGGTGTCGCCGGGAAGTTGTTCCGCTGCTTCCGGATTCGCTGACCGCGGCCGCTGACGCCCTGCTCGAACAGATTCTGACGGCTCCCGTCGACACCGTCGTGCATGCGGATCTCGGTCCCGAGCACGTGCTCGCCGAGGCGGGTCGGGTGAGCGGGATCATCGATTTCGGCGACGCCCAACTCGGTGACCCGGCGATCGATTTCGCCTGGGTGTTGTTCGGCACGACAACGGAATTCGGGGAGGCTGCCGCTCGCGCCTATGGCGTGCTCACGCCCGAATTGCGGGCCCGCGCCGAGAGCTGGCACCGGCTCGGACCCTGGTACGAGGTGCTGCGCGGCCACGATGTCGAAGACCCGGCGATGACGGACGCGGGCTTCACCGCGGTGATCGAGCGACTGCGTCGGTCGTCGATCTGATCGAGGACCTCAGTTCTTGTTCTTGTCCGGGTCGTCGATGAGGCGGCGGTGGAGTTCTTCGGTCATGGCGTGGATGGCGCGGGTGAGTTCCGTGTTGGTTTTCAGTTCGAGTTCCTGCTCGCGGAAGTCGTGGTCGGCCTTGGCCTGCTGGAAATCGGCCTGCCGGTTCTGGCCGATCATGACGAAGGTCGACAGGAAGATGGCTTCCAGGGAGACCACCAGGGTCAAGGTGGGCCAGGGGCTCTTTTCGATCCAGATCATCCAGACGGCGAAGACCACCGCGTGGATGTAGACGAAGAGCATCGAGCCCGCGAACTTGGTGATCCAGTCCGCGATGCGCAACTGGAGGCTGGCGGCGCGCTGCTCGCGAACCTTCGTGAGCGCGGGGTGCTGCGGTTTCGGGGCGTGTGTCACCGGCGAATGCTAGCGCCCGCGAGCGATGTTCGCGGTTAACCGCCCGCGAAGGGTGGGAGGACATCCACCCGCGCCGGCAGGGTCACGGAGGCGTCGCGGGTGAGTTCGTCGCCGATGAGGTAGGCGCAGACCTTCAGCATCGGTTCGAGTTTCGGGCCGTAGGTGGTGGCGAGGGTGCTGCGCAGGTCGCCGACGGTCGCCCCGGACGGCAGGTCGAGGGTCTCCTTCTCCTTGCCGACCGCATCGGCGATCGCGGCGAAATAGCGAACCTCAACCACCGATGGCTCCCATCGTTCGTTCGGGCGGGACGAAACCGGCCATATCGATGCCGTGGCCGGCCGACTTGTTCCACATGGCGCCACGCCACAGCTGCGCGATATCGCCGTCGGTCGCGCCGGTGCGCAGCGCGGCGCGAATGTCGTATTCCTGATCGCTGAACAGGCAGGAGCGAATCCGGCCGTCGGCGGTCAGGCGGGTGCGGTCGCAGTCGCCGCAGAACTTGCGGGTCACCGAGGCGATGATGCCGACGGTGGCCGGGCCGCCGTCGACCTTCCAACGTTCGGCCGGGGCCGACGGGTCCTCGCGGCCGTCCGCGGTGAGGGTGAACCGCTCACCGAGCACGTCCAGCAGTTCGGCGGCGGTGATCATATTGGCGCGCGCCCACTCGTGGTCGGCGTCGAGCGGCATCTCCTCGATGAACCGCAGTTCGGCACGGTGATCCAGGCACCACTGCAGCAGATCCGTTGCACCGGCCAAGGTTTCACGCATGAGCACCGCGTTCACCTTGATCGGGGTGAGCCCGGCCGCCGCGGCGGCCTTGATCCCGGCCAGCACCGAATCCAGCCGATCACGCCGGGTGAGCCGATGGAAGCCGTCACGATCCACGGTATCGAGCGAGACATTGATGCGGCTGAGCCCGGCCGCCGCCAGCGCCCGCGCCCGATGCTCGAGCCCGACGCCATTGGTGGTCATGGCCAGCGGCGTATCCGGCAGGGCCGCATGGCAACCGGCGATGATCTGTTCCAGATCGCGGCGCATGAGCGGTTCGCCGCCGGTGAATCGCACCTCGTGGACGCCGAGTTCCCGCACCGCCAGCACGACCAGCCGCACGATCTCGTCGGTGGTGAGCAGCTCTTCGACCGGAATCGCGGGCAGCCCCTCCTCCGGCATGCAATACGTGCAGCGCAGCGAGCATTTCTCGGTGATGGACACCCGCAGATCCCGCCCGACCCGGCCGAAGCGGTCCACAAGGAACGGCGTGTCCGGGCGCCCATCCAGCGCGGGTCGCCCGGTTCGCACAGCGGGCATGCCCATCGCGACCACGGTCATTCGACCATTATTGCCCTTTGCACAAGCGTTCGTAGATTCGCACGAGCCGGGGCGGTCGATCGGCCGGTCACCAATCGGAGGAATCACCCGCGTATAGGCTCACGGACATGAGTTCCCGGCACGCGCTGATCCCGGCCCGGCCCGTCGACGACCACCGTCGCCGCATCGAGGATGCGCTGCGGTCGCTCGCCGACCGGGTCGCGGAAACCGTTCCCATGGCCGCCGCGCTGGGCCGCCGCCTGGCCGCCGACGTGTATTCACCCCTGGACCTGCCGGTCTTCCGGAATTCGGCAATGGACGGGTATGCCGTGCAGGCCGATTCGGTCGCCATCGTCCCCGCCACGCTGCCGCTGCTCGGCGTGGTCGCCGCGGGCAATACCGAGGCGATCACGCTGGCCCCGGGCACCGCACTGAAGGTCATGACCGGAGCGCCGGTGCCGCCCGGCGCGGACTGCGTGGTCCCGGTGGAGCACACCGAATCCGACGGCGTCACCGTGACGGTTCGAACCAGCCGCGCCACCGGCGACTTCGTGCGCGAGCCCGGCACCGATGTGCGCGTCGGACAGTTGCTGGCGGCCGCGGGCACGCTGCTGCGACCCCGGCACATCGCGGCGCTGGCCGCGGTCGGCCTCGGTGAGCTGTCGGTACTGCGCCGGGTGCGGGCCGCGGTCCTCACCACCGGCGATGAACTGCGGCCGGCGGGCGCGACCCTGCTGCCCGGTCAGATCTTCAATTCCAATGGCATCGCGCTGGCCGCGGCACTGGCCGACAACGGCGTCGAGGTGGTGTCGGTCGCGCATTCGACCGATGAGCACGCGGAATTCCGGCAACGCCTGGCCGAGGCCGTCGCGCAGGCCGATGTGGTGTTCACCTCCGGCGGCGTGTCCATGGGCGACTTCGAGGTCGTCAAGGAGGTGCTCGGCGCGCAGGGCGGCGAATTCGGCCCGGTCGCAATGCAACCCGGCGGCCCGCAGGGACTCACCATCGTCGACGGGGTGCCGGTGCTGAGCTTCCCCGGCAATCCGGTCAGCACGATGGTGTCCTTCGAGGTCTTCGCCCGCCCCCTGCTGCGGGAACTGGCCGGACTGCCCGCACTGACGATCTCCGAACTGCCGCTGCTGGAACCGGTCCGCTCCCCCGCCGGAAAGCGCCAGTTCCTGCGGGGCAAGCTGGCCGACGGCGGGGTGACGCTGGCCACGGGTCAGGGCTCGCATCTGATCGCGGCCATGGCCCACGCCGAGGTGCTGATCGACATCCCGGCCGCCGCGACCGAGCTGCCCGCGGGCACGATCGTCGAGGTCCGGCCGCTGTGAACGCCTCGATTCCCGGTTTCCGCGCGCTGTGCCAAGGTGGTTTTCATGAGTGAGTTGTCGCATGTGGACGGTGAGGGCCGCGCCCGCATGGTCGACGTGAGCGCGAAGGCCGACACCGCGCGCATCGCGGTCGCCGCGGGCGAACTGCACACCACCGCCGAGGTGATCGCGTTGGTGCGGGCCGACGACATGCCCAAGGCGGATGTGCTCAGCACCGCGCGCATCGCCGGCATCAACGGCGCAAAGAAGACCTCCGAGCTCATCCCGCTGTGTCATCAGCTGGCGCTGTCGTCGGTCAATGTGTCGTTCGGGTTCACCGACACCACCATCACCATCGAGGCGACCGCGAAGACCAAGGGCCCCACCGGAGTCGAGATGGAGGCGTTGACCGCCGTCGCGGTGGCCGGGCTGACGCTGCACGACATGGTGAAGGCGGTGGATCCGGCGGCGACCCTCAACGGGGTGCGGCTGGTCACCAAAGAGGGTGGCAAGCACGGACATTGGGTGCGACCCGAAGCCGAGCAGCACCACAAGCACGAGCACCACAAGCACGAAACCACCACTGCTGCAACGGCTCCCCTCGCAGGCGTGGGCCGGTCGGCCGCTGTCGTCGTCGCGTCCACCGGCGCCGCCGCGGGCACCCGCACCGACACCACCGGCCCAGCCCTCGCGAAATGGCTTGCCGAGCAGGGCTTCTCGGTGCGCGGGCCGCTGGTCTTCGCCGATTCCGATATCGCCTACGCGCTCTCGGAGACCCTCGCCACCGAGCCGGACCTGATCATCACCACCGGCGGCACCGGGGCCTCCCCCACCGACGCCACCCCCGAGGCGACCCGCGCCGTGATCGACCGGGAACTGCCCGGAGTCGCCGACGCCATCCGCCAGGCGGGCACCGCGAAGTTCCCGCTCGCGGCGTTGAGCCGGGGCGTGGCCGGACTGTCGGGCCGCACGGTGATCATCAATCTGCCCGGTTCGCCGGGCGGGGTGAAGGACGGCATCGCCGTGCTCACCCCGATTCTCGAACATCTGCTGGCCCAGGTGGCCGGAGGAGGCAATCATGAGTGAGCTGCTGGCCCGGATCAGCGATCAGCCGCTCGACCCGACCGAGGTGGAGAAGGCCGTCAGCGGCCCCGAACACGGCGGCATCGTGGTGTTCACCGGCAAGGTGCGCGATCACGATGGCGGACAATCTGTTTCGGCCCTGGAGTACTCGGCCCACCCGCAGGCCGAGCAGTTCCTGCGCAAGGTGTGCGAGGAGGTGGCACAGTCCTCCGGCCTCCCGGTCGCGGCCGTCCACCGCATCGGCGACCTCACCATCGGCGACCTCGCGATCGTCGTCGCCGTAGCGGCCCCCCACCGCGGCGAAGCCTTCACCACCTGCGCGCTGCTGGTCGACCGCATCAAACACGAAGTCCCGATCTGGAAGCGCCAACTCTTCGCCGACGGCCTCTCCGAATGGGTCAACGCCTGCGGCTGAGCCGCCGAACCGGCCTGAACTTCGTCATTCAGCAGTCAGCCGACCGCCACTCCCGAGAACATTTCGACGAGTCCGAGTGGAGCGCGCTCGCCGAGGCAGAGGTCGAGCACCTCGTCGGCGTCGGCGTAGGCGGCCGTGCTGCGCCGGAAGAGTTCCGCCTCGTAGGCCCGTAGGGCCGCTTCGGGGTTGTCGGGGTGTGCCGCAATCGCCCGGCCCAGTTCGGCGGCGTCGAGCATGGCCAGGTTCGCGCCGTCGCCGGAGGGCGGCATCAGGTGTGCGGCGTCGCCGAGGAGTGTCACGCCGGGCACCCGGTCCCAGCGGTGGCCGTGCGGGAGGGTGTGGATCATGCGCGCGACGGGTGGGGTGTCGGAGTCGATGATCAGTGCGGTGAGTTCCGGTGCCCAGCCCTCGAATTCGGCCGCGATCAGGGCGGTGGCGGCAGCCGGATCGGTGAAGTCGATGCCCGAAATCCATTCGGCGGAGCGCCGCAACTGGACGTAGGTGTGCAGGGTCGCGCCCGCTTCGCGGTGAACGGTGATGCCCTGACCCGGGGTGAGCGCGTACATCGCGCCCGCGCCGACCAGTGCGGCCGTGGCGGGATGACGTTCGTCGGCGTCGCGGAGGTAGGTCTCGACGAAGGTCGCGCCCACGTATTCGGGGCAGGCGTCCGACAGCAGGGGCCGGATCTTCGACCAGGCGCCGTCGGCTCCGACGAGCAAGCCGGTGATCACCGTCGTTCCGTCGGTGAAGGTCAATTCGTGACGACCGTCGCCGAGTGGCCGCACGGCGGCGACCTTGTGACCCCACTGCACGGTCCCGACGGGCAGGGAGTCGAGCAGGATGCGGCGTAGATCGCCGCGCAGCACCTCCGGCCGTGTGTCGGTGCCGTCGTCGGGCTCGTCGAGCAGGACGCTGCCCTGCGGATCGAGGATGCGGACTGCCGCACCACCGGCATGGATGATCGCGCGGAACTCGGCGGTGAGACCGGCTGCCGCCAAAGCGAATTGGCCGTCGTGTTCGTGAATGTCGAGCTGGCCGCCCTGGACGCGGAACTCGGGCGAGGGGTCCGCCTCGTAGACCGTCGCGGGGATGCCGTGGACGTGCAGGACGCGCGCGAGGGTGAGGCCACCCAGGCCCGCGCCGACGATGGTGATGGGGTTCTTCATGGTCGTTCTCCCTTCCGAAAGCCGATTGGAACGCTGTTCCATAATTCGAGTTTGGAACAACGTTCCAACTCTGTCAAGATGGGATGCATGACAACCGGGACCCGGCGGACCGCACGACGCGGCGACGCACTGTCCAAGCGGCTGATCGTCGACGCGGCGATCGAGATTCTCGACACCGGCGGCGAACACGCGCTGACCTTCCGTGCCCTCGCCGCACGTTTGGCGACCGGCAGCGGAGCGATCTACCACCACCTCGCCAACAAGGACGATCTGCTCGCGGCGGCCACCGATGAGGTGATCGCCCGGGTGATGACCGAGGTCACCGCAGGTGAGTCGCCGCGGGCCGCGATTCGTGCCATCGCGCTCGGCATCTTCGACGCCATCGACGCCCACCCGTGGATAGGCGCCCAGCTCTCGCAGCAGCCCTGGCAGCCGGCGGTGGTCGAGATCCTCGAGGCGATGGGCAGCCGACTGGACGCGCTCGGCGTTCCCGAACCGGCCCAATTCGATTGCGCCTCAGCGCTGGTGAACTACGTCCTGGGCCTCGCCGGCCAATACGCGGCGGGCGCGCGCCTGGTGACCCCGGAGGTCGACCGCTCGGCCTTTCTCGCCACGATCGCATCCCGCTGGACCAGCCTGGACCCCGAGCGGTATCCGTTCGTGCGACGCATCGCGGCAGATCTCCCCGCCCACGACGACCGCGATCAATTCCTCGCGGGCATCGACCTCATCCTCAACGGGATGCCGACCCTTCACTGAATACAGACCGAAGCCGTGGATTCGGACGGAATCCACGGCTTCGATCTCCCCGATGAGGAGGGGGGCTCAGGCGGCGGCCACCGCGGTGTCGGGATCCGGCGTCGCCGGAGTGGGATGCCCTACACCCCGGGCGATTTCACCGAGGCGCGTGTGATTGAAGAGCAGGTTCAGCGTGAAAGCCGTTGCGGCAGCGAGGCTGATGCCGCTGTTGAGCAGAATCTGCGCGGAGGACGGGAACTTGTCGAACATGCCCTTGGTGAGAACCGGGACCAGGCCGACGCCGATCGAGACGGCGATCAGGGTGAGGTTCACGCGATCGGTCAGGTCGGCCTTGCGCAGGGTATCGACGCCGATCACCGTGATGGTCGCGAACAACACCAGGCCGACACCGCCGACAACGGGCTGCGGGACCGCGGCGACCAGTGCGCCGAAGCGCGGCACCAGCCCCAGGACCACGAGGATCGCGCCGCTCACCGCCGTCACATAACGGCTGTACACGCGGGTGTTGGCAACCGCGCCGACATTTTGGTTGAAGATGGTGTCCACGAACGAGTTCAGGACACCGGCGAGCACCGCGGACAGTCCGTCGCCGACCAAACCGCGCGCCAGATCGGCTCGGGTCAGCGGCTTTCCGGTGATCTCGCCGATGGCGAGCATGCTGGCGGTGGATTCGGCAAAGACGACCAGCATCACGATGGTCATGGCCACCACGGCGGTCACCGGGAAGTGCGGTGCGCCGAAATGGAAGGGGTGGGGTGCGCCGAACCAGGCCGCTTTCGAGACCCCGTCGAGCTTGATCAGGCCCATCGGAATGGCGATGACGATGCCGACGACGAGCGCGATCAGCACCCCCAGTTGCGACCACACACCCCGCCCGAGGATCGTGCACACCAGCGCGACAACCAGAACCGCTGCAGCCAGCGCGATATGGGAGGGCGCGGCGAAACCTGCCGCCTTCGGGTCGGGGCCGACGATCAGTCCGCCCGCCACCCCGATCAAGGAAATGCCGACCACCGTCAACACGGTCCCGCTCACCAGCGGCGGGAAGAACCGCACGATCGAAGCGAACGGCCACGCCAACGCGATGCCGATCACGCCGCCCAGCAGCATGGACCCGTACATCCCCTGCAGCCCGTAGTCCTTGGTGATCAGGATCATCGGGCTCATGGCCACGAAGGTGGCGCCGGTGACGATCGGCAGCCGCGCACCCGCGAACTTTCCCAGCCCGAGGCTCTGCACCACGGTGATAATGCCCGCGACCAGCAGGTCGGCGCTGATGAGCAGGGCGACGGTGGCCTTGTCGAGTCCCGCGGCCGCACCGAAAACCAAAGGCACGGTGACGCATCCGGTGTACATGATCAGCACATGCTGGATGCCGAAGGCCAGCAGCCGCTGCCACGCGGGCCGGATGTCGACGGGGTGAGGCGAGGTCATGTGGCCACCCTAGGCAAGTCTGGTCAAGCGACCGTTTGTCCGCTGTGCCCAAACGCCGGGGCGTTTCCCGTCGGCGTTTTGTCTCCCGAACCAGCCTGCACCGCACCGCCCGTGCGCGACAGTGATGCCATGACTGAATCCCTCGGCCGGATCGTGCTCGGCCCGCACCGGTACGGGAAGGCCGAGAACCGGGTGGTGCGCGTCTACCGCGATACCGCCCGGCACGAGATCCGGGATCTGAACGTCTCCTCGTGTCTGCTCGGCGCGTTCGACGACGCGCACACGGTCGGCGATCAGGGCGCGGTGCTGCCGACGGATTCACAGAAGCAGACCATCTTCACCTACGCCAAGAGTCACGGCGACGGCAGCATCGAGGACTACGGGCTGGCGCTGGCCCGGCACTTCGTCGACGACATCGCGCCGGTGGAGTCGGCGCGCATCGAGATCGAAGAGTATGCGTGGCAACGGGTTCCGGTCGGCGGGCGCGAACACGATCACACCTGGACGCGGGTCGGACCGGAGGTGCGGATCGCGGCGGTCACCGTCGCGGGCGTCGGCGACGAACGCCGCGAATGGGTGATCGGCGGGGTCAAGGATCTGGTGATCCTCAAATCCACCGGTTCGGAGTTCGCGGGGTTCCTCACCGACGAGTTCACGGTGCTCGAGCCCGCCTACGACCGGATCCTGGCCACCAGCCTGATCGCCCGCTGGCGCTTCGCCACCGCGCCCGACGACTGGGATGCCACCTACGACGGGATCCGCGCCGTACTGATCGAGACGTTCGCGACCCTGCACTCGAAAGCGTTGCAGCAGACGCTCTTCGAGATGGGCCGCGCGGCGCTGGACGCGTACCCGTGTTTGGCGGAGATCCGGTTCTCGGCCCCCAACAAGCACCACTTCGCCTATGACACCGAACGTTTCGGCGTCCCGAACAAGGGCGAGGTCTTCCACGCCGACGACCGCCCGTACGGCCTGATCCAGGCGAGCGTGGTGAGAGAAGGCGCACCCGACGCCGGAATCGCCTGGGACGCCTACACCGGAGCGGTCTGACCCGACAATGTCCGCACCGCCAGATACAGATCCAGCCGGTCGTCGATGCGCCCGAGATCACGCCCGGTCAGCTCCTCGATCCGACCGATGCGGTAGCGAACGGTATTGAGGTGCAGATGCATTCGATCCGCCGCCTGCCGCCAGGAACCCTCGCAGCCGAGGTAGACCGCCAGCGTCTCCAGCAGTCCGGCCCCGTGTCGACGGTCGTAATCGAGCACCGGGCCCAGGACCCGTTCGGCAAAACGCCGCTGCAGTCCACCCGGCACGGCGGTGAGCAGGCCGACGGCCGAATCGATATCGGCCACGCGCACGCAGACGGGTGCCGTGTCGTCGCGGGCCGCGGTGGAAGCCGCGGCGGCCGCGCCGATCGCACTCGCCAGGGTCTCTTCCGGCTGCCGCGCGCCGATCCCGATCGCGAGCCGAATCTCCCGCAGCGCCGGGGCGACTCGGCCGAGGCGCCGATTCACCACGGCGGCGATCTGGTCCTGCGTCCCGGCCGTCACACCGACCAGCCTGCCCTCGTGGTCGATCGAGGTCGCGATCCCCGGCAGGGCATCGTGCAGCGCCGACCGCACGGCCATCATCCCGGCCGCCGAATCCACCAAGCCCGACAAACGGTGTCCAGCACCAGATTTCGCATCGGCGATCGGTGCACCCGCGCGTTCTATCGCGCCTGCTACCCCGCCACGTGGTTCGCTCGTCATCCCGGCGGGCTCTTGGCCGGGATCCACCCGGCCGCGTTGGATTCCGGCCACAAGCGTGCCGGAATGACGGGGTGCGCTTTCTGCGGCATGCACTTCACAGACCAGGGCCACCTCGGAGGTGTCGGCCTGTTCGGCGAACGGCACCGGGAAGCGGTCGGCCAGTTCCCAATCCAGGTGCTGGCGGTCGGCGCGGCGCTGGCGATACAGTTCCGCCACCGCCGCCAGATCTGCGCCGAACGGGTCGAGTTCGGGGGCCGAGGGGCGGATCGCCAGGTACCAGGCAGTGATTCGATCACCCGCGCCGACCTGCAGCACGCGCATCGCACCGGTCGTGACGGCGGGCAGGCGCGGCGCGGTCAGCGCGGTGGCGACGATGCGGTCGATATCGTCGTCCAGCAACTCGGCGGTGCCGGTGATGATCGATCCCGTCGAGGTCAGCAGCCACGCCGAAACATGCTGTTCCGCAGCGAATTCCGCGACCAGGGTCTCGATATCGGCCCCCGCCGCGACCGCGGCCAGCAGCTTGCGCTGCCGGTCGGCGCGCGATTGCACCCGCCGCCAGCGCACCTCGGCCGCCTGCTCGGCCAGATATTCGATGATCCGGCTGAACGGGACACTCTGCGGGGCCGACAGCAGCGGCAGGCCGTGTCGCTCGCAGGCGGCGACCACGTCCTCGGGCACATGCCCGTGCAGCGCCTGCCCGGCCACCACCCCGGCGACCCCGGCACCGGCCAGCAGCCCCACATAGCGGTCGGAGTCGACGGCCTCGTGCCGCCACACCAGGCCGGTGCAGACCAGCGCGCCCGGCGTCACGAACGGCCGGGGATCCGGCATATCGGTGGCACAGACCCGGGCGACCGGCCGATCCAATTCCCCGTCGTCCCCGTACAGCAACCGCATTCGCAGTTGCGGTGCATCGAGAATGTCGCGCACGCGCACGGCGCACCTCCCGTGGTCGGTCCGAATAGGCAGTGACGGTAGGCCGCGGTTATTTCCGGATGGTTTCTGCTGGGTAAGGTGGCCACGTGAGCCGGCGCATCCCAGTCCTGATCGTGGCCGGGTTCCTCGGTGCCGGGAAGACGACGCTGCTCAACCGGTTGCTGCGGACCCGGAACCTGCGGATCGGCGTGGTGGTCAACGACTTCGGGGCGGTCAATATCGACGCCATGCTGGTGGCCGGGCAGGTCGACGCCATGGTCTCGCTGGGCAACGGGTGCGTGTGCTGCGCGGTGGACGTGAGCGAACTGGACGATCTGTTCGACCGGCTGGCGCATCCGCGGCAGAAGATCGACGTGATCGTGGTGGAGGCCAGCGGGCTGGCCGAGCCGCGCAATCTCATTCGGATGGTGGTCAACAGCGACAATCCGCGCATTCGGTACGGCGGGCTGGTCGAACTCGTCGACGCCGAGCACTTTCCCGAAAGCAGTGCTCAGCACCCGGAACTCGTCACCCATCTGCGCATGGCGGATCTGGTGGTGCTCAACAAGGCCGACCGGGTCGAGCCGGCCGAACTGGAGCGGCTGCGCTCGGAGATCAGCGAACTGGTCGGGCAGGTGCCCGTGTATCCGACCAGCCACGGGCGCATCGATCCGGGACTGCTGTTCGATGTGCCCACTCGCGATCCGCAGCAGCCTCGCGTCGGTGAACAGCTCAGCTTCGACGAGCTACTGCACGACGAGCCCATGCCGCACGAGCACGGCGAGCACTGCCACGACGGCGGCTGTGATCACCGGCACCTGCACGACGCCTACGACAGCGTCTCCTTCACCTCCGACACGGACCTGAATCCGCGCGAACTCATTGCGCTGCTGGAGGATCCGCCGTCAGGACTGTTCCGCGCCAAGGGCGTGCTGGGGTTCGCCGTGCCCGACGACCGGCGAAAGTTCGTGCTGCACATGGTCGGCCGCCACATCACCCTCGAACCCACCGCCTGGTCCCGGCACGAGCCCCGGGTCAGCACTCTGGTCCTCATCGGCTCCGGCCTCGACGAGCACGACATCCGCGCCCGCCTCGACGCCACCGTCCACCGCGCCGACGACCCCCTCGACGACCACGCCCTGCTCCCCGTCTGGCGCTACGTCCCGGCCGACGACGCGCTTGTCGGCGAGGGCTGACTCCGCCTCGAATTCCGCGCGTAGCTCGGCCACCTCGGCGGCCAGCTCATCGCGCATCTGCTCGCGCTCGGCCAGCGCGACCCGCATGGTCTCGACACTGTCGTTCATCGCGGCCAACCGCTGATCGGCCGCCTTGAGCTGCCACTCCACCACATCGCGCCGCCCCACCTCGGCACTCGCGTACTTCACCCACCCGACCACATAGTCGACCCACTCCTGCGGCTTGGGCACATCCTTCGGATTGTCGAACCCCTTGCGCTGCGCGGCCTTGGTCGACAACACCAACTCCGACCGCTTCCCCCGCCCCGGCGAATTCATCTCCGCCATCGACAACTTCCCCATGCTGGTCACCACCGCGGTGAACCGATACTTCCCCGCCAAATGCATCCGCAACTCAGCGGTCCCCCGCCCATCCGAATCCATCGCCCCCAGCCAAGGCCCCTCCGCGGCCTCGATGATCGCCGCCAGAATCTCCAACTGCCCCACCCCGCGCCGCAACCGCGCCGCCGCCGTCCGCAGCGCCCCGGGCGTAGCCGTCATCTGATCCCAATGCATCCACCGAACATACTTCCGGTGCGTCCGCGATCAGCGACCGCCGTGCAAGCGCGTCGCATCAATCGACCGATCTTCGACGATTACGGCTGAAAGACCTCGTCAAGCGTGTCCGCAGTCAGCACCCGCGCGGTCCACACCTGCAGCAGGTCTGAATCTGCCCCATGCACCGTCGCCGCAACCTCTGCGGACAAGTCACCAAATTTCAGAGTCAATATGTCGATCAGCGCCAAGACCCGCCCACGAATCTCACCGCGAGCTTCTCCCCTGGCCTCCCCCTCGGCGCGCAAGCGGTCCGCAGTTGTCATGATGACCTCCTTGGCCTGAGGGCCGAGCTGTCCGATGAAGGCGTCGAGATCAGCTTCAATGGGCGACTCTGGTGCTCGATCAGCATGTAGATCAGGGCTTCGCGGCTGTCGAGTCGAGTGCTGAACAACAAGTCACTGAAGCGGGACCGTAGCTGTGGGGAGACGAAGCTGCACGGCTCCAGTGTCAGTTCGTCCCACCGCACCCGTGGAACAAGGGCCGGAGGCATATTGGCTCGCAACTCTCCAGCGGCATCAATAGGGCGACCGAGAACACGCCGGAAGTAGGCGTCATGCGGATTGCTCGGCGTCTCAGCCATAGTCGGGCAACCTACGCTGTCGTCCTGCCTCGCAATCGATTTCACGCAGACATGCGATCCCGACACGCGCAACGCCCGGTACCAGCTGCGGAACTACGACTGCTATGCGACCAAGTTCTGACCCGTTGGTGATTCTTGCCATAGCCTGGCGGCGTGCGAGTTGTGGTGGCTAATCGTGGTGAGGTGGCGGTCCGGGTCGTGCGGACGGCTCGGGAGCTCGGGTACGAGACGGTGGTGTTGCATACCGCCGAGGACTCGGGGAGTTTGGCCGTGCGGTTGGCGGACGTGCCGATTGTGATGGCGGGGAGCGGGGTCGCCGGGTATCTCGACATCGATTCGGTGGTGCGGGCGGCTGCAGCCTGTGGGACTGGCGCGCTGGTGCATCCGGGGTACGGGTTTCTCAGTGAGAGTGCGGAGTTCGCGACCGCCTGCGCGGCGGCGGGGCTGATCTATATCGGGCCTTCGCCGGAGGTGCTGCGGGTTTTCGGGGACAAGGTGGCGGCGCGGGAGGCGGCCGCCCAGGCGGGGGCGACGTTGCTGCCTGCGACCAAGTCGGGGGTTTCGGCCGATGAGGTGGCGGCGTTCCTGGCCGATCATCCGGGCGGGGTGATGGTGAAGGCTGCCGCGGGCGGCGGCGGGCGCGGGATGCGGCCGGTCGTGGACCCGACGCTGGTGGCCGAGGCCGTCGAGCGGTGCCGGGCCGAGGCGCTGGCCGGATTCGGCGACGACAGGGTGTACGCCGAAGCGCTGGTGACCCGGGCCCGGCATATCGAGGTGCAGGTGGTGGCCGACGGGGTTGCGGCGGTGGCGTTGGGCGATCGGGATTGCAGTGTGCAGCGGCGGCGGCAGAAGCTCGTCGAGGTTGCGCCCGCACCGGAACTGCCGGTGGGAGTGCGTGATCGGGTGCATCGAGAGGCGGTGCTGATTGCGGAGGCGGTGGGCTGCCGCGGCGTGATCACCGTGGAGTTCCTGGTCGAGGGCCCGAATGTGTGGTTCCTGGAGGTGAATCCGCGACTGCAGGTGGAGCACACCGTCACCGAGGCGGTGATGGGCGTGGATCTGGTTGCGGTGCAACTGGACCTGGCGCGCGGCAAGACCTTGGCGGAGCTGGATCTGCCCAAACACGAGCCGCGCGGCTGGGCGGTGCAAGCCCGGGTGAATGCCGAACTGCTGGCCGCCGACGGGGCGATCCTGCCGAGCGCCGGGGTGATCGCGCGGTTCGACGCGCCCACCGGTTTCGGGGTCCGCGTCGACACGGCCGCGCAGGTGGGCATGCGGCAGGGGGTGCGATTCGATTCCCTGCTGGCGAAGATCATCGCGCACGCCTCGTCGTATCCGGCTGCACTGCAACGCTGTTCGGATGCGCTGGCGGAGACGGTGATCGGCGGGGTCGATACCAACCTGCCGCTGCTGCGTGCGGTGCTGGCCGAATTGAGCGCGGGCGGACCGGTGACTACGGACTGGTTCGAAGAGCAGCTCGACGAATTGCGCACGCGGGCAGAGGGTTACGAGGCCCCGACACCACCACAATCCCAGGAGCAGGCGAACGCCACCGCGTTCGAGCTCACCGAGGAAGAACAGGCCCTGCGCTCCCCCATGGGCGCCACCGTCGTATCGCTCGCCGAGCCGGGCACCGTCCTCGCCACCGGCGCGGAAGTCGCCGTGCTGGAAGCGATGAAGATGCAGCACGTGCTGCGCGCCACCGAACCCCTGCGGGTGCTGCGGCACGCGGTCGCGCCGGGCGACGTGGTCGATCCGCACGCCGTGCTGGTGACCTGGGTGGCGGCCGATCACGACGGCCCGGCGACGGAATCGACCGTGGTGGACCTGGACTCGGTGCGCGCCGATCTCGCCGAGGTGCGCGCCCGCCACGAGACGACCCTCGACGCCGAGCGCTCGACCGCGGTCGCCAAGCGGCATCGCCTGGGCCGCCGCACCGCCCGCGAGAACATCACCGATCTGGTCGACGCGGACAGCTTCGTGGAGTACGGCGCGCTCGCGGTCGCCGCGCAGCGCAGCCGCCGCAGCCTCGAGGACCTGATCGCCAACACCCCCGCCGACGGCCTGATCGCCGGGGTCGCCACGGTCAATGCCGATCGCTTCGGCCCCGACCATTCCCGGGCGCTGATCATGTCCTACGACTACACCGTGCTGGCGGGCACCCAGGGCATGCGCAATCACGTCAAGACCGACCGCATGCTGGAACTGGCTCGCGAGCAACGCCTTCCGGTGGTGTTCTTCACCGAGGGCGGCGGCGGACGGCCCGGCGACACCGACCACGGCGGCATCTCCGGACTCGACGTCACCACCTTTCGCGCCATGGGCGCGCTGTCGGGCAAGGTGCCGTTGATCGGCATCGTGTCGGGCCGCTGCTTCGCCGGGAACGCGGCCCTGCTGGGCATGTGCGATGTCGTGATCGCCACCCCCGACGCCAATATCGGCATGGGCGGACCGGCCATGATCGAGGGCGGTGGGCTGGGCGTGTACGCGCCCGAGGACATCGGGCCGGTATCGGTGCAGCGCCGCAACGGAGTCATCCACGTGGTGGCCGCCGACGAGGCCGAGGCAGTGGCGGTCGCTCGTCGGTACCTGTCGTATTTCCGAGGGGCCCTGGAAGATTGGGAAGCCCCCGATCCGCGCTTGGCCCGGCATGTGGTGCCGGAGAATCGGCTGCACGCCTTCGACATCCGCGCCGCCATCGAGTCGGTGGTGGATGTCGGCTCCGTCCTCGAAGTGCGCCGCGACTGGGGTGTCGGGGTTGTGACCGCGCTGGTCCGTGTCGAAGGCCGCCCGTTCGGGCTCATCGCCAATGACTGCCACCACCTCGGCGGCGCGATCGACGCACCCGCCGCCGACAAGCTCAGCGCCTTCCTGCAACTGTGCGGCGCGCACGGCCTGCCCATCGTCTCACTCTGTGACACACCGGGTTTCATGGTCGGCCCGGAAGCCGAGGAACACGCCACCGTCACCAAGTTCAGCCGCCTGTTCATCGACGCCGCCGCCCTCGAGGTCCCCTTCGGCACCGTCATCCTGCGCAAGGGCTACGGCCTGGGCGCGCAGGCCATGGCGGCGGGCTCCTTCCGCGCACCCCGCTTCGTGATCGCCTGGCCCACCGGCGAAATCGGCGGCATGGGTCTGGAAGGCGCGGTCCGGCTGGGCTTCGCGAAAGAACTCGCGGCGCTCGAGGACCCGGTGCAACGCCAGGCAGCCTTCGACGCCCTGGTCAAGGCCGCCTACGATGCGGGCAAAGCCCTCACCGCGGCAACGGTTCTCGAACTCGACGACGTCATCGATCCCGCCGACACCCGCCGCTGGATCCGCACGCTGCGCTGAGATTCCCCGCCCTTCATCCCAGGACCCCTCGTCATCCCGGCATGCTTTTGGCCGGGATCCACACCAATCGCGTTGGATTCCGGCCAAGAGCACGCCGGAATGACAGGTGGGGCGGGATTAGGTTGACGTTCCGCGCAGGCGGCGAAGGATCGCATAGGCCAGCGTGATCGCCGCGACTCCGCCCAAGGATTGGCGCGCACTCAAATACCTCCGCCGCCGCAACCCGCTGGCCCGAACCCGCAGCCGCTCCTCGGTGAGGTCGGCGTAGCGGCCGGGCAGCAGAGTGTCGAAGTATTCGGCGATGAAGTTGTCGGTGCGCCGCACGGGCAGCCCCATGTCGCGCATCAGCTCGTCGATGTGGTGGGTGAGGTAAGGCCCGAGGTAGTAGCCCTCCGGCCGCGCGGGCATGACCTCGGCCAGCCAACGGCCGACCCGCGTGATCTCACTGTGCATGTCGTCGACCTTCGGCACCGCCAGCTCACCCAGGAAATGCTGGGACAGCCAGTGCGCGGACACCTCCGCGGTCAGCTGGCAGGCGTCGGAGGATCCGTAACCGACAAAACCCAGCCGGGGCAACGTCGGCGGCAGGATGTGGCGGTAGAGCCGGAAGCGGCCCTCTTCGCGGACGACCTTCTCCAGTTCGGGCGCAAGGAATTCCAGTTCCTGCCGCCACCCGGTGGCGAAGACGACGATATCGGCGTCGAGCCGGTCACCCCCGGCCAACTCGACCGCGGTACTGCCGGGGAAGGCGGCAATGGTGTCGCGCCGCATGGTGATTCGCCCGCGTCGCGCCATCCGGAAGAACTCGTCGCTGATGCCCAGATTCTCGATCCCGGCGGGCAGCGGCGCGTCGGGAATCATGGCCTTGGGACAGCGCAGCGCCAACCGCGTGAACGCCGACACCGAACGCCAATACCGTTCCGTGAGCCCCTTGCCCGGCCCGTGCAGGAACCGTTCGATCCGGTTCTGCCGGTGATACCGGAAGAACGCTTCGGCGAAGCGGTTCAACACGATTCGATCCGACGGTGTGCCCCCGGGCAGGAATCGCGGCAGCATCGGATGCGCCTTGCGGAACACCAGCGTGGTGTCGCGCGCGTGCTCCCCCGCCCAGGCGGCGCAGTCCAGCGCCGACTTCCCGGCCCCGACCACCAGCACCCGCTTGCCCTTGACCAGCGCCGGATCGACGGCCTGGCTGGAGTGCAGCAGCAGTCCCCCGAACTCGTTGCCGCCCTCGATGACCGGAACCTGCGGGGTCGAGAACACGCCCGCGCATACCACCACGAAATCGAAGCGCAGGTCCTCGACCCCGTCGGGGCCGCACACCTTCAGCTCGAAGCCGTCCTCGAGCTCCGCCACCCGGATCACTTCGGTGGACAGCCGCAGCAGCGGCGCCAGCCCGAAGCGCTCCACGAAGGAGGCGAGATAGTCACGCACCTGCGGCGCGGTCGGGAACACGTCGGCCGATTCCGGGTACGGGTGCTCGGAGTAGGCGTAGGTGTCCCGGGAGTTGTTGGTGCGCAGTCCCGGATACGTTCTCGCCTCGATCCAGACACCGCCCGCGGCGTCCTCCTTGTCGAAGACGACGACCTCGAATCCGTCGTCCCGCATCACCTTCGCGGTCACCAGCCCCGCGATGCCCGCGCCGATGATCCCGACACGTTTGCCGCCCGCACTCGCCACGTCCGATGTCCCCTCTGGACCTGCACGCCCGCTGGACCCATGATCACAGCCCGGGCACACGCTACGGCAGCGCGGGGCGCGGTGTGCACGCGTCGAGGCGACTCGCCAACTGTGTCAACGGATCGGCGTGTCGCGACTTTCGGCCGAAATCGCCTGAACGGGACGAATTTACGAGATCGGGAGCTCCGGAATCCGGGTGGCACGGGCATAGACGGTCTCGCCCTCGGCCAGGTGCAACGCCTCGGCGTCACCCCGGGTGACCTGCGCGGTGAACAGGTCACCGGTGGCCGCGTTGCGCAGTTCGACGCGCACCTCGAAGCCCAGGTGCACGACCCGCTCCACCGTCGCGCGAGTGACGCCCGCGGACTGCGCGGTGCCCTCGTGCGCGGCCAGCGCCATGCTCGGATCCCGGCCGACGCGAATATCGTGCGGCCGCACCAGGTGTCCGTTGAGCTTGGCCACCGCACCCAGGAACGACATGACGAATTCGTTGGCGGGCCGGTCGTACACGTCCTCGGGGCTGCCGACCTGTTCGATGCGGCCCTTGTTCATGACCGCGATCCGGTCGGCCACATCCAGGGCCTCCTCCTGGTCGTGGGTGACCAGGACGGTGGTGACGTGGACTTCCTCGTGCAGGCGGCGCAGCCAGGTGCGCAGGTCCGCACGGACTTTCGCGTCCAGCGCGCCGAACGGCTCGTCGAGCAGCAGCACCTGCGGGTCCACCGCGAGCGCGCGGGCCAGGGCCATGCGCTGGCGCTGACCACCCGAGAGTTGCGCCGGATAGCGGTGCTGGAAGCCGTCCAGGCCGACGATCTCCAGGAGGTCGTCGACCTTCTTCTTGATCTCGGCCTTGGGCCGTTTGCGGATCTTGAGCCCGAAGGCCACATTGTCGCGCACGGTCATGTGCTTGAACGCCGCGTAATGCTGGAACACGAAACCGATGTCGCGCTTCTGCGGGGACACATTGGTGACGTCCTTGCCCGCGATGGTGACGACGCCGTTGTCCAGATTCTCGAGCCCGGCGATCGACCGCAGCAGCGTCGACTTGCCCGAACCCGACGGCCCGAGCAGTGCGGTCAGCTCGCCGGAGGGGATGTCGATGCTCACGTCGTTCAACGCGGCGAAGGTGCCGTAGCGCTTGTTCGCATTGGTCACGGTGATCATTTGGCAGTGCCCCGCTTGCGTTCTAGGAGGGTCATGAGCAGAAGGACAACAAGGGCGATGCCCATCAGCAGGGTCGCCGCGCAGTACGCGCCGAAGGTGTTGTGGTCGTTCACGTAGCGCCCGTTCACCAGCAGGGTGAGCGTCTGCGACTTACCCGGCAGACCGGTCGACACCATGATCACCGCGCCGAATTCGCCCAGCGCGCGGGCCACGGTCAGCACGATGCCGTAGGTCAGGCCCCAGCGGATCGCGGGCAGCGTGATGCGCCAGAACGTCTGCCAGCCCGACGCGCCCAGGGTGGCCGCGGCCTGCTCCTGATCGTCGCCGATCTCGTGCAGCACCGGCTCCACCTCGCGCACCACGAACGGCAGCGTCACGAAGATGGTGGCGATGACCATGCCCGGCAGATTGAAGATGATCTTCAACCCGTGGTGGTCCAGCCCACCGAACCAGCCGTTGGCACCCCACAGCAGGATCAGCGAAACACCCACCACGACAGGCGAGGTCGCCATCGGCAGATCCACCACGGCCTGCAGCAGATTGCGGCCGGGGAACTTCCCGCGCACCAGGGCGAGCGCGATGATCACCCCGAAGATCACGTTCACCGGCACCGTGATCGCCACGATCGTGATGGTCAGGTTGAACGCCGAGATGGCGGCCGGGGTCGAGATCGAGTCGTAGAACGCGCCGAGACCGTCCCCGAAGGTGCGCCACAGGATGATGCCCAGCGGCACCACCAGCAGCACGAACAGATACGCCAGCGCGACCGTGCGCAGCGAGATCTTGGTCCAGAAGCCGAGTCTCATCTACGCCGCCTCCCTTTCCTTGCGCGCCAACCGGTCCGAGGTGACCCGCAGCACGAACAGGGTGAGCAGCGAGATCGCCAGCAGCGCGACCGAGACCGCGGCGGCGTTTACCGGCCGATCCACCTCGATCTGCTGCTGGATGTACTGCGAGGCCATCTGCGTCTTCTTCGGGATGCCGCCGCCGATCAGCACCACCGACCCGTACTCGCCGATGGCACGCGCGAAGGCCAGCCCCGAACCGCTCACGATCGCGGGGGCGAGCGTCGGCAGCACGATGGTCCGGAAGGTGGTCCAGTTGTCCGCGCCCAGCGACGCGGCCGCCTGCTCCACATCCCGATCCGCCTCGATGAGCACCGGCTGCACCGAACGCACCACGAATGGCAGCGTCACGAAAGCCAGCGCCACAACGAGACCCGGCTGGGTGGCATTGAGGTGGATGTCGAACGGCGACTGCGGCCCGTACAGGGCCAGCAGCACGATGCTGGCGACGATGGTGGGCAGCGCGAACGGCAGGTCGATGAGACCGTTCACAATCGCCTTGCCCGGGAATTCGTCACGCACCAGCACCCAGGCGATGAGCGTGCCCATCACCACATTGATCAACGTCACGATGATCGAGACGAAGACGGTGACCTTCAGGGCATCCAGCGCACCCGGTGCCGTGACCGCGTCCCAGAACCCGGACCAGCCGTTCTCGAAGGACTTGACGGTCAATGCGGCCAGCGGCAGCAGCACGATGATGCTGAGCCACAGCACGGAGGTGCCGATGCCGAGCGGACCGACCGATCCACTCACCCGCAGCCAGGAACGGACCCGATTCGGGCGCGTGCCGCGCGGCTTGTCGTCTACCGAAACGCCGGAACCGAGATCGGCTCCGGCGCTCGAACTGCTGTCACTCACGGTGTCGAGTATCGCTTGTGTCGCAGGTCACCCGGTTACTTGGTCGCCTTGTCGTACAACTGGGCCACCGAACCGGTGTTCGGCGTGAACAGGTCCTTGTCCACGGTCTTCCAGCCGCCCAGGTCGTCGATGGTGTACAGCTTGGCCGGGGTCGGGAAGTCCTTGGCGTGATCCGCGCGCACCTGCGGATCGACCGGACGGAAGCCCGCCTCGGCGAACGCCTGCTGCGCATCCTTGGTGTAGAGGAAGTCGCGGAAGGCGGTGGCCTGCTTCAGGTTCTTGGCGTTCTTGAGCACCGCGACCGGGTTGTCGATGCGGAAGGTGGTGTCGGGCACGAAGTGCTCGATCGGGTCACCCTTGCTCTCGGAGAAGATGGCCTCGTTCTCGTAGCTGATCAGCACATCGCCGGTGCCCTGCAGGAAGGCGTCGGTGGCCTCACGACCCGACTTCGGCTGCACGTGCACGTGTCCCAGCAGCTGGCCCAGGTAGTCCAGACCGGCCTGCGGGTTCTTGCCGCCCTCGCTCTTGGCGGCGTAGGGGGCCAGCAGGTTCCACTTGGCCGAGCCCGAGCTGAACGGGTTGGGGGTGACCACCTCGATGCCCGGCTTGAGCAGGTCGTCCCAGGTGTGAATGCCCTTCGGGTTGCCCTTGCGCACCGCGATCGCCACCACCGAACCGAACGGGACGCCCTTGTTGGCGTCGGCATTCCAGCTCGCGTCGATCTGACCGGAGTCCACCAGGCGGGTGATGTCGGGCTCGACGGAGAAGCTCACCACGTCGGCGTCGGCCCCGTCCTTCACCTTGCGGGACTGATCACCGGAGGGACCGTAGGAGGCCTGGAACTGGGTGCCCTTGCCCGCATCGGTCTTGTTGTAGACCGGAATCACCTTGTCGTAGGCGGCCTTCGCCACCGAGTAGGCGTACAGGTTGATATTGCCGCCGCCTCCGGCCTGCGTGCCGCTGTCCTTCGAGTCGCTGGCGCCGCCGCTGCACGCGGTGAGCACGGTGGCCGCGACCGCGGTGAGAGCGACGGCGAAGGTAGATCGGCGGGAGAGACGAATATTGCGGGACATCGGCGTGGACCTTTCGAGCGATCCGCCGGGGGGACCTGGCCGGCGGAGATGACGTTGCCGTAGACCCGTCAGGAACACAGTCGTGACGGTGGCGCTCGGCCCGAAGGCCGCCGGAGACGAACACGAACTGCGAAAAGAATGCGCGCCAAGTCTACTCAGACGTGCAGCAGTGCCCGATCGGTTGATCAGCGACAGTGAATGTCGGCAACCGCGAGGCAGCCCACCGCGATCAACGCCAATTCATGGCGGACCTGGGGCACAACACTCGAAGACACGCCGCGACTTTAGCAGAGCTCCACGTCAGGCGGCCAATCCCGGACGGGGGTTGAAATCGCCTCGAGCGCAACTCTGGCCGGAATCTCGACGGCAACTCCGGCGAGAATTCGGCAGACTGGTACGCGACTCACCGCACCGGCCGACAACACGGGGGAATTCCGATGACCACACCCGCTCGCCTCCGCCGGGAGTTCCCCGGCATCTCCACCCGCGCCTGGGAACATCCCGCCGACCGCACCGCCCTGGTCGGCCTGCGCCAGCTCAGCGGATTCGACACGCTGTTGCGCACGCTGTCGGGGTTGTTGCAGGAGCGGCAGCATCGGCTCATGTACTTGGCGACCGCGGTACGGGTCGACGAGCGGCAGTTCAAGAACATCCATCAGTTGCGCGAGGACGCCGTCAAGATCCTGGACGCGCAGCGCACGCCCGAGATGTTCATCCTGCAGCACCCGAGCGCCAATGCCTTCACCATCGGCATGGACCGGCCCTTCATCGTGCTCACCACAGGGCTGCTGGATCTGCTGGATCCCGAGGAGTTGCGCTTCACCGTCGGGCACGAACTCGGGCACGCACTGTCGGGCCACGCGGTCTACCGGACCATGCTCATGCACCTGATGCGGCTGGCGGGCAGTATCGGCTGGATGCCGGTGGGCGGCTGGGCCTTGCGGGCCATCGTGGCCGCGCTGCTGGAGTGGAGCCGCAAGTCCGAACTGTCGGGCGACCGGGCGGGGCTGCTGGTCGGGCAGGACGTCGAGGCCTCGGTGCGGGTGCACATGAAGCTGGCGGGCGGCTCGCGAGTCGACGAGATGAGCCACGCCGCGTTCCTGGCCCAGGCCGACGACTACGACCGCGCGGGCGACCTGCGCGACGGCGTGCTCAAACTGCTGAACCTGGAACTACAGACGCACCCGTTCTCGGTGCTGCGGGCGGCCGAGCTGCGGCGCTGGATCGCCAGCGGTGACTACGACCGCATCCTCGACGGCCAGTACCCGCGCCGGGATCAGGACAAGGACGCCCGCATCAGCGAGGAGATCAAACACGCTGCGCGGGCGTACCGGGAGAATTTCGAACAGTCCGAGGACCCCCTGATCCGCACCGTGCGCAACCTGGGCCGGGATGTCGGCGAGACGGTGAGCACGGTGGGTCAGGAAGTCAGCGAGACGCTGTCGAAGCTGGGGAAGCGAATCCGCGGGTCGGATTAATCCTCCGCGTCGACCACGGGCGGGGTTTCGAAGATGTCGAGCATCCACTCTTCGGTGGCACTCTCGGCATCTTCCTCGTCCGGGCGGATGCGGTTGCTGAGGCGAACGCCCAGACCCAACAGCTGGGCGGCCTTCACCATCTCGATGGCCTCTTCGGGGCCGGTGTAGTGGGTGGCGATCAGACGGGGCTCGTCGTCGAAGTCCTCGTCGGACAGCACGAGTTCCAGACCTTCATCGGTTGTCGACATGGGTCAGCACAGTACGCGGAGAATTCGCCCCGGCGGTACCGAAACTCGCTCAGCGAGTGAACAACCAGGCGACTACCACAAGAACAAGCAGTGCGATCAGGGCAAGCTGGACACGGGAACGCGGCATCTCAGGCAGCTTCCTTCCGAATGCGGCGCGGCTGCGCAGCGGCGGGGACCGTGGCCTCGCGGGCGGCGATCCGATCGCGGCCGAGCACGTGCAGCACCACCCGCAGCGTTCGGTCCAGCACGTAGGCAATGGCCAGGCAGACCGGCACCATGGCGGCCAGCACCACCGCGAACTGGGGAACGAAGGGCAGCCCGGCCACCCACAGTTCGACGCTGTCCCACCAACTTGCCATCGCATGCACGACCCCAGCCTAGGCCGAAGCGGCAATGGTGGACGATTCGGGCCGGACAGGCCGATCATGTCTGTTATGGAGTCGTATGACGAACCCGAATCCTCGGACCGCCCGCTCGGCAGTGAGATCGGTATCGATCCAGTCCTGGACTTCGACGATCCTGCCTCGGTAGACGCCCCGCGCGAGGGCATCGACCGCAATGATCCGGCCCTGTCGGACAACTATCTGCCGTCCGCGACGGGTGGTATGCATCACTCCGTGTTTCCCCCCATCGACGATTACGCCTTCCTGTCGGACTGCGAGACCAACTGCCTCATCGCCCGCAACGGCTCGGTGGAGTGGATGTGCGTGCCGCGACCGGACTCCCCCAGCATCTTCGGGGCCATGCTCGACCGCAGCGCCGGGCATTTCCGCCTCGGCCCCTACGGCCGCAATGTGCCCGCCGCACGCCGCTATCTGCCCGGCGGGCTGATCGTGGAGACCACCTGGCAGACCGAGACCGGCTGGCTCATCGTGCGCGACGCGCTGGTGCTGGGTCCCTGGCACAACAATCGCTCGCGCAGCCGCACCCACAAGCGGACACCCATGGACTGGGATGCCGAGCACATCCTGCTGCGCACCGTGAAATGCGTGAACGGCGTGGTCGAGCTGGAGATGAGCTGCGAGCCCGCCTTCGACTATCACAATGGCCCGGCCAGCTGGGAGTACAGCGGCACCGTCTACGAACAGGCCAGCGCCAGGTCTCAGATCGAGGGCTGCCCGCCCTTGACGCTCACCACCGATCTGCGGCTGGGCATCGAGGGCCGGGAGGCGCGGGCCCGCACCCGCATGAAGGAGGGCGACGAGGTCTTCGTCGCCCTGTCCTGGTCGGATCTGGAACCGCCGCACACCTTCGCCGAGGCGGCGGAGAAGATGTGGCAGACCACCGAATACTGGCGGCAGTGGATCACGCAGGGCCGCTTCCCCGATCATCCGTGGCGCGGATTCCTGCAGCGCAGCGCGCTGACCCTCAAGGGCCTCACCTACGCGCCGACCGGCGCGCTGCTGGCCGCCGCGACCACCTCGCTGCCGGAAACCCCGGGCGGCGAACGCAATTGGGACTACCGCTACACCTGGGTGCGCGACTCCTCGTTCGCCCTGTGGGGCCTGTACACGCTCGGACTGGATCGCGAGGCCGACGATTTCTTCGCCTTCCTGCACGACGTGACCACCGACGAGAACGGCAAACCCACTCCACTGCAGGTGCTCTACGGCATCGGCGGGGAACGGGAGATCACCGAATCCGAGGTACCGCAGCTGTCGGGCTACGACGGTGCGCGACCGGTGCGCATCGGCAACGGGGCCTACAACCAGGACCAGCACGATATCTGGGGCACCATCCTGGATTCTGTTTACCTGCATGTGAAGTCGCGTCAGCAGGTGCCGGAGACGTTGTGGCCCATGCTGGAACGGCAGGTGCAGGCGGCGATCGAGAACTGGCGCAACCCCGATCGCGGCATCTGGGAGGTGCGCGGGGAACCGCAGCACTTCACCTCCTCCAAAGTGATGTGCTGGGTGGCCCTGGATCGCGGCGCGAAACTGGCCGAGCTGCACGGGGAAATGGACTACGCCAAGAAGTGGCACGACATCGCCGACGAGATCCGGGCCGACATCCTCGACAACGGCGTCAATGCCGCGGGCGTGTTCACCCAGAGCTACGGCAGCGACAGCCTGGACGCCTCGCTGTTGCTGGTGGTGCTGACCCGCTTCCTGCCGCCCAGTGATCACCGGGTGCGGGCCACCGTGCTCGCCATCGCCGACGAGCTCACCGAGCACGGTCTCGTCCTGCGCTATCGCACCGAGACCACCGACGACGGCCTGTCCGGCGCGGAGGGCTCCTTCACCATCTGCTCGTTCTGGCTGGTGTCGGCTCTGGTGGAGATCGGCGAGCTGGCCCGGGCCCGGCACCTGTGCGAGCGGCTGCTCGGGTACGCCAGCCCGCTCAAGCTGTACGCGGAGGAGATCGACCCCCGCAACGGGCGGCACCTGGGCAACTTCCCGCAGGCGTTCACCCACCTGGCGTTGATCAATGCCGTCATGCACGTGATCCGGGCGGAGGATTCCCGCACCGCGAGCACCTTCAACCCGGCGCACCCGGGACGCTGAGCACCCTCGTCATCCCGGCATGCTTTTGGCCGGGATCCACACCTACGGGCGTTGGATTCCGGCCAAAAGCGCGCCGGAATGACGGGGTGCGACTCAGTAGGAGGAGTTCTCGCCGATCATGTCGGCGCTCTCGCGGATCTCACGCAATCGCACCAGCGAGCGTTCGATCTCGGTGAGCCTGGCCTCACGGCCCGCGCCGGAGCCGATCGTGGCCGCCTCCTCGGCGGCCCGCAGCGAGGCGTCCACCGAACGCAGTGTCGCCGAGGCGATCTCGGTGAAGTGATCGCGCAGGCTGCGCTGCACCGACCGCAGCCGGTAGCGCGATTCCTTGCTCACCTGGAAGATCACATCGTCCATCAGCCGCGCCACCGCCACCTTGGCCTCGGCCTGGCGGCGCTGGCGGCGGGCCTTGCGGTCGTCCCACAGCGCGTTCACACCCAGCAGCACGGCCGCACCGCCGGAGTACCAGTTCACCAGCGACATGTGCAGCAGGCTGGTGATCAGGCCGACCATCAGCAGGCCGCCGTAGGAACCACGCAGCGCGGTCAAAATCTGTTGCGTGATGCCGTGTTTGGCGCTGTCGAGCTTGTCCAGCGCGGCCACCGGTTCCAGCACCGCGCCGACATCGCCCGGGTTGTCGAGCTTGAGATCCGGGGTGGGGATGCCGCTTTCGGGGAACTTGGCCGCCACCTGCTCGGCCAGCTCCACCGAGCGGTAGTGGGCGATGACGAAGTTCTCCTCCACCGCCTCGCAGATCTTGGCGTCCAGGTCCGCGCCGAAGTCGGCCCAGCCCTTGGCCGGGTTGCCCTTCATGATGTCGGCCTCGGCATCACGGATCAGGCTCCGAAGTCGGTGCCGCAGATCGTGTTCGGTGTCGGCCATCAGCTCGCCGGCCCCGTCGGCCAGGGTCACCTGCCAGTTGGCGGTGCGCTGGCGCAGCTGCTCGGCCTCCTCGCGGGTGCGGCGCAGCTGCTCGGTGATGACGGTGAGGCGGCGTGGATCGCGCAGCGTCTCGGCCTCGCTGCGCAACGCCAGCGCGAGATGGTCGGTGATGAGCGCGATATCGCGCACCGCGGCCTGCACCGCCACCGCGTCCGCGCGACCCAGCACATACGAGCGCAGATGGTCGAGCAGTTGCGGCACACCGGATTCCAGATCCAGCTGCTCGTCACCGTTGGTCGCGGCGTGCTCGTGCAGCCGGGCCGAGGCCGGGGCGACCGCGAAGGCCAGCCCGGCGGCGTCGAGCAGCTGCCGGTCGTGCTGCTGCACCTGCGGCCACTGCGGGTACTGATCGATCTTGTTGAGCACGCAGACGACCGTCGGGCACACCTGCTGAATGCGCTGCAGCTGCTCGATCTGGGCCGGGGTGAACGGCACCCCCGCGTCCGCGACATAGAGCACCGCGTCCGCGGCGGCGATGAGCGACCAGGTGGCCGGGGTCTCCCCCGGCGAGCCGGGCGCGTCCAGCACCACGAAGCCCTCCGCCAACAGCGGGCTGGGCTGGGTGAATTCGGCCCGGATCACATCACCGGAGGCCACTTCCGCCAGCGCCGCCCGCGGATCCACCGCGGTGCGCTGCGCGCTGCCGCCGGGGCCCATGGTCACCAGGGTGGCCGCGGACTGCTGCCCGTACTCGGCGATGACCGGCACGCTGGGCTGGCCCTCGGTGGCGCTCACCTGCGCCCCGACCAGGCTGTTGACCAGGGTGCTCATGCCGCTGCTGGACTCGCCCACCACGACCAGGCGCACCCGCGGGTCCGACAGGCGGGCACGGGCCATGCTCAGTCGGCCGGTGAGGTCCATCCGGCCGGAGGCGTGGGTCAGCTCGAGCAGCCGGTCGACCAGTTCGACCAGCGGACCCAGCGCATCGGGATTCTTCACCGCGACTTGACGATCGGCGCGGCTCACAGCAGCAGCATGTGATGGTCACCCGGACCGACCACGGGCGAGTGGGCATCCACGACGGTGGCGTCGGGCAGCAGCGGCGTGAACAGCCCGCCGTCGTGCGCCAGCAGGCCGCCGTCGTGGTAGCCCAGCAGGTGGTCGCCCGAATCGTAGTGATCCGCAATGGGTTTCACCGGTTGGACATCGACGTGCGGCGGCGTGGTGATCGGCTGCTGGATGGTCGGGACCGGCGCGGCGGTCGGCGCGGGCGCGACCGACACGGTCGGCTGATGCGTCGGCACCTCCGGCGTCGGCGCGACCGTCGGCACCGGCACGTCCGGGGTCGGGTGCACCGGGACGGTGGCGGTCGGCTGATGCGTCGGCACCGTGACATCGGTCGGCAGGGTCGGCGTGCCGCCGTCCGGCTTGGTGGCGTCCGGGTCCGGGATCTTGGTCGTCGGCACCGTGGGCGCGGGCGTGGTCACCGGAGTGCCGCCGCCCGGCTTGGTGATATCCGAATCGAGACCGGGGAACTTGGTGCCCGGCACCGTGGGCGCGGGGGTCAGCACCGGCAGGGGATCGATCGTGATCGGGGTGCTCACGTGCGGAGCGGGCGTCGGCACGGCGGCCGACGGGACCGGCTGCGCGACCGGCGCGATCGGGTGACCGGGCGCGGACGGCTCACCGGAAGCCAGCACCGGCAGCTTGCCGTGATCGAAGAGCGCGGGCGCGACCGCGGCGGGCGCGGTCAGCGGCGACGGGCCACCGTGGGTCGAGAGCAGGTTCGCGATCGGCTGATTCGCGGCGTCGGGCTGAATGGTGGTCTGCAACGGCGTCACCGCGACCGGCTGGGCGACCGCCACCGGGGCGACGGCGACCGGCGCGACGGCCACGGGCACCACCGGCGCGGCGGCCGGGGTCGACACCGGGGTGAAGGCCACCGGCGCGGCCGGGGCCGTCGGGGCCACGAACGGGTTCGTACCGATCGACCCCGGACTCGGCTGCGCGGCAACCGGACTCGTCACACCGGGCACCGCGCCCGGCGAAGTCGTGCCCGGCACAACGGAAGTCGGTGCGACGCCGGCCGGAGACCCGGCCGTGCCCTGACCGGGCAGACCCGAGGCACCCTGACCCGGCAACGGAGCGGCGGCCTGACCTGGGAGCTGGGCCGCGCCCTGACCGGAGACCGGCGAGGTCGCCTGCCCCGGAACGGAATTCGCGGCAGCGGGGTGCGCGGGCGTCCCGGCCTGCTGGCCGGAGCCGCCGGGCGCGACAGTGCTCAGGTCCGCGCCCGCCGGATGCGAAAGCCCCTGGCTCACATGCTGAGTGAACTGGTTGTACTGGTCCATGACGTGACCGACACCCAGATCGACCTTCAGATCGGAGTGGAACCACACGCCGTCCAGACCGACGTGCGCGTCCACAGTCCACTGCGTACCCAGGAACGCACCGACACCCTGGCCGTCGGTCGCGCCCACACCGTCGAACGGACCGGTGCCACCGGACATGTCGGGCACATGCGCGCCATCGGTGCCGGGCAGGTGCATGCCGGGGGTGTTGGGCAGCGCGAAGCCGGGCAGGCTCTGCAGGAAATTGGGCTGCAGCGGGTCGAGCGTGGGCGTCACCGGCTGCGTGGGGGTGGGCACCAGGTCGGTGGCCGGATTGTCCAGCGGCACACCCCAGTGCCCGCCGGAGCCGGGCAGGCCGGACTCGTTGTCGGGCAGGCCGATCCCGTGGAAACCGGAGAGGGAGGTGTCGGGCTGCAGCGAGTTGAACGAGGCCGGGAACAGGCCGGCGTCGGTGCCGTGGTGGTAGTCGTCGAGCGGGCCGAAGGGCCCGCTCACCGGGGCGGCCGTCGCGGGCCCGAGGTGCTGCGCGGGGACCTGATCCGCGGTCAGATCCGGGAAGGTGACCGTCGGGCTGGGCACGTTCGACTGCGGATCGTTGGCCTGCGACCAGCCCACCGACTTGCTGTCGTGGGTGATCGCCGCGTTGCTGCCGCGGTTGCCGCTGGCGGCGACGAGCGCACCGCCGGTCACGTACGCGCCTGCCCTGGCTACGCGCGCGACACCGTTGGCAATGCGATAGGCGGCGTCGCCCCCGTTGTCATCGGCGGCGTCATCGTCGGCGAAGGGCAGATCACGTGTCATACAGGCTCCGCTCTCAGGGCTCCGGCAAGGCCGTCACGCGGCCTGCCGGACCAAACTCATTTCACACCCTATTTCCGGATAACCGGTCTGTCACATCCACCAGGTAGGCGGCGGTGTGCCCATAGGGGTGCCACACAGCTTGTCACCCTGCATATCAGTACGGAAGACCCATTTTCAGGGTGCATACCGGACCTTGCGGACAAAACACTGTCCGATTTGCACTGTGCCCCGCTCCCGAGGGGGAGCGGGGCACCAGAGTTCGAGAGTCGATCTCGCTACTTCTTCTTGGCGTCCGCGGCCGAGTCGGTGCTCAGCGCCGCCACGAAGGCTTCCTGCGGCACCTCGACGCGGCCGATCGTCTTCATGCGCTTCTTGCCTTCCTTCTGCTTCTCGAGCAGCTTGCGCTTACGGCTGATGTCACCGCCGTAGCACTTGGCGAGCACGTCCTTGCGGATCGCCCGAATGTTCTCGCGCGCAATGACTCTGGAGCCGATGGCGGCCTGGATCGGCACCTCGAACTGCTGACGCGGGATGAGCTCGCGCAGCTTGACGGTCATCTTGTTGCCGTAGGCCTGGGCGGCGTCCTTGTGCACGATGGCCGAGAACGCGTCGACGGCCTCGCCCTGCAGCAGGATGTCGACCTTCACCAGCGCGGCGGACTGCTCGCCGACCTCCTCGTAGTCGAGGGAGGCGTAGCCGCGGGTGCGCGACTTCAGCGAGTCGAAGAAGTCGAAGATGATCTCCGCCATCGGCAGCGTGTACCGCATCTCGACGCGGGTCTCCGACAGGTAGTCCATGCCGAGCAGTTCACCGCGGCGGGCCTGGCACAGCTCCATGATGGTGCCGATGAATTCGCTCGGCGCGATCACGGTGCAGCGGGTGATCGGCTCGTAGATGTCGCGCACCTTGCCCTCGGGCCAGTACGACGGGTTGGTGACGACGTGCTCGGCGCCGTCCTCCATGACCACGCGGTAGATCACGTTGGGGGCGGTGGAGATCAGGTCGAGGCCGAATTCGCGCTCGAGCCGCTCGCGGGTGATCTCCATGTGCAGCAGGCCCAGGAAGCCGCAGCGGAAGCCGAAGCCCAGGGCCACCGAGGTCTCCGGCACGTAGGTCAGCGCGGCATCGTTGAGCTGCAGCTTGTCCAGGGCGTCGCGCAGGTTCGGATAGTCCGAGCCGTCGACCGGGTACAGGCCGGAGTAGACCATCGGCCGCGGTTCGCGGTAGCCGGTCAGCGCCTCGGTCGCGCCGTCGCGCTGCGAGGTGATGGTGTCACCGACCTTGGACTGCCGCACGTCCTTCACACCGGTGATGAGGTAGCCGACCTCGCCGACGCCCAAACCCTGGGTGGGCTTGGGTTCGGGTGAGACGACGCCGATTTCGAGCAGTTCGTGCGTCGCACCGGTCGACATCATCTTGATCTTCTGGCGCGGGGTGAGCTTGCCGTCCACCACACGCACGTAGGTGACGACGCCGCGGTAGGTGTCGTAGACCGAGTCGAAGATCATGGCGCGGGCCGGGGCGTCGGCCTCGCCGACGGGCGGCGGCACCACGCGCACGGCCTCGTTGAGCAGTTCGGCCACACCGACACCGGTCTTGCCGGACACCCGCAGCACGTCCTCGGGCTCGCAGCCCACGATGTGGGCGAGCTCGGCGGCGTAGCGGTCCGGGTCGGCCGCCGGAAGGTCGATCTTGTTGAGGACCGGGATGATCGTCAGGTCCTTGTCCATGGCCAGGTACAGGTTGGCCAGGGTCTGCGCCTCGATGCCCTGCGCGGCGTCGACCAGCAGGATCGCGCCCTCACACGCTTCGAGCGCACGCGACACCTCGTAGGTGAAGTCGACGTGGCCGGGGGTGTCGATCAGGTGCAGGACGTACTCCTCACCGTCGACCTTCCACGGCAGCCGCACGTTCTGGGCCTTGATGGTGATGCCGCGCTCACGCTCGATATCCATGCGGTCCAGGTACTGGGCGCGCATGGCGCGCTCCTCGACCACACCGGTGAGTTGCAGCATTCGATCGGCCAGGGTCGATTTCCCGTGGTCGATGTGCGCAATGATGCAGAAGTTCCTGATCTTGGAAGGATCGGTGAACGTCTTGTCGGCGAAGCTGCTAATCGGAGTCACTCCTCGGCATGGCGAAACAGCGGCATGTCAACCAGCAAGTCTACGGTGCACGAACCGATGTCCTCGCCCCGGCGTTCCGCTGGCCCGAACCGCGCGTTCCCGCAGGCGAATCCGGCCCGGATGAGAATCCGCTCCCCCACGGTTAGGCTGCCGTTCATGGCGGGTAGGTGGAACGCTCTGGGGAAGCAGTTGGGGATCGTTGCCAAGGAGCAGGGGACCCACCTGGTGACGGAGCAGGGTCCGAAGTTGATCGGACGGGTACGGCAGTCGACGATGTGGGATCGCGCGCTGCGCGCGATCGGCACGCCGCGGCAGGGGCCGGGGGTCTCGGTGCGGCCGACGTCCTCGGCGGGCGTGCCCGCGAAGGAACGCGCGCGGCAGATCGTCTACAGCCCGCAGTTGGACGGGCGAGCCGATCCGGGTGAGATCGTCTGGACCTGGGTGCCCTACGAGGAGGACCCGAACAACGGCAAGGACCGTCCCGTCCTGGTGGTGGGCCGCGAGGGCAAGACACTGCTCGGGCTCATGTTGTCCTCGAACGAGGAACACGCGCACCACCACAACTGGGTGGGCATCGGCTCCGGCGCGTGGGATCACGCGGGTCGCGACAGCTGGGTGCGGTTGGATCGCGTCCTCGATGTGCCCGAGATGGGCATCCGCCGGGAGGGCGCGATCCTGCCCCGCAAGATCTTCGATCGGGTGGCGCACCGGCTGTGCGCCGAATACCACTGGTACTGAGTCGAATCAGCTGACCATATTGCGCGAGCGACCGTAGATCATCCCGTAGACGAGGGACCCCAGCACGCCGCCGATCAGCGGGAAGACGATGAACACCCACAGCTGCGCGGGCGCGCCGTCCTGGAAGAACGCGACCGCGATGCTGCGGGCCGGGTTCACCGAGGTGTTGTCGACCGGGATCGAGATCAGGTGGACCACCGTGTAGGTGAAGCCGATCGACAGGCCCGCGAGCGGGATGTCGGAGAGCTGATCGGTGGAGGCCAGCACCACGAACACCAGCAGCGCGGTCAGGATGACCTCGACGGCGATGGCCGCCGCCAAGCCGTAACCGTTGGTGGTGACCTCACCGAGCACCACCTTGGACGGACTGTGCTCGCCCCAGCCGTTCGCTCCCAGACCGTCTTTGGCGCGGTCGTAGGAGGGCAGGTTCTTGGCGATGGCGTAGATGACCGCGCCCGCCGCCAGCCCACCGATCACCTGGGCGACCCAATAGCCCGCGGCGACCACGATATTCACGCGGCCCAGCAGCAGCTGCCCGACGGTGACAGCGGGGTTGACGTGGCAGCCGGAGATCGGGCTGATGGAATACACCAGGAACAGCACGGTGAGACCGAAGGCCAGCGCCACGCCGAGCGCGCCGACCCGTTCGCCCGCCAGCACGGCGGTGCCGACACCGGCCAGCACCAGCACGAAGGTGCCCAGGCCCTCGGCGAACAGCTTGCGCCCCAGGGTGGGCGGCTGCAGGTCGGTCAGATCTTCGGCGACTTCCTGAGCTGTGGGAGACATCGGTTACCTTCCGCTGGCATGGGGTACCGCACCGACAAGCGCCTCAGGCCAGGCGGGTTATCTCCACCACGACCTCGAGATCGGTCGAGCCGCTCCCGCTGAAGATACCTTTGAGGGGCGGCACATCCGCGTAATCACGTCCGACACCGACGGATACGTGTTGCTCGGTGATCGGGATGTTGTTGGTCGGGTCGTAACCCCACCACTCCCCCGTCCACGCCTCCACCCAGGCGTGCATCTGACCCGCCACGGTGTCGCCGACCTCGGCCGCGGGATCGGGGTGCAGGTAGCCGGAGACGTAGCGGCAGGGAATCCCCATGCCGCGCAACAGCAGCAGCGTGAGGTGCGCGTAATCCTGGCACACGCCCCTTCTTTCGGCGAAGGCCTGCACGGCCGAGGTGTGCACCGAGGTGGTTCCGGCCAGGTATTCCATCTCCCGGTGCACCCATTCCGCCGCGCCGACAACCGCTTTGGCGGGCGGGACGCCGCGGGCGAGCTGACGCACCACCGAGGCCAGCCGTTTCTCGCGCGGGACGTAGTCGGTGGCCTGCAGCAGTTCGTCGAAGCGGTCGGCGATGGTGTCGGCGCGCAACTCCTCCCAGGACAGCTCCTCGGCGGGCACGGTGAACGGTTCGGTCTCCACCACCGAGGCGCTGGTGACCTCCAATTCGGTGTGCGGGGCGTGCAGGTCGAAGGCGGTCACCGCGGTGCCCCAGTAGTCGGTGTAGCGGTAGGAGCGCGTGGAGGGCACGGTGTCGACGCGGCTCAGGATGACGTTCTGTCTGCTGTCGGCGCGCGGCGTGAGCCGGGCCTCGTTGAACGACCGGGTGACCGGCGCTTCGTAGACATATCCGGTGGTGTGCACCACCCGCATGCGCCAGCTCATGCCAGTTCCTCCACCCGCTCCGAGATGCGGCCGTGCAGTCCGGTCCACGCCACCCACGATTCGGCGTGGAAGTACTGCAGCGCCACCGCCTCTCCGACCTCGCGGCAGGTCTGCTGCAGCCACAGCAGGCGGGCGGGCAGATCCTCGAGCAGCACGGCCGACGGGATGAACTCGAGTTCGCTGCGCGCCCGCCCGAGCAGCCGGTGTGCCTCGTGGCGGGCCGCGAATCTGCTGTTGGGTCGTTGATCCAATTCCTGCAGGCAGGTCTCGGCCACTCGCAGCGAATGGAATACCGAACGCGGGAAAAGCCGGTCCAGCAGGATGAATTCCGCGATCTGATTGGCGTCGAGCACGCCGCGATGGGTGCGCAGGTACGGATCGTGCGCACCGGCGGAACGCAGCACCGTCACCCAGGCGGGAGACGACGTGCGGTCACCGGCGCGTGAATGCAACAGGCGCACGGTCATATCCACGCGTTCGATGGATCGGCCCAGTAGTAGGAAGCGATAACCGTCGTCGCGGCTCAAAGTCGAATCCGAGAGTCCGGCGAACATGGCCGCCCGATCGGTGATGTAGTGGCAGAACTCGTGCGGCCCCAGCGCCCGTGCCGCCCGCTCGGCCGCCGCCAGCCCGTTGAAGGTGGCATTGAGGCACTCCCACATTTCGGTGGAGGTGACTTCCCGTGCGCCCCGGGCATTCTCGCGGGCCCGACTGATGGAATCGACGATGGAGCCGCCGTCGCGGCCGAAGGCCACCAGTTCGGTCACCGACCAGACATCCAATTCGTGGTCTTCGTCGGGCGATTCGATGCCCAGTACCCGCAGCAGCACCCGCGATGTTCGGTCCGGATCCACGGTGGCGTCCTCGAGTAGCTGATGGACCGTCACATCGAGAATGCGGGCCGTATATTCGGCACGCTCGACGTAGCGCCCGATCCAGAACAGGGATTCGGCATTGCGCGCCAACATGATCCGACCACCTAACGCTGTAACCACCTGCCGAGCGCCATTGCTGCTGATGTTCTCGAATTGAACTGTTGTTGTGCTTCTACTGTTGTTGCTGATTGGTGCGCGCGGCGGAGGGTTCCCGCGACTGGTCCAGTTCCGGAGCGCCCAGATGCAGTTCGCTGACCAATTGCGATCCCGCCAATTCCCGTTGCGCCACAGAAGTTCTGGGGGCCAGTACCCAGGTGTCCTTGCTGCCGCCACCCTGACTGGAATTCACCACCAGTGAGTTCTCCGGCAGTGCCACCCGGGTCAATCCGCCGGGCAGCACCCAGATGTCGTCGCCGTCGTTGACCGCGAAGGGCCGCAGATCCACATGCCGGGGCGCGAGCAGGCCCTCGATCTTGCTGGGCACCGTGGACAGCTGCACCACCGGTTGCGCGATCCAGCCGCGCGGATTGGCGCGCACCTTGCGTCGGGTGGCCTCCAGCTCGCGGGCGCTGGCGGCCGGGCCGATCACGATGCCGTACCCGCCGGAACCTTCCACCGGCTTGATCACCAGTTCGGCGACCCGGTCGAGCACCTCGTCGCGTTCGGCGGGCTCCCAGCAGCGGTAGGAGTCGACATTGGGCAGGATCGGCTTCTCGCCCAGGTAGTACTCGATGAAGGCGGGCACATAGGTATAGATGAGCTTGTCGTCGCCGACCCCGTTGCCGACCGCGTTGGCCAGCACCACCGTGCCCGCGCGGGCCGCGTTGAGGATCCCGGCCACGCCCAGCATGGAATCCGGGTGGAACTGCATGGGATCGAGGAAGGTGTCGTCGATGCGCTTGTAGATGACATCCACCTGCCGCTCCCCGGCGGTGGTGCGCATATAGACGACATTGTCGCGACAGAACAGGTCACGACCCTCGACCAGTTCCACACCCATCTGCCGGGCCAGCAGCGAATGCTCGAAGTAGGCGGAGTTGTAGACGCCGGGGGTGAGCACGACCACGGTCGGGTCGGCCTCGTTGGGGGCGGCGGCCGCGCGCAGGGCACGCAGCAGATGCGTGGGATAGTCGCCGACGGCGCGGACCCGATGCGAGGCGAACAGGTCCGGGAACACCCGTGCCATGGTGCGGCGGTTCTCCATGACGTAGGACACACCCGACGGGGAACGCAGATTGTCTTCCAGCACACGGAAATCCCCGTGTTCGTCACGCACCAGGTCGATCCCGGCGACGTGAATGCGCACGCCGTTGGGCGGCACCAGGCCGGTGGCCTCGCGATGAAAGTGGTCGCAGGAGGTGACGAGTCGTTTCGGGATCACCCGGTCGCGCAGGATGGTCTGCTCGCCGTAGACATCGGCGAGGAACGCCTCGAGTGCGCGCACCCGCTGTTTGATGCCGCGTTCGAGCTTGGTCCATTCCGAGGCGGCGATCACCCGCGGCACCAGGTCGAGTGGAAAGGGGCGTTCCTGCCCGGATAGCGAGAAGGTGATGCCCTGATCCACGAACGCACGGTCCAGGGCCTCGGCGCGGGCGGCCAGATCTGCGGCGTCGATGGTGGCCAGCGCGTTGAATATGCCCCGGTAGGGGGCGCGCGGGCGACCGGCGGCATCGAACATTTCGTCGTAGGCACGGTCATAGCGGCCGGGGCGATAGCCGGCGAATACGCCCGTTTTCTCCCGTTTCTCACGCTCGATACCGGCAGGAGTGGGCACGATCGTGGCGGGCGCTGCAGATCTGTTGGTCTTCGAAAGACCCGGTGCGGGCGCGGCGGGGGTCATGCAAGAATCGTCCATCACGCAGGGGCAACACGCAGTTGGACGCGGATAAATTTCTGGTTTCAGCCACGTAGCGGACAGGCCCGATTTCATACCTGGCCGCGTCGCCTGGTAATCTCGACGATCGGTGCTGCGACTACCCCTCTCGTAGTGCGCGCACGAAGACTTTGCATCCCGCATACCCACCAAACGAAGGAACACGAGGAAACAGGCGTGGCCAACATCAAGTCCCAGATGAAGCGGATCCGCACCAACGAGCTTGCGCGTCAGCGTAACCAGTCGGTGAAGTCCGCGCTGCGCACCTCGATCCGCAAGTTCCGCGAGGCCGCTGCGGCGGGCGAGAAGGACAAGGCGCTCGAGCTGATGCAGACCGCGAGCAAGAGCCTGGACAAGGCCGCCTCCAAGGGTGTCATCCACTCCAACCAGGCCGCCAACAAGAAGTCGGCCCTGTCGCTGGCTTTCAACAAGCTCGGCTGATCAACCCGGTACCCATACCGGAACAATGCTTCTACACAGCCGCCGTGGCCACGATGACCACGGCGGCTTTTGTCGTGCCCAGGAAACTGCTGACTTGCCGAAGCGGGCGGTTGGCAGCAGTATGGCTGCGAAAACGTCGGGGGCTTACCGAAGAAACCGCACTGGGAGAGATCTCTTGGCAACGCTGCGTCGTGACAACCGTTCGTCCGTGACCCGGGGCACGCTGGCCATCAGCGTGGCCGCGGTCGCGCTGACCGCCGGAATGGGTGTGGCCACGGCGCGTCCCATTGGCCCGTTCGATGTGGGCGGGGCGATCGAGGTGGAGTACGACGCGGCCGGTGGGCCGGACTTCTTCGGCGATCCGGCCGGGCCCGAGGCCGATGCGGCCGGTGGCGGCCGCAAGCAGGACTTCGTCAACAACGTCTCCATCTACTGGACCCCGGCGACCAACGCGCACGCCATCGGCGGATCGATCCGCGACAAGTGGCGCGGCGCCGGCTCGGAGTCCGGCCTGCTGAAGTACCCGGTCACCGATGAGGGCGCAACCGGCAAACCCGGTCGCTTCCAGCACTTCCAGGGCGGATCGATCTACTGGTCGGTGGGCGCGGGCACGCATGTGCTCAGCGGCGTCGTCCGCGACAAGTACTCCGCGGTGGGCTGGGAGATGAGCCCCCTGGGCTTCCCCATCGCCGATGAGAACAAGACCGGCAGCACCACCACCCACGAGCAGCTGTTCGAGGGCGGGGCCATCTACTCCACGCAGAAGACCGGCACCCACGTGGTGTGGGGTTGGATTCGCGACGAGTGGGTGCGCAACGGCGCGGAGAACGGGCGCTACGGCTACCCGACCGGCGACGAGTACGACTACCAGGGCGGTAAGGCCCAGGACTTCCAGGGCGGCAAGATCGTCTGGAAGCCTTCGGACTCCTAGTCCGCAGCGGTTACGCGGTTACGAGGCACTCTCGCGCAGGTCCAGAATGCGTGAGAGTGCGTGCTCGAGAGCGTAATTGGCGTCCGCGGCCTGGCCCTTGACGTCACCGTTGAGCGTGGCCACCACCTGCAGGGCCGCCCCGATGGTGGCGCCGGTCCAGCCGCGCACCTGGCCCTGGGCCTTCTTCACCTTCCACGGCGGCATGCCCAGATCCCCGGCCATCTTGAACGGGTCGCCGCGTCCGGCCGAGCCGACGCGGGCGATGGTGTGCACCGAATCCGCGAGGGCGTCGGCCAATAGCACCGCCGGGACGCCGCGATCGATGGCCCAGCGCAGCGCCTCCATGGCCGCCGGGCGATCCCCGGACACGGCCAGGTCGGCGACCTCGAATCCGGTCACCTCGGCCTTGCCCGAGTAGTACTGCCGCACCGCCGCGAGATCGACCTTGCCGCCGGTATCGGCCGCCAACTGTGAACTGGCGGCGGCCAATTCCCGCAGGTCCGAGCCGATGGCCTCGAGCAGGGCCTGCACCACGTCGGCGGACACCTTCACGTTGGCGGCGCGGAACTCGTTGCGCACGAACTCGACCCGCTCGCCCGCCTTGGTCAGCTTGGCGGCATTGTGCACGACCGCGCCGAGCTTCTGCAGGGCCGGGGCGAGCGCCTTGGCCCGGCCGCCGCCGGTGTGCAGGATGACCAGCACGACGCCCTCGGGCGGGGAGGACGCGGCATCCTGGATCACCGCGACCGCGTCCTTGCCCGCCTCGGCGGCGGACTCCAGCACGATCACCCGATCCTCCGCGAACAGTGAAGGACTCAGCAGTTCGGCCAGCTCCGCCGTGGTGGCGTCGCCCGCCCGCCGTCGATCCACCGGCAGCGAGGCCGCGTCCGGGGAGGCGGCACGGGCTTGCGCGGTAATCTCCGCCACCGCCCGCTCGATCAGCAGTTCCTCTTCACCGAGCACGAGATGCAGGGGCGCGGGTCGCTGGTTCACGCGTCGATCCTACGAGTCCGCCCCGACAGGTCCTCCGGCAGCGCCTCCGGGGTCGGCACTCTCCGCCGAGTCGATGCCCGGGCGGGGGCGTAGGGCGACGAGCACGAGCGTGCACGCCACGGCGGCCACCAGACCCGAACGCGGGCCGGTGGGCACCGCGACCGAGGCTCCGAGGGCGGCGGCGCGGTCGGAGACGGTGAGCAGCCACCACATCGGCGGTGCGCTGCAGTACATGAGCGGCGTCGCGAGCGGTGACCACAGGCAGGCGAGCAGCGCACCGATCGCGCCGAGAATGGTGATCGGCGCGATCACCGGTTCGACCAGCATGTTCACCACGATCGCCACCAGGCTCAGATGCCCGCTCATGGAAACCACCAGCGGCGTGGTGACCACGAAGGCCGCGGCGGCCACCGCGAAGGAATCCGCGGGGATGCGCCACCACCCCTGGGCCCGAAGCCAATCCGACCAGCCCGGGGCGATCACGATCAGACCGGCCGTGGCCAGCACCGAGAGGGCGAACCCGGCATCCAGCGCGAGACCGGGTGACCAGGCCAGCAATCCGATGATCGCGGTGCACAGCGCGGGTAGCGCCTGCTTGCGCCGTCCCGTGCACAACGCCAGCAGCGCAACGGCACCCATCACGGCGGCCCGCAGCACGCTGGGTGAGGGTCTGGCCAGGATCACGAACATGACCAGTGCGAGCGCCGCCGCCAGCGCACCGATGCGCGGATCGACCGTCAGCGTGCGCATCGAAACCAGCACGGCGCCCAGCAGAATCGTGACGTTCGCGCCGCTGACCGCCGTCAGGTGAGTCAGGTCCGTCTCCCGGAAGTTCTCCTGCACATGCTCGGTGAGTGTGGAGATGTCACCGATCACCAAGCCGGGCAACAACCCCGCGGCATCGGCGGACAGGGCACGATGAGCAGCCGCGGTGAAGTTGCCACGCACCCGCCCCGCCGTCCGCTGCCACCACGGCGGATCACTCGCCGACAGCGGCGCCGCATCCGCCCGCAACACCGCCACCGTCAGATCCGTGCGCCACGGACGGCCCACCCGCGCACGGAATTCCACCCGTTGCCCCGGCAACAACGTCTGCCACCCGACCGCCGGAGCAAGCACCACCACACTGCCACCCGACCGAACGATCCGCCCGCCCACCCGATACTCGACCAGGCTCGCCTTCATCATCACCTTGGGCCCGCCGAACGGCTTGCCCGCCACCCGCTTCGGATCGTCCGTCGGCTCCACCACGGCAACCAGCCGCTGCCCCACCCGCACCGCCCGCAACGGATGCCCCTCCACCCGATGCGCATGCCACGCCCCCGCCACCCCGAACCCGCCCCCGATCAGCAAGGCCGCCAAAACCACCCACGCCGCCCCGGCTCGCCGCCCCGCCGCCGCCCGCCGAATCATCCAGGCCGCCACACACATTCCGCCCAGCACACACCCCACCGCCACCGCCACACCGACCCGCCACCCCACCAACACCGCCGCGACGGTCGCACCCCAACAGCACACGGTCGCCGGAACCAACCGCGCATCCAACACCTCCGGCACCTCGACCGAACCCCGGTCCCGCTCTGCCCCGACCGCCTCATCGGAAGCGCCGGAGGCGGATTCAGCCCCCGTCATCGCCACCCCTTCCCGCCGGTCGCGGCCAGATCGGCGACGATGCCGAAGCCGCATCCGGGCGGCGTCATGACTGCGCCCTTCTCGCATACGCCCAGATCCGCCTCGCTGGCACGGGCCACCGATGCTCGATTCGCGGTCCAGGCCGGGCGACAGTGCTGCGATGCAGCGGTAGCCGACGGCGGCTGCGGGCTCACCGGTGCGCGAGTTGCGCGGCCGGTAGCGGGCTTGTCCACCGGCGCAGCGTCTTTGGCCGCGGTCATATCGTCACCCGGTCGCGGAGGCGGTTGAGGCGGGAGTGGCCGATGCCTTCTATTTCGGCGAGTTGGTCGACGGAGGTGAAGCGGCCGTGGCGGGTGCGCCAGGTGAGGATGGCTTTGGCGGTGACGGGGCCGACGCCGGGGAGGGTGTCGAGGTCGGATTCGGTGGCGGTGTTGAGGTTGATCTTGGCGGGGGTGCCGGTGGGGCGGGGTGGGCCGGAGGTGGGGGGTGAATTCGCCGCCGGGTGGGCGGAATTCACGATGGTGGTGCCGAGTTGCGGGGTGGTCGGGCGGGTGGCGGAGCGGGCGACGATGATCTGGTCGCCGTCGGTGAGGAGTTGGGCGAGGTTGAGGGTGGTGAGGTCGGCTTCGGGGCGTGGGGTGGCGACGCGGAGGGCGTCGGCGACGCGAGCGCCGGGCGGGAAGCGGCGCAGGCCACCGTGTTCGACGAGACCTACGACGCTGACGACCAGTTCTCCGGGCACGGTCGACGGGGTCGGTGCTCCGGCCACGGTGGGCGCGAGCGGGTTTCGGCCCGGCTGCGGGGCCTGGGGCCGCACCGTCAGCGGTGGGAACGCGCCGGAGGCGGACGGCTGGACCGGACCGGCAACGGGCATGGGTGTGCCAGGTGCTGCCGTGGCGGCTGCGGCGTCGGGGGCGGGGGCGGGCGAATCCTGGTCGGCGGGGACGATTTCGCCGACGGCGGCCAGCGGTGGGACGGGTTGGGTGACCGGCTCTTCGCGCAGTGCGACGTAACCCGCGATGAGGATGGCGAGCAGGCCGAGGGCGGCGATGACGAGTGCGCCGCGCGGGCCGGGGTCCCAGCGGGTGCCGCGGAAGCGTTCGGGGACAAGGCGTTCGTGCCAGAGGGAGACGCTGCCGCAAGGTTCCGACAGCCAGCCGGGTGTGGCGGGGATCGGAGGCTCGGCCGCGGCTTCGGGTGGCTTCGCGCCGACCCCACGATCGGCCGACTGGCCGACCGCATATTCCAGGGATTCCTCATCCCAGCGGGCCGCGTGTGCTTCGGCCTTGGCGCGGGCGGAGAGGCGTTGCAGAGGGGTGCGTTCGTCGAGTTGTGGCATGTGGCTCACGGTAGAAGCGGCGGGCGTCGAAGCCGCCTGCGCGACCAGGGCTTTCGCCGGACCTGTGGATAGCTGTTCACGTTGTGGACAAGGCTGTTTCCGCTGGTTGTCGGGCTGGAAAACGGGCAGGCGCGGCCGAGGCCGGCGGGGCTATAGTGCGAATCAGCTACGGGGAGACGAGGGTCGGCATGTCACGCGTGCGCACGATATTCACGCTGTGGGCGCTGCCACCGGCCGTGATCGGGCTGTTCTGGTTGTTCTGGGCCACCATCGCACCCGGCTTCGGCACCCAGAACGGTTTCCGGGCCTGGTATTTCAATGTGATCCAGCACGGCGGCGGCCTGTGGTGGCTGCTGGCCTACGCGTTCACCGTGGCACTGATCGTCGTCGCGACCTGGGGCGGGCTGGACTATCGCGGCGTCTGGTCCACGATCGTGGCGCTACTGCTGGTGGTGTCGATCGTCATGATCGGCCGCTTCGCGATCAATCTCGACAAGAATGTCGGCCGCTTCTACGCGGGCGCGACCACCCTGTATGTCCATGACCCGAACCAGGTTCCGGAGTCCCTGCACCTGCTCACCGACGGCGGCATGAAGAACACCGACGGCTGCGCCATCCGCGGCCGCCACGACGTCTTCGGCTGCGTGAAGCAGGGCGATCTCCCGACCGCCGGATGGGAGCCGCGCGTCGGTTCCCTCGACGGCGCGCAGATCGCCCTCACCCGCGCGACCGGAGCCCAGCAGTCGGTCAGCCTGCGCACCGAGACCATCACCTACCTCAACGGCAAGGGCGACGCCCCCGGCTCCTGGAGCGGGGTGCTCGACGGCACCGGCATCAATGTCCCGCTCGGCGGCGTGGCCATGTGGTCGGGCCAGGGCAATGCCACCCAGTGCACCTTCACCGGCGACTACGGCATCGACCGCGCCTTCGGCGGCTCCCGCATGAACAGCCTCAACAACTTGCTGCGGGAACGTTTTCCACTGATCGGCTTCGATCCGAGCGATGTCTGGGGCTACTGCGACGACAAGGAACCGATCGTGGTCATCCCGGTGACCGCGCCGATGCCCTGGACGCACGGCACCGTGACCGCCCCGGCGGGCGTGATCCTGGTGCGCGGCGATCACGGGCACGTCCGGCTCGACTACCGGCCCAACGTAGACGCTGGAACCCTGCCGGGGCCGGTGTATCCGAAGTCGCTGAGCCGGTTCCAGCGGGACGAGATCAAGTGGGTGGCGGGACGAGAGAACATGAACCGCAACCACTTCGGCTTCGACACCACGGCGGCCGGTGAGGAGAGCGGTCATCCGTCGGGCTACCTGCTGCGTGACAAGACGACCGGCCGCCTGGTCTGGGTCACCCCGATGACGTTGCGCGGCAGCACTTCCCAGTTGATCGTGGCCTACGCGGTGACCCCGGCCGACGTGGTGCACCGCGGGAATCTCAATCCGCAGGCGGTTTACGCGCTCGACGACACCGATCCGCGCCGCATCAATATCGACAATCTGGACGCCGATGCCCGGTCCTGGCTGGCGAGCAATGCGGGCACCGTCATGTCCAACGGTGGCAAGCTGGTCGATTTCACGCCGATCGACGGTGACACCTGGCGCGGCTTCGTGGAATTCAACGGTCGCGTGGCCTACCGCCTGGACATCAGCGCCAGCCGCACGGTACCCACCCAGCTGGTGAAACTGGACGATCTCGCGCCGGGCGCGAATACCCCGAACGCCCCGGCCAATGCCGACTGCGGCAAGGACATCGCGAGCTTGAGCCCCGCCCAATTGGCCCAGTGCGCCAAGGTTTTCGTGGACGAACTGGCCAACCGCCAGGGACAGCAGGGCCCGCACTAGCCGCAGCCGGCGGGGACGGCTAGCCGCAGCCGCCCGGCACCACCAGCGCGCCGACGGCTCCCATGCCCAGGTGCACGCCCAAGGTGGGCCCGAACTCGGCGATGATGACCTCGCGGATACCCGGAATCAGATCCCGCAGCTGACCGGCGATGGTGTTGGCCGCCTCCGCCGCCCCGAGATGCTGGACGGCCACCGCGGCCCCATCCTCACCGGCCGCATCCACCGCCGCTGCAACGAGTTTGGTGAACGCCTTGGATCGGGTCCGGGCCTTCTCCCGCAGTTCCAGCCGCCCGTCGACGATCTGCAGGATCGGCTTGGTGACCAGTTCGGTGCCGAAAAAGGCGGCGGCCGTGCTCAATCGGCCGCCCCGGCGCAGTTGCTCGGTGCGGTTGACCACGATGAAGGCGCGGCCCCGGCTGGCGGCGGCCACGGCGGAGTCGTAGACGACGTCCAGGGGCTCCCCGGCCCGGGCGCGCCGGGCGGCGGCCAGCACCGGCAGCCCGGTTCCCAGTCCCGCGCTCAGCGAATCGACCAGGCGGATACGGTCGGCGGCGTCCATATCGCGAACGGCTTGCCGACCGGCCTCCCAGGTGCCGGAGAGCTGTCGTGAAATGTGCACGGCGACAACGCCGTCGCCGTCACTGAGTTCGAGCGCGCGTTCGTAGGCCGCGCGCAGGTCGCCCGGGGAGGCGGCCGAGGTGGTGACCTGGGAGTTGCCGTAGTCGATATCGCATTCGTCGATACCTTCCCGGATCTCCCGGTCGTCGACCAGCACGTGCAGGGGCACGGCCAGCACACCAAGATCAGTTACCAGCTCGGCCGGCACGCTGGCCGACGAATCGGTCACCACCACCACGGTCATGCAGTGTGAACCCCATCAGGCGATGTAGTACGAACCTGATCCGAAGTCGCCTCGGTCAGCACCTTCACCATTGCCCGCGCGACCGCACTGTGGCCTTCCCAGCCCCAGTGGATGCCGTCCGGGTTGGCGGGGCCGTTGAACACGTTGTCGCGCACGGCCTCTCCGAGATCCACCAGCGGCACGTCGTGCTCCGTGGCCCAGGCCGTCACGGCCCGCACCATGGGTTCGCGACCGGTGTGCACCTCGGCGTACGCCTCGCACTTGTGCACCGACGGCAGCACCGCCACGATCGGCAGCTCGGGCCGCAACTGCACCAGCGAATTCCGCGACTGCTCGAGATAGTCGACACTGACCGACGGCGGCAGCGCCACCGGCCAGCCCAGCGGCGACAGTCGCGGCTGCAGCCAGCCGTAGGCGTCGCGCACCCGGCGGCGCATGGCGGCCGGTCGGACATAACGAATGAGCTCGCGCAGCGCGGTCGGCAGCGGCGAGGGCAGCGAGTCCATGCCGCCGGTGGCGAACACCACCGCGCCCGCGCGCGGCACCGCCGCCCAGATGCGCGGGTCGCCGATCAGCGCCCAGTAGGCGTCGCGGCAGGTCCAGCCGATGCGCGCCACCAGCTCGACGTCCCAGTCCAGTTCCGCGGCAACCAGATTGGGCCAGATGCGCGGATGGTCGGCGGGCAGCCCGCCCTTGGGTCCGAAGTAGGACAGCGAATCGGCGACCACCACGAGCACCTTGCGCGGCGGATTCTCCTGCGCCGCTTCGGTGTTCGAATCCTCAGAGGACATCGGGGGCTACCTTCGCGAGTGCGTTCCACACATCCAGTCGCCAGCCGGGCTTGTCGGCGCTGGGGCCGTGGCTGGTCAGCTGCACCCAGCTGGTGTTGGCCAGCCCGCCCAGTACCGGCCAGTTCGCTTCGGGCAGTTCGAGCAGGGCCGCGGTCAGCGCCGCAATCAGCCCGCCGTGCGCGACCAGCACGATGGTCCGGCCCGGCCAGTCCTCGCGCGTGGCGTACAGCTCGCGCACCACCGGCAGCGCCCGCGCGCCGACCTCGAGCTTGGATTCGCCGCCGGGCGGGGCGAAGGTGGGGTCCAGCCGCCAGCCCTTGCGGGCGCCCGGGAACTGCGCGTCCACCTCGCGGTGGTCCATGCCTTCCCACTGGCCGAGGTTGGTCTCGCGCAGCCGCGGGTCGAGGACGACCGGCATGGCCGCGCATTCGGCGACGGCGAGCGCGGTGTCGTGGGCGCGCTTGAGATCCGAGGAGACGATGGCGATCAGGTCGCTGCACGCCATATCGGGCGCGCAGTCCTTGGCCTGGCGTCTGCCGACGTCACTGAGTTCGGTGTCGATCTGGCCCTGCATGCGGTCGGTGGCATTCCATTCGGTCTGCCCGTGCCGCAAGAGAATCAACCGGCGGACGCCGGCCATCTTGCTCACTCGTCGTCCCCAGCCTTGTCTTCACCGTCGGTCTCGCCCGCGGCCGCCTTGGCGCGCGGATCACCCAGTCCGTCGATCTGGATCTGCGGGCAGTCCTTCCACAGGCGCTCGAGGCCGTAGAAGTCACGCTCGTCCTCGTGCTGCACGTGCACCACGATCTCGACGTAGTCCAGCAGCGCCCAGCGGCCCTCGCGGGTGCCCTCGCGGCGCACCGGCTTGTGCCCGGCCTCGCGCAGCTTGTCCTCGATGTTGTCGACGATCGCGTTGACCTGGCGCTCATTGGGCGCGGACGCGATGACGAAGCAGTCGGTGATGACCAGCTGCTCGGAGACATCCAGCACGACCACGTCGGCGGCCAGCTTCTCGTCGGCGGCCAGCGCGGCCACCGTCGACATCGTCACTGCTTCTGCCGATGCTGTCACCCTGTTACCTCTTCCCTGCGCACTTTCACCATGCACTGTCGTTCGGCACATACAGGTGCCGTTTCGATATGTATTGGACGACCCCGTCCGGGACGAGGTACCACACCGGCCGCCCCTCCCCCGCTCGTCGCCGGCATTCGCTCGACGAGATGGCCAGGGCCGGAATTTCCACCATCGTGACCGTGCCCTCCGGATAGTCGCGGAGGAAGTCGGCGAGATGGTCGATGTTCAATTCGTAGCCGGGACGGGTTACGCCGACGAATTTCGCCAGCTCGAACAGTTCGGACCAATCCTGCCACGTCAGGATGCTGGCCAGCGCGTCCGCACCGGTGATGAAGTACAGATCCGCGTCGGGATGCAGTTCGGCGAGGTCGCGCAGGGTGTCGACGGTGTAGGTCTCCTTGCCGCGGTCCACGTCGACCCGGCTGACGGAGAAGCGCGGGTTGGAGGCGGTGGCGATGACCGTCATGAGGTACCGGTCCTCGGCGGCGCTGACCGACCGGTCGCCCTTCTGCCAGGGCTGACCCGTGGGGACGAAGATCACTTCATCCAGATCGAACCGGTTGGCGACCTCACTGGCCGCGACCAGGTGCCCGTGGTGGATGGGGTCGAAGGTGCCGCCCATCACGCCCAGCTTGCGGCGGCCGTTCGTATGCACGAAAAGCGAGCTTACCGGGGGCAATGCCGGCGGGCGCGCACCGGCGGCCCGATCCCGGACGGTCGCCTTCTGATCAGGCTGACCGCAACTCGGGACTTTCCCTCGGACTCGAGTTGCCATGGATGTGCTGTCGACGCGTCTCGGTACCTCAGTCTTCCAATCAATCAAGGGAACCCGTCATGGGACGTATTTCTTATCGGTTTGCCGCGAGCGTGGCCGCGGTCGGCGTTTCCCTGCTTGCCACGCCGCAAGCGACGGCGGAACCGGCTGCCCTCAACGGGCTTTTCGGACTCGCCCCGGGCGTGTGCGCGAACGGGGTGGTGACCGGAAGCTTCTTCCGGATGCTCCTGCCCACCGGCGATGCGGGCGGGCCGTTCCTGCAGAACAGTGATTCCCGGTGCAGCGATCAGACGGTGACGCCGCTGTCGGCCGGGACCGACGGCGGGCTGGTGAGCGGGAGCTATCAGCCGCAACCGGCCGCGGCGTTCGACGGGGCGGGCAATGCGCAGTCGGGGCGGGTGACCACGCCGGTGCGGTTCTACGGCGTGGATTTCGCGACCGCCACCAATCCGACCGATCCGCAGACCGGCTCGGGAACCGGTCTGCCGCAGCTGTTCAGCGACGGCGGGCGGTTGTCGGGCGACCTGAGCAGCCTGGGTGTCACCTGGAACAACCAAGTGTTCAACCAAGGTTCGCCCAAGCCCGGCGGCGGGCTGCCGGGCAAGACCAGCCAGATCAGCGGAAGCATCGACGCGGCAGGCAATTTCGTCATCGAATGGACCAGTCAGATCGTCGGCGGGCCGTTCAACAACTTCACCGGGCTGTGGCATCTGGCCGGGCAGTATCGCGGCAGCCTGCCGCAGGCCGCGCCCGCGGCGGCTCCGTTCGCCACACCGCCCGCCGCTGAAACACCTGGACAGCCTGGCTCTCCCGCACAGCCCGGTTCCCCGGCTCAGGCCGGCTCCCCCGGACAGCCTGGTTCCGCAGTACAGCCGGACGCGGTGGCAGCTGCCGCCCCGACTTCCGCGCCGCAGGTGCAGGCCGCGCCGGTGCTGGCGACCAAGACCGTGGAAATCCCCCGTGGGCAACGGTATCCATGGTTGGTCCCGGTGCTGATCACTGTCGCGGTGGCCGGTACCGCCGTGTTCTTCAGTGCCGACCGTTTGATCCGGATTCGGCGATGACCACCGTGTCGGCCGCTTCGGAACTGCCCGCGTATTCCGAATTCGTCTCGCAGATCGAGCGCGCACCCGAGCGGGTGGTGGCGCGATGGCCGTTCGCGGTGTTGGCGGCGCTCGGCGTCCTGCTGGTGGCCGCGCCGATCGCGACCGGCATGTTCCAGCGTTCGGTGCAGGGCGAGGCGATGATCGACAACTTCGCGCCGTATGTGACCGGTCAGAGCATCGACGGGTATCGTTCGGATCTGCAGGTCCTCGACAATGCCCGCACGAATATCGTTGCGGTACAGAGCACTTCACCGCCGTCTGGCGAGTATCCCCGAGTGGACCAATTCGTCCGGGACTACCCGGGCATCCGATCCGACATCTCCGGCATGCTCGATGCGATCGACACCAACCGCGGCAACTACCAGAAGCTCTCCAGCACAGTATCTTTCGGCGCGTTGCCCTGGCTGCTCGCCTTGCCGGGTGTCGTGTTGATCGGTGCGGGAGTGTTCGGATTCCGTGCAGTCGCGAAGGGCTCACGGGCCAAGACATGGCGCGCGGTCGCAGCCCTGGCGGGCCTCGCATTGGTCGTCACCCCGTTCGCCGCGGGGTTGTTCGCGGCCGGTCCGGCGGCGCAACCGGTCCTCGACGGGTTCGCGCCGATCCTCACCACCGAGCACGTGCGCCAGGTCCAGGGCTACTTCGTCACCTTGGTCGCGGCGGACGGTGAATTGAACAGCCGCTACGCCGGGGCGGTCCGCGCCGCGCACCCGGAGGCCGATTTATCGGGCATCACCGCGCTCGAGAACCGCTGGCAGCCCATGACTTCCCGGTTCGCAGGGCTGGTCGGCACCATGAACGACAATGTGGGCAATTTCCACGCGGTCGAGGCCTTGAACGACGTCACCCGCCCGCTCGGATTCACCGCGTTCCGCGGATTGGCCTGGGGCTTCCTGATTCCCGGCGCGCTCATCATCGGCTTGGCCCTGATCGGCCTGCGCCCATCCCGAACCGGCTCCGGCCGAAGCGATTCCACCGGAGGCGAATCGGCATGAGAAAGCCACTTCCCCGGGTCCGCGCGACTGCGGCGGTGCTGACCGCCACCGCACTGCTGGCGGCAGGCTGCGGTAGCACCGATTCGCCGAAGACCTCCAGCGGCCCGGAGCAACTGGTCGGCCTGCTGAAATTCACGGCAGGCGCGGTGGATGGAAACGCGGTGCGCGGCACCTGGTTCCGCATGGTGCAGCCCGGCGGCACACCCGAGAACGGGCCCTACATGCCCAACGGCGACTCCCCCGCCCAGGGCGGATCCACCACTCTCCTGGAACCCGGCACCGCGGGCGGTCTCCGGGTGGGCGGCTACCAGAGCGAGCCCAAACCCGGTTTCGCGCAGGGCAACTCCCTGTCCGCCTCGGTCACCAAGCCGACGAAGTTCTTCGCCGTCGAGTTCGGCGTCTCCACCAACCCGGTCGACCCCCAAACCCAACGTGAAGTCCCACCCCCGACCATCGTCAACAACGACGGCAAACTCACCGCCGACCTCTCCGCCTGGGCCGCCTCCTGGAACGACCAGGAATTCAACCAGGGCGCCCCCAAACCCCCTGAGAAGCAAGGTGCCCAGGTAGCCGGTTCCGAGCAGGTTCAAAAAGTCTGGGACTGGGTCGCCCACCAATGGTTCAACCGCCCGAACCCCGATGCCGCCCAAGGCCCCTCGGCCACCGGCACCTACGACCCCAAAACCCACGCCATCACCTTGCAATGGACCAGCCTCATAGTCGGCGGCCCCTTCAACGGCTTCACCGGCGTCTGGCACCTCGAGGGCACCTTCGACCCCGACACCGCCACGCCAGCCTCTCCTACCCCGCCCCAACCAGTCTCTCCGGCCGCACCGCCCGCCCCCACCACGCCGACCGCGCTGCGCTCCGACACCACATCGCCGTCCCCCGCCGCGTAACCCTTCCGAGCCGCACCACCGCCACCGCCCAATTCCCCCCAGCACAGCCGAATTCGCCTCGCGCCCGAAGATTCGCCACCAGGAGCCGCTCTCATGTCCAATGCCGATCCGACCCGGCGTCCTGCCGTGGTCAACGCTATTCGCGCCATCGCCGCGCTCACCGTGGTCGGTAGCGCCGCCGCGGCCACCACCTTGACCGTGCGTGCCGACGAGCGCGTGCCGACCATTGTGGTGACGGGTGAACAGGCCGCCGCCGCAGCGCAATCCAAGCCCGGCAGCGCTATCCCCGCGCCCGGCAGTGTGACCGTTGCACCTGCCCCGACTCCGGCCGGACCGACGGCGGGCCAGGTTCCGGCCGGACCTACGGCGGGCACTCCCGCCGCGGTGCCGCTGGGTACCGCGCCCGCGGCCGCCGTGCCCTTGGGGACCGCCCCCGGGAGCACCGTGGCGTTGAATCCCGGCGGGCAAGCGCCTGCGGGCAGCGTCCCGCTCGGGCCGGGAGCGACCTCCGACAAAGCCGTACCGCTCGGGGCGGGGAGTCCGTTCGCGACGCCGACGGTGAATACGCAGCCTGCCTGCCCGCTGGGCTGGCCCGCGCCGAAGCAGCAGGGCGGCTTGGCTTCTCTGATCGGGCTGGCTCCGTTGGCGGGGCCGTTCTCGTCGGAGGCGTTCGCGCTGGGGTCGGTGTACCAGCCGATTCTGCAACTGGCCGGGCCGGTGTTGGCGCAGATCGCCCCGGTTATCACGCAATACCAGCCGTTGATCGACCCGCTGATCACGCAGGTGCAGGGTGTGGAAGCGGTTGTGCTGCAGGCGATTCTGCCGTACTACGGCCCCTACCGGAGTCAGCTCATCGCTGCGGAGGGTGACTTCGCAAAGGCGCTCGCACCGGTGCTGAACAATGTCTACAACAGCGAGATCGCCTCGTGCTTCGTCGCCTGGCAGGGGCAGATCATCGACCAGGCGCAGGGCGGACGCATCACCGTCGCCTCGCTGGCGCATCCGGGCACGGTGGTGGAGTTGGGGCCGGAGAGCTGATCAGGGCTGCGGCCGTTTGGATTTCGGTAGCTTGCTGACGATGGCGTCGTAGGAGAGGTCGATGAGTTCGCGGAGTTCGTCGTCGGGGACTTTGCCGCCGACCTTCACCCGGTTCCAGCCGAATCGGCCGATGTAGGAAGAGGCTTCGACATCGCCGGGGTACACGTGGACGAGTTCGTCGGCCTCGGCGCGGTCGCGACCGCACTTCAGGCCGACGGACTCGCCGCTGCCGATGAAGGCGAAGATCTTGTCGCCGACCTTGGCGACGACGTCGCCCTCCCACGGTTCGTCTTCCCGGGCACCGGGTTTGGACAGGCAGTAGGCGAGCACGTCCATGGGGTCTCCTAGACCGGGAGCAGGCGGCCGACGACGGTCGTGAGCTGGCGGGCTGAACGGCATTCGTGCATTTCGATGATGTCGGCGTAGCGGTCGGCGGCGGAATCGCCGGTGCCCCACATCTTCTCGGCCTCGGGGTTGAGCCAGTAGGCGTGTTTGGCGGTGTCGACCAGTTGACGCAGGGTCGCCAACGCCGGGTCACGGTAGTTGGTGCGGGCGTCGCCGAGGATGAGCAGCGACGTGCGGCTGGTCACGGCGTCGGGGAACTTCTCGGCGAGACCTTCCAGCGCCGAACCGTAGTCGGAGTGGCCCTCGATGCCGACCACCTTGGATTCGGTGAAGATGCGCCGGGTCAGCTGATCCAAAGGCGTCTTCGAGTCGAAAAGCTGGGTGACCTCGTCGGTCTGATCCACGAAGGCAAAGATGCGGACCCGGGAGAACTGCTCGCGCAAAGCATTCACCAGCAGCATGGTGAAGCTGGAGAACCCCGCCACCGAACCCGAGATATCGCACAGCAGCACGAGATCCGGGCGGCCGGGCCGCGGCTTGCGGGTGACCAGGTTGACCGGGACGCCGCCGGTGGACATGGATTTGCGCATGGTCTTGCGCAGGTCGATCTCACCGCGCCGTGAACGGCGACGCCGAGCGGCCAGCCGCGACGCCAGCACCCGCGCCAAACGCTGACTGCTGCGGCGCAATTCGTCGAGTTCGGTCTGGGAGATGCGCAGGAAGTCGGCGTCCTCGGCCTGGCGGGCGACACCGTAGGTGGCGACGCGATCGCGGCCGATGCGTTCGGCGACGCGGCGGCGCGTCTCGGCCTCGACGGTGCTGCGGAAGTCCTTGATGCGCTGCCGTGCCGTGCGGCGCATCACCTCGGCGTCGAAACCGTCGCGATCGAAGTCGGAGTTGTCCATGCCCTGGGCCAGCCCCGCGAGGATCTTGCTGACCAACAGTTCGGGCTGTACATCCTTGAGCGTCTGATACGCGGAGAACGACGGCCCGCCCGCGGCCTGATACTGGCCCATCTGCTCGACCATCTGGGCGGCGAGGGCCTGTAGCTGCTGCGCCTGCTCCCCGGACGGATCCTGAGTCAGCAACTCCGCCAGCATCTTCCGCAGTTCGAGAATGTCGATCGAGCCGTCCGGCTTGACCGGCAGCTCGATCTCCTCGGCCCCGATCCGCTCGCCGAGCGCGGCCGGGAACCACAGGTCGAACATGCCGTCGAAGGTGTTGCGCTGGGTGGTGCGGCGCAGCAGCGCGCAGGCCAGGCCCTCGCGCAGGGCTTCGCGGTCCATCAGGTCCAGCACGGTGAGAACCTGTCCGGCGTCCACGGTTTCGGACGGCCCGACCGGAATTCCCCGGCCGCGCAACGCTTCCACGAAGCCGACGAGGTGCCCTTCGATGCCGTGCTCGGCCGTCGGCCCCGGCACCTGCACCGGCTTGGCCGGAGTGCCGCCCGAGATCGCCCGCATGGCAGCGGAAACCAGTCCGCGCTGCCGGTTCTCGGTCATGTCAGGCCAGCTTCAGCTCGGACTGTGCGCGCACGTGGTCGGCCTGGTGCTTGAGCACCACCCCGAGCGTGGCCCGCACGGTCTTGTCGTCGAGATCCTTCGCACCCAGTGCGATCAGGGTGCGCGCCCAGTCGATGGATTCGGCGACCGACGGCAGCTTCTTGAGCTGCATGCCGCGTAGCACGTGCACGATTCGCACCAGCTGCGCCGCGACCGCGGGCTTGAGCTCGGGCACCCGGCTGGCCAGGATGCGGCGCTCGAGATCCTCGTCCGGGAAGTCGATGTGCAGGTAGAGGCAGCGCCGCTTCAACGCCTCGGACAGTTCGCGGGTGGCGTTGGAGGTCAGCACCACGAACGGCTTGCGGGTCGCGGTGATGGTCCCGAGTTCCGGCACGGTGACCGAGAAGTCGCTGAGCACCTCGAGCAGCAGGCCCTCGATCTCGACGTCGGCCTTGTCGGTCTCGTCGATGAGCAGCACGGTCGGCTCACTGCGCCGGATGGCGGTCAGCAGCGGGCGTTCCAGCAGGAATTCCTCGGTGAAGACGTCGGCCTTGGTTTCGGCCCAGTCGTTCTCCGAGGACGCCTGGATGCGCAGGATCTGCTTGGCGTGGTTCCACTCGTAGAGCGCGCGGGCCTCGTCGACGCCCTCGTAGCACTGCAGCCGCACCAGTTCCGCGCCCGCGACCTCGGCGACCGCCTTGGACAACTCGGTCTTGCCGACACCGGCTGGACCCTCGATGAGCAGCGGCTTGCCCAGCCGGTCGGCGAGGAAAACCGAGGTGGCGGTGGCCTTGTCGGCCAGGTAGCCGGTGCGGGCCAGCCGCTCGATCACATCGTCGACCGACGAGAAGATCGGCTCCTGGATGGGTGCGGTGGTGGGAGCCACGGGCTGTCCTCTCAACTAGACGGGCCGAATCTGCCCGTCACCCCACACTATCCACTTGGTCGAGGTCAGTTCCGGCAGGCCCATGGGTCCGCGGGCGTGCAGCTTCTGGGTGGAGATGCCGATCTCCGCGCCGAAGCCGAACTGCTCCCCGTCGGTGAAGGCGGTGGAGGCGTTGACCATGACGGCGGCGGCGTCCACCCGGGAGGTGAACTCGCGGGCCGCCTTCAGGTCGGCGGTCACGATGGCCTCGGTGTGGCCGGTGCCCCACTCGTTGATGTGCTCGACGGCCGCGTCCAGGTCGTCGACGACCTTGAGCGCGATGTCGAGGGAGAGGTATTCGTCGGCCCAGTCGGTGTCGGTGGCGGGCACCAGACCGGGCAGATCACCGTGAATGGTGACGCCGGAATCCTCGAGCGCCTTGATCATGCGCGGCACCGCGACATCGGCGATGGCCCGGTCGATGAGCACCGTCTCGGCGGTGTTGCACACCGACGGCCGCCGGGTCTTGGCATTGATCAGGATGGACTCGGCCATATCCAGATCGGCGTTCTTGTGCACGAAGACGTGGCAGTTGCCGGTGCCGGTCTCGATGGTCGGCACCAGCGCGTCCCGCACCACGGCATTGATCAGGCCCGCGCCGCCGCGCGGAATCACCACGTCCACCAGCCCGCGCGCCTGGATCAGGTGGGTGACGCTGGAGCGGTCCTCGGACGGCAGCAGTTGCACCGCGTCCGCGGGAATCTCCTGCGTCTCCAACGCTTCTCGCAGCACCTTGACCAAGGCGGCGTTGGAGTGCGCCGCCGAAGAAGAACCGCGCAGCAGCGCCGCGTTGCCCGACTTGAGCGCGAGCCCGAAGGCGTCCACGGTGACGTTCGGCCGTGCCTCGTACACCATTCCCACGACCCCGAGCGGGACGCGCACCTGGCGGATCTCCAGACCGTTGGGCAGCGTCGACCCGCGCACCACGTCACCGACCGGATCCGGGAGCCCGGCGACCTGCCGCAGCCCGGAGGCGATCCCGTCGATGCGGGCCTCCGTCAGCCGCAGCCGATCCAGCTGCGATTCCGCGGTGCCCGCGGCCTTCGCGATCTCGATGTCCTCGGCATTGGCGGCGAGGACATCGGCCTTGGCCGCGAGCAGGGCGTCGGCCGCAGCGTGCAGGGCGGCGTCCTTGCGGGCGGTGGTGAGCTGGGCCAGCGTCCGCGACGCCACCCGAGCCCGGCGCGCCGAGTCGTGCACTACATCGCGGACGGCGTCCCGGTCGGTGGTCGTGGGAGCAGTCATGGGAACAGATTACTGACTAGCTTCCGCTGCCGGTCGGGGGCAGGTTGTCGTCGCGGTCGTGGTGGTCCTCCCACCAGTCGCGGCAGCCCTCGCGCCAGTATTCGTGCTGCACATGGCAGTGCCACCAGTGCCAGTCGTCGGCGTCGACGAACCGGGCCTGCGGGACGCTGAGCGACGGGTCGGGGGTGACGGGGTCGGCGGCGGCCAGACCCGCGCCGGCCAGCGGTGCGGACAGCACCGCGAGGACCAGCAGACCGCGCGTGGCGGTGCGTCGAATAACGGCTGTACTCATGGCGAAATCACCTTCATCAGGGGGAATGCTCCGAAAGTGGTGGAGCGCGAACATGATTCAAGTCCACCGGCGGCCGGATCCCCAGCGTTGCGCGTTCTTCTTCAGGACAGCTTCAGATCCCCTGTCCGCGCGCCGAAACTTGCTACCGTGAGCGAATGACCGCGAGCATCCGGTTGTCCTCGGGCACCGGCAGATGGGTTCTCCTCGCGACCGTCCTCGGTTCGGGGATGGCCATGCTGGACGCCACCGTCGTGAATGTGGCGCTGCCGCGGATCGGCGACGAATTCGGTGCGTCCATGGCCGATCTGCAGTGGACGGTCAACGCCTACACGCTGACGCTGGCCGGGTTGATCCTGCTCGGCGGGTCGCTGGGCGACCGATACGGGCGGCGGCGGGTATTCCTGATCGGCGTGGTGTGGTTCGCCATCGCCTCCGCGTTGTGCGGTGCGGCGCAGGACGTTTCGATGCTGATCGCGGCGCGGGCGCTGCAGGGTGTGGGCGGTGCGCTGCTGACGCCTGGATCGCTGGCAATCATCCAGGCGTCGTTCCGGCCCGACGAGCGCGCCAAGGCGGTCGGGGCCTGGTCCGGACTGGGCGGCGTCGCCGGTGCCATCGGACCGTTCCTGGGCGGCTGGCTGGTGGAGGCGGCCGGGTGGCGCTGGGTGTTCCTGCTCAATATTCCGCTGGCCGCGGTGGTCGTGGCGGTGACGGCCCGGCATGTGCCCGAGACCCGCGACGAATCGTCGCACGGCAAGTTCGATGTGCTGGGCGCGGTGCTGGCGGCCGCCTGCCTGGCCGGGATCACCTACGCGCTCACCATGGCACCCGCGCACGACACGAACCGGATTCTGGTGTGGGGCAGCGCGATCGCGGGTATCGCGGCCGCGGTCGGATTCGTGGTGGTGGAGCGGCGGCGCTCCCGTGGCGACACCGATCCGTCGGCCATGCTCCCCGTGGACGTGTTCGCCTCCAAGCAGTTCAGCGCCATCAACGTGGTCACCTTCGTCATGTACGGCGCGATGAGTGTGGTCTTCTTCCTGCTGGTACTGACCCTGCAGGTGGTCTCGGGTTTCAGCCCGATCGCCGCGGGCACCGCCATGCTCCCCGTCACGGTCCTGATGCTGTTGTTCTCCGCCCGCTCCGGCGCGCTGGCCCAGCGCATCGGCCCGCGCTGGCCGATCACCATCGGCGTCCTGCTGGCCGCCGCGGGCATGCTGCTCATGACCCGCATCGGCCTGTACACCTCCTACCTTCTCGACGTCCTCCCCGCCGCACTGGTTTTCGGCCTCGGCCTGGTCCTCGCGGTCGCACCCCTGACCGCCACCGTGCTGGCCACCGCCGACGAGCGCCACGCCGGTGTAGCCAGCGGCGTCAACAATGCGGTGGCCCGAGCGGCCGGCCTGCTGTCGGTCGCCGCCATCCCACCCCTCGCGGGTCTCACCGGCTCCGCCTACACCGACCCGTCCGCCTTCGCCCACGGCTTCCGCCTGGCCATCATCACCGCGGTCGTCCTCATGGTCGCCGCAGCCGCCCTCGCCTTCTTCACCGTCAGCGACAACGCCCTCCGCCAGGCCCCACCCGACAGCGAACCCGAATGCAAAACCTTCTCCGCCGTGGCCAGCCCACCCCTGGAACCCCACCACGCGCCGAAGGCCGAAACCTAGCCGAGCGCGGCGCCCGGCGTATGCCCCAGGGTGCGTCGGTAGACGTCGATGAACGCGCTCGATGACGCCCATCCGCAGCGGTGGGCGACCGTGGTGACGGCTTCGCCGTCCGCCAGCATCCGGATCGCGTGCTGCAAGCGGAGCTGGGTGCGCCACTGCGGGTAGGTCATGTCGGAACAAACGGGTCAGGGTGCGTTCGCCGGCTCCCACCTCGCCGCCGAGCTCGGCGAGCGGGCGGCTCACCGCGAGATCACGCTCGACCAGTTCGCAGGCGCGCCGGAGTCGGTCGTCCCGGGCCGCGGGCAATCGCAGTGGCTGTTCGGGACTGCGGGCGATGCGGTCGAGCAGCACCCCGCGCAGCCGGTCGAGTTCGCCGGCGGGGAGCTCGCCGGGATCGGAGCAGGTGATGAGCAGCTCACGCAAGAGCGGGTGGACGGTGATCACGACCGGCGTGCGGTGTTGCGGCAGTGAACCGGAAGGGAATCCGACGCAATGGAATCGGGTCGGGCCGAAGAAGGTGTGTTCGTGCCAGCAACCCGCCGGAATCCAGATCGCGCGATCGGCGGGCGCGATCCAGGACCCCGAGTCGGTACGGACCTCGGCCGCACCGGAACTGGGATAGATGATCTGGTCGTCGGAGTGCCGATGCCGTTCGATGCGTGACCCACCGGACAGCCGTTGCGAGGCGGTCGGGGACAGCGAATCATGGCGGGTTTCCGACACGAACTGGCAGTTTATCGGAAGTCGGCCATCGACTCGATTCCTACGCTCGGTACGACGGGTGAGAGGAGGCGTGCGATGGTCGGCACGATGGAGACCGCCACGGCGACGCGGTCGGCGTGGAATCGGATGCGGCACTGGGTGATCGCGCACGCGGTCGACGATTTCTATCAGGGGCTGGTGCCCGCGAGCATTCCGTTCTTCGTGTTGGAGCGGCATTACAGCTATGTCGGGGCATCGGGGCTGGCGTTGGCGGCGACGCTGGGAAGTTCGCTGCCGCAACCGATTCTGGGGATGCTGGCGGATCGGCGGCGGCTGCCGTGGCTGGCTCCGGCCGGACTCGCGGTGGCGGGTATCGGCGCGGGAGCGGCCGGGCTCGCGCCGAGTTATGCGCTGGTGTGGATGTTGTTGTTGCTGTCCGGGCTCGGGGTCGCGGCCTTTCATCCCGCCGCCGGGCGGGACGCACGGCGCGATGCCGGGGGCAGCACAACGGCCATGAGTCTGTTCGCGGCGGGCGGCAGCGTGGGCTTCTTTCTGGCTCCCGCGCTGGCCACACCCGCGTTGGACGCCTTCGGGGTCGGCGCGACCGCGCTCTTCCTACCACCCGCCGTGCTGATGGGATTCGTGCTGTGGCGTTTTCAGCGTCGGCGCAGTGCGGACGGCGCGGCCGCGGTCGAGCACACCGGGCGGGATCGCTGGGTGCCGTTCGCGGTGCTGACCGCGGTGGAGATCGTGCGATCGACGGTGTTCTTCGGTATGAACACCTTCATCGCGCTGTACTGGATCAACCATCTGGGCGCTTCCCGCGCGCTGGGCGGTGCGGCATTGACGGCGTTCCTGGTCGGCGGCGTGCTGGGCACCCTGACGGGCGGCCGACTGGCCGACCGGATCGGCCTGACCCGGACCATCCAGATCGGCAGCGCCGCAGTCATTCCCGCCCTGATCGCGGTGCGGATGGCCCCCGATCCCAAGCTCGGCCTGCCGCTGGTGGTGCTCGCCGGATTCGCCGCCAACATCCCGTTCGCGGTGCTGGTGAAGCTCGGCCAGGACTACCTGCCGAGCCGCCCGGGCACCGCCGCGGGCGTGACCCTCGGCCTGGCGGTGAGCGCGGGCGGCCTCTTCGTGCCGCTGCTGGGCTGGATCGCTGACGGGCACGGACCGCAGGCGGCATTGACCGTGCTGTGCTTCGTCCCGGTTCTGGCGGTGGCGCTCGGGGTGATGCTGCCCGAACCTGACTAGGGTTCGGGGCATGGCGCGAATCGCGGTGGTGGGCAGCATCAATATGGATCTGGTGACGACCGTGGGGCGGCGGCCGCAACCCGGGGAGACGGTGTCCGGGGAGGGGTTCGCGCTGGTGCCGGGCGGGAAGGGGTCGAATCAGGCGATCGCCGCACGGCGGGCCGGAGCCGAGGTCGACTTCGTCGGGGCGGTCGGTGACGACGTGTTCGCGACAGCGCTGCGAGATGTGCTGAGCGAGGCCGGAGTTGGCGTCTCCCGGTTGCGGGTGGTGGACGGTCCGAGCGGGATCGCGGCGATCGTGGTCGACGGGGGCGGCGAGAACACGATCATCGTGGTGGCGGGCGCCAATGGGCGGATGACGGAATTGACTGCCGCCGAACGGCAGACGATCGCCGCGGCGGATGTGCTCATGTGCCAGTTGGAGATTCCGGTGGAGACGGTCTTGGCGGCGGCGCGGCACGCGCGGGCCCAGGGGACCGTGGTGATGCTGAATCCGTCGCCGGTGCGAGACCTTCCGGCGGAGGTGTGGGCCGAAGTGGATGTGGCCGTGGTGAACGAGGGCGAGGGCGAGCGTTTGGCCGAGTCGCTCTCCGCTGTGCCCCACGTGATTACGACGCTCGGCGCGGCAGGCGCGGCGTACCGCGGGCCGGATGGCGAGCAACTGTCACATCCCGGCGTTCCGGTAACCGTTGTGGACACCACCGGTGCGGGCGACACCTTCACCGGCGCGCTGGCCGCCCACTGGCACGAGGGTCCGCGGACCGCGCTGGCCTGGGGATGCACCGCCGGAGCGCTGGCCACCACGAAACTGGGCGCCAGCGCCTCGATTCCGGAGCTGGCGGAGATCCGGCGGGTACTCGCCGAGACCGTGGGCCGATAGCCGGATGCGAGGGGGGCGGGAACAGATCGCCGCGTAGCGCCATTTCCACCGAGGTGGACATTCGACCAAGATTTGAACCGGTCGAATGTCCATCACGTTTGGCTTCGGGTTCGAACAGTCAGGAGATGGGCCAATGGAATTGGGACTCGGCGGCAGGACCGCGGTCGTGACGGGGGCGTCGGCGGGGATCGGCGCGCAGATTGCGCGGACGCTCGCGGCGGAGGGGTGCCATCTGCATCTGGCTGCTCGCAGCAGGGAGCGGTTGGACGAGCTCGGTGCGGAGTTGCGCGGTGAGCACGGGGTTCGGGTCGTCACCCATCCGGTCGATCTGCGCTCGGCCGCCGAGCTCGAGCAGCTGGCGACGGCGGCGAGCGAGGCGGACATCCTGGTCAACAATGCCGGTGACATTCCGGCCGGGACGCTGGCCGCCGTCGACGCCGAGACCTGGCGGCACGCCTGGGATCTCAAGGTCTTCGGCTACATCGACCTGAGCCGCCGGGTCTACGCGGCCATGAAGGAGCGCGGGCGCGGGGTCATCGTGAATGTGATCGGTTCGGCGGGCGAGCGGCCCGACGCCGAGTACATCGCGGGCAGCACCGGCAATGCCGCGCTCATGGCGTTCACCCGTGCACTGGGCAGCCGCAGCCCGCGCGACGGGATCCGAGTGGTCGGCATCAATCCGGGGCCGGTGGCCACCGCGCGCATCACCAAACTGATCGAGACCAATACCCGATTCGCGGGAATGGCCGCCGATTTCCCCTTCGGCCGTCCCGCTCATCCGAGTGAAATCGCCGATATGGCAGCGTTTCTCGCCTCCGATCGGTCCGGCTACACCACCGGCACCATTGTCACGATCGACGGCGGGTTGAGTCTGATCTGAAGGTCAGGCGGCCGTGGTCTTCTTGCCCGTGTACAGGGCGACCAGATCGGCGAGCTGCTTCCCGGCCCGTTCCAGCGGCGCGGTGGAGCGCGACGCCAGCGACATGACGACCGCGCCCTCGACGGCGGCCACGATGGTGGTGGCCAGCGAGTGCGCGGTCTCCGCGTCCACATTCTCGGCCTCGAGCCGCTGGGCGAGGATGGCTTCCCACTCGGTGAAGGTCTCCCCCGCCACGTCCGCGGCGGCCGGTGACTCCGAGCGCCCGAGGGCGGCGGCGGCGATCGGGCAGCCCGCGGCGAAATCGGTGGAGGTGAGCGTCTCGCGCCACATCCCGGGGAAGGCGGCGATGGCGCTGGCCAGATCGGTGCTCGCGAGGATGGTCCGAATGAGTGCGCTGGACGCCTGCCCGGCAGTCCGGGTGGCCTCGGCGACCAGTTCGGATTTACCGCCGGGGAAGTTCAGGTAGATGGACCGGCGCGAGATGCCGCTGTGGTCGAGCAGCTGCGCGATGCCGGTTCCGGCGATGCCGTTGCAGCGCATCAGGGCGATGGCGCTGTCGATGAGGCGGTCGCGGGCACCCATGGACGGTTCCTCCTTGCTGTATACCGATCGGTGTACTACCGTTTTTTCATATACCGATTGGTCTACCTCAGTGTAGTCCGCCGCTCACCCCTTCGACGAGGAATCGGGGCCCACCCCATGGCAGCAGCATCCGCAGCCCAGCCGACCCTGCACGATCCCCTGCCGCTGGCCAGCGGTCAGGTGCTCCCCAACCGGCTCATGAAATCGGCCCTCAGTGAAGGGCTCGCGAACGCCGACAATGCCCCCGACGCCCGCCTCGAGCGACTCTACGGGCGCTGGAGCGACGGTGGCTACGGATTGATCGTCACCGGCAATGTCATGGTCGACCGCCGTCACTGCGGCGAACCCGGCAATGTGGCGATGGAGGATGAACGGCACCTGGACGCCATGACCCGCTGGGCCAAGGTCGCCAAGGACGGCGGTGCGAAGGTCTGGGTGCAGCTGAATCATCCCGGGCGGCAGGCCAATCCGATCGTCACCCGCACCCGCACGGTTGCGCCGTCGGCCATCGCCATGGGCATTCCGGGCGTACCCGCGCCGCGCGCGCTGACCGAGGACGAGATCGGTGACATCATCGCCCGTTTCGGCCGGGCCGCCCGGGTGGCGGAGGCCGCCGGGTTCGACGGCGTGCAGATCCACGGCGCGCACGGATATCTGGTGTCGCAGTTCCTTTCCCCGCTGTCGAATCAGCGCACCGACGCCTGGGGCGGTGACCCGGAGAAGCGGCGGCGCTTCGTCGTCGAGGTGGCGCGCAGCATCCGCGCCGCGGTGAGCCCGAGTTTCGGACTGGGTATCAAGCTCAACTCGGCCGACTTCCAGCGCGGCGGATTCACCGAGGACGAGTCGCGCGCGGTCATCGAGGAGCTGTCCGGCGAGGGCCTGGACCTGTTCGAGATCAGCGGCGGCAGTTACGAATCCCCCGCCATGATGGGCCGGCCCCGCACCGCGTCCGAGAGCACCCGCGCCCGCGAGGCCTACTTCCTCGACTACGCCGAGACCGCCCGGAAGGCCGCGGGCAGCGTTCCGATCGCGGTGACCGGCGGCTTCCGTTCGCACGCCGCCATGTCCGAGGCGACGGGCAGCGGCGCCTGCGATGTAGTCGGCCTGGGCCGGCCGACCGCCGTGATCCCCACCGCCGCAGCCGATCTGCTGACCGAACGCACCGACACCCTGCGGCCCCCGCACATTTCCCTCGGCCTGCCCCCGCGGCTCGCGGCGAACGGCAGCCTGAAATCCTTCGACGGCGCGCTCGACCTGCAGTGGCACACCGATCAACTGCATCTCATCGGCGCGGGCAAGGAGCCCAACCCGGAGCGCTCGCCGTGGCTGACGGCGGCGGCCATGCTGCGCCGCAATGGTTTCGACGCCTTCCGCAGCAAGCGTTCCGCCACGCAGAACAAGAGCGGTGCGAGTAAGGGCGATGCGGCGAGCAAGGCCGCCCGCAAGTTCCGCACCGAGCGCGCGGTGGGTCGCTACGTCATGAACCCGACCGTCCGCGCCCTGGACAAGGTCGGCATCCGCACCGCCTTCGCCACCGAGCTCGAGACCGTCGGCCGCAAATCCGGGGAGCCGCGCCGCGTCCCGATCTCCGTGCTCTTCGACGACGAGGGCGCGTGGGCCATCTGCCAGCACGGGCTGCGCTCGGGCTGGGGCCTGAATCTCTCGGCCAACCCGAATATCCGTCTCCGCCAGGGCGATCGCTGGCGCACCGGCACCGCCGTCCTGCTCCCCGACGACGACGTGGTGGCCCGCAGTCGCGGCTTCGCCCCGCATCCACTGCTGGCTCCGCTCGCGCGCGGCATGTTCGCCGTGCTGGAGAGCGATCCGGTCACCGTCCGAATCACCTTCACCGACAACTGATTCCGGCGGCCGATCTCCGGATCGGCCGCCGCATGTCATCTCGCCCTGGCACGCTCACCCCTCGTCAACGCGCTCACTTGGCGTAATTGCTTGCGCCCCACCAGTCCACGACCACGACGTCCTCGTCGCCGACCACCCAGGCGTCGTGGCCCGACGGCAGCGCGGTGACCATGCCGGGAACGGCGTCGAATTCGGTGCCGTCGGCCATCTGGATGTGCAGGGTGCCCGACACGTGGTACTGGAAGTGTGGCGCTTCGCAGTATTCGGTGCCCGCCATCGGTTTGACGTCCAGCGACCAGCGCCAGCCGGGCTTCAGCACCAGGCGGCCGATGTCGGCACCATGTACGTGAAGCACTTCCATCTGTCCGTGCTCGAAGGCACGCACCTCGTCCGGTGCCGCGAAATCGCGGTGTTCGGCGCGCGCGCCCTGAATCGTGTTGTCGGTCATCGTGCTCACTCGTCCCAAACCTGGACGCCGACCTCACGGACGATGTGCCCGTCGGCGATATCGAGGGTGGCGGCGCACAGCACGCGGCTGCCGCCCGGGTATTCGCAGTCCTCGGTGAAGGCGACCCGGTCCCCCTCGGAGGTCAGGTGCTGGACCCGATGGGTCATATCGCGGCTGCAGATGTCGGTGAGGTACTCGCCGATCTGGCCGCGTCCGCGCAGGATCTGCGGATTGCTCGGCGGGTGCAGCCGGTCGACCAGCCGCATTTCCGCGTCCTCGGCGTACAGGTCGATCAGTTGGGCGGCGTCGCGTTCCTCGATGCCCCGCCGCAGCGCCGCGAGGTCGAACCGCGCGGTGGATTCCATGGTGCTCATAGTGTGTCTCTCCGGATCGGGGCCGTCCGTCGCGGCCACTGATCCCAGCATCGGCGCGCTCCGTCATTTGATCGTCAACGCCGGGACAGACCCGCCCCCGAGGACTACCGTTTCCCTCATCGGATGGTGGTTATGCTGCGGATTCACGTCTTCGGTGCACTCGAGGTCGAACTGGACAACGATCCCGTGCCACTCCCCCGTGGCCGCCTCCCCCGTTCCCTCCTGGCCTGGCTGGCCCTCCACCCCGGCCCCCACCCCCGCACGCGAGTCTGCGCCCACTTCTGGCCCGACGCCCCCGACCCCAAGGCCCGAGCCAGCCTCCGCAACGCGGTCTGGACCTTGCGAACCGCTTTCGGCCCCAACGCCTCCGCACTGCGGACCGACCGCGACACCGTCGAACTCCGCCGCGACGCGGTCTGGGTCGACGCCGTCGAGTTCGATCGTCTCCGCGCCGTCGGCCACGCCGAGCAGGCGATCACCCTCTGCCGCGGCGACCTGCTCACCGACCACGACGAGGAATGGGCCCGCCGCTCCCGCGACGACTACGCGCAGCGACTGGCCGCCCTGCTCGCCGTCACCGCGCAGGCCGCCGAATCCGGCGGCGACCTCACCCGCGCCCGAGTCCGAGCCCACCGCCGCGCAACTTTGCGCCCGTTGGACGAAGAGGCGACTCGCGAGCTGATCCGCCTGTCCGCAGCCGACGGTGATCTTCCGGCCGCGCTGACCGCATTCACCCGCCTCCGTGACGCACTGCGCTCCGAATTGGATGTCGAGCCCGCCGCCGCCACCCTGGCCGTGATCAACACGCTGCGTCCGCCACCCAGGTCCCAGCACCCGACCCTGCCCAGGATCGGCAGTGCCGCACCGACTCCGGCCACTGACACGACGGATCCGGCAACACCAGGCAAGGCAGTCGGCGAGCCCGCGACAACATCGGCCACGCCGGGATCCGCGGGCGTCACCCAGGTTCGGGGCATCGAAGTGGTCGGAACAGCCACTGCGGCAACGCTTTACGGCCGGAGCACAGAGTTGCACGCACTGACCTCCTGCTGGCACCGGGTGCGCGACGGAGCGGGGACGGTGGTGGCCCTGAGCGGCGACGGCGGAATCGGCAAGACCCGGCTCGCGGAGGAAATGCTCATCATCGCCCGCCGAGACGGAGCCCGCACGGCGATCGGCGCCCCCGGCGCCCGTGGCGGCGCACCCTACGAACTGTGGTCGGAACTGCTGGCCGAGGTGCTCGAGCCGGGCGATCAGCTGCCCGAGGGCACACTGTGGGCAGCGGACCTGGCGCGGCTGTTACCCGGAGTGGCAGCGCATTTGGGCCTGCCCTCCGCACCGGGGTCGGACGCCGGGTCTACGCCTTCGGCAACCACACCGGCTCAACCGCGCGGCGCGCGTCGGACACCGCCTCCGGCGGAAACACCCGGGGCGGCAACGCAAGTGGACCTGGCCGCCGCGCGGGAGTCGGTGACCACACCTGCCCGGCCCGACGACCACGGTGCGCCAACACCTTTGGCGCGCGCCACCGCGCGCGGGAGGCAGACGAGCACCGCGCTCGGGGTGGAGCATGATCGGATTCGGCTGTTCGAGTCGGTTGTCGAGCTGCTCGGGTTCCTGGCTGCGCGCCGGCCGCTCGCGGTTGCGCTGGAGGATTTGCAGGCGGCTGATCTGTCCAGTCTCGAGCTGCTTCGGTATGTGGGGCGGCGGCTTTCGCGGGTGCCGGTGCTGGTCATCCTTACGCGGCGTCCGATGCCGCCCCGCCCGCAGGTGGACGGTGTGCTGGGCGCGCTGCGGGCCAAGGGTGCGCTGCGGCTGGAGTTGGCGCTGAAACCTTTGGCTCCGCAGGCAATTCGGTCGATCGTGAGGGAGGCGGCGCGGCTGCCCGCACCGGTGGAGAACCGGATTCTCGCGGTGGTCGACGGCAATCCGCTGCTGGCGACCGAGACGGCCCGGCATGTCGCGCGCGGCGCGGGAGACCCGGCCGACGGTCTGCGCGTTGCGACGGGATCGGCGATGGCGCGGCTCAGCGAGTCCGCCAGGCTCTTCCTGGATCTGGCGGCCGCGGCGGGGCGGGATTTGACGCGGAGCGAGGTGCTGGCGTTGCCGCTGCTGCCCGACCCGTCCGCAGCGGCTACGGAATCCCTTGGTGCGGGACTGCTTCGGGTGCGCGAGGACGTGATCGGGTATCGGCACGAATCGCTGCGGCAGGCGGTCTACGACGAGATTCCACAGCTGCGACGGGTCCGGTTGCACGATGCGCTGGCCGCGAGCCTGCACGAGCGCGGCAGAGTGAGCGGCCAGCGCCGCGCCGTCGAATTGGCCCGGCACCTGCGACTGGCCGGGCACCGGGGCCGCGCGGCCACCGAGTTGCGGCACGCCGCAACGGCGGCTCGGGCGGTAGCGGCGATGACAGAGGCGGCCGAATATCTGCGGCAGGCCGTCGAATTGGATCCCGAGAACAGTGGTCCGCTGCTCGAGCTCGCCGAGATCGAGGCGTGGCGCGGGTTGCCGGACGCTTCCGATACTGCTTTCGACCGGGCTTTGGGGCTGATCCCGACGGCCGATGCCGAGGCGCTGGTGGATGCCTGGTTGCGGCGGGGGCGGTGGCTGCGGGGCGGGGTGTGTCATCCGCGCGAGGCGCGACGGTCGTATCGGGCCGCGCTCGATGTGCTGGAGCGGGTATCCGACCCGGATCCCTTGATCCGGGTCGAGGCGCTGGCCGGAATGGCCTGGGCGGAAGCGGTTGCCGGAGATCCGGAGGTGGCCGCGGAATTACTGTGCGAGGTGGACGTTCTCGTGCACGGCCACCCCCTGGCCGAACTGCTCACCCACGACATCAGCTTCGCGCGGGCCCATGTGCTGCTGCGGGTCGGCAGATTCACCGACAGTTACGGCCCGCTGATCGCGGCCGCGCATGCGGCCGGGCGGGCGGGGCGGCCCGATATGGCGTACGCGTGTCTGGCCAATGCCGCCGGTGCGGCCGCCTGTGCCGGAGATTTCGAGCGGGCGCTGGACTTCGTGGAGCGCTGTTTGCCCCTGGTCGTGCCCACCGGACTGACCCGGCTGGCGGTCTACTCCTACACCGGGCAGGCCGCCGTCCTGCGCCGCCTGGGCCGGACGCGCGAGGCCGCCACTGCCTTGTCTGCGGCCGAGGACGCCGCCAATCGGCTCGGTATCGCGGCGCTGGAAGGGCTGGTGCACGCCGAGCGCGCGCAGCTGGCCCTGGGCCATGGTGAATTCGACACGGCCGTCAGGGAATTCCGGTCCGCGCTGGACGCCGAGGCACCGATCAGCCGCCCGCTGGCCCGGCTGTTCCTGGCCGAGGCGCTGGCCCGCGCCGGGCATAGCGCCGAGGCCGAGGCCGAAATCGAGGCCGTCGCGCTGGAGCCCATGTCGGACAGCGATTTTCCCGACACCCTGGTGGCCCGGATGAATCGGGTGCAGGGTCTGCTCGCGGCCCGCGGCGGCGATACCGACCTCGCGTTAAGCCGCCTGCGCGCGGCGGCCGCGGGTTGGCGGCGGCGGGCCGATGCAGCCGTGGTGGGGCGACGGTATGCCGCCAACATCATCGATCTGGGTCGGCCGCCGCTGGCGGGGCTGGTGGAGCCGGAGCGCGAATACCTGGTTGTGAAAGCAGAATTGGCCGCGCTGACCGAGCCTACGTCTGCTGGGCAGCGTGGCGTGCCCGAGAGGAGTCCCGATGCCGACCTTCGATGACCGGGTTCACACCGTCGCGTCCCCTGCGGCGGTTTGGAAGCTGCTTTACGACCCGTCGCGGTTCACCGAATGGTGGGTCGGCATCGGCAGCGTCGAACCCGAGGCCGCGGCACCGGACGCGAACGAATCCGCGTACACCATGTACCCGGACGGCTATCCCGACTTCCCGATGCCGCAGACCCTGCGCACGGATCGCCACAACCAGCAGGTCACCATTTCCTGCCTGGTGTCGGATCTGCTGTTCGTCTGGCGGTTGACCCGTACGGCGGACGGAGGCGGCACCGATATCGATGTGCACGTGGATATTCCGGAGGCCGAGGCCGCGCGGCTCACCACCCAGCGCGAGATCATCCACGGGTCACTGCTGCGGCTGGCCGAGCTCGCCTGCGCCCCGCATTGATTTCCAATTGCTCGAATTCCGTTATAAGTAATTTACTTTCATGTGATACGATGTAAGTGAAGTTCAATTTCGGTGTCTACCATCGGTTTTCCCACCAGTTTATCGAGGGAGAATTCGATGGAGAACGGCCCGAGCCGGACTGCGATGATGGCGGCGGCCGGTCGCGCGGCACACCTGATCGTGGATCGCGAACCGCATCTGTTCCAGGACACCGTGGCCGAGGCGCTCCTCGGTGAACGAGCAGCCGAACTCATTGCCTACCATCGCGAATTCGGCGATCATCCGGTGCTCAGCGGCACCCGCGCCCAGGTCAGCGCCCGCAGCCACTACACCGAGTCGCGGCTGGCAGCGGGCTTCGAGCAGTACGTGATTCTCGGCGCGGGGTTGGACACCTTCGCCTATCGCTCACCGCTGGCCGATCGGGTCGCGGTTTACGAGGTGGACCATCCCGCAACCCAGCAGTGGAAGCGGGAATTGCTGACCGCCGCCGGAATGGATACCACCGCGGCCGAATTCGTCGGAGTGGATTTCGAACGTGACGACCTGGCGACCGAATTGACCGCGCACGGTTTCGATCCGGCGCGTCCCACGCTGGTGAGCTGGCTCGGCGTCACCATGTATCTGACGGACACCGCGATCAGTACGACACTCGACGCCCTCGCGCAATTCGCACCCGACAGCGAACTGATCCTGGAGTACGCACTGCTGCCGGAACTGCGCGACGAATCCGGCCGCGTCTACGCCGAATTCGCGCTCACCGCCACGGCCGACCAGGGCGAGCCGTTCCTGAGCTTCTTCTCACCGGAAACCGTGGCCGCCCTCCTGGACGCCCACGGTTTCACTGTGGCAGAGCATGTTTCGCAACGTGATGCCGTCGATGCCGCCCTCTGGCAGCGCGACGACGCCCTGCACCCCGCAGATTTCTGTCGGCTGGTGCGCGCCTACAACCGGAACTGAATCAGCCCCGTGCCCATTCGTGACCCCAGTAGCTGTCGGCGGTCATCTCCTCGGCCACGTAGTCGTCGCCGACCAGCATGCCCTCGCAACCGAATTCGAGGTCCCAGTTGCCCGGTGTGCGCACGTAGAAGGAGATCATCTTGTCGTTGGTGTGCCGCCCCAGGGTCGAGGACAGGTGGTAGCCCGCCTTGTTCACCCGGTCCAGGGCGCGGCCCACATCGTCGAGCGAGTCGACCTCGACCATGACGTGCACGATGCCCGGCCCGTCCGGCCGCGAGCCCGGAATGAGCGCCAGGCTGTGGTGGCGCGGGTTCACACCCATGAAGCGGATCCAGATCGGATGCTCCGGCGGGCCGACCCGGAAGGAGCCGCGCGACGCGAATCCCAGGACCTCGGTGTAGAACTGGCGCGCTTCCTCGATATCGCGGACCGGCAGCACGACGTGCCCAAGTCCGAGATCGCCGGTGACGAAGCGGTTGCCGAACTTGCCTACGACGGGGCTGTGGTCCAGCAGCGGACCGTGGAAGACCTCGATGGTGAAGCCGGACGGGTCGACGAAGGCGATGGCCTCCTCGACGTGCCGGTTCACGGCCTCGGTCACCGACAGCGTGGTGACCGCGATCCCGGCCTTCTCCAGGGTCTCGCGCACCAGCTGCAGCGAGCGGCGGTCGGCGACCTGCCAGCCGACGGCGATGACGGCGTCGCGGTCACCGGGCACCAGTTCGAACCGGTAGGTGTGCTCGTCGACGCGCAGGTAGATGGACTCGGCATTGGGGCCCGACCCCTCGGCGAAACCGATGGTGTCGAAGGCGAACTTGCGCCAGGCGTCCACATCGGCGATGTGGGCGCGGACGTAGCCGAGGGAGGCGAACGCGGCCATGGGTTTACTCCTCGCGATATCTGTCGGCGTGATCAGTCGTAGGTGACGGTGACGTCGTCGGTGACCGGAACGGCTTGGCAGGCAAGCACATAGCCGTCGGCGATGTCGGCGGCTTCCAGGATTTCATTGCGGCGCATGCTCACCTCGCCGGTGACGACCCGGCACACGCAGGCGCTGCACGCGCCTTCCTTGCACGAGTACGGGGCGTCGAGGCCCTTGGCGAGCATGGTGTCGAGCAGGGTCTGCTGCCGCGGCCAGCGCAGTTCGTGGTTCTCCCCGTCGAGTTCGACGTGCGCGACGGCGGCATCACCGTCGTCGACGACATCGGTTGCGGCGGTGTCGCTCTCGAACGGATTGCCCGTCAGCGACACGAACCTCTCGATGTGCACGCGCTTGCGGTCGGCACCGAGCTCGGTCATGGCCGCCGCGACCGCGTCCATGAACGGGCCGGGACCACAGACGAAAACCTCCCGGCCCGCCCACGGACGGGCCAGCGCCGCCAGTGCGGCCACATTCGGCAGCCCTTGTACGGACTGCAGCCAGTGCAGCACCAGCAGCCGATCGGGGTGCGCGGCCACCAGTTCGGCGAGCTCGGCGGCGAAGATGACCGAGTTCTCGTGCTGATTGGCGTAGATCAGCGTGCAGTGGCCGCTGCCTTGCGCGAGCACGGATTTCAGGATGGACAGCACCGGGGTGATGCCGCTGCCGCCGGCGAACAGCAGCAGGTCGGTGTCGAGCGAGTCGGGGGTGAAGATCCCGGCGGGCGGCAGCACATCCAGGGTCAAACCCTCGGCGGCGTTGTCGCACAGCCAGTTCGAGCCGTACCCGTCGACGGTGCGTTTGACGGTGACCTTCAGCGGCCCGCCCTCGTGCGGCGCGCTCGACAGCGAGTAGCAGCGGCTCACCGAACCGGTCAGGTCACTGGGGATGCGCAGGGTCAGGAACTGGCCGGGACGGTAGCCGAACCGCTCGGCGTGCGCGTCCTCGGGAGTGAGTTCGAGCGACACCGCGTCGGCGGTTTCGCGCACCACACGCACGATCCGCGCGCTCGCGATACCGCCCGCCGGTGCGGTCGCGGTGGCCTCCGCCTCCAGTGCGGCCGTGTCGGGCTCCATGTCCGTCACCGTCATTGCTCCACCAGTTCCATTCCTGTGCTTCGTTTTCTGCCCTCGGAGCCGCGCCGCTCGGCTGTGACGTGTGACACATTCGTTTCGGCAGGGTTTCCGTTTCGTTCACAAGCGGGCCGGGTAATCCCCCCTCAGGGCCGACCGCCGACGACGCCGGGCGGCCTCCCCTCGGGGGTTTTCAGTCCCCGCTCGGAGCCAAGGTTCGACCGCGGGTGCGCACGTCCACATCTCGGGTGCTGACGTGCACCGTGCCCTTGGCCACGGCCTCGTCGATGCTGGCGCGCAACGCCCCGCAGGTGTGCGAGCGCGGGCCGTTTCCCACCAGCTCGGCGCAATCCGCCTTCGCGGTCTTGTTCCACTGCACGCTGGTGTGCTGGTCGCTGTACTTCTCCACCAGCACGCACGTCCCGCAGGACCTGCACGAAACCTTGTCCATGGCAGTGCCTCTCAGGCGTTCGCGGTAGCTTCGCGCTTGGCGATATTGTCGGCGACCTCGGCCTCCCAGGCGGTGACCGCGCGGGTGGTGTCGACCTCGTACTCGAAGCGGTCGGTCATCTCGTCCTTGACCTCGGCGACATCCACGTAGAACTGCTCGTACCAGCGACGCAGCTGGTAGACCGGCCCGTCCTCCTCGCACAGCAGCGGATTGTTGATGCGCGACTTGCGCTTCCAGATGGCCGCGTCCTGCTCGAAGCCCTTGCCCAGGCCGCCGACGAACTTCTCGGCGATCTCGCGCGCCTGCTCGGCGGGCACGCCCGCGGGCTTCTTGGCGATCGCGCCGTACATGAGCACGAAGCGGTTCTCGTCGATCGGGTAGTGGCAGTTGATCAGGTAACCCTCGACGACCAGCCCGTTCGGGCTCTCGCTCTTGAGGTAATCGATCATGTAGGAGGGCCCGTAGTACGCGGCCTCGGACTGCAGCACGTTCTTGCCGCCCAGCGCCTTGGCGGTCTCGCCCATCATGTCCTCGCGCGACACCGAGGTCATGTACTGCGCGGCGGTGTGGCCCTCGAAGACGTTCTTGAAGAAGGTCGGGAAGCCGTAGTGCACGTAGAAGAAGTGCGCCATGTCCACCACGTTGTCGACGACCTCGCGGCAGTTGGCGTCGACGATCATGGAGTTCCAGGTCCAGTCGGTCCACTCGTCGTCGAAGGCGGCGTCGACGCGCGGGATGGCGAGCTCGGCCGGGGGCTGCTTGTTCTCCGGGTCGTGCCAGACGAACAGCTGCTTGTTCTCGACCATGGTCGGCCACGCCTTGGTGCGGGCCAGCGGCGGGACGCGGCGCGCATACGGGATGCCGGTGCACTTGCCCTTGCCGTTCCAGCGCCAGTCGTGGAACGGGCAGGCGATGGAGTCGCCCTTGACGGTGCCGTCGGCGAGGTTGCCACCCATATGCGGGCAGTAGGCGTTGAGCACGTTGAGGGTGCCGTCCTCGGCCGCGAACACCACGATCTCGGTGCCGAAAGCCTTGACGGTGTGCGGCTTTCCGTCGCGGAAGGTCTCGGCCAGACCCAGGCAGTGCCAGCCGCGCGCAAACCGGGTCGGGGGCTTCCCCGAGTCGATGACGCGCACTTCTGTTTCTGCGGTGGTCATGTGAATTCCTCTCCCTTGCCTTGCTTCAAATGGTCGCGGCCCCTGTGACGGCGATGACAGCGCAGTCTCACTGGCCGGGAGGTAGCTACTGGTGTGCGAGACGTTGGAAGCCCGCGCGGTAGAACAGCAGCGGGTTCGCCTCGGAATGCTCGTTCAGGCTGGTCACGCGCCCGATCACAATCGTGTGATCGCCGCCGTCGACCTCGTCGTGCAGGTCGCAGTCGATGCTCGCCATGGACCCGGTGAGCAACGGCGAGCCGTTCGCGGACGCGGTCCACTCGACCCCGGCGAACTTGTCCGGCCCCGGCCGCCCGAGCTGACGGCAGATCACGTCCTGATGGTCGGCCAGGATATTCACGCAGAACCGGCCCGCCGCACGGATTTTCGGCCAGGTGCTCGAGGTCCGCGCCGGGAAGAAACTCACCAGCGGCGGGTCGATGGACAACGATGCGAACGACTGGCATGCGAAGCCGATGGGCCCGCCCTCGTCAAGGGCGGTAATCACGGTGACACCCGAGGCGAAGCGCCCCAGAACGGTCTTGAAAGCTGTCGCGTCGATGGCCGGGGTCTGGTCCAGGACCGGATCCACAGCGCCTCCTTATTTCGATCCGAAATATAGCTAGAAGTCATGACAGCAGGTGGCGGCCGGAGGGCGTCAACTCCGTGGTTCGGTGATCGGGACACGTATGCGTAGGTTTTACGTAGTTCTCCCGATTCCGCAGGTTGTGGCGCAGGGCACTGTGATGGGTAGCACAAGATCCGATCTAGGTATGTGCCTAATCGGAATAGTCCTAGACTGGATATGAACCAACGGAGGTACATATGTCCGTCACCCTGCTGCCCCCGGCGGAGACTCGACCCACCCATAACCCCATGCGCGCCAAAGATTCCCACGCCAGCGCCGAGGTTCCCGTCTCGATGATCGAGCGGATGACCCTGATCCTGGACGCTTTCGACGCTTCCACCCCCACCCTCACGCTGCTCGGTTTGGTCGAGCGCACCGGGCTGCCGCGGTCCACCGTGCACCGGATCCTCGACCAGATGATCAAGTTGCGCTGGCTGGCCCACACCTCGGGCGGCTACCGCCTGGGCATGCGCGCCCTCGAACTCGGCGGACTCACCGCCGACCACAACGAGATTCGCGATGCCGTGTCCCCGCTGCTGCACGAGCTGAGCCAGCGCACCGGCATGGTCGGCCACCTGGCCGTCCTCGACGGCCGCGACGTGGTCTACCTGGACAAGGCCGGTGGCCGGTTCGCCGCCAGCCTGCCCACCCGCCTGGGTGGCCGGATGCCCGCGCACGCAACGGCTCTCGGCAAGGCCATGCTCGCGTGTCTGGAGCCGAATATCGCCGAGGCCGCACTGCGCACCCGGATGCCCAAGCTGACCCCGCGCACCATCTGCGAGCCCGAGGCGCTCAGCCGCGAGCTGCAGCAGATCCGCCTGCGGCAGGGCGTGGCCATCGACCGCGAGGAGGCCGTCGCCGGAATCGCCTGTGTCGCAGCGCCGTTGCGGGGCCGCGGCACCGCGCCGGCCGCGCTGTCGCTGTCGGGTCGCGCCGACGGCATGAGCTACGACCGACTGGCCCGCGTCGTGCTCGAGGTCGCGCACGAGGCCGGCCGCACCCTGTTCCCGCGTCGCGCGCACTGGCGTTGAGCGGAGCGGGCGGATGCGGGGGCGATACAGTTCGACGATGGCCGATGGCGTGCACGAAGAGCCGCAGTCGATTCCGGAACTGCCCACGACGGCGTGGGCGGTCCTCGGAATGCTCTCGCACGCAGAGGAACTCTCCGGTTACGACCTGAAGAAATGGGCGGACTGGAGTCTGCAGTTCTTCTATTGGAGTCCGTCGTTCAGTCAGATCTACGCCGAACTCAAACGGCTGGAGAAACACGGCTACGCGACCTCGCGCACGGTCACCTCCGAGGACGGCATGCGCGGCAAGCGCATGTACGCCATTACCGACAGCGGGCGGGAGGCCGCCTCGCACTGGGTGAACCACTCCCCCGTCGAGGCCCCCGTGCTCAAACACAGTGTGATGCTGCGGGCCTGGCTGGGGCATCTGGCCGAACCCGAGCGCATGCGCGAAATCCTCACCCAGCACATCGAATACACCGAGACCATGCGTCGTCGCGCCGAGGCCGATGCCGAGGGCGCGGACGTGAATCCGGATTGGGCCTATCCGAGCGCGGTATTGCGCTGGTGCGTCAAGCATTACGAGGCCGAAAAGGAATTCGCCGAGGACCTGCTGGCCGATATGGACAAATTGGCGAGACAGCGTAGCCGCCGCAGACCTGCGAAGAAGCAGAATTCCAGCGATTCCCACTGAACGGACTTGCTCATAGTCGGCGACCAGTGGTCGTGACACGGTTCACACCATCGTTTCACTACCCACTCTGGAGGACGCAGTATGTCCACCTCCGTCGACACCGCGGTGCCTCCCGGCTCCGCGCCTGACGAATCCGGCCGCCTCGACGGCGCGTCGAATCTGAGGATCTGGTCGGTCCTCGCGGTCATCGTGCTGTTCACCGAGGTCTCCCCGATGCAGTACGTGATGGTCGCGTCGGCCATCCGCCAAATCGCGCCCTCATTCCCCGCTCAGGGCGCGAACATCAACTGGGCCATCATCGTTTTCGGCATCTTCGGTGCCGCCGTGTCCCCGTTGATCGGCAAGCTCAGCGACATCTACGGCAAGAAGCGGATGTTCCTGGTCTGCGGCGTGCTGTTCCTGATCGGCACCGTCATCTGTGCCATCACCAGCAACTGGGCGCTGTTCCTCGTGGGCCGCGCGCTGGAAGCCACGGCCATCGCGACCACCGTGGTGTCCTACGGCCTGATCCGAGATCTGATGCCGCGCCGCATGGTTCCCATCGGCCTGGGCATCGCCTCCACGGGACTGGGTGTCTCCGCCCTGGCCGGCCCGCTGATCGGCGGCTACATCACCGATCACTACAGCTGGCGCGGACTGTTCTGGTTCCTGTTCGTCTTCACCGTGATCATGATTCCGCTGCTGATCATCGTGGTGCCGGAGTCGAAGCTGCGCACCCCGCAGCGGCTGGACATCATCGGCGCGGCGCTGCTCGGCGCGGGCGCCACACTCACCCTGCTGTACCTGGACAAGGGGCAGGACTGGGGCTGGACCAAGCCGTCGACGCTGGCCTGGCTGATCGGCGGCCTGGTGCTGCTGGCGCTGTTCCCGATCGTGGAAATGCGTGCGAAGCAACCGATCATGGATATGAAGCTGCTGTTCAATCCACGCGTCAGCGTCGTGTTGTTCATCGGTCTGCTGGCCTCGTTCATGATCGGCTACCAGTCGTACGCGACCGGCTACATGACTCAGTCGCCGCCGTCGGATCAGGTTGTGTCACAGGTCAAGGACGCCACCTGGGAGCAGGTGAAGGCCGGGGCGCTGCAGCAGGCGCAGGGCATGGCGCTGACCCAGGCCCGCGCGCAGGGACTCGCGCAGGCCGAGGCGCAGGCCAAGGCCGCGATGCCGCCGGGTGTCGATCTGCCGCCCGCACTGGTGCAGCAGTTGACCGATCAGGTGAACGCGCAGGTGACGCCGCAGGTGGTGAACGCCCAGGTGCCGCCGGAGATGGTGTATTCGAAGCTGCCGCCGGACATGGTGAAGGTGGATCTGAGCCCCGGCTACACCTACGGTGACAACTTCTCGCTGCTGAAGTACGCCACGCACGTCACGCTCGCACAGTCGTTGATCGCCATGCTCTTCGGCTTCCTCGGCGGTCTGTGGATCCGGCGCTCCGGTGCGCGGTGGCCGCTGATCACGGCGCTGGTCATCTTCGTCGGCAGCAGCCTCGCCTACGCGGCACTCTCGCACGGCTGGCAGACGCAGGCGCTGATCAGTGCGGTGTACGGCATCGCGTTCGCGCTGTACTACGCCTCGACACCGAACCTGATCGTGGATGGTGTTCCGGCGAAACAGCAGGGCATCAGCGCGGGCATGCTGGGCGTCATGCAGGCCATGGGCGCGGGTATCGGGCTCGCGGTGGCGACGGCCTTCCTGACCGCCAACCCGGTCAAGGCAGCCGTGTCGGTGGCGGGTGCGCCGCCGGTCACCAAGGACATTCCACTGCTGTACGCCGACAAGGGGTACGAGATCAGCTTCTACTTCGTGGCGATCTCCGCGGCGGTGGCGCTGGTCGGCGCGCTCTTCATGAAGCACGGGCGCAAAGCGGCCACCGGTGGTGCGGAGCACTGACAGTGCTCTGAACAACTGATATCGCTCTGAACAACGGCCCGGAAGCGCTTCGCTTCCGGGCCGTTGTGCGCTCATCGCTGACCAGTGAGCGGGACCTGACCTCGCTGTTCTCCGCTCGGCATATTTCGATTGGAAATAGGCCGACAGCCCGTACGGCCGGAGGAGGTGGTCGACGATGACCGGTGGCTTCGACACCATTGCGGCGGCCGTGGCCGCCATTGCCCGCGGCGCCCTGGTGCTGGTCGTGGACGATGAGGACCGCGAGAACGAAGGCGATCTGATCCTGGCCGCCGAACACGCGACCGCCGCGAACATCGCATTCCTGGTGCGGCACACCAGCGGCGTCCTCTGCGTCCCCATGACCGGCGAGGACTGCGACCGGCTGCAACTGCCGCCGATGACCGCGGTCAATCAGGATCCCAAGGGGACCGCCTACACCGTCTCCGTGGACGCGATCGCCGGTGTCAGCACCGGGATCTCGGCGGCCGATCGGGCGCAGACCATGCGGCTGCTCGCCGATCCGCGCACCACGCCCGGCGAGCTCTCGCGGCCCGGGCACGTGTTCCCGCTGCGCGCGAATCCTCGTGGCGTGCTGGGGCGCCCGGGGCATACCGAGGCGGCGGTCGATTTGATGCGGCTGGCAGGGCTGCGGCCCGCCGGCGTCATCGCCGAGGTCGTCAATGACAACGGGAGCATGGCCCGCCTGCCCGAACTGCTGGTCATGGCAGCCGAATGGGAGATCCCGATCATCTCGATCGCCGATCTGATCGCGCATCGAAAGCAGTTGGAGCACGGGATTTCTCGCATCGTCGAGACCCGGCTGCCCACCCGTTTCGGCGACTTCCGGGTCTACGGCTACGCCGACGAGCACACCGGCGCGGAACACCTCGCGCTCGTGTATGGCGACGTGACCGGCGAAAACACCCTCGCCCGAGTGCATTCCGAATGCCTGACCGGCGATGCCTTCGGCTCGCTGCGCTGCGATTGCGGTGAGCAACTCGACGCCGCGCTCGCGGCCGTCGCTGCCGCCGGTCGGGGCGTGATCGTGTACCTGCGCGGCCAGGAGGGCCGGGGTATCGGGCTGCTCAACAAGCTGCGCGCCTACGAACTACAGGACGCGGGGGCCGACACCGTCGACGCCAATGTCCGCCTGGGACTGCCCATCGACGCCCGGGACTACGGCGCTGCGGCCCGCATCCTCGCCGATCTGGGCGTGAATTCCGTTCGGCTGCTGAGCAACAACCCTGCCAAGCAATCGGGCCTGGAAGCCAACGGGATCACCGTGCGCGACCGGATTCCCTTGCAGACTCAGCCGACCGAGCACAACGTCCACTACCTCAGCACGAAGCGGGACCGCATGAGCCACCAGCTGCCGCACTTCGAGGCCGTCGGCTACCACTGAGCACCGGCTGAATGGCGCTGAGCGGTCGGCTGAAATGCTGGGCGGTATGAAGATCGCCGCCGCCCAGCTCACCTGTGTCCCTGGGGGCGTCGCCGCGAACGTGAAGCAGGCGGTCGAACTCGCCGCGCAGGCGCGGGACGTGGGCGCGGAACTCGTTGTCTTCCCTGAGCTGACACTCACCGGCTACGAGTTGAAACTGATCGCCGACGATCCCGGCCTGCTCGCCGACGCCGATGACGCCCGGCTGGACACCCTGCGAAACACCGGCCTCACCACCGTGATCAACTGCGCCGCACCCACCGATCGCGGACCCGCCATCGCGACCTTCGTCTACAGCGCCACAGGCGAACTCGTCACCCGCTACCTGAAGCAACACCTCTTCGAGCACGAACGCGAGGTGTTCGTCTCCGGCGAGCGGGACGGGCGCTTCGAGCTCGGCGGTCTCCGATTCTCCTTGGCCACCTGCTTCGACAACCACTTCCCCGAACTCATCGCCCGCAGCGCCGCCGATGGGTGCGACGTCCACCTGGCCAGTTCGCTGTACGGGTCCACCGGCGGAGTCCAGGAGCGGGCGACCATCTATCCCGCCATCGCACGCGACTCGAAGATGTCTGTGGTGCTGGCCAATCACGTCGGCCCGACGGGTCCGTGGATCGGCTGTGGCGGTGCGGCGGTGTGGCGGCCCGGCGGTGACCTGCTGGTCGAGGCGGATATGGCCTCGACCACCGTGGTCACCGCGCAGGTCGGCTAGCGCACCGGCAGGCTCGCCGCTCAGGCCAGCCAGGTCACCGGCGTCACCTCGCGGATGTGCGCGACGATGTCGAACGCCTCCGCGAGATTGTGAATCGCCAAGTGCTCGTCGGCATCCCGAACCGGGTCATAGACACCGCTGATCACCCGCATCTTGACCGGAGCCGCAATCGGATCGGTCCGCATATCCAGCCACAGCGGCGACTCACCCCGCTCCCCCAGCTCGGCATCCAGGAAATCCGCTGCGGGAGACGGGATCTCGGCGACCCCGACATTGCCGTGGTGGAATCCGATTGCCACCGAGGCATAGTCGCGGCCGAAATGCTCCCGCAGCACACTGCCGACACTGGCATTCTCGCCCTTTCCGGCGGCCAATCCCAGCGCCGCGGCCCCGGCCGAGACATGCGCGATTCCGTCCCAATACACGATCCGCGATCCCGTACGCCGATGGTGGTCGATAATCGTCGACGCCCAAAGTTCACCCTCCCCCGCGTAACTCCCCCGCCCCGCGACGCTGTGCCGATGGAACTCTTCGATCAAAGCCATTCGCGCACCGACGCTTTCGTCGAGCTCGGGAATCTCCGCGACCAACGCCGACGCATCGTGGGCATGATCACGGAACAGGCGGCCGGGGTGAACGCCCTTGGCGCGCTGGACATGCTCATCCATCGTGTGCGCAGTCCGAATCGGATCCAGATGCGCGGCAAGTTCGGCCAGCCGCTCAGGAGCAACGGTCCGCACCGCATCGAGAACGGCGTCGTAATCCTCCGGCCTCGCCTGCGTCGGTTTGATGCCGATGATCTGCACCTGGTCGGTGGGGTGAGACAGGTTGAACTCGCGAATCCAATTCAGCGTGTCGACCATTTCCTGTGTGCGCCAAGGCCGCCAAGCATCAGCCAGGGCCCCGATCGCAGACCCTTTTCCATCCCGGACATAACCATCGAGACTCGCACCGACATTCGCACTGTCCTGAACAGCCAGCGTCCGAAAGCCGTAGTCCTCGACCAGATCCCGGAACAACGTGTCCCGCATAGCGAAGGTCTCATGAGCGAACCGAGTCGACTCGCCGATCCCGACAACGCTTGCATTAGAGAGTGCCTGTGCTTCCATGATCACCACCCTCCAACCTCAACAAAGGTTCATGTCAAGCCGACGCGTCGTTATCGGTTACCCACCCGATTGCCGAGACCGCCGTCGTCCTGGATGTGCCTACCCCGGCCACAGGGTCTACCGCCGAAAGAGATTGTCAGTAGGAGGCATTGACTCCGTACTCGGCCTGGGCGCGCGTAAAGCCGTCGTACACCAGCTGATCGATCAGTCCGGACCGAGAGAACGAGGTGAGCTCGAGATACTGCTTGGCGCTCTTTGCCGCCTGCTCGTTCCAGTCCACATTCAGGCTGTCCACTGCGAACGTAGCGTCCGCGGTGGAGAAGTCGTCGTACTCGAGCTGGTGGATCAGACCGCTGCGGGAGAAGGCAGTGAGGTCTAGGTACTGCCGGGCAGACTGGATGGCGTTGCGCTGACTGGCGGTGATGTCCTGCTTGGCCGGGGAGAATTCGACCGCGTGTGCCGCTACGGGCGCCGCGATATCCGGCCGAGCAACGTCGGCCGCCGCCGGACCGCTATTCCATGCAGGTGCCGCCAGAGCTAGAGCCAGTACCAGGGCGCCAACCAGCCACACCCATTCCTCCTGCTTCTTCGGCGCATCCGCGGCCGACGGGCAGCTGGGCTGTGGGGTGGGGATCGACTCGACGCGGGTGAGTGTGTTCACAAGTGTCCATTCGTCAGGTGATGGGTGGAGCATCATGCAGTCGTCCCATCCGCTGACGTCAGAGCGTTGTTAGCCGGTTAGGTGCGGCGAGTGCCGGTTAGGCACGGGATGTCGGTGCGATGGCAGCCCACGTCCCCCGAACAGCCGGCTGATCTTTCGCCGTGTGGCGCTCACCGAACTGCGCCGCGCACTATGCGGCATGAGCGTGCGTTCGATTGGGCTCGTGCAGGCGGGCTCGGTGGGTAGGACATGCCCTCAGTGCTCGGCCGCGCCCGGTTGTGCTGTGGGGAGGGCATTTTCGATGAGGATCGCGGCTATGGCGGCGGCGGTCGGGAGGGTTTCGATGCCGAGTGCTCGGGTGCGGGCCGAGGCGCCGTCGAGGAGTAGTGCCAGTTGTTCGCCGAGTTGTTCGGGGTGGGTGGCGCCTGCTTGGCGGGCGGTTTGGGCGAAGCGGGCGGCGACGGATGCCTTGTAGTCGTGTGCGCGGCGGCGTGCGGGATGGTGGGGGTCGGTGATCTCGACGGCGGCCGCGATGAACGGGCACAGCGGTGTCACCTCCTGCGGTGGTAGCTGCTGTGGCTTGTCGAAGGCGGCGAGCAGACGTTCGCGGGGGGTGAGATCGGGGCGGTCGAACGCGTCGGGCATGGTGTCGGGATCGAGCTGGCGCAGGTACTCGGTGACGAGCTCGTCTTTGCCGGTGAAGTGCTGGTATGCGGTGCGTTTCGACACTTGGGCGACCGCGCAGAGCTGGTCCATACCGGTGTTGTTGATGCCTTGTTCGCGAAATAGCCGCCGTGACGCGTCGAGGATCCGTTCGCGAGCCCCCCTTCCGCGACGTTGGCCGCGGGGGCCCTTCTCCAACTCGGTCATCGTTCGATACTACCTCGCGGGTAACGGTCGGTGTACTTAGCTTGCACACCTGTCGGCGAGCCGCTAGCTTAAGTACACCACACCGTTTACATAGCTTGGTTTATGCAGGTAGAAGCGATGCTTCCGGCCGCTGCGAGATGAAGGAGTGATCATGGGCAAGCTCGATGGCAAGGTCGCGGTAATCACGGGAGGGTCGAGCGGTATGGCGTTGGCGAGCGCCGAACTGTTCGTCGAGGAGGGCGCGTACGTCTACATCACCGGTAGGCGGAAAGACGCGCTGGACGAGGCCGTCGAGCTGATCGGGCGCAATGTGACCGGCGTGCAGGGTGATGCTTCCGACCTGGCCGACTTGGATCGCCTGTTCGAGACGGTCGCACGGGAGCAGGGCAGTATCGATGTGCTGTTCGCGAGTGCCGGGACGGCAGCAGCAGCCAAGCTCGGCGAGATCACCGAAGCGCATTTCGATACCACTTTCGGGCTGAACACGCGCGGCACCTTGTTCACTGTGCAGAAGGCGTTGCCGCTGTTCAACGACGGCGGATCGATCTTCATGACCGGGTCGATCGCCTCGGTCAAGGGCTGGCCCGACTACAGCGTCTACGCGGCGAGCAAGGCCGCGCTGCACGCACTCGCCCGCGTGTGGCTGTACGAGTTGAAGGACAGGCGGATCCGGGTCAATGTGCTGAGTCCGGGCCAGATCGCCACCCCGATCCAGGAACAGCTGTTCGACGCGGAGACCAAAGCCCAATTCGAAGCCTTGATTCCACGGGGCAAGATGGGCCGACCCGAGGAGATCGCTTCGGTCGCACTATTTCTCGCCTCGGACGACTCGTCGTTTGTCAACGGCATGGAGCTGGCCGTCGACGGCGGCACCTCCGCGATCTAAGCCCACCTCTCACCCGAAGCCGAACCCACACCCTCGACGACTAGTCGCCGAGTGGCACATCGTGGAGGTCTTTTGTCCGACTCTGCCTCCACCATGTGCCACTCGGCTCTTAGCCAGCAGATCGAGCAGGTGATCGCGATCCCGCGGACTTTTGTAGGAATCGGCGATTTGGCGCGCTCGGCCGATGGCCAACGTCGCTTCCGAGGCTTGATTCCTTAGATTTTTGATCCCACAAGGTCTGAAGCTCGAGCCGCCATCGCGCGACCGGCGGCCAAGAGTGGTTCCTTGGAACGCAATGTGCGGCTGAGGATGAAGGCGCCTTCCAATGCGGAGAGGATCGCGATCATCAGTTCTCGTGCGTCCGTTTCGTTGAGGCCACGCCGGGTGAAGTACTCCGCGCCCTCCGCGATCCAGGATTGGATGACTTCTGCTGCGACGTTTCGGATTTCGGGTTCGCTGTCGGCGACTTCGCCCGCGACGGTGCCGACGGGGCACATGTTGATCCAGCCGTTTTGTTCGATGGTTTCGGCCGCTGCGGCGAAGGCGGCGGGGATGGCTTCGCGGAGGTCGGCGTGGGCGTCCAGCAGCAGCGGGAGCAGTTGGATGTAGGCGGCGCCCGAGGTGCGGAGGGCTTCGGCGGCGATGGCGGATTTGCCGGCGGGGAAGTGGTGGTAGAGCGAGCCCATGGGGGCGGCGGAGGCGGTGGTGATCTGTTTGACGGTGATGGCGCTGTAGCCCTGGGTGCGCATGAGCTCGGCGACGGCGATGACCAGGCGGTCGCGGGTGGTGGTTGACAGGTTCTCGCTCACGGATCCAGACTAGAGCAAACGCACTAGAGCGTGTGCTCTAGGGGAGGAGTTGGTCATGCCGATTGCCGAAGTGAGTGCGGGACGGATCCATTACGTCGAGCGGGGTGCGGGGCCCGCGGTGGTGCTGTTGCACGGGCTGTTGATGAATCACACGCAGTGGGACGCGGTCATCGACAAGCTGCCGGACGGGTTCCGGTACGTGCTGCCCGATCTGCCGCTCGGGTCGCATCCGGAACCGATGCGTGAGGGCGCGGACCTGAGCATGCGGGGACTGAACCAGCTGATCGCGGAATTCCTCGAGGCGCTGGATTTGCGCGATGTCACGCTGGTGCACACCGATTGGGGTGGCAGCCTGTTCCTCACCGCCTACGGACTCGACGAGCGCGTCGGCCGGATGATCGTGCTGCCGTGTGAAGCCTGGACCAACTTCCCACCCGGACTGCCGGGCAAGACGGTGACCGTCGCCACGTATGTTCCCGGCGCACTCACGTTGGGGCTCAAGCAGTTCCGCGTGCCGTGGATTCGCTCCTCACCGCTGATGTTCGGCTGGATGGCCCGCTACGGCCTGAGCGACGAGCTGGTCCACGGCTGGACCGAACCGGGACTGCGGGACAAGCGAATTCAGCGCGACATGCTCGCCTACGGCAGGTCCAAGCGGCCCAAGGCCGAGCTGATCGCGAATACCGAAGCGCTGCGCAACTTCTCGGGTGAGGCGTTGATTCTCTGGTCGTCGGCGGGCAAGGTGATGCCGCGCGAGCACGGGCGGCGGCTGGCCGAGCTCATTCCGAAGGCCCGGCTGGTGGAGATCGACGACGCGTACGTGCTGTCGATGATCGATCAGCCCGACGCGGTCGCCGCCGCCATGTCGGAATTCCTCACCAGCGCGGTGATCGATCACGGGTAGCCGACGTTACTCTTCGGTATCGTCGGTGCGGCGATCACTGGAACCACGGGAGGCGCGCCATGCCCAGTTTGCTCAGTCAGGCGGTGCCCGTATTCCTGCGGATCACCCAGGCCAACAAGCCTTTCATCACCGCCGAGGGCGCGCGGAAACACATCCGCGAGCGCAGCATTCGCCCGCAGTCCTACGGCCCGCCGCGACTGCTGCGCCCGGATGTCGCGATCGAGGTGCGGGTGGAGAACGGCTGGCCGATCTACACGCTGACGCCCCGCAATGGCTCGGCCCGCGGCAATGTCGTCTACTGCCACGGTGGCGGCTGGGTCAATCAGGTGGTCCGGCAGCACTGGGAGCTGGCCGCCGACATCGCGGCCCGCGCCGGGACGACGGTCACGCTGCCCATCTATCCGCTGATCCCCTACGGCACCGCCGACCAGGTGATCCCGGTCATCGCCGATCTCGTGCGCACCAATCGGGCCCGCTACGGGGAGGTCTGCCTGGCGGGTGACTCCGCGGGCGGGCAGATCGCACTGTCCACCGCCGTCGCGCTGCGTGACGCGGAGGAGGCGAGTGTGCCTCGGACAGTACTGATTTCGCCCGCGCTCGACCTGTCGCTCAGCAATCCGGAGATCCTCACCGTCCAGCCCAGCGATCCGTGGCTCGGCCGCGACGGCGGGCTGATCCTGGGCGAGCACTGGCGCGGCCCGCTGCCGATCACCGACCCCATGGTCAGCCCGCTGTTCGCCGACTTCACCGGACTCGGCCCGCTGACCGTCTTCTCCGGCACCCGCGACATCCTGATGCCCGATATCCGCTTCATGGTCGAGAAGGCAAGGGCGGCAGGCGTCGATGTCGACTATCACGAGGTCGCGGATCTGGTGCACGTCTATCCGCTGACACCGACCCCGGAAGGATGGCGGGCACGCAAGATCATCGTCGATACCCTGCGCACCGCGCTGGCCTCGGCTCCGGTCGGCGCCTGACGAATCCCTATGCCTGCGGGCCGTTTTCGGCCAGCCACTTGCGGGCCCGGGTCGGGGAGGCCCGCGACAGCCAGGCATCCTGGATCACCTCGGTGAGTTCCGGGAGTGAGAGTTCGGGAATTCGGCTGCCGCGCACCAGGACCGAGAGATGGCCGTTGAAGTGCGGGGTGGTGAAGAACGGTGAGTCGGGGTCTTGGGTGAGGGCCAGTTTGTCGTCCTCCGAGGGCACCCAGAAGACGATGACGTCGTCGTATCGCTCCCCGGTGTCCGGGTCGAAGGCATCGGGGCGCGGGTTGCGGAAGAAGACGAAGGATTTGCCGCCCACCTGATAGACCGGATTATCGGACGGGCCACCGTAGATGGTCACGTGCGGCATGGCGTTGGCCAGGTCGTGGACGTCTTCGAGGCGCGCTCGGCGCGATCTGCTCGATGCTTTGCGGGGTCTGCTCGGCACCTCGTCGAGTGTATCGGCGCACACAGCCGCCGGGGTCGCGAGCTGGGTTTATGCGTGCCTGCTGGCACAGAATGCGGCAAATCACATAGGTTGGACGCCATGGCGCGGCGTGTCGATGGAAACCTCCCCGAAGAGGTGACTAGCTTCGTCGGCCGCCGCCAGGAGCTGGCAACCGCGAAGCGACTGCTGCCGACCACCCGGGTACTCACCCTGCTGGGTCCCGGCGGCATGGGCAAGACGCGACTCTCGCGGCAGATCGGCCATTTGGTGGCGCGGGCCTTCCCGGACGGGGTGTGGCTGGTCGAGCTGGCCGACGTGCAGGATCCCGCGCTCGTCACGCTGATGGTGACCGAGGCGCTGAACCTGCGCGACGAGTCCACCGCGCCGCTGCCCCGGCTCACCGAATTCCTCGCCGACAAGCGCCTGCTGCTGATTCTGGACAACTGCGAGCATCTGATCGAGGCGTGCGCGACGCTCGTCGAGCGGATCATCGCGACCACCCCGGATGTGCGGGTGCTGGCCACGAGTCGCGAAGTGCTCGGCATCCCGGGCGAACAGGTGATGCCCGTGCCGCCGCTGACCGTGCCCGCCGCCGGTGAGGACGGGGACGCGCTGCAGCTGTTCATCGAACGCGCCACCGCCGCCAATCCCGGTTTCCAGGCCACACCCGCCAATCGGGTGGTGCTGGCCGAGATCTGCCGTCGCCTCGAGGGCATGCCGCTGGCACTGGAATTGGCGGCGCTGCGGCTGCGCATGTTCACGCCGGAGCAGATCCTCGACCGCCTCGACGACACCATCGGGTTGCTCAGCGCCGGACCGCGCACCGCGACCCCGCGGCAGCAGACCATCGAGGGCGCGATCCGCTGGAGCTACGACCTGTGCACCGACGCGGAACAGGCGCTGTGGGACCAGCTTTCGGTCTTCGCGGGCGGTTTCGACATCGATGCCGCGGAGGCGGTGTGCGAGCTCGGATCGGCCTCGCTGATCGAGGCGTTGACCGGGCTGGTGGACAAGTCAGTGGTGCTGTTGCGCTTCGATGGTGATGTCGCCCGCTATTCAATGCTGGAACCCATCCGGCAGTTCGCCGCCGATCGGCTCACCGAACGCGGTACGGCACAACAGGTTCGGGCGCGACACCGCGAACACTATCGGCAGCTGGCCATGCGCGGGCAGACCGCCTACTGGACCGCCGAGGATGTGGCCTGGTTCGGCGAATTGTCCAGGGAGCACGCGAATCTGCGTGCGGCGCTGAAGTCGGGCCTGGAGGACGAGCCGCTGCGCACCATGGCCACGGTGACCGTACTGCGGCCCTTCTGGGAGCACAACCGCTTCCTCTCCGAGGGCTACCGGTGGCTCACCGATTCCCTGGCCCGCAATCCGGATCCGACGGCCGAACGCGCCAAGGCCTTGTCATCGGCAGCCTCGCTGGCGGCGCTGCTGGGCGATCAGGTGTCCGCGGCGCGGCTGGTCACCGAATGCGTCGAATTGGCTTCCCGCCTCGACGATTCCGACATCCTGGCGGAGGTGGCGCTGGATCAGTCGCTGCTGGCCTTCGCCTCCAGTGATCGGCCACGTTCGCTGGAGCTGGGGCGGCGGGCCATCGAACTGGCGGCCACGCACGGCCAGCATGCCATCGAAATGGATTCGCACGCCTTCTCTTTCATGGCGGCCATGGTGCTGGAGGCCCCCGGCCGCACCGAACTGGCAGAGCGGTTCCTGCAGCTCACCACCGACAGCGGTTCGCATCTGCTCGGCGGGCTGGCGCTGTGGACCGTGGGCATCGACCACTGGCGGCGCGGCGAACTGGAGTCCGCCGCCGAATTCCACAGTCGCGCCATCGAACAGCTGGCCTTGTTCGAACGCTGCGTGTGGCTGTCCTCGGCCTTCGAGGGGCTGGCGTGGACGGTGTCCGCGGACAATGACTTCGAACGCGCCGCGACGCTGATGGGTGCGGCGGAATCCTTGCAGCGCAGCACGATTCGCCTGGCCGACACCATCACGGTCGAGGTCGGCGAGAAGGAGCGGTTGAAGGTCCGCGCGGCGCTGGGCGAGGACGCCTTTCTCGCCGCCTTCGGCGCGGGCGCGAACCTGCCGCTCGATCAGGCCATCGACTACGCCCTGGGCCGCACCGAGCCGAAACCCGTTGCCGCGCCGCCCGCCCCGAAACGCATCGCCCGCTCGGCGACCGCGACCCTGACCGAAACCAATCTGCTGACCCGCCGCCAGAAGGATGTCGCCCGCCTGGTCGCCGCCGGTCACAGCAACAAGCGCATCGCCGCCGACCTGGTGATCTCGGTGCGCACCGCGGAAACCCACGTCGAGCACATCCTCACCAAGCTCGGCCTGACCTCCCGCACCCAGCTCGCCGCCTGGGCCCACGAACACGACCTGTAAATCCCTGTAACGGATTTCGGCAAATCCCTGTAACAGATTTCAGCGAAGCCGCCTCTGTGCACCGTTGATCGGTTCGGCAGTGAGGCAGGGTGCACGATGATGCGGGGGTTCGCGCTAGATGAGGGATTCACACCGGCGCAGGCCACGGTGCTGGTCGCGGACGCCGACCGGCGGTCCCGGAAACTGCTGCGGCATCGGCTCGAAGCCGGTGGGCTGCGGGTGATCGAGGCCAGCACCGGAGACGAAGCGCTGCCGATCGCCCTGTCCGCTGATATCGATCTGGCGGTCCTGGACACCGACCTGCCGGGACCGGACGGAATGGAGATCTGCCGCCGGATCCGCGCGACGGGTCCGCGGCCGCCCGCGGCGGTCATGCTGACCTCGGTATTCGACACCGAGGACGATCGGGTCCGCGGCTTCGAGGCCGGGGCCGACGACTATCTCGCCAAGCCGATCGGCCCGCGCGAGTTCGGGTTACGGGCCGCGGCGCTGTTGCGGCGCTCGCGGCGGACCGTGGCGCCCGGGCAGGTGGTACTGCGGGACGGCGGCGTCGAGGTGTGGCCGGAGTCGCGGCTGGTCGCGGTGGCGGGATCGCCGGTGCGGTTGACCGAGCGGGAATTCCAGCTGCTCGCGTTCCTGCTGGCACATCCCCGGCAGGTGTTCAGCCGCGAGCAACTGCTGTCGCGGGTCTGGGGCTGGGACTACGGCGATATGTCGACGGTGGCCGTCTATATCAAGCGGTTGCGCGCCAAGCTCGGTGCACACCATCGGGTGGAGACCGTGTGGGGGCGCGGATATGTGTGGGGCAGAGCGGATCTCGTCCGGGCCGTCGGCTGAAGCTCAGTGCTGGAAGCCGCGGAAGGCGTCGAGCAGCTTGCCGCGCGCCTCGCCCGACAGGGTTTCCGGGGGCAACTCCCCCACCGCCTGGATGGTGCGGCGGAACTGTTCGAGGTACACATCGCAGCCGTCGCACTGTGAAAGGTGTTCCAGGAAGCGCTCTTCGGCGGACGCATCGAGCGTGCCGTCCAGGAAGGCAGTGACGAGTTCGACGAATTCATCGCAATTCATGACAGCACCGCCTCCGCATCGAAATACCCTTCCAGTTTCGTGCGTATCGCCGCCCGCGCCCGGTGCAGGATGACCCGCTGGTTTCCGGCCGAGATGTCGAGCAGCCCGCACACCTCCTCGGAGGAATAGCCTTCCATATCGCGCAGCACCAGCACGATGCGGTGACGGTCCGGCAGTTCGGCCAGGGCGGCGGCCACCACCTCCGCGAATTCCGCCCGCTCGGTGGCGGTCTCCGGCTCCGACCAGTGCTGCGGCTTCTGCCCGGCCTTCCAGTGTCCGGGGTAGGGGTCCCCGGCCGCGCGAAAGCGATCGGGGTCCACGCTGGGGCCCTCGTCCTCGGACAGCAGGCTGGCGAACGGGACGGTCCGGCTCTCGGCGATGCCGCGTTTCTTGGCGGTGTTCACCAGGATCCGATACACCCAGGTCTTGAACGCGGAGCGCCCCTCGAACCCGTCGATGCCGCGGATCACCGCCAGCCACGCCTCCTGGACCACTTCCTCGGCGGAGGCGTTGGTGGAGACGAACGAGCGCGCGAGCCGCAGCATGCCGGGCGACCAGGCGTCGAGCACGAGTTGAAAGGCCGTCTCGTCCCGTTTGCGAAGATTTCCCACCAGGACGTCATCCGGTGGCAGGACCTGGCCCACCCGTACTCCTCGCTCGACACAACAGGCTGTCATCGGCGACTCTAGCGCTCGTTCGGGTGGGGCATCGGCCTGATCACACCAATTCGGGATCCTGAACGACGCACAACAGGGCGGGACCGGCGGTCGCGAACAGCTCTGCCATGGCTGCTTCGAGCTGATCCCGATGGGTGACCCGAATGCCCTTGGCTCCGCAGAGCTCCGCGTAGTCGGCCCAGTCCGGGTTGTGCAGGGAGGTGTGCCAGACCGGATAGTCGGCGGCCCGCTGCTCCTTGCTGATCTTCCCGAGCGACCCGTTGTCGAGCAGGACGTGCTTGATCGGAATCGAATACTGGACGGCCGTGGTGATCTCGGCCGCGTACTGCGCGAAGCCACCGTCGCCGGTGACAGCGACGATGGGCCGATCCGGCGCGGCCGCCCACGCCCCGAGCGCGGCCGGATAGCCGAAGCCGATCGAGCCCAGATAGCCGGACATGAGCACCGGCTGACCGGAGGACTCCAGATATCGGCCCAGCGAATAGGCGTGATTGCCGACATCCACGGCGACCACGGCATCGGCGGGCAGCGCCGCGGTCAAGGCCGCGAAGACGGCGGCCGCCGGAACCCCGTGGCCCCGAACGTCATTCGCCCGACGCTCCTTCTCCGTACGCCAGATCGCCCGCCGGGCAGCGATATCCGGGCGTTGATCGACGGCGGCGAGGCGTTCGGGGGCGGCGCGCAACAGTTTCGAGAGCCGCTCCAGGGTGAGCGCGGCATCGCCGAGGATGCCGACGGTCGCCGCATCCCAGCGTTCCACGCCCGCCCGGGTGTCGTCGATGGAGACGATCGGCTTGTAGGCGGCGATACCGGTGTGATCGGAGAACGAGGCGCCCACGACGATGAGCAGATCGGATTCGTTCATCAGCCAGCTGGCCACCGGGGTGCCGCTGCGGCCCAGCACCCCCGCGCCCGGCGAAACACCCTCGGGCACCAGTCCTTTGGCCTTGAACGTGGTGACTATCGGGCACGTCAGCAGTTCGGCCAGGGCACGCAGTTCCACGGTCGCGCCGCGAGCGCCGTGACCGGCGATCAGCACCGGGCGGCGGGCCCGGAAGATCAGTCGCGCGGCGCTCGCCAGGGTGGCCGCGTCGGGGGCGGTGCGACGCGGACGCAGGCGGTCGCCGGGAACCGCCGCCGCGCGTTCACTGGGGAGCGGTTGTACCTCGTCGGGCAGCACCAGATGGGTGACGCCGCGCAGATCGATCGCGCGCTTGACCGCCAGTGCGGCCAGTTCGGCGGGATCGCTGTCGGCGGCCACGGTGGCGCCCCAGGCGGCCACATCCCGGAACACCGTGGTGAGATCCAGATCCTGGAAAGCGCCGCGGCCGCGCACCTTCGAGCGCACCTGGCCGGAGATCGCGACCACCGGCGCGCCATCGAGTTTGGCGTCGTAGAGGCCGGTCAACAGGTTGGTCGAGCCCGGCCCGGCAATCGCGAAACAGGCGGCGGGGCGGCCGGTCAGCTTTCCGTAGGCCGAGGCGGCGAAGGCGGCGGCGCCCTCGTGGCGGATGCCGATGTAGGTGAGCTCGCCGCGCTCCTCGGCGCGGCGCATGGCGTCGGCGAAGCCGAGATTGGAGTGCCCGACCATGCCGAACACGTGGGTGACACCGTAGTTGACGAGGGTCTCGACGATCACGTCGGCCATCGAGCGCGGCGCTGCGACCGGTTCGGGCACCCGCACGTACAGGCCCGAATCATCCTGGCGCACTTCGTAGGTCGCGACGCCATCATCGAATCCGCCCGGTGGTTTGCCGCTGATCGGGTCGAAGTCGTAGCCGTGCCAGGGGCAGCGCAGCCAGCCGTTCTCGATGGATCCCTCCCCCAGCGGTCCGCCCTGATGGGGACATTGGTTCGCCAGCGCCCCGAACCGGTCACCGCACCGGCTCAGCGCCACGCTGTGCCCGCCCACCGTGACGGTCCGGACCCGCCCCTCGCCGGGCTGATCCACCGCCTCCACCCGATGCCATCGCGCGTCGTGTTCACTGTCCATCTGTAACGCCTCCCTACCCTCGGGGATCTGTGCTGAGCCGCATGCGCAGTTCCCCACGCGCCGCGCAGCGTTACAGCGAGGAGAGGACGAGAAGATGACGACAGCCGAGGACTACCGCCGCACCCGCGAGAGCCTGCACGCGGTGGCCGAACAGCTGCTCGCCGGACCGCAGTACCGGCGCAGCGGCACGATTCGGCTCGCTGTCGCGCCGGGGGGATTCGCCACCGTTCGGGAGCCGAAACTCGCGGTGCGCGAGGATCTGCTGCTGCTCGACGACGCGCCGATCGGCAAGTTGCACGGTGCGACCATCGCTGATCTGGCCGCCGCGGCCGGATTGGAACCCGGACTGCCGGACGGCGTCTACAGCGATGTCACCGGGTTCGATCCGCACGCCGAACTCTGGATCGACCCCGATCAGGCGCGAATCCTCACGCGCGCACACGAACTCGGCGATGCTGCGCTGCGCGCGCTCGCACCCGACCACACGCCGACGCTGTGGCCGGAGCACTTCGACCTCGGCATCGATGTGGACGAGGTGAATTACGGTGTCTCACCCGGTGATTCGCTGATCGCCGAGCCGTACGCCTACATCGGCCCGTGGACGCCGCGCACCGGCGAGTTCTGGAATCAATCCTTCGGCGCGGCACGGACGATCGCCGAATTCGGCAGCGCCGAAGCCCTACTCGCATTCTTCACCGAGGGCAGGCAGCTCGCCGCCCAGCCTGCGGAGTAGTCCCGGCCCCGTCATTCCGGCGTGCTTTTGGCCGGAATCCAAGGCGCGGAGTGTGGATCCCGGCCAAAAGCACGCCGGGATGACGAGCGGCTACTGGTAGCCGGTGAAGCCGTCGATGCGCTCGCGCAGCAGGTCGGCGTGGCCCGCGTGGCGGCCGTATTCCTCGATCATGTGCAGGTAGATCCAGCGCAGGGTGAGGTCCTTGCCGCTGCTGGGATGCTTGACGATGTGGTCGAGGGGCAGGTCGGCGAGGGCCTTGTCGCAGTCGGCGATCTCGGCGATGAAGCGGGCGTAGTCCGCCTCGGCCTGTTCGGGGACGGTGTCGTCGAAATCGCCGTCCCGGTTGGTCTCGCTGGAGTACAGGTAGTCGAGCTGCTCACCCGCCGCGCGCGTGCGGAACCAGCCGCGCTCGCATTCGGTCAGGTGGCGGATCAGGCCCAGCAGGGACATGGAGGACGGTTCCACGCTGCGGGTCGCGAGCTGAATACCGGTGAGGCCCTGGCATTTCCAGAGGAAAATCTCACGGCCGCGGTTGAGCAGGGAATCGAGCTGGGCGCGCTCGTCGCCGGCGAGCACCTGGGGTGTGCGGGGCACTTCGGGAGCAGTCCACGTCATTCTCGGACTGTAGCGCCGTGATACCGGCCCCGAAACCGAATTCGCGCCCGCCCGGAGTCCGGGCGGGCGCGAATCGGGTGATGCGAAAAGCCGTTGCTACAGGCCGTTGTTCAGGAAGTCGATGACGGACCGCTCGAAGGCGTCCTTGCGTTCCACCATGACCCAGTGCCCGCAGCGGGCGAAGGTGCGCAGATCGGCATTGGGCAGCTGACGCGCCGCGAACAGCGCGCCCTCCACCGGCGTGACCCGATCGTCGCGGCCCCACAGGATCAGGACCTCTTTGGTGAGCCCCTTGAGCCGCGCCCACAGCGGGAGTGGTTCGGCCAGCTTCGGGTTGTAGAAGGTGGCGTAGGCGTCGCGCAGTGCGGCCTGGGCCTTGGGGTCGGCGGCGGCCTTCAGGCGGGTCGCCACCAGCTCCTCGGTGAGGGTCGCCGGGTTGGAGACCATGGCCCGCAGGAAGCCCATCGCCTTCTCGTCGGTGGGGTTCGCGTTGAACTCCATCAGCCGCGAAATGCCTTCGGACGGTTCGGGTCCCAGGATGTTGACGCCGACGCCGCCGGGGGCCATGAGGACCAGCCGGTCCACGCGGCCGGGATGGTCGAGCGCGAGCAGGGTCGCGACCGTGCCGCCCATGGAATTGCCCAGCAGGTGCGCCTTCTCGATACCGAGCTCATCGAGCAGTCCGAGCACCGCGTCGGCGGCGATGCGCAGGTAGTTGCGCTCGTACACCTCCGGTCGGCCGCTCTCGCCGAAGCCCGGCAGATCCAGTACCAGGCAACGGAACTGCCGCGACAGCACCTCGAGGTTGTTGCCGAAATTGGCCCAGCCGGACACGCCCGCGCCGGAACCGTGCAGCAGCACGAGCGGTTCGCCGGAACCGGCCTCGTGGTACCGCAGCTTGTGGCCGTCGACGGTGACCCAGCGGGTGGTGTTCTCGACGGTGAGAGTCATCAGAGCATCCGATCCGAGACCTCGACGCCCATGGCGCCCTTGCCGTACATGGCCAGCGCCCGCTCCACGTCGTTGATCACGTGCACGCTGCCGGCGTGCGCGTCGCGCCAATTGCGTTCGATGACGTTCGGCTTGCGGATGGCGTGGCCGCCGGAGTTCTTGAACAGCAGGTCGATCGCCTCGAGCGCGCGTTCGGTGCCACGCACCTGATCGCGGCGGGTGGCCAGGCGCAGCTCGAACGGGATCTCCTCGCCTGCCTGGGCGTAGCGCAGCTGCTCACCCATATTGCGTTCCATCTGCAGCACGGCGGCGTCGATTTCCGAAGCGGCACGGGCGATCCGGACGTGGGCGAAGGGGTCGTCGGACACCTTCTGGCCACCGTAGGACAGCCGCACCCGCTCGCGCTGCCGCTCGATGTGCGCCTCGTACGCGCCCTGGGCCGCGCCGATGATCGGGGCGGTGATGGTGTTGGAGAACAGCGCGCCGAACGAGATCTTGTACAGCGGAGAGGTATTCACCGCCTGGCCCGGGCCGACCAGGTTGGCCTGATCGGTGGCCGAGTAGGCGCGGTGCGTCGGCACGAACGCCTTCTCGATGACGATGTCGTTGGAACCGGTGCCCGACAGGCCCGACACGTTCCAGGTGTCCTCGATGCGGTAGTCGGTGCGCGGCACCAGAACCGTGTAGTAGTCCATGCCGGTCTCGGTCGGGACCAGCGCGCCCAGGAACACCCACTGGGCGTGGTCGCAGCCGGAGGAGAACTGCCAGCGGCCCGACAGCTCGTAGCCGCCGTCGACCACCTTCAGCTTGCCGGTCGGCGCGTAGGAGGAGGACACCAGGGTGTCGGGGTTCTCCGACCACACGTCCTGCTGCGCCTGATCCTCGAACAGGGCCAGCTGCCACGGGTGCGCGCCCAGCACCGAGGACACCCACGCGGTGGACGGGCACACGGTGCCGATGGTGCGGATCACCTCGTAGAAGGCGACCGGGGACTCCTCGAGACCGCCGAAACGGGCGGGCTGCAGCATGCGGAAGACACCGGCCTCGGTGAGCTCGGCAATGCTGGCGTCGGGCACCCGCCGCTGCTCCTCGGCCTGGACCGCGCGTTCCGCGATCGCGGGCAGTAGATCGCGAACCCGATCGAGCACCTTGTTGGTCATGCGGGTGTTCCCTCCTCGTGCAAGAGTGTCTGCACTCGAAGCTATGGCCCGCGGAGTGTTTCGAACCGAAATAGTCCCGATCATCGGAACGGGGGTTATTTGTGGGCGTACTCCCAGAGAATGTCCTCGTCGAGGGCCTTGCGGATGTGCTCCTGCAGTTCCGGGTTCCAATCCTGCGGCTGGGCTACTGCCACCCAACCGTCGAGGACTGTGGTGCCGTACTTGTGGCCATGCCCGGCGGGCACGGACTGGGCATGCGCCATGTCGGCGCTGATCTGCCAGAAGGTGACGATGGGCCACCAGCGGATGGACTTGGAGACATCCGAGCCGCGTGGTTCCTTCAGCCAATCCGGTTGGGTGAACAGCAGATCCGGTGACCACCAGACGATCGGGTCGGAGGCGTGCTGGAGATAGACCACCCTTGGATCGGTCCAGGGGCGGGCCGGTTTGGCGAGATCCTCGGCGGTAGCGCCGAATCGGACCAGCAGGCCGTCGGCGTAGATGGGCAGGATCTCCGGGGTGCCCGGGTCGCGGCGCTGTTCGAGCTGGGTCCAGATGCGGTTGGAGTTGGGCGGGCCCACCCACAGCACACCATCGACCAGGGTGCGGATGTCATCGAGTCCCGTGAACGCGCCTTCCGAACCCTGCGAGCCCAGACTCTCTCCGTATACCAGCAGTTTCGGGCGGCGATCCGGCGGCAGCGTCGCCCACTTCTCGTGCACCGCGTGGATGAGCAGCTTTCCGGCCTCGGTCGCCTTGTTACGGTCGGACAGGAACGACAGGACGCTGGGCAGGTACGAGTACTGGGTCGCGGCGATCGCCTCGTCGCCGCCGTACATGTACTCGATCGACTCCGCGGTCTGGGTGTCCACCCAGCCGGTGCCGGTGGTGGTCACCACCACCAGCGCCTTGCGCTCCCAGGCATTGGTCCGATCCAGTTCCTGCACAACCAGATTCGCGACATCCTCCGGCGTCTTGGCCGACTCCAGCCCCGCATAGATCCGAATGGGTTCGCGCGCAGGCCTACCGGTCACCTCGGTGATCCGCTGGGCGGTCGGCGCTGTCGCGACGAACCAACGTCCCTCCGAGCCGAGCGTCTTCCACGGCGCTAAAGATGCTGGGCTACCAGACCTTTCGGGCAGCTGCGGTTGAATCGCGGCCGGTGACGTCTTGCCGTTGCGCGCTCCGAACGCCGAATTGGCCACATTGAAGAAGCCCCGCGCCAGCACACCCTGGAACAGCAGCACCGCCAGCACGGCGACGATGACCACCACCGCCGGGTAGGCGACGTTCCGCGGTATCCGCAAATCCAGATTCGCCAGCCGCACCAACGCCCGAATCATCCACCGCACCAGACGAAACGCCCCGATGACCAAGGCCACGGTGAGCCCGGCCACCACCTCGGCCCGCAGATACCCCGAGGTGGTCGTCGGTGTCATCCCCATCAACACTTCGAGGTCGCGCTGCCACCGCGCCGACCGCGCCAACACCAGCCCCGCCCCCACCACACACACCAGCACCACAACGATCTTGGTGATCCCCCGCGCCAGATCCGACGGATGCCACAGCTTCTCCCAAGTCCCCGCCTCCGGCACCCGAGGCCACACCCACTTCAAGAACGCCCACTGCAGCACACACCCCACCCCGTACCCGATGACCGCACTGATCCCACTCACCAACCCCTGAAACAACCAGGTACGCGGCATCAACGACGGCGAACACGACCACGCGAAGAAGATCGCCGCCACGATCAACCCCGGATAACTGGGCCGGACAACATCCTCGAGCCGATCCGCAACCGCCCACACCCGCCCCAACAACGACTGCTCCCACCCGGCCGGGCCCGTCTCTCCACCCCCGCCGGAGGTCACCTCGTCGCCGTCCGCCTTGTCACCGGGTCCGGGCTCGATGCCGCCCTCGACCTCATTGCCACTCACCGGCTCGTTGCCCGACCGATCCTCCGCCGTCATGCCCCCGAGTCTGGTCGTCCGACTCGCAGAGCAACCGGACGACACGCGCATGGCGGCCCGTCATTCCGGCGTGTTCTTGGCCGGAATCCGCGCGAAAGGTGACATGGCCTCGTGGCGTGGATCCCGGCCAAAAGCACGCCGGGATGACTGAAGTGGAGGCACACCGGATGACTGTGTAGGTGCCGGGGTCAGGGGCGGTGGCGGGCGGCGGCGGTGCCTGCGCGGCGGCCGAAGAAGGTGCCGTCGCCGAGGGAGGTGCCGGAGATGTAGCCGAAGCCGTGGAGGCCGTTGGCTGCTCGGCCTGCGGCGTAGAGGCCGGGGATGGGTTTGCCATCGAGGTTCAGGACGTGGCCGTCGAGATCCGTGTGGAGGCCGCCGAGGGTGAAGACGGAAGCGCCGGTGCCTCGGCGGTCGCCTGCTTCGGCGGGTGGGCGGATGCCTGCCTTCACGTCGATGGCGGCGAAGGGGGCGGTGAGGGGGCGGAGCCAGCGGGTGGATTTGTGGTGGTCGAGATCCTGTCCGTGGGTCGCGAATTCGTTGTAGCGGGCGATCGTCGCAACCAGGGAACCTGCCGGGAGACCGGTGAGGGCTTCCAGTTCTTCGGGCGTTTCGGCGACGTGGGTGGGTTGCACGCCCCAGCGCTGGGGTTCGGGGACGTCTTCGAAGCCGGCTTCGTCGACGATGACCCAGACCGCGGTGTCGTCGCCGGCCCAGCTGCCGCCCATGTTCTGGCGGTAGAGGGCGTGCTGGCCGATGCGGCCGGGGTAGGTGTCCTCGTTGATGAAGCGGCGGCCCAACGCATTCACCACCAGACCGCGCGCGGCCAGGCCGGGGATGAGGGACATACCGACCTGTCCGGCGGACATGTGGCGGACGGCCGCGCCGAGGGCCTGGGCCATGCGGATGCCGGAGCCGTCGTCGGTGCCCGCGCTGACCTTGGTGTGGCCCAGCAGCTCCGGCGCGTGGGCGGCGAGCATGTCGTCGTTGTCGACGAAACCGCCTGTGGTGAGCACGATTCCGCGGTGCGCGCGGATGGTGATCTCCTTGCCGTACTGCCGCGCGACCACACCGACGACAGCACCGGCCGCGTCGACGATCAGGGTGGTGGCGGCGGTGTCGAACAGTGCGGTGGCACCGGCGGATTCGGCCGCGGCGCTCAGGCACTCCATCAGCAGTTTGCCGCCGAAGTCATTGGCGGTGGGCCGATGCCCGCGCGGGGCGGGGGCGGCGGATTCGGTGAACGGCCAGCTGTTCTCGCCGAGCCACATCAGCCCGTCGTCGGTGGGCGGCACCCAGGTCGGGGCGTCCCACATGGTCGGCTTGAACGGCACGCCGCGATCCACCAGCCAGTGGAAGTGCTCGACGCTGCCCGCGCAGTACTCCTCGATCTTGGCCACGTCCGAACCCGCGCCCAGGGCCGCCTTCAGGAAGGCCGCCATCGCCTCGGGGGTGTCATCGAATCCGCAAGCGGTCTGTATCGGCGTACCGCCGCCGAGGTAGATCTCCCCTCCCGACATCGCCGACGCGCCGCCGGGCCCACCGGCCCGGTCGATCACCAGCACCCGCGCCCCGGCGTAAGCCGCCTCGTAGGCGGCCGACGCGCCCGCCGCTCCGTAGCCGACGACCAGCACATCGGTGTCGATGTCGTAGTGGCTCACCTGGCTGTCCGCCCGCGGCGTGACCGAATTCCGCACTGTCATGCTTCGACGGTGCCCGCTGAACCACCTCCTACTTAGCGGTACATCTTGCTGACCGAATCCCCGATCCCGTTGACCGGGACTGTGACCCGTCACCCGACCGAGCAGTGGGGATGGTGTGTGAACGGCGTCACTGTGGTTGGGGACGCCTGCACGAGGAGGAGAGTCAATGCGGATTCTGGTCACCGGAGTCACCGAGCCGAGCGGCCGGGCCGTGGCGCGCATGCTGCTGGCGGCGGGCCACGAGGTGGTCGGACTGGACCGGCAGCGGCATCGCTATGTGGACCCGCGAGTCGAGGTGATCGTCGGCGATCTGTCCGACGCCCAGGCGGCCACCCGCGCGGCGGCCGGGACGGACGCCATCGTGCACCTGTCGGGCACCGCCACCGCGACGATCGCCCGCGCCGCCCAGGAAACCGGCGCCCGCCTCGTGGTTCCCGTTGCGGCGGGCAGTGATTCGGGCATCGAGCAGGCCGTGAAGGCTTCCGGCGCGGACGCGCTGATCGTGCGCACCGCCCTGGTGGCGGGCCGCCGCATGGACGCCCGCGCCTGGCGCACCCTCGAGGGCCTCACCGGCGGCAAGGGCAGCATCCAGGTGCTGCACTACGACGATCTGGAACGCTTCCTGGTGCTGGCGGCGCTCTCGCAGCGCGGCGGAGTGGTCGAGCTGGCCGCCCCGGGCGAAGTGTCCGGCGACGAGGTCAAGCGCATCTTCGCCGATGCGGGCGTGAAATACAGTGCGTGGCTACCGAAGTCGTCGACGGCACCGGCCCGCCTCGAGGCATCGACCGCTCGCGAGGAGTGGGGTTTTCGCTACGGCTGGACCGCCGCCGAGACGGTCGCCGATGTGGCGCGCGGCCTGCACGGCCGCAAGGCCGGTGGCTCCGGGATCAGCGCCCGTCGCGGCGCGATCCCGCTGCCCACCCACGTGGTGCCGCAGAACGCCCCGACCTCCGACGGCTACGCGCTGAAATCCGCTGCGCCCGAAGGCCTGGACGGCGAGTTCGACGACCTGGTCGACGACCGCATCCCGGTCTACACCGCCACCAATACTTCCGAGGCGCTGCCCGGCCCGCTCACCCCGCTGACCATCGATCTGCAGGCGGGCGCGATCCGCCTGGGCAACGAGGCCATGGGCCACATGATCGCCATCGAGGGAATCGCGTTGGAGCACTGGGTCTCCCGTGTCACCAGCGTGCTCGGCCACAATATGTACATCAACGCCTCCATCGGCGTCTTCTCCGCGCAGAACATGCCGGGCTGGGACGAGGAGAGCGTGCGCCGCGACGTCTACGGCACCATCGGCGACGTCGAACTGCATCCCAAGGGCCGCCCGGCCATGCCGACCGGAATGGCCGCCCGCGCGGGCACTTTCAAGGCCATGGGCCGGGTCGCGGCCACCGCCATGAAGTACGCCAAGACCGCCGAGCACATCAATGCCGCTTCGCACGCGGAAGCGCTGACCCGCGACCAGATCTCGGAGCTCACCGACGAGCAACTGCATGCCCGCGCCCTGCTGTGGCGCGACCGCCTCAATCAGGCGTGGCAGGCGGCGTCGATCGGCGTCATGATGACCGGCGCCGCGACCGCCGCGCACAAGGGCGAGGTCAAGATCGACCTGAATCGCCTGGAGTCGGCCAAGACCATGCTGGCCGTGGAGCGGCTGGCGGCGTTGTGCCGCAAGGACGCCGGGCTGCAGGAGGTCGCCAAGAGCGGCGATGTGGCCGCGGCCCGGGAGAAGTCGCCCGAATTCGCCAAGGCCCTGGATCAGGAGCTGGCCCGCATCGGCCACCGCGGTCCCGGCGAGTGCGAGCTCATCAATGCCACCTTCGGCGACCGCCCCGAACTGCTGGTGACCGCCGCCGGTCGGGCCGCGGAAATGCCTGCGCCGCACCGGGAACCGGTGCCGGAGCCGAGCAGCCGCACCGCCAAGATGGCGGTCGGCGCGACCGTCTACCGCGAGCGCGCCCGCGACGCCGTCGTGCGGGTCACCAACTGCTTGCGCCTGGCCACTCAGGAGCGCGCGGCGCGCCTGGTGCAGGCGGGCAAGCTCACCGAGATCGAGGATTCGGCGTTCCTCAATCTGGACGAGATCCTGTGGGCTCCAGCTGATCTGAAGGATCGGGTGGCTCGCCGGCGGGCGGAGCGGACCAAGTTCCAGGCCGTGCGGATGCCCGATGTCGTCAACGGCCCGTGGGAGCCGGAGGAGATCTCCGGGGCGATCGCGGTGGGCGAGACCATCTCCGGGCTGGGTGTGAGCCCCGGCGTGGTGGAGGGCACGGTCAAGCGCATCCTGACCCTCGACGACGATATCGAGCCCGGTGACATCCTGGTGGCCGCGGTGACCGATACCGGCCACACCGCGATGTTCGCCTATGCCGGTGCCGTGGTGACCGATATCGGCGGTGCCGCCTCGCATGCCGCGATCGTGGCTCGCGAGTTCGGCGTGCCGTGCGTGGTGGACACCAAGACCGCCGTCGATGCGCTGAAGGACGGGCAGCGCGTCCGCGTGGACGGCGCGGCGGGCACCGTCACCCTGCTGGCCGACGTCGAATAGCTCGACCGGGTCGAATGACCCTGTGCACCAGTAAATCTCACTGATCGGCCGCTCCGTCCCACTGAGCGGGACCTGCACCGGACCGTCGCCACCCCGACACCGGGCGGTCCCACTACGGATACCAACCAGTCCCCATGTTGGGGCGGAATGAACGGCAACCAAACCTCCGCAGCGGAGCCGAAAACGGGTGTGGGCCCGGCCTCGGCGAAACGGACCGGGACAAACCTGTCCCGGTCCGCGTTGTACCGAAAGGAAAATCGCAAGTGACGATTTCACGTGCTGTGCGTGGCACGCTGACCGGTGTCGCCGCCGCTCTCATCGCCGCCGTGCCGATCACCCTGACCCCCGCCGTCCAGGCGGCCCCGACCAGTTCGATTCTGCGCCAGGCCCCGATCGGCGCGGACTTCAAACTGCAGGCCGCCCCCAATGCCCGCGATATCGGCGGGGTCGCCGCCAACAACGGTGTCGCGAAGATCAAGTCCGGACTGGTGTTCCGCACCGACGCCCTCAATCGCCTCACCGCCGCCGATCAGCAGACGCTGGTCGCGGCCGGGGTCACCAAGGTGATCGACTTCCGCAGCCCGACCGAGCGCGCCGCGAGCCCGGACGTACTGCCCGGCTCGATCCCGGAGGAGTCGCTGCCGGTCTACGACCCCAACAACGACTTCTACCTGTTCTTCGCCAAGCTCGTGCAGGGTGGCCCGACCGTGCAGCAGCAGCAACTCGGCGACGGTAAGGGCGCGGAGTACATGCGCAACTACTACAAGTGGATGGTCACCGACTCGACCGCCCGCACCCAGTTCGCCACGGCGCTCAAGGAAATCGCCAACGCGCCGGGCGCGATCCTGTACCACTGCACCGCGGGCAAGGATCGCACCGGCTGGATGACCGCGATCCTGATGAGCATCCTGGGCACCCCGGATGCCGCGATCTACGACAACTACATGCAGTCCAACGATCGTCTGGCGGCCTCGAACAAGGCCACCCTGGACGGTCTGGTTGCCAAGGGTCTGGTCACCGATCCGTCGCTGTTCACCCCGGTGCTCGGCGTGCAGAGTGACTACCTGGCCGCGGCGTTCAGCCAGGCCACGCAGTCCTACGGCACCATGAACGCCTTCATCTCGCAGGGCCTGGGCCTCGACGGCGCGACCGTCGGCAAGCTGCAGGCCAAGCTGGTCGAGCAGGGCGGCATCGGCGCCGGTCCGTTCGGCAGCTAGTCGTTTTACCACGGATGCCGACGTCGTGAACCTGACGACGTCGGCATTCGTGTGTCCGCGTCATGTCCGCTTCCGGTCGGGTACGTACATGCGAAAATTCGCATGGTGCACGAGATCTGGGAACTGGACGGTCGGCGCACCCGCTCGGTGAGTGCGGAGAACCCCACCGGAGCACCCGGCGGGGGCGGCCGGGCCATCTCGGGGACAGGGGCATTCGCGGCGGCGGGGCTGGGACGCGGCTGGAAGGTGTCGCCGTCGATCGATGTGGGTCCGGGGGAAACCGCCACGCTCGCCGACGTTTCCGGGCCGGGCGTGATCCGGCACCTGTGGCTCACCACCGATCGCGGGCTGCTGCGCGACTTCACACTCCAGATGTATTGGGACGGTGCGGCCGAACCCGCGATCGCGGTGCCGCTGGGGGATTTCTTCTGCAACGGCTGGGGCGAACTGGCGCTCGTCGACTCCGCCATGATCGTGGTCGCACCGGCGGGCGGGCTGAACAGCTACTGGCCCATGCCGTTCCACACGAGCGCACTGATCACGCTGCACAACGGGTCGGAGCGGGCCGCGCCGGTCTACTACCAGATCACCTATCTGGAGGAGGAGTTACCCGGCGCCGCCGGGTATCTGCATGCCCGGTGGCGTTGCAGCGATCCGCTGGGCAACCCCGCGGAGCATCCGATCGTCGAAATCGACGGTGGCCCCGGCCGGTACGTGGGCACCTATCTGGCGGTGCAGCCGCGCGCGTCGGGCTGGTGGGGCGAGGGCGAACTGAAGTTCTATCTGGACGATGACACCGAATTCCCTACGGTGTGCGGCACCGGTACCGAGGACTATTTCGGCGGCGCCTGGAATTTCGATCTCGAGGGCGCTTATCGCCCCTACTCCACCCCCTATCTGGGCATGCCGCAGGTGCTGCCGCCGCATCGAATCTACGAACCGCACCAACGATTCGGCATGTACCGCTGGCACATTCCCGACCCCATCTGTTTCGCCGACGGGCTGCGCGCCACCGTGCAGGCGCTGGGCTGGCGCGAGGACGGGCACTACCTCCCGCTCGAGCAGGCCCAGCTGGCCTCCACCGCGTTCTGGTATCACGCACTCCCCTGATCCCCCAGCGGTTCCCGTAACGATTGCGGGAAAACAGGAAGAATGCGATTGCTATTGCGTAAAACGCGTCGAATGCGCGCCGCGCGGGTGCATGGTATTGCTATGCGCGCCTTGGTCGTCGAGAAGCCTGGACAGTTCTCGGTGGAGACCGTTCCGGATCCGCTACCCGGCGTTGGGGATGTGGTCATCCGAGTGGACGCGGTCGGCATATGCGGCACCGATATCCATATCGTCGAGGGTGAATTCCCGCCCACGCCCTATCCGATCGTGCCGGGGCACGAATTCGCCGGGGAAGTCATCGCGCTGGGGCGCGACGCGGCCGGGGTGCGGGTGGGCGACCGGGTGGCGGTGGATCCCTCACTGTTCTGCGGGCGCTGCCACTTCTGCGCGATCGGGCGCGGCAATCTGTGCGAGAACTGGGGCGCCATCGGCGACACCGTGGACGGTGCGATGGCCGAGTACGTGAAAGTGCCAGCCGCCAACTGCTATCGGCTGCCGGGGCACGTGCCGTCCGCGCACGGCGCTCTGGTGGAACCGCTCTCGTGCGCGGTGCACGGATTCGATGTGCTGCCACGGCGTCTCGGCGCCCACTACCTGATCTACGGGGCGGGCACCATGGGGCTGCTCATGCTGCAGTTGGGCATCGCGGCGGGCGCGGCGTCGGTGTCGATGGTCGACACCAATGCCGATCGCCTTGCCATCGCCCGCACCCTGGGCGCGGACGCCGCCACCATCTCCGCCGACGATATGGACCGGCCCGAGGGCTGGGAGATCGTGATCGATTGCAGCGGAACGGTCGCCGCCATCGAGGACGGGTTGTCGCGGGTCCGCCGCGGCGGCACCTATCAGCAGTTCGGTGTCGCCCCCGCGGCGGCGCGCGCGAGCATCTCACCGTTCCGCATCTACAACGACGAGATCACGATCGTGGGCTCCATGGCCGTCCTGCACAGCTTCGGGCGGGCCGTGGATCTGATGGGCGAGGGCGTGATCGACGCCGACACGGTGATCACGCACGACTTCGCCCTCGACGAGTTCGCCGATGCCCTGCGGACCTTCCGCGCCGGCACCGGACGCAAGATCCAGCTGCATCCCGGACGACGGGCGGCACGATAAGACAGGCGGGCCAATGACGGTCGTTGCCGGAGTCGACTCCTCCACACAGTCCTGCAAGATCGTGGTGTGCGACGCGGATACCGGAACGGTATTGCGCCAGCGCCAGATTCCGCACCACGACGGGACGGAAGTGCCGCCGGACATGTGGTGGGAGGCGCTGCGCGCGGCGTGTGACCGCATGATGCGGGATGTGGAGGCCATCGCGGTGGCCGGGCAGCAGCACGGGCTGGTGGTGCTGGACGCCGCCGGGCATCCGGTGCGGGACGCACTGCTGTGGAACGACACCCGCTCGGCGGAGGCGGCCACGCAGCTCGTGGGCGAACTGGGCGGACCGCAGGCGTGGGCGGACGCGGTGGGCAGCGTGCCGTTGGCGGCGCACACCGTGGCCAAGCTGCGCTGGTTCGCCGACCATGAACCGGAGTTGGCCGACCGGACGGTTCGAGTGCTGCTGCCGCACGACTATCTGACCTGGCAACTGCGCGGCGGGGATCCGGCGAGCGAGCCGACCACCGATCGCGGGGACGCCTCCGGGACCGGGTACTGGTCACCCGCGGACGGCAGCTATCGGCCCGATCTGATGTCGATGGCTTTCCGTGGGCGCAGTCCGATGCTGCCGCGGGTGCTGGCGCCCGCCGAGATCGCGGGGCATACGCCGGGCGGTCGGTTGGTGGCCGCGGGCACCGGCGACAATGCCGCCGCCGCATTGGGTTTGGGGATCGAGGACGGCGATGTGGTGGTGTCGCTGGGCACCAGCGGGACGGTCTTCACCCGCGCCACCAGTCCGAGTGCGGATCCCTCCGGGGCCGTCAACGGGTTCGCCGACGCCACCGGGGCGTTCCTGCCCTTGGTCTGCACCTTGAATGCGGCGCGCGTCCTGGATGCGACCGCCGTACTGCTCGGCACCGACGTGTCCGGCCTGGAAGTGCTTGCGGCCCAATCCCCCGCCGGGGCAGACGGTCTCACCCTGCTCCCCTATATCGCGGGTGAACGCACCCCGAATCTCCCCTACGCCACCGGCAGCCTGCACGGCCTACGCCCGCACACCATGCGCCCGCATCACCTGGCCCGCGCCGCCATCGAGGGCATGCTCTGCAATATCGCCGACGCCCTCGACCGCCTCCCCACGGTCCCGCATCGAATCCTGTTGATCGGCGGCGCATCCCGCTCCCGCCTCATCGCCCACGCCGCCGCCACCATCTTCGGCCGCACCGTGACGGTCCCCAACCCCAGCGAATACGTCGCCTTGGGCGCGGCCCGCCAAGCCGCCTGGGCGCTGCGCGGCGGCCCTCGCCCACCCCGCTGGCCCACCCCCGGCGGCACCGACTTCCACACTCTCACAGCCGGAATCGGCGCGGCGGTGCGCCAACGCTACGGAGAAATCAGGGACACCTACTACCCCGAAGCAGTGATGAAGCCCGCCTAACCGGCGTTCCGATACACCACCGAATCATCGGACAGATAGTCGTCCCACGTCTTGTGCCGAGTGATGTAGGTGCGAATGGCGTCCCGAACGATCTCCTGCTTGGACCGCCCCTCCATCGCCGCCTGCGCACTCAGCGCAGCTTCTTCGTCCTCGCTGAGCCGCAAAGTCCATGCCACGGGGAAGTCATACCACCTCGAAGTGACCGCCAGCGACACAACTGTGAAAAAGGGCTACTTCACTTGGGCTTGCGCAAGCAGGCGACGCGATACACCGGGTCGGGGCGGGGCCGATCCTGATCAGGGAGAGCAGCCACGCGAGCCCGGAGGGCGTCGGCCGCGGTAGCGTCCAGCCGCTCGTACCAATCGAAGCGCGGTAGCAACTGGAGAGCGCGCCGTGGCGACCAGCCTTGTCCGTGACCGATATAGGTCGCTTCGCCATCCGGCTCCAGCCCGAATCGCATACCCGAGCCGGTGAATACCGTTGGATCGTCCGTCTTCTCGGTGACATGCTCTCGCTGAACGGGCTCGAGCACCCCCGACAGATCACTCGGCACCGTGTACATCGCGAAGTTCTTGCCGACCGTGGCCACCACCACCCCGCCCGGCCGCAGGACCCGAGCGGCTTCGGCCATCGCCCGCTCCCCAACCTCCTCATCCACCAGGTGCAACAGCCACATGAACACCACCGCGTCCACCGACGCATCGGCAATCGGCAGTCGTCTCGCATCCGCCCGCACCACCGCACCTTCGAGACGCGGCCGCGCGTAAGCGAGCATGCCCGCAGAGAGATCTACCCCGACCACAACCCGCCCCGCTCCCCGCAACCGCGCACTGACAATCCCCGTCCCGCAAGCCACGTCCACCACCGTCCGCGCATCCCCCGGCAACAGTCCGAGCACCGCCGCGGCCGCCGCCCCCGCCCGCTCCTCCCCACCCCGAGTCCGGTCATACTCCGCAGCCTCAGCGTCATAATCCAGCACCCCCGCCACCGTACTGTCGCCCAACAAGATCAGGGAGCACTCACGGAGGGGAACCGGACAAAATTCCGCAGTGAGTACTCCCTGATCTTGGAGTTGCCGGGTATGCCGACGGCGCTCTTTGTCAGGCAGCCTTGGGTGAGACGGCGTCTCGAAATCTGTTGAGACGGATAGCGAAGGAGTACGCACCGTGGACACGCGTTGGTTCAAGAGCAGCTACAGCCAGGCCGGTGGGGAGTGCGTCGAAGTTGCGTTTCTCGATGCAGGAACCGTCGGGGTCCGCGATTCGAAGGATGCCGGCGGTCCGGCGCTGGTTTTCTCGCCACGCGCGTGGGACGCGTTCACCAGCGGTGTTCGCAGCGGCGAATTCGATTGAGCCACGGCTACGTGGCTGCGCGGTGTTGTTCCCGGGCCAGGAAGTGGGCGGTGGATTTGGTTGCCTCGTAGAGGGATCGGTAGTGGCGGTAATACGCGTCGTACTGGGCGGTGTGGGCAGGGTCGGGATCGACCGTGGTGATGATCGGGTTCCAGGTGGAGGTGTCCAGGCCCTGGGATTCGGCGGCTAGGAGGGCGTTGCCTAGGGCTGCGCCTACCGTGTCGGCTGGGAGTTGTTGGGGGAGGCCGGTTATGGCGGAGACTATGCGGGTCCAGAGGCCGCCCTTGGTGCCGCCGCCTACGGCTACCAGGCGGGTGGCGGGGGTGGGGATGGTTTCGAGGTTGTGACGGACGCCGTAGGCGGTGCCTTCGAGGATGGCTCGGTAGAGGTCGGCGCGGGTGTGGGTGAGGGTGAGGCCGGCGATGATGCCGCGGGCGTCGGGGTCGAAGAGGGGGGTGCGTTCGCCGGCGAAGTAGGGGAGGACCAGGAGGCCGCGGCTGCCGGGTGGGACGTGGGTCGCCTCGTCGAGGAGGTCGGTGAAGTCGGTGGCGGTGAGGGTGCGCAGCCAGTCGGTGACCGCGCCGGAGGTGGCCATGCCTGCCGCGGAAGTGTAGGTGCCGGGCCAGGTTCCGCAGGTGGTCCAGAGGCCGGGGTGGGGGTGCGGGGTGGTGAGGACCTGGGTGAGGAACATGGTGGTGCCGTACATGATCATGCAGTCGCCGGGGTGGCGGACGCCGACGCCCGCTGCCTCGGCCCAGGCGTCGATGGTGCCGGTGGTGACGGGGACGCCGACGGGGAGGCCGGTGGCGGCAGCGGCCTCGGGAGTCACTCGGCCGACTATCTCGGTGGGCCAGGCCAATTCGGGTAATCGCAGGCCGGGGGCGACGGATTCGGCCCAGTCGGTGGCCCAGTCGCGGGCGAGCAGGTCGTACATGGGCACGCATTGGCTGGCGGACTGGTGGTCGAGGACGTAGCGGCCGGTGAGGCGATGGACCAGGAAGGAACTGGCCATCAGCAGCATTCGGGTGGACTGCCACACCTGCGGTTCGTGGCGGATCAGCCAGCGTAGCTTCGGGCCGATGGCCTGACTGGTGAGCGGCGACCCGCAGCGCTCCAGCACGGTGTGCGCGCCCAATTCCGCGTTCAGTTCCTCGATTTCGACGCTGGCACGGGTGTCGACCCCGTAGAGGATGGCGGGGCGCAGCGGGTTGCCGTCGGCGTCGGCGGGCAGCAGGCACGGACCGATACCGCTGACCGCGAGCGCGTCGATCGGCTCGCCGTCGGCGGCCTGCACGAGGTCGCGGGCGATCGCGACGAAGTCGGCCCACCATACGGTTTCGGCGTCATGTTCCACCCACCCGGGCCGGGGTGTCGAAACCCGGTGCGGCCGTTCGGCTCTCATTGCGACCAGGCCGGAGTGATCGACCAGGACGCCCTTGGACCCGGAGGTGCCGATATCGATGCCCAGCAGCATGTCAGCTCGCCCTGGTGAATTCGTCCAGGGTGACCCCGAGCAGCTCACAGGCCCCCCGCACGGTCGCACGATGGTCACCCGGCACGGCGTGAATGTGATTGGCGCCGAAGCGGGACAGGAAATCCCCGGCGTCCGCGTCGAGCCGGGCGAAGGCGTGCGGCCACTCCCAGGTGGACTGCTTCATCAGCGACTCATTGGTGGCCGCGTCGTAGGTCTCGAACTCGCCGAGCATCAATTGCATACGGTAGGAACCGTTTCGGCGGGTGAGCCGGGCCAGCGTCATCTGCCCGGGCGCGGCCAGATGATGCACCGACGCACCTCCGGCCGGGAAGAAGAACACCTCGGGATACAGGTGCACGCGCGCCAGATTCTCGGCCGGATCGTCGCTGCGGGCTGCGTACCAGGTGGCGTGCTGGCCGGAATTGCACAGATCCCAGATGTCGCGGTCGGCGTGATAGTGGCGGACATCGGCGAAAAGCACCGGGGTGTCGGCGATTCGGTGCAGCAGCTGCATGGTGAGCGCGCCGTCCATGTCCGCCTCGGTGGCGCAGATGTGCGGGCGTTTGGGCCCGTTCCAATCGTACGGATCGTTGAGGAACGCCTCGGTGATATCCATGGTGGCGAAGTACTGGGTCAACTCCGGCTGCCCCTTGATGCCGGAGAAGTCCAGATGCCATTCGGCGATCAGATCCCGCATGGCCAGGTAGGCGCGGATCTGGCGTTCGAGCAGTTCGGGCGTCAGCTTGCGGCCGTCGTAGTGGACTCCCGCGGCATTGCGCTCCAACCATTCCCGCGCCGCCTTGGCCTCACCGGGATCGGCGAGTTCGGCACGGCGCACGATCTCCCACTGGTCGATCTCCTCCACGTCGACCCCGAACAGCCGCTGCCACTGATCGGTATTGGCGACCGCGGTGTTCATACCCATGGGCCGACCGCCGATGCGCCCGAAGGTGCTGCCGCGCAGGCTCGCCACCGCCGCCGCGGCCCGCGCCCGCTCCCCGATGGCGGCGATCAGTTCCGGATCGGCGGGATCGCCCCACAGCCGGGCGTGTTCGCGCCCGATCTGATCGAGTGCGCCGCCCGCGGCCAGCATGCCCACCATGCCCGGCTGTACCGGATCGATATTCGACAGCAACAACAGCGGCCCGTCGAGGGCTCCGGCCGCCAGCATGGTGAAGTGCGGGAACGCCCATACCGCGTAGTGCAGCACGGTCAGATCCACCCCGGCGGCCGCCACCTGCCTGGCCACCGTCACCGCGCACTCGTTGCCGCCGATGGGTTCCACACCGCGAATCACGGTGTGCCCGGCCGCGGTCAACTCGGCGACGAGCCGATCCTCCGCCGTCCGAATGAATCCGACGATGCCGCCGTGCACGTAGTCGCGGCCGTCGGAAAGACTGATCACGCCGATTCGGGCCATGCGCCTGCCTCCCCGCACTGGGTGGGACTCTCGACTCCCGATTCAGAATCCCAGTTCAGACCGCACGCCACGCCCGAAATCGGATTATCGGTCCGTTCGGGAAAGGCTCGCTCAGGCCGGGAAGTGCAAGGGCGCGAGGAAGACTCCGCCCTGTCCCCAGCCAGCATGGGTGATCCACGCGGTGCCGTCGTGGACGAGCACCTCGGCGGCGTGCGCGGGAATGTGCCCCACGCGGTCGGACGTGTCGAAGTGAAAAGGGTTGTCGCTGCGAAAGATCTCGGTACCGACGTAGTCCGGGCGGGGGCCGATCAGGAGATACCAGGCGTCGTCGTGGCCGAGAACGAACGGTGATTCGGTATTGCCCGCGCCCGTGCCGGTGGTCGGATCGGTGTAGGCGATGCGGCGATCGCTCCAGTGCACGAGGTCCGCGCTGGTGCGGTAGGCGACGACATGGTGCCCGCCGCTGGGAGCGCTCGTCGCGCAGTAGTACATGACCCATTGATCGTTCAGACGAAGGACCATGGGGTCGCGGGCGTCGTAGCCGTCGCGGAAGACCGGGCTGCCGGGATGCCGGGTCCAGTGGAACAGATCGGTGGAGGTGGCCAGGCCCATACCCGTTGCGGTGCGGTCGGTTCCGCCGCCGTCGTAGAACATGAAGTAGCGGTCACCGTCGTGGACGACGAACGGAGCCCACAGGTGGGTCTCGCCGCGCTGTGGGTCGACGGTCAGGACCGGCGGATGCTTGGTCCACGGTCCGTGCGGGTCCGCGGCGCTGGCATGCGCGAATTCGGTCTCGTCGAACGGGTCGGCGGGTTCGGGATGGGTGATCCCGAACAGATGCCAGCGCCCGGCGGCGTCTCGAATCACGCAATGATCATTGATGTACCAACACTGATCCGGCTCACTCGGGTCGTAGATGTGCCGGAACTCCCCCGCTCGCACCCCGTCCATAATCTCACCCTCCATCTAGGACCAGAACTGTCCTACTCGGCATCGACACTGGATTCATGCCGGAACTCTCACTGCGCACCCTGAACCGCACCCTGCTGCTGCGTCAGCAGCTGAACGAGCGGGTCACCATGCCCGCCGCCGACCTGATCCACCATCTCGTCGCAGTCCAAGCGCAGGACCCGAACTGGGCCTACATCGGCCTGTGGACCCGGCTCACCGACTTCCGCCACGACGACCTGACCTCCCTGCTGCGCGACCGAACCGTGGTGCGCGCCACTATGATCCGCCGCACCGTTCACCTGGCCACCGCCGCCGACTACCGCTGGCTGTACCCGACCGTGCGCCCCGACATCGAACGCACCCTGCGCTCGTTCTACCTCCGAGACGCCACCGCGAACCTCGATATCACCGAATTCGCCACCACCGCACGTCAATTGCTGACCGGCCGCACCCTCCCCCGCCGAGACCTCGGCAAACTCCTGACCGAACACTTCCCCGGCCGCGAACCCGGCCACCTGGTCCACGCCCTCGGCGTCGTCCACCCGCTGCTCCACGACGACGCCGCGGGCACCTGGGGCGCCTGGCGAGGCCGCTCGGTCGCGGTCTCCCTGGCGGAGGAATGGCTCGACGCGCCCCTCGAATCCCCCCAACCGGAAACCCTGATCCGCCGCTACCTCGCCGCCTACGGCCCCGCCACCGTCGCCGACATCCAGGAATTCGCCGGCGTCACCCGCCTGGCCGAGGTAATGACCCGCCTCCGCCCCGACCTCCGCATCTACCGCGACGAATCCGGCCGCACCCTCTACGACCTCCCCGAAGCCCCGATCGCCGACCCGGATCTGCCCGCCCCGGTCCGTTTGCTCCCGGCCTTCGACAACTCCTGCCTGGGCCACCGCGACCGCACCCGCATCATCGGCGACAGCGACCGAGCCCGCATAGCCAAAACCGCCTCCGGCGGCGTCCCCTTCTACCTAGTAGACGGCTTCGTCCACGGCCGCTGGGACCTCGACGGCTCCACCATCCGCATCACCCCCTGGCATCCGCTCTCCAAGTCCGTCGAAGCAGCCGTTCGCGCCGAGGCCGAACAGCTGCTCCCGGTGATCGCACCGCACGAGGACGGCAAGATCGTGATCGAAGGCCGTTGATTCAGCCGCGGCGGGTGGCGCGGAGGAGGTCTCGGTTGAGGCGGCCGATGACGTCCTGGGGGATTTCTTTCGGGCAGGCGAGGGTGCATTCGCCGGTGTTGGTGCAGCCGCCGAAGTCGAGGTTGTCGTGGGTTTCGAGCATGGCGGTGACTCTGGAGCTGCGCTCTGGTTGGCCTTGGGGGAGGAGGCCGAGGTGGGTGATCTTGGCAGCGGTGAAGAGCATGGCGGAGCCGTTGGGGCAGGCGGCTACGCAGGCGCCGCAGCCGATGCACTCCGCCGCTTGGAAGGCGAAGTCGGCGTCGGGTTTCGGGACGGGGACCGAGTGGGCTTCGGGGGCGGTGCCGGTGGGGGCGGTGATGTAGCCGCCGGATTGGATGATCTTGTCGAAGGCGGAGCGGTCGACGACCAGGTCCTTGACGACCGGGAAAGCCTTGGCGCGCCAGGGTTCCACGGTGATGGTGTCGCCGTCGGAGAACTTGCGCATGTGGAGCTGGCAAGTCGTGGTGGCCTTTTCGGGGCCGTGCGGGGTGCCGTCGATGACGAGCGAGCACATGCCGCAGATGCCTTCGCGGCAGTCGTGGTCGAAGGCTATCGGCTCCTCGCCCAGGTCGGTGAGCTGTTCGTTGAGGACGTCGAGCATCTCGAGGAAGGACGCGTCGGGTGAGATGTTCACGCGGTAGTCGACCAGGCCGCCCTTGGCGCTGGAGTCGCGCTGCCGCCAGATCCGCAGTGTGAGTTTCATTTCCGGTGCTCCCCTAGTTGTACGACCGGGTGGTCGGGTGGACGTGCTCGAAGGTGAGCGCCTCGCGGTGTAGCGTCGGCGGCTGCCCGCCGGTCCATTCCCAGGCCGCGACGTACGCGAAGTTCTCGTCGTCGCGGCGGGCCTCGCCGTCCTCGGTCTGCGACTCGGCACGGAAGTGGCCACCCGCGGATTCGGTGCGGTGCAACGCATCGACGACCATGAGTTCGGCCAGTTCGAGGAAGTCGGCGACCCGGCCCGCGCGTTCGAGCGACTGGTTGAGATCGTCACCGGAACCGGGCACGTTGACCCGCTCCCAGAACTCCGCGCGCAGGGCGGGAATCAGCGAGAGCGCCTTGCGCAGACCCGCCTCGGTGCGTTCCATGCCGCAGTACTCCCACATGAGGTGGCCGAGTTCCCGGTGGAAGGAGTCGACCGTGCGGTCACCCTTGATCGAGAGCAATCGGTCGATCATCGAAACCACCCGCGTCTCAGCGGCTTTCACCGCCTCCTCGGGCACTTCCCCGATCGGCCCACGAGCCAGGTAGTCACCGAGCGTGGCGGGCAGCACGAAGTACCCGTCGGCCAGCCCCTGCATGAGCGCCGATGCGCCCAGCCGGTTCGCCCCGTGATCGGAGAAATTGGCCTCCCCGATGACGAATAACCCGGGAATGGTGGATTGCAGGTCGTAGTCGACCCACAGCCCGCCCATCGTGTAATGCACGGCCGGGAAGATGCGCATGGGCCGCGCGTACGGATCCTCGCCGGTGATCCGCTCGTACATCGTGAAGAGGTTGCCGTACTTGGCTTTCACGGCATCCAACCCGAGCCGCCCGATCGCCTCGGCGAAGTCCAGGTAGACGCCCAGCCCGCCCGGCCCGACCCCGCGGCCTTCGTCGCACACGTTCTTGGCGGCCCGCGACGCGATATCGCGCGGCACCAGATTGCCGAAGGCGGGGTAGATGCGCTCGAGGTAGTAGTCCCGCTCGTCCTCCGGAATGTCTTCGGGCGCACGGTGATCGCCGACCCGCGCGGGCACCCACACCCGCCCGTCGTTGCGCAGCGACTCCGACATGAGCGTCAGCTTCGACTGATGGTCTCCCGACACTGGGATACAGGTCGGATGGATCTGGGTGAAGCAAGGATTGGCGAAGTACGCGCCGTGCTTGTGAGCACGCCAGGACGCGGTGACATTGGAGCCCATGGCATTGGTCGACAGGAAGTAGGCGTTGCTGTACCCGCCCGAGGCCAGCACCACCGCATCCCCGGTGTAGGACCGAATCTCCCCGGAGATGAGATCGCGCACGACCACACCCCGCGCCACCCCGTCGACCATGATCAGGTCGAGCATCTCGTGCCGGGCATGCAATTCCACTGTGCCCGCGTCGATCTGACGCATGAGCGCCTGATACGCACCCAGCAGCAACTGCTGTCCCGTCTGCCCGCGCGCGTAGAATGTCCGCGACACCTGCGTCCCGCCGAAGGACCGATTGTCCAGCAGCCCGCCGTACTCGCGTGCGAACGGAACCCCTTGCGCCACACACTGATCGATGATCTGCGTGGAGATCTCCGCGAGCCGGTGCACATTCGACTCTCGCGACCGGTAGTCCCCGCCCTTGACGGTGTCGTAGAACAGCCGATGCACACTGTCACCGTCGTTGCGATAGTTCTTGGCGGCATTGATACCACCTTGCGCCGCAATGGAATGCGCGCGGCGCGGCGAATCCTGGAAGCAGAACTGGACGACGTGATAGCCCTGCTCCCCCAGGGTCGCACCCGCCGAGCCACCGGCCAGCCCGGTCCCGATGATGATGACCGTCTTCTTGCGCTTGTTCGTCGGATTGACCAGCTTGGCCTCGAACTTGCGGGTGGTCCAACGCTCGGCGATCGGCCCGCCCGGAGCCTTGGTGTCGGTGATCGGTGCACCGACCTCGAAAAGGGGTTCACTCATTGCTATTTCACCCATCCGAACGTGACGGCAATCGGGACGGCCAGGAACCCCGCGACCAACAGGCCCGAAACAAAGGCCGCCACCCGGTCATAGGCCCGATAACTGACGGAGCTCGCCAGGCCGAGTGTCTGGAAGGCACTGCGCACCCCGTGCCGCAGGTGCAGCCCCACCAGCACGATGGCGACGACATAGAACACGGTGACGTACCAGTGCGACGGCGCGAAGTCGGCGACCACCTTCTCGTATGGAGTCGCATTGCGCCCCAACGGATTCACCGCGCCGAAGGTCAGATCCAGCAGATGCCAGACCACATACAGCGCGATGATCACCCCGCCCCACCGCATGGTGTGCACGGCATACCCGTTGGCATGCGACTTCTTCTTCGCCGCGTACCGCACCGGCCGCGCCCGCCGCGCGGTGCGCGCCAGCGACACCGCCGACCACATGTGCGCGATCACGCTCACCCCGAGCACGACCTCCGCCGCCGACAACACCCCCCGCCGCGGGATGGCGGGCTCGCCGATGGTGCGCAGCCACTCGGCGTAATGGTTGAACTCGGACGCGCCCAGAAAGACCTTCAGGTTCCCGGCCATGTGGGCGATGAGGAAGAGAACAAGGATGCCCCCGGTCACCGCCATCACGGCCTTCTTGCCCACCGTCGTGCGGTAGAGCTCAGGTAATGCGATAGCCACGAGCGGAAAGTACGTCCGCCGCGCGCACCCGGTCCAAGTCCGCTTGGGTCTGGTGACCATGACCCTGGCCTATGGACCGAGCTGTGCACCGAATTACTACTGCCGGTAGTGAATTCGGGGCGTGAAGGATGTCACACGGCGACTGTGATCATCGACTCGGCATCGAAATTCCGAAGTCCATAGTCCTAGGCTATCGGCGTGCAGTTGCAGCAGTTGACGTACTTCCTGGGCGTGGCGCAGGCCAGGCATTTCACCAAGGCCGCCGATGAACTCGGCGTCGCCCAGCCCTCGCTGTCCAAGCAGATCCGCACCCTGGAAACCGAACTCGGCACCGAGTTGTTCAGCCGCGCCCGCGGCAATATCACCCTGACCCCGGCCGGTGAGGCGCTGCTGCCACTGGCCACCCGCATCCTGGCCGATGTCGACACCGCCCGGCTCGAGGTGCAGGAACTGGCCGGACTGCGGCGCGGCCGGGTGCGGCTCGGGGCGACGCCCTCGCTGTGCTCCGGGCTGCTGGCCGACATCCTGCACCGCTATCACGACGCCTACCCGGGGATCAGTCTGCTGGTCGAGGAGGGCGGATCCCGCGATCTGGTGCGCCAATTGACCAGGGGCGCACTGGATTCGGCGCTGGTGATCCTCCCGCTCGCCGAAGACACCCCGTTGGCCACCACGCCGATCCTGCGCGAAGATCTGGTGATCGCCACCAGGACCGGCGACGACTCCCTGCCACAGCGCCCGCACCTGCGCGTCACCGACCTGAGGGATCGGCCCCTGGTCATGTTCCGCACCGGCTACGACCTGCGCGAAGCCACGATCAGCGCCTGCCGCGAGGCCGGCTTCGAACCCCGCTTCGCCGTCGAAGGCGGCGAGATGGATGCCGTGCTGCGCTTCGTCGAGGTCGGCCTGGGCATCGCGGTCGTACCGAGCACGGTGCTGGCCGGACGCCCTGGACTGCGCGGCATCCCGCTCTCGGGCGACGGCGGCCATGCCGCCCACGGCCTGCACCGCACGGTCGCCCTCGCGCATCGCAAGGACGTCACCCCCACCCACGCGGCCCGCGCCTTCCGCACCACCCTGGAAACCTTCATCCGCGAGGCCGCCCTGACCGGTGACCTCCCGACGGGTGTGCGGTCACTGCTGCCGGTGGCGTGAACTGTCCGCATGTGGCGTGACGGCGTCGGACCATCCCACCAAATCGCTTCTTACGCTCCATAAGTCGATATCCGCCATGCGATGAAGGAGCAACATGAGTGAGCTGACCGGCAAAGTAGCGTTGGTGACCGGAGGCAGCCGCGGCATCGGCGCGGCCATCGCCCGGAAGCTGGCCGACGCGGGCGCGGCCGTCGCGATCACCTACGCCCAGTCGAAGGATCAGGCGCACGCGGTCGCCGAGCAGATCGAAGCGGACGGCGGCCTGGCGCTGGTCATTCACGCCGACCTGACCGACCCGACCACCGCGGCGGCCGCCGTCGAGGAAACGGTGAACCAGCTGGGCCGCATCGACATTCTGGTCAACAACGCCGGATTCCTCGCCTACGGCCCGCTGGCCGAGACCACCGCCGAGGACCTCGATCGGGTGCTCGCCGTCGACGTCAAGGCGATCTACCTGGCCGCCCAGGCCGCAGCCCGCCACCTGGGCGAAGGCGGGCGCATCATCAATATCGGCTCCTGCTTCACCGGCCGCGTCCCCGGCGAGAACTTCGTGCTGCAGGCCATGGCCAAGACCGCCCTCATCGGCCTCACCAAGGGCCTCGCCCGCGAGCTCGGACCGCGCGGAATCACCGCCACCACAGTGGATCCCGGCCCCATCGATACCGACATGAACCCGGCCGACGGCGATTCCGGCGACTTCCAGCGCGACCTCACCGCGCTGGGCCGCTTCGGCGAGGCCGAGGACATCGCCGCCGCCGTGGCCTACCTGGCGGGCCCCGGCGGCCGCTACATCACCGGCACGTCGCTGGCGGTGGACGGCGGCTACACCGTCTAGGACTCGACCAGAACCTCGCGCAGCCGCTGGAGCTCGGCGGGCGAAAGGCCGTTGGCCAGTAGCCATTCGGCCGCGCCGCCGTGTTCGGCGTGCAGGTTCTTCAGGAAGCCGAGCATGACCTCCGGGGTGACAGCCAGAATGCCCGTATTCGCCTGCGGGAGGCCCTCGTACGACGGGAGGGCGTCGAGCCGGTCACGCACGCGCTGCATGCGCTCATTGGTGAGGGCGTAGTCATCGGCAATGGGCTCGGCGGGCACGCCGACCGCGTCCAGCAGGACGGCGGCCAGCACGCCGGTGCGGTCTTTGCCTGCGGCGCAATGGAACAGGACCGAGTGGCGAGCCGGATCGATGATGAGGCGGACCGCCTCGACAATGTGCTCGCCACTGCCGACGAGCAGCAGCCCGTACAGCTCGGTCAGGTCGACGCGGGTCTTGTCGGGCACCAGATCCCTTGCCGCCAGCGAGGACTGGGGCGACTTGCGGATCGGGAGGTTGGCGATGTGGACGTCCGCGTCGCCGATCAGGCCGTAGCCCTCCCGTTCCACCTCGTCGGGCAGGCGCAGGTCGATGACCGTGCGCAGGCCCTGGGTGACGAGCAGCTGCGCGAGGTCGTCACAGGTGGCCTGCTGCAGGGTGCTGGAACGCAGCACGACGCCGAATCTGGTGGTGCCGCCGCCGGTTACGGGGAGGCCGCCCAGATCACGGACATTGTCGATCTGGGCGAGATCGACCCAGCGGCTGTTCACGGGCTCGGTGGCTGACACACGCTCAGTGGGCACGGCCGGCCGCCGCTTCTTCCGCACGGGTCAGGCCGCACAGCCCGATCAGATCTTCGTGTAGCTCGAACCAGACAGTGTGGTAGCTGTCCATGATCGGGCGCGCCACATAGGTGTGGTCACCCTCGCCGATCCGCTCCACCGCCCGGTCCAGCCGGTCCAGGTAGCGCGACAGGCGCGGGGCCAGACCACCCAGCCGCCCGATGAGCGGGCGCAGCCGCCGATGCGTGTCACCCAGGCGAGCCAGCACCGACGCGTCGTACTCGGCATCGGCGTGATCGTTGACGGTGGCCGCGTCCTTCATCTGCCAATCGGTGATGATCACCTTGAGATCGGCGTTGTAGACACAGAATTCGTCGTAGGCGGCGGTCATGGCGGCCGCGTCCACGGTGGCGCGCTCCTCGGTCAGCAGGTGCTCGAGACGCGGACGGCCCTCCGGGGTGATGCGGAAACCGGCGGGCGTCGTCGCGCAGTACCCGGCGGTCACCAAATGCTCACAGCAGGCGGCGATCTCGGTGGTCTCGGCGAACAGGCTGGCGGCCAGATTGTCGGCGTTCACCCGGCCCTTGATGCCGACCAGCCGCAGCACGGCCAGTTCGGTGACAGGAGCGTGCACGGAAACCTCTTCCTGCTCGGTGCTTTCCGGCTCGGTGTCTTCCGGACCGGCGGACTCGCCGCTGACAGGAGCGCGACGCTCCAGCCGCTCGGCCAGCTCCGCGCCGTCCACGCCCGCCCACTGGGCGAGCTGCGCCACATCCGCGAGCACGGCCTGCTCGACCGGCTTGCCGGTCACCTCGCCCGACAACACCAGCCCGGCCCCGCCGTCCACGGTCACGGTCCGGCCGACCAGCGCGTCGACCACGCCCGGCCCGCACCCGACCACGCAAGGGCGGCCCAGTTCCCGGCTCACCAACGCGGCATGCGAAGTGGTGCCGCCCAATTCGGTGACAACGGCCCGTGCGGCGATCATGCCGTGCAGATCGTCGGGGCTGGTGGTGGGACGCACCAGAATGACGTCCTCCCCCGCCTCCGCCCGCGCCTCGGCCTCGTCCGGATCGGTCACGACCACACCGGAAGCCAGTCCGGGGCAAGCGGATTCGCCGCGCGCCAACGGTTCCTGACCGGCACTGTCACCGGAGGCCGGGCGCAACACCTCGCGCACCTGCTCGGCGGTGACCCGATCGAGGGCCTCGTCGGCGCTGATCAGCCCCTCGGCGACCATAGCGACCGCCGCCCGCACCGCGGCCCGCGCCGAACGCTTGGCCGCACGCGACTGCAACAGCCACAACGTCCCGGATTCGACCGTGAACTCCACATCCTGGATGTCACGGCCGTCGCGCTCCAGCAACTGCACCGCGGTGATCAGCCGCTCGTGCACCGCGGGCTGGGTGGCGGCCAGCTCGTCGAGCGGGCGCGGGGTCAACCGGCCCGACACCACGTCCTCGCCCTGCCCGCCGACCAGCCACTCGCCGTAGACGGGCCCGTCGCCGGTGTTCGGGTTGCGGGTGAAAAGCACTCCGGTGCCCGAGGATTCGTCGAGATTGCCGAACACCATGGCCTGCACGGTGACCGCGGTGCCGAGGGTGTCGGACACACCGCGATTGGCGCGATAGGTCTTGGCGCGCGCGGAATCCCAGGACCGGAACACCGCCTCGACCGCGCCGCGCAACTGCTCCCACGGATCGGCCGGAACGTCACCGGCCGGATCACCGAGCACGGTCTCGCGGTACTGGTGCACGAAGCGCTGCCGGGTGTCCTGCGCGTACTCCGGATTGCGGGTCTCGGCGGCCAGCGCCTGCTGCACCGCATCGGTGATGCCGAGGTTCAGGACGGTGTCCATCATGCCGGGCATGGAGATCGCCGCACCCGAACGCACCGACACCAGTAGCGGCCGTTCCGCGGAACCGAAGCGCCGCCCGGTGCCGCGCTCGATCATGGCGATGCCGTCGCGCACCTGCGCCCAGATCTCCTCGGCGATGACGCCGCGGCGGGTGTAGTCGGCCCAGCCGTCGGTGGTGATCACGAACGCGGGCGGCACCGGCAGCCCGAGGGCCCGCATGTGGTCGATGCTCCACGCCTTGCCGCCGATCCGCTCGCGCGACAGGCCGCACGCGCCGTCGAGTTCGACAACGGTCGCGGTGTCCGCATCGGGACGCCGCACCAACTCCGTTCCGGCCGTCATGTCACTCCTCCGAGATCCTGGATTCATTTCGCACTCCAGCGCTCCGCCGCTGCTCGAGCGGCCTGCCGGGCAATCTCCCGTCCCCCACGGGACCACAACAACGAGCGTGCCGGGTGACCGCCCCCACACCCAAGTCCCATCCCGATCAGCGGACTGCCGACCCACGTCACGTTGCCCAACGCGACAACTGATCTCGCGCCGACCGGGGTAACTCCCCGGGTACCCCCAAAATCGGTGACCCTCCTGACCGCCGGCACGGATGCGAATCCGGCGACGTCTCCCAAGCCGTCCGCCAAAGGCGCGGGGAGGCGGAACAGCATGCACCTTGGCACGGCCGGTCAGTGGGATGGCACAGCGAAAATGGGGATTCATCGAGTGGCGCTGGGGCAGGATGGGCGGATGGATCGGCGGCACTCGGGCGGGAGCTCCACGGTCGGACCCGTGACGACCATCCCGGCACTGGTGGCGGACAGAGCGCGCCGGTACCCGGAGGCAATGGCCATGGCCGGCCCGACTGGTCGCCTGACATTTGCCGAACTGGCCGAAGAGGTCGCTGCGGTGACCCGGGCCGCCATGGCGTCCGGGTTGGAAGTCGGCGATCGGGTCGGGATCTGGGCGCCCAACAGTGTGCGCTGGGTGGTGACCGCGCTCGGAATGCTCGGCGCGGGAGCCACTCTGGTGCCGATCAGCACTCGGTTGCGCGGACCGGAGGCCGCCGACGTGCTGGCCCGCAGTCACGCCAAGGCGGTGTGCACGGTGCAGGAGTTCCTGGGCCGGGACTATCCGGGCATGCTGGTCGAATCCGGCGTTCCGCTACCGGATCTCGAGCATCTGATCCTGCTCGACGACGCCCGCGGCGAGGGCGAGACGGACTGGGACATCAGCTCGTGGGAGGGATTCCTCGCCCCCGGCACCGTGATCGCGCCACAGTCGACCACCGAACGCCTCGCCGAGATCGAACCGGACGCCGTCTCCGACATCCTGTTCACCTCCGGCACCACCGGTGCGCCTAAGGGCGTGCTCGCCACCCACCGGCAGAGCCTGGAGGTGTTCGCGCAGTGGGCCGATGCGGTCACGCTGCGCGCCCGCGACCGGTACCTGCTGGTGAATCCGTTCTCGCACACCTTCGGATACAAGGCCGGAATCCTGGCCTGCCTGCTCAAGACCGCGACCATGGTGCCGATGGAGCGCTTCGACGCCACCCGCGCCCTGCAGCTCATCGAGACCGAACGCATCACCGTGCTGGCCGGTCCGCCAACGCTTTTCACCGATCTTCTGGCCGCCGACCACGACAACCACATGCTGGGTTCGCTACGGCTGGCAGGCACCGGTGGTGCGACCATCCCCACCGAACTGGTGCGCCGCATTCGTGACGACCTGCGGGTCCCGTTCGTCTTCACCGCCTACGGCCTCACCGAATCCATCGGCGTCGTCTCCATCTGCCCGCCCGACGCCCCCGCCGAATTGGTGGCCGGGACGGTGGGAAAGCCGATGGCGGGCAGCGAAGTCCGCATCCTGGACCGCGACGGCAAGGACGTGGAGACCGGTGAGCCCGGCGAGATCGTCGTGCGCGGCCCGAACGTGATGCTCGGCTACCTCGACGACCCGGAGGCCACCGCCGCCGTCATCGACGACGGCTTCCTGCACACCGGCGATATCGGCACCCTCGACCACGACGGCTACCTGCGCGTCACCGACCGGCTCAAGGACATGTTCATCGTCGGCGGCTTCAACGCCTATCCCGCCGAGATCGAGCGAATCCTGCTGCAGCATCCCGATATTCGCGACGTCGCGGTGATCGGTGTTCCGGACGAGCGGCTGGGTGAGGTCGGCCGCGCGGTGGTGGTGGCTGCCGACGGGGTCACCCTCGAACCGGCCAGCGTCATCGAATGGTCGCGCACGCGGCTGGCCAGCTACAAGGTGCCACGGGAGGTCGTCCTCGTCGACGACCTCCCGCGCAATACCGGCGGCAAGGTGCTCAAACAGCAGCTGCGCGAACCGAACTGAATCAGTTCCCGAGCACCGGGCCGTCCGCCCACCGGTAGAGATGCGCGATGGCCGGTTCCACGATCGCGCCCGGGATCTCCGCGTCGAACCAGCGGTCCACGTGCGTCCAGTGGTAGGGATGCAGCAGATAGTCGCCGTTGAGGCCGTCCGGATCGGCGAACTCCTGCTCCCACACGTGCGTCCAGCGCGGGTGGCCCGGGACCCGGCTCAGCGACCAGGACTTGATGGCGGGGATGTGGGCGGGCATGGCCATCAGATCGGATTCGAAGCGCGCCACCGTTTCCGGCGAGGTGTCGTGCCGCACCGTGAGCAGCAGCGTGCGTTTGATGCGACGGGCCGAGTCCAGCCGTGCCACCCGGGCGTGCACCGGGGCCAGCGGCACCACATCGGCGTCCGCGGGCAGGCCGGGCAACACGGTGGCGGGCGCGGAATCGGCGACCAAGTCCCACAGTGCACCCTGCCCGCCGGTGCTGCCGGGCAGATCGACACCGGCCGAGCAATGCGTGACACCGGAGGCCGCTGCCGCTTTCGCGGCCGCGTCGGCGAGCCCGGCATCAACGTCCGCCCCGCTCGGTGCGCTCGAGAGAATCACCCAGCGGCTCATGGCTTCTCCTCCTGTACCGCCAGCACGTGACGCTCACGGGTGACGGCGACGGCATCGGTGTCCGACCAGAAGGCCGCGACCGAGGGATCGCCTGCCGCAGCGCCCCGCATTCCGTAGAAGTCGTAGATGCCGGGCAGCTCCCAGACGATCTGCACGGCCACGGAATCCGTTCCGGTGTACTCGCGCAGCACCTGCGGCGCACGCAGCCCGCGGGCGGTCGCACCGGGCAGGTAGTCGCTGCGCCAGAAGGTCAGCCAGCTCTCAGCGCGGTCGACGGGCAGCACGATGCGATCGACGACGCGGACCGCGGTAGCGGGGTTCACAGCTTCGCCTCCACCTCGTTGCGATACCGATCCACGTACCCCGCAAGGCTTTCCACGCCATTGAGCAGGGATTCGGGGCCGAACATGGGCGGGGTGAGCACCAGGCGACTCGCCCCGGCGGCGACATAGGGGCGCACGTACTCGGGATCGAACTCGCGGGTGAAGTCGAATGAGCCCGGCCAGATCGTCATCTCGACGGCGTCCTCGGAACGTCCTGCCGCGGCGCCGATCTCACGAATCTTGTCCGCGCCGCGCGCGAAATCCTCCGACGAGATGGTGTACGGGAACCAGCCGTCACCCACCTTGGCCGCCCGCCGCACCGCCGGAGCGCTGTTGCCGCCCAACACGATCGGGATCGACCGCTCCGGCTGCGGCAGACAGTTCTGCCGCTCGAACGACACATGCTCGCCGCTGAAGCTCGCCGGCGCCTGCGTCCACAGCGCGCGCATGGCCCCGATGCAGTCGTCCAGCCGCGCCCCGCGCTCCTCGAACGGCACGCCGATGGCCGCGTATTCCTCCTTCTGCCAGCCGATTCCGAGACCGAGCAGCACTCGCCCACCGGACAGCCGGTCCAGCGTCGCGGCGCGCTTGGCCAGCACCACCGGGCTGTGCAGCGGGGCGACCACCATGGCGGTACCCAACGTCAGAGTGCTGGAGGCCGCCGCCAGGAATGCCAGGGTCTCGAGCGGATCCGTCATGGGCACCGCGAGATCCCCGCCGGGCATCTTCCCATCCGGCGAATACGGATACAGCGGCTCGTAATTCTCCGCCACCACAACGTGTTCCACGGTCCAGATGGAGTCGAGTCCGCATTCCTCGGCGGCCGCCGCGAACTCCCGCAGAAATCCCCCCGAAGTAACCAAGCCATCCAAATACGGCATGAGCATGCCAATCCGCATCGGCCGCCCTCCATCCTTACGAGTACGTCCCCTCAACGGGCCATACCTTCGAGCCTGGCGTGTAACCGCAGTCACAAACGGGGTCGATCCCGGTCAGCGAGATTCGAAAAACAGCAGGTCAAGTGCCGTAGTCCGGGTTACGAAGGCTAGCCCCGCACCAATCGGTGCGGGGCTGGCCTAGGCGTCATCCAGGCGTGCGACCACCTGTCATCCCGGCGTGTTTGTGGCCGGGATCCACACCCGCAGCGTTGGATTCCGGCCAAAAGCACGCCGGAATGACGGGGGTGGAGTTGCGCTACGGGTTCAGATTTCCTTGCGCATCTGGGCGGTCAGGGGCTTCATGTAGCCGGAGCCCAGGAGCCGGCGCATGATGTTCATGGCCTTGGCGTCCTTGCCGATCAGGATGAGCGGCTTGTTCTTTCGGATGCCGCCCACGATGGTTTTGGCGCAGTCCTCCGGGCTGGTCTGGGCCAGGCGGTCGAAGTTGGCGGCCAGGTCGTCGCGGTCGCGGGTGGCGGCGGCCCTTGCCTTCCAAGCGATTTCGGTCTTGATCATGCCGGGGTGGATGCTGGAGACGCCCACGTTGTACCCGGCGATGATCATCTCCTGGCGCAGCGCGTCGCTGATGGCGTGCATGGCGTACTTCGACGAGCTGTAGCCGCCCTGGCTGGGGCAGGCCACCAGGCCGAACATGCTGGAGACATTGGCGATGTGCCCGTCACCGGAGGCGATGACGTGTGGCAGGAACGCCTTCACACCGTGCAAGGTGCCCCAGTAGTTGATGCCGAAGATCCACTCCAGGTCCTCCCAGGAGACTTCCTCGATATTGGCGGTCAGCGAGACACCGGCATTGTTGATGACGATATTGACCTTGCCGAAGTCGGCGACGACCTCGTCGGCGTGCGCGTAGACGGCGGCGCGATCGGTCACGTCGAGCTTGTAGGCGCGGGCCTTCGCGCCCTCCTTCTCGCACAACGCCGCGGTCTCCGCGACGTTCTCGAGATTGCGCCCCGACAGCGCCAGCTGCGCACCGTTGCGAGCCAGCTCCAGGGCCAGCGCCCGGCCGATGCCCGCGCCCGCACCGGTGATGACGGCGACCTTGCCGTGGAAGTCCTTCATGGGTGTTTCCTTGTCTCGCAACGGAGTTACTACTGAGAGGTGAAGCCGCCGTCGGCCACGAATTCGGAGCCGGTGCTGTAGGAGGAGTCGTCGGAGATGAGGAACAGGACGAGATTGGCCAGTTCCTCGGGGCGGGCGGGCCGGGCGATGGGCTGATTGGCCGCGATATTCGCCGAACGGTCCGATGCCGCAACCATTTCGGTCGCCACGATGCCCGGGTGCACGGAGTTGACGCGGACATTGTCGACCGCGAATTCCTGTGCGGCCGTTTTGCTCATGCCGCGCACGGCCCACTTGGAGGCCACGTAACCGAGGATGTTGTTGTAGCCGATCAGGCCACCGGTCGAGGAGATGTTCACGATGGAACCGACCCCGGCCCGACGCATGGAACCGATGACGGCCTTCATGCCCAGGAACACCCCGACCTGATTGACGTCGATCACCTTGCGGTAGTCGGCTTCCGAGAGCTTCTCGATCGGATCCACGTGCACGATGCCCGCATTGTTGACCAGACCCGAGACGGGCCCGAAGGCCGCCTCGGTCCGCGCGACCACGTCGTTCCACGCGGCCTCATCGGTGACATCCAGCGGGAAGAACCTTGCGGCATCACCGATTTCGGCGGCGACGGCCTCACCGGCCTCGACCAGCACATCGGTGATCACCACCTGCGCGCCCTCGGCCGCCAGCTTGCGGGCGAAGGCCGCCCCCATGCCGCGCGCACCACCGGTGACGATGACAACCTTGGAATCGACCCGTCCCATATCAGTTCTCCTGTGCCGCTGCGGATTCGATGTCAGCGAGATGGTTGGCGGCGATATAGCCGAACACCATGGCGGGACCGATGGTCGCGCCGGCACCGGCGTAGTCGTTGCCCATCACGGCCGCGGAGTTGTTGCCCGCCGAGTACAGGCCCGGGATGACCGTGCCCTGATCGTCGAGCACGCGAGCATGCTCATCGGTGACCAGACCGCCCTTGGTGCCCAGATCGCCCGGTACCATCTCGACCGCATAGAACGGGCCGCGCTCGAGCGGGGCCAGAGTCGGGTTGGGCTTGACGGTCGGATCGCCGTAGTAGCGGTCGTAGGCCGAGTCGCCACGCGCGAAGTCCTCGTCGCGGCCATTGCGCGCGAACCCGTTGAAGCGCTCGACGGTGGCGGCCAGCTTGTCGGCCGGAACACCCAGCTTGGCGGCCAGTTCCGCGAGGGTGTCGGCCTGCTTGATGATGCCCGCGTCGAAATACTTCTGGGGCAGCGGCCGCTTCGGGAAGTTGCCCAGGAACAGGTACCGGTCACGGAAGTTCTGATCGAAGATGAAGTGCGCCGGAATGCTGCCCGGGGCCTTCTTCTCCTGCTCGTACATGGTGTGCACGACATTCACGTACGGCGCGGACTCGTTGACGAAGCGCTGACCGTTGGCGTCGACCACGATCGCGCCGGGCTGCGAGCGCTCGGCCAGCATGAAGAACGGCGGGCCGTCGGGGTTGCGGACCGAGGGACCCCACCAGGCGTCGTCCATGAGATCGACTGCGGCACCGGCCTTCTGGCCCGCCAGGATGCCCTCGCCCACGTTCTCGGTCGCGCCGACGGTCCAGCCGGTGTCCTGCGGCCCGTCGATGTACTGCTTGCGCATCTCCAGGTTGTGCTCGAAACCGCCCGCGGCCAGCACCACACCGCGCCGGGCCTTGATGGTGACCGGACGGCCCTCGTGCTCGGCGTGAATGCCGACCACGACACCGTTCTCCACGATCAACTCGGTGAGCGGGGTGTTCAGCCACACCGGCACGCCCGCGTCGCGCAGCGACAGCCACAGCCGGGCGGCCAGCGCCTTGCCCAGGCTCAACGGCTTCGCGCCCTTGATCATGTTGAGCGCGGTCTGCGCGCCCACCTTCATGGCGGTCTTCTTGCCCGCCCAGGTGCGCGCGATCATGTTCAGGTCGTGGAAGTCCTTGACCGTGATGGCGATGCCCTTGGGCGCGGACATGGTCGGGCGGTTGATCTTGTCCAGATCCGCGCCGAGCAGGCGGCCGTCGATGATCTTGGGCTCGATGCTGCGCCCCTGCGCCAGCCCGCCGGGGAACTCGGGGTGGTAGTCGGAGTAGCCGCGGTCGTAGGCGAAGGCCCAATGCTTGGAGCGAGCGCCGATGTAGCGGAACATCTCCGGGCCCTGCTCCAGGAAGGCCCGCTGCTTGGCTTCCGGAACCCGGTCACCGACAACGGCTTTCAGGTAGGTGCGGGCCATCTCCGCGCTGTCCGGCACGCCCGCGGCCTGCAGCACCGGGTTGTTCGGCACCCAGATGCCGCCGCCCGAACGCGCGGTGGAACCGCCGAAGAGGCTGCTCTTCTCGATCAGGGTGACCGACAGGCCCCGGTAGGCGGCGGTCAGCGCGGCGGTCATGCCCGCCGCACCGGATCCCACGACGACGACGTCGAATTCGAATTCCATGAATCTCGATCCTTAATAGCCGCAGCTGGTCAGCATGCCGCCGTCGACGACGAATTCGCCTCCGGTGCAATAGCTCGAGGCGTCCGACGCCAGGAACAACGCCACCTCGGACACCTCGACGGGCTGGCCCCAGCGCGGAATGGGCAATTCGGAGAAGAAACTGTTGCCGTCCACCCCGGACGCGCCCGCCACGGACGCGGTCATGGGGGTGGCGATGCCGCCGGGATGAATCGAGTTCACCCGGATACCCGAGTGCCCCAGCTCCCGGGCGGCCGACTTGGTGAGCCCGCGCAGCGCGAACTTGCTCGCGCTGTAGGCCGACAGCCCGGCCGCACCGACGAAGCCCTCGACCGAGGACACATTCACGATGGACCCGCCACCGGCGCTGGTGAGGGCGGGCGCGGCCGTCTTGATGCCGAGGAAGGAGCCGGTGACGTTGATGTTCATGATGGTCTGGAACTCGTCCAGGCTCATCTCCACAATGCGCTTGAACCGCAGGATGCCCGCGTTGTTCACCAGCACATCCAGCTTGCCGAACTTGGTGGTGGCCGCGGAAACCGCTGCCTGCCAGTCGGATTCACTGGTCACGTCGTGATGCACGTAGTGCACCGCGTCGCCCAGCTCGGCAGCGAGGGCCTTGCCCTCGTCGTCCAGCACATCACCGAACACGATCCGCGCGCCCTCGGCAACGAACCGGCGCACATGCTCCGCTCCCATGCCGCGCGCGCCACCGGTCACCAGCGCTACCTTGCCGTCCAGCTGTCCCACCGAATCCTGCCTTCCTCTGCTCGTCTCCCGACGCTAAGTCCGGATGCGCGGACCCGGCACGGTGTGGTCCCGGCCACTGAGACATCCCGATGACCTGAGGCTTTGGGTGCAGAAGTATTCCGGTTAGGCATAAAGGCCCCGTGGGGTGCGGCTGAAACATTTCGGCACGGAGCCAGGGCGCGGCAAGGAGTCCGGATGAAGTTCTCGATGATCTTCGAAGCGCAGATGACCGACCCGACCGCTGCGCACGAAGCCCAGGTATTGCGCGATTGCGTGGAACAGGCGGTGCTCGCCGACGAGATGGGTTTCGACGCCGTGTGGGCGGTCGAGCATCACGGGCTCAAGTGGTACGCGCACATGAGCGCCCCGGAGATCTTCCTGACCTACGTGGCCGCCAAGACCACGCGGGTGCGCATCGGCCACGGCGTGGTCTGCATGCCCTTCGGCTTCAATCACCCCGTCCGCACGGCCGAACGCGCGGCCATGCTCGACGTGCTTTCCGGCGGCCGCCTCAACCTCGGCGCGGGCCGGGGCGCGACCGCGGTCGAAACCTCCATGTGCGGAGTCGATCCCGACCGTACCTATCAGGAGGTCGAGGAATCGCTGCGGATGATCGCGACGGCCTGGCAGGACCCTGAGGGCGAATTCGAATACCACGGTGAGCTATTGGACATCGATCCGCATCACCTGCTGCCGCGCCCGGTTCAGCGGCCACACCCGCCGCTGTTCATGGCGTGCACCAAGAAGGACACCCTGAAACTCGCCGCCGACTACGGAATCGGCGCGCTGGTCCTGGGTTTCGCGGGTATCGAGGAGATCGCCGAACTACGCGGCATCTACGACGCCGCCATTGCCGCACGCACCGGGGAACGCTTCGTCTCCACCGTCGTCAACGATCACTTCGCGGCGCTGTGCCCGACCATCGTCCTGGACGACCGCGAGCAGGCCCAGCAGATCGGCGCGCGCGGGCAACGCTTCTTCGCGCAGTCCATCAAGTACTACTACGGCGCGGGCCCGGTGCCCGACGAGGCCGTGGAGCCCGGCGTCGACGAGATCGCCAAGATGCGCGAAATCGCCGACGAGCACGTCGCTTTCCTGCACGAGGCCAAGATCCCGGTGAAGTCCGGGTCCACCGCGATCTTCAATACCGAGCACGCCTACGGCAATGCCGACGACGCCATCGCGTATGTCGAGCGACTGCACGAGGCAGGGGCCGACGAGATCCTGTGCCTGATCCAGATGGGCACCGTGCCACAAGCCGCATGCATGGAGACCATCCGCCAATGGGGCGAGAAGGTCATCCCCCACTTTCGCAACAAGTAGAAGGAAGTCGAAATGGCTGATCTGACAGGCAAAGTCGCCCTGATCACCGGTGCCGCGCGCGGCCAGGGCGCGGCCGAGGCGCGACTGTTCGTCGAGCGCGGCGCCAAGGTGGTCATCACCGACGTGCTCGAGACCGAAGGCAAAGAACTCGCCGAATCCCTCGGCGAGGCAGCGCGTTTCGTACGCCACGACGTCACCGACGCCGACAGCTGGGACGCCGCCGTCAAGGTCGCCGTCGATACCTTCGGCAAGCTCGACGTGCTGGTCAACAATGCCGCCATCTACATCATGAAGCCGCTCACCGAGACCAGCCCCGAAGAGCTGGACCGGATTCTGCAGGTCAACCTGGTCGGCGCGTTCCGCGGCATCAAGGCCGTGCTGCCCGCCATGACCGCGGCCGGCGGCGGTTCCATCGTGAACATCTCCTCGCAGGCCGGGCTCGAGGGCCTGATGAACCACTCCGCCTACGGCTCCTCCAAGTGGGGTCTGCGCGGCCTGTCCAAGATCGCCGCCCTGGAGCTCGGCCCCGCCCAGATCCGGGTCAACTCCGTACATCCCGGACCGATCGCCACCCCGATGGTCCCCTATCTGACCACCGGCCCCGGCAGCTTCCCCACCCTGCCGCTGGAGCGCACCGGCCTGCCCGAGGAGGTCGCCGAACTGGTCGCGTTCCTGGCCTCGGACGCCTCGGCCTACATCACCGGCGCGGAGGTGACCGTCGACGGCGGGCTCGCGGCGGGCAAGTTCATTCCGCGAAACATGTAGTCGGACAGCATGATCCAGGAAGGCCCGCAATGACCCTGTCCCCCGAATGGCAGACCTTCGTCGATGCCGCCACCGCGGCATTCCCGGCGCTGGGCACCGACGTGCTCGACGCCGCCGAAGCGCGGGCCTTCCTGGCCGCCCGCTCCGCCCCCGCCGTCGAACCGATTCCGGTTGCGGCGGTCGAGGACTGGCTGGTTCCCGGCCCCGAGGACGCCCCCGAGGTGCCGGTGCGGCTGTACCGGCCGCTGGATGCCGAGGCCGTGCCCGGCGTGGTGGTCTTCTATCACGGCGGCGGATTCGTGTTGTGCGACTTGAATTCCCACGACCGCTTCTGCCGCACCATGGCCAATACCGCCGGTGTCATCGTGATTTCGGTCGACTACCGCCGCGCCCCCGACGCCCGCTTCCCGGCCGCCGCCGACGACGCGTACGCGGTGCTGCGCTGGGTGGCCGACAATGCCGAATCCCTGGGCGGCGACCCCGACCGGCTGGCCGTCGCCGGCGACAGCGCGGGCGGCAATCTCGCCACCGTCGCGGCGCTCACCGCGCGCGACAACGGCGGTCCCGACATCGTCTTCCAGCTGCTCATGTACCCGATGCTGGACCCGAACTGCGACAGCCGTTCCTACACCGACAATGCCGAGGGCTACTTCACCACGGCCGCGCACCTGCGCTGGTATTGGCAGCAGTACCTGTCCTCGGACGCCGAACGCTCCGACCCCTACGCGAATCCTCTGATCGCGGACCTGACCGGACTGCCACCCGCGCACATCGCCACCGCCGAATTCGATCCGCTGCGCGACGAGGGCGAGACCTACGGCCGACTGCTGCGCGAGGCGGGCATCGAGGCCGAGATTCACCGCTGGAACGGCACCGTGCACGGCTTCATGTCCATGGCCTATCACCTGCGAGAGACCCAGCGCGCCAACACAACCGCGTTCGAGGCGCTGCGCCGTGCACTGTCCCGCACACCCGTCATGTGAAATTCCCAGTGGGTTCACAACCCCAGGGGTTAGCATCGCTTGCGTTCATCCGTTTGAAACGTGAGGAAATCACTTGTCGGTCGCACGCCACATCTCGTCCGTGACAGGCACCGCTCTGGCGGCCATGACCCTGGCCGCCGCCGTCGCCGGATCCGCACACGCCGCGCCCGGCAGCTATGGCACCCTGGCGCTTTCGCGCCTGAAGAACAGCGCTGTCGCCGAATCCGAGACCAGCAAGGTCGCCGCCGACGCCGCCGCCATCCGCAGCTGCTCCTACTACGACTGCGAGATCGTGCTGCGCTTCACCGACGGCTGCGGCGCGGTGGTCCAGGGCGCGGACGGCACCTGGGGCTGGGCGGTCGGCGGCAGCCTCGACGAGGCGCAGCAGAACGCCATCACCAGCCTGGGCCAGAGCGCTCCCCCGTTCCCGGACCTCGGCAGCGCCCAGCCCGTCGCCGCCCACGTGGTCGCCAGCACCTGCACCAAGGACTATCAGTAACAACGACTTTCGAGCCGAGGCTCAGTGCGGGTGCTGGGCCTCGTACGCCGCACGCTCGGCGGCACGACGGGCCGCGCGGGTCGGGTTCTCCAGATCCTCCGGGAACCCGTGCTTCACGAGCCGGTGCGCCCGGTTCATCGGCATGTAGGCCACGATGTAGAACAGCGCCAGCAGCACACCCAGCAGAATCACCGCGAGCTTCAGCGCCAGCTCACCCGGCAGCAGGAACGCCAGCGCGAAAACCGGGAGCATCGGCACCATTTGGCGCACGATGTGGCGGGGCACCGCCCAGGTGCCGGTGAGATCGTTGCGCACCCACTCCCGTAGTTCTTCGGGCAGTACGCGCCCGCAGGTGTAGCCGATCCACTGAACAGGGTTGGGGCGCTTCATTTCCGGCTTCCCTTCGTCGACACTTCGGGCTCCGCCAGGACCGATCGCCGCGCCGCCGCATTGACCCGGCCGAGCACCTCGCGCAACTCCTCGAGATCGGCCAGGCTCACCCCCAGCCGCGCCACCACCGCGGGCGGGATCTTCTCGGCCTCGGTGCGCAACTCCCGCCCGGCGGCGGTCAGATCCACCACGAGGTTGCGCTCGTTGTGGACGTCCCGCCGCCGGGTGATGAGCCCCGCCGCCTCCAGCCGCTTGAGCAGCGGGGAGAGCGTCGGCGAATCGAGCTGAATGGCCTCACCGATGTCCTTGACCGACATCGGCGCCTCACCCCACAGCGCCAGCATCACCAGATACTGCGGATGCGTCAGCCCCATCGGCTCGAGCAGCGGCCGATACACCGCCAGCACCGCCCGATTGGCGACCGCGAGCGCGAAGCACACCTGCCGGTCCAGCTGCAACGGGTCGATCGCCTCGACCCCGGTGTCTGCCGTCGGTTCCACCGCTACGCCCTCCTCGATCACCTTTGTTAGGGCAACAATAGTTAATGCACTAACTGTTAGTCGACGACTCGGCGAGTAATTGGCGTCACATGTCAGCCCTGCTGCTGCGCCAGCGACGCCATCAGCGTGACGATGCGGCCGGTGTCCATGTAGTCGCGGAACAGCGTGACCAGGCCGTCCTCGACGCGAATCACGTTGACGGAGCTGCGAACCCACTCGCGCGGCCGATCCGGGCGGGTGATGTCGATATCGCACTCGGTGACGAAGAGGCCTGGTTCGGTGGTCTCGTGCACGGTCGGACGGATCCCGTGCACCTCGACCCCGGCCATATGACTGCCGGACCAGCGCGCGGCCAGATACTCCCGGATCTGCTCGCGCCCCTCGATGCGGTCGGGCTGACCGGGGATCAGGAACGGGATCTCGAAGACGGCATCCGGTGCCATGAGCTCGGCGAAGCCGCCGGGATCACGCGAGGGCAGGCCTTCGAAGAGCCGCAGCACGACGTCGCGAGGGGTTTCGACGGATGTGGACATCACTACCTCCAAAACGGAACGTTGGACCCGCTTAATATTCGGGGCGTACGCCCCGGTTGTCAACGGGTAGGTAGGCTGACGGAGTGACGGAACGCCCCCTGCGCGCCGATGCCCGCCGCAATCGCGAGCGGGTCCTGGCCGCCGCCCAGGAAGCCTTTGCCGCCGAAGGCATTTCGGTGCCGCTCGATGAGATCGCGCGCCGGGCGGGCGTCGGGGCGGGCACCGTGTACCGCCACTTCCCCACCAAGGAAGCACTTTTCGAGGCCGCGATCCTCGATCAGGTCGAGCGGATCACCGCGCACGCGCACGAACTGACCGAAGCACACGATCCGGGCACGGTGTTCTTCGAATTCCTGGCCAAGCTGGTCTTGCAGGGCGGTGTCAAGCGCGACCTGGCCGACGCACTGCGGAGCACCGGCGGGCAATTCCCCCGCACGGCGTCCGACGACCTCAAATCAGCTCTGGCCATCCTGCTTTCCCGCGCCCAGTCGGCCGGGGCGGTGCGACCGGAGATCAGCGTCGACGACCTGCTCGCCATCATCAAGGGCATCTTCGTCTCTGTGCACGAGGCCGGAGCGGACCCCGGATTGCGCGACCGCATCTTCGCCGTGATCACCGACGGTCTGCGCGCAAATAACGGGCAATAAGTCGCTGAAATATTGCGGAAAGAACTGAAACGAGGGCGAATCGCCCGCATAGTTCCGCAATGTCCGCACGTTTTTGCAACTCTGATGATTTGATGCACCATGTGCTGATCGGTTGCCCTTTGGGCACCGCAGCCCGGGGCTGTTCTTCGAAGTTCATTCGTGCGAGTCGACGACAGGAGATCAGGTTCGATGAAGCGTGCGATCCGTGCCGTCGCCGTTACGGCTGGTCTGGCAGTGGCAGCCTGCGGTAACACCCCGAAACCCGACGCCGCGCCGCAACCGCCACCCCCGCGCACGCTGACCGTCGGCATCAAATTCGATCAGCCCGGACTGTCGGTCCGGGGACCCGACGGCAAACCCCACGGCTTCGACGTCGACACCGCCGTCTACATCGCCGACAAACTCGGCGTCACCCCCGACCACATCACCTGGCGCGAGGCCCGCTCCGAGCAGCGCGAGGACCTGTTGAACTCCGGCGCAGTCGATTTCATCGTCGCCTCCTACTCCATCACCGCCGCGCGCCAGCAGCTGGTCTCCTTCGCCGGGCCCTACCTGCTGGCCGGCCAGGACCTGCTGGTGCGCCAGAGCGAACGCGCCATCGACCAGCCCGAGGACCTCGACGGACGCACCGTGTGCACCGCCGAGGGCTCCACCTCCGCCGACAAGATTCGCCGCAGTTTCGCCCACAATGTGAAGCTCTCCACCCGAGACACCTACGCGCAGTGCGTCTCCGACCTGATCGCGGGCACCATCGACGCCGTCACCACCGACGATGTCATCCTGGCCGGGTACGCCCACGAACATCCCGGCGTGCTGCGCGTGGTCGGACACCGCTTCACCCGCGAGCGCTACGGCGTCGGCGTGCACAAGGGCGATCTCGACCTGCAGAACCGCATCACCTCGGCGATCCGGCTGATGATCGACGACGGCAGCTGGCGCCGCGCCATGGAGGCGAATCTGGCTGCCAGCGGCTACAAGCCGATGCCCGCGCCGGTGGTCTTCAATGCCCCCGATAAAGCGGTCGAACCCGGCGATCCGACCACCCTCGATCCCGAATTGGTGAATGCCGCCAAGGCCGTCGCCGCCACCTCCAATGCCCGTGACTGGGAAGGTTTTCGCTCGCTGGTCTGCCCCGAAACCGCCGACACCATCGACGAAATCGTTTTCCAGTACACCCCGCAATTCGACAAAAACCTCGGCGCGGAGGTGAAGAACGCGGGCTACACCAATACCGTCACCGGCGTCACCCAAAACGACCCGAACTCCGCGACCTTCGCATTCCACGAAACCTTCACAAACGTCCCCGAGAAATACCGCAGCTACTTCAAGGACATCGACTACACCGGCAGCATGGTCCGCCGCAACGGCTCCTGGAAACTCTGCAGCCTCGCCGCCGACTTCGTCGAACCCTGAGCCAGCACCTACCGCCGAAATAATGCGGTGCACCGGGACGGGCGGTGCACCTACCCTCGACGGCAGTCGAAAGAAAGGACAGTCCAATGTTTCCCGTCGAGCTGCGCGGTACTCGGGCGCAGACGCTCATGTGGGCCCACGAGCACGAGGTCGAACCGGCCGCGCTGCAGCAGCTGCGCAATATCGCACAACTGGAATGGGTCTACGGCGTACGGGTGATGCCGGACGTACACCTGGGCAAGGGGGCGACGGTCGGATCGGTCATCGCCATGAAGGACGCGGTCGCCCCGGCGGCCGTCGGGGTGGATATCGGCTGCGGGATGGAAGCGGTGCTGACCTCGCTCACCGCCGCCGATCTGCCGGACAACCTGCACTCGCTGCGGTCGCGCATCGAAGCGGCGGTGCCGGTCGGGTTCGCGGCGCACGACGACCCGGTGAACGTGAACCGTTTGAACGCAGAGGTTTTCGGCCAGCGCGCCGCGGGCACCACCATGCGCGCGGGCTGGGATCGCTTCTGGAAGTCGTTCGATGCGCTGGATCCTGCCGTTCAGTCGCGTGAGTCCAAGGCACACAAGCAGATGGGCACCCTCGGCGGAGGGAATCACTTTTGCGAGGTATGTCTGGATTCAGAGGGTCGCGTCTGGATCCTGCTGCACTCCGGTAGCCGCAATATCGGCAAGGAACTCGCCGAGCGGCATATGGCCGTGGCGCGCACCCTGCCGCACAACGTCGACCTGCCGGATCGCGATTTGGCCGTATTCCTCTCCGGGACACCGGAAATGGATGCCTACCGGCGCGACCTGACCTGGGCGCAGGAGTACGCGGCACGCAACCGGTCCGTCATGCTGGCCCTGGTCTGCCAGGCCGTCAGCACCGAATTCGACGGGTTGGCAGTGCGTTTCGAGACGCCGATTTCGTGCCACCACAACTACGTGGCCGAGGAGGTCATCGACGGGATGCCCATGCTGGTGACCCGTAAGGGCGCGGTGCGGGCGGGCGCGGGGGATCTCGCGCTGATCCCGGGCTCCATGGGGACGCGGTCGTATGTGGTTCGGGGCAAGGGAAATCCGGCCTCGTTCCAGTCGGCGTCGCACGGTGCGGGGCGGCGGATGAGCCGTAACGCCGCCAAGCGGCAGTTCACGGTCGCCGACCTGGTCGCGCAGACCGAGGGCGTGGAGTCCCGCAAGGACGCCGGGGTGATCGACGAGATCCCCGCGGCGTACAAGGACATCGATCAGGTCATCGCGGCTCAGGGCGACCTGGTCGACATTGTCGCCACGCTCCGCCAGGTGTTGTGCGTCAAGGGCTGAGCCAGGTGCTGTGTGTGAAGGGTTGAGTCAGGGGCAATGTGACGGGTTCAGCGGCGGCGGAAGGTCGCCGCTGCACCCGCACCGACCAGCAGGATGCCCACGATGAGCGGGAATCCCGTTTGCAGCCACTGGAACAACGCGATGTGCATGTCATCCGACACCGGCAGATCACCGATCAGCCGGAAGGTGTCGTCCGGGAAGATGAAGTGGATGATCCCGGGCAGCACCCCCCACACCAGCCCGGCGACGATGGTGCCCGCCGGCGAATAGGCGGCCATGGCCGCGACGATCAGGAACAGGATCGCGGCGGCCAGGATCTCGAAGGTCGAGCCGACCCGATCGGCGAAGTCCCCCAGAATCGTCCACTGTCTGGTGCCCGCCGCACCGCGGGCGGCGAGAGCGATGCCGACGGGGGTGATCAACAACCCCACCAGCGACGCGGTCACCGTGCGCGACACCCCTCCGCTACTGCGAAACTGCGCCCCGGGCGGAGTCCACCCCGCGGGCGATGGAAACTTCTCCGGCATCTGCGTCTCCCTGCGCACCCCCGGACGCCCTTCGTGCCCGGACCCCTATTGTCCGTCCGCCCACGGGATTCCGCGCGATCTTGACCGCTCCGCAACCAAGGCGCTGTTCACCGGTGTTTTACAGCGCGAATGCGTGTCCGGTTGGGAGTATTTGCACGTTTGTCTCCGGTGTGAAATCGGCTGCTGCGGCGGCGAAATGCTCCGCGCCGGATCGGTCACCCTTGGTCATGAGTCGGTCGCCGAGCGGCCCGCTGGAGAAGGCGTAGTGGATCGGCACGGCCACTCGGGGACGCAGGACGCGGGCGAGATCGGCCGCCTCCACCGCATCCATCACCACCTGCTTGTTGAGCGCCGGGCGGATACGCAGGCCGTTGACCGGGAGCAGGGCCAGGTCCAGATCCGGGAAACGCCTTGCAATGTCGTCCAACTCGGCGATGCGCAGGGTGTCCGCGCCGAAGAAGACGGTGTGCCCGTCCGCGCGCAGCACGAAGGTCACCTCGGGGACGCCATGGCTGGCCGGGGCAGCGGTCACCTCGACCGGGCCGAGGTGGGTGGACTGCCAGGGCGCGAGCTCGACAACGTTCGTAAAACCGGCCGCGCGCACCCTCTGCGCCAGCCCCGGCACCACCGCGAAGGGCACCGACTTATCGGGATAGGTGATGAGCGCAGCCAGATCACAGTGGTCGTAGTGGCCGTGACTGATGACGATGCCGGATAACTCCGGCAGCTCGGCCGCGGTGGCGAAGGCGCGCGGCTCACCCTGGCGGTAGAAGCGGGTCTCCGACAGCCACGGGTCGGTGAGGATTCGGGCTCCGCCGAAATCGATGAGGGCACTGGCATGAACGACGCGGGTGACCGTGAGCATGGCGTTTCCTAACAAGACGGGCGTCTACTTACTTTAAGTAGACGCCCGTCTTGTTACCCTGTCAATGTGCCGGACCAGCCCACCACCGCCCGCAATCGCAACCGCCGAGGCGAGGGCGCACGCTTGCGCGACGAACTCGTCACCGCCGCCAGCCGCCTGCTCGAAGACCTCGACGGCCAGGAAGCCCTGTCCCTGCGTGCCGTCGCCCGCGCCGCCGGAGTCGCCCCGCAGAGCGTCTACCTGCACTTCGCCGACAAACGCGAGCTCCTCACCGCCGTCTACCGACTCCGCTTCGGCGAACTCCGCGAAGCCCTGCTCACCGCCCTGGCCCCGATCCCCGAAACCGCTGCCGCCGAACGTCTTTCCGCCCTCTGCCACGCCTTCGTCGACTACGGCGTCACCCACCCCGGCCATTACCGCGTCCTCTTCGGCACCGCCGGAACCCCAGGCTGGGAACCCACCTCCGGCCAGCTCCCCGGCCTACCGACCATGGAACTGCTCACCACCACCGCGGCCGCCACCGGCACCCCCGACCCGGCCGCCACCGCCCAATGCCTCTGGGCAGGCATGCACGGCCTCATCACCCTCCGCCAAGACCGCCCCAGCTTCCCCTGGCTCCCCCTCGACCACCTGGTAGACACCCTCGTCACCGCTCACCTGGCCGGGGGCCGCTGATCCGTCCGATTCGCGGGCTTGGCGACCGCCCCCAGGGTGCGGAGTCCGGTCAATCGGGTGCGGTGTCCGGCCAACCGGGGGGTGCGAAGTTGGGGGAAGTTGCGGGCGGCGTGGGCGTGGTGTCGGTGCGGTGGGGCACGATGGTCGGCGTGACCTCAGCCGACTCGAACGCCTCCGACCTCGTCCCTGCTCAGCCCGGTGCGGGGGGATTGCGCGAGGATGCCGAGCGGCTGTTGCGGGAGCTGGCGGGGCCCGCGGCGCGGCTGCGGGAGGATCAGTGGGTTGCCATCGAGGCGCTGGTGGTGGGGCGGCGGCGGGCGCTGGTGGTGCAGCGGACCGGGTGGGGTAAGTCGGCGGTGTACTTCATTTCGGCGAAGCTGCTGCGGGCGCAGGGGCGGGGGCCGACGGTGATCGTGTCGCCGCTGCTGGCGCTGATGCGCAACCAGGTGGCGGCGGCCGAGCGGGCGGGAGTCGTTGCGGCGACCATCAATTCGGGGAATGTCACCGAGTGGGACGATATTCACGCGCGGGTGGCGTCCGGGGATGTGGACGTGCTGCTGGTGAGCCCGGAGCGGCTGAACAATCCGGACTTCCGGGATTCGGTGCTGCCCAAGCTGGCCGCCGACGCGGGGCTGGTGGTGATCGACGAGGCGCACTGTGTCTCGGACTGGGGGCATGATTTCCGGCCCGACTACCGCCGCATCCGCACGCTCATCGCCGATCTCGGGTCCGACGTACCGGTGCTGGCCACCACGGCCACCGCCAACGACCGGGTGGTCACCGATGTCGCCACCCAGATCGGCACGGACACACTGGTTTTGCGCGGCAGCCTGGATCGTGAGTCGCTGCACCTGTCGGTGGTCCGCATCGCCGACGCCGTCGAGCGCACGGCCTGGCTGAGCAAACGCCTGCAGGAGCTGCCCGGCTCGGGCATCGTCTACACGCTGACCGTCGCCGCCGCCCACGATCTGGCCGACGTGCTGAACTCCCACGGGCACACCGTCGCCGCCTACACCGGGCAGACCGACCCCACCGAACGCGAACACCTCGAAGTCGCGCTGCTGAACAACGAGGTGAAGGCGCTCATCGCCACCTCGGCCCTCGGAATGGGTTTCGACAAGCCGGATCTCGGCTTCGTCGTGCACCTGGGCGCGCCCTCCTCCCCCATCTCCTACTACCAGCAGGTCGGCCGTGCCGGACGCGGCACCGAACGCGCCGAGGTGGTGCTGCTGCCCGGCCACGAGGACCGCCAGATCTGGAGCTACTTCGCCTCGGTCGCCTTCCCGCGCGAGCACATCGTGCGCTCGGTGCTCGCCGCCCTCGACACCGATCGCCCACTGTCCACCGCCGCCCTGGAACCGCTGGTGGAGCTCAACCGCTCCCGCCTCGAGATGGTGCTCAAGGTCCTCGACGTGGACGGCGCGGTGCGCCGGGTGCGCGGCGGCTGGCTCGGTACCGGCGAACCCTGGACCTACGACACCGAACGCTATGAGCGCCTCAGCATCGCCCGTGAGGCCGAACAGCAGGCCATGATCGACTACGAGGCCACCGACGGCTGCCGAATGACGTTCCTGCGCAGCCAACTCGACGATCCCGGCCTGGCCCTGGGCACCGTCTGCGGCCGCTGCGACAACTGCACCGGCACCCGCCAGGACACCACCATCGATCAGACCGCCCTCGCCGAGATCCGCACCCGCCTGGATCGTCCCGGCATCGATCTCGCGCCCCGCAAGCAGTGGCCCACCGGCCTGGCGAAGCTGGGAATCTCGTTGTCCGGCAAGATCTCCGACGGCCCGGAGACCGGCCGCGTGCTGGGCCGCCTCAGCGACCTCGGCTGGGGCCAGCGCCTGCGCCCGCTGCTCGACGGCCCCGACGCCCCCATCCCGGACGAGGTATTCCGTTTCTGCACAACGGTATTGCGCGAATGGGATTGGGCGCAGCGCCCCACGGCGGTGCTGGCCCTGGACTCCGGCAGCCGCCCGATCCTGACCCGCTCCCTCGCCGCCCGGCTCGCCCAGGTCGGCCGCCTCCAAGATCTCGGCGTCTTGCACCTGCGCCCCGATCTCCCACCGGTCTCGGCCGCCAACTCCGCGCACCGCGTCGCCGCGCTCAACAATGCCTGGGAGACACCGGATCTCAGCGCTCTCGACGGCCCCGTCCTACTGGTCGACGCCCTCACCGACACCGGCTGGACCTTCACCATGGCCGCCCGCACGCTACGCGCCGCCGGAGCCCCCGCAGTCCTCCCCTTCGCGCTGGCCACCCCGTCCTAATTCTCCGCGTACCGTCGAATCGGGAGGGAGACACCATGACCGACACTCCGAACGACGAACCGGACCCGCGGGCACACTGGCGCAAGCTACCGCCCGAGCCCACCAAGTTCATCGAGGAAAAGGACACCGAGCCCGCGGCCATCGACTACGGGTCCGACTACGACCCGGACCGGGATGCTTCCCGGTACGGCACCGGGTAGCGCGGAAGCGCTCAGGCTTCCGCGGGGGGTTTGCGGTTCTTGAGATCGTCGACGGAGTCCACGTAGCGCAGCATCAAGCGGGCGAAATCGAGGCGATCCTGTTCGGCCCATTCGGCGGTGATGTATTCGAAGGCGGCGCGCTGCTGTCTGCGGAAGTTCGCCATGAATTCGTGTCCCTGCGGGCTCAATTCGAGCACCGCGCGACGACCGTCGAGCTGAGACGGGACCCGGCGCAGGTAGCCCGCCTTGATGCTGTCGGTGACCATGCGGCTGGCCACCGACGGGTCCACGCACAGGGCGGTGGCGATCCCACCGACGGTGATCTCCCCGGGCGGCTCTCCCGGGCCCACCGCCGGGCAGCCCAGGACCATGCCCAGCACCAGCGCCCGGGTCGAGTCCCGGGCGGAGATGGGATTCTCGACTTCCTGCAGGACGCTGCGCCTGAGCTTGCCGAATGCCGGGCCGACGGCATCGAGCAGCTCGTCGGGGGTGCGGTCGTCCTGTGTCATGTGCACATCGTATCTGCATGCATGACGGAACATATGTGTTGACTGTCAGATGTGTGCATGACAGCATGTATTTGTCCATATGCATGGATTCTCACTCGATCGGAGTTACCCATGACCATCCTCGTCACCGGTGCCCGCGGCCAGATCGGCCGCGCCGTCCTCACCGGCCTGCACGCCCGGGGCCTGCCCGTCCGCGCCACCAGCAAGGACCTGTCCGCGCTCGACCTGCCCGCCGGGGTGGAAGCCGTCGAGTTCAGCGATGATCCCGAAACCCTTTCCGCTGCACTGGAAAACGTGCGGCAGGTCTTCCTCTACGCCAACCCCGCACTCGCCGACACGTTCGTGGCCGCCGCCGAGAAGGCCGGGGTGGAGCACGTCGTGCTGCTGTCCTCCTCGGCGGTCGACGGCCCGAATCCCGACGGCAATCCCATCGGCGCCATGCACGTGGCCGTCGAAAGGTCGCTCGCCGCCGCAAGTTTCGCCACCACCACCCTGCGCCCCGGCGGATTCGACAGCAATGCCCTCGGCTGGACCGAGACCGTCGCGGCCGGGCAGCCGATCGAACTCCCCTACCCGCAGGCCGCCCTGTCCATGATCCATCCGCTCGACATCGCCGATATCGCCGTCGCCGCCCTCACCGGGGACGAATTGCGCGGTCGCACAGTCTCTCTCACCGGCCCGGCGCCGATCAGCTTCCGCGCGCAGATCGGCGAGGTGTCGGCGGCCATCGGGCGTGAGATCCCGGTCGTCACCGTCACCCCCGAGGCTGCCCGCGAGCAGATGACCCGCACCATGCCGCCCTTCATCGTGGATGCGCTGCTGTCGGCCTGGGCCGAGATGGCCGACCACCCCCAGGCGCCCGCCGACACCACCGAAACCCTGCTCGGCATCCCGGCGCGCACCTTCGGTCAGTGGGCTCGAGAGAACGCGGCCGCCTTCACCGCCGCCTGACCGGCCCACTGCCCGAGTTGCCCGGCCGTCGCGGAAACCACTGTCCACCAGGGGCGCGACGCGTACGCTCAGACAAATCCCGCAGTCGCCTAACGATCCCGGGGAGTTCATCATGGCGTCCGCAGCACCCAAAGCCCCACCCCTGCCACTGGTTCGCGCCATCGCTTGGTTCCGCGACAGCCTGGCCGCCCTGCACCGGCGGTTGGTGCCCGGGCACATCGCACTCCTGGAACTGTCGACCATCGGCTATCTCACCCAGGCCACCTGCGCGGCCGCCGAACTCGGTATCGCCGATGCGCTCGCCGCGGGTCCCCGGCAACCCGCCGACCTCGCGCGGGCGATCGGCGTCGACGAGCACGCGCTACGTCGGCTGATGCGGCTGCTCGTCAGCGGCGGGGTCTTCGCACAGCAGCGTGACGGGGCCTACCGATTGACCGGCATCTCCCAGGGCCTGCGCGGCGACGCGGAGGTCTCGCTGCGAGATCTGTTCCTGCTCTTGGGATCCGACCTGCATCGCAGGCACTGGTCCGACCTGACCGGCTCGGTGCGGCAGGGCAGGTCACTGTGGACCGAGACGGAGGGCATGGAGTTCTGGCAGTACGCCGAGGAGCATCCCGAGGTCGCGGAGGTCTTCGACCGCGCCATGACCAGCGTCAGCACCCTGGCCACCGAACCGTTGCAGGTCGCCTACGATTTCGGGCGCTTCGGCACCCTCGTCGATATCGGCGGCGGCCGGGGCAGCCTGCTCGTCGACATCCTGCGCCGGCACCCGACCATGCGCGGCGTCCTCTACGACCTGCCACGCGTCGTCGAGGGCCTGCCGGAACAGCTGCTGAGCCCCGGCCTCACCGGGCGCCTGACCTTCGAGGGCGGCAGCTTCTTCGACACCGTCCCCAAGGGCGGCGACGCCTACCTGCTCAAACACATCATCCACGACTGGAACGACGAGGACGCCGAACGCATTCTGCGCACGGTGCGCACCGCCATGGAATCCGAAGCGCGGCTGCTGATCATCGACATCGTCATGCCCGAGCATCACCGACCGCATCCGGGCAAGGTCATCGATCTGGAAATGCTGGTCAATACGCCCGGCGGCCGGGAACGCACCCAGACGGAATTCGGGAATCTGCTCTCCCGCAGTGGTTTCGTGCTCACCCGCGTGGTGCCCACGGTCGCACCGGACTGTGTCATCGAGGCCCATCCGGCCTGGTGAGGCCCGCTCACCGGAAGATGCCGACGACGGTCCGGGTGCTGATCGCCCCAGGCAGCGATCCCACCCGGACCCGTCGACGCTGCCCGTGGGGCGAGTGCGGCGCAATCCACACGCCCACCACGGGCGGCCGCCTCCCTGGTTCCGTTGTCGCGCAGCTACGTTCAGCTGTCAGGCGGAGCGCCGGACGCGTGGGCCGACAACCCCTGCGGCCCGATCGGTCCAGCCGTCCGCCATCTGCGCCAACAGGAACCAGGCGGCGTGTACTTGTTCGTCCGACACCTTCTCGGCCGTCTTCAGCAGATGCACGGCGCGTACATGCGCCGCCGCCATGGCATCCACCACGGCCCCGAGCGATTCGGCCCGCGCTACACCCCTCGGCAGCGCTCGGCTCGACACCCATTCGTCGATGAAACCGACCAGCTGGGTGCGTAGTTCGTCGATCCCGCCGGTGTCGCCGGACCGCTCCCGTCGCTGCAGGTGCAGTTCGGCCAGTGCCCGGGCCCAGCGGGTGACCACATGGTCGTCGGGCTGATCGCCGATGTGACCGCAGAAGGCCGCGAGCAACTCGTGCCAGTCGGGCAGTACCGGGCGATCGGCGAACCTGTCACGGCCGCTCGCCCGCCACAGCTGTGTGCTATCAGGTTGGGGTACGTACATACCTACCTCCACGGCGGTGCGGGCGCACCCGGGGCCGCGGGCGGTCACCGGACCGCGAGCCCGGCGCGGCAAGGGCGGACCGCGCCGGATCCGGGCAACCGCTATCGGCGAAGGGCACATCTCGATGCGGCACCGGGTGCTCCTCCAGAATGACCGCTCAGGCCGTCCCGCCCACTGCCCTTCCCCCGCCCTCCGACTGCCCCTCACCACCAAGACCAACCGACCGGTCCGCGCCCGTTACTCTCCCTCTCCCCCAACGCAATTCGGCCGTAACCCACCGACCCCCGAGCCGTCACACTGTCACACGACCGTGGCCTCACGCCCGGATCCCCGCAGCCGCTGTGGATTCCGGCCGAAGCAAACCGGAACGACGACGATGATCCCGAGCTGGAATGACGAATGCGGTAAAGCTCCCGGACGGGCGTGGTCGATCAGACTTTGACCAGGTCGTCGGCGTGGACGACGGGGCGTTGCATGCTGTCGGGGAGATCGGTGGTGGAGCGGCCCTTCATGGTGTCGAGTTCGTCGCTGTCGTAGGCGGCTACGCCGCGGGCTACGAGCTCGCCGTCGGGGGCGATCAGGTCGATGACGTCGCCGCCGTAGAAGTGGCCTGCCACCTGGGTGATTCCGGCGGCGAGGAGGGAGTGGCGGCGTTCGGCCACTGCGGCCACCGCGCCTGCGTCGAGGTGGACTGCGCCGCGGGCGTCGGCGGCGTGGCGGACCCAGAACTTGCGAGCGGAGAGGCGGGTGGGGCGGGCGGCGAAGGCGGTGCCGACGGTGGCGCCCGAAAGCGCTGCTGCCGCATCGGAAGCCGCGGCCAGTAGCACCGGGACGCCGGCGTCGGCGGCGAGACGGGCCGCGGACAGTTTGGAGGCCATGCCGCCGGTGCCGAGCGCGCCACCGGAACCGGCGATCACGCCGTCCAGGTCGGCGCTGCTGCGCACCTCGGGGATGAAGTTGGCCGCGCCCTTGCGCGGGTCGCCGTCGTAGAGGCCGTCCACGTCGGAGAGCAGGATCAGCGCGTCCGCGCCGACCAGGTGTGCCACCAGGGCCGCGAGCCGGTCATTGTCGCCGAAGCGGATCTCTTCCGTTGCGACGGTGTCGTTCTCGTTCACCACCGCGATGGCGTGCAGCGAGCGCAGTCGATCCAGGGTGCGCTGGGCATTGCGGTGCGGCTCGCGACGACCGAAGTCACCGGCGCTCAAGAGCACCTGGCCGACCACCCGGTCGTAGCGGGCGAAGGAGGTTCCCCACGCGTGCGCCAGGGCCAGCTGGCCGACGCTCGCGGCGGCCTGCTTGGTGGCGAGATCCTTGGGGCGCTTGGACAATCCGAGCGGGGCCATGCCGGCGCCGATGGCGCCCGAGGACACCACGACGAGGTCCGAGCCCGCGCGCATGCGGGCTTCCACCGCATCGGCAAGCTGGTCCAGACGCGCGGTGTCGAGGCCACCCTCCAGACTGGTCAGCGCCGACGACCCGATCTTGACCACGACGCTGCGCGCCGACGCGATCGCCTGCCGCGCCGCGCTCAGTTCAGCGATCGGAGTGCCACTCGAAACCACTTGCACCACACCTCAATTCGCCCGCGATGCCGCAGCATCGTCGCACCCGAATCCGTCGTTCCGCCACACCGGCCGCCCGCATCATCGCGAACGGCCCTGCGGCACAGTCCTACTCGTCGTCGTCGATCAGACCACGGCGTGCACGCGAGGCGTGCTTGCGCTCCGCGGCGCCGATGCGGTCGCTCTGATCCAGGCGCGGGTCCACGCCACGACGGGTCAGCAACGTCTCCACACCCGCGGAAATCGAAGGCTCCCAATCGAAGCAGTAGTCCGCGATGGTCACCGAGGCGCCCGGCTCGGCGCCCAGCTTGACCAGCTCCTCCTCGACACCGAGGCGGGCCAGACGATCGGCCAGGTAGCCCACGGCCTCGTCGTTGTCGAACTGGGTCTGGTGCACCCAGCGCTCCGGCCGCTCGCCGACGACGATGAAGCCGCCCTCCACCTCCGGATCCGGGAGCACCCGGAAACCGGTGTCGCCCTTGATAACCGGGCGAATGATCTGCCGCTTCGCCTCCGCCTTGGGATGTGCTTCGCGGTACTCGGCCACCAGATCCGCCAGCGCGAAGGTCAACGGCCGCAAGCCTTCCCGGCTCACCGCGGAAATCTTGAACACCGGCCAGCCGCGCTTGGCGAACTCCGGCATGACGAAATCGGCCAGCTCGTCGGCGTCGGGCACATCGGACTTGTTGAGAATGACCACGCGCGGGCGATCGGCCAGATCGCCCAGGCTCGCATCACCCTTCAGCGCGGGCTGATACGCGGCCAGTTCGGCCTCGAGGGCATCCACATCCGACACCGGATCCCGGCCCGGCTCCAGGGTGGCGCAGTCCACGACGTGCGCCAGCACCGCGCACCGCTCCAGATGCCGCAGGAAATCCAGGCCCAGACCACGGCCCTCGCTCGCGCCCGGAATCAGACCCGGCACATCGGCCACGGTGAAAGTCGTGTCGCCCGAAAGCACCACACCGAGATTCGGCACCAGCGTGGTGAACGGGTAATCCGCAATCTTCGGCTTGGCCGCCGACAGCACCGACACCAGCGACGACTTACCGGCCGACGGGAAACCCACCAGGCCCACATCCGCCACCGACTTGAGCTCGAGCACGAGCTCGCGCTCCTGCCCTTCCTCGCCGAGGAGCGCGAAACCGGGGGCCTTGCGCGCCTTGGACACCAGCGCGGCATTGCCCAGCCCGCCACGGCCACCGCGGGCCGCCACGTACTGCGCGCCCACGCCGATCAGGTCCGCGAGCACCTCGCCCTCGGGGCTCATCACGACGGTGCCGTCCGGCACCTTCAACAGCAGACCCTCGCCCTGCTTGCCATTGCGGTTGGAGCCCTCACCGGGCTTGCCGTTGCCGCCCTTGGCATGCGGGTGGAAGTGGAAGTCCAGCAGCGTGTGCACATTCGGGTCGACCTCGAGGATCACATCCCCGCCATTGCCGCCATTACCGCCGTCGGGGCCACCCAGAGGCATGAACTTCTCACGCCGCACCGAGGCACACCCGTGCCCACCCTTGCCCGCGCTCACGTGCAAAACAACACGGTCGATGAATTTGGACATATCGGTGATCATCCTCCTTCAGGACTGGTCGTCTGCGTTTGCAGGGCTCGTGTTGAAAACAGCACGGTGCTTGAACATAAAAAAGCGGGCCAGGGCTACTACGAACCCTGACCCGCTAGGAAGCTAGTGGAGCGAACTCCGGTGCGCCGGTCAGGCGTTCACCGGCTCCGGCACCACGATGTTGATGGTCTTGCGGCCACGCTTGGTGCCGAACTGCACCGCGCCCGCCGCGAGGGCGAACAGCGTGTCATCGCCGCCACGGCCGACGTTGACGCCGGGGTGGAAGTGCGTGCCGCGCTGGCGAACCAGGATCTCACCGGACTTGACGACCTGACCGCCGAAGCGCTTCACGCCGAGCCGCTGGGCATTCGAATCGCGACCATTGCGCGAGCTGGATGCACCCTTCTTATGTGCCATTTCAAACTCCTCGTGCAGGGGTGACGAACCCCAAGTCGGATTACTTGATGCCGGTGACCTTCAGGACCGTCAGCTTCTGACGGTGGCCCTGACGCTTGTGGTAGCCGGTCTTGTTCTTGAACTTGTGGATACGGATCTTCGGGCCCTTGGTCTGTTCGACGACCTCGGCGGACACGGAAACCTTCGCCAGCTTGTCAGCATCGGTGGTCAGCTCGGCGCCATCAACAACCAGCACCGGCGACAGCGACACCGAAGTGCCCGGCTCACCCTCGATCTTCTCGACCTTCACCAGGTCACCGACCGCGACCTTGTACTGCTTTCCGCCGGTCTTGACGATTGCGTACGATGCCATCGGTCGGCTGCCCTTCTCTCTGTTCACAAGTGCTAGGCACTCTGCTCGCACGGCCGGCATTCGATTCGCATCGAAAACCGCCGCAGACTGGTCTGGTGGTATTCACCGCCGCCTCGGGCCATTGGTTCTACGGTTCTTGGAACCGAACCGGCCCGCTCGCAGCACTAGTCACAAGAGAGTGCCATCGCGGGGGGCAGCGACTGACCAAGACTACAGGACCCTGCGACCCCCTCCAAACCGGGGTAGTCCAGCTCTCATCTCGAGGTGTCGCGTTCTTACAAGAACTTCCGGCGTACCCCGGGCACGATGGACGCATGCGAGCCACCGGAACCTTCACCGTCAAGTCCTTCGTCCCCACCGAGGTGACCCCCGACCCGGCCATCACCACCGCGCTGCCGGTCGGCGTGGCCAAGCTGGAGAAGCAGTTCGAAGGCGAGATCACCGGGCGCTCGGCGACCCTGTTCACCTCCGCGTTCGACCAGGCGTCGAGCGTCGGGACCTATGTGGCGATGGAATCGTTCGAGGGTGCGCTCAACGGGCGCGCGGGCACCTTCAACTTCGTGCACTGCGCTTCCACCGACGGCACCACCCGCACCGACATGTATTTCACGATCGTCGCGGGCAGCGGCACCGCCGATCTGGCGGGCATCACCGGCACCGGTGACCTCACCATCGACGATGACGGCACTCATCGCATGTGGTTCGAATACGAGCTCGCCTGACCCCTCCGAAAAGAACTGTGGCCCCACCGGATTCCCGGCGGGGCCACAGTCGTCTCACGCGACGAGGCTAGTTCTCGCCCTCCGGCGCACCGGCGGGACGGCCCGCGGCGCGACGACGCGGGCGAGCCCGCGGGGGCACCACTGCGGGGGTCAGCTCGTCGAGGTTGAAGCCCGGCTTGTCGGACTGGTCCGTGCTGGAGAGCACGAACACCGCGGGCGCACTGTCCGCGGCCGGAGCCGAGACGGTACGGGCCACCCGGCGACGGGCTGGACGACGAGTCGACAGCACCGGCTCGACGGCTTGGGCCGTCACGGCGGTGCCGTTGGTACTCGGCGCGGACGCCTGCTCGGGCTCGGCTGCCTCGTCCTCGGACTCGAGGTCGGCCACCGACCGTTCGGCCAGCGCCGCCTCGGCGGCCGCGTTCTCGGCCTCTCGCACGACGATCGACTCCGCGGCGGCGGCATCGGCCACAGTCGCGGAATCACCCTCGGCCAGTACCGCGTTCGCCGCGTCGGCGGCCGCGATGGCATCCTCGTCCGCCGCGTGCACGGCTTCCTCGGTGGCGTGCACGGCGTCGTCGTGGTGCGAAGCCATGGCCATGGCGACCGGGTGGGCGCGCTTGGCCGCGGCCTTCTCGGCCTCTTCGTGCCGGTCGTGCTTCTCGTGCTTGTCGGCCTTCTCCTCGACCACCGGTTCGACGACCGGGGTCTCGACGGCGGCCGCGTTGCGGTCCTTGCGGCGGCGACGCGAACCCTCGCGACGGCCCACACCCTCACCGCTGTCGCCGCTGGCCGGAGCCGACGACTCGACGGGGTAGTTGTGCACGAGAATGCCGCGGCCGTGGCAGGTCTCACAGGTGGTGGAGAACGCCTCGACCAGACCGGTGCCCAGCTTCTTGCGGGTCATCTGGACCAGGCCCAGCGACGTCACCTCGGACACCTGGTGGCGGGTGCGATCCCGGCCCAGGGCCTCGGTCAGGCGGCGCAGCACCAGATCCCGGTTGGATTCGAGGACCATGTCGATGAAGTCGACGACGATCATGCCGCCGATATCGCGCAACCGCATCTGGCGCACGATCTCCTCGGCCGCCTCCAGGTTGTTGCGGGTCACCGTCTCTTCGAGGTTGGACCCGCCCGCCCCGGTGAACTTGCCGGTGTTGACGTCGACGACGGTCATGGCCTCGGTGCGGTCGATCACCAGGGTGCCGCCCGAGGGCAGCCACACCTTGCGGTCGAGCGCCTTGGCCAGCTGCTCGTCGATGCGCAGGCTGCCGAACACGTCGACGGCGTGGTTGTCGTAGCGCTCGACCCGGGCCAGCATGTCCGGGGCGACCGTGCGGACGTAGTTCTCGACCGTGGTCCAGGCCCGCTCGCCCTCGATGATGAGCTTGGAGAAGTCCTCGTTGAACAGGTCGCGGACCACCTTGACCAGCAGGTCAGGCTCCTCGTACAGGGTCTTCGGCGCGCCGGAACCCTGCTTGGACTGCTCCTCGATGGTGCGCCAAGTGGCCTGCAGCCGTTCGACATCGCGCGCCAGCTCCGGCTCGGAGACACCCTCCGAGGCGGTGCGGATGATGACGCCCGCGTCCTGCGGCACGATGTCGCGCAGGATCTCCTTGAGCCGCTTGCGCTCGGTGTCGGGCAGCTTGCGCGAGATACCGGTGGAGGTGCCTCCCGGCACGTACACCAGGAAGCGACCGGCCAGGCTGATCTGCGTGGTCAGGCGGGCACCCTTGTGGCCCACCGGATCCTTGGAGACCTGCACCAGCACGGTGTCACCCGGGCGCAGCGCCTGCTCGATCTTGCGCTCCTTGCCGCCCAGACCGGCGGCCTCCCAGTTCACCTCGCCCGCGTACAGCACGCCGTTGCGGCCCCGGCCGATATCGACGAAGGCGGCCTCCATCGACGGCAGCACGTTCTGCACCTTGCCCAGGTACACATTGCCGACCATGGACGCGGAACCGGTCGAGGTCACGAAGTGCTCGACCAGGATGCTGTCCTCGAGCACCGCCACCTGGGTGGTGGAGGTCGGGTGGTCCTGGAAGTGCTTCTCGCGCACCACCATCACCCGGTCCACCGCCTCGCGGCGGGCCAGGAACTCCGACTCGGTCAGGATCGGCGGGCGGCGACGCCCGGCCTCGCGACCGTCCCGGCGACGCTGACGCTTGGCCTCCAGGCGGGTCGAACCACTGATGCCCTGCACCTCGTCGACGTCCTTGGCGGCGGCGCGGCGCTTGCTGCGCGGCTCCCGCTCGTGCACGACAGTGTTCGGCGGATCGTCGTCGGAGGTGGCTTCGGGCTCGTTATCCTCACCGCCCTTACGGCGGCGACGGCGACGGCGACGACGGCTGCTCGAGCCCTCCGGCACGGCGGCCGCATCGTCGTCTTCCTCGGACTCGTTCTCGGCGTCCTCGGCCGACTCGTCGGCCTCGTCACCCTCGAGCTCGTCGGACTCGTTGTCACCGTGCTGTTCACCGCGACCACGGCCGCGGCCACGACGGCCACGACGACGACGGCGAGAGGTGCCCTCGCGGTCCGCGTCGTCCTTGCCGGACTGCTCGCCGTCCCAGTCGCCCTCGTCCTCGGCGTCCTCGGACACCGGCTCCTCGGTGACGACCTTCGGGCTCACGGCCTTGGGTGCGACGACCTTGACCTCGGCGGCCTCTTCGACCTTGTCCTCGGTGCGGGTCTTGCGCTCGGTGCGGCGTACCCGACGCGCCTCCTCGGCGGCCGCGGCGTCGGGAGCTTGGAACAGCGGGGCGGCCACGACGGGGGCTGCCACATACTGCACCGGCTCTTCGACACGCGGGGTGCTCTGGAACGGGCTGGCGAACAGGGTGGTCTGCTTGGGCGCCGGGGTGACGGCCGCCTCGGCGGCCTCCACTTCCTCGGCCGCGAGCTCGTCGGCGGCGCGATCGTCACCGGCGGCGATGGCCGCGTCGACGGTCGTCTCGGCGATCGGCTGCGGCGAGACCGGCTCGGCCGCCTCGACGTCACGCGGGCCGAAGGCGTCGCGCACGGTTTCCGCGACGGTGCGGTCCAGACTCGATTGCGGGCTGCGCGCTTGCGCGCCCATCTCGGTCAGATGGGCCAGGATACGTTTGCTGGTAGTGCCCAGCAGCTTCGCCAGTGCGTGCACTCGGATCCGTTCCGGCAATTGTTCGGCAGCCGGGGTGATCTGAGCGCCCTCCCCGTCGCCGTTGCTCTGCGATGCTTCCAGCGGCTCTTGATCGGCCACGAATTCTCCTCGGGGCCCCCGGGCGCGTTCCTCTGAAAGAGTGACGCGGCCGTCGCGGGGGCGCTGTCTGTCGGCCTCACGCCCGCGGGCGTGATGTCGTAAGTCTTCGCGTCGCGTGGCCCGTTATCACCGGTATCTCGTCGTTCGGGCTAACTGGTCACGTGGCGCCTGGTTGGTTTGGCTCAACGCCGTGTCACGAGCGTTCATCCAGCGTGCCTGCCCGACGGCCGAGTCTTGGGTAGCCGTCGGCGGCAGCGATGATCGTCCGTCGCTCCGCGGTGTCAATCGAAGGTGGCTGACGCACGCCGCAAACGGCCCGCGTCGGTCACTTCCAGAGCCAGTATCCCACACCACGTCGGGGCGTCGCGCCCACGCGGCCCGGAGCGGGCCTCGCGAGTCTCGCGGGCAGCCGCCGCCTCCGGGGTCCGGGGGTGGGCCCCCGGACCTGATCGGTGGAGAGTACGGGTGAAGATCAGAGAGTGAACTCCGGGAACCACAGGGCGATCTCGCGCTTGGCGGACTCGGGCGAGTCGGAGCCGTGCACGAGGTTGTACTGGGTTTCGAGAGCGTAATCGCCGCGAATCGAGCCGGTGGCGGCCTTCTCGACGGGGTCGGTGCCGCCCGCGATCTGGCGGAAGGCGGGGATGGCGCGGGGGCCTTCGAGCACGATCGCGACGACCGGGCCGGAGGTGATGAATTCGATCAGCGAGCCGAAGAACGGGCGCTCGCGGTGCTCGGCGTAGTGCGCGACGGCGATCTCCTCGGAGACGTTCACCTGCTTCAGGGCCGCGATCTTCAGACCCTTGCGCTCGATCCGGGTGATGATCTCCCCGATGAGGCCGCGGGCCACGCCGTCGGGCTTGATGAGTACCAACGTCTGCTCAGTCACAGCCGCAACCTTAACCGGCGGGTACTCAGCAGGAAAAACGCAGACCGGGGCCGATGCCCCGGTCTGTCTGTTTACGGCGAATTGTTCAGGCGCCGGACATGCGCTGGCTGGGCAGCGTCCCGGCCTCCATGCGCTTCTTCACATCCGAGCGCAGGAACAGCACGAAGATCCAGACGGCGATGAAGACCACGCCGATCACCAGGATCGAGAGGTGGATGAAGCCGCCGAGCAGCAGCGCCACCTGCAGGGCCAGATTGAAGGGGATGGCCCAGGAGCGGCGCTGGACGCCCGCGCCCAGGAACATGATCACGGCCAGACCGACGATGTAGAGGATCGACCACCAGTGCAGGCCGCCGCCGACCGCGCTGATCACCGGCAGGGCGAGCAGCACGGTGATGGCCTCGAGGACCAGGGTGCCGGCCATGACGCCGCGCAGGCCCTTCCACGGGTCGGTGGCGGGCGGCGGCACCTCGGCGGTCTCGGGCTGGGCGTCCTCGGTCATGCGGGATCCTTTCCGAACAGGCTGCGGGCGGCCCCGGCGGTGACGACCGAGCCGGTGATCACAATGCCCGCGCCCGAGACCAATTCACCGTCTTCGCCGCCCTCGGCGAGGGCGATGGCGGTTTCGATGGCGTCGGCGAGATCGGTTGCCACGGCCACGCGTTCGTCGCCGAAGCGCTGCACGGCGAGGTTGGCGAGGTCGTCGACGGGTAGGGCGCGCGGGGAGCCGTTCTCGGTGATGACGATCTCGTCGAAGATCGGTTCCAGCGCGTCGAGGATGCCGCCGGCGTCCTTGTCACTCAGCACCGCGATCACGCCGACCAGTTTGCGGAAGTCGAATTCGCTTGTCAGCGTGGCCGCGAGGGCTTGCGCGCCGTGCGGGTTGTGGGCGGCGTCGAGGAAGATGGTGGGCGCGCTGCGCATGCGCTCCATCCGGCCCGGACTGACGGCATTCGCGAAACCCGCTCGGACAGCGTCGATATCGAGCTGCCTGGAGGCGCCCGCGCCGAAGAACGCCTCGACCGCGGCCAGCGCCAGCACCGCGTTGCGGGCCTGATGCTCACCGTGCATGGGCAGGAAGATGTCGTCGTAGACGCCGCCGAGGCCCTGCAGTTCCAGCACCTGGCCGCCGACGGCGACGCGACGCGAAAGCAGTTGGAACTCCGAGCCTTCGCGGGCGACGGCCGCGTCCACCTCGACGGTGCGGCGCAGCAGGACGTCCATGGCTTCGGGTTCCTGCTGGGCGATGACGGCGACGGTGTCGCGCGGGATCAGCTCGTCTTCCGGGGCCTTCTTGATGATTCCGGACTTCTCCCCCGCAATGGAGGTGAGGTCGGGGCCCAGGTAGTCGGTGTGGTCCAAGCCGATCGGGGTGATGACGGCGACCTGGCCGTCGATCACATTGGTGGCGTCCCAGCGGCCGCCCATGCCGGTCTCGATCACGGCCACGTCCACCGGGGCTTCGGCGAAGGCCGCGTACGCCATGGCGGTCAGCACCTCGAACTTCGACATGGCCGGGCCGCCAGCGGCTTCGGACTGTTTGTCGACGAGTTCGATGTAGGGCAGCAGCTCGCGGTAGAGCTCGACGTAGCGGCCCGGGGTGATGGGCGCGTTGTCGATGGCGATGCGTTCGGTGGCCAGCTGCAGGTGCGGGCTGGTGATGCGGCCGGTGCGCCGGTGCAGCGCGGTCAGCAGCGAGTCGATCATGCGGGTGACCGAGGTCTTGCCGTTGGTGCCCGCGATGTGGATGGCCGGATAGGACTGCTGGGGCGAGCCCAGCAGGTCCATCAGGGTCGCGATGCGGGTGAGCGACGGCTCGATCTTGGTTTCCGGCCAGCGCTTGTCGAGTTCTGCCTCGACCAAGGCCATTTCGGCGAGGTCCACCGGCGAGGTGCCGATGGGGGTCAGCGGGCCGTCTCCGTACTGGCGTTCCGGTTCGTCGTTCACTTCGCGGCCAGCTTCGCGATCTCGGCGAGGCGCGCGGTGATGCGCTCGACGTCGCCCTCGGCGATCTCCTTGCGCGCCTTGATCTTCTCGACCACCTCGTCGGGGGCCTTGGCCAGGAAGGCTTCGTTGCCGAGCTTGCCGTTGGTGCCCGCGAGCTCCTTCTGGGCTGCGGCCAGGTCCTTTTCGAGGCGACGGCGTTCGGCGTCGAGGTCGACCGTGCCCGAGGTGTCGATCTCGACGGTGACCGTGGCGGTGGTCAGGCGCACCTCGAGCGAGGCGGTGACGGCGAAGTCGTCGCCCGCGGCGGTGAGCTTGGCCAGGTTGGCGATGCTCGGCTCCTGGCCAGGCAGATCGGCGCTGTCGATGCCGACCAGCTTGGCGGCCACCTTCTGGCTGTCGGCCAGGCCCTGGTCGGCACGGAAGCGGCGGATCTCGGTGATCAGCTTCTGGGTGTCCGAGATGCGCCGGGCCGCAACCTCATCGGCGGCGTTGCCCGAGACGGTCGGCCAGGAGGAGACCACGATGGAATCGCCCTCCGCGCCCTCGGTCAGGGCCTGCCACAGGGTTTCGGTGACGAACGGGACGGCCGGGTGCAGCAGGCGCAGCACCGCATCCAGCACGTTGCCGAGCACGAGGCGGGTGCTGGCGGCGCGCTCCTCGGACTCCGCGAACTGGACCTTCGCCAATTCCAGGTACCAGCTGCAGAATTCGTCCCACGCGAAGTGGTAGAGGCCCTCGAGGGCCTTGCTGAACTCGTAGCGGTCCAGGGCGCCGTCGACCTCGGCGATCACCTCGTCGAGGCGATCGAGGATCCAGCGGTCGGTGTCGGTGAGGGTGTCGCGGGCGGGCAGTTCGCCCGGCTGCGCACCGTTCATCAGCGCGAACTTGGTGGCGTTGAACAGCTTGGTGATGAAGCTGCGCGACGCGGTCACGTGCGAGGTGCCGACCGACAGGTCACCGCCGGGCTGCGCGCCACGGGCGAGGGTGAAGCGGGTGGCGTCCGCGCCGTACTCCTCGATCCAGTCCAGCGGGTCGATGCCGTTGCCGCGCGACTTCGACATCTTCTTGCCGAATTCGTCGCGAATCAGGCCGTGCAGGAACACATCCTGGAACGGGACCTGCTTGGTGTCGGCGTCCTTGCCCGCGGTGAGCACCGCGTCCTCGGACACGTACATGCCGAACATCATCATCCGGGCGACCCAGAAGAAGAGGATGTCGTAGCCGGTGACCAGCACGCTGGTCGGATAGAACTTGGCCAGTTCGTCGGTGGCGTCGGGCCAGCCCATGGTGGAGAAGGGCCACAGGCCCGAGGAGAACCAGGTGTCGAGCACGTCCGGGTCCTGCACGTAGCCCTCGGGGGCCTGCTCGTCCGGGCCGACGCAGACGATCTCGCCCTCGGGGCCGTACCAGATCGGGATGCGGTGACCCCACCACAGCTGCCGCGAGATGTTCCAGTCGTGCATGTTGTCGACCCACTCGAACCAGCGCGGTTCCTGGCTGGCCGGGTGGATCTTCACGTCGCCGTTGCGCACGGCGTCACCGGCGGCCTTGGCGATGCCCTCGACCTTCACCCACCACTGCATGGACAGGCGGGGTTCGATGGGCTCGCCGGAACGCTCGGAGTGGCCGACCTGGTGCAGGTAGGGGAACTTGCGGCCGACCACGCGACCCTCGGACTCGAGGCGCTCCCGGATCTTGAGGCGGGCCTCGAAGCGGTCCATGCCGTCGAATTCGGTTCCGCTGTCGGCGATCTTGCCGGTCTTGTCCATGATCGTGGGCATGGGCAGGTTGTGGCGCAAGCCGAGCTCGAAGTCGTTGGGGTCGTGCGCGGGGGTGATCTTGACCGCGCCGGAACCGAATTCGGGATCGACATAGTCGTCGGCGACGACCGGGATCTGACGGCCGGTGATCGGGAGGTAGAGCGTGGTGCCGATGAGGTGCTTGTAGCGCTCGTCGTCGGGGTGCACCGCGACCGCGGTGTCGCCGAGCATGGTCTCCACGCGCGTGGTGGCCACGATCACATGCGGCTCATCGTCGTTCATGGAGCCGTAGCGCAGCGAGACGAGCTCGCCCTCGACTTCCTTGTGGTCCACCTCGAGGTCGGAGATGCCGGTCTCGAGCACCGGCGACCAGTTCACCAGGCGCTCGGCGCGGTAGATGAGGCCCGCGTCGTAGAGGCGCTTGAAGATGGTCTGCACGGCACGGGACAGCCCGTCGTCCATGGTGAAGCGGTCGCGGCTCCAGTCGACGCCGTCGCCGAGGCGACGCATCTGGCCCTGGATCTGGCCGCCGGACTCGCGCTTCCAGTCCCAGACCTTGTCCACGAACAGCTCGCGGCCGAAGTCTTCCTTGGTCTTGCCGTCGACGGCGAGCTGTTTCTCCACCACCGTCTGCGTCGCGATGCCCGCGTGGTCCATGCCCGGCAGCCACAGCACCTCGAAGCCCTGCATGCGCTTGCGGCGGGTGAGCAGGTCCATCAGGGTGTGGTCGAGGGCATGGCCCATGTGCAGGGTGCCGGTCACGTTGGGCGGGGGCAGCACGATCGAGTAGGCGGGCTTGGCGCTTGTCGGGTCGGCGGTGAAGTAACCCGCGGCTACCCAGCGCTCGTACAGGTCGGCCTCTACCTCGCTGGGGTTCCAGCTCTTGGGGAGGGCATCGGCACGATTACGTGGGTTCTCAGAGGCTGCGCTGGTCACCGGACGATTCTAAGGGCTGGGATTATGACCCAACGACCGGGTTTTTCCCAGACCCCTTCGCGGGCCTCTCGGCGGGCGAGTGCCGGACCGGAGATGGATAGCCGAAGGGCGAGGCTCCCGGTGGATGAGGGACACCGGAAACCTCGCCCTCGAAGCCCAGACTACCGCCGTTTCGGCCCCCGCTCCCGGATCCAAAGGGAATTCTCAGGATCTGGCCCAAATGGGCCAGGGTAGACCAGCTTTCGTTGCATCAACGTTGCGTCCGCCGCATTGTTTTCACGTCGTGACAACCCCGTTGCGAGGCGACCGACCGGTAGTCTCTAACCCATGAATCCGATTGTCGCGCGGGTGATGTCGACGGTAGCCGGACAGCTGGGCAATCCCCATGGTCTCCTCGGCAAGGGCGTAGCCGCATTCCTCAACCGCGGCAATCGCCCGATGATCGAGGCCGCCGTGACAGCCGCCGAGGTCAGCGGGGTAGACGCGGCCGCCGACATCGGCTTCGGCGGCGGCATCGGCCTCACCCTCCTGCTCGAGCGGGTGGGCACCACCGGCTCGGTGACCGGCGTGGAACTGTCCGAGGACATGCTGACCCGAGCCCGCTCGGAGTTCGCGGCCGACCTGACGGAAGGCCGCCTGAAGCTGATGACAGGCTCACTGACCGAACTCCCCCTGCCCGACGCCTCGCTCGACGCCGTGATCACCTGCAACACCATCTATTTCGTGGCGGACCTGGACCGCGCGTTCACGGAGCTGGCCCGAGTCCTGAAACCCAAGGGCCGCTTGGTCATCGGCATCGGCGACCCGAAGGCCATGGCCAAAATGCCCTTCACCTCATACGGATTCACGCTCCGCCCGGTCACCGAGGTAACCGCGGCCCTCGAGAAAGCCGGACTCACGGTCGAGCGCAAGGACCTCCCCAACCGCCCGATCTCCGGCCACCTACTCATCGCCCGCCCGGCATAGCCGAGCACTCCGCGCAACCGACCGCTCGATGTGGCCGACCATCCCATTTGCCCGGTCAGGGCACGTGTCGGAGGCCACACCCCAGGCGATCCGTGACCTGACTCGCTTTCCTCTTGCCACGTCTACCTGCGGTGATGTGTTCTAGCTATCCGGCTGGCGCCAGTCGTCATCAGTTCACCGCAGTACCGACACAGCTACCAGGGATCCCGGTCCCGCTGCAGGAAAGCGAGTCATCATGCGTGTTCGAACCCTCGCCGCCACGGCCGCCACTCTCACCGGTTTCGCCGTCGCAGGAATGGCTGTCGCCGGAACTGCTTCCGCCGCAACGCCGTTCGTGATTCCGCAGGCCGGTGCGGCCGGTCTGGAGCTGTCACCCGGAGAGACTCAGGCGCTTGCCAATGGGCCGGTTCCGGCCCTGGTCGATCGGTTCGCGCCGGACGGCTTGGTCTCGGTGGTCGTGCAGCCGGATTCGAAGTTGCCACAGGATGCCGACTACATCTACGCCGATATGCCGACGATCGTCGGGGAGGCTGCGTCGCATCCGAACGGGTCGGTGGATCTGGTGGTCGACTCCGAGGGGCTGGCTGTGATCCAGATCTGGTGAGTCCCACTCCCGAACCTACTGCGCCCCATGCTCGTTCGAGCATGGGGCGCAGTGCTGTGCCGAGACAACCGGCGGGAAGAGCCGGGTCCGTCAGGGCACCAGTACGTCCAGAGCGCCCGGGTTGGCGCGGAACAGGGCCGGGAGCAAACCCACGGGATCGCCGTCGGCGGTGGCGGGGGCGCCGGGGGCGGTGAGGCGGATCTCGCGGGCCTGGTACTGGGTCATGGCGGGGTGGTCGACGCGCTTGCCCGAGGAGAGGGCGGGGAGCAGGCGCACCATCTCCAGGCGGGACATGGCGCCGACGACGGTCAGGTCCAGCAGGCCGTCGTCGATGAGCGCGTCGGGGGCGACCATCATGCCGCCGCCGTAGGTGCGGGTGTTGCCGACCGCGACCATGACCGCGTCGAGTTCGAGCACGGTGCCGTCGGAGTGGTCGGGTGAGCCGGTGAGTTCGATGCGGTAGGGCACGGCCAGCTTGCCGACGAGTTCGATCAGGGCGGCGACGGTGTAGCGCATCGGGCCGTTGGGCCAGCGCAAAGCGTTGGCGCGCAGGGTGACCCGGGCGTCGAGACCGGTGCCGGTGACGGTGGCGAACCAGACGGCGCGGCCGGATTCGTCGGTTTCCACCGTGCCCAGGTCGATGGCGCGGGTCTTGCCGCCGAGCACGGCCGCGACCGCGGCGGCGGTGTCGTCGGGAATGCCGAGTTCGCGGGCCAGGTCGTTGCCGGTGCCTCCGGGCACCAGGCCCAGCGGGACGCCGGTACCGACCAGGGCCTGCAGGGTCACGCAGGTCAGGCCGTCGCCGCCCGCGGCCACGACCGCGTCGGGCCGCGCGTCGGGGTCGGCGAGGGCCTTGCGCACCAGCCGCTCGGTGTCGGCGGCCGAGTCGCCCTGGATCGGGGTGACCGCGATGTCGTGCCCGGCGAACAGGTTGGCCGCCTCGGCGGCGACCAGCGCGCCCTTGCCGTGCCCGGACAGCGGGTTGGTGACCAGGGCGATGGAGCGGATCGTTCTCACGGAATCAGCTTCCCAGGGTTGAGGATTCCGGTGGGGTCGACCGCGTTCTTCACCGCGCGCAGCACCTGCACGCCCAGGTCACCGATCTCGTCGGTCATCCACGGGCGGTGATCCGCGCCGATGGCGTGGTGGTGGGTGATGGTGCCGCCCGCGGCCACGATGGCGTCACCGGCGGCCCGTTTGGCCTTGGCCCACTGCGCGATCGGATCCTCGGCCTGCTTGCCGACGACGGTGAAGTACAGCGACGCCCCGGTCGGGTAGGTGTGCGAGATGTGGCACATGACCAGCGCGGGGGTGCCCTGGGCGGTGAGCGTGTCGGTCAGCGCCGCGGTCACCTGCGCCTTGAGATTGGCGAGATTCGCCCAGCTGGTGGCGGTTTCGAGGGTTTCGCAGAGCACGCCGACATCTAGCAGCGCGTCGCGCAGATAGGGGGCGGCGAAGCGGCCGTGCTCCCATTCCCGGGCCGGGGCCTCGCCGAGCGCGGTGCCCCCGGCGGCGACCAGCAGTTCCATCGCCTCGGCGCTGCGGCTGGCGACATGCGCGGCGGTGCCCTCGAAGGTGGTGACGGCCAGGCAGCCGCCGACGGCCGCGCCGCCGATGTCCCCGGCGCGGGCCAGGTTCAGGCCGGTCTCGGCCTCGTCGGACAGCCGCATGACGGTGGGGGCGGCCCCGGCCTGGATGACGGTACGCAGCGCGGCCGCGCCGGTGGCGAAGTCGGGGAACGACCAGGCCTGGTAGGCGATGGTTTCCGGGACCGGGTGCACGCGCAGGGTGACGGTGGTGATGATGCCGAGGGTGCCCTCCGAGCCGGAGAACAGTTCGCGCAGATCGGGTCCGGCCGCCGAGGCGGGGGCGCGACCCAGGTCGAGATCGCCTGCGGGCGTGGCGATCCGCATGCGCATGATCATGTCGTCGAAGCGCCCGTACCCGGCCGACGCCTGCCCCGAGGAGCGGGTGGCCGCGAACCCGCCGATGGTGGCGTACTCGAAGCTCTGCGGGAAGTGGCCGAGCGAAAGCCCGTGCCGGGCAAGCAGTTCCTCGGCCTGCGGGCCGGACAGGCCCGCGCCCAGGGTGGCGGTGCCGCTGACCGGGTCGACGTCGGTGAGGGTGTCGAGGCGGCGCAGATCGAGGGCCACGACGGCCGGGAAGCGACCGCGCGCGGGGTCGAGGCCGCCGACGACGCTGGTGCCGCCACCGAAGGGCACAACGGCGATCGCCTTGGCGGAGCAGTACTTCAGCACCGCGAGGACCTCGTCGTGGTCGGCGGGGAAGAGCACCGCGTCGGGCGCGTCCTGTTCGCCGTCGGCGCGGCGGCGCAGCAGGTCCGGCGTGGATTTGCCGCCCGCGCGGAGCAGGCGGTCGCGGTGGTCGATCGACAGGTTCTCGGCTCCGACCACCGCGACCAGCCCGGCGTGCTGTTCCGGCGTGAGCGCCGAGGCGCGCAGCGGCACGTCGCCCTCATCGCGACGGGTCACCGGCTCGCCGGACACCCCGAATACCTGTGCGAGCAGTCCCCGAATCTGATCGGGCAGCGGTTTGTGTCCGGATGGGGAGCCCCAGGCGTCCCACACCATACTCGCGCGGGCCTGCGGCTCGCCCGGCTTTCTCGCAACGACACTGCCCGTGGCGGGAGTGGGAGTGGATGCTTGTGTGTCGACCATGCGTTACAGTGTGACATGGAATGTCAAGCAGTAACGGATACTACTCTCCGGTGGTGCCAGCCATGAGTTCGACCGAATCATCCTCCGCCGTCGACCGCGCCATCCTCGACGCGGCGCGCGCCTGCGTGGCCGAGTTCGGCGTCCGCCGCACCACCCTCACCGAAGTGGCCCGCCGCGCGGGCGTCAGCCGCCCCACCGTGTACCGGCGCTGGCCCGACACCGGGTCGCTGGTGGCGGATCTGCTGGTGCGGGAACTGCGCGAGATCATCACCGACACCGCGCCGCCCACCGGCTCCGCGCGGGAGCGATTGGTCGGCTCGATCGTCGGCGGCGGCGCGGCCATTCGCCGTAATCCCCTGTTCGCCAAGATCTTCCGCGCCGACACCGACATCATGCTCACCTACGTGTTCGAACGGCTGGGCCGCAATCAGCGCGCCCTCATCGACCTGTTCGCCGCGGCCATCCGGGAAGGCCAGGCCGACAACTCGATTCGCCCCGGCGATCCGGAGCAACTGGCCGCCATGCTGCTGTTGATCGCACAGTCCGCGGTCCAATCGGCGGGCACCTTCGCCCCGGTTCTGGACACCGACCACCTCGACATCGAACTCACCCACGCCCTACACGGCTACCTCGCCGCGCATTGATCGAAAGGCTTTCCATGGCTACCAACACGACTCGGGCCGATTCGGCGTTGAATTCGGCACGGCGAGCGCGGGAACTGGTCGCGCTGGGCGCGGGCGAGACCGTCGACGTGCTGGTGATCGGCGGCGGAATCACCGGCGCCGGAGTGGCTTTGGATGCCGCGGCGCGCGGACTGCGCACGGTGCTGGTGGAGAAGCACGACTTCGCGTTCGGGACCAGCCGGTGGAGTTCCAAACTGGTACACGGTGGATTGCGATACCTCGCCAGCGGCGGGGTGGGGATCGCGCACGAGAGCGCGGTGGAACGCGACATCCTGCTGACCAGTACCGCACCGCACCTGACCCGGGCGCTGCCGCAGGTGGTGCCGTTGCTGCCGAGTATCGGTGCGGCGCAGAAGATGCTGGTGCGCACCGGATTCCTGGCCGGGGACGTGCTGCGGCGGGCGGCGGGGACCTCGCCGTCGGTGCTGCCGCGCTCCCGGCGGATCGCCGCCGCGGAGGCGCTGCGCTTCGCCCCGACCGTGCGGCGGGCCGGACTGCGCGGCGGATTGCTGGCCTGGGACGGGCAATTGGTGGATGACGCGCGACTGGTGGTCGGCATCGCCCGGACGGCCGCGCGGGAGGGCGCGACGGTGCTCACCCGGGTCGAGGCCACGAACGTCACCGGCACCTCGGCCACGCTGCGGGACACGCTGACCGGCGAAACCCTGGATGTGACAGCGCGTTCGGTGATCAATGCCGCCGGAGTGTGGGCGGATCAGGTGGATTCGAGCATCGAGTTGCGGCCCTCGCGTGGCACGCACCTGGTGTTCGACGCGGCGGCGTTCGGTGGCCTCACCGCCTCGCTGACCGTGCCGATCCCGGGCAGCACCAGCCGTTTCATCTTCGCGTTCCCGGCCGCGCACAACCGGGTCTACCTCGGCCTCACCGACGAGGAAGCGCCCGGCCCGGTGCCGGATGTCCCGCACGCCACCGACTCCGAGATCGACTTCCTGCTCGACACCGTCAACACCGTGCTGCGGGAACCGCTGAGCCGCAGTGATATTCGCGGCACCTTCGCGGGCCTGCGGCCACTGCTGCGCACCGGCGACGACAGCACCGCCGACATCTCCCGCGAGCATGCCGTCCTCACCTCGCCGACCGGTGTGATCACCGTGGTCGGCGGCAAGCTCACCACCTACCGCAAGATGGCGCAGGATGCCGTGGATGCGGCCGTCGCCCACGCGCACCTCTCCGCGGCTCCCTGCCGCACCCGCACCCTGCCGCTGGTGGGGGCGGTGTCCGGTGCGGCCCGGGATGCCATCGCCGCCCCGCCGCGCCTGGTCGAGCGCTACGGCACCGAGGCCGCGACGGTCCTCGAACTCGCCGAACGGGATCCGGCGCTGGCGGCGGAGGTCGCGCCCGGAATGGATGTCAGCGCGGCCGAATTCGCGTTCGCGGTGGCGTACGAGGGCGCGCTGGACGAATCCGACCTGCTGGATCGCCGCACCCGCATCGGACTGGTCGAGGCGGACCGCAAGGCCGCCGAACCCGCGGCGCGGGCCGCACTCTCCTGATCGAGCGCCTTCCCGTCGTCATTCCGGCGTGCTTGTGGCCGGAATCCACGCATCCGGCTAGTTGAAGACCATGCGGCTAGTTGAAGACATTGCAGCCGGAGCCGGTGGCGAAGCCGGTTCCGACGTGGACGTCGACGTAAGGGAAGACATCCTGGCTGTCCTTGCGGTACTGCCAGATCTGGATCCGATGCTGCCCGGTGGTGGCGGGCGTCCAGTGCGCCTGGGCGATCGCGCCGGACGGATTGACGACGGCGAAGGGAACGCTGTTGTCGTAGAAGACGACCGGGGTGACCGGATCGTCCACATACCCGTCGACGTCGTACCCGCAGCCGGTGCCGTAATTGCTGGCCATGCCGAAACTGAGGCCGGGGTCGAGCCCGACCCGGGTCCCTGTGGCCCCGGCGGGTGCGGCCAGTGCGGCGAGCGCGGCGCAGCCGACCGCGGCGGCAGCGGTGTTCCTGATGATCGAGCCCATCATGGTTCGGTCCTCATCGGGTGATGCCGGGCCCGGTTGCACCGGCACGATGCCTCGATCCTCGCCCGCGGGTCCCCGATATGGGTCGCATTGCGGCAATCTGGCGGGATCCGTGTCGCTGCGCGGGCGCGCCACGGGGCCCTATGCTTGGCTGCGAGTTCGTGAGCGGCATGGCTGCGTAGCGGTGCGCCGGGAGAGGGAGGCGCCGGATGGGTCGAATTCCGACGACGGTCGGGCTGGTTCCGGGGGCGGGCCTGGTCGCCCGATTCGGGAACGTGGTGCTGTTCCTGCCCGGTGAAAGCGGTTCCACGGACCGTATTCTCGGCGCCGCCGAGGCCGCGGCGAATGCCGCCGACCCGGGTGTGGCGATCGCGCAGCGACTGGCAGCGACGGTGTTCTCCCCCGGCTCCGCCCAGCCCCCCGCATTCGGCGTGGTCGCCCCGACCGCAGACGGCATCCTGATCCTGCTGCGCGGCCCGGTCACGGCCGCCGTCGACGGCCCCGAAGGCGCCCGCACCCTCTCCGGCGAGCGCGCCATGACCTGGGCCGACGAGATCGTGCGGGATCCGGTGCGGCGGCTCACGGTGATCGCCGACGGTGCGGGCAGCCCGGTCGCCCACACCGACCTCCGAGCCGGAGTCGTGGTCGGCGGCGGCTTCGTCCTGAACGCCCCGGTGTCCGGGCTGACCGCACAGCGCCCGCGTGAGTTGGCAGCCGAGCCGCAGGCCGGCGCGGCCTCGGCGCCCAAGGCCACGCTCCCGCAGGTCGCAGCGCCGAAGGCCAGCGAGGCGAAAAACGTGGAGCCGAAGCGACCGGAATCCGGTCCGCGACAGCAGTTCTCTCCCGAACCGGCACCCGGGCCCGAGAATCCGCGCAATGCTGCCACCACGCCGGCCCCCGGTTCACGGCTGGCCGGTGATTCCGGGGCGCACCAGCGGCCACGGGTGCCCGATGAGCGGGTGCGGATCGAGGTGCAGGCCGATTCGCTGCCCGAGACTCGCGCGACGCCCATGGTGGGTGAGGTGCCGCCCGCCCATGCCCACGGGCCTCGCGCCGCCGGGCCGGACCTGGCGAAACGGGATGTGCCCGGGGGTGGTTCGAAGGCCGCAGGTCCGGGGGCCGCAGCTGCGAAGGACTCGGGTTCGAAGATTCCGGCGGGGCGCCCGGATCCGGCGGATCAGCCGCCGACCGCCGCCTACAGTCCGGAGGCGGAGGTCGACGAGCCGCGGCCGCGGGGATCGGGTCCGGCGTTGCCGATCGCGGCGGCACAGCCTGGCACGCCGCCGCCGACCACCTCGACGCTGGCGGCCGTGGGTGGTGCGCTGACCGGGACCGGGGGTGAGGTGTATCCGCTGGATCGGCCGTATGTGATCGGGCGCGATCCGATGATCGACGAGGCGGTGCGGCGGGCGGTGGCCTCCCCCATCGTGATCGCGCGCGATCGGCACGTCTCGCGCGTGCATGCCCGGGTGTTCATCGAGAACGGCCTGGTCTATGTGCGGGATGCCGGGACGCCCGGCGGGACGTTCGTGGCGGCTCCCGGTGCGGCCGACTGGGTTCGGGTCGGGCAGCGGCCGACGGAGTTGCCGATCGGCTGGAGTCTGCGCATCGGCGAGCGCATCCTCACCTACCGCCTCAACTAGCTCCTACCTCCTGAATTAGCTCAGCGCGGACCAGTCTCCTTGTTGCAGGGCGTTGCGGGAGAACGGCGAGATTTCCCTGCGGGCGCGGACGGCCTGCTGGGCGGCGGCCACTTCGCCCGGGTGGTGACCGAGCACGATCGCGCCCACGGCCCGACCGCCGGAGATGACCAGGCGGCGGTAGGAGGGGCGCGGGGAGGCGTCGACGACGATCACTTCGTCGCGCTGGCCCGGTTCCACCTGTCCGATGCTGAACAGCTCCAGGCCCACCCCCTTCAGGATGGTCGCGGGAGTCTCGGCGGTGATCACCTGATCGCCGCCCAGGGCGTTGACGGCGGCGGCCTGGGCCTGCTCGGCGGCGATCGGCCACAGCCCGAGGACGCGGTCGCGATGCTCGGCCACATCCCCCGCCGCGAAGACGTTGGGTGCGGCGGTGCGCATGCGGTCGTCGACGAGAATGCCTCGGCGCACGGGGATTCCGGCGCGGGCAGCCAGTTCGGTGTTGGGCCGGATGCCGATAGCGGTCAGGAACACCTCGCAGGGCAGCACCGTGCCGTCCTTCAGCGCGACGGCCCGCACCGGATCGACATTGTTCGCCGCAGCTCTGGAATCGCCTGTCAGCGCGGCGGTTTCGGCCCGATGCCGGACCTCGATCCCGGCCCGGGTGAAGTGGTCGAGCACGATCGCCGAAGCGCGCGCGTCGAGCTGCTTGCCGAGCAGGCGCGGCCCGCGTTCCAGCACGGTGACCCGTAATCCCAACTGGTGCAGGGCATAGGCACCCTCCAGGCCGAGCAGGCCGCCGCCCGCCACCACCGCGCGCGTGCACGACCGCTGCTGAGCGTAGGCACGGATGTCGAGGGCGTCGGCGGCGGTGCGGAGCACGAAACTGCCGGGCCTGCGCAGGCCGTCGATCTCCGGCAGTGCGGCGGACGAGCCGGTGGCCAGGATGAGCCGGTCGTAGGGCAGTACGTCGCCGGTGCCGAGGTGGACGCGCTGGGCGCGCGGATCCAGCCGGGTCGCGAGGGTATTGAGCCACGGATGGATGCCGTGCTCCTCGTACCACTGTTCGGGCAGCAGGTGCAGACCCTGCATGGCGGAGCGGCCGGGGATGAGCCGGGAGATACCCATGCGGTTGTAGAAGTCGTGGGATTCCCGTCCGACCAGGTGGATTTCGCAGTCGGGGTGACCGCGGCGCAGGAAGTCGGCGGCGGTGACGCCCGCGATGCCGTTGCCGATGACGACCAGGCTCACCAAGGAGCGATCGAAGTTGACGGGGCGGTCACCGGCACCGCGACCGGGTTCCGGGGTGAGCGACACCTTGACTCCGCCGCCGTCCACGCGCGCGCAACAGGCCATGCGGGTGTTTGCGGCGAAACCCAGTCGCCGCAGGGTGTTCCGTTCATCGGCCGTCGGTTCACACAGTCGCTCGGCACCGTCCAGGACAGCGACCGGATCCGCGCCGCAGACACCCATCCGGCAGCCCGACTCCAGTGGCAGGTTCGCCCGCTCCGCCAGTTCGAGCAGGCTCGCGCCGGACTCGGCGGCCAATGCCGTGCCGTCGAAATCCACCGCGGCGCCGGGGGTCGTGGCGTTCCCGGTCTCGGTGCGCAGGCGCGGGAACGGCAGCACGACCGGTGCGGTGCGCGCACCGGTGGTCAACGCGTACTGCAGTTCGCTGACCCGGGTGCGGGCCAGGAACGCGACGGTGGCCGCGAGGATGAAAAGGCTGATCAGCCAGTGCATCCAGGCCGCGCTCACACCGGTGACGGTCGCGAACGAACGCATCAGCACGGGTCCGGCGAACCAGTAGAAGACATTCAGCGCGATGACCGCGTACACCGCCGACAGCATGGCCGGGCTGACCGGGGTCAGCGCCTCCAGCGCGAAATAGACGCCGATCGCGATGAGCAGCGAAACACCCAGCGCCAGATACCGATTCGGCACCGACAGTCCGGTGTGCCCGGCGAGTAGCATGAACCCGAGCACGAAGCCGGGCAGCGCCGCCACGAACAGCTTGCGCGGTGCCGCCCAGCCGCGTTCCGGGTCGGCCATATCGGCCTGGTAGGCGGCGCGCGGCTTGAAGTCGAAGCAGTTCTTGGCGCAGCCGACACACGGTTGGCAGTGATTGTTGGCGATGGTGACGAACGGGGTCTGCCCGTAGGCGCGCTGCAGCGGGAACAGCGGGCAGATGCTGCTGCACCAACCGCTCTTGCCCTTGAAGGCGACACCGCCGGTGAAGGCGGCCAGCAGCACCGCGGAAAGCACTGCGCCGGTGGCGATTCCACTGCGATCCAGGCCCGCCACCCGCGATCCGGCGATACCGAAGAACAGGGCGACCGCGATCAGATAGCCGCGCTTCTGCAGCCAGACCGGCGGGGTGGCGGCACGGGTGAAGCCGAACAGGCGCGGCAGCTGGTTGGTGGCGGCGAGCGGACAGGTGTTGCGCCACAGGCCGGGTGCGATGAGGAACAGGCCGGGCAGCAGCGGGACGATCACCGCGAAGAACCAGAACAGCCCGGCCGCGGGTCGCACGAACAGGGTGACGATCAACGCCAGGAACAGGCCGATGCTCACGAACCGCGCCGCCTGCCAGACCGGCAGGGGAATTCGGCTCGGCAGTTCGGTGAAGGCGGGGAACAGGTTCCGCTCGCCGGTGGGGTCGAGGCCGAGCACGCGATTGGCGACGTTCACCCAGCGCGGGAGTGGCGCTGCCGGGCCGGGCGGGCGCGGAATGGCCCCCGGCGGACCCAGCACGGTCGACGACCCCTCGTGGCCCTCGACATCGGCGGTGGGTGTGTGCAACACCAGGATCTCGCAGCGCCCCAGCCGCACCACGTCACCGGTGATCAGTTCGCGCCGCCCGGTCAATGCCACACCGTTCACGGTGGTGCCGTTCCGACTGCCCAGGTCCACCACCGACAGCGCGGTCGGGGTCGGTACCAGCCGCAGATGCTGTCGGGAGACCCCGTTGTCCGACAGCACCTCGTGGCTGTCGGCACGGCCGAACACGATCGGCCCGTCCAGCATGCGCCGCCGGGCAGGCCGCCCCCATTCCCGAATCTCGATAACCGGCCGCCCCGCCATACTTCCCACCCCGTCTCCCGTGCAGCCGGATCCCGCTGCGCTCGTGCCTATATCGCCTGAATCCAGGTTCACCATTACCGTGACCGGCAAATCCGGCCGCGCTCTCGCGGATCTGCAGACGTTCAGGCGCGCTCCCGAAGTCGTTGCACACGCACGTAGCGGTAGCGCTTACCGACCCGCCTACACCCCGACGCCAGTGCCAGCCCCGCCGCAATACCTCCAGCGGCACAGACGATCACCCCGAGCACCGTGGGTTCATGCCCCAGCAGCACCCAGGACGCGCCAACCGCCGCCACCCCGAGCAGACCGACACTGATCGCCAGCCCTACGGTGGAGGCGAAACGCGCACTCCCGCGCCGCAGTGTCCGCGCATTGGATTCGGCATACGCACCGGCGAACAACAGCAGCAGCAACAGCCCGACCGCGGTAGCCGTGGTGGTGGACCGTTGCCGAGTCCGCATCCCGAACTTGTAAACAGCCGTCTCGGCCCCATTGCGCGACAACGACAGTTCCCCGGTCAACCGCCCCGCCAGCACGTACTTGTTCACCGGCGCGCCCACTTCCCCCGCCCCACCCTGCAACGTCGCGGCCTGTCCCCCGACACCCACCCCGAGCACATCCACCGACAGCTTCGCCGCATCCGCATCACTCCCGCTGACCGTGATCGCCACCGGCTTCGTCAGATCCAGATCCACCACCGACGAAGCCGGATCCACCCCACCGACCCGAATCATCCCGGCAGGCGGCACATTCCGCTCCGCCGCCCCCACCCCGAGCAGTGCGACCACCCCGGTAGCTACAACGAGCACCGCGGCCACCAAGAACGGCACCCGAGGCGAAGGCAACGTAACCACCCGCTGCACCGGCACCAGATCCCCCCGCGCCACCTCCGCCAGCCGCACCCCACCATGCGGCAACGGTTCCTTCGGCCGCACACGCTCCATCGCCCTATTGGGTCCAGCCCCGCCCCCGGGCACGAATCCCGCCGGGCCGAATCCGGCAGGCCCACTTGCGGGCCCGAATCCCCCAGACCCGCCAGGCGCCCTGGACCGCGGCGGCATACCGCCCGCCGCACGACCCGGCGGTGCCATCGGACCCTGCCGGGGTGCCGACGACATTCCGCCCGGCATCGGTGACGACCCCGGCCGAAGCGTCGGCGCGCTGCGCGACCCGTCCGCTGCTGCCGGTCCACCGGGCTGGGCACCGCGGCCCTGCGAGGTCCGGGGCTGTTCCACGCCTTCGCGGGACAGTGAATCGGCGGTCGCGGCGTAGGGCGAATGGCGGGGTGGATTCGATTGCGGAGCAGGCGTCATCGGGCCGGGTTGTGGCGTCCAAGGGCCGGACTGCGACGTACCTGGGCCGGGTTGTGGTGTCCACAGGCTGGATTGGGGTGTGTTCTGGACCGGTGGCGGTGTCCCGTGGCCGGGTTGGGGGCTGTGGGAGCGGGAGCTGCCGGTGGCGGCGGCGACTATGGTGTCGGCGCCGATGACCGGGATGCCCACGGGGGTGAGCCAATTCGCGCCCCAGAGGTGGGCGGCGGGTTCGGCGAGGGCGATGCCGAAGGTTTCGGCGCTGTCGTAGCGGTCGGCGGGGTCGGGGGCGAGGCCGCGCATGACGGCTTCGGCGATGGGGCGGGGAATGAAGGGGGCCACGTCGGTGAGGGGGACGGGGTCGCCGTAGGCGTGGGCGAACAGGAGGGAGAGGGCGTCGGGGCCGGGCGGGAAGGGGAGCATGCCGGAGAGCAGCTGGTAGAGCATGGTGGCCAGGGCGTAGACGTCGGTGGCGGGGGAAAGCTGTTGGCCGCGGACCTGTTCGGGGGCGATGTAGGAGGGGGTGCCGATGATCTCACCGGCGCGGGTCACCAGGGTGTCCTCGCCGCCGACGATCTTGGCGATGCCGAAGTCGGTGAGTTTCAACGCGCCGTTGGCGGCGAACATGAGGTTGGAGGGCTTCACGTCGCGGTGCAGGATGCCGCCGCGATGCGCCGCGTCCAGTCCGGCGGCGCAGGACAGCGCCACGGCGAGGGCGGCGGTGGCCTCGAATCCCGCTGTGATGAAACGGTTCTCGACGGTTCCGCCGGGCAGGTACTCCAGCACCAGGAGGCACAGGTCCTCGTGCTCGACGTAGTCGTACACCGGCACCACGTGCGGATGGTCGAGCGCCGCCATCACCCGCGCCTCGGCCACGAAGCGCCGCCGCACCTGCATATCGTCGGCGAACTGCGCCGGAATCTGTTTGATGGCGACTCGGCGGCCCAACCCCCGATGCACTCCCGCCAGCACCACCCCGCAGCCGCCGCGCCCGATCTGACCGCCGACCTCGTAGCCGGGCAGCGCCGCCCGCACCCGCACCAGCTCGGTGTCGGCCCGATTCCCCGCGCTCATCGCCCCGCACCTCCGGTTCCTTCGCCGGGCAGGCTGCGAATCGTCGGTTCATCGTCGCCGGGCGGCGGCAATGGCGATCCGGGTTTACCCAGATCGACGCCGTGTCCGAGGGTCGTGTCGCCGAAACCGGGCGGCGTGCGCGGGCCCATCACGGTCGGCAGCCCACCCGAGTTCGGGTCCATCGCCGTCGCCAGTGGACCGCTGCCCGGGTACATGCCGCCGGTGTTGATCTTCTGGGTCCGGTCGTCGGCCCCCGGAATAGGTTGGGAGTACGCCTGATTCGGCGGCCCCTGTGGTTCGAGGTCGCGGTAGGTCCCGCCGGGTTGCCCCTGCGGGGTCAGGTCGGGATAGGTTCCGCCGTAGGGCGGGTTCGGGCCGACTCCGGCCGGGAACAGGGCCGGGGCGGGCATCGCCGCCGGATCCGACGTGCCACCAGCCGGGAAGCCGAGTGCGTCGAGTTCCCTTGCGGCGGCGAGATCTTCGGGATCCAGTCCCAGGTCGTCGGATTGCCGCGGCGTGGGCGAGAGGTAGCCCGCGAGGAAGAAGACCGCGGCGGTGGCCCCGGCCAGCGACAGCCACAACGCGGTGCCGGGCACCCACCAGCGCGCCACCGACGCGGTGAAGCCGATCATCAGACCGATGCCCAGTCCCGGGGCGAGCAGCCGCAGCCCACGCTGCCAGCGATTGGCCGAAAGCCGATGGCGCGCAACGGTCAGCGCGGCGTCGGCGATCGCCAGCCCGGTCAGCACCGCGATGATGATGCCGAACAGCCCGTACACCGACACCAGCGAGCCGCGCACATCGATGACGGTGTGCACGGCCGTGAGCGGTTTGCCGTCCCCGGCGATGAGGGTGAGATCCGAGCCGATCAACCCGGTCGCCTGCCCGTCGAGCCCGGCCGGATCCAGCCGGTAGGTGAGCTTCTCGGTCTTGCCCGCCCCGACCGTCAATTCGACTGTCGTGGAATAGGAATAGAAGTTCAGCCCGAGCACGTGCCCGGCCAGATCCACCCGCCGGATCGACACCGAGTTCGCGGTGGGATTGGTGACCTCGACGACGACCGGCACCACCTTCTTGGGATCCAGCCGCACCGGATTGTCGGCGCTCGCCCCGGCGATGGCGCGGCCGTCGATGGTCGCCTTCGCGCTCACCTCGCCCGCGGCGTGTGCGGGTCCGGCCGCGAAAACCACTGTCAGGACCAGGAATACGGCCAGTAACGCCGCTACCGCGGGCCCCCCTCGCGCGGATGTGCGACTCGTCATCATGGCCTCCGTGCGGGCAGATGGGAGATCAGGCGATGGCCGTAGAACCAGCCGCCGATGAGCAGGAAGAAGATCAGCACGGTCATGGTGGCCGCGCCGCCACCCACCTGACTGACCAGCACGATGTCCAAGGGAGCGGCCAGTTTCCGGCCGCAGTCCGCGGTCACCTCGTGCTGGCCGATCTCGGTGTCGCCGGTGACCAGGGTGGCCTCGAAGCCGCCGTCGGAGCGCGCCTTGGTGCCACCCGCGTCCGCACCGCCGATCGCCAGGCGCACATCCGATCCCGGATCACAGCCGGTGCCGCTGGCCGTCACCGGCGCGCCGGGCGGCACGGCGGGCGGGTTGAGCGACAACCCGGAGGTCTGCGCGGGAACGGGCGCGACCGTAGTGGTGGGCGCAACGCTCGGTGGAACCGCCGCGGCCGTCGTGGTCGGCGGCGGAGCGGCCGGAACGGTGGTCACGACCGGCGTGGTCGGCGGCGGATTCGGCTGCGGCTGTGGCCGATTCCCGGTCGACGGCGGCACCGGCGTGGTGATCACCGGCGGCGGATTGGCCTGAGTCGTCGGGCAGTTACCGCTCGCGGGCTTGACCGACCCGTCGGGACAGTACTGCGGCTGCGCCGACGGACAGACCCCGCTCGACGGCTTCACCGAACCATCCGGGCAATACTGCGGCACCGCCGAAGGACAAATCCCGCTGTCCGGCTTGACCGATCCGTCGGGACAATATTGCGGCTGCGCCGACGGGCACACCCCGCTCGACGGCTTCACCGAACCATCCGGGCAATACTGCGGCACCGCCGACGGGCAGATTCCGCTGCGCGGCTTCGCCGAACCGTCGGGGCAGTATTCGGGTTGGGCGGAGGAGCAGACGCCGCTGGCGGGTTTGACCGAACCGTCTGGGCAGTACTCCTGTTTCGGGGTGATCGGGCAGGTGCCCCAGGTGGGCTTCTCCGACCCGTCCGGACAGTATTGCGGCACCGGTTTGTCGCAGGCGGTGCCGCAGCCGGGGGTTTTGGGTTCGCTGGTGATGGGGCCGTCGTGGGTGCCGCCGCCGCAGTCGGAGCAGCTGTACTTCGGCTGCACGGTGGGCGGATTCTCGGTAACGGACGGAACTTTCACCGGTGCGGTGTACTGTGGCGCCGAGATCGGCACCGTGGTGATCGGAACCTGTTGGGTGGCATCGGGATTGGCCCAGCCGACAGCGGCCGGCGTAACGAGCGCGATGACCGCCGCGACCAGGAGGAACAGCCGCAGGGTTCGGGGTGAAAATCTCACCGCGCGGGTTGGTTTCGCATGCCGGTCCCCACCGGCACGCCGAACAGAATACGGATGTGTCTTCATCGGCGTGACCCCTCGCTTGTTCGATGGTAAGGCCAACCGAGCCCGCCGCCCTGTCTATCGCGGCAACGATCACCCACGTTGACGCAGAAGACCGACCAGTCCAGTAAGTCGGGCGTTCCGGACCTACGATGCGAGTACCGACTGGGACGGCCGCCGCGCCGGAGAGGACAATCGTGAGCATGCATCGTGCCGCGCCGAAGAGCGATATCGACGAGTCGGACCTGACCGTCACCGCGCCGAAGACCGAGGCGGCGGGCATCAAGGCGGTCACGGTCGCACTCGAGCGCGCGGTCGAGGAGATGGGTGTGGTGCGCACCGCCCGCACGCTGACCCGGGTGAATCAGCGGCACGGCTTCGACTGTCCGGGCTGTGCCTGGCCGGAACCGAGCGGTCGCCGCCGCCCGGCGGAGTTCTGCGAGAACGGGGCCAAGGCCGTCGCCGAGGAGGCGACCCTGCGGACCGTCACCCCCGAATTCTTCGCCGAGCACTCGATCGACGACCTCGCTGGGAAGTCCGGCTACTGGCTCGGCCAGCAGGGCCGCCTCACCCACCCGATGGTGCTGCGCGAAAGCGACACCCACTACTCCCCCATCGCCTGGGACGACGCCTACCGCCTGATCGCCGACAACCTGCGCGCACTGGCTTCCCCCGACGAGGCTGTCTTCTACACCTCCGGCCGCACCGCCAACGAGACCGCCTTCCTCTACCAGCTGCTGGTCCGCAGCTTCGGCACCAACAACCTGCCCGACTGCTCGAACATGTGCCACGAATCCTCGGGCACCGCGCTGACCAGCTCGATCGGCATCGGCAAGGGCTCGGTGACGATCGACGACTTCAACAGCGCCGACCTGATCATCGTGGCCGGGCAGAACCCGGGCACCAACCATCCGCGCATGCTCTCCGCGCTGGGTGAGGCGAAGGCGCACGGGGCCAAGGTCATTGCCGTCAACCCGCTGCCGGAGACCGGGCTCATCGGGTTCAAGGACCCGCAGACCGTGAAGGGCTTCACCGGCGGCATCACCATCGCCGACGATTTCCTGCAGATCCGACTCGGCGGCGATATGGCCCTGTTCCAGGGCCTGGGCAAGCTGCTGTTCGACGCCGAGGACCGCAACCCCGGCACCGTGGTGGACCGCGCCTTCGTGGACGCACATACCGCGAGCTTCGCCGAGTACGAAAAGCACATGCGCGCAGTCGATCTCACCGTCGTCGAGGAGGCCACCGGCCTGTCTCGCGCCGACCTCGACCGCACCGCGCAACTGCTGGCCGAGTCCAAGGCCACCATCATCTGCTGGGCCATGGGCCTGACCCAGCAGGTGCACGGCGTCGCCACCATCGAGGAGGCCACCAACCTGCTGTTGTTGCGCGGCATGATCGGCAAGCCGGGCGCGGGCGTGTGCCCGGTGCGCGGCCACTCCAACGTGCAGGGCGACCGCACCATGGGCATCTGGGAGAAGATGCCCGAGACCTTCCTCGCCGCCCTGGACCGCGAATTCGGCATCGCCAGCCCGCGCGAACACGGCTTCGACACCGTCAATGCCATCCGCGCCATGCGCGACGGCGGCGGCAAGGTGTTCTTCGGCATGGGCGGCAATTTCGTCTCCGCCACCCCCGATACCGAGGTCACCGAGGCCGCGCTGCGCAATTGCGCGCTCACCGTGCAGGTTTCGACCAAGCTCAACCGCAGCCACGTGGTGCACGGGCGGACCGCGCTCATTCTGCCCACCCTGGGCCGCACCGACGAGGACACCCAGGGCGGTGTGCGCCAACAGGTTTCGGTCGAGGACTCGATGTCCATGGTGCACCTGTCCACGGGTCGACTCACCCCGGTCAGCGATCAGCTGCGCAGCGAGGTCGCCATCGTGTGCGAGGTCGCCGAAGCGCTGTTCGGACCCGAGCACTCGGTGCCGTGGACCGCATTCAAGGGCGACTACGACAAGATCCGCGACGCTATCGCGAATGTGGTGCCCGGCTGCACCGACTACAACACGAAGGTCCGGGGCCGCAACGGTTTCCAGCTCCCGCACCCGCCCCGCGATGCCCGCGAGTTCCGCACCGCCACCGGCAAGGCCAACTTCGCGGTCAACGACCTGCACTGGCTGCCGGTCCCCGAGGGCCGCCTCATCCTGCAGACGCTGCGCAGCCACGACCAGTACAACACCACCATCTACGGGCTCGACGACCGCTATCGCGGCATCCACAACGGGCGACGCGTGGTGCTGGTCAATCCCGAAGACATCACCGCCCTCGGTTTCACCGAAGACGATCTGGTGGACGTGATCTCGGAATTCGAGGACGGCACCGAACGCCGAGTCATCGCCTTCCGGCTGGTCGGCTACGCCACCCCGCGCGGTAATGCCGCCGCCTACTACCCGGAGACCAATCCGCTGATCCCGCTCGACCATGTCGCGCGGCGCTCCAACACGCCCGTCTCCAAGGCCGTCACCATCCGCCTCGAACGCCACATCCACACCGCATGAGCAGAGTCACCGCCCGTCGCCGCACGCTTCGCATCTCGCCGACCGGAATCATCACCCGCCCCGACACGCTCGCCGTGGAGGAACCGCTCGAAATCCGTACGGGCGGGCAATCATTGACGGTCACCATGCGCACCCCCGGCGCGGATATCGATCTGATCCACGGCTTCCTCTACGCCGAGGGCATCATCGATTCGGCCGAGGACATCGTCACCGCCCGCTACTGTGCGGGCACCGACGAGAACGGGCAGAACACCTACAACGTGCTCGATGTGCAGCTGCGCAACCCCACGCCGATCACGCCGCGCCCCTTCCTGACCAACAGCTCCTGCGGCCTGTGCGGCAAGACCGCCCTGGACGAAGTTCAGACCCGGCTGCGCCACCCGATTCCGTCGGGCACGCCGCGCATCGACGTCGACACCCTCGCCAAGCTGCCCACCGAATTGCGTTCCCGCCAACAGGTTTTCGACGCCACCGGCGGCCTGCACGGCGCGGGCCTGTTCACCGCGGACGGCGAGGCGCTGGCGGTGCGCGAGGATATCGGCCGCCACAATGCCGTCGACAAGCTGATCGGCTGGGCGATGCGCGAAAACCGGCTGCCCGCACACGATCTCATTCTCATGGTGAGCGGCCGCGCCTCCTTCGAACTGGTCCAGAAGGCCGTCATGGCCGGGATTCCGATCCTGGGTGCGGTCTCGGCGCCCAGTTCGCTGGCGGTGGATCTGGCCGCCGAATCCGGCCTTACGCTGATCGGCTTCCTGCGCGGCGAGTCCATGAACGTCTACTGCGGCGAGGACCGACTCGCTCTGTGAGCAGTCGCGTCCACAGGGTGAGCCGCAGGGGTTTCTTCGGGCCGCCCGGCTGTTAGGCTCCGCAGTAGAACACGTTTCACTTTTGATGGGAGTCTCTCCATGGCAGCGCAGCCCCGGGATGTCGTCGAGCAGTACGTGAAGTTGGTGGCCACCGGACCGACGTCCGCCATCGTGGACCTCTACGCCGAGGACGCGGTCGTCGAAGACCCGATCGGGACGCCCGAGCGTCGCGGCCACGAGGCCATCGGCGAGCTCTACAAGGCGCTCGAGAACCTCGACCGGGAGACCGAACTGCACACCGTCAGGGTGGCGGGCAATAAGGTCGCCGCCCACTTCACCCTGGTCACCGTGTCCAACGGGCACCGCATGACCCTCTCCCCCATCGACGTGATGGAACTGAACGACGAAGGCAAGATCGTCGCCATGCGCGCCTACTGGAGCGCCGACGACCTGAAGATGGAGCAGATCTAGCTCTCGGGCTTGTCCCCTCCCCCTTCCCGAATTACGGTGGCAGCACAGTGATTCGGCGAAGGTGGGAGGGCCTGTGCGGATCTCGTTGCGCGGCACCGGTGACGGAGTTCGGGTCAACTTCCGGCTGGAGGTGAACCGGCGCCAGTGGATGACACTGTTCGGCCTGCTGGGCTTCCTGACCGCGGTCGGCGTCGTCACCGGGCTGTGGGCGATCGTCGCACCCGAGTCCTTCTACGACAGTTACCCTTTCGGCCTGCACTGGGTGCGCGGCGACGGACCCTACAACCACCACCTGATCACCGATGTGGGCGCGTTCTTCCTGGCGCTCGGCGCGATCGCGGGGGCCGCGCTGTGGTACCGCGACAGTGTCATCGCCCGGGTAACCGGATTCGGCTGGCTGGTCTTCGGCCTACCGCACGCCATCTACCACCTCTTCCATCGCCCGGACGGGCTCACCACCCTCAGCTACACCTTCGATGTGCTCGGGGTGCTGCTGCTTCCGGTGCTGGCCCTGGCGATTCTGCTGGTCGCTCCGCGCGAACGTTTCCCGGTCCCCGAGCCCGCGCCCTTCACGCTCAAACTGCCGCGCCGGCAGCAGCCGCCCCGGCGATGAATTCTCGCGCGCCGCACCGTCGTAACAGGTGACCCGACCACACCGATTTTCGGAGTAACGGAGTAAAGGTTCAACGGCGAACCACGGGGGATCAACGGCGATTCTCACCACGGGCGCGATCGGCTCCACCGACCGTCACCGACTCCACGGCTCTCCCACGGTGTCGTCTCACCGGCGCAGAGAGCTCACAGGAGAACATCATGGAACTGTCGGTCACCCAGTTCGTCACCATCGACGGCGTCTATCAGGCGCCGGGTGGACCGGAGGAAGATCCGAGCGGGGGGTTCGCGCACGGCGGCTGGTCCGCACCCTATGACGACGACGTCTTCGGTGATCGCATCGTCTCGGTGTTCGAGCGCGTGGACGCCTTCCTCTTCGGCCGCAAGACCTACGAGATCTTCGCGGAGTACTGGCCGCAGCACAATCCGCCGGGCCATCCGATCGCGAACAAGCTCAACGACCTCCCCAAGTACGTGCCGACCAGCACCCTGGACAAAGCCGACTGGTCGGGAACCGAACTCCTGCACGGGGATCTGGTCAAAGAGGTCACCGAACTGAAGGCCCGCCCCGGCCGCGAACTCCAGGTCCACGGCAGCGGCGAACTCACCGCCTCGCTGCTGGCCGCCGGTCTCGTCGATACCTTGAACCTCTGGGTCTGCCCGGTCATCCTCGGCACCGGCAAGCGCCTCTTCACCGCCGACGCGCTTCCGGCCGCGTTCGCCCTCACCGAATCGCTGATCACCCCGAAGGGCGTCATCCTCGCGACCTACCGCAAGACCGGTGACCCGACCTACGGTCTCATGGGCGCTGAATAGCGGATACAAAAAAAACCGGCTCCGCGAGAATGATTCTCGCGGAGCCGGTTTCGTTCAGTTCAGGCTTACGCCGACTTTTCCCGACGCTCCGGGGTCTGACGCTTGCGCGGCACGATGGTCGGCAGCACATTGTCGTTCACCGTGTCGGCATTCACGACCACCTTGGCCACGTCATCCCGGCTGGGGATGTCGTACATGACCGGGAGGAGCACTTCCTCCATGATGGCGCGCAGACCACGAGCACCGGTGCCCCGCAGGATCGCCTGATCCGCGACGGCCTCCAGCGCGTCCTGGGTGAACTCCAGATCCACGCCGTCCATCTCGAACAGCCGCACATACTGCTTGACCAGGGCGTTCTTCGGCTCGGCCAGGATCCGGACCAGGGATTCCTTGTCCAGGTTGGTGACCGAGGCGACGATCGGGAGACGGCCGATGAACTCGGGGATCAGACCGAACTTGATCAGATCCTCGGGCATCACATCCGCGAAGTGATCGGCGGTGTCGATCTCGGCCTTGGAGCGAACCTCCGCGCCGAAACCGATGCCGCGCTTGCCCACCCGGTCCTGCACGATCCGCTCGAGACCCGCGAACGCGCCCGCCACGATGAACAGCACGTTGGTGGTGTCGATCTGGATGAACTCCTGGTGCGGGTGCTTGCGACCGCCCTGCGGCGGCACCGACGCCTGCGTGCCCTCCAGGATCTTCAGCAGCGCCTGCTGCACGCCCTCACCGGACACGTCACGGGTAATGGACGGGTTCTCCGACTTGCGGGCGATCTTGTCGACCTCGTCGATGTAGATGATGCCCGTCTCGGCGCGCTTCACGTCGTAGTCCGCGGCCTGGATCAGCTTCAGCAGGATGTTCTCGACATCCTCACCGACATAGCCGGCCTCGGTCAGCGCGGTCGCGTCCGCGATGGCGAACGGGACGTTCAGCATCTTGGCCAGCGTCTGCGCCAGATAGGTCTTGCCACAGCCCGTCGGGCCGAGCATCAAGATATTGGACTTCATCAACTCGACCGCTTCACCGCGGGAGTCCCGGCCCTTGTCGCCGGCCTGAATTCGCTTGTAGTGGTTGTAAACCGCCACCGCGAGGGTCCGCTTCGCGGCGTCCTGCCCGATCACATACTGCTCGAGGAAATCCCGGATTTCCGCGGGCTTGGGCAACTCGTCGAGCTTGACCTCGCTGGATTCGGCGAGCTCTTCCTCGATGATCTCGTTGCACAGGTCGATGCACTCGTCGCAGATGTACACCCCCGGTCCCGCAATGAGCTTCTTGACCTGCTTCTGGCTCTTTCCACAGAAAGAGCACTTCAACAGATCGCCGCCATCACCGATGCGCGCCATCTCCTGGGTCCCTACTTCCTTGTCCGCGTGCAACCGTCTGTCCCCGGTTGCCGGCGAGCTGCCTTCTTCGAGCGTATGCCGCGACCCCTGAGTTTGCGGATCCGGCGATTCGGCTGTGTGTTCCACGATGCCCGAAAACGAGCATCTGTGTTGGATCCAAAAGCAGAGCCGACAACCACGAGCAAAGGTCCCTAGAGTGACCGTACCCGCTTCTCGTGACCGAGGTCGACAACTTGGGCACGTTTCTCACCGGACATGTGCGTGGACTCACCCCTGCCCTGGGCGGCGAGGGTGAGTTGTGCCCCGTGGGAACACAACCCGGGCCCCGCCGCCCACCCGGATCACTTCTGGGCGCTGAGCTTGCGGTACTCGAACACCGTGTCGACGAGCCCGTATTCCTTCGCCTCGTCGGCGGTCAGGATCTTGTCGCGATCGGTGTCCTTGCGGATGACATCCGCGTCCTTGCCTGTGTGGCGAGCCAGCGTGGTCTCCATCAGACGACGCATGCGCTCGATCTCCGCGGCCTGGATCTCCAGGTCGGAGACCTGGCCCTGGATACCGCCCGAGGTGGACGGCTGGTGGATCAGGATGCGGGCGTTGGGCAGCGCGGCCCGCTTGCCGGGGGCGCCCGCGGCGAGCAGCACGGCGGCGGCCGAGGCGGCCTGGCCCAGGCAGACGGTCGCGACGTCGGCGCGCACGTACTGCATGGTGTCGTAGATGGCCATCAGCGCGGTGAAGGAACCACCGGGCGAGTTGATGTACATGGTGATGTCACGGTCGGGATCCAGCGACTCCAACACCAGCAGCTGCGCCATGATGTCGTTCGCGGAGGTGTCGTCCACCTGCGCGCCGAGGAAGATGATGCGCTCCTCGAACAGCTTGTTGTAAGGGTTGGACTCCTTGACACCGAAGCTGGAGTGCTCGACGAACGAGGGCAGGATGTAGCGGCCCTGCGGCATCTGCATCCCGTTGGAGCCGGCGGCGGCGAAGGTGATGCCCGCGGCCCGCGGATCGATCATGTTGGACATAAACGTCTCCAAAAGTCTGGGTGGGTGGGCTGCGGAACTAGTTCGCGTTCGCCTGGCTCGCGCGGCTGATCACGTGGTCGATGAAGCCGTACTCGAGGGCCTCGGCGGCGGTGAACCAGCGGTCGCGGTCGGCGTCGGCGGTGACCTGCTCGATGGACTTGCCGGTGAACTGCGACTGCAGCTCGTTCATCTCACGCTTGGTGTACGCGAACTGCTCGGCCTGGATCGCGATGTCGGCGGCCGAGCCACCGATGCCCGCGGACGGCTGGTGCATCATGATCCGCGCGTGCGGCAGCGCGTAGCGCTTGCCCTTGGTGCCCGCGGCGAGCAGGAACTGCCCCATCGAGGCGGCGAGACCCAGACCGTAGGTGGCGATATCGCACTCCGCCAATTCCATGGTGTCGTAGATGGCCATACCGGCCGTCACGGAACCACCCGGGGAGTTGATGTAGAGCGAGATGTCCTTGGTGGGGTCCTCGGCCGCAAGCAGGAGGATCTGCGCGCACAGCTTGTTGGCGATGTCGTCGTCGACCTGAGTGCCCAGGAAGATGATGCGCGATCGCAGCAGGCGCTCGTACACCGAATCACTGAGGTTCAGACCAGCAGTCGCGGATGTCATGTGCACCCCTGCCTGATGAATTGTCACGGATACCTGCCCTCTCTCAACGGCTCGGTTAACAAGCCACCAACTGATCACTTGAATGTTCCAGCGCTGACACAAACCCTAACGAAACAGGGCGGCACCAGACTCCCGGTACCGCCCTGCTTCGCTCACAGCGCAAACCTATACTGCGCTGCGTTCCTTGCTCTTACTTGGCCTCGACCTCGGCGGCCTCGGTGGCATCGGCCACGGTCGCGAGCTCTTCCGCGGAAACCTCTTCGGCCTCTTCGGCCGGGTTGCCGAACATCTCGGCGGTGTCCACGGTGTTGCCGGCGGTGTCGGTGACGGTGGCCGCGACCACGACACCGGCAAGGGCCTTGCCGCGACGCACGTCGGCGAAGACCGCGCCCAGCTGACCGGCCTGCTGGATCTGCTGGATGAACTGATCCGGGCTCATGCCGTAGCGCTGCGCCTGGAAGATGATCCGCTCGTACAGCTCGTCCTGGCCGACCTGGGTGTTCTCGGCCTCGGCGACCGCGTCCAGCAGCAGCTGGGTCTTGACCGACTTCTCGGCGGCTTCCTTGGTGTCCTTCTTGAACTCCTCCAGCGAGGAGCCCTGGGCCTCGAGGGCCTCGGCCAGCTTGGCCTCGTCGTGGTCGAAGCCGTGGACGGCGTCGTGCTCGACGGCGTCGACCTCGGCCTTGACGACACCCTCGGGCAGCGGGATCTCGACGGCCTCGAGCAGGGCCTCGAGGACCTTGTCGCGGATCTCGCCGGCCTGCTGGACCTTCTTGACGCGCTCGACGCGGGTCTTGAGGTCTTCCTTCAGCTCGTCGATGGTGTCGAATTCGCTTGCCAGCTGGGCGAAGTCGTCATCGGCCGCGGGCAGCTCGCGCTCCTTGACCGACTGCGCGGTCACGGTGATCACGGCTTCCTTGCCCGCGTGCTCGCCGGCGACCAGGGTGGAGTTGAAGTCCTTGGACTCGCCCTCCTTCAGGCCGATGAGGGCCTCGTCCAGGCCCTCGATGAGCTGGCCGGAGCCGACCTCGTGGGACAGGCCGGTGGTGGAGGCCTCCTCGACGGTCTCGCCGTCGACGGTGGCGGACAGGTCGATGGAGACGAAGTCGCCGTTCTCGATCGCGCGCTCGACCGACTTCAGGGTGCCGAAGCGGGCCTGCAGCGACTGCAGCTGCTCTTCGATGTCGGCGTCGGTGATCTCGATCGGGTCGACGGTGACGGCCAGGCTGGAGAACTCCGGCAGGGTGATCTCCGGGCGGATGTCGACCTCGGCGGTGAAGGCCAGCTCCTCGCCATCCTCGATCTTGGTGATCTCGATCTCGGGCTGACCGATGACCTTGACCTCGGTCTCGATGACGGCCTCGCTGTAGCGCTTCGGCAGCACGTCGTTGACGACCTGCTCCAGCACCGCGCCACGGCCGACACGGGCCTCGAGGAGCTTGGCCGGGGCCTTGCCCGGACGGAAGCCGGGGATCTTGATCTGCTGCGCGAGGGCCTTGTAGGCGCGATCGAAGTCAGGCTTCAGCTCCTCGAAGGGCACCTCGACATTGATGCGGACCCGAGTCGGGCTCAGCTGCTCGACGGTGCTCTTCACGGACATGCTCCTTGTTCGTTGTACATGGTTGACGTCTTGGTTCCCCCCAAACGCATCCTGCCCAGGTTAGTCGACCGTCGTCTGGGGCACGCAATCGGATGCGTACGGGCCGCGACGACTGATTTGCCGCCGACCGGGGTAACTCGTCGGGCACGCCCGAAACCCAGCCCGACACCGGACAGGCGGCCCGGGGCGGGACGGGTGGGGGCACCCGACGACCGGCAAAAGTCGCGGGGAGGCGGGGGAGCTAGTTACCGACCTTGACGGCGTCGGTCACGAAGACCAGGGTCTCGTTCGGCTTGATGCCGTGTCCGCCCTGGCCGTAGCCGAGGTTAGGCGGGATCACCAGCAGGCGGCGGGTGCCCTGTGTGATGCCGACCAGGCCCTGGTCCCAGCCCTTGATGACCTGGCCCGCGCCCAGCGTGAGATCGAAGGTCTGGCCGCGGCTGAAGGAGCTGTCCAGCTTCTTCTTGTCCGACCAGGTGATCAGCGTGTAGTTGGTGCTCAGCTGCTGTCCGGCGGCCGCGGCCGGGCCGGTGCCGGTAACCAGGTCCTTGGTGAACAGCTCGGTCGGCGGCGTGCAGCCGTCGGGCAGGGTGATCCCGGGGGCTTCGCCGAACCCGCCGGTCACGGTGATGGTGCAGTCCTTGCCGTCGGCCTGCGGCAGCGCGACGGTGAACGTCTGCGCCGGCTTGGCCGAGGTCGAGGCCGTCGAGGTGTCGGACTTGCTGTCGCTCTTGCTGTCGCTGCTGCCGCAACCGGCCACCAGCACCAGCGCGGCCGCGACCGCACCGATCGCACCGACCTTGCCCACCAAGCGCATTCCCGCTCCTGTCCGTCTGATCCGGATTGCCGCACGGATTGCGACGCCGCGCCGAACCTACACGGCGCGGCGGGTTCGCACCGGATCGCAGGGCCGGAATCAGGCGGCGCGCACCAGCAGTGCGTACTGGGCGCTCGCCTTACGGTGCGCGGTGGTTTGATCCGGGCCGGAGACGACGGCCAGGTAGCGGCCGTGCAGGACGAGGCAGGTGACCACGTCGCCGTTCGATGCCGCGACCGGGTCACTCAGGCACAGCGCGTCCGGTATCCCGGACGGCGACGCTGCCTTGAACTGCGGCACCGTCGAGGCCTCCCGCTGACGCAGGGCCTTGCGCGCGGCGACCGCGTCGGCGAACCGCAGCAGGTGGGTCGAACCCACGACCGCCATGGCCTCCGGGGCGGTGTCGCCGAATCCCGACCAGGCGGCGGCCTCGACGGGCCCGTAGACCACCCCGGTCGCATCCCGTTGCCCACCCCACCCGGCGATACGACCGTCGTCGTGCACGAAAAGCTCTGGGTAGGGCCATTTTCCGGAGTCGGCGGGTAGGGCGCGGCTGATCATGCCGTCGGGATCCAGCGGGAGTGTTGGCAGCGCTTCGGCGGCGGTGGGCGCGAAGGCGTCCAGCCGGGGCAGTTCGGCGTCGAACGCGGCCGTGGCCAGGGCGCGCAGCGCCTCGCGATCGGTGGTCGGCGCGGTCAGGTACAGAGTGACGACGAACGGGCCGTGCGCAAGGGTGGCGGCCATGCTCGCCACCCGCGGCCGCCAATGTCCGTAGGTGGCAAAGTAATCGGGAAACCCGACGTCGACATTCTCGCGGGCGACCTTGGCATCGACCGCGTCGAGCTGCCGAGCCGCATCGATGGCGGCGACGTTGTCCCGCATCCGCAGCACGGTGAGCCGCACCGACCGGGCCTGCCCCGCCTGCGGCGTCCCGGACTCGGCGTCGGTACCGCCGATGCTGAAACCGGCAAGCATGCCGAAGCGAGCGAGGGTGTCCACGTTGACGTCGGCGAGAATGCCGACGGTCGCGGCGGGTGTCGGAAGCGGTGCGGCCGCAATGGCGCTCAGCGCCGGATCGATCACGCGCGGCGACACCACCGCCGCCGACATGCGCGCCGACTCCAGCAGTCCGCCGTATGCGGTGTCCGGTGGTGCGGACAGCGTCTGACCGCCGTAGCCGGTCAGATCGAGCCCGCCGAGATCCGGTTGCGTAGCGCGTGGTGTTCCGGCGATCGCGCAGGCGCTCGCCAACACCGCCACCGCCAGGCATGACGCCTGCCCGGGCCGTGTACGGCGAAGCCTCCCCGTGCTGCGACCACCGGTGAATTCCTCCCCTGGAAGCATCTTTTCGAGTGTGAGCCGGACCCGCTACATGGGCAACCGTTCAACTCGATATCGTTGCCGATTCGATTTCATTGCGGGACTGCGGGATACGCGAACACACACAAATATGTTTGCCGGGCCGACGCTATTACGGGAGCATCGCAGGATGCTGTTGACGATTTCTTGTACGCGACCCGATGACGCCGCCTGGCCTGCCAGCGACTTCGGCTTTCTGCTGCACAAGAATCCCGCCCGCATACAAACTTTCGAGCAGTCCTACGGCGTCGCCCACGTGCTGTATCCCGAGGCGTCCGAGCAGCGCTGCACCGCTGCATTGTTGCTGGAGATCGATCCGGTCCGGCTGGTGCGCGGGAAATCCAAGGGGACACCCGAATTCAGTCTCGGTCAGTATGTGAACGACCGCCCGTACGCGGCGTCGTCGTTGCTGTCGGTGGCGATCTCGACGGTATTCGGGACGGCCCTGCACGGGCGCTGCGCGCAACGCCCGGAATTGGCCGAGACCCCGCTACCGTTGCGCATCGAACTCCCGGCGGTGCCGTGCAAGGGCGGCGTGGAATACGCCGAGCGGGTGTTCGCACCGCTGGGCTGGAATGTGGTGGCCACTCCCCTGCCGCTGGACCCGGCGTTTCCCGAGTGGGGTGACTCGCATTACCTGCGGCTCGAACTCACCGGCACGCTGCGGCTTTCCGATGCGCTGTCGCACCTGTATGTGCTGCTGCCCGTGCTCGACGGCAGCAAGCACTACTGGCTCGACGGCGCCGAGATCGACAAGCTGCTGCGCTTCGGCGAGGGCTGGCTGGTCGGGCACCCGGAACGGGAGTGGATCACGCGTCGCTACCTGACTCGGCGGTACACGCTGGTTCGTACGGCCCTGGCCCGGCTAGCGGAGCTGGACGATGCGGAGCCGGAGGAGTTGGACGCGGTTGAGGTCGAACTCGACGACGACGCATCGGAAGCGGCTGCGGCGGGCACCGATTCGACCGGGTCCGAGCCGGGTACGGCCGAGACCGCGGCGGACGAGCCGGGACAGTCGCTCGCGGTGCTGCGGCGGCAGGCCGTGCATCGGGCGTTGTCGGCGGCCGGGGCCAGCAGGGTGCTGGATCTCGGGTGCGGGCAGGGGGCGTTGCTGCGAGAGCTGGTGGCGGACCGGGCCTTTACCGAGATCGTCGGGATCGACGTGTCGATGCGGGAGCTGCACATCGCGGCGCGACGCATGCGGCGGTTGCCGGAGTGGCAGTCGCGGCGGGTCACCGTGCGGCAGGGCGCGCTCACGTACACCGACGCCTCGCTGCGCGGGTACGACGCGGCCGTGCTCATGGAGGTGATCGAGCACGTGGACGCGCCGCGGCTGGCGGCGCTGGAGCATGCGGTGTTCGGGTCGGCCGCGCCGGGCGCGGTGCTCGTGACGACACCGAACAGCGAGTACAACGTGCGCTACGAGACCCTGCACGCGGGCACGTTCCGGCATACCGATCACCGATTCGAGTGGAGCCGGGCAGAATTCGCGGACTGGGCGCGGCGGGTCGGTGAAACATACGGGTACGCCGTGCGATTCGAGCCGATCGGGCCCGAGGATGCGGAAGTGGGGGCGTCGACACAGATGGCTGTGTTCACGAAAGACGGAAACAACGACAGCGACGAGAAAGGAGCCGCGTAATGGCTGAGCTGTCCATCCCGGTGCTGTCGCTGGTCGTGCTGATCGGCTCCAGCGGGTCCGGGAAATCGACGTTCGCGCACCGGCACTTCCGGTCGACGGCGATCCTGTCCTCGGATGCCTACCGGGGGCTGGTGAGCGATGACGAGGCCGATCAGTCGGCCACCAACGAGGCGTTCGAGCTGCTGCATCACGTCGCGGGCGTGCGGCTGCGGCGCGGGCTGCGCACCGTCATCGACGCCACCAATGTGCAGCCGAAGGCGCGACAGGCGCTGGTGGAGCTGGCGCGCGCCCACGATGTGCTGCCGGTGGCGATCGTGCTGGACGTGCCCGAGGCCGAGTGCGTGCGCCGCAACGCGCTGCGCGTGGACCGCGCGGATCTCGGCCCACACGTGGTGAACCGCCATCAGCGCGATCTGCGGCGCTCGCTGAAGTTCCTGGAGCGCGAGGGTTTCCGCAAGGTGCATGTGCTGCGCGGTGTCGAGGAGATCGACGCGGCGAGTATCCGCGACGAGCGGCTGTGGAACGACAAGTCCGATCTCACCGGGCCCTTCGATGTGATCGGCGATGTGCACGGCTGCCGTAGCGAACTGGAGACGCTGCTCGACGAGCTCGGCTACCTCATCGCCCGCGACGAGGACGGCCGGGCGGTGGACGCACGGCATCCGGAAGGCCGCACCGCGGTGTTCGTGGGCGACCTGGTCGACCGCGGGCCCGACACCCCGGGCGTGCTGCGACTGGTCATGGGCATGGTGGGCTCCGGAAACGCCTTGTGCGTCACCGGAAACCACGAGTTCAAGCTGGTGCGCGCGCTCGACGGCCGCCGGGTCAAGGTGGCGCACGGGCTGGCGGAGTCGCTGGCCCAGCTGGAGGCCGAGGACGCCGAATTCCGCAAGACCGCACAGGAATTCATGCGCGGCCTGGTCAGCCACTACGTGTTGGACGGCGGCAAGCTGGTGGTCGCGCACGCCGGGCTGAAGGAGGCGTACCACGGCCGTACTTCCGGCCGGGTGCGTGAGTTCGCCATGTACGGCGAATCCACCGGCGAGACCGACGAATACGGCCTGCCGGTGCGCTACCCGTGGGCGAGCGACTACCGCGGCAAGGCGCTGGTGCTCTACGGCCACACGCCGATGACCGACCTGGTGTGGGTGAACAACACCCTGTGCCTGGACACCGGCGTGGTGTTCGGCGGTCGCCTGACCGCGCTGCGCTACCCGGAACGCGAGCCGGTTTCGGTTGCGGCCGAACAGGTCTGGTTCGAGCCGGTGCGTCCGCTGGAGGCCGGAGTCTTCGCCACCGGCGAGGCGGTCGTGCAGCGGGATCCGGGCGTGCTGGATCTGGACGACGTGCTCGGCCGCCGGGTGGTGGAGACCCGCCACCTCGGCCGGGTGAACGTCCGCGAGGACGCCGCGGCGGCCGCGCTCGAGGTGATGAGCCGCTTCGCGGTGGACCCGCGCTGGCTGGTGTACCTGCCGCCGACCATGTCGCCGTGCGCGACCTCCACCCTGGACGGCTACCTGGAGCATCCGGCCCAGGCCTTCGAGTACTACCGCTCCGAGGGCGTGGACACCGTGGTGTGCGAGGCCAAACACATGGGTTCGCGTGCGGTGGTGGTGGTTTCGCGGTCGGCGACGGCCGCACGGGACCGCTTCGGCATCGAGGACAGCTCGACCGGCGCGGTGTACACCCGCACCGGCCGCCCCTTCTTCGACGATCCGGCGCGCACCGAGGCGCTGCTGGCCCGGGTGCGAGCCGCGGCCGAAACCGCCGGGCTGTTCGAGGAATTGGGCACCGACTGGCTGCTGCTGGACACCGAACTGCTGCCGTGGTCGGCCAAGGCGATGGGCCTGCTGCGCAGCCAGTACGCGGCGGTCGGCACGGCCGCGCGCGCCTCGCTCGCACAGGCCACGAACGTGCTGGCGGCAGCGGCCGAAAGGGGTTTGGACGTAGGCGATCTCGCGACGCGCACCGACGCGCGCCGCGCGGACGCCGACGCCTTCACCACCGCCTACGGCCACTACTGCTGGCCCACTGACGGTCTCGACGGCGTGCGCCTGGCCCCGTTCCAACTGCTGGCCGCCTCCGGCGCGAATCTCGCCGGGCGCGACCACAACTGGCACCTGGAGCGCATCGACCGCCTGGTCACCGCCGACCCGGAGTTCTTCACCCCCACCGACCGCCGCGTAGTCGACCTCACCTCCCCGGAGGCCGAGGCCGAGGCGACGGCCTGGTGGATCGAACTCACCACGGCCGGTGGCGAGGGCATGGTGGTGAAACCCCTGGCGTCACTGGTCACCGGCACCGGCACCCGCAGCGGCCGCCCGGTGCAGCCGGGCGTGAAATGCCGTGGCCCGGAATACCTCCGGATCATCTACGGCCCGGAGTACCTGCGCCCCGACCAGCTGCAGCGGCTGCGTTCGCGCAACCTCGGCGGCAAGCGTTCGATGGCGCTGCGCGAATACGCCCTGGGCCTCGAGGCCCTGGACCGCTTCGTCACCCGGGAGCCGCTGTGGCGGGTCCACGAGGCGGTGTTCGCGATCCTGGCGCTGGAGACCGAGCCGGTCGACCCGCGCTTGTAGGGCGCTCAGGCCAGGTGATCGTGGAGGCGAGTCAGGTAAGGGCGCTGGCCCTTACCCAGCTTGTCCTCCGCGGTCGCCAGGTCGAACCACTCGGCCCGGTCGATCTCGGGGAATTCCGCCATGCGACCGGAGCGTGGGGGCCATTCCATTTCGAAGGTGCCGGGGACGACCTGGGTCGGGTCGAGGTCGGCTTCGACTGCCCAGACGGTGAGTTGTTTCTTGCCGCGGCCGCTGCCGTATTCGACCTCGCCGAGCGGAATCCAGTCGCCGTCGGGAACCGGTAGGCCGAGTTCCTCGCCGAATTCGCGGCGGGCGGCGGCGGGGGCTTCCTCGTCGGCGGGGTCGTATTCGCCCTTGGGGATGGACCAGGCGGAGGCGTCCTTCTTGGCCCACAAGGGGCCGCCCATGTGTCCGAGGAGCACTTCCAGCCGATCGGTGCGGCGGAAGAGGAGGACTCCGGCGCTGAATCTGAGGCTCATGGGAAGGAGTTTGCCGAATCGGCGGGCGGGGGTGCACGTCGGGCGCTAGTGTCGGCGACACTGCGGCAATCCGGACGTCCAGGATAATCTCCCGATAACGGATGAATAGTTCCCGTCGGACATCTTGCTGCCGAAACCTATTCGGCATCTGTACCTTCCATTACGCTCCAGGCTTTGGACCTGCACCACACCTGATGATGGATTGGATAGCGCATGGAGTTCCGCACCGCCTCCGCGGCTGCCACCCTGGTGATCGGCGCACTCATCACCCCCGCCACGCTATGGCCGGGCGCTTCCCCGGCGAACGCCCAGCCCGCCGTCACCTCGCCCGACGCGCCGCATCTGACCTACTCGGCCAAGATGGTGGACAAGACGATCGTCACCACTCTGCGCGGCGGCACCTTCGAACTTTCGCAGCAGTCCGACGCTGCTCAGCCCGGCGCGGACGCCGCGCAACCGGGCAGCATTGCGGCCCGCCCCGTCGACGTGGTCACTGTGAAGGACTCCGACGGCAAGGTCCTGCTCACCCTGCCCCTGCAATTCCATCTGGGCCCCATCGACATTCCGGTCAAGCCCGAACTGCAGGAGAACAACACCGTCCTGGCGCTCACCCCGGACAAGCCGTCGGGCCTCTCGCTCACCGGCCCCCTCGCCGTGAAACCCGTTGCCTCCCAAGCGGAGAACGACCGCGCCCTGGGCAGCTTCGCCCAGCAGTTCGGCTTGGCCACCACCATCGGCACCTTCGTCGGCACCGCGATCGGTGCCACCATCGGCTGTATCGCCACCCTGGCCGCGGGTTGTCTGCCCGGTTTCGCCACCGGCGCGACCATCGGCGGCATCATCGGCACCATCGCCCTGGGCAGCCCCGTCCTGATCGCGTCGGGCATCGACCTGCTCAGCACCTGGCAGGCCCCCGATGGCACCACCCATTGGTCGGACAAGAAGGCCACCCCGGCGGCCACTCCGCAGCCCGCCACTCCGCAGCCTGCAGCCCAGCCCGCGAACTAACCTCACCCCGTCATTCCGGCGTGCTTTTTGGCCGGAATCCACAGCAGCCGTGTGGATCCCGGCCAAAAGCGCGCCGGGATGACGAGATCTCTCAGGCCGGTGGGATCGGGACCCGCCAAACGACCGTAGTACCGCGGCCGTCCAACCCGAGGCCGACCTCCACCACGCCGTCGAGTTCGGTGGCACGTTCGGCGATATTGCGCAGGCCGCCGCGCCTGGGCGCGTCACCGACGCCGATGCCGTTGTCCGCCACCGAGATCCGTAGTTCGCCGCGGGCCACACAGACGGTCACGTCGATGCGGGTGGCGTCGGCGTGGCGGACCGTGTTGGACAGTGATTCGCGCAGTACCGCCAGCGCCTGGCGGGCGGTTTCGGGCGGGACGACGGTGTCGATCGGCCCGTCCTGGTGCAGGCTCGGGGTGAAGCCCAGGTGGCGGGCAGCGGTGGTGACCAATTCGCTGATCTCGCTGCGCAATCCGCCCTGCCCACCGTTGGCCGATTGCAGCGAGAAGATGGTGCCGCGAATGTCCTGAATGGTGTCGTCCAGGTCCGCCACCACCCGTTCCAGGCGATCGGCGATATCGGCGCTGGGTTGCAGCCGCAGTGCGCCCTGCAAGGCCAGCCCCGAGGCATAGATGCGCTGGATGACCGAGTCGTGGAGGTCGCGCGCGATACGGTCGCGATCCTCCATGACCGCGATCTTGGCGGAGTCCCGCTGTCGCCGCGCCGTCTCCTGCTGAACCCGCTCGTACATGCGCACATTGGTGATCTTGACCGCGGCGATGACGGCCAGCGCCTCGATGATCCGCTCGTCCTCGTCGCTGAAGCCGCCGCCGCGCTTGTTGGTGAGATAGAGGTCACCGAGCACGCGCCCGCGGTAGCGGACCGGCACGCCGAGGAAGCTGCGCATGGACGGATGCCCCTCCGGCCAGCCCTCGAACGCGGGATGTTTGGTGAGGTCGGCCAATCGCACCGGGTCCTCGCCCGCCAGCACCGCGCCGAGTACGCCCCTACCGCACGGCCAGTGCCCGATGCGGTCGATGGTCGCCTGGTCCATGCCGACCGGAACGAACTGCGCCAGCCGCCGTTCCCCGGAGCCTTCGTCGGGTTCCAGCAAGCCCAGCGCACCGTATTCGGCGTTCACCAGCCGGACGGCCGCGGTCACCAGCTGCCGCAGCACCAGATCCACGTCGAGGTCCGAGACCACGGTGTACACCGCTTCGACCAGGTCGTGCAGCCGCTCCCGGGATGCGGTCAGCTCCCGCAATTCGTCGGGTACGACGCCCCACGACTCATCGGACATGAACCACAGGCTACCCACCGGTTACCTGAGGACATTTGTCTCTGGGACCGGGTGTCGCGAGGGAGAAGTCTGTTATCAGACCATTCGGCTGATTTAGGAGTCACACAATGACGATGATCGGAACCGAACCGCGCACCGAAGCCTGGACCGGATTCAAAGGCGGCCTGTGGCGGGACGCCGTCGACGTGCGCGATTTCATTCAGCAGAACTACCGGCCCTACGAGGGCGACGGCAGCTTCCTCGCCGGAGCGACCGCCCGCACCCTGGGCATCTGGGACAAGCTGAGCGCCATGTTCCCGGCCGAGCGCGAGCGCGGCATCTACGACGTGGACCAGCACACCCCTTCGACCATTACCGCGCACGAGCCGGGCTACATCGACGAGGACACCGAGCTCATCGTCGGCCTGCAGACCGATGCGCCGCTGAAGCGGGCGATCATGCCCTACGGCGGCTACCGCATGGTGCAGACCAGCCTCGCCGCCTATGGCGTGGAGGAGGACCCGCGCGTCGCGGAGATCTTCACCAAGTACCGCAAGACCCACAACGACGGCGTCTTCGACGCCTACACCGCCGATATCCGGGCCGCCCGCAGCGCGGGCATCGTGACCGGATTGCCGGATGCCTACGGCCGCGGCCGCATCATCGGCGACTACCGTCGCGTCGCCCTTTACGGTGTCGACAAGCTGATCGAGGCCAAGCAGGCCGATCGCGTCGCCCTCGACGATCTGTGGGCCGATGACGAAACCATCCGTCGCCGTGAGGAAGTCAGCGAGCAGATCCGCGCACTCGGCGAGCTGAAGGAGATGGCCGCCGCCTACGGCTTCGACATCTCCAAGCCCGCGAGCACCGGCCAGGAGGCCATCCAGTGGCTGTACTTCGCGTACCTGGCCGCGGTGAAGGAGCAGAACGGCGCGGCGATGTCGTTGGGCCGCACCGCGAACTTCGTGGACATCTACCTGGAGCGTGACCTGGCCGAGGGCCTGATCACCGAGGAGCGCGCGCAGGAGCTGGTCGACGACTTCGTGATCAAGCTGCGCATCGTGCGCTTCCTGCGTACCCCGGAGTACGACGAGCTGTTCTCCGGCGACCCGACCTGGGTGACCGAGTCCATCGGCGGCATCGGCTCCGACGGGCGACCGCTGGTGACCCGCACCAGCTTCCGCTACCTGCAGACCCTCTACAACCTGGGCCCGGCTCCCGAGCCGAACCTGACCGTGTTCTGGTCACCGGCACTGCCGACCGGTTTCAAGCGCTTCTGCGCCAAGGTGTCCATCGACACCAGCTCCATCCAGTACGAGTCGGATGAGCTGATGCGGCCGCGCTACGGCGACGACACCGCGATCGCCTGCTGTGTGTCGGCCATGGAGGTCGGCAAGCAGATGCAGTTCTTCGGCGCGCGGGTGAATCTCGCCAAGACGCTGCTGTACGCCATCAACGGCGGGCGGGACGAGAAGAAGGGCAAGGTCGTCGCGCACGGCTTCGAGCCGATCACCGCGGACGTCCTCACCTACGAGGAGGTCGACGCCAAGCTCGATCAGCTGATGGACTGGCTGGCCAAGACCTACGTCCACGCGCTCAACGTCATTCACTACATGCACGACAAGTACGCCTACGAGCGCATCGAGATGGCGTTGCACGACCTGGATGTGCGTCGCACCATGGCCTGCGGCATCGCCGGTCTGGCCGTGGCCGCCGACTCGCTCTCGGCCATCAAGTACGCCAAGGTGACTCCTGTTCGTGACGAGACCGGCCTGGCCACCGATTACGTGATCGAGGGCGACTTCCCGAAGTTCGGCAACAACGACGACCGCGTCGACTCCATTGCCGCCGAACTGGTGGAGCGGTTCATGCAGAAGGTCCGCAAGTACCCGACCTACCGCAATGCCGAGCACACCCAGTCGGTGCTGACCATCACCTCGAATGTGGTGTACGGCAAGAAGACCGGCAATACCCCCGACGGTCGTCGGGCGGGCGAGCCGTTCTCGCCGGGCGCCAACCCGATGAACGGCCGCGACACCCACGGCATCGTGGCCTCGGCCATGTCGGTTGCCAAGCTGCCGTACGAGCATGCGACGGACGGTATTTCGCTGACCACCACGGTGACGCCGCAGGGTCTGGGGCGTAGTGCCGAGGAGCGCATCACCAACCTGGTGGGCGTGATGGACGGATACGTCGCGACCAACGGCTTCCATATGAACGTGAACGTGCTCAATCAGGACACGTTGCTGGATGCCATGGAGCACCCGGAGAACTACCCGCAGTTGACGATTCGCGTCTCGGGCTACGCGGTGAACTTCGTTCGCCTGACCCGCGAGCAGCAGCTCGACGTCATCAACCGCACCTTCCACGCGAGCCTGTAACCCGCCCGCGCCGACATCGAAAGGTTGAAAGTCATGTCCACACCGGTCCTGCTGCAGCCGAGCATCGATGTCGGCGCACCCGGCGGTGACTCGCTCACCGGATCCGTTCACTCCTGGGACATCTCGACCGGGGTGGACGGGCCGGGCACCCGCTTCGTCACCTTCCTGAGTGGCTGCCCGCTGCGGTGCCTGTACTGCCAGAACCCCGATACGTGGTTGCGCGACAACGGAACTCGCATGAGTGTCGACGATGTGCTCGGCGAGGCGGCCAAATTCGTGCCGTTCATCCGTGCCTCCGGCGGTGGCGCGACCATCAGCGGCGGGGAACCACTGCAGCAGCCCAAGTTTGCGACCACCCTGCTGCAGGGGTTCCAAGGTCTCGGACTGTCCACTGCGCTGGATACTTCCGGCTACCTGGGGCGCCTTGCCTCCGATGAGCTGCTCGCGGCCACGGACCTGGTGCTGCTGGATATCAAAGCCGGACAGCCCGAGACCTACCGTCGCCTGACCTCCCGCGATTTGCAGCCGACCCTCGACTTCGCGGTCAAGCTGGCCAAGCGGGGCAAGCGGGTGTGGCTGCGGTACGTGCTGGTCCCCGGCATCACCGACGCGATCGAGGAGATCGGCGCGGTCGCCGGATTCGCGGGCGGGCTGGGCAATATCGAACGGGTAGATGTGCTCCCGTTCCACACGCTGGGCCAATCCAAGTGGGAGGCCCTCAACCGTCGTTTCGTGCTCGCTGACACCCCGACACCGACCTCCGAGCAGCTCGAAGAGGCACGAGACGTTTTCCGGGCCGCGGGTTTGACGGCCTACTAGACCTTGTCGGGGACAAGGAACAGGGAATGAGCGCGGCGGGTAGTGGAGGTTTCGGACCACCACCCGCCGCGTTCGCTACCCGGATCCGCACCGACCACCTGCGAGGATGATCACCGTGGACAACTCAGACAAGATCCGAGTCTTCCTGCTCGACGACCACGAGATCGTGCGTCGCGGCCTGCAGGACCTGCTGGAGGCCGAGGGCGACATCACGGTCGCGGGCGAGGCCGGCACCGCCGCCGAGGCGCTGCGCCGCGTCCCCGCCGTGCGACCCGATGTGGCGGTCCTCGACGTCCGGCTCGAGGACGGCGACGGCGTGACCGTCTGCCGCGACCTGATGTCCGAGATGCCCGATCTGAACGTCCTCATGCTCACCTCGTTCTCCGATGACGAGGCGCTGCTGGGCGCGGTGCTGGCGGGCGCGAAAGGCTATGTGCTCAAGCAGCTTCGCGGGCCGCAACTGGTGAACGCGATCCGCCGCGTGGCCGCCGGGGAATCCCTCATCGACCCGCGCACCGCCGCCGAGGTGACCTCGCGGTTGCAGGAACGCACCCCCGCCAACCCCCTCGCGGATGTCGATCTGACCGAGCGGGAGAAGCAGATTCTGCTGCATATCGGGCAGGGGCTGTCCAACAAGGAGATCGCGGGGAAGATCTACCTCTCCGAAAAGACGGTCCGCAACTACGTCTCCGCCCTACTCGGCAAACTCGGCCTGGCCCGCCGCTCCCAGGCCGCCATCCTCGCCGAACACCTGCGCCACGAGCACGGCGACAACTGGGCCGACGGCGTCCGCTGAATCCCCTTCGGACACAGGCTCGCACAACCGGCAACCGCGCACAGGTTCGCACGACCACTGTCGCTATGTCAGGCTCGTAGGCCCGGTAACCACGATCAGGGGTTCAGTGACTGCCGTACCCGGGCCGCCTCTCGGGTCAGGTGGTCGCGCTCGGGCATGTTGGTGGCCACTCGGGACGCCTCTGCATACAGGGCGGCGGCCTGCTCGAGCTCGCCTGCGCGTTCATGGAGGTAGGCGAGAACCGCGGTGTAGCGCGGCAACTCCGGGTCCAGGTCGACCAATGCGGCCAGACCGGCGTGGGGTCCATCGGCCTCGCCGACCGCCACCGCGCGGTTCAGGCGCACGATCGGGCTGTCGGTCAGGTGCAGCAGTTCGTCGTACCACTCCACGATTTGGACCCAGTCTGTTTCTGCCGCGGCCGGGGCGTCGGCGTGCAGGGCGGCGATCGCGGCCTGGGCCTGGAATTCGCCGAGCCGGTCGCGAGCCAGCGCGGTCTGCAGAATCTCCGCGCCCTCGGCGATAGCTCCTGTGTCCCACAGGGATCGGTTCTGTTGTGCGAGCGGCACCAGTCGGCCGCCCTCGCCCGTGCGCGACGCCCGGCGGGCATCATGCAGCAGCATGAGTGCCAGCAGCCCCGCGACCTCGGGATCGTCGGTGGCGACCGTGAGCTGGCGGGTGAGGCGGATGGCCTCGGCGGCAAGGTCGACATCGCCGCTGTAGCCCTCGTTGAAGACGAGGTAGAGCACGCGCAGCACCGTCGGGAGATCGCCGGGGCGGTCGAGTGGCTCGCCCGCGATGCGCCGCTTGGCGCGGCTGATCCGTTGCGCCATGGTCGCTTCCGGGACCAGGTAGGCCGCCGCGATCTGTCGGGTGGTCAGACCACCGACCGCGCGCAAGGTCAGAGCAACGGCCGACCCGGGCGACAGGGACGGGTGCGCGCACAGGAAGTACAGCCACAGCGTGTCGTCCGTGCCGGAGACCGGGCCCGACTCCGGCTCGATCTCCACGGCGAGTTCCCTTCCCCGCCGGGAGTTCTCGGAGCGCGCGGCATCGACGAACTTGTGCCAGGCGGCAGCGACGAGCCAGCCCTTGGCATCGCGCGGCGGATCGTCCGGCCAGGTCTCCAAGGCCCGGATCAGCGCTTCCTGCACCGCGTCCTCGGCCGCCGCGAAATCGGCTCCGCGGCGAACGAGGATGCCGATCACCGCGGGGACGAGGTCGCGCAGCACTGCCGGGTTTACTGGCAGCACAGCTTCGTTCACTCGGTCACCGTGGGCAGGCCGGTGAAGAACGGCCGGATCTCCAGCCACTCCAGGATCGGTTTGCCGCCCGCGCCGGGAGCCGCCGACAGTTCGGCGGCCAGTTCGAGTGCCCGCTCATAGGTTTCGACGTCGATGATCGTCCATCCGGCGATCAGGTCCTTGGTTTCCGCGAACGGGCCGTCGGTCACCGGCGGGCGGCCCTCGCCGTCGGAGCGGACGAAGGTGCCCTGCGGCGACAGCGCTTGATGCTCGACGAATTCGCCGGTCTGCTCGAGTCGCGTGGCGAAATCCGTCATGTATTGCACGTGGGCGGTGAGTTCCTCGGGCGTCCACTGGTCCATCGGCACGTCATTGGCGGGCGTCGGCGCGCCCCGATAGTGCTTGAGCAGCAGGTATTTCGGCATGATGGTCTCCTTCGGCTTCAGGCGTCGGTTCGCTTCAAGCGTCCTGGCGTTCGGCCCGCTGCCGGACCAACTCCTCGACCGCGGACGGCAGGGTGGTTTCGAAGTCGATGAGTTTCGCCCAGGTCGGGGTAATGACGATCCGGACCATACCGTCGTACAGCGACCGCACCTCGGCCTCCCACTCGACGCGCTGCTCCGGGCTCATCTCGTAGCTGCCGTTCATCTGCAGGTACTCCTCCGGAATCCCGTCCACCACGTCCAGCTCCACGGAACCGCGGATGAGCAGGATCTTGGGCGGGTGCACCTCGGTATCGATCGTCAACGCGACCTGCGGATTGTGCCGCAGCGACGCCAGTTTCGGCGCGTTCTTCGTCGTGCACACAACGATCTGCGTGCCGTTCCAGGTGAAGGCGATGGGGATGTTGCGCGGCGACCCATCCTTGGCCACGTAGGCCATCCGCAGCAGATCCCGAGCCAGCAACTCCTGGCTGATCGGACGGTCCAGAATCGCGGTGATCTCGTTCCACTGCATCGTTCGCTCCTTCGTCGATGTCGAGCCCGTTTTCGGCTGCTCGTACCCCTGGGACGGAGCCATCCACCCGTTCTCGACATCCCCCGCCAAGAATTTTCGAAATTATTCGCCGGCGGTCGCGTCGGCTGGTGCGTTGGCAGCATTGGCCCGGGCGATCTCGACCATATGATCTTCGGCCCAGGTCCGCAGCGCCGCCAACGGAACTTCCAGCGACAAGCCCAATGCGGTCAGCCGATAGTGCACCCGCGGCGGCACCGTCGGCTCCACCCGCCGAGTGACCAGACCATCCTTGACCAGGTTCTGCAGCGTCACCGACAGCATCTTCTGCGACACCCCGGGCATTCGCCGCCGCACCTCGGCAAACCGCACCTCCCCCGGATCCGCCTCCGCGAGCACCTTCACCGCCATCGACGTCCACTTCGTCCCGATGCGATCCAGCAGCTGCCGTGTCGGACATTGACTATCGAACAGATCCCCCCGACGCGGCGCCGCCGCGTCCACCGATCGAGCAGTCACCTGGACCTCACCACCTGTACTCGAAGTGCCGTCTAGGCAGCACCACCGAAGTTACTTACCGTTTTCTGGTAACCAATAGTAACCACCCAGGAGGCCCTGTGTCCCTCACACAGCTACCCCATGCCCCGTCCATCGAGCTGCGCCAGATCGAAACCAACGGCATCCGAGCCAACGTCGCGATATCCGGCTCCGGCCCCGCAGTCGTTCTCCTGCACGGCTTCCCCCACACCTGGCAACTGTGGACCGAAATCATCGGCCCCCTCTCCACCCACCACCGAGTAATCGCCCCCGACCTCCGCGGCTTCGGCGCCACCACCCGAGCCGCGACCGGCTACGACGCCGCCACCCTCGCCACCGACATCATCGGCATCCTCGACGCCCTGAACGAACCCACCGCCTCCATAGTCGCCATCGACGCAGGCACCCCCGTCGCCTTCCTCCTCGCCCTACGCCACCCCGACCGGGTCCGACGGCTGGTACTCATGGAAGCCCTCCTGGGCACCCTCCCCGGCGCCGAGGACTTCCTAGCCGCAGGCCCGCCCTGGTGGTTCGGCTTCCACGCCGTCCCCGATCTAGCCGAAACGGTCCTGCGCGGCCATGAGGCGACCTACATCGATTGGTTCCTAACCACCGGCACCCGCGGCCACGGCATCCGCCCAGACATCCGCAACGCCTTCACCAACGCGTTCACGGGAACCGACGCCCTACGCTGCGCCTTCTCCTACTACCGCGCCCTACCAACCACCGCCCGGCAAATCAATGACGCCGTAGCGACCACCCGACTCACCACCCCCACCTTGGCAATCGGCGCTCACCCGGTCGGCGACACACTCGAGCGTCAACTCCGCCCCATCACCGATAACCTTGTAGGCCAAGTAATCCCGGACTGCGGCCACATAATCCCCCTGGACCGCCCCCAAGAACTCCTCACCCTCCTCCTCCCTTACTTGCGCCGGTCATCTCGCCTGGTGGCGGCCTCGGAAATCAACTCCCGCGCCGCTTCCCCGGTCACGGACTGACCCGCCAGGACTTCAAATGTCCGGTGGTACAGCTTGATCTCTCGTGGCTGAGTGATCGTCAACTCCGCGGTAATCCCTTCGACGGTTACCCGTCGCTCATCGAACATGACGAAGTTCGTCAGCTGCATCGGAAGCTCGGTACCCAGGGGGACGATCCCGAACGTGACGCGGGGCAACCCCATTGCCGCTATCAGCCGGTCCAGCTGTCCCCTCCTCACCGGGTCGCCACCGACATTGTTGTATAGGGCTTGCTCACCCATCAGCAGATGAAACCGGCGGTCCCCCTTGTACAGAACCTGCTGCCGTTCAATACGTTTGGCTACACCCTCATCCAAGTCATCAGGTATCCCATGGAACTTGATAGACCTCCGCAGTACCGCCGAAGCGTATTCGGCGGTCTGAAGCAATCCGGGTACAAGCGACGGCTGATACACCCGAATCACCTTGGCCTGCTGCATCAGACGCAGGATCTCGTGCTGCTTCTGCTTGGTCCCACCGCTGAGGGTTCGACGCCACTCCCGGTACGCGGCGTCTATGTTCCGCAGAGACGCAACAAGGTCCGGTATCTCGCTCTCAGCCCCGGCGAGCTCGCACCACAGCTGAATATCGACCACCGAGGGCTTCGTCTTACCGTATTCGATCTTGGGAACCCTGGTCTGATGCCAGCCCGCCCTACGAGCAAACTCGCTACCGCTGAGACCGGCAGACTGGCGAAGCGCCCGGAGACGTTCCCCGAGCGCTTCCCGTTGTTGCTGTACCGAATCAGCCACCGGTCAGACTTCACCCACGTATTCCCGGAACGGCACCGCGGATTGCCACAGTTTCTCCTTCACGCTTCGGCAGTGCGCGGCTATGCCGGGGTCCGTGGTGATGGCCGCACCTGCAGGCTGCCCATCATCGTCCACCAGGTTGAAACCCACGGTGGTGTCGTCGAACAGCCACCAGTCATCCGATGGCACGTCACCGGCGAGATGCCGGGGTAGATACCGAATGTCTTCCCCTGCCTCGACATTGCCAGCTGTGATGGACAGCAGCCAACGCTGATAGTCCGAGTGCGGCTCGGTGACCACCCGGACACGGGCAACTCCGACACCCCGGCTGACGGTCTCCCGAACAAGCTCTGTCCACGGACGCGCACCGTACTCCGGTACCGGTGATTCGCCATTCATGAACCGCCGCAACGGTTCTGATTCGGCAGGCACGGAATAGCTGTCCCGCACCTCGAGGTGGAATGCCTCGCGTTGGGCCTCCCTGAACAGCTCAGGCCACGGGCTAGGCTGCCGCAGTAACACCGTAGAAAGTCCTCTCAGCCTTGGGCACTTCGATAGCGGTCTCGTGAGACTCCATGTCCAGCAGGACCACGGTCTGACCATCTGTGATCGGTCGGCCGGACACCAGGAACGTTCCCCGGCCGGTATCGGTCATGGTGGCACCAACGAAGGTATCCGGCTCCGCGAACCCCACCAGCAGATGCGGAATCTCGACCGTCTCCGGCGTCTCGGTCTTCCAGCCCACGACAACATAAGTGCTGGCGTCGGTCGCGTACAGCGAGGGGCACTCGCCGTCGCCCGAACCACCCTTGCCCAGGAATTTCAACAACATGATGACGCTCCTATCTGGACTAGGCGCAACTATGCTTGCGCATCCCGATTGTCCCGCTGAGATGTTTGGCCCAACCACCGAATAGGCCAATTTCGGCATAGTTCGGCATAGGTATGGCTTGGAGACTCACACGCTTCGTAGCGTCGGTCTATCCACCAGCGACACCAGGGGCAGCCATGACTGATCCAAGCGAGGGCGTGCCGCGTACCAGGCTGTTCCAATTCCCCGGCGGCGTACTGGAACTCCAGTGCAGCAGCCAGGACCCGACCGACGACTACGGCGGCTTCTTCCTTCAACTCCGCGACTCCACGGCCCTCGACGGCCACGACGATCGAAGGGCGGTTATGCGGTACACACCCACCGCGCTCGGGTATCTGCGCACTGACGTCTCCGGCGTGGGCCAGCTGTGGGATGAATCCGAGATACGAAGGCTTGCAGCACGATACGGGTACGATCTGGCCGAGATCGTGGTCTACGACCCGATCAGCGGTCGGCCACCGTTTGCGCGGTTGAAGGCCCAAGCGACCCGGCTGGATGCCGAAGCGGTCTTCGTGCCGTCGCTCCAGCATTTCGAGAACGGCGAGGCACCAGGCTCGCTGGTGCAGCGGCTGGACGTGGTGACCGTGCACCCCGAATCAACGTATTCGCCGCGGACGGCGCCTCTTTCGAGCCGTTCCGACGCTCCACAATGACGGCGACATTCCGACCGGACGTTATGCCTCGGGGGTCAGAATATGCTGCGGCACAACGTGATTCGCTCCTACAATTAGCGGGCAGTTTCCGGCGCGGTGCCGGGGCGCCTATGCAGAATCGCAGGTGAATCACCATGCGCATCCTTCTCTACGGCTGCGGCGACTTCTCCAATGTGATCGAGACCCTGTCCTTCATCAAGCAACAGCTGGGGTACCCGCCCTTCCAGCCGGTCGATGCAGCGCATGCCAAACCCAGCGACGATGTGCTGGCCACCGAGCTACGCAGCGAGAACGAACTGCTGAAGGTATACGGCGACAAGGTCGCCGCGAATGTCCAGGCCCTCGGAAATGCCGGTGTCGCAGTCGGATTCCAAACGGACGCCGCCGGCCATTACCCCGCCGGGCGATGGGATCTGATCATCTTCCGCAATCCGCACACCGGAACCTACGGCAACAGCCGAGACCCCGGCATGTCGACGTATCTGGAGTCGAGCACCGACAATCAGAAACTGCTGGTCGCCACCCTGGCGAACGCCAACGACATCCTGGTTGCCGGCGGACGCATTCTCATCACCGCCGTCGGCTGGCCCTATATCGGCAAGAACCCCAAGGGCGACCTGGGATTGAAGGGCATGCAACTCGAGGTCCCGGACTTCGCCGCCGAGTACGGCCATACGGCCGGACTCAAACACGTGGCCAATCTCGAGCTCGGCAAGATGTGGGTCGCACGCAACCAGGGCACGACCTTCGTCGCCGAAGAACTCGGGATCCTCTATCAGAAATAGGAGTCGGTGTCCCGACTCTGCTTTGACCATGGGCCACTCGACATTCGGGAGACGGGTGGTTCGTTAACGCTTGGGGTTGGGGTTTGCGATCTTGGATCGGCGATGGCGCGCGCTTCCCTGCGTCTCGTCCGGTTGGTGCTCCGGGAGCAGTCGAGGCGGACCCCGACCCGCCTCGTCCTCGGAGTGGCGACGTGAGGCCCCCGGTTCGGGTTTACCCGGGCCGGGGGTTTCACAGTGTCAGGGGTGGGTCCAGGATTGGGCGGTGTCGGTGAGGTTCCACCAGGAGACGTGGTGAGGTGGTTGGGATTTCAGGGTCCAGGTGGAGGCTAGGGATTCGAAGAAGGGGGTGCCGGCGGTTTTGCCGCCGGGGGGCTCGCCGATGTAGATGAGGTGGGTGCCGCCTGCGTGGGTGTAGTCGGCGAGGGCTTTGGAGGCCATGGGGTTGTCCCAGCCGGGGGGCCAGCACAGGAGTAGGACGTGGTTGTCGCGGCCTGCGTTGGTGGCGGCACTGGCGGTATCGGCGTGTACGGGATGCCAGAGGTCGGGTTGGCCCGAACAGGCTGGGAAAGAGGGGTTTTCGGTGGTTCCTGGGGGCTCGGAGTCGAAGGCGTGGACCGTCAGGCCTGCGCGGGACAGTTGGGCGGCCCAATAGCCGCGGCCGGCACCGATTTCGGTGAGGGGGCGACCGGCGCACGCTTCGGCCAGCCACTCGATCGTGGCGGGTGCGGGGATCGCGTAGGCGTAGGCCGCCTGCAGGATCGTTTGGGCGAAGGCGAGTCTCGGACTTCCGTTGACCCGGCCGCCGTCGACGACTCGGCGTCCGGCCACCTCGGAGACGGACGGGGCGACGATGTCCCAGTACGGGTTGTCCGAGGTGCCGCCGGTCAGATAGTGCACCAACCGCAGGTCGAAGGCCGCGTCGGCGCGGTCGTCACCCGTGCCGGGCAGGCGGGCGGCGGTGTCGAGATACTCTGCCACCCTGGGGAATTCGGCCCGTAGACGGGGTTCGTCGCCGAGCAGCTCCATCAGTTCGGTCCGGCGGTGCGGGGTGAGCGCGAGATCGGTCACCCGATCGATTCTGCCGCCGCCGCAGCGGCTCCGGGAGTGTGTCGCCCGAAATGCGTTGGCTAGAGGCGCAGACCGTCGACGAGGGCCAGCACCGCGGGTTCGGTTTGCAGCCGGGCGGCTTCCGGGTCCTCGGCATTGGCGATGAACATGGCGGCCTCGCCGAGCGCCGAGAGGATCAGCAGTGACAGCGGGCGAATGTCGAGGTCGCCGCGCAGGGCACCCGCCGCGATACCCGCCTGCAGACCCGCGACGACCAGACCGAGGCCGTACTTCTCGTCGACCTCCCGCCACTCCTGCCACCCCAGCACGGACGGCGCGTCGATGAGGGCGATGCGGACGCGTTCGGGGTCGACGCACGAAAGCAGGAAGTTGTGCAGTCCGGCCTCGAGCCCGGCCATGGCGTCGGTGGGCGGGGCCTGGGCCATGGTGTCGGCGACCTGCTGCAGGATCTCCTGCTGGACCTGCTCGTAGACCGCCCGGAACAGGTCTTTCTTGTCCTTGAACTGGTGGTACAGCGCACCGCGGGAGCTGCCGGCGCGCTCCACGATCTCGGGGGTGCCGACCGCGGCGTATCCGCGTTCGGCGAAGAGTTCGCGCGCGGCGGCTATCAGGGCCGCGCGGGTCGACTCGGATCGTTCGGCCTGCCTGATCATCGACACCTTTCCTGGCTCAGTTGTGGGGATCGTATCGCGAAACCATTGAAAACAGGCAGCCTGTTTGTTACTTTGAAATCCTCTTCACCGTCACAGCTCCAGAGGGAGTCATCCAGATGACGAACACCATCAGCCCCGAATCCCGCGCCGGTTGGCGCGCCCCCGCCCTCGGCACCCGGCGCGAGCTCACCCTGCCGCAAGGTCGACTGACCGTCTTCGACAGCGGCAGTGGCGATCCCATCGTTTTCGTGCACGGCCTGCTGGTCAACGCGAACCTGTGGCGCAAGGTGATTGCGCCGCTTTCTCGTGAATTCCGCTGCGTGGCAGTCGATCTGCCGTTCGGCTCGCACACCACCGCCATGCCCGACGCCGACCTGACCCCGCCCGGCCTGGCCCAGCTGGTCATCGCGGCCATCGAGAAACTGGAACTGGGCCCGGTCACGTTGGTGGGCAACGATTCCGGCGGCGCGGTGAGCCAGCTGGTCGTCGCCGCCCGCCCGGATCTCGTCGCGCGCCTGGTGCTGACCTGCTGCGACGCCTACGAGAACTTCCCGCCCCCCTTCTTCAACTACGTCGGCCTGGCCGCCCGCACCCCCGGCGCCCTGACCGCGCTCGCCCTGTCGCTGCGCATCCGCGCCACCCGCCGCCTGCCCATCGCGTACGGCTGGCTGATGCGCGGCGCGCTCGACCCCGCGGTCGGCGACTCCTACGCGCTGCCGGTCAACGATCGCGCCATCCGCGAGGATGTGCGCCGGGCCATCACCGGCCTCGACAGTCAGTATCTGCTCACCGCCGCAAAGACTTTCGCCGATTTCAAACAGCCGGTGCTGCTGGCCTGGTCAGCCGGGGATCGCTTCTTCCCGGAGCGCTACGCCGAACGCCTCGCCGCCGATTTCCCCGACTCCCGTATCGAATGGATCCACGACGCCCGCACCTTCTCCGCCGAGGATCAGCCCGCTCAGCTGACCGCCGCCATCTCGAAGTTCCTCGCCGAGGCCCGCGAAACGAACCCGCAATGACCGTGCTCGACCACGGGGCGACCGCGCGCGAGCAGGCGATCACCGCACGCGATCTGCCCCACCTCGCCGGCGTCGAGCACCGTTTCCTCGACGTCGGCGGGTTGCGCACCCACGTGGCACTGGCGGGCAGCGGCGAACCGCTGCTTCTGCTGCACGGCTGGCCGCAGCACTGGTGGCAGTGGCGGCACCTGATCGGCCCACTGGCGCAACAGTTCCGGGTGATCTGCCCGGATCTGCGCGGCCTCGGCTGGACCGATGCACCCAAGTCCGGCTACCGGCCCGCCGTCATGGCCGACGACATCTCGGGCCTGCTCGACCAACTCGGCGTCGACCGCTTCCACGCGATCGGCCACGACTGGGGCGGCCTGGTGGGATATCTACTGGCGCTGCGCTTTCCGGACCGCATGCGGCATTACATCGCCATCAATACGGTGAGCCCGTTCCTGCGCCCGAGCCCGCGCGTGCTGGCCGACGGCCTCCGGCTGTGGCATATCGCGGCGAATGCCACGGGTCCGGGACTTGCGGCCCATGCCATTCCGGCGTGGGCGCTGGATCACTGGATTCACCGCTCCGAGGCGATGACCGCCGCAGACCGGGCCGTCTTCCTCGACCAGTTCGCGGAACCGGCCCGGGTCGAGGCGACCGTGAGCTACTACCGCAATCTGATCGCCCGGGAGATCCCGCTGCTGCTGGCGGGTCAATACCGCTGGTCTCCGCTACGGGTGCCGACCATGGTCGTCGTCGGCAGTCAGGATCCGCTGCTCCCGGTCACCGCCGCCTGCGATTTCGGTTCGCTCGCAACGGATATCCGATTCGAGGTGTTCGAGGACGCGGGACACTTCCCCGCCACCGAGCAACCGGAACGGGTCACGGCACTGGCGCTGGAGTTCTTCGGTCAGAAGTCGCCGCCGTCGAACCCGTCGAAGCCGCCGAAGTCTCCGTAATCACCGAAGTCCGCGCCGCCCAGATCGGCACCGGGATCCATGCCGCCCTGGTCGTAACCGCCTTGGTCGAGACCGCCCTGGTCGTAGCCGCCGTCCGCCCCGGCGTCGAAGCCCGCCTGATAGCCGTCGCCGTAACCGTTTTCGAAGGCGGCGGAGTCATAACCGACCCCGGACATCCCGCTGAAGAGCGAGTTGAACAGGACCGCGGAGCCGACACCCCAGGCCCCGGCGACCAGGGCGGTCTTCCACCAAGGCTCGGAGTACCAACCGGCCGGGACGGGTCGACCCGCGACCCGGCCACCCGGGTAGTAGTTCGGGGTGGACGCCGACGGCGTGGGCGAGGCTTCGACCCGACGACCGTCGAAGTCGATGGCCCGCTCCTCGGTGACACTGCCCGCGCTGCGCTGCCCGTCCAGTTCGGGAACGGCCGGTCCCGGATCCATCCCCATGGCGGCCCGGGCGGCCCGCACGTAGTAGAGCCCCTCGAGCGCGGTTTCCTTCGCGAGCCGAGCCTGCGCGGGGGTCGTGGCCTGTTCGATCTGGGAGCCCGCGGCATTGAACCGCTCCCCCGCGTCGACCAGCGCCTGCTTGGAGGCGGCATCGGTGCCGCCGAGGTTGTAGACCTGCCCGCCGAGCCGCTCGATCACCCGGCGCGCATCCGCTTTCGCGTCCGCGAGCGCCAGGTCCGAGCGCGAGCGTTGAGCCCGGTTGACCACCACCACACCCAGCAGCACAACCAGTACGACGAGCAAGAGAACGACGACCGTAGCCATGCGCCCAGCCTACGCAGCAAAATTCGCTGAACAGTTGCCACTCGCTCTGAGCTGAATGAAGATCGCGACTCCGGCCGGGGCGACGCTGCCCTGCGGCCAGGGTGGGATCGCTATCCGGCCACGGCCGCGAAGCGCTCGGTGCGGCGGGCTGGTTCAACCTCCTCTTCGTCCGGCTCTGCCACCGCAAACTGGCGCTTACCAGCGGTTTTGGCCGAATACATGGCACGATCCGCGCTGCGCAGCAGATCCGAGAAATCGCATTCACGGCCCGGCGAACAGAAGGCGGTACCGACACTCGCCGACGCCGGAACATGCCCGGCGGCCGTCGGCACCGGCTCGCACAGGGCCGACAGCACTCGCATCGCAAGCTCGGCGAGGGTATTGCGCCGCGCCGGCACCGCGACCACGAACTCGTCGCCGCCGTAGCGCGCGATCACCGCCTCGGCCGGACAGGCCGCGCGCAGTCGCTGCGCGATGGTGACCAGCACCTCGTCGCCGACGGTGTGGCCGTAGCCGTCGTTGATCTGCTTGAAGTCGTCGAGATCGATGAGCAGCAGCCCCACGCCGCGGGCCGGATCGGTGGACATCACCCGCACCCGCTCCTGCAGCAGCGAGCGATTGGCCAGATCGGTCAGCACATCGTGGGTGGCCTCGTGCCGCAGCCGCGTCTGCAACGCCGCGATCTCCTGCACCCGCACCGACACCGCCTCCGAGAGACTGCGTTCCTGCTGGGCGAGGGCCCGCTGCTGCAGCGCCTCGGCATAGGCGTCGATGGCCTGGCTGGCGATGAAGGACCAGCGGGTCGCGATCAGCGAACCCCGCAGTCCCGGTGAGAGACCCAGCAGCGCGCGGCTGGCGGGCGCCAGCATGCGGGTGCGGTCGAACGGCGATTCGGCCAGGCTGCGACCGAGGCGGCGGGCCTCCTTCACCGGAAACGGTTCGGACCCGGCCAATTCCAGCAGCTCACCGATGAGACTGCCGAAGATGCGCTCGAGATCGTCGGCGGGAACCGCGGGCGTCTGCCCGAGTGCGACGCTGTTCGCGCCGGGGTGCACGGCCCGCACCCATTCCCGGATGGTCACCGCCACAATGGCGGAGGTTCGCGTGTCGAGACGGATGGACATCTGCGTTCACCCGGCGAACTTGAAGCCAGGACCAGCGGCCGCGCCGGTCACGCCCTTCGGATCGAACTCACTACTACGCGGTCGGCCACACCAGTGGTGCATGCTCACCGCCCCCTTTCCGATACCCCCGTCCGGACAAAAAGGATCCTAGCAAGCCACCCGACATCGAAAAGCCCTGATTCAGAACGGGTTCCCGCTGTCTCGCGAATGGCGATCGCTTGGTCATCGCTCTCGTCACGGCGGTGTTACACCCGTTTCCGGCATGTTTTCCGCGACGCGCCGGACACCGGGTGCGACCGGCCGTGACGTGCGGCGACGGGACCTGATTGGCATTCCGGGAGTGAGGTTCGGTACAGTGCTCAACGCACGCGGCATCCACGGATGCGGTGACTGCGGGTGTAGTTCAATGGTAGAACCTCAGCCTTCCAAGCTGATGGTGCGGGTTCGATTCCCGTCACCCGCTCTTCCCCCTCACGGGGTCACGGGGTGTAGCGCAGCTTGGTAGCGCATCCGCTTTGGGAGCGGAGGGTCGCAGGTTCAAATCCTGTCACCCCGACCAGATTCCTTCTCCACCAGGCATTTCGGCGGGTCCCGAATCGGGCTCGCGCCTCCCCCGAGCACCCCAAACATGGTGTGCTGTATGTCACTCACACAAGGTGGGTGAGTTAGAGACTCTTGCAACGCTTTTCGCGAAGTATGCCTGCTTCGAGCGCTGTCACCCGATCCCGCAGCAGCTCGGCGCGCGCCGTCCGCTCGACCGCGTAGGTCGCGCTCGCCGTGAGCTGTCCGGGGTGTTTGCGGTAGTGCAGGCCGACCCGGGGCAGGAACCAGCCTTCCCACCGTGTCGAGACCGTGAGCAGCATTCCGGTGTCCTCGGAGGCGGGCAGCGTCAGCCAGCCGCCCGCGGCGAGCAACAGGTCACGGCGGATGCAGATCGTCGCGGGATGCACGTTGAGCAGGTAGTCGTGCGCGAGCCACCAGGCGGCGATGTCACCGCGGCGGATCGGCCCGCCCGGCGGATCGGTGTCGAAGTGCCGCAGCGACCCGTCAGGCATGAGGTCCAGCGCCCGGCAGGTCGTCCAGCCGATCTCCGGCTCGGCCTCGAGCAATTCGATGCTGTCGGACAAGGCATGCGGGGTGAGGATGTCATCGGAGTCGAGATTGCGGATCAGCTTTCCGGCAGATCGTTCGAGTGCGATATTGCGGGTCGTGCCCGGCCCGCCCCGGGGGCCGGACGCGAGCCGCACGCGCGGGTCGGCACGGGCTTGCGGCGGGAGCCGAACGGGCTCGTCGCCATCGCCCTGCACGATCCATTCCCAGGCCCACCCCTCGGGCAGCAGCTGATCGCGGAGCGATCGGTAGGCGTCCGCGAGGAAGTCGGCCGGGGTGCGATAACAGGGGGTGATGACTGAGATCAGCGCCATTGCCATCGAACCTAGTGCAGGAGTTCCCTCGACCGCACCGGCGAACCCCCGGCCCGATTCTGTTGTGGGCCGGGGGTTCCGCGGGTCAGCTGTTGTCGTGGCCGGTGACCTGGACCGAGCTGACGCGCAGTTCGGGGTCGCCGAGGATCACGTCGCCGGTGATGGTGGCGGTGGCGGTGAAGTAGTCGTTCTCGACGAGGGCGTTGACGCCGGGGCCGGTGAGTTCGACGGAGGTGCCGTTGAGGACGTAGCTGTCGCTCGGGCCCGCGGTGGCGAAACCGGCGTGGCTGTCGCCGGTGACGTTGTACATCTCGCCGTAGATGGTGACCTGCTCGCCGATGTGGTGGGTGTGGTCGGCGAGGATCTCCTTCAGAGCCGCCTCCGAGGCCGGGGACTGCTTCTGAATGGCGACCACGGGCTGGGCCACGGCGGTACCGGCCGCACCGCCCGTGAACGCGACGGCGAGAACGGCGGCGGTGATGAGCTTGCGCATGTGTGCTTCCTGTCGAACCAACGCGGAGGACCACGCGCCCCCGCCGGTTCAAGATCGTCGGCACCGGTGTGAAACGTTAACCGCCAGTGGTGGACAGCCGCCGGACCGGTTGCCGCAGCGTCGGTTCCGCACCCAGGTCGCGCAGCCAGCGGTCCAGGTCGGCGAGGTCACGCGGGCCGAGCTGGTCGGGATCGATGGTGGTCCGGAGTTGATGCGCGACACCGGAATCCAGCAGCGCCCGCAGACTGCGGGCGGCGGGGCGGATGCTGCCGCGCGATCCGGTGATGTCGTCGTAGCGGCCGGGCGGGGCCTTCACATCGAATCCGACCCAATCCAGCAGATCCGCCGACAGCAACTGTTCCAGGCGGCGTGGGTAGGACCCGGCCGTGTGCAAGCCGGTCTCGAAACCCATGGCCCGCACCTCACGCAGTGCCTCCACCAGACCCGCCTGCAACAACGGCTCGCCGCCGGAGAACACGACCCCGTCGAGCAGTCCGCGGCGGCGGAACAGGTGCAGCCGGACGGCATTCCAGTCCACCACGGGCGGCGTGCGCGGTGAGAGCAGTTCCTGATTGTGGCAATAGCCGCACCGCCACGGACAGCCCTGCGTGAACAGGGTGGTGACCAGCTTGCCCGGCCAGTCGCAGGTCGACAGGCGCGACCAGCCGCCGAGGCGGATCACGCGCGCACCCCGGCGGATTCGAGGAACGGCACCCGTTCCGCGTGCTCACCGCGCTTGCCGATATTGAACGAGGACACCGGGCGGTGATAGCCCATCACCCGGGTCCAGACCTCGCACTCGGCACCGCAATTCGGGCAGGTCGGTTGCTCACCGGCCAGATAGCCGTGGCCGGGGCAGATCGAGAACGTCGGGGTCACTGTCAGATAGGGCAGCGAAAAGCGTTCCAGCGCACGCCGGACCAGGGTGCGGCACGCCTCGGCGGTCGTGATCTGCTCGGACATGTACAGGTGCAGCACCGTGCCCCCGGTGTATTTGCCCTGCAACTCGTCCTGACGTTCCAGCGCCTCGAACGGGTCGTCGGTCCAGCCGACCGGTAACTGCGACGAATTCGTGTAGTACGGATTGGATTCCGTCCCGGCCTGCCGGATGCCGGGGAAGCGCGCGCCGTCCTCCTTGGCGAACCGATACGTCGCGCCCTCGGCGGGCGTGGCCTCCAGATTGAACAGATGCCCCGTCTGTTGTTGGAACTCCACCATGCGGGCCCGCACGCGATCGAGCAGCCGCACCGCCATGGCATGCCCCTCCGGGTCGGTGATATCCGCTGCGCCGCCGGTGAAATTGCGGATCATCTCGTTGATCCCGTTCACTCCGATGGTCGAGAAGTGATTGCCCAGCGTGCCGAGATAGCGCTTGGTGTAAGGGAAAAGCCCGTCGTCCATGAGCCGTTGCACGGTCTCACGCTTGATCTCGAGGCTCTCGCAGGCCAGCTCCAGCAGCTCGTCCAGCGCCGCGAACAGCGCGTTCTCGTCTCCGGCGCAACGGAATCCGAGGCGTGCGCAGTTCACCGTCACCACGCCGACCGACCCGGTCTGCTCCGCGCTGCCGAACAGGCCGTTGCCGCGCGCGAGCAGTTCGGTCAGATCCAGTTGCAACCGGCAGCACATGGAGCGGATGTGGTGCGGTTCGCGATCGGAGTTCAGGAAGTTCTGGAAGTAGGGCAGCCCGTATTTGGCGGTCATGCCGAATAGCCGCAGTGCATTGTCGCTGTCCCAGTCGAAGTCGTGGGTGATGTTGTAGGTCGGGATGGGGAAGGTGAAGACGCGGCCGTCGGCGTCGCCCTCGGTCATGACCTCGATGTAGGCGCGGTTGATGAGATCCATCTCGGCCTGCAGGTCGCCGTAGCGGAACGGCATGGCGACACCGCCGATCACCGGCGACTCGTCGCGCAGGTCGGCCGGGCAGGTCCAGTCGAAGGTGAGGTTGGTGAACGGGGTCTGGGTGCCCCAGCGCGAGGGCACGTTCAGGTTGTGGATCAACTCCTGCATGCCCTGGCGCACCTCGCGGTAGGTCAGGCAGTCCTTGCGCACGAAGGGGGCCAGGTAGGTGTCGAAGGAGCTGAACGCCTGCGCGCCCGCCCACTCGTTCTGCAGGGTGCCCAGGAAGTTCACCACCTGCCCGCACGCGGCCGAGAAGTGTTGCGGCGCAGCCGAGGCGATCTGCCCGGGCACCCCGTTGAAGCCCTCGGTGAGCAGGCTGCGCAGCGACCAGCCCGCGCAGTAGCCCGACAGCATGTCCAGATCGTGGATGTGGATGTCACCCTCGCGATGCGCTCGCCCGACCGCGTCGGGATACACGCGATCCAGCCAGTAGTTCGCGGTGATCTTGCCCGCCGCATTGAGGATCAGCCCGCCCAGCGAATACCCCTGATTCGCATTGGCATTGACCCGCCAGTCACGGCGTTCGAGGTACTCGGTCACGGAATCGACAGCATCAACAGCGCTCACAGCAAACACCATATTGTGCCGAAAACTGTTCTGGCACACAATATCTTGTAGGACATTTGTCCCTGGACAGCCTTCGGCAACCCTCCCCCGGCCGCCGGACCAGCACTGACGGCCTCGATCGCGACCAGCGCGGCGATATCCGTCCCGCCGCAGTGTGATTCAGTGCTCGAAACCCACCGTCACTCCGAGCCCGGCCCGTCCGCCAAGGCGGCGGCCATGCGCCGCAGGGCCGTTCGATCCTCGGGGCCGAGCCGGTCGAGCAGGTGCCGCCGCACCGCCGCGGCGTGAATGGGCCGGAGCGCGTCGAGCGCGGTCGTCCCCGCCGCGGTCAGCACGATGTCGATGCCGCCGGGCACGCGCTCGCGGCGGATCAGCCCACGCTCCTGCATCCGCGTCAGCTGATGCGACATGGCCCCCTTGTTCAACTGCATCGACGCGGTGAGCGCCTGTTGCCGCAGGCGGCCGCCGCCGAGATCGGCCACCCGCGACAGCACCCCGTAGTCGGTGCCGGACATGCCCGAGGCGGCCGTGATGTCGGCGGCGACGCGACGGGTCACCTGATCGCCGAGCGTCTTGCAGGCATGCCAGATCGTCAGATCCTCGGGGGTGAGCTCGCTCATGGGAAACATCGTAGTTGTCATAGCAACTCAGCCCGTGCTTCACTGGTTGCTATGACAACTCCAGTCATTGTGACCGGCGCGTCCGCCGGGATCGGCGCGGCGATCGCGCGTCGCGTGAGCACCGCCGGGCACGACCTCGTCCTCACCTACCGATCCGGACGAGACCGGGCGGAGGCGGTGGTCACCGAGATCGAGAAGGCCGGTGGGCGAGCGGTGGCCGTCCGCGCCGATGTGGCGGTCCGCGCGGACATCCATGCCGTGTTCGACACCGCCGAACGGACATTCGGGCCGGTGTACGGGCTGGTCAACAACGCGGGCGTGGCGAAGGTCGCGTCCGTGGCCGACAGTGACGACGTTCTCGTCGAGGAATTGCTCGGGGTCAACCTGCTCGGCACCCTCTACGGCATGCAGGAGGCGGCGCAGCGACTCGCCGTGGGCGGCGCGATCGTCAACCTGTCCTCCACCGCGGTCGCGACCGCGACGCCCGGGCTCGGGGTCTATCTAGCCGCCAAGAGCGGGGTGGAGACCCTCACCCGGGTGGCCGCGAAGGAGTTCGGACCCCGGGGAATTCGCGTCAACGCGGTCGCGCCGGGTTTGATCGACTCACCGATGTTCCGCGACGGCAAGACCGAGGCGGATGTGCGGCGGTTCGCCGCACAGGCCCCGATGGGCCGACTCGGGGACAACGACGAGGTGGCGTCGGCGGTCGCATACCTGTTGCATCCGGATGCGTCCTGGGTGAACGGCCAGGTGTTGCGAGTCAACGGCGGCGTCGCCTGAGCGAATCCACACGACCGGCCGAACGCGCGGAAATCAGACCGCGCAGTAACCGGAAGTTGTGCCTCCGTTTAACTTGTGTTATCGATTTACAGTGCTGCTTGACCACGAGATGAACACTTCGCGCTCCTCGTTGTCGAGTAGTGGGGTCAAGTCGCGGGTTCTTCCGGTCGCCGCCCTGACCCTGGCGTTGGTCTTGCTGACCGCCGCGCAGGTGTGGGCCACCGCGCACGACATGCTCGGACCGCTGCGCAGCCTGCTCGACGACTACCTCGCCAATCCACAGTCCGCGGCCGTGTCCTGGGCCGGACTCGGGCTCGCCTGCGTCGGCGTGCCCACCCGGACCCGCATTGTGAGCCTCAGCGCCGCGGCCGTCCTGGACCTGCTGACCCTCGGCCTGCAAGCGGCCTGCGGATGGCACGTGTCCATCGGCACCGGCCCGACGCTGGCCCTCACCGGACTGATCGTGGTGGTCGCGCGCTGGGAGGGTCAGCGCCGCCGGACCGCCCTGCAGGCCATCGCCTTCGGTGTGCTGTTGATCATGGCCTCGAAGCTGGCCGACACCTGGCTGATGGTCAGCATCATCGCCGGGCCCCGGGTGCTGGACCAGTACGTCCAGCTCGCCGATCGCGCGCTGGGCGAACCGTCGTGGCTGGTCGGGCACGCGCTCGAATCACTCGGCTCGGTGCCGTCGCAGATCTTGCACGTGGTCTACATCCAGTTGCCGGTGGCCGCGGTCGTGGTCGCGTTCTGGCAGCTGCGCCGGGTCACCATCGACGGCTGGCCGCGGCATCACCTGGTGCGAACCTTCCTGGTGCTGGGCGTGATCGGACCGCTCGGCTACGTGCTGTTCCCGGTCGTCGGCCCGGTCTTCGCGTACGGCCCGCTCGGGCACGGACTCGAGATCGGCGACTGGCCGACGGTCTGGCCCGCCATGCTGTCCGATCCGCAGCCGATGCTGTTCGACTCCGAGACCGCCCGCAACTGCATGCCGTCCATGCACACCGCCTGGGCGACCGCCCTGTTCATCCACTCCCGCACCGGGCCGCGCTGGCTGCGCTGGGCGGGCGCGTTCTGGCTGGTGTGCACGCTGCTGGCGACGCTGGGCTTCGGCTACCACTACGGCAGTGATCTGGTGGCGGGCGCGGTGCTGTCGCTGACGGTGGAGTCCGCGCTGCGCGATCCGGAGCGAGGCTGGGACCACAATCGGGCCCGCATCGTGTCGCTCGGCGCGGCGGTACTCGCCGGATTGTTGCTGTCGTATCGCTTCCTGGCCGAGACCATGGCCGAGTATCCGGTGCCCGCCGGATTCCTGGTGCTGGGTTCACTGGCGGCGGTCGTGATCCTCTTCTATGCGACCTGGTTCGCCCGCCCGGGCAGCCGGTTGGCGTACTGGGGTGGCCGAACCCCGATCGACGGATTTGCCACTAATTTGCCCATCTCGCAAGGCAATCCGGACATCTTGCACGAAAGCCGAAAGGGTTAAATTCTCCCTGATGATCACTACGCGGGCGGGGCAACGAAGCTTGCTGGAGAACCTGAAGACCGAGGGCCGTGGCGGTCTGCCCCGCATTCCGATCTTGATCGGGCTGCTGGTGTCGCTGGCGATCACCGTGCTCTTCGCTTCCCTGCACGGCTTCCTGGACCTGCAGGTCTACCGCGTCGACACCAAGGGATGGCTGGAACACGGCACGCTGTACGGCGCGACCCTGCCGGTGGCCGGGCACACCGACCTGCCGTTCACCTATCCCCCGTCGGCCGCGGTGCTGATGATCCCGCTGGCCGTGATGCCGTTGTGGCTGGCCGAATTCCTGGTCACCACCAGCTCTTTGGCCTGCTTGGGCGTGACCATCTGGCTGGTGCTGTCGCGAGTGCGGCCGGATCTCAACTCGCGCAGCAAGATCACGTTGAGTGTTGCGGCGGTCGTGCTGGCACTGGCCATCGAACCGGTGCGCACCACACTGTGGTTCGGGCAGATCAATCTGGTGCTGATGGCGGCGGTCGCCCTCGACTGCCTGACCGAGAAACCGCGCTGGCCGCGCGGCGTGCTCATCGGCATCGCCGCGGTGACCAAGCTGACCCCGGCCGCGTTCGTGCTGTACTTCCTGATCCGCCGCGACTGGAAGGCCGCCGGGACCGCCGCGGCCACCGCGGTGGGGGTGATCGGCGCCGGATTCGTGTTGTTCCCCCGCGAATCTCGCGACTATTGGCTGCACGCCATCGTCGACACCAACCGCATCGGCTCCCCCGACTACGTCGGCAACCAATCGCTCAAGGGCATGGTGTTCCGGGTGGGAGTGCCGCATTCGGCGACCACCGCGGTGTGGCTCGGGCTCGCGCTGATCGTCGTGTGCGCGGGCGCAGCGCTGATGCATCACCTGATCACCGCCGAACGGGCTAAGGCGGACTTCTCCGGCCCGACGCCGGTGACCATCCTGTCCGTCACCGCGCTGCTCGTGAATGCCGCGGTGCTGCTGCTCATCTCACCGGTCTCCTGGACCCACCACTGGGTGTGGGTGGCGCCCGCGCTGGTGACGGCCGCCGCCTGGGCGTCTACCAGCCCGCGGTTCGCGCCCGCCGCCACCATTGCCGTGGTGGCCGTGCTGTTCCTGATCGGCCCCGGGTTGGTCCCCAACGGCAAGCACCGCGAGATGAATTGGGCTTGGTGGCAACACATCCCGGGCGACATCTATGTGATCGCGACGGCCGTTCTGCTGTCGGTCGGCCTGGGTAGGCTGATCTGGTCGCGCACCAGGACCGGCATCGAACGCTAGCCGGGGATCACAGAGATTCGAGAGAATGATCGAGCTGTCTGCCTTTCCACTGCCCTTCCTCGCCGACGGCATGACCGCGAGCTCGCGGCCGCGAACGTTGCGGGAATTGCAGATCATGCAGATCAGCGCGCACATCCGGGCCAAGCCGGACTGGTTCATGAAGATGAACGACGCCGAGATCGCGGCCAGGTGGGCGGCGGAGGCGACGGCTCAGGGGCTGACCGAGGACCAAATCCGTTATGTGATGGCGGAATTGGCGTATTACGCGGGGCTGCGGGACGGGTCGACCGGGATCGAGGTATCCGCGGTCGACGGGGTGTGGCAGTCCGACTCTTTGATCGATGCCGAGCTGAATTCCCGTCTGCGGGAGGCCGTTCGGGTGTTGGAGGACGTTCCCGACGCGGAGCTGGATTGGCATCCGGGTTCGGACGGTCAGGTTCTGGATCTGGTGCATCCTTCGCTGTTCTGTCTCGTGCGCGGGGTGAGCCCGGTGGACGACACGACCTGGCAGACACCGACGAAACGCGCTGAGCGGTATGCCTACTCGGAGAAGTTCCAGTGGCTGCCCACCGATGTCGAGGTCGGCGATGACGGCGCGGGCGTCTTCACGTCGTATGTGAACAACGTCCACCCGGTAGCGCATCGCGAACTCGAATCCGTGCTGCCGCAACTGTTCACCCGTGTGCTACCACTGTTCGAGCATGTGCTCACCGACCTGCGCCACCCCCGGCCGCGGCGCGATGACATCGAATTCTGGGGCTTCCACGAGCAGGAGCCGGTCGAGCCGGAAGACGACGACACCGATGCGCAGAGCGCCTACGAGGACGCCTGGGATGAGTGGTGGGACAACCGCACCCCGGATATCGGGGAGCTCCCCGTCTTCGCCCCGCCTGTCCGGCCCGACGACTTCGCGCCCGTCGACCTCAGCGGCCGCCGCCTGCAGGTGATCGTCAAGCTCGCCACCATCCACCTCACCCCCGAGAGGCCCGAATACCCTGGCGGCAGTTGGCATGTCGAGGCGATGATGAACGAACGCATCGTCTCCACCGCCCTCTACTACTGGGACAGCGAGAACATCACCGACAGCCTGCTGAGTTTCCGCACGGCCATCGACGACCCCTACTACGAGCAGAACGACCGCAGCGGCGTCCGCGGGGTCTTCGGCCTCGAGGACGAGGACCCGATGAACCAGGTCCTCGGCTCGGCCCACGCCCGCCCCGGCCGCTGCCTGGCCTTCCCGAACATCCTCCAGCACCGCGTGGCCCCCTTCCGCCTCGCCGACCCCACCCGCCCCGGCCACCGAAAGATCCTGGCGTTCTTCCTGATCGACCCGTCGACCACGATCACCTCGACCGCCGACGTGCCACCCCAGCAGCCGTGGGCAGAGACCTCGACCATGACCCGGACCGAGGCCGAGAGCTACCGCGAACAGCTGATGCAGGAACGCAAGTTCTTCGTCACCGAACACAACCAAGAGCTCTACGAACGCGAATTCTCCCTCTGCGAGCACTGATCACGAGCCGCCGGGCGGCCCGTAGCATGGGTGCATGCGAGCCGCGGGCGACACCGGTGACAGTGCGGTGCAAAGGGTTAGCGCATCTCCCTGGGGCGTCGCGCGCCCCGGGCGAGCAATCCGAATGCCAGGTGTGCGGATGGCGGGATTTCAGGACCGAGGCACCGACCTGATCGAAATGCCGGTCGTCCCCCACCCCGCCGTCACGCTCGTCCTCGACTTCGGTACCGGGGCACTCGTGGTGGACGACGGCGGCGGTGCGCGGGAGCCGGGCGGTCTGGTCGCCGGGCTGCTGCCGGGCCCGGTTCGGCTGCGCGGGCGGAACCTGACGTGTGTGGAGGTGCGCCTGTCGCCCCTGGCCGCGCGCAGGGTGCTGGGCGAGTGGGATCGCACGGTGATATCCCTCGAGGACGTGTGGGGCCGGGAGGCGTCCCGATTGCGGGAGCAACTGGCCGAATCATCCTCGTGGGGTGAGCGTTTCGCGTTGACGGAGGCGCAACTCGCTCGTCGCGGCGCGGCGGGGCGGGTGGTGGATCCGGAGGTGGCGCGGGTATGGAGCCGGATCCTCGGCACCCGCGGCCGGGCCCGGATCGACGATCTCGCCGTCGAGGTGGGCTGGAGTCGCCGGCGGCTGTGGGGGCGCTTCCGCGACCAGATGGGGCTACCGCCCAAGCAGGCCGCGAAGCTGGTGCGTTTCGACCACGCCGCGGGCCGGTTGGTCGCGGGCGAGGCCGCGGCCGACGTGGCGACGGTGTGCGGCTTCGTCGACCAGGCTCATCTGCATCGAGATGTCCAGGCGTTCACCGGGATGACGCCGGTCATGCTGGCGACCGACCTCGGACTCGCGGTGGACCACAGCGCTTACACGTGAATTCGGACCTTAATTCAACAATATTCCTTTTATTTCCGTATCTCCTGCGGAAGTAACACGCGCGACCAGCATTCTGATGTGTTCAGACAACACCCAATTCAGGAGGTCGGAATGCTATCTGCGAAGCGGCTTGCTGCCAGCGTTGTCGTTGCCACCGCGGCTGCGGGAACAATGTTCGCGACTGCTGGGGTTGCCCAGGCCGATGACGTGCCGGTATGGGCAGCGAACTGCCAGGTCTTCAACATCTTCAACACCGGCGGAATGTCCACCTGCCAGCTCCCCACCTGGCACCAGGTGAAACTCACCTGCATCGCCTGGCCCGTCCCCTTCACCTATTGGAAATACGGCCCCGCCCAATACGGCACGAACCAATCCTGGGCCAGTTGCGACTCGTACAACGCCCTGGTGAATGTCGAGGTCATCCAGGCGTGAGCGCCCCGGTCCGCAGTGACCGAACATTCGTACAAGATTGTCCGGGGTAGCGCCCATCAAATTGGGATCATGCGAATTCACGATCCCGCCACCCTCGCGAAAACCCTCTCTCCCTTCGATTTCCGCGAACTCGAGTCATTCAACGAAGGCATGTTCTGCATGTACTACGGCGACCGGCTCGAAACCTCGACCTGGGAGCTACACCCGGACACCGACGAACTCCTCATGGTGCTGTCGGGCACCGTCACCGTCGAAATCCTCACCGACACCGAAACCCACCGCCACAAACTCACCCCTGGCTCCTTCGTCATCGTCCCGAAAGGCCACTGGCACCGGCACATCGACATCCATGACGTGGTCGAAGTGTTCTACACCCCCGGCACCACCATCGAATCCACGGCCACCGACCCGCGACACTCTGAGGCGCGCTGTCCGCGTTTCGCGGGTTCGGCGTAGCTAGAGTGACTCGAACGTGCAGTTACCGGCCAGCAATGGATTGGGGGCGTTGCCATGTCAGCTACGTTGTCGGCCGGATTGGTCGAACTGGGCTCGGCGGCCCTGGCCCTCGCCGACACCGTCACGAGCATCGCCGCCAATGTCGTCTTCATTCTCAGCGCCTTCGGGTTGCTGTGACCGCCCGGCCCCGAGGAGGAGCATGAAGTACGCAGCGCATCTGACGGCCGTCGTCGTGGCCGCCCTGCTGGCCGGAATCCCCAGCGCACAAGCCGATCCCGGCGACACGCCCCGCGTGTGCACCGTTCCCACGGAGTTGGCCCACGGTACCGTCCTGATCCTCTACGGCAGCACCCCCGCCGTCCCCGCCGCACCCATCGGTGACTCGATGACCCTGGTGCGTTTCCCCGCCCCCGGCGCACTCCAGTACATGGTCGTCGGCAGCGGCGTCTGGCAGGACGGCACCTACACCTACAGCTCTCCCGAACAGGGCGTCGCCGTCATCGACAGCACCCAGACCAGCGCACCCCAACCGATTCCCTTCACGATGACCCTGCGCTGCCGCACCAATGACACCGGCCAATACGCCTACACCACCCCGGACGGTGCGCAGGCGACCGACGACAACGTGACGGTGTACCGCTTCACCCACGTCAACCGCTGACGCCCCACCGACCACCAGGAGTCCGCCGGTGACCGAACCCTCGAAACCTTCCGTCCTGTCCCGCATCTCGCCCAAACAGTGGCTCGCGATCATCCTGACCGCACTCGCCGTCGCGTTCATCGTCGTGAACCGTCACCAGGTGGACATCAAGTTCCTACTCATCACCGTCCGCTCCCCCATGTGGCTGGTCCTCCTCGTCACCTTCGCCGTCGGCTGGCTGGTCGGCCTCCTCACCCGCCGCGCCCGCCGCTGACCCGATCAACCGCTACGGCTCGCGAACACCGTTGACCGTCAGCTGTTTTCGGTGGTGGTCGTAGTGCTGTCCCGGATATCGGTAGATATCGGCGAGGGTCATGTAGCCGTGGAAATACGGGTCCCAGCGCTCGGGATACGGCATGCCGCGAGCGAAATCCGCATCGGCCGCGCGGAACAGGGACCGCCGGAGCGAGGCGATGACCCGGTCCATCTTGGCACCCATCCTGCGGCGGTTGTAGACGCGCGCCGCCAGGCGGGAGCCGTAAAAGTTGACCAGGTCGAACGGCTTGGTCGCCGCGTTGAGGAACCTCGAATTCGTGCGGGCGGCACCGGCGGGCAGGCGGCCGAACACTCGGAGGAGGATCAGCAGCTTCTGCACGATCATGTAGCCGAAGACCATATGGAACAGCAGCTCTTCGTTGGTCCAGCGCGTCCCATTCGTCGATGCTCTCCACTCATCGTCACGGGTTGTGCCGAGCAGGTGATGGAAATCGACTCGGGCCCGCTCGAGATCAGCGGCCAAGGCATCGCGTTCGACGCTCACCTATCGATCGTCGCGCGTCACCATCGAGTGTCAAGGCTTCCGGCGCTTTCAGTCGCGACGCTACACCCGACCGGTCGGCAGCAGTTCGTCGATGAGTTGTTCTACCCGCGCACGAATTTCGTCGCGAATCGGCCTAACTGCTGCGACGCCCTTTCCCGCCGGGTCATCGAGTTTCCAGTCGCGGTAGTCGATGCCGGGGAAGTAGGGGCACGTGTCCCCGCAACCCATGGTGATCACCACGGTCGAGGTCTGCACGGTGTCAGCGGCGAGGATCGTCGGCGTTTGGGCGGTGATATCGATTCCGAGTTCACCCATCGCCTCGACCGCGGCAGGATTGATGGTGTCGGCGGGCGCCGTTCCCGCGGAACGGACTTCGATCGCGTCACCCGCGAGATGGGTGAGGAACCCCTGCGCCATTTGGGAGCGTCCGGCGTTGTGCACGCACACGAACAGCACGCTGGGCTTGGTGGAAGTCATGGGCGGGCTGAGTCCCTTTCAGGCAGTGGGGATGTCGAGTTCGGTGGGAGTGTGGGCCGGTTCCGGGTGTGGGGTGACGACGTTCTCGGCGGGGAGCGGGTCGGGATAGATGAACCTGATCAGGCTGAGCCCGATTGCGCCGCCGAGGATTTGGGCGGCGATGAATGCGGCCACCGAGGCAGGGGCGATGCCGGCGAAAGTGTCGGAGAAGACGCGGCCGAGCGTGACGGCCGGGTTGGCGAAGCTGGTGGAGCTGGTGAACCAGTACGCCGAACCGATGTATGCGGCCACCGCCGCCGCGGACAGGGCTGCCCGGCCGGTGCGGGCGAGGGCGAAGATGAGCGCGATCAGCCCGGCCGTGGCCACCACTTCACTCACTAGATGCCCTGTGGTGGCGCGGTGGTGGGTGGAGATCTGGACGGCCCGCTGGTCGAACATGATGTTGGCCAGGACTGCCCCGGCTACGGCGCCGAGGACCTGCGCGCCGATGTAGGAGGCGAGTTCCGTGCCGGACAGCCCGGTACCGTTGCGCCGTCCGGCCACCCAATCGGCTGCCGAGACAACGGGATTGAAGTGCGCGCCGGAGACGGGTCCGAACATCAGGATCAGGATGCCCAATCCGAAGACCGTCGCCGTCGAGTTCTCCAGCAGCTGGATCCCGATGTCGTTCGGGGACAGTTGCTGGGCCGCGATACCGGAGCCAACCACCACGCACACCAGTAGTCCGGTGCCGACGAACTCGGCCGTCAGCCGTCGAGCGAGCATCGTCATCGCAGCACCTCGTTGGGAGCCGCGATATCGAGGAGCCTGGAAAGCTGTTGAAAGGCAGCGGGTTCGACGCGGTAGTACACCCACGACCCCCGCCGCTCGCTCGACAACAGCCCGGCCTCGCGCAGCACCTTGAGGTGGTGGGAAATGGTGGGCTGGGACACGTCGAAACCGTCGGAGAGGTCGCACACGCAGGCTTCCCGCCCGCTGTGGCTGGCCACCACGCTGAGCAACCGCAGCCGTACCGGGTCCGACAACGCCTTGAAGACTCCCGCCAACTCGACCGCGGCCTGCGAGGTCAAGGGTTGCCGGGCCAGGGGTGTGACCTCACACGCGGGTGAGGTCACCCCGGTCAGCGGTAGCTCTCGTTTCGACACTTATCGATATTGATGGTTATCGAATCAGATGGCAAGCGAACAGCGGGTGCACCCAGCACTCAGCCGCAGCAGGACTGACCCGAGACGACGGCCTCGGCCTTCGCGGCACTGCCACAGCACGCGCCCTCGGCAGCGGCTTCCTCGGCGGTTCCACAGCAAATCGCCATGGCCTGCTCATCGGTCGCGACCTGCCCGGACGCCAATACCGGTGCGGTGCCGAAGGTTTCACTGTCGGCCAGCACGGTGTAGACCTCCCAGCGCTCCGCGTCGGGAGCGGTGACCCAGACCTTGTCCTGGGTGGCGAAGCAACAGGTGGTGGCGATCTGCTCCTCGGTGAACATGCCCGCGCTCGACAGGCGGGCGATCTCGGAGTGCACCTGTTCGGAAGATTCGACCTCGACTCCGAGGTGGTTGAGGCTGCCGCCGTGGCCCTGATTTTCGATGAGTACCAGCTTCAGCGGCGGTTCGGCGATGGCGAAGTTGGCGTAGCCCGGTTTGCGCTTGGCCGGTTCGGTTTTGAACAACGTCGAATAGAACGTGATCGCCTGGTCGAGGTCGTCGACGTTGAGGGCGAGCTGTACACGGGACATGAGACCATACCTCCACTTGTGAGACATATGTCGAAGAACTAGTGCGACAGAGTGTGCCCTACCTTTTCGACATATGTCAACAAGGTGCGTAGGGTGGTTGTCATGCCCAAGGCGCTGCCCGTGATCGACATGTCCGCCCCGGTCTGCTGCGCGCCCGTCGCCGCCGCCCCGATCGACGATGACGCCGCCCTCGCAATCGCCTTACGGCTCAAGGCCATCGCCGACCCGGTCCGGGTGAAGCTGCTGTCACTCCTGCTCACCAGCCCCGCCGGGGAAGAGAACACCGGCGACCTCGCCGCGACGGTCGGACTCGCCGAATCGACCGTCAGCCACCACCTCGGGCAGCTCAAGAAGGCCGGACTCGTCGAATCCGAACGCCGCGGCATGAACACCTACCACCACGCCTACCGCGACGCGCTGTCCGCGCTATGCCTGGTACTCGATCCCAACTGCTGCCGCTGAACACCACCTTCGATCAATCGATGCCGGGCCCGCCTACTGACTCGATCCGCTGGTAACCGCCCCGAGTAGTCCGGAGAGCACGCTCGCGCCCAACCCGAGCGGCAGGCCATCCTTCGAGCCCGAGGCGAATCCGCCCGCGGATCCGGTCAGATACCCCTTCCCCGGCCCACCGGTCGAGCCGGTGAGTACGCCGGGTGCGTCATTGCCCAATTCGTTCAAGCCGCAGGTGGCCAGACCGGCCCCGGATCCGCTGGCCAGCGCGGTGAGGATGCCATTGGCTAAGCCCGCGGCGGAACCGGCCTGGGGTCCACCGCTGGATCCGCCGAGATATCCGAGTGCCGAACCGGTAACCGATCCGGTCGCGCCCGATTTGGCCGAGCCGCTGAGGAATCCCTGCACACAGGACTCCCCCGGCGGCAGGGCCGTGGCGTCGACGGCGTCGGCCGTACTCGGGCTCTCCACCGGGAGTGGTTCGGCGGCGGCCGGTCCCGCTCCGAGGGCGAGGGAGATAGCAATGAAGGCGGTGAGGAGAATGGTGTTGCGCATGGGATTGCCGCTCTCGTGTGGTTCTCGCCGGAGACGCGGCATTCGCCTGCCGCCCCTCCGCTGCACCCCACCGCTCGGATCGCGCTGCGGAACAACCAGGTTCGAGCAGCGGGGCATGCCGTCGCGGCAATAGCCCTCTCCCACACCAGCAATCACCTGGACGTGCGCCCAATTTAGCGCGCCCGGCACGGTCATACATGCCGATTGGTCCGCAATCCAGTTCTCCGATGGCTTCTCGCACCGCCGTCACGCTCCTCCAACGCTGACAGACGAGTCACCAGAACAGGTTTCGCGCATCCATGACCGAGGGTCAGAGCCGGTCGTAGATGGCGACCAGCCGATCGAGGACCTCGGCGGCGGAGCGCAGCGCCACGGTGTCCCGGTCGGACAACTCCGCCCGAAGAGCATCGCCCATGGCCGCCATTCGCTCGCGGCACCGGACACGTCCAGCCTCGGTCAGCGCGACCAGGACCGAGCGCTTGTCACCCGGCCCTCGTTCCCTGGTGACATATCCGGCGGCGACCAGGCCGTTGACCAGTTGCGTCGTTGCGGCACCGGTTGTTTCGGTCAGCGCGGCGAGCCCGCCGATCGTGAGCGGTCCCTGATCGTCCAGCGCGCGCAGGGCGCGGGCGTGCGTGAGCGATAGAGCCTCGGGCGATCTGGTCGCGCGACCCCGTAGCCGGGAGTCCGCGGCGCTGAGCCGGTAGGCGGCCCGCGCCAGTAGGTCGAGGGCCGCGGCGCGGTCCGGGTCGAGATCTTCGCTCACGAATGCATCTCCTGTCGACGGAACGTGGTGGTTTGACAATCAGCTTAACCTAAGTACTTAATAGATAAGTACTTAGTCATCCCCGGAAAGGAACTGCCATGACCATTCGATCCATCGGCCAGACCTGGGCCCTCGACATCGCCCTCGCCCAGGGCGGCTTCGACGCCCTGCACCCGCAGGCCAAGGGCACCATGGAGCAACTCGGTCACGACCACACCGACTTCGACAAGGTCTTCGAACTCACCCGGAGTGGCGCGATGCTGCCCAAGGCGTGGGCGAGCATTGCCGCGCAGGCCGAGGAACGCGCCGCCCATCACGAGCGAAACGGGTTCGCCCGCACCGCCGCCGACCTCTACACCCGCGCCGCGGTGATGTGGGGCCGGGCCCAATATTCGATCTTCGATGCCGCCGATCCCCGCAAACTCGCCTTCCGCGAGCGGACCAACCACTGCGTCGAACGACTGGGCCGGCTGCGCGGCGGACTGGTCCGGCGGGTGGCGCTCGACTTCGAGGGCAAGCAGATCTTCGCACTGCTCCACTTGCCCGCCGGGCCCGTGCACCAGGCGCCCGCGGTGATCCTCGGCCCCGGCATGGACATGATCAAGGAGGACTACATCGCCGCAGCCGAGCGGTATTACACCTCACGCGGCATGGTCGCCCTGTCCATCGAAGGCCCCGGTCAGGGCGAGAGCCGAGCACACGGCCTGGCGGTCGACCTCACCAACTACGAGCGGGCGGTGCAGACCTACATCGACTACCTGGCCGGTCTCCCGGAGGTGGATCCGGAGCGCATCGGCATGTTCGGCATCAGCATGAGCGGCTACTGGGGATCACGCACGGCCGCAACGGATCCCAGGCTGGCAGCACTGGCCGCCTTCGAAGCGCCGACCGGCGACTTCCGCACGATCTTCGAGCGAGCCCAACCGACCTTCAAGAACAACTACATGTACATGGCGGGCTACGAGGACGAAGCCGCCTTCGACCACGATCTGCGCGACCGCATGCCGCTGGGCGACCTGGTCGCCGCCATCACCTGCCCGGTGCTATACGGAATCGGCGAGTTCGACGAACTGACCCCACTCGAGCAGGCCCTCGCCAACTACGAACTAGTCCGCGCCCCCAAGGAGATTCGCGTCTACGAAGGCGAATTCCACCCACTCGGTGGCGTGGCGGCCGAGATCTTCCGCTTCGGCGCGGAATGGCTCGAGCGAGCGCTCGCCGGTGAATTCGCCACGCCCGGACGCGATGTCCGCCACTACGTCCACCGCGACGGCCGCACCACCGACGGGACCGCCGATCCCCAGTGGTGGTCGGGCGCAGTGCCCTTGGCAATCCAGCGACTGCGCTCAGCGTGAACCAGCGGTTGCTCCCGGCCTGAAACTGCCGATACCAAGTGGGTACCGGCAACGGTACCGTCGGACAGTTCTTCCCGAAGCCGGAATGACGCCCAGAACAGGACATGAAGTGATTACCGCAGTCTCGTACCTGAAAGATTCCCGAGGCGTTTTCGTGCCGGTGGAAGAGGCCGACTTCAAGCCTCCGAACCCTCGTCACGTCGAGGGCGCAATCGAGTTGGAGATCAATGGAGTCGCCATTCTCGACAAGACCCTGTGGGACGACGTCGATCAACTCTGGGCATACATCGTCAACGCGATCTGCGAGCTTCAGGTTAAAGGCGCGGCCACCACATCATTTCCGGATCAGCCCATCGAACTATCTTTCCGCAGGACAGGTGGGGACCACGTACTGGTGACGCTCGAGAGCAGAGCCATTCCGCGGCGAACGGCCGCCGCGGACGAATCCGAATTGATCGCCGCAATCCGGCACGCTGCCCACGGCTTCTTCTCGCGCTTGGGCAAGCTGCTCCCGGAGAACAGACCCGCCTACGAGGCCACCCTGAACGCGATGTCGGGAATCTGACCACGAACCCCGTCGGGCCGCACCCTGGTGCGGTTCAACCGGGCTGGCAGGTGGGGCACCAGAACAGGTTTCGGGCGTCCATGACCGAATGTAGGACGGTGGTGCCGCACAGGCGGCAGGGGTCGCCGACTCGGCGGTAGACGTAGGTGCGGGGGCGGTCGGCGGCATAGGAGGGGGCGCCGTGGTCGTGTTCGGGGCGGACGACGTGCATTTTGCCGCGGCGGACGCCGACCTTCATGAGCTCGACCAGGTCGGCCCAGATGGCGTCCCATTCGGTGCGGCTCAGCGACTTTCCGGGGCGGTGCGGTGAGATGTTGTGGCGGAAAAGGATTTCCGCGCGGTAGACGTTGCCGACTCCGGCGAGGACCTTCTGGTCCATGAGCATTGCGCCGATGGTGCGCTGGGAGCGGCTGATGCGGGACCAGGCACGGTCGGGGTCGGCGTCGCGGCGCAGGGGGTCGGGGCCCAAACGGGAAGTGAGAGCGGCGACTTCGGGGTCGTGCAGGATTTCGCAGGCGTTGGGGCCGCGCAGGTCGGTGCCGTGCAGGTCGCCGGTGCGGCCGCCGCCGATCAGGCGCATGCGGACCTCGCCGACCGGATCATCCATGGGGACGGCGGATTCGGTGAACTTGCCGTACAGACCCAGGTGGATGTGCAGGGTGACGCCCGAATCGTAGTGGTGCAGCAGGTGTTTGCCCCAGGCTTCGGCGCGGGTCAGCACGCGGCCGTCGATCAGGGCCGCGCCGTCGGCGAAGCGGCCCTGCGGGCTGGAGACTCGGACCTGACCGCCGGCGAAGCGCTGTTGATGCAGCTTCGCCAGGCGGTGCAGCGTATGGCCTTCGGGCACGGGTCAATGGCCTTCTGGCACAGCTCAGTTCGGCAGGGCCGGGGGGACGCCGGTCTTCTCGTACTCGGCGAGGATGTCGATGCGGCGCTGGTGGCGCTCCTCGTCCGACCACGCGGTGGTGGTGAAGGCGTCGACGATGGCGAGGGCTTCCTCGGTGGTGTGCATGCGGCCGCCGATGCCGAGCAGCTGCGCGTTGTTGTGCTGGCGGGCGAGCTGCGCGGTCTCCACACTCCAGCCGAGGGCGCAGCGCGCGCCGGGCACCTTGTTGGCGGCGATCTGCTCGCCGTTGCCGGAGCCACCGAACACGAAGCCCAGCGAGCCCGGGTCGGCGACGACGCGGCGCGCGGCCTCGATGCAGAAGGCCGGGTAGTCGTCGAGGGCGTCGTATTCCAGCGCGCCGCAGTCGACGACCTCGTGGCCCTGGCCCTCCAGGTGAGCCTTGACGTGGTTCTTCAGTTCGAAGCCGGCATGGTCGGCACCCAGGTATACGCGCATGGCCCCGATTCTGTCAGGACGCCCGCGTGCGGACACGCACGGGTCCGGACCCGCCGCGGTGAGACGAACCGTCGACACCCGCGAAACGTACTATCCAGGCATGACGTCCGACGACAGTTCGACACCGCCGAACGCCTATGGGGGGCAAACATCCGGCGGCCTACCGGGTCAGCCGCCCACGGGCAGCTATCCGGCCGTTCCGATCAACGGCATGACCGGCTGGGATCCCCGCCTGGGTGCGCCGGGTTGGGGTCCGCAGCAACCGTATTCGCCGCCACCACCGCCGATGGTGCAGCAGACCCGCGGCCTGTCCCCGTACGGGATGCCCGCGCGGCACAGCTGGGAGATCCCGATGCTGGTCATCGTGGTCACCATCACGGTGCTGGCGTACCTGTTCGCACTTCTGCTGCTGCTCACCGGAAATGCGGGCCAGATCACCCTGGTTCTGGTCTTCGCCCCGCTGATCGTCTACCTGATCCGCGGTATGAACTTCGCGACCCAGCGGGTCAACGGCGTGAAGATGTCGCCCACCCAGTTCCCCGAGGGGTACCGGATGGTGCAGGAGGCGGCGCAGCGCTTCGGCATGAAGAAGGTCCCCGACGCCTATGTGGTGCTGGGCAACGGCCAGGTCAACGCGTTCGCCGCGGGCCACGGTTTCCGCCGCTTCGTGGTCGTCTACAGCGACCTGTTCGAAATCGGCGGCGCCGCACGCAATCCCGACGCACTGGCGTTCATCATCGGCCACGAGGTCGGCCACATCGCGGCCGGGCACGTCTCCTACTGGCGGCAGCTCGGTATGTTCGCGGGCTCGTACATCCCGATCATCGGCAGCTCGCTGATCCGCACCCAGGAGTACACGGCCGACAACCACGGCTTCTGCAATCGACCGCAGGGTGCGGCCGCGGCCATGCAGACCCTCGCCGGCGGCAAGTACCTCAACAATCTGGTCGGCTTCGACGAGATGGCCGATCGCGCTCCCCAGGAGAAGGGCTTCTTCGTCTGGATCGTGAACGCCATGGCCAGCCATCCGGTGCTGACCTGGCGCATGTGGGCGCTGCGCGACCGCAGCCGCCACGGCAAGCTGTTCCTGCGACCGAACGCCCTGCCGCCCGCGATCGCGGCCCCGCCGTACGGTGGTTTCCAACCGCCCGCCGGCTACGGCCCGCCGCCTGGCTACGGTCCCCCGCCCGGCTACGGCGACACCACGACCTATCACGAATATCGCGGTCCGAACTGAGGTTTCGAACGCGCATCGGGCAGGGTCCGCAGCACGCGGACCCTGCCCGATCCATTATCCGGTCCTACCGAAAACCTGCCCAGCTCAGTCGAAGACGGGATCCTCGGTCCGAGTCCGCTTGAGCTCGAAGAAGTGCGGGTAGGCGGCCAGCGCGACCGCGGCGTCCCACACCTTGCCCGCCTCCTCGCCGCGCGGGATCCGCGAGAGCACCGGGCCGAAGAAGGCGACGTCATTGATGTGGATAGTCGGCGTGCCGACATCCGGGCCGACCTTGTCCATGCCCGCGTGGTGCGAGACCCGCAGGGCGTCGTCGAAGTCGGTGCTGGTGGCGGCCGCCGCCAGTTCGGCGGGCAGGCCGACCTCGGCCAGCGACTCGGCGATGATCTGCGCCAGCAGGTCGGTGCGCGAGCCGTCCTCCCGCTCGTACTCGGCGCGCCGGTTGTGCAGGCGGGTACCCATGGCGGTGTACAGCGGCAGCAGCACCTTGTCGCCGTGCTCGGCGGCGGCCGCGATGGCGACGCGCACCGGGCCCCATCCGGTGGCGAGCAGCTCTTCGTACTGCGGCGGCAGGCCCTCGCGGCCCTCGTTGAGCACCGACAGGCTCATGACGTGGAAGTGTGACTCGATATCGCGTACCTGCTCGACCTCGAGGATCCAGCGGGAGGTGATCCAGCACCACGGGCACAGCGGGTCGAACCAGAAGTCGACCTTGTCCTTCTTGGTGTCGCTCACAAGGAAGTCCTTTCGCAGTTTTCGGACGGCCGGAGGCAGCGCTCATTGCCGAGCACACGAGTGCCGTACTCCATGCGCAACAACCCGGATTGTTGCCGATATTTCCGCGCCGCCCACCTGCACCGGGGCTAGTGTCGGAATATCGGCCTCGAGGACGGCGGTTCCCCACCGGCGCAAGCAGGAGGATTCGGCATGACCACATCCAGGTTCGTGATCGCGGGCGGCGGACTGGCCGCGGCCAAGCTCGCGGAAGCCCTGCGGGCCAATGATTTCGACGGCACGGTGACGCTCGTCGGCGCGGAGGACCATCTGCCCTACGAACGGCCGCCCCTGTCGAAGGAGCATCTGCTCGGCAAGAAGGCGCTGGTCGACTTCACACCGAACCCGGCGCAGTGGTATCGCGACCACCACGTGGAGGTGATGCCCGGCACCACCGTCACCGCCGTGGATCGAGCCACCAAAACCGTTGTGCTGCCCGACGGTACGACCCTGTCCTACGACAAACTGGCTCTCGCCACCGGCTCCCGCCCACGGCTGCTGCGCCTGCCCGGCGCGGACGCGGCGGGCGTGCACGTGCTGCGCACCATCGAGGACTCCGACGCCCTGCTGGCACTGTTCGCCTCCGCACGGCGGCTGGCCGTGATCGGCGCGGGCTGGATCGGCCTGGAGGTGACCGCCGCGGCCCGGGCGGCGGGCGTGGAAGTGACTGTGCTGGAAGCGGAATCGGTGCCGCTGCGGGCCGCGCTGGGGCCGGAGATGGGCGAGGTCTTCGCGCAGCTGCACCGCGATCACGGCGTCGATCTGCGCCTCGGCGTGCAGGTCGCCGAGATCACCACCGCCGACGGTCGCGCCACCGGCGTCCGCCTGGCCGACGACACCCGGGTCGAGGCGGACGCGGTGCTGGTGGCGGTCGGCGCGCGGCCCAATATCGAACTGGCCGCCGACGCCGGGCTGGCCGTGGGCGCGGGCGTGCTGGTCGACGAGAGCCTGGCCACCAGCGACCCGGACATCGTCGCGGTCGGCGACATCGCCGATCAGCAGCACCCGGTGCTGGCGCAGCGAGTCCGCGTGGAGCACTGGGCGAATGCGCTCAACCAACCCGCGGTGGCGGCGCTGACCATGCTCGGGAAACCGGCCGTGTACGACCGGCTGCCGTACTTCTTCACCGATCAATACGACCTCGGGATGGAGTACACCGGATATGTCGCACCCCGGCAGCAGACCCGGGTCGTAGTCAGCGGCGACCTCGGCAAGCGGGAATTCGTGGCCTACTGGCTCGACTCCGGCAACCGGGTACTGGCCGGAATGAACGTGAACGTGTGGGATGCGGGAGACAAGATCAAGCAGCTGGTGCTCAGCGACGAGGCCGTGAACCCCGACGATTTGTGACCGTCGCCATAAAACCTGGTGTGCAGAGTACGTCGCACCGGCGTACGCGACTCCGACCTGTGGACGTGAGCGCCACCGCGGCGCACCGACGAAGGAGCCGACCGTGAAGTACATCCTGATCAAGACCTACAGCCCCGCCGCCTACTGCGACACCTTCATCGGCGATTGGGCGCCCGAGGAGATCCAGGCGCACATCGACTTCCAGCGCGCCCTCGGCGAGGAACTCGCCAAGTCCGGTGAACTGGTCGACGGCCAGGGCCTCGCCGACCCGGGCCAGGCCCGGATCGTCGTGTCCGACGGCCGCTCCGCGCCGGTGGTCACCGACGGCCCCTTTCCCGAGACCAAGGAGTTCCTGGCGGGCTACTGGATCATCGACGTCGACTCCCCCGAACGCGCCGTCGAGATCGCCGCGCAGGCGTCGGCCGCCCCCGGCCCCGGCGGTAAACCGATCGGCGAATACATCGAGGTGCGCCCGATCATGGGCGCCCCCACCACCGAGCTCTGATGCTCGATTCCACCCTCGAGGACCTGTTGCGCGAACTCGCGCCGCAGGTCCTCGGCGCACTGGTCCGCCGCTACGGCGACTTCGACGCCGCCGAGGACGCCCTCCAGGAGGCCCTCCTCGCCGCCGCCACCCAATGGCCTGCCGACGGCCGCCCCGACAACCCCCGTGCCTGGCTGATCTCGGTCGGCCAACGCCGCATGGTCGACACCATCCGCGCCGAATCCTCCCGCCGAAACCGCGAGGCCGCCACCGCTCTTCGCGATCCCGAGCGGCTGGATGCCGCGACACCAGACCCCGCGGACACGATGATCGCCGGATCGGACCGGGACGACACTCTGACGCTGTTCTTCTTGTGCTGCCATCCGGCGCTTTCTCCTGCGAGTGCGGTCGCGTTGACTCTGCGGGCGGTCGGGGGGTTGACGACCGAGGAGATCGCGCGGGCCTTTCTGCTGCCGGAACGGACTATGGCGCAGCGGATTACGCGGGCGAAGAAGCGGCTCGCGGCCGAAGAACGGCCCTTTGCCGCGCCCGACCCGTCGAATGGTCAACGGGGAGAGTGGAACGAACGGCTCGACAATGTGTTGCGGGTGCTCTATCTGATCTATACCGAGGGCCACACCAGCGGCGGGGAGCGACTGCACCGCACCGATCTGTCGACCGAGGCGATTCGGTTGGCGCGCGCACTGTATCGCGCGTTGCCGGAGAATCCGGAGGTCACCGGACTGCTGGCGATGTTGCTGCTGACCGATGCGCGACGCGAAGCCCGCACGGGCAGCCACGGTGAGCTGATCCCGCTCGAAGAGCAGGATCGCAGCCTCTGGGACCGCGAAATGATCATCGAGGGTGTGCGATTGGCGACCGCGTCCGTGCGCAGCGGCCTCATCGGCCAGTATCAGATCCAGGCCGCCATCGCCGCCCTGCACGCCCAGGCCCCATGTCCCGAACACACCGACTGGCCGCGAATCCTGTTGCTGTACAACGCCCTCGAACGCCAGGCCCCCAACCCGATGGTCACCCTCAACCGCGCCGTCGCACTCGCCATGGTGCACGGCCCCCAGGCGGGCCTGGATCTCACCGACACCCTCGAGCACACCCTGTCCGGCAACCACCGCCTCGACGCGGTCCGCGCCCACCTCCACGAAATGGCAGGCGACTCAGAGGAAGCCATCACCTGCTACCTCTCCGCCGCCCGCCTAACCACCAGCCTCCCCGAACGCAACTACCTCACCATCCGAGCCGCCCGCCTCCGCCACCCCTGACGCCGAGTGGCACACTTTTCCTCCCTTATCGGACAAATCCCCTCCCGGATGTGCCACTCGGCGAATCAGGCGGCGGCGCGGAAGGCGGTGGGTGACTGGCCTCGGTGGCGTTTGAAGGCGGCGGAGAAGCCGAAAGGGTCTGCGTAGCCTACGGATTTGGCGATTTGGGCGATGGTGAGGTCGGTGTCGATGAGGAGTTCCTCGGCCTCGTCCATGCGGGCATCGGTGAGGTAGGCCAGGGGTGGGCGGCCCATGACGGCGGTGAAGCGCTTGGCGAACAGAGCCCGGGAGACCTGGGCCTCGGCGGCCAGGGAGGCGACCGTCCAGGGTGCGCCGGGGCTGGTGTGGATGGCGTGCAGGGCCGGGGCCACGATCGGGTCGGCCAGGCCGCGGAACCAGGTGGGGGCGTCGGGTCCGGCCTGTTCGAACCAGTTGCGCATGGTGCAGACCAGACTCCAGTCCAGCAGGCGGTCCATCATGGCCTGCGAACCGGCGCTCTGATCGACGGCGGCGGCAGCCGCGTGCTCGAACCAGGCACAGGTGTCCAAGTCCTCGTAGACGACCAGTACCGAGGGCAGCGCACGCAGCAGGCGGTCATGCCTGCGGGAGGACGTCCGGTACGCGCCGACCAGCAGCGCGGTCGCCGCCGACTCGCTACCCCAGTTGATTCCGGTGAGCTCCTCACCCGCGCAGTCGGAACCCGATGCGAAGCAGGCGATCTCGTATTCGGTCGGCAATCGGCCGGAGCGATCGGCGCCCAAGTCCCCGGAATCGCCTGACACCAAATGGAATTCGTCCGGTCCGCGCACCAGTGCGGTATCGCCGACGGCGAGCTTCCGTTGCCCGCCGTCCGGTTGCAGCAAGGTGCCACCGCCGCGCAACACAGTGATCATGGTGAGCGGGGCGCGGTCGGCGAAGCGAATGGTCCAGGGCGCGGGCAGGACGGCGTGCGTGAGCACCGAGCCTTCGGCCCGGATGCCGCTCAGCAGTTTGCTCAGGGGATCCACCCGTCCAGGGTAGACGAATTCCTATCCTTCGTAGCTATTTACCTATGGATCGTCCACGTTCATACCGGTGTACTGGAATCACCGAACGGACGCACGACCTGCATTCAGGAGGCAATTCCTTGTCGCACAACGGTATCGACCATCGGGACAGCGATCGACAAACCCGCACCGCCCTGGTCGTGGTAGCCCACCACCGCTCCGATTCCCTGACCGCGTACATCGCCGACCGCACCGTCACCCGGCTGCAGGCGGCCGGATATCGCGTCGACCTGCTGGATCTGCGAGCCGAGGGCTTCGATCCCCGCATGACCGAGGCCGATCAGCCGGACTGGGGCAACCGCGAGAAGACCTACTCCCCCGAGGTCCACGAGCACATGGATCGCATCTTCGCCGCCGATGCGGTGGTAGCCGTCTTCCCGGTCTATTGGGCGAGCGTGCCCGCACTGCTCAAGGGCTGGATCGACCGGGTGTGGAACTACGGGCTCGCCTACGGCCGCAGCAAGCCCCGACTGGCGGGCAAGCGGATACTGTGGCTCGGCCTGGGCGGGTTGGGCTCGGACGATCCACTCGTTCCCGTCATGCAGCAGACCCTCGAGGGCCAGCTCAATGTGGGAATCGCGTACTACTGCGGCTTCTCGTACTCGGCAGTCGGTCTGGTGCCCGACGCCGAAGAACGCCGTCAGCGCCTCGACGCCGACGGGCAGTTGCTCATCGAGGCGCCCACCGTCGGCGCGGAACGCACGGCGCAATACGCCGAGCTGGAGCGCCGGGCCGACGGTTTCCTGGCGGACTTCCTTGCCGCCGAAGCGATTACGGTCTAGACGCCGTTCCAGGTCTGGCCGGTGATCATCTCGTAGGCCCCGACGTACTTCTGCCGGGTCACCTCGATCACCTCGGGCGGGATCTCGGGACCCGGGTATTCCTTGTTCCAGCCGGTCGAGGTGGACCAGTCACGTACGAACTGCTTGTCGAAGGACTTCTGCGGGCGGCCGGGCTCGTAGTCGTCGGCGGGCCAGAAGCGCGAGGAGTCCGAGGTCAGCACCTCGTCGCCGACGGTGAGAACGTCACCGTCCCAACCGAGTTCGATCTTCGTGTCGGCGATGATCACGCCGCGCGCGGCGGCGTGCGCGGCGCCGCGGGCGTAGATGTCGAGGGTCAGGTCGCGCAGCCGCTCGGCGACCTCCTTGCCCTCCTGGTTCACCACGTCCTCGAAGCTGATCGGCTCGTCGTGCCCGACATCGGCCTTGGTGCTCGGGGTGAAGATCGGCTCGGGCAGCTTGTCGCCGTCGCGCAGGCCGGGCGGCAGCGCGATGCCGGACACGGTTCCGGAGCGCTGGTATTCGGCCAGGCCGCCACCGGTCAGGTAGCCGCGCGCCACGCACTCGACCTTCACCATCTTCAGCGGCTTGACCCGCACCCCGCGGCCGGCGAACTCGGCGGGCACGTCGGTGGTGGACAGAATGTGGTTGGGCACATCGGCGAAGAACCCGAACCACCAGTTCGACAGCTGGGTGAGCAGCGCACCCTTGTCCGGGATCGGGGTCGGCAGGACCACGTCGTACACCGACACCCGATCGGATGCGACCAGGATCAGCGAGTCGCCGTCCTCGTACAGGTCGCGCACCTTACCGGCGTGGATGTGCTTCAACGGTCCTCCTCGTGCTGGGCGATTGCTGCCGCCGCAGAGCTTACCGACGCGTACCGCTCGCCCCGACGCCCGGTCGCACGCTCGATCGCCGCGACCAGGAGCAACCGGCTCGCGCGGGCCCGCGCCACGCGTGGGTGGGACGTGGCATTGTGGGAACGTCGTGTCCGTGCCGGGTCGCGAGTGGAGAATTTGTTGGTCCGCTCGATGGCCCGCGTGGACGCACCGCATTCCGCACCGAGTCCCGGGCAACGCCGCCCGGTGAGCCGGGTGCACCTGTACGGCAGCAGTTCTCCGAGAGCTAAGGAGCCTCCCTTGTCCGAACCGAATCTCACCCGCGAGCAGGCGATCGAACGCGCCGCGACGGTCCAGGTCGAGAACTACCGGGTCGAACTGGATCTGACCGGACAGCCCACCGATGCCGAAGCGCCGCGCCGGGAGAGCTTCCACACCAAGGCGACGGTCACCTTCACCGCGACCCCGGGCGCGCAGACCTTCATCGACTTCGTCGGCGCGGGCGTGCGCTCGGCCGTGCTCAACGGCGTGAGCCTGGACGTCAGCGGCTACGACCAGGAGCAGGGCCTGACCCTGCCGAACCTGGCCGCCAACAACGAGCTGGTGGTCGAGGCCGACGGCGAATACTCCAACACCGGCGAGGGCCTGCACCGCTTCGTCGACCCCACCGACAACAAGGTCTACCTGTACTCGCAGTTCGAGACCGCCGACTGCAAGCGCATGTTCGCCTGCTTCGACCAGCCCGACCTCAAGGCCACCTACGACGTGATCGTCACCGCGCCCGAGGACTGGGAGGTCATCTCCAACGGCGCGATCGTCGAGACCCACAAGATCGGCGCGGTGCTGCGGCACACCTTCGCGACCACCCCGCGCATGAGTACCTACCTGGTGGCCCTGATCGCCGGTCCGTACGCGAAATGGACCGATTCCTACCGTGATTCGCACGGCGAGATCCCGCTGGGCATCTACTGCCGCGCCTCGCTGGCCGAATTCATGGACCACGAGCGGCTTTTCACCGAAACCAAGCAGGGCTTCGGCTTCTACCACACCAATTTCGGTGTGCCGTATGCCTTCGGCAAGTACGACCAGCTGTTCGTCCCCGAATTCAATGCCGGGGCCATGGAGAACGCTGGCGCGGTCACCTTCCTCGAGGATTACGTCTTCCGCTCCAAGGTGACTCGCGCCTCCTACGAGCGCCGCTGCGAGACCGTGCTGCACGAGATGGCGCACATGTGGTTCGGCGACCTGGTCACCATGCGGTGGTGGGACGACCTGTGGCTGAACGAGTCGTTCGCCACCTTCGCGTCGGTGCTGTGCCAGGTCGGGGCGACCGAATACACCAATGCCTGGACCACTTTCGCGAATGTCGAGAAGTCCTGGGCGTACCGGCAGGACCAGCTGCCCTCGACCCACCCGATCGCCGCCGACATCCCGGACCTGGCCGCCGTCGAGGTCAACTTCGACGGAATCACCTATGCCAAGGGCGCTTCGGTGCTCAAGCAGCTGGTGGCATACGTCGGTGAGGAGCCGTTCCTGGCGGGCCTGCGCGACTACTTCACCGAACACGCTTACGGCAACGCCACTTTCGACGATCTGGTGGGAGCGCTGGAGAAGGCGTCGGGCCGCGACCTGTCGGACTGGGGTGCGCAGTGGCTCAAGACCACCGGCCTGAACATCCTGCGTCCCGACTTCACCGTGGACGCGGACGGCAATTTCGCGTCCTTCGCCGTCATCCAGGAGGGCGCGGCCCCCGGTGCCGGTGAGCGTCGCGTGCACCGCCTGGCCATCGGCGTGTACGACGATCAGGACGGAAAGCTGGTGCGCACCAAGCGCGTCGAGCTCGACATCGATCCGGCCGAGCGCACCGAGGTGCCGGAACTGATCGGTGTCGGCCGCGGCAAGCTGGTGCTGGTCAACGACGACGACCTCACCTACTGCTCGGTCCGCCTGGACGCCGACTCGCTCGACACCGTGGTGGCACGCATCGCCGATATCGCCGAGCCGCTGCCGCGCACCCTGGCCTGGTCGGCCGCCTGGGAGATGACCCGCCAGGCCGAGATGAAGGCCCGCGACTTCGTGGCGCTGGTGCAGTCCGGCGTCGGCGCGGAGACCGAGATCGGTGTCGTGCAACGGCTTCTCATGCAGGCCAACACCGCGCTCGGCGCGTACGCCGACCCGGAGTGGGCGACCGCGCAGGGCTGGCCCGCCTACGCCGACCGGCTGCTGGAACTGGCGCGCGCCGCCGGTGCGGGCTCCGATCACCAGCTGGCGTTCGTCAATGCGCTGACCGGGTCGCTGCTCTCGCCGCAGCACGTGCAGGTGCTGCGGCAGCTGCTCGCCGGTGACCCGGAAGGTGTCGGCCTGTCCGGCCTGACCGTGGACACCGACCTGCGCTGGCGGCTCACCCAGGCGCTCGCGGCCGCCGGAGCCATCGACTCCGACGGCCTCGAAACCCCGCTCATCGATGAGGAACTCGCCCGCGACAACACCGCGGCGGGTCGCCGTCAGGCCGCCGCGGCGGCCACCGCGCGCCCGCAGGCGGCGGTCAAGGAGCAGGCGTGGGACACCGTCATGGGTGACGACTCGGTCGCCAATATCACCGCCCGCGCCATCGTCGCCGGGTTCGCCCCGGCCGGTCAGGCGCAGTTGCTGACCCCGTACGTGGAGCGGTATTTCGCCGAGATCGCCTCGGTGTGGGAGCGGCGCTCGAGCGAGGTCGCCCAGACCGTCGTGGTCGGCCTGTACCCGCACTGGGCGGTCACCGAGGACGCGGTCGCCGTGGCCGACAAGTTCCTCGGCGGCGACCACCCGCCGGCCCTGCGCCGCCTGGTGGTCGAGGGCAAGGCGGGCATCGAACGCTCGCTGCGCGCCCGCACCTTCGACGGTTCGTAGCAAGATCGGAGCAAGTCCGGCAACACCTTTCGACGACGACAGCCCTCCCGTACACAAGTCGGGAGGGCTGTCGCCGTTCCCCCCGGAGTTCCGGGGGACTTTCCCCTCACCAGGGCAGGCCGTGCGGGCGACCCGGTCGACGAGATGGGCAGATCTCGAATCCCCTGGCGCTCAGCACGTTAGGACGTGCGGGCAGCGGTTTGTAGACCGCCGAACCGGTGCCCCCGGTTCCGGGGTCACGCCCTGCGCTGCCGTGCGATGGATTCGCGCTGCTGTGAGCGGATCTGCTCAGGGCAGCGTGGCGCGACTTTCCGGGTCCCGCTGCGGCACCGTGGAGCCATGGCCGACAACAAGACTCCGATGTTCAACTGGCGCACCCGCGAACAGCTCTACACCCGCCGGGTGCTGGTGCTGGACGGTCCGCTCGACGACGACAACGGCACCCTGCTCATGACCCAGCTGATGGCACTCGCCGCCGAGGACCCCGAGGCAGGAATCTCGCTGTGGATCCACTCGCCGGGCGGCTCGGTGCCCGCCATGCTCGCGATCCGCGACGTGATGCGCCTGGTTCCCTGCGAGGTCTCCACCCTGGCCCTCGGATTGGCCTGCAGCGCAGGGCAATTCCTCCTCTCCTCGGGCACTCCGGGCCGTCGCTTCGCGCTCCCGCACGCCCGCGTCCTGATGCACCAGGGTTCGGCGGGCATCGGCGGCAGCGCCGTCGAGGTCGAGGTGCAGGCCGACGACCTGCGCTACACCGTGCAGACCGTGCTGGGCCTGATCGCCGCCGACACCGGCCAGCCCTACGACCAGGTCTTCGAGGACTCCCTGCACGACCGCTGGTTCACCGCCACCCAGGCCCGCGACTACGGCTTCATCGACCACATCGTGGAGAACTTCCACCAGGTCATCCCCGAACGCCCGCGACTGGGCATCTCCGCCTGACTCGGCGTAATCCCCTGAGCCCCGGCCCATCTCCAGGAGGCACGGCATGACCAGCTACACCATCCCCAACGTGATCGCCCGCGACCCGCGCGGCGAACGCATCATGGACGTCTACTCGCACCTGCTCACCGAGCGCATCGTCTACCTCGGCACCCCCATCGACTCCGGCGTCGCGAACGCCCTCATCGCGCAACTGCTGCACCTGGACGCGGAAAGCCCCGGCCAGGACATCAACCTCTACATCAACTGCGAGGGCGGCGACCTGTCGGCCATGCTCGCCATCTACGACACCATCCAGCACATCCAGTCGCCGGTGGTCACCACCTGCGTCGGCCAAGCCATCGCGGTCGGCGCCGTCCTGCTGGCAGGCGGCGCGAAGGGCCGCCGCAACGTCCTCCCCCACTCCCGAATCGTGCTGCACCAACCCGCGATCCGAGGCCAGGGCACCATCCCCGACCTCATCCTGCAAGCCGACGAGATCGTCCGCATCCGAGCCCAGATCGAGTCCATCCTCGCCGCCCACACCGGCCAATCCCCCGAAACCCTCCGCCGCGATACCGACCGCGACCGCGTCTTCACCCCCGAAGCCGCCATCGCCTACGGCCTGGCCGACACCATCCTCGGCCCCCGCTGAGGATCAGGCGGCCAGCAGCAGACCGGAGTACGCCTGGGGCGCGGAGGTGCGAGAGAAGGTGGCGAGCTGACGGCGACGCAGCTGTTCGGCGACCTGCAGGGTGAGGTTCCCCAGGCTGATGCCGAGCGCGCCCGCCAGAGCCGCGATCATCTCGCTGGACGGTTCCTTGCGGCCGCGCTCGACCTCGGAGAGGTACTGCGGTGAAATCCCGGCCCGCCCAGCGGTTTCGGTGAGCTTCTCGCCCTGCTCGAGTCGCATTGCCCGCAATTGCTCGCCGAGCGCCTCCCGCCACAGCGGCTCCCGCTCGGCAGGAGCCTTGCGTTCCCTCGGGCGCGCCGACTCGTCGAGACCACCGGGGATAGCTGTCAAACGCGGATGCTCGGCCATACCCCGAGCGTAAATTCCGCACCCCGGCCCGCGCGCCCCGATCTGCTGTGGGCGAACTCCATCCCCTTGAAATGCAGACGGCCCGCACCACCCAGGTGCGGGCCGAATCCTTCCCCTCGGGGTTTGGGGGCTGAGCCCCCAAACTGCCCTTGGGGTTTCAGGGGCGAAGCCCCTGCACTACTGAGCGTCGGCTAGACGCGGCCGATGGCGGCGGCCATCACGCGCACGGCGGAAACCAGGCCGTCGATCAGCTCACCCTGACGGAAAGAGCTGGTGGCGGCGGTCGCGCCGAGCTGGCAGACGCGGTCGTTGGCACGCTCGGCGACGTCGCGGCCGGAGCGGACCTCGACGGAGCTGGTGTTCGGGTCCACCGCGATGAGGACCGAGCGGGCGGCCTCGGGGGTGGACGGGAACAGCGCGTCGACCCCGGCGCCGGAGTCGGCGCCCAGGTCGCCGATGAATATGTTGAAGCGCACCTTGGTGGCGCGGGTGGCATCGGTGAGCGCGTTGTCCATGAGCAGCCGCTCGCGGTCGGTGAACGGGACGTCGGCGAAGATGTCACCGGCCTCGTGCACACCGGAGACGCGACCGCTGACCGTGACCGCCCAGCCGTGGGGTAGTTCGGCTTCGTTCACCGCGGGCCAATTAGAACTTGCCACTTGCCCGGCCTCCGATCAGCTCCGCGGGGGCGGAATCAATTGCCGCATGGCTGCCATGCGAATCAGCAGTGTCGTGGTGACCGGATCCGGTCACCTCATCGGTCGCGCTCCACAGCACCGGAGGCTGCGTCCACTGGTCACCGAGTTCGTAGTGATCCGGTCGCTTGCCCGGCAGCGGCTTGCCGAGGAACGACAAGCCGGCGATCACCAGATAGATCGCCAACGGGATGCCGACGTAGATCAGCACTGTCTGGAGAATGCTCACCGGCCCAACGGTAGTCGATGCCATCGCGACTACTACGACCGGTAAGGGTTAGTGCGACCGTGTCGTAACAATCGCCTTTCAGACCAACCAGGCGGTCGAGTTCGCCGGCAGCTTCCGCGCGCTGACGGGTGCGCTGGTCAGCAACACCTCCCCGGCCGGCAACAGGATCGGCGCATCGGTGGCGTTCAGCACGCACAGCAATCCGCCCTCGCGCCGGAAGGCCAGGCAGCCGGGCGGACTCCCGTACCACTCGAAGCCCTGACCCTTGAATTCCGGCCGGACGGCCCGCAATTCGATCGCCATCCGATACAGCGACAGCATCGAATCCAGGCGCTCCAGCTGCGCCTCCACGGTCACGGCCGCCCAGTCGGGCGGCATCGGCAACCACGGTGTGCCCGTGGTGAACCCGAACGGCGGCTGCTGCCCCTCCCAGGGCAGCGGCACCCGGCAGCCGTCGCGGCCGCGCTCGGTGTGCCCGGAGCGTTCCCAGGTGGGGTCCTGCAATGCCGCTTCCGGCAGGTCGTCCACGTTCGGCAGCCCCAATTCGGCTCCGTTGTAGACGAATACCGCGCCCGGCAGCGCCAGCTCGAGCATGATCATGGCCCGCGCTCGCGCCTGGCCTTCGGCCCCGCCGCCGTAGCGGGTGACCTCGCGCTCGATGTCGTGATTGGACAAGGTCCAGGTGGGCGACGCCCCGACCCAGGCGACCGCCTGCAGTGAATTGTCGACGGCGGAGCGAATCCGGTCCGGGTGGAAGGGAGTCTGGGCCAGCCGGAAGTTGAAGGCCAGGTGCAGCTCGTCCGGGCGGACGTATTCGCCGAACCGGGTGTTGTCGTTGACCCACACCTCGCCGATCGACACCGCGTTCGGGTACTCGTTCATGACCGTGCGGATCAGCCGGTGGATCTCGTGCACGCCGGGATTGTTGAAGCGCGGATCGTCGTCCTCGAGATGCAGCATCTGCGTCGGAACATGCTCCATGTCGGGCAGACCCGCGGGTTTGGCCATGCCGTGCGCGACGTCGAGCCGGAAGCCGTCCACGCCGCGGTCCAGCCAGAACCGCAGGGTGTGCTCGAAATCGGCTGCGATCTCAGGGTTTTCCCAGTTCAGATCGGGTTGCTCGGCCGCGAAGATGTGTAGGTACCACTGCCCGGGTCTACCGTCCGGTTCTTTCACCCGGGTCCAGGCCGGACCGCCGAAGATGCTCGGCCAATTGTTCGGCGGCACAGCGCCGTCCGGCCCGCGCCCGTCACGGAAGTGGTAGCGCGCCCGCTCCGGACTCCCCGGCCGGGCCGCCAGCGCGGCCCGGAACCACGGATGCTGATCGCTGGTGTGATTGGGCACCAGATCCATGGTGACCCGCATATCGCGGTCGTGCGCCTCGGCGATGATCTCGTCCAGCGCCTCGATCCCGCCGAAGAGCGGATCGATATCGCGCGGATCGGAGACGTCGTAGCCGCCGTCGGCCATGGGCGACCGCATCACCGGACAGATCCACAGCGCGTCCACGCCGAGCAGTTCGAGATAGCCCAGCCTGTCGCGCAATCCGCCCAGATCGCCCACGCCGTCACCGTCGGAGTCCGCGAAGGAACGGGGGTAGACCTGGTAGAACACGGCCGACTGCCACCACGGGGCGGGCACGGCACCGGCCGGTTCGGCCGCGGCCGCGGCAGCCGTGCTCATTTCGGAAACGTCGCTCACAGCCGTAATGGTGCCAAAGCACAGCGTCTTTCGCGGGCGCGTCGTACGGAGTTGTCCAGTTTCAGCAAATGATCAGCGGCCGACCGCAGGCGGCCGGAAACGCTGTGGGGCACGGCGACTTCTGCGATACGAATTCAGTAAGGCGAGTTCATGAGCGAATTGGCAGCCATCTCGAAGTAGTTCAGCAGCTGCTGCCGATGCTCGGCATCGAGCACCTCCGGCTCGATCTCGGCGACCGCGATGTGCATGGCCCGCAGCCACGCGTCGCGCTCGATCGGCCCGACCTTGAACGGGTGATGCCGCATCCGCAGCCGCGGGTGGCCGCGCTCGTCGGAGTAGGTCCGCGGGCCACCCCAGTACTGCTCGAGGAACATCCGCAGCCGCCGCTCGGCAGGACCCAGATCCGCTTCCGGATACAGCGGCCGCAGCACCTCGTCGGCCGCCACCTCGCGGTAGAAGGCCGCCACGATCCGATGGAAGGTCTTCTCGCCGCCCACGGCCTCGTAGAAGGAAGTTGCAGTCTGCTCGCCGGAAGTCACGCCCCCATTCTGCCGTGTCCGGATCGGACCCCGCCCAGTCCAGCACGACAAGGTCACAAACCCGCCGCTGAGCTGGTGAAATACCGCCCCGACAGGCCGCCGGAGACCGGTCCTGGGAATTGTCACGCCCTGTTCATCCGAATGTGCCCGACAATGTGTCGAAAGAGATGGCATTGTGCGCGATTCCATGGTCAACTGGGTGGCAGTCTGCCGAGATACCACACAATCGGACGAATACGAAACCGGGGTATGGCCCATGAAGCAGCGGCACGGCGCCCGTGAGGCGCGGACGCATCGACAACTCCAGCCCGCCGACGTCCACAATCGTGGGTCGGGGGCCACTCCGCTGCACTTGCTGTCCGAACATTCTCATGCCGAGCATCACCCGGGCGCTCATCCCGAGCCTGCCCATCCGGGCGACCACCGCGACCATTCGCATCATCCGCCCAGCGCAGCACCCGTTCCCGCCTGGGCGAAACGGCGTGTACTGCTGCTCAACGCGACTTACGAGCCCCTCACCGCGCTGTCTGCGCGCCGCGCCATCGTGTTGCTGATCTGCGACAAGGCCGACACCGTGCACGACAATCCGGAGGGTCCGGTCGTGCATTCCGCCGGAACCGCGGTGGCACTCCCCTCGGTCATCCGACTACGCAACTACGTGCGCGTCCCCTACCGGGCACGGGTACCGATGACCCGGGCCGCCCTCATGCACCGCGACCGCTACCGCTGCGCCTACTGCGGCGGCAAGGCCGAAACCATCGACCACGTGATTCCGCGCAGCCGCGGCGGCGCGCACTCGTGGGAGAACTGCGTCGCCTCCTGCGCGCCGTGCAATCACCGCAAGGCCGACAAGATGCTCAGCGAACTCGGCTGGATCCTGCACCACCCGATGGTCGCCCCGAAGGGCCCGCACTGGCGGTTGCTCTCGGCCAGCAACGAGCTCGACCCGACCTGGCTGCAGTACCTCGGCGAGGGCGCGGCCTGAGCCGGATGGAACGGCCCGGGACCGCCTCGAAGGCAGCCCCGGGCGTCGGCAAACTCGGATGATCCTGGGCCGCCTCGCGCGGACCGTCGATCACCCGCCGTCAGGGGATGACGCACCGAGATCCCCGGCGCAGCAGCACAATTCGGCGATCAGCTGTATTCGCTGATCAGCATGCCCCAGGTGCCCGGTTCGAGCGCCTCGAAGACGTGCGGCATGTCGCCGGGGTAGCAGATGTAGTCGCCGGGCTCGAGGTGCACGGGCGCGTCGGCGGGGCCGACGCGCGCGCTGCCGACGCACAGGACGACATGTTCGACGACACCGCGGCTGTGGGGATCGGATTCGCGGGGGTGACCGGGTTCGGCGGTGAGCCGGTAGATGTCGCGGCGGACCGCGGGCGGCGAGGCGGCCAGCAGGGCGATGCGATATTCGGACTGCCCCGAGGCCAGGGCCGGGGCCTCACCCGCTCGAATGACCTGTACCGCCGGGCTCGGCGGATCCAGTAGTCGCGAGAACTGGATGTCCAGGGCGATGCAGAGCGCCCACAGGGTTTCGATGCTGGGATTGCCGGATCCCGACTCCAGTTGCGACAGTGTCGATTTGGCGATTCCGGCGCGCTTGGCGACCTCGGTCAGCGAGAGCCCGGAGCGAGCCCGCTCGCGGCGCAGGGCGGCGGCGATGGCCTCCTGCGGAGACCCGGGCGTCTCCGGCGCGGGGACCGGCAGGGAGCTGTCTGACTGGCTCATGATGTGGTTCACAGTACCGGGATATGGGGGTGCCCCTTTGACGAACCCGGCCTCCTGTGTTCATTATAGAAAACATGCGTTCGGCATGGCGAACACTCGATCGGGGTGTGCTCACAGGTATCGCGGCGATCTGCTTGGCAGTCGCCATGATCGGCATATCCTACGGCGCTACCGCCGTGACCTCGGGATTCCCCGCCTGGCTGCCGGTGCTGATGAGCGTGGCGGTGGTCGCGGGCGGCTCGGAATTCGTGTTCATCGGCATCCTCACCGCGGGCGGCGGCCTGGTCGCGGCCGTGTTGGCCGGGCTGCTGGTCAATGCCCGGCACCTGCCCTACGGGCTGTCGGTGCCCGATGTGGTCGGCACCGGCTGGCGGCGACTGCTCGGCACCCACGTCATGAACGACGAGTCGGTCGCCATGGCGCTGGCCCAGCCGGACCGGGATCGGCGACGGGCCGCCTACTGGCTGTGCGGGCTCGCGGTGCTGGCGGCGTGGCCGCTGGGCGCGGCCATCGGCGCGGTCCTCGGCGCGATCGTGCCGAACCCCAACGCCTTCGGTTTGGACGCCGTCTTCCCGGCCGTCCTGTTCTCCCTGGTCCTGCCCGCACTGCGCGAACCCCTCACCCGCACAGCGGCTCTCGCGGGTGCGGCTATCGCGGCCGTCACCACCCCGTTCCTGGGTGCGGGCCTGCCGGTCCTGCTCGCCCTGGCCGCGGTCCTGCTCGTCGTGCGACGCGCGGGTACGACGGAGTCGAAGACCGCCGACGAGACCGCCGCGACGGAACCCGGCGACATCGACAATGTCACCGCGGCAGCAGGGTCCGCCTGATGACCAAGGCATTGTTGATGGGTGCGATGGCGCTGGCCGTGGGCACCTTCGCCTTTCGATTCGCGGGGCCGCTGCTGCGCAGCCGGGTCAAAATCTCCCCGCGCACCATTCGGTTGCTGGAAATCGCGTCGGTGGTGTTGCTGACCGCGCTGGCGGTCACCACGCTGATGCCCGCGGGCGGAAGCCAATTCGGCTGGGCGCTGCCCGCGGGCGTGCTCGTCGCGGCGGGGCTGGCGTGGAAGCGGGCGCCGCTGCTGGTGGTGATCCTGTCCGCGGCCGTGGTCACGGCCGGGCTGCGCATGCTCGGCGTGCACTGACCGCTGCACCCGCGCGATCCCGCACGGGTCGAATCGGCTAGCCGCGCAGCAGATCCGCGAGCCGGGCCCACGCGTCTTCGGCGACCTCGGGCCGGTACCAGTCCCGGCCCGGGAACAGGAAGCCGTGCGGGGCCGTGTCGTAGACGACGATCTCGTGCTGGATGTCGTTGGCGCTCAGGGCGGTTTCGAGCTCGTCGCGGGCCTCGGCGTCGATGAGCGGATCCTCGCCGCCGAAGAACAGCGCGATCCGGCCGGTGATGCCGGAGGTCGCGTCGATCGTCGGTTCCGGGGTGGACAGCGGAATGTCGGTATTGGTCAGCCAGCCCGGGTAGAACGCGGCGGTGGCGTCCAATGGCAGCTGGGTCGCGGCGTAGTAGGCCACGTGGCCGCCCGCGCTGAAGCCGACCATGTTCAGCGAATCCGCACCGCGACGGCGCAATTCGTCCAGGCAGGCCGCGACGTCGTCGACGACGCCCGGGCGGCTCAGGGTGCGCAGCAACTCCAAGCCGCGCTCGCGGTCGACGTGCAGTTCCAGCTCGGCGCGCGGGGCGCTGCGATGGAACAGGTCCGGCATGACGGCGACGACGCCCAGCCCTGCCAGGCGGTCGACGGCCGCCCGGGCCGTGGCGTGCAGTCCGTAGATCTCGTGTCCCACAACGACTCCGGGGTAATCCCCGGGCTCGGCCGGGCGAGCGACGTAGGCGCTCATTACGGAATCGCCGACCTTCAGGTCGACCCACTCGGTCACGATTGCGACATCGGTCATGCCGCCAAAGTTAGATCAACCGCGCCCGGCGCGCACCGGCGTCAACACCCGGCCGCCGGTGCGAAGGCCGGAACCAGCAGCGCGATGGCCAGCGCCACACCCGCGAGCATGCTTCTCAAGATCATCATGGCGATCAACCTCCCGATGGTTGCGTTCGTCCCGTCTCGAACGTATCCGGGCTCGAAAACCATGACGAGCCAGGACATTCGGTGCCCCGGGCATTGGGGGCGGGATCTCGCGAAGCACACGGGCCGACTGCCGGGCGGCACGAATCCGCCCGGCGAGCTCAATGCGGCAGCAGCGGAAGCGCCGGACCGCGGCGGCGGGCGACCGACCCGTAGCGGGCGTCCAGGCGCAGCCAGGTGCGGGCCGCGCGCACCCGCACGATCTCGTCGACCGAGATGCGCCGGGAGTCGGTCTTCTCGCCGCCGTGCGGAATGAAATCCATGGCGGCGAGCGCGAACACCACCCGCATCGGCACCTCGACCTGCTCATCGCCGCCGGAGACGGTCAGCACCGGCTGATCCAGCAGCGCGGCGGGCGGGCCGTGCCGGCTGCCGTGCTCCTGCGCCAATTCGGCGCCGCGCTCGGCCAATTCGACGAGCATGCGGGCGGGCACGTCATCGATGTGGACGAACCCGGCCTCCGGGGGCAGTGCGGTGCGCCAGGACGAGTCCATGGCATAGCCGAGGCCGAAGGCGCGGGCGGCATCCGGGCCGTGCAGACCGGCGAGGATGGCACCCGCGCCGACCGTCACGTCGTCGATGCCGAGTTCGGCCACCACCGTACGCACCGCCAGCGCCTCGAAACCGGTACCGGCCCAGGCGGAGACGTAGCGGTCACCGCGGCGGCGCAGCCGGATGACGGCCGCCTGGTCGAGGCGTATCGCGTGCGATATGAAGGTGGCCAGGTTCTCTCGTTCCGCAGGATCCGGAACGGACAGGGTCAGTTCTCCCGACACAGTCGATCTCGGGTCAGTCGTTCAGCCACAGCGCGAGGTAGTCGCGTTCCTCGGTGGTGAGGCGACGGAGGCGCTGGGTGTCGATATCGAAGGCGGCCAGCTGGGTGGAGGCGATCACCGCGGGCGGGGAGTCCGGGGCCGCACCGGCGGCCCGGACCTCGTAGCCGACGGTGAAGTCCACCGCGCGCAGCCGATCGATCCACATGGAGACGTCCAGCGGTGAATCCTCGTGCCGGAGCTGACCCTTGTACTGCACCCGCAGGTCGGCCAGCACGCAACCGGCCCGCAGCTTGACGGTCGGTCGCTCGTCGAGGAACAGCCACGGAATGCGCGCCTCCTCCAGCAGGGTGACCATGCGGGCATGGTTGATGTGCTGGAAGGCGTCCATATCCGACCAGCGCACCTCCACCGTGGTGTGGAAACGCTTGGGCTCGGCCGCGGCCGGGGTCACCCCCGGCGCGGGCGTAGCAGTCTTCGCATGGCCGTTCAGCGAACCGACACTCGTCAACGCGGTACCTCCGATTGCGCACCCACCCCGCTCACCATGCTGCGCACCTGCCGCGCCGCAACCGACAGCGTGGCCAGGTCGTGGGTTCCGGACTCGAACAGTTCCGAGAGGGCACTGCGTGCGCGACCCAGGCGGGACTGGTTTTTCGACTCCCAGTATGCAATTTTCTCTTCGGCCGTCTCCTCCGGGTCACCCGCGGAGAGCACATCCAGGGTCAGCGAGCGCAGCGAACCGTACATATCGTCGCGCAGCGCGAGCCGGGCCAGGGCGTGCCAGCGGTCACCGCGTTCCAGGTGGCTGACCGCCTGCAACAGCCAATCGATCTTGAGGTGATCGTTGAGCGCGTAGTACAGCGCGCCCACCTCCTCACCGCTGCGATCGGTGATGTCCGCGATATCCAGCACGTCCAGCAGCGGGAACTGATTGAGCAGCCCGAACACCTCGGTCGCCAACGCCGAGGGCGCGCCCTGATCGACGATGGCCTGGCACTGATCGTTGAGGGTGTCGATGTGGTGGCCGCGCAGCCAGCCCGGCACCTTCGGCGAGAGCGAGCGCACGCCCTGGGCGTAGCGGTGGATCTCCGCGCCGACGGCGACCGGCTGCGGACGGTTGTTGAGCAGCCAGCGCGAGGCGCGATCCAGGGTGCGCTTGGTCTCCAGCTCCAGCGCATCCTTCATGCTCGTGGAGACGTTCGCGGCACGAATGCGGTTCCACACCGAATGCAGATCGAAGATCTGGGTGGCGGCGGTGAAGGCACGCACCGAGTCCGAGGCCGAGGCCCCGATCTCCTCGCCGAGCCGGAAGGCGTAGGTGATGCCGCCCAGATCCACCACCTCGTTGACCAGCATGGTGGAGGTGATCTCGCGGCGCAGGCGATGCCGCTTGATGGCGGTGGCGAAGCGGGTGCGCAGCGGTGTCGGGAAGTACTGCGGCAGGCGCGCCGAGAAGTACACGCTGTCGGGCAGATCGCTGGTCAGCAGGTCGGCCTTGAGCGAAAGCTTCACGTGCGCCATGAGATTCGACAGTTCGGGCGAGGTGAGGCCGACGCCCTGTTCCCGCCGCAACTTCATCTCCGCGTCGCTGGGCAGCGCCTCGAGCTCCCGGTCCAGGCCACGGCTGTCCTCCAGATCCTCGATGACGCGCTGGTGCACGTTGAGCATGTTCGGGGCCTCGGCCCGCGACATGCCCATCAGGATGTTCTGGGAGACGTTGTCCTGCAGCACGAGTGCCGAGACCTCGTCGGTCATGGAGGCCAGCAGCGAATTGCGGTCGGACTCGGGCAGTTCGCCGCTGGAGACCACCCCGTCGAGCAGGACCTTGATATTGACCTCGTGGTCGGAGCAGTCCACACCGGCGGAGTTGTCCAGGGCGTCGGTGTTCATCTTGCCGCCGTGGCGGCAGAACTCGATGCGGCCCAGGGCGGTGACACCCAGGTTGCCGCCCTCGCCGATCACCTGCAGGCGCAACTCGTTTCCGTTCACCCGGACCGCGTCGTTGGACTTGTCGCCGACGTCGGCATTGGTCTCGGAGCTGGCCTTGATGTAGGTGCCGATGCCGCCGTTCCACAGCAGCTGCACCGGGGACTTCAGGATGGCGCGGATCATCTCCGGCGGGGACAGCACGGTGACCTCGGGGGCCAGGCCGAGCGCCTCCCGCACCTGGTCGCTGACCGGGATGGCCTTGACCGTGCGGTCGTAGACGCCGCCACCCTCGCTGATCAGGTCACGGTTGTAGTCGGCCCAGGACGAGCGGGGCAGCGCGAACATGCGCTCGCGCTCCGAGAACGATGTCGCCGCATCGGGTTCCGGGTCCAGGAAGATGTGGCGGTGGTCGAACGCCGCGACCAACCGGATGTGCCGCGAGAGCAGCATGCCGTTGCCGAACACGTCACCGGACATGTCGCCGACGCCGACCACCGTGAAGTCCTGCGACTGGGTGTCGATGTCCATCTCGGCGAAGTGCCGCTTCACGCTCTCCCACGCGCCCTTGGCGGTGATGCCCATGGCCTTGTGGTCGTAGCCCACCGAACCGCCCGAGGCGAAGGCGTCGCCCAGCCAGAAACCGTAGGACTGGGCAACATCATTGGCGATATCGGAGAAGGTCGCGGTGCCCTTGTCCGCGGCCACCACCAGGTAGGTGTCGTCGCCGTCGCGGCGCAACACCCGCGCGGGCGGCAGTACCGCGCCGGTGGCGCGATCCACATTGTCGGTGATGTCGAGCAGGCCGGAGATGAAGGTGCGGTAGCAGGCGATGCCCTCGGCCTGCAGCGACTGGCGATCGGCGACCGGATCGGCGGTGGCGGCGGGCGGATTCTTGACCACGAAACCGCCCTTGGCGCCGACCGGCACGATGACGGCGTTCTTCACCGCCTGCGCCTTGACCAGGCCCAGGATCTCGGTGCGGAAGTCCTCCAGGCGATCCGACCAGCGCAGCCCGCCGCGCGCGACCGGGCCGAAGCGCAGGTGCACGCCCTCCACCCGCGGCGAGTAGACCCAGATCTCGAATTGCGGCCTCGGCTTGGGCAATTCGGCGATCTCCTGCGGTTCCACCTTGAACGACAGGTAATCCCGCGCCCGACCCTCGGCGTCGGTGATGTAGTAGTTGGTGCGCAGGGTGGCCTTGATCAGGCCGAGGATGGCGCGCAGGATGCGGTCGGCATCCAGGCTCACCACCTCGTCGATGCGATGACGGACCGCGGCCTCCAGCTCGGCGGCGTGGTCCGGGTTGGCCGAGTCCGGGTCGAAGAGCGCGCCGAACAGGTCGACGAACATGCTCGCGGCTTCCGGGTAGGCCAGCAGCACGCGGGTGATGGCGGCCTGGCTGTACGGGAATCCGGCCTGCTGCAGGTACTTCGAGTAGGCGCGCAGGATGGCGACGGTGCGCCAGTCCATCTCGGCGCGCAGCACCAGCTCATTGAGGCCGTCGGCCTCGGCACGGCCGTACCAGAGCGCCTCGAAGGCGGTGGTGAAGCGTTCCCGCAGCCCGCGCACATGGGCGTCGAGGGCATCCAGACGGCTGGCCGACTCGACCAGTTCGGCGTCCATATTGCGATCCATGGCACTGCGCAGCAGTTCCGGTCGGGCCAGCAGGCCGAAGTCGTAGACCCACTGGTCCGGACTGTGATCCAGTTCGACCTGATGGGGCCGCTCGTCGATCACCTCGACGCCGAGGCTCTGCAGCAGGGGCAGCACCTGGCTCAGCGAGATGCCGCTGCCGTCGATGTAGAGGGTGAAACGCCATGAGCCCGGGGCGGAATCGGGCCAGCGGTAGAGGTGCTGATCGATGCGGCCCTCGGCGAGGCCCTGCAAGCGCAGAATGTCGGCCACGGCGCGGGCGGGGTCGAAGTCTTCCTTGTAGCTCTCCGGGAGGGCCTCGGAGTAGCGCTGGGCCACGGCCGGGTCCAGTGCGCTGGAGGTGGAGACCTCGTCGCGCAGGTGGTCGTCCCAGGTGCGACTGGCCTCGGCGAGCAGGTGCTGCAGGCGCAACCGGTTGGTTTCGGAGGTGTCGGCCACCGAGCCCTGATCGGGCAGGCGAACAGTGAAATAGACGCTGGCGAGGTCGCTTTCGGACACGCGCGCCGAGTAGTCGATGGAGACGCCGCCGAGCTCGCGGGTCAGGATGTCCTGGATCTCCAGACGTACCCGGGTGGTGTAGCGGTCGCGCGGCAGGTACACCATGCAGGCCACGAAGCGGCCGTAGCCGTCCATGCGCATGAAGAGCCGAACCTGGCGGCGCATACCGACATTCAGGACCGCGCTGGCGGTGCGGCGCAGGGCGTCGCCGTCGGAGGAGAACAGTTCGGTGCGCGGGAAGGACTGGATGACCTCCAGCATCTCCTGACCGGAGAAGGATTCCAGGTCGAAGCCGCTGGCCTCGATGAGCGAGCGCACCCGGCGCTCGATGACCGGGATGTCGAGCACGTTCTCGTGCAGGGCGGTGACGGTGAAGACGCCGATGAACAGATGCTCGCCGGTGACCTCGCCGGATTCGTCCATTTCGGCGACGCCGACGAAGTACGGGTAGACCGCGCGGTGCACGGTGGCTGGGACCAGGCCCTGCGTCAGCATGAGCAGCGGCTGGTCGCCGCTGTTGTCGGGGACGCGGAAGTCGGTGCCGACATTGGGGCGCAGCACACCCAGGCTGGTCTCGGGCACGATGATGGACTTGGCCTGGCCGTCCACGGTGCTGCGCTCGTAGCGGGCGTAGCCGAGGACGGTGAAGTGACCGTCGGCCAGCCAGCGCAGCAGGTTGGCGCAGTCGGTGAGATCCGTTGCGGCGAAGGTGGATCTGCCCTGGGCGGCGGCATTGTCGAGTTCGTCGGCGACATGCTCCTGGGCCTCGCGCATGGCCTCGGTGTCCTCGATGACGCGGCGCACGTCGGTGAGCACATCGGGCAGCGCGGTCTCGATCTTCGCAAGCTGGGCGCGGCTGGTGGAGGGGTGCAACTGGACGTGCATCCAGGACTCGCGCAGGCCGGTGGAGCCGTTGCCGTCGACCTCGTGGGGCACCGCAGTTTCCAGGCGACCCGCGGCGTCACGGGTCACCTCGAAGATGGGGTGCACCACCTCGCTGACGCTGACGCCGATGCGGCTCAGCGACGAGGTGACCGACTCGACCAGCAGCGGCATGTCATCGGTGACCATCTGGACTGCGACGCCCAGGGCGGCTTCGTCATCCGCCTGGTACACACGGACATTCGCGGTGCCGGGGGTGCGTTCGATGGCCAGATCGACATGGCAGCGGAAGATATGGGTGGAGGTCGTCGGGATGGCGCAGTCCGCGTCCCCGGCGTCCACATGTCGGAAGTACGCCTCCTCCAGGGATACCAGGTTGCCACGCAGCGACGCGGGCAAACTCGCAGCCCAGGCAGCGCTGGACAATTCGGACGAGACCGTCATTTCGCCAACTCCTCGGATTCGGTTCCGTAACAAAGTGACGCCGATGCGAGAGTAGCTGGACGCAAGATGTGCCGGGCTGAATTCCTCTCAATGCCGCGCCGCGTCTCACAATACGGACGAACCAGACGGTTCGGGGCCCTAAACCCTCGCCCGAAACCTCCAGGTCGCCCCCGACAAACCTTGCACCCAAGCACAATTCACGCAAACGTGCGAATGCGAAACCACCTAGTTCGCTGCTGAATAGCCGTTCACCAGCAAGGCAATCACCCGCCACCCAGCGAACCCACAACCCTCCAGCAAACAACCGCTAGACCAACAAGCAGGTGACAAACGCATCACTCACACACCCACCGTGATGAACGGATCTCACCCGGCGCCATCGGCCAAGCTACTCCCCCTGCCCCACACCATATTTCGTACACCGTCAGCTCACCCGTAGCCGAATCTGACCGGCGAGTTCCGACCGGTCCACCCCGAGATGAAGGACCGTGTGTGACTGCAGCCGATCCCGACGGTCCCACCCCGGAGGGGCAGGACCGTGCGACGGAATCGGTTGGGGTGGGGCTTTTATCCGCGGGTGAGTTTGCGGTGGGTGACTCGGTGGGGGCGGGCGGCTTCGGGGCCGAGGCGCTCGATCTTGTTGGCCTCGTAGGCCTCGAAGTTGCCCTCGAACCAGAACCAGGCGGCCGGGTTGTCGTCGGTGCCCTCCCACGCCAGGATGTGGGTGCAGGTGCGGTCCAGGAACCACCGGTCGTGGGAGATGACCACCGAGCAGCCGGCGAAGTTCTCCAGCGCGTTCTCGAGCGAACCCAGGGTCTCGACATCGAGGTCGTTGGTGGGCTCGTCGAGCAGGATCAGGTTGCCGCCCTGCTTGAGGGTCAGCGCCAGGTTCAGGCGGTTGCGCTCACCACCGGAGAGCACGCCGGCCTTCTTCTGCTGATCCGGGCCCTTGAAACCGAACGCGGAAACGTAAGCACGGGAAGGCATTTCCACATTGCCGACCTGGATGAAGTCCAGACCCTCGGAAACGACCTGCCAGACGTTCTTCTCCGGGTCGATGCCGCCGCGGTTCTGGTCGACGTAGCTCAGCTTGACCGTGTCACCGACGCGGACGTTGCCGCTATCGGCGCTCTCCAGCCCGACGATGGTCTTGAACAGCGTCGACTTACCGACACCGTTGGGGCCGATGACGCCGACAATGCCGTTGCGCGGCAAGGTGAACGACAGGTCCTTGATGAGCACGCGGTCGCCGAAACCCTTGTCCAGATGGTCGACCTCGACCACGACACTGCCCAGGCGCGGGCCTGCCGGAATCTGGATCTCCTCGAAGTCCAACTTGCGCATCTGCTCGGCCTCGGCGGCCATTTCCTCGTAGCGGCCCAGACGCGCCTTGTTCTTGGCCTGCCGCGCCTTCGCGCCGGAGCGGACCCACGCCAGCTCCTCCTTGAGGCGCTTCTGCAGCTTCTGGTCCTTCTTGCCCTGCACCTCGAGGCGCTCGGCCTTCTTCTCCAGGTAGGTGGAGTAGTTGCCCTCGTAGGGGAAGGTGCGGCCGCGGTCGAGCTCGAGGATCCACTCCGCGACATTGTCGAGGAAGTACCGGTCGTGGGTGACGGCCAGCACGGCGCCCGGGTAGGAGGCCAGGAACTGCTCGAGCCAGAGCACGGATTCGGCATCGAGGTGGTTGGTGGGCTCATCGAGCAGCAGCAGGTCGGGCTTGCTGAGCAGCAGCTTGCACAGCGCGACACGACGACGCTCACCACCGGAGAGGTTGGTGACCGGCTCGTCCGGCGGCGGGCAGCGCAGCGCGTCCATGGCCTGCTCGAGCTGGGAGTCGATGTCCCACGCGTCGGCGTGGTCGAGGTCCTCCTGCAGCTTGCCCATTTCTTCCATGAGCTCGTCGGAGTAGTCGGTGGCCATGAGTTCGGCGATCTCGTTGAAGCGGTCCAGCTTCACCTTGATCTCGCCGAGGCCCTCCTCGACATTGCCGCGCACGGTCTTCTCTTCGTTGAGCGGCGGCTCCTGCATGAGGATGCCCACCGTCGCGCCGGGCGCGAGCCACGCGTCACCGTTGTTCGGCTGGTCCAGTCCCGCCATGATCTTCAGCACACTGGACTTACCGGCACCGTTCGGGCCGACGACACCGATCTTCGCGCCGGGAAGGAAGTTCAAGGTCACATTGTCCAGCACGACCTTGTCGCCATGGGCCTTTCGCACCTTGATCATCTGGTAAATGAACTCAGCCATATCGGCAAGCCTAACTGTGTGTAGTGGCGGGTTCTCCGGCAGTGTCCGCATCCACGGACGGCCGTTGAACGGGGTCGGTCCGGTCGGTTCGACCGAAGGTTTTGCGCACCACCGGGGCGGTGCAGCGACCAAGGTCGGGACCCACTGCGAGGGCCCGCATCTCGAGGTCGGTGCGTTCCGCGCCATCTCGGGTGGTGTACTCGTTCGAGCGCAGTTGCCCGTACGCGATGATCGGATCACCTCGCTGCAGCGACGCTTCGACTCCTTCGACGATCCCCCGTCGCCAACAGCTTACGGTGAGATACAGGGTGCCTCCGTCGACCCAGTCGCCGGCGCCCTGATCGTAGCGGCGGGCGGTGCTGGCCAACCGGAAGCTCAGGACGTGGTCCCCGTTCTGCATCACCCGCCGCACCGGATGGGTGACGATCCGGCCGATGACCGCGGTGTTCGCCTCGTACATTGCACTCCCCCTTGCCGATTCGAGCAACTGGTTTCCGACGACTTCCAGCTTCGCCCGTCGACAAGGTCGACGACAGACCCGATACGGCGAGTGTGGACAACACGCGGCCTGTGGACAACCCAGCCGCCGCGGTCCTACAGCGTCGCCAGATCCGTATTGGCCCCGCACAATACGATGACCGGCCGCTCCCCCGCCGCGGGTACGTACGCCCCGCTCTGGATCGCCGCCACCGCCGTCGCCCCCGCCGGCTCCACGACGATCCGGAACTCCCGCCACAGGTACTCCCGCGCCATCACGATGGCGTCGTCGTCGACCAGGATGGACCGCACGCCGTAGCGCAGTGCCACCTCCATGGCGATGTCCCCGATCCGGTTCGCGCCCAGCGCATCCGAGGCCACGCTGGCGACATCCACGTCGACCGGATGCCCGGCCGCGAGCGCCGCGTGCAGTGTCGGCGCGCCCAGCGGCTCGACCCCGATCACCCGCCCGCGCAGTCCCAGCGCGACCGCGACCCCGGCGACCAGTCCGCCGCCGCCGACGGCGACCAGCACCGGCGGCCGTCCCCGCACCTGCTCCTCGATCTCGAGCCCGACCACCCCGGCCCCGGTCACGATCTCGGGCAGGTCGTAGGCGTGCAGCGCCATCGCCCCGCGCTCGGCCGCCAATTGCCGCGCGTACTTGTGCGCCTCGGCGTAAGTCGTTCCGTGCCACAGCACTTCGGCCCCGTGCGACCACATGGCCGCCACCTTGGTGTGCGAGGCCGACTCGGGAACCACCACGGTGCACGACATTCCGCGCAACGCGCTGGCCAGCGCCGCCGCGATCCCGGCATTACCGGCCGAGGCCAGCACCACCCCGGTTTGGTCACCGCGGGCCTGCAGCAGCGCGTTGAGGCAGCCGCGCACCTTGAAAGTGCCACCGTGCTGCAGATGTTCGAGTTTCAGCGTCACCGGCACCGGACCGTGCGGGCCCTGGATGTCGGTGTGGAACACGGGGGTCTTGCGGGTGTGCCCACGCAACAGGCGGCGGGCCTGCCGCACGTCGGATCGGTAGAGCCGCTTGACTTTCCGGGTCGCCATGGCGACGTCGTTCACTTGCGCACCTCTCCGTCACGCCGGGCGAGCTCGGCGAACATGGCGTTGTACGCGGACAGGTCCGCATTGTCGTCACGTTCGGCCTTGCGGTCGATCCGGTTCGCCAGGCGGGTGTCGCTACGCGACCACTGGATGAGCAGCGCGAGCATCACCACCACCAGTGGTATCTCACCACTGGCCCACGCGAGGCTACCGCCGGTGTGCTGATCGGAGAGCAGATCCTTGTTCCAGCCCAGGCCGAGGCTGCGATAGAACCAACCGCCCATCACGGTGTCCATGCTCATCAGCGCGATACCGAAGAAGGCGTGGAACGGCAGCGAACCGAACACCATGCCCAGCTTGGTCAGCGGCTCCACCGGGCGCGGCTTGGGATCGATGCCGATCACCACCCAGTAGAAGAGGTAGCCGCTGAGCAGGAAGTGCACATTCATGAACAGGTGCGCGCCGTGCGTGCCCACGAACTTGTCGAAGATGCCGCCCAGGTACAGCGCGTAGAACCCGGCCACGAAGAACACCGCGGCGATCACGGGCTGGGTCATGAAGCGCGACACCGGGTTGTGCACGGCCGCCAGGATCCATTCGCGCGGTCCGGGCGGAGCGTCGCGACCGGCCGGTTGAATTGCCCGCAGCGACAGCAGCACCGGACCGCCCAGCGCGAACAGGATCGGCGCGAGCATCGACAGCATCATGTGCTGTGCCATGTGCACGCTGAACATGGCCGGGGCGTAGCGCCCGACGCCGGAACTGGTCGCGATCAGCAGCGTCGCGCAGCCCGCCATCCAGGCGATGGTCCGCCCGACCGGCCAGGCGTCACCGCGCCGCCGCAGCCGCCATACGCCCACCGCGTAGAGCGCAGCCAGCACGAGTGCGAGAGTGCCGAAGATCAGATCGAAGCGCCAGTCGAAGACCAGCCGGGCCACGGTCGGCGGACCGGCCAGGTTGTAGCCGATCTCGACCTCGGTCGGGGTGGGCACGGTGCCGAGGTCCGGCGGCGGGGTGCGGCCCAGGCCGACCGCGAGGCCGACGGTCGCGGCGAATACCAGCGCCTCGACGCCCGCGAAGCGAATCAGCGCGCCGCGATCGGTCGGGTCTTTCTCCAGATCCGGGATCGCGCGTCGCCGCTGCAGGAATCCGATGACGCCGAGAATGATCAGCGCGGTCGTCTTGGCGAGCACCAGCTTGCCGTAGGTGGTGTCGAACAGCTGCGACAACGGCACCCGCACATAGGCGTTGATCACACCACTGATCGCGATCACCACGAACGAGACGGTCGCCACTTTCGAGAATCGTTTGACCGCCAGCGCCGTGTACTTGCCGTCGCGCAACGCGTAGGCCAGCACCGCGAACAGTCCGCCCACCCAGAAACACGCCGAAAGCAGATGCAGGATCAGGCTGTTGGTGGCCAGATCGTGCGCGCCACCCGAGGACGAGTGACCGGTCAGCGCCACCGGCAGCAGCGACAGCACCGACAACCACAGCAGTACCGGCGTCCAACCCCAGCGCAGCGCGACCCGGCAGCCGATCGCCAGCACCACCACCATGAACACGGTGAACCGCCACGACCCGGCGACATCCACCTTGTCCGCGGCGCGCCAGACCTGTTCGGGCCGCAAGGAATTCTGCAACGGTTGCCCGGTGGTGTCCGACAGTGTCAGCGGCACCAGCAAAGCCGCCGCACCCGCCCACACCAGCGCCGCGTTCCCGGCGCGCCGCAAGGCCCGATAACCCCCGACATCCAGCACTCCGCTGCTCTGCGGCGGCACGAAGAACGCCGCGAACAGCAGCGACCCGACGGTCAGCGCCGCCGCGAAATCCGCGATCGCCCGCACCGCGGGCAACCCGTAGGTGGTCAACGGTCCCGGATCCGGAATCCCCAGCAAGGTCAGCGCCTGCGCGGCCGACAACGCCACGACCAGCGCCGCCACCAGCGCGGTCATCGCCATACCGACCGCCGTGATCACCGCGAACCGCAGCCCCGACCCCGACCCACTGGCTGAAACGTCCGATCCTGCGGGCGGGTCCTGCGCTGACGACATGGCCCCAGCGTAGTTCGGAGCGCCCATCCGGACTCCCCCAGGGTTTCCGGTCCTCCGGTCCGCACACCCCGCCCGACGCGCCGAACAGTTGCTAAGCGACCCACCTTCCCTGATCTGGACGCTCGCTATACTTAACGCGCTGGACACCGAGATCGATTTGGGTCAAGGTGTTTGGTGCCCGCATCACCACGATGCCCGCACTGCCTCCGTAGCTCAGTTGGATAGAGCAAGGGCCTTCTAATCCCTAGGTCGCAGGTTCGATTCCTGCCGGGGGCGCATCACGGGTGACCTGCGCGTATATCGCCAGGTTCACTCATACCCACACCCCGCCTCGCTCAAACAGCGGCGGTTGCCCCGCCTTCGGCCCAACCCTCGCCGCGCCGCCCCGGACGACACGTGACGCACGCGATACTCTGGCGACAAATTCCCGAGCTGACCGGTGCCATCCCCGTAGTGTTAGGACATGACCGCCGTGCATGAGTCACTCATGACGACCGAGGAGTTCGAGGAACTCGCCCGGGCGGCCGATCGTATTGCGGAGGGTGTGCGACTCGAGTTCATCAACGGACAACTGGGGGCCAAGGCAATGCCCGATGGGGACCACGCCCGGATCATCCAGTGGTTGATTCGAATCTTCGTGATCGCCCGCCCGGAGCTATTCCTCACCCCTGAGCAAGGTTTGAAGGTCGAGCAGTACCGCAAGGGTCGCGCTCGCCCCGACGGTGCGCTCGCAGGCGCCGATTCCTTTGTCGGCCAAGGCGAATGGGCCGACCCCAGCTCAGTCCTGATGGTCGTCGAGGTAACCTCCGACGATCAGGACACCGAACGCCGCGACCGCCAGGAAAAACCGCGCGCATACGCCGCCACCGGCATCCCCGTATACCTCCTGATCGATCGCGATTCCTGCGAGGTCACAGTCCACAGCGCCCCGAACGGCCCCCGCTACCAACACATCCTGACCGTTCCCTTCGGCAACACGGTCCCCCTCCCCGCCCCCGTGGGAATCGCCCTCGACACCACCCCGCTCATGGATTGGGTCCGTTAACCGTCGAAAGAAGGCCCCGTCGATCTAGTCGATGTCCTTGTGGCTGAGGACGACGGCGACTCTGCCGTCGTTCTTGATTTCCACCCACGTGCAGGCCTCGTACGAGTCGAGGATCCAGCCTTGGTGCCGGCAAGAGCCTTTCCATGTATCGGAATCGCCGGGGAAGGTCTGTTCGGGTGTGAAAGTCCATCCTTTGTTGTCGGTCAGGTACTGCCGAACCTGTTCAGCGATCTGCTCTGGTGTTCCGCTCTTTCCTGCGATGTAGAAAGTCCGCTCGCAGTCGGTGCCGTCGGAATCGTTGGCACATTTGGGGGCTTCGGTTTTGGTCATCGACAGCCCTTCGGGCAGTGAGCCGATGGCGTCAGCGGGAGGCATGGTCGCTGTTCCCAACTCCATCAGGCCCGTTGCGGTGATCATCAGCACTGCAAACCCACTCAGCAGACAGTACAAACCCCCGAGCGTCCAACCAATGCCTATGCGCGCCTTGACGACCCGGCCGAGCGGCACCACTCGGGTAGGCGCCAACTCCAGGATAGGCGCGAGAATCAGCACCACCATGACGAATACGGCCAGCCCTACGCCGACGGTGGCCTGGAAGTCGGTACCGAAAACCCCGTACTGCAGCGGGATCTGAATACCTGCCACGATGGTCAGCACCGTGACCCCGGCCCATCTGCCTCTCGGGGTCTGCGCCGCTAATGCCCAGCACAGCACCGGGAGCAGAAACACCAAGCAAAGAAATAACACGAACGCACCATATTCGATGCATTACGCTCGGGAGTCTCGCTCCGATGCTCCACCGCCGGAGGCTTTCTCCTTCATGAGTCGGCGTCGGAATCGGCGACGGCGGCCGAAGGTGGTCACGCCGATGACCGCTCCCAGGACCGGTTGGGACATCGTCGATCCTCTGCTTCGGCTCTCACATCTTCAGCGAGCGCACCCCCGTAACAGGCCAACATAACTTGTCCTCCACAGGGATTCGAGACGGCGGACCCGTGGTCCTCACTTGGTGGTCGAACCCAGTCTTGGACGTACCTCTGGTGTTCCGTGCCGCCAAAGGCAGTCAGATTGTGCGTGGATCGACATTTGCTGGTCGGACTCGCGTTTCAGCCTGAACATGTACTTGTACGAGTCGTGACCATCGCGGTCTGCGACCGTCTGGAAGTAGTCGCCGTCTGGAATGGTAGGACCAACCGATCCCATGGCACTGATCACCTCGGCTTGTCGATCCGGTGTCACGCCATCCAGGAGATAGTCGAGCTGAACCTCGACTTCTCCGGTCGGGCCATCACCGCCCTGCCAGCCGTAGCTGCAATTCCAGCTTGTCACTTCGGTTTTCGTCTGCGTCAGCGATACTGCGGAGCCCATTGTGGCAACCGCTTGCCTGAGCAGGGTGTCCATGCGATCTCGGGCCTCGTCGGCGGTGATCGTGGGGACCCCGACGGCATCGCCCGTGCCGAAATCTATGCAGTACAGGAGCGCCCATATCGCACCGACAATTATCAGGCAGCCCGCTGCCAGCCCCGCCAAGACCGACATCGCGTCGCCGATCACCCGCCGCATCTGCCCCCGACCCCTTACTCGACCCGTTCCTGGTATGCGACAACGCTATCCGCTGAGCACGTTGAAACCTCGGCGGAGCTGTGGAGACCCGGTTCGACATCTGCATGGACGTGGAAGGCCGCATACCCTCGGGAGAGTCGATGCGAAATCGGCTACAGCTCAGAGATTCGCTTCGATGCAGGGGTGGGATGACGGTTGGAAATCAGTGCGTCTCGTATCCGTATGCGGACGCGGCGACCCGACAGCTGGTGGTGGCGGTGGTCGTCACCGAACACGCCCGACAGCCAGGCGATCTCGCAGCGGTGCCTGGTCGAAACCTGTCGTCCCGGTGAGACATCGGCAGGCGGCGTGGGCCCTGATCATCGGTGCTCTCATCGGCATCACCCTGGCTGTACCCATGTGCGTCATCGACTGGAACAACCCCACACTGTGCATCGCCCTGCCCCGCCAACTGCACGCCCAGGGTTAACGCCGGGGGCAATCGTGTCGATCTTGTCAGCGATCGAGATCGGGGGGTGTAGTGAAACCTGTAGAGGCAAGGCCGGTCCGGTGGATTGGCCTACTTGGGGCTGGGTGGGTGTTGATGATATCGACGGGTTGCACTCGAGATCATGCGGTGCAGGGCGGGTCGCCGGCGTCGGCGCCGGGCACTGCACCCTTGACCCAAATGTTCATTCCGTTACCCGTGCCGACCACGACGACTCAGGTTCCGCAGCGCACATTGCCTCCGCAAACCACGATCGCGGCACCGCTGCAGGGCAATTTGCTGATCGGAGTTTGGCGTTCGGTGAAGGATCCGACCGATGTGCGGACCTTCGATGCCGACGGCACCGCCACCGAGCAGGCCGGCAGCACTCCGTACATCGGAACCACGCGGTCGCGATGGGCCTGGGTCACGCATGCGAGCGCGGTCGGAGGGCCTCCGGTCACGGATCTGGTACTCAGATTGAGCAACAGCGACGCCCCAACCCCACTGGGACTCGGTGACGTGTACTTCTATTCGGTCGATTTCGACGATCCGAACACACTCGAGCTGATGTATCTCGACGGGCCCGTCGTTGCACCACAGTACAAGCGTGTGGGATGACTCACGACCGAACCCGCAACAGACCGGCGGGACTCCAATTCGTCACGGTGGCAGCGATTGTCGCTGCGCTGGCGGGTGCAGCGCTGCTGACGAGCGGCTTCGAGCGGCGAAGCTCGCCGGTGCTGGTCACGTCACTGTTGGTGACGGTGGTCATGACCGTGAACGCGACAGCATTCACCGTGCGCACCGTGCGCGGGATCGGATGGCCCGCCCGTAGACGGGTGCTCGCCGCCGAGAAAACCCCGGCACGGGGTTGGCGCTGCCGTTCGCGGCCGGCGTCCTCCTCAACGATGGACAAGGTTTCAACGACTTCGTTGCCTGGGCGATCGTTTGGTGGACGGCACTTCCGCTGAGCATCGCCAGCGTCGTAACACTGTCCGCAAAAAAGCGACCCGGCACCCTGAGCCGATCCGACGCGATGGTCTGGACCGCGGCCTTCGGCATGGTCGCCGCCGCTGCCGCTGTCGGCACCGGTATCAATCTCCTGTCACCGACCCACCCTCGAACGGTCGGCCCGACCGCAACGGCACCCGCACCACCGATCACGGTCGACGACATCGTGGCGGTCGTGCGTGCCAGTGGAACAACCCTGCCCCTCGACGCCCAACAGGTATCGGAGTCGGTCGACACCACCGGCGGTGGTCGTGTGTTCATCGTCGAGGCGACCATCCGACCCGACGAGATGGATTCATTTCTGCGCGAATCACATGTGGACCCACCTCAGTCCCAGACCCCCGCCAACGTCCACCGGGTATGGCCGGACACCACTTTTGCGCCCGACGCTGCTTTCAGCGAGTCCACCAGCATGGAACCGTCCACGCGTTACGGCCGCACAGTGACCTTCGAGACAACCTCGACCGCAGTACGGATCCACGCCAAGATCTGGGCACGACCTTAATATTCGGCCCCCTCCCAACGATCTTGTTCACGGTCGAGGGTAGAGGAGAGATGAAATCTATTGCGGTGCTGGCAATCTGCTTGATTGCCCTGATGGGGTGTCTGAGTGCCTCCGCGGCCGAATCGGGGTCGCCTTCCGGTCCTACGACTTCCGCGACACCGGCGGGTCGAGGGTCGTATCGGGACATGCTCACACCCGAGGTGCGGCAGGCATTCGTTGACGCGGAGGCCGTCCGAGCACTCGATCCCTGTGGATTCCTCGACTACAGCGCTTTCGACCAGGTGCGTACATCGGAGCCGGCCGTGAGGTGGCCGCAGAGTTCGGACTGAACACGTGCGACATTCTTTTCGGCAGCAACACCACCGGACGGCTGAGTGTCATCGACTATTTCGAAATCGGGTCGATGTGGCCGGAAAAGGATTCGTGCGCAAGCCTTTCGACGATCGTCGAAGCGTCGGCGCATCTCATCCATACCCGGCCACTGCGCGAGAACTCGCCCTACCCCGGCATGAAAACGAAACTCGGCCACGTCGACCCTGCGGAGTACTGGACGGCCTGCTGAAGACCTAACCCCTCGGCCCCGGCGGTAGCTTCGACATCCGGCCCGACTGTACGTTTCATTATCAGCGATCGAGCGATCACTACCCCAAGACGGTGACGATCACCTTCGGCATCGATGAACCGAAGCGGGTGGATGCCCCACTCGCAGCCGGATGATTTCCGCTCCGCGGATCCGATCGACTCGGTGCCCATCGCGACCCAAACCTGGAACGGCGGCACCGTGACGGTGCTCGAACTCGGATACTCCAGCCCGATTCCGGTCAAGGTGGACTCCGACCACACCACAACGGAATTCGACACCTCCGCCGTCACATGCACCGGACAAGGCTGCGCCGACCTGGTCCATGCGATCACCGTCGCGCTGGTAGAGCTCTACCACCGAACCTCATAACTCATCCAGCGGACCCGCTTCGACATCTGCGCGCACGTAGTTCAGTTGGGGAGGACTGTGGCTGGGGATGGGAGGGTGCCGTCGATCAGGTAGTGGGTGATGGCGTCTCGGGTTTGGCCGGGGAGGAAGAAGGAGGTGTGGCCGTCACCGTCTCGGGTCAACAAGACCGCCTTGGGGATTTGGGTGGCGAGCAGTTGGGCCCAGCCGTAGGAGGTTGAAGGGTCGTGGGTGGCGTTGACCAAGAGTGGGGTGATTGTCGGGGTGGCGGTGCCGGGGTGGGGTGGGTTGCTGAAAGCGGCTGGCCAGCCTACGCATTGGGTTAGGTAGCTATAGCTCTGGCTGGCGCCGAGGGTGGTGGGGGCGAGGGTTCGCAGGAGGATTTGCTGGGTTTCGAAGGGGGCGAAAGTGGTGAAGTCGGCGCGGAATTCGGCGCAGCCTACGGCTAGACCGGCGTCACCGGTTTCGGTGGCGGTGGGTGGGGAGAGGGTGGTGGCGTCGCCTTTGCGGGCTTGGTCGAGGGCGGTGGAGAGGGCGGGCCAGCCGCCGAGGGAGAGGGTGGGGAGGACCGGTTTGAAGAGCAGGCTTTCCTGGATGTTCAGGAGGAGGTCGCCGGGACGGACCTGGGGTGCGCAGTGGCCGGAGGTTGCACAGCCGGGGGCCGGGAGTGGGGTTTGTCGGGCGCGGACGACCAGGTCGCGGACTACGGCGGTGGCGTCTTCGCCGTGCAGGGCGCAGTCGGTGGCGGTGTTGCACCAGGCGGCGAAGCGGTTGACGCTGTCTTCGAAGGCGGTGGATTCGTAGACGCTCATCGTGCTCGGCGGCAGCGAATGGACCAGGGCCCCATCGAGAGCCAGGGCGCGGCTGTTGGCGGGAAACAGGCGGGCGTATTCGTAGCCGATCTCGGTGCCGTAGGACAGTCCGAGATAGTTCAGCGGTGCTCCGCCGAGACGCTGACGCACCACATCGAGGTCTCGCGCGACGCTGACGGTGTCCACGTGATCGAGCAGCGGACCCGTCCGGGCCTGGCAGCTCTGACCGAATGCCTTGTTCGCCGTGACCATTTCGTCGAAGGCGGCCTGATCCGCGGGGAAGATGTCCGGCAGCTTGTCCTGGAGTGCGGGGTCGCAACGGACCGCCGGGCGACTGGTCCCGATGCCGCGTGGGTCCAGGCCGATGAGGTCGAATCGGGTCCTGATCTCGTCGGGAAACATGCCCGGGTGCTGACTTTCGACCGCGACCAACTCGGTCCCCGAACCACCCGGCCCGCCCGGGTTGACGACCAGCGGGCCGAGACTGCGGCCCGGATCGGTGGCAGGCAACCTGTCGATACCCACCGTGATCTTCTCCCCGTCGGGCTTGTCCCAATCCAACGGCACCTCGATATCCGCGCACTGCACGCTCGTGCCGTACTCGGCCGGGCAGGGTTTCCACGTAATCGGCTGCGGCGCACTACGAGTGGTGTCCGATGACCCGCATGCCGCGCAGATCGCGGCCAGCAGCACGGTGGACAGCAGCGCCTTCGCGGTAGGAGTGATTCGCATCTATCGTCCAATCGTCGGAAGCGGCCGGGGCCGCGAGTTCCGTTTCGGGATAGGGCGAATCGAGTATGCGTGATTCGTCAGGTCATGGGAGGTTGGTGGGATGGCTGACAGTTGGATCGCCGGGGACGCACACGCCGACGTGCGCATCGTGCACCTGAATCTCGAGACGTTCCGGGCCCTCGCGGCGGGCGATCTGGCGGCCGCCAATGCGGCGAGCCCGGTGCTGCTGACTGCACCGTTCGCGGGCCCGGAGTGGCGGGGAACGTGGTCGCGGCGCCAGGCCCAAGCAGAGCAGGATCCGGCAACTGCGGCCTGGGTCACCGGCGCCATCTGGGACGAGCGGAGACGACTTGCGGTGGGGCGAGCCGGTTTCCACGGGCCGCCCGACGAGTCGGGCATGGTGGAGATCGGGTACGCCGTGGATCCGGAGTATCGACGGCGCGGCTATGCGCGTGCGGCGCTGGAGAGCCTGTTGCGGCGGGCCGCGCGCGAGCCGCGGGTCCGCACGGTGCGCGTTTCGATCAGCCCGGACAACCTCGCGTCGAATCGGTTGGCAGCGCAGTACGGCTTCGTCGAGACCGGCCAGCAATGGGACGACGAGGACGGCCTCGAGATCGTCTACGAGGTCGCCGCGGGCAGGTTGTAGGGCCGTCTACTTCGGCGGACGCGCGAGCCACGGGCGTGGCTGGGTGGCCAAATCCCGCTGGTCGGCGGGGGCGGGAGGCAGAATGCGGCCATGCGAACATTTGCCCGGTTGTTGCAGGCTGTCGTCGTCGGGGCGTTGGTTGTGGTGGTCGGGCAGGGTGTCGCGGTGGCGCCCGCCGCGGCGGCGCCTCGAATCTCGTTGCCCTTCTTGGATTCCGAGCCGGACGGGGTGCAGGCTCCGGGTGCCGCGCTGGCCGACGGGGTGACCGGGACGATGTTGTGGTCGCGGGAGGCCGATACGGCGGTGCCGATCGCGAGCATCGCGAAGGTGATGACGGCGCTGCTCGCGATCACCGCGGGGGATCTCGATCGGGCCATCACCGTGCCGCCGGAGAGCATCGCCTACTGCGTCCGGCTCGACGGCAGTACCGCGGGACTGTCCGCCGGGGAGGTGCTCACCACCCATCAACTGCTGTACGCGATGATGCTGCCGTCCGGCTGCGACGCCGCCTACACGCTGGCCGAGGCGTACGGCCCCGGGCAGGACGGGTTCATCGGGAGGATGAACGACACGGCCCGGCAGATGGGATTGGCGGCAACGGCTTTCAGTGATCCCAGCGGGTTGCCCACCCCGACCGACTACTCCACCTACTCCACCCCGTCGGATCTGATCGCCCTCGGCCTGCGGGCCATGATGCTCCCGGTTTTCCGAGAAGTTGCCAGCGCCCAGACCTATCACCTCCCCGCCGGTCCGGCCAACCGCGACCACGTCTGGAAAACCACCAACCAACTGCTGCGTTCCTACCCCGGCACCATCGGCATCAAGACCGGCTCCACCGACGCCGCCGGCTCCTGCCTGCTGTTCGAATCCGTCCGGGCCGGCATTCCCCTGATCGGCGTCGTCCTGCACAGCTCCCCCGGCAGCGGCATCGCCGCCAAGAACGACGCCGAACGCATGCTCAACTGGGCCTACGACCCGGTCCTGAGCCGGCTCCCCATCGGCTGACGCAACCTACAGCGCCTCGCCCACAAGCGATTTCACCCCGGGTTCGACGGACTTCTCGAGGCAGGATGGTCGGCATGAAGGTGATCCTCTTCGGAGCGACCGGGATGATCGGGCAGGGCGTCCTCAACGAATGCCTACGGGACGGGCGGGTTGAGGAGGTGCTGGCTGTCGGGCGGAGTTCGGTGGGGGTCGAGAACTCCAAACTGCGGGAGTTGGTGCAGGCCGATCCCACCGATCTCTCGTCGGTGGCAGACGAACTGCCGGGCTTCGATGCTTGCTTCTTCTGCCTCGGGGTTTCCTCCGTGGGCATGAAGGAGGAGGACTATCGGCGCATCACCTACGACCTGGCCTTGGCGGTCGGGCGGACGCTGGCAGCGGCGAATCCCGAGCTGACGTTCATCTATGTCTCCGGGCAGGGTACCGACAGCACCGAGCGGGGACGGTCGATGTGGGCGCGGGTGAAGGGGAAGACGGAGAACGACCTGCTCGCGCTTCCCTTCCACGCGTACATGTTCCGGCCCGGATTCGTGCAGCCGATGGATGGTGTGGTCTCCAAGACCCGGCTGTATCGCGCCGGGTATGCGCTTGCCGGTCCGTTGATCCCATTGTTGCGGCGGATCGCACCGAACGCCGTCAATGACAATCGCGAGATCGGGCGGGCCATGATCGCCGTCGCAGCGTCCGGCGCGGACACCCGCGTGCTCGGGCCGCGGGAGATCGCGACCCGCGCCGGATAGCGTCCGAGAGCGGCTCAGTAGCTCTGGGAGAAGTTGTACGGGGTGCACAGGCCGGTGTCGCCGTTGGTCCAGCCGAAGAGAAGACCGTCGGTCAGGTAGCAGGTGCTGCCATTGGGGACGCATTGGCCGTTGGTGTTGATGACTGCGGTGCCGCCCTCGCATTTGGTGCCGGGCGGCGGTGCGGCGGGCGCTTCGGCCGTCGCGGTCAGTGCCAGTCCGAGGGCCGTCACGGTGAAGACGGCGAGACGCGACGCGGTGTGGAACATTAGTTCTCCTTATCGCATGAAACTGGTGGGTGCGAAGTTCCAAATTATTCGGGCGCCGGGGCTCGGGCGGGCGCATTCTGGGGATAGCGACGAATTTCCGGAGGTTCAGGGAGAAGGAATCATGGTCAAGGTGACTGCTGTCGAGGCCAACGGGGAACATTGGCATCCACATCCGGGGGATGCGATCGAGGATCCCGGGGAAGGCGCAGCTCTGGTGCTGTGTCTGCTCGGGATCGGGGCATTGGGGTTGACGATTACGGCGTTGGCGTCGGGGTATCACGGGTGGGCATTGCTGGGTGGTATCGCGACCGTGCTGCTGATTGTCTCGGGGCTGCTGTTGATTCGGTTCGAGTATTTCCGGGAGTTCCGACGGGAGCAGCGGCACGGGCGGCATGGGCACAATCCCTTGGTCGCCGGGAAATGGCGGCCGGGAATGGTGAGTTCCTGGCAGGAACGGCGCGGAGTCGTGTCCATGCCGCCGAAAACTTCATGAGGGCCGTCGAAAGGGTTGTGACAGCGCCTAATCGGTGGTGACGGCCAATAGTCCGAAACGGTTGACGGCGGCGTGGTGGTGGCCGTCGGCGCTGGTGATCACGACCTCGGCGGGGTTGGTGAGGGCGATGCAGCAGAAATTGCCCGCGTCGGGGTGGATCGAGAGCGACAGGAAGCGGGTGGAGTTGGCGCGCTGCCACTCGTCGAGGGCGGCGTAGAGCTCGCGCATGCTGGGGGCCTCGAAGTAGACGAGGTTGTGCTTGTTCACGTCGGACATGAGTCGATAGTGCATCGGCGAGCCGGATCGGGGTGCGGCATCGCCGTGAGTAGCGCTGTGCGCAGGTCGAGTCGGTCGTCGAGCCGGGACAGGTCGCGCCCGGTCAGTCGTTCGACGCGTTCGATGCGGTAGTGGACGGTATTGACGTGCAGATGCATGGCCTCGGCGGTACGGGTCCAGGAACCGTTGTGGTCGAGGAAGGCGACGAGGGTGTCGCGCAGCGCGGCGTGCGCGTCATCGTCGAGCAGGCTGCCCAGGACCCGGGTCCGGTAGGTGTCGCGGACCGGTTCGGGGATGCCTGCCAGTAGTTCGGGCAGGGTCGTCAGGTCGTCGGCGGCGGTGACGTGCGCGTCGAGGGTCTGGGCGGCCCGGCGGGCGTAGGTGGCCCGGATCCGAGCGTCACCCAGCTCGGCCAGTGTCGTCGGCGTCGAGATACCCACGGTGAGTGCGGCTTTCGGGTCGCAGGCGGCGACGGTGGCGTGGTGCTCATGCAGGAGGGCGGGCAGGTCCGGGCGATCCGGGACGACGGCGAGCGCCTGGCGGCCGTCACTCAGAACGGGGACGACGCCGGGCACGAACGCGGCCAGCAGTTCACGCAGGGCGTCGGCGGTGGCCCGGGATTGACGTGATGACAGCGCGGCGGCGACGGCGCGGTAGTGCCCGGACGGGGGCAGGCCGAGCGAATCCGGTTCCACTGCACCGGAATCGGCGATCGCACGCAGCACGAGCGCGGTGGCGGCCCGGTCGCGTTCGTCGCGCTGCGCCAGGACCCAGTCCCGGTATCGACTCAGCACGTCGATGATCTCCCGCAGCAAGCGCGGCGGCGCGGCGGATCCCGCGGGCAAGTGCAGGTACCAGCCGTCATAGCTCGAATCCGATTCGCCGACAGCATGATTGGATTCCGGCGCGGTCCGCAGTTCGCGTCGCACCGTCGCGGGTACCGAGACCAGCGCCGCCGAGGATCGGGCCAGCACCCGCCCGGTGACGGTGACCAACGCGCACGGCATGCCGCCCAGCTCGGCGGCGATCCGATCGAGCAGCAGTTCCGGTGCCGCTCCCCCATGAATGAGCCGATTCAAGGTCTGCCGGGCATCCTCGGGCAGCGATCGGTGCTGCGACTCACTGAGGTCGCTCCAGCGGCGCAGATACACCGCGTCGGTGATGGTCCGGAAGGTCGTGTCGGCCGGGACGGCCAGCAGCGGTATCCCCTGTTCCCGGCAGGCCGACACCAGGTCGTCGGGAATCCCGTTGTGCCGGGCGATCCCGGCCACCAGCGCGACCGCCCCGGCCGCCCGCAGCGCGGCCACGAACCGGTCGGCCTTGCCGCGCCCGCCGCGCGCGGTCCACCACACCAGCCCGGTGAGCACGATCTCGCCGGATCCCAGGTAGGCGCCGGGATCCTGCAGGTCGGTGGCGGTGACGCCGCTGACCTCGCGCCGCAGCAGCGCGGGCTCGCCCCACACCAGCTGTAGTCCCAGGGCTTCCAGCCGAAGCAGGTCATCCACTCGCATGACGTGCTCCTCGCAACCTTGGTGGATCAACCGATAACTCACGGCAGGCTACCCAATTTTCCGTACGCCACCGCCGATGCCCGCCGTGACCGGCGCGGATTGAATCGGGAGCATGGATCTGAACACGGTGCTCGAGGTGTGCGACGCCCGCGACCACCGCGAGTGGCGGGCCGGTGACGCCTGGCTCGGCGGCGGCACCGAGCTGTTCTCCGCACCGCGACCGCGGCTGCGCCGACTGGTCGATCTGAGCCGGATGGGGTGGCCGCCGCTGCGCCGACCGCCGGGCGGCGGCCTGGAGATCGCCGCGACCTGCACGATCACGCAGCTGAGCGACGGTGTCGACCGTCCACTGTTCCGGGAGTGCTGCCGCGCCTTCCCGGCCGCCTTCAAGATCTGGAACCAGGCGACGGTCGGCGGGAACCTGTGCACCTCACTGCCCGCCGGGCCGATGATCGCGCTGACCGCGGCCCTGGACGGGGTGTGTTTGCTGCGGTCGCGCACCGGCATCGAGCGGCGGGTGCCGGTCGCCGACTTCGTGATCGGCGCGGGCCGCACTGTCCTGCGCCCGGGTGAATTGCTGCGGTCGGTGACGCTGCCCGCCGCCGCCCTGGCCCGGCGCACCGCATTCCGGCAAGCCTCGCTTTACGGCTTGGGCCGTTCGTCGGCACTGGTCATCGGAACCAGCGACAGCGACGGGACGCAGCGCATCACGATCACGGCGGCCACGACCCACCCGTTCCAGCTGTCCTTCGCGCAGCGGCCGACCCGGACCGAGGTGGCCGCGGCGATCGACCACACCATCCCGGACGAGGCGTGGTGCGACGACATCGACGGCCTGCCGCGCTGGCGCAGGCATATGACCTTCCGGTTGGCCGAGGAGATCCGGATGGAACTGGCATGAGCTTCGAAATCCGAGTGAACGGGCTGTCTTTCGACGCTGCACCGCGGCCCGGGCAATGTCTGCGCAGCTACTTGCGCGATCGCGGCTGCTTCGGGGTAAAAGGCTGCGACACCGGCGATTGCGGGGCGTGCACGGTCCAGGTGGACGGCGTTCCGGTGCACAGCTGCGTGTATCCGGCGTTCCGGGCCGAGGGCCGCGCGGTCACCACGCCGGAGGGGTCTGCGCGTGGCGCTTCCGACCTCGAACCTCCCGGCCTGCTGCACATGAGGCTGCTGCGATCACCGCACGCGCATGCGCGGATCCTGGATATCGATGTCTCCGAAGCACTTTCGGTGCCGGGCGTCGAGGCGGTCCTCACCCACCGTGACACTCGGGCGCTCGACGAGGTGGTCCGCCACCCAGGGCAGCGGGTGGCAGCGGTGGTGGCCGACACCGAGACTGCGGCCGAGGCCGGGTGCCGCGCGATCCGGGTGGCCTGGGAGGTCCTGCCCGCGATCATCGATCCCGAGGAGGTCACGTGCTCCGGAGCACCCCTCGTACACAGTGAGATCGGTGATATCGAGGCTGGTTTCGCCGAGGCGGCGGTGGTCTACGAGCAGACCTTTCGGTCCCGTCGAGTGCGTCCCGAGAACCTCGAATCCCGCAGCGCCATCGCCTGGTTCGACGACGATGGCCGGCTCATCGTCCGTTCGGACACCCAAACGCCGTTCCTGACCCGGCGCGCCCTGTGCGCACTCCACGGTCTGCCCCTCGATCGGATGCGAGTAGTGGCGTGCCGGGTCGGGAACGGTTTCGACGGGACACCCGAAGGGCTCGGCGAGGACATCGTGACGGCGGCCGCGCTGGCATTGCGACGGCCGGTCCGGCTGGAATGCACACGCGCGGAACAGTTTCACGGCGCAGCCGACCGCAACCCGATCACCGTGCACATCAGGGCGGGAGCCAGTGCAAACGGTCGACTGACGGCGTTGCATGTGCGAGTGTTCGCCGACCTGGGCGCTTGCGAAACGCACATTCCCACAGCGGTTTTCCGCGCCACCGGCGAGTCGATCGCGGTGTATCGCTGCCCGAACAAGAAGATCGACGGATACGTCGTCCCCACGAATACCGCTCCCTCGGCGGAGTTTCGAGGCCACGGACTCGGTCCGGTGGTGTTCGGGATGGAATCGGTCATGGACGAGCTGGCTCGCCGGTTGACCATCGATCCGCTGGACTTCCGCGAGCGCACTATGATCGGTCGCGGCCTGGATCAGCACATCCAAGCGGTCCGGCCCACCGAGGACGATCTCTTCCCGGACGCCCCACCCGGCTGGCTCGTCGGCAGCGGTTCGGCACTGTCCAGGTCCGGCGCCGTCACGCCCGATGGCCGCCTCGTTGCCCAGCTGTTCCAGGTCGCGGTGAATCCGGGCACCGGGGAATGGCGCATCCTGCGCAGCGTCCATGCCACCGATACCGGTACCGGGATGGATCCGTCGCGACGTCGGCAGTGGGTGGAAGCCGGTGTGGCACAGGCACTTGGCGCGGCCCTGTCCGAGCCGTTGCCGACGGCTGCCCGCGTGCCGCGCACCGAGATCGCCTGCACCCGCGCCGCCGATTCGCCCGGCGCGCAGGCGATGCGCGAGAGCCCCTTCGATCCGGTGGCTCCCGCCCTGGCCAACGCGCTGCGCGACGCGACCGGCATCCGCTTCACCGAGCTGCCGCTGACCCGTGACCGGATCTGGCTTGCCCTGCACGAGAAGCAGACTCGGCGCTCAGCTCGCACGCGCGACATAGCGACACCGACCCGCGCGGAACTGGCCCTGCTCACCGACTTTCAGGTGCCGTGACTCGGCTCGGTCGAGTCATGCGCTAACGAGAGAGCAACTCCAGCAACCGATCGTGTGGCAAGGCCGGGGAGTGGTGACCATCGCGCCCGGTCATATCGGAATTGACGATAAGGGCGTTGAGCACCGACTCCTCGACCGCCTCGACAACGGCGGTGTAGAAGGCGTCCATGCGATTCCACGGCAGTCGCGGCGTGGTGACGAGGTGCTCGGCCGACGGCTCCCCGTGCGGAAAACCGGTGTCGGACGGGCGATCCGAGGCGGTGGAGAACGCCAGGAACAGATCCCCGGAGAACAGGCTCCCGGTGGTGCCGGTCCGCGCCAGCCCGAACGGCACCCGCCGCGCCATAGCCTTGCACTGCAACGCATCCACCGGTGCGTCGGTGGCGATGATGACAATGACCGATCCCGCCCCGCCCGGCGCCCGCACCCCGGACTCTCCGGGAACGCGGTGCCAGGGGGTCGTCTCCTGGGGGTTGTCGGCGGTCAGGGCTGCGCCGATGCGGCGGCCCGCGATCGTAAGTTCGCCGCGGGCACCGAAATTGGCTTGGACGAAGACGCCGACCGTGTAGGTGTCCGGGCCGAAGGGGACCTCACGGGAGGCGGTGCCGCTGCCGCCCTTGAAGCCGTAGCAGTTCATGCCGGTGCCGCCGCCGACCGAGCCCTCGAGCAGGGGCCAAGTGCGGGCCGAGTCGAGGGCTTCGGCGACGAGGGCGGGGGCGATGTGGCCGCCGTTGATGTCGTTGAGGTAGCCGTCCCAGGTTTCGGCGCAGACCGGCAGCAGCCATTCGCGGGCCAGGGCCGGGTGGGCGCGGTTGATCCATTCGACGACCCCGGCGTGGCAGGGGCCGATGGCGTGGGTGTTGGAAATCGTGATGGGCATGGACAATTGGCCGACCTCGTCGATCCAGGCGGTGCCGGTCATCTCGCCGTTGCCGTTGAGTGAATACCAGCCCGCCGCGCACGGCCGCCCGACCCCGGCGCGTCCGCGCGGCAGGATGGCGGTGACGCCGGTGCGGGCGGGACCGGAGCCGACGCGCAGCGGTCCGTCACCGAAAATCACCGTGCGATAGCCGACTTCGACGCCGGGCACGTCGGTGATGGCGTTCCACGGCCCGGGCCGACCGTCGGGCGCGATGCCCAGGCTGCGGGCGCGCGGGCGGCCGTCGGGTGAGCTCAGCTGAGGATCGGTCATGCGCGGGCCTCCTCGATGGGTGCGGTGATGTCGGGGCAGCGGGTGGCGGTGCGGGCGTAGGAGCAGATGAGCCCGGCGGCGGCGAGCTTGGTCATGGACCGGTTGCGGCTGATGATGTGCAGCCCGTAGGCGTCCTCGAGCGCCACCAGGTTGCGCGCGACGGTCAGGATCGGCTCTTCGATTGTGAAGTGCCCCTGCGCGATTCCCACTTCCAGCGCGCTGGCGTAGACCGCCACCTGCTGATTGAACAGGGCGGTGATGAGATCGCCGTGCTGGGCGGACACCGCGTGGTAGGAGGCCAGCCGGTAGAGCGCGGTGACCAGGGTGTCGTCGGGGGACTCCGGCAGTCCGGCCCACACCATCGCGCCGATTTTCGTTCTGGCATCGGGGATTTCGGTCACCATGGCCAGCCGGTCGCCGAAGAATCGGTCGCTGGCGAAGCGGTGCACCTCGTGCAGCAGGTTGGACAGGTCCTCGAAGTAGTAGTGCACGGTGGCGGGTGACACCCCGGCGCTGCCGGCGATCTCCCGAATGCGCGGGCCGTCGGCGCCGGGTGCGGCGACCGCGGCCAGCGCGGCGTCGAGGATCGCCCGCCGCGCCCGCTCCTGATCCTTCTTGCGCGCCATCCGAACCCTTCCGCCGATCGACAGTTAAGTCATTGTTACGTTGTTTCGCCCCACTTGTCCTGCTGAGTTACCGCATTCTTTGATGGTAAGTCAAAGAAAGGCCGAGCCATGGCGACCTATCCTCAGCAGCTCTCCCGGGCCCTCGGCATGGGCGAGAACATCCTCATCACACTGTCCGCGGTGACGCCGGCGTCCAGCGTGTTCATCATCATTCCGGCCATCCTGCTGGCCGCCGGGGGCGCCTCCGTGCTGACCCTCGCGCTGGCCGCGGTGGCCTCGGTATTCGTGGGCTTCTGCTATGCCGAACTGGCCACCGCCTACCCGATCGCGGGTGGCGAATACACCTGGGCGGCAAGACTGTTGGGACGCTCCAGCGGCTTCGCCATCTTCGTGCTGACGCTGGTGAACGGGGTGCTGATCATCGCGGTGATTGCGCTCGGCACCGGCGACTACCTCAGCGTCGCGATTCCCAGCCTCGGCGGCAAATGGGTCGGCGTGGGTGTCATCGCGGTGACCACGGTGGTCGCGCTGCTCAATATCAAGGCGAACGCCTGGGTCACCGGAGTCTTTCTGTGCGTGGAGGTTTCGGCCATCGCGGCGCTGGTGGTGCTCGGCGCGACGCACGCCGAACGCGGTCCGGCCACCTTCCTGCACGCGCAGACCGCCGCGGCCGACGGCCTGACCAACCCGGGCATCGGATCGCTGGCGTCCTTGATCCCGGTGGCGCTGTTCGCCTACAACGGTTACGGCGCGGCGGTCTACTACTCGGAGGAGACCCGCAATGCCACCCGGACCATCGGCCGGGTGATCATGATCTGCCTGACAGCCACGGTCGCCATCGAGATCCTGCCGCTCGCCGCCGTGGTGTTGGGCGCACCCTCGCTCACCGAGCTGCTGCACAGCGACGCGCCGATGAACTACTTCCTCACCGCCCGTGGCGGTTCGGCGGTGAACACCGCGGTGAGCGTTGGCATCGCGATCGCCATCGTGAACGCCGTGATCGCCATCATCCTGCAGATCGCGCGCCTGCTGTTCGCCTCGGCCCGCGATCGCAGCTGGCCGGATCCGATCGATCGCGCCCTGGGCGGGGTGCATCCGCGCCTGCATACCCCGGTGGTGGCGACCCTGGTGGTCGGCGCGTTCGCGGTGCTGGCCGCCGCGCTGCTGCCGATGCACTGGCTCATCGTGGCCACCGGCGCGGGTCTGGTGCTGGTGTACCTGTTCGTGGCGTTCGCGGCGCTGCGAATCCGGCTGGCGCGCACGGGGATCCAGGGCGGCTACCGGATGCCGTGGTGGCCGGTGCCGCCGGTGATCGTCATCGCGGTGATGCTGTACTCGGCCTACAGCCTGGGCCGCGACGACTGGCAGCAGATCGCGTTCGCGGCCGCCGCCATGGCCGCGGGCTATCTGTATTACGCGCTCTACCTGCATCCTCGACGCGGCGAGCGCTGGAGCCTGCCGGACCCGATCCACGAAGAGTGAGCCCCGGTCGCGCCCTCATCGACACGACCGGGGCTCGCGGCCCGCGTCTGCTACTTCGTCGGAGCCGGGACGAAGGGCTGGTTGATGGTGGTGAAGTACTGGACCGCGGCGGCGATGGCCACCGGGGCGGTGACGAGGATCATGCCCGCGATCGCGCCGAGCGCGCCTATGGCCGCGGCTCCCGCGAGGCAGCCGACGACGGCACCCGGCAGGAAGAAGAAGAGGCCGCCGATAATGCCCGTGGCCAGCGACGCTCCGGCGCCCACGGCGATGCCGCCCAGGGCACAGCCGACCGCGCCGCCGCCGATGCCGCCGACCAGGGTTCCGATGGTCGCGCCGATGGCGATGGTGTCCTTCATGCGGTTCCAGGCCGCCTGCTCACGGTCGTACGGGGTCTTCCACGGAGCGGTGTCCTCGAAGGGCAGCGCGACCGGCTGATAAACCGCGTGCTGCAGATCGAATTGCGGTGTCAGAGTGGCGGTCAGGCCCCTGATTTCGGTCGCGATGGGGAATACGAAATCGTCCACGCGGAAGGTGAGTTCGGTTCCAGCAACCACCGTGCCATCGGCACCGTGGATCTTGAAGACACCGTTCTCGACGTCCATCGAGCCGATATCGGTGGAAATGGTCGCCGACCGATCGGAAGCCGATGCCGTGTAATGGACGGCACCGACATCTCCGCTGGTAGGTTCGGCATTCACCGTTCCGGCCGTAATTGCTGTGACGGCGGCCACCAATGCGGTCACCGCGGCTAATCCGCTCTTGCGCACTTGATTTACCTCGATTTGATAGGCCCGCGTCATCAGAACTCATCGCAGGTTCAGTTATTGACAAGCAAACTTTAAGTCTGCTCTCAGGCATCAGCAATGGACATTTGCCCTTTAGTGACTCGATACACATATCCGCACCCCGTTTAGCAGCAAATAATCCGGTCGTTCGGGGAGTGGGCCGCCGGACTGCTTGCGGCACAACGGATTCCAGCGAACCGACCGGACCGGATTTGACAACGCCCTGGACCAGGCCCACCATTGCTCAGTCAGCACCTCGCTAGGCGAGGCTCCTGTACGAACACAGGCCACTGATCCGACGACGTCGAGAGACGCCCAGGGTTAGGACAGATCACCCCGGATTAAGGGGTGATCCGAAGTGGCTTCCCCGGGCCGCGAGCCCCCGGATACGTCGTGCAGTGCCGAAGCTCTGACGAGAGGGGTGCGGGGCGACACCACGGGTGTGCCCGAATCCCTTCTTGCCGTGCGTGATGCGACAGCACAGGTAGTGACGTCCGCGTACGTCCCGGCGGCAAGGAGGTGAGGGACGAACAATGAGTTCCGGCGATAGTCCGTATCCGAGTATGGATTTCAGAATCTTGACGTCCCCGGCTTGCCGCATTCCGGTCACCGGCTGACCCGTTCCCACACCGATCCGTCCCGCGTCGTCCCGACGCCGGTCGCGTCCCCACGTGTGCCTCGAACCGGTCGATCGTGCCCGAAATCGCTTGGCGGCCGGGTGTATTCCGCATGCCGATACACCTGATGATCGAAAGCGAGGGAAGTGCCATGGCCTTCTTCGCGAACGGCTCGCGCCGCTCCACCACCGTCGCCGCACCCGGCGCCGCCGCCAACGCCCACCCCAGCGATGCCCGCCCCGCCGGCGCTGTCATGGACAGCGCCCACGTCGGCGATATCGTCGGCGCGCTGGGCTCCATCGGACAGCACGACACCCTCGAGGGCCGCACCCGCGGCCAGCGGCTGCGCATGCTGCTGGCCATCATCGGCCCCGGCCTGATCGTGATGGTCGGCGACAACGACGCCGGCGGCATCGCCACCTACGCGCAGGCCGGGCAGAACTACGGCATGGCGCTGGTCTGGACGCTGGTGCTGCTCATCCCGGTGCTGTACGTGAACCAGGAAATGGTGGTGCGCCTCGGCGCGGTCGCCGGAGTCGGGCACGCACGCTTGATCTTCGATCGGTTCGGCAAGTTCTGGGGCGCGTTCAGCGTGGGCGACCTGTTCATCGTGAACGCGCTGACCATCGTCACCGAGTTCATCGGTGTCTCCATGGCACTCAACTACTTCGGCCTGCCCAAGGCGATCTCGGTGCCGCTGGCGGCGATCACCCTGTTCGCCATGGTGGCGGGCGGCTCGTTCCGGCGCTGGGAGCGGTTCCTGTTCGGGCTGATCGCGCTGAACATCGTCATGTTCCCGCTGGCATTCCTGGTGCACCCCCAGATCTCCCAGATCGGGCACGGCTTCATTCCGTCGTTCCCGGGCGGGTTGAACTCGACGCTGCTGCTGCTCATCGTGTCGATAGTCGGCACCACCGTCGCGCCGTGGCAGCTGTTCTTCCAGCAGTCCAACATCGTCGACAAGCGCATCACCCCGCGCTGGATCCGCTACGAGCGCATCGATCTGTGGGTCGGCATCGTCGTGGTGATGGTCGGCGCGGTGGCCATCATGGCCGCGGCGGCCTTCGGTCTCGCCGGCACCGACGCGATCGGCAACTTCACCGATGCCGGTGCGGTCGCCCAGTCCCTGCACGATCACATGGGCACCACGGTCGGCGCGCTGTTCGCCCTGCTGCTGCTGGACGCCTCACTGATCGGCGCGAATGCCGTCGGCCTGGCCACCACCTACGCGCTCGGCGACACCCTCGGCAAGCGGCACTCGCTGCACTGGAAGGTCAGCGAGGCACCGGCCTTCTACATCGGGTACGCCGCGCTGCTGGCCGTCGCGGGTGCGGTGTCCTTCAGCCCGGATCACGTGCTGGGTCTGCTGACCCAGGGCGTGCAGGCACTGGCCGGTGTGCTGTTGCCCTCGGCCACGGTGTTCCTGGTGCTGCTCTGCAATGACAAGGCCGTGCTGGGACCGTGGGTGAACACGGTGCGCCAGAACATCGTTGCCGGCGTCATCGTGTGGTCGCTGGTGCTGCTGTCGCTGGCGCTGACCGCGGCGGTGTTCTTCCCCGGCCTGTCCACGGCGACCATCGAGATCGGTTTCGGCGTCGGCGCGCTGGTCGGCATCCTCGGCGGTGCGGGCATGCTGATCTCCTGGCAGCGCGGCAAGCGGCGCGACACCGAGCGCACCGCACGGGAACTCGGCAACCTGGACCCGGACCAGGTGGAGGAGTTGGAGTCCACTCCCCTCACCCGGGCCGAGCGCAAGGCCATTCGTGAGGCCGACCGCGACACCTGGCGCACCCCCGCGCTCGACACCCTCGAGCGGCCGGCGTTCTCCACGGCGCGCACGGCGGGCATGTTCGCGCTGCGCGGTTACCTGGTGCTCGCGGTAGTCCTGGTGGGCGTCAAGATCTTCCAGTCCATCGGCTGAAAATCAGCACCCGGCCGGGATACCCGACAGGTCGATCCGGCCGTCACGCTGGACGCCGTCGCATGCACTCGCGACGCCGTCCAGCGTGATATCACTCAATGTGATTGCCGCACTGCCGATCTGCCCGCCGCTGCTGCTGGTGCGCAACAGTGCTTCCCGGGCCGCCGCGATCGAGGTGCGCGCGATCCAGCCGTGCAGCACCGCGGTGTCACCGACATTGCGAATGCTGATGCCGTTGGCGGCGCTCGCGCCGAGCACGGTGTCGTGGATGTCGAAGGTGAGTTCGGCGGTGCTGGGCTCGGATCCGGCCGGCGTGTAGGCGATCAGGCCGATGCCGTCGGCGCTGCAGTCACCGAGATCGGAGTCGGCGATGGTCAGGTCGGTGTGGGCGGCGCGGCCGAAATTGGTGGTCACCACGCAGGTTCCGAGGTTGGCGGGGATCAGCGAGTTCAGCACCGCGCCGGGAAAGGTGCTGTGGTGGGCGTACACGTTGCGCAGGGTCAGCGACTGGTGCGCGCCGCCGGTGCTGAGGTTGTAGTTCTCGATGACGTCACCGGCCACCGTGTCGAAGACGCTGTCGGTCACCGTGACTCGGCTGTCCGGGGCGCCGCTGGTGGTCACGTATTCGAGGCCGTTGGCGGAGAAGTTCCCGTAGCCGTTGTGGAATTGGTTGGCGTCCACCGTGATATCCAGGTGCGCCCGGCCCAGCGGGTTGATGAACACGCCCTCGCTGTCGGCCATCACGTTGAGCAGACTCGTGGCCGGGGTGGCGATCTCGGTTTCGGAGTTGCCGTCGAGCCGCCCGGTCAGCACGGCATCGTCGCCCGCCTGGACGCCGAGGGCGAGCACCGAGAGTTTGGCCAGGCCGAGATTGATGGTGCGCAGCGTATTTCCGGTCACGGCGGCGTCGATGCGGCTGCTGCCGAGTGCGCGGATGTCGATGCCGTCGCCGCAGGCGGTGTCGTGCACGGTATTGCCCTCGATGCGGACGGTGCCTGCCGCGCTGTGGAAGTCGGACATGATGGCGGCCCAGCCGTTGTTGAGGGTGATGAAGTCCGGCAGTGCGGGAATCGCCGCGCCCAGGGGCAGGGTGGGCGGCAGGCCGAAGGGCCCGATCAGGAAGCCGTCGGCGCATTGTTGATTGGTGGCGGTCACGTCGTTGCCGGTGATGACGGCGTTCACGGCGTCGGCGCCGTAGATGCCGCCGCGCCGGGCTCCGGTGATCACGAGATTGCTCACCTCCGTGTCGGAAGCGAGGCGCACGGCGTCGCCGTCGTGGTCCGCGGTGGTGTTCGAGATGCGCGGCAGTGCGGGGCTGTCGGCCGCGCCGCGAACCGCCGGGCCGTCACCACGGAGTTTCTGCCCCGGTTTGAGGGCGATTCCACCGTCGAGGGTGGCGGTGGAGGGCTGCACGATGATGGTGTCGCCGTCCCGCGAGACCGATTCCACCCGGGCGAGCGAGTCGAAAGGCGCGTCGGCGCTGCCGGTTCCGTTCGCGGGCGCACCCGCGCGGACATACCAGGTGCTCGAATCCGGTTGCGCCACGGCGAGTCCGGTGGTGTGCGCGCCGAGGGCCAGCAGGGCGGCCAGTAGCGCCGCGGTCCGGGCTCGGGGAGGGTGGGCGGTGGTCGGCCGCACGATGTTCATGCTCGCTGACCATGCCAGGCTGGAGCGCCGGGGCCATCCGGCAAAATCCCAGGATCCGGCCGGTTCGGCTGGCCGGTCACACAAACGACGAGGAGGTCTCAGTTCGTCGAGATCGGAAGCTCAGAGTTCGTCGAGTTCGGGAATGGGGGGCAGGACCGGCTCGGGCCACTCCTCCAGGGTTGCCACCTGCAGGTGGATGAAGGCTGCGATGCGGTGCCGGGCCGAGGACGGGAGTCGCTCGATGTCGGCCGCGCTCAGGACGTGTGCGCCGAAGGAGTGGGGCTGTGGCGCTTCGGGGTCAGGCGATTCGGGAACAACCTCTAGCTTTGGCCGCGAAGCAGTGGCCGGAATGACTGGTTCATCCGGTTCTGCGGCAGCGGCGGCGGTTCGCACCATGCCGTGACCATAACCCTTTGATAACGCTCGCGGGAGGCGTTGGCGCACTTGTGTCTTCGCGCTGCGAATTCAGCGAAGGCATTGTAAAGGCGAAAAGAATGTGCAGGCAGGCTCGGTCCTCGCAAAATCCGCTGCGCCTGCGCCGGAAGATTATGGTGATGGGAGTCACTCTGTCAACACTTCGGGCAAAACTCGCAGAGAGGACTCAAATCGGGCGGCGCGCAATGGCATACAGATCACGCGCCGGACCGGTCGGCTTCTGTCCGGTCGGCCAAATCGCGCGCAGTCGTCGCTCCAGATCCGGGCCGCCGGTCACGGTGGGCGAAACCAGCAGGCCCTCGGCCAATTCGGTGGCCACCGCCAGCGAGGAGAGCACCGCCGGTGCGAGGCCCTCGGCCACCGCGGTCTTGATGGCCGTGGTGGAGGACAGCTCCAGCGCAACATTCGGCTCCCAGCCCGGCCTGTCGGTGCGCATGGCCCGCTCGAAGGAATTGCGGGTGCCCGAACCGGGCTCGCGATAGATGAGGGGCGTTCGTGCCAACTCGGCCGCGTCGACCTGCGACCGCCGCGCCCAGGGGTGACCGGCGGCCACCACCACGAGCAGCCGATCCCGGCCCACCTCATGGCTTTCCAAACCACCGGGCAGCTGCGGGCTCTCCACGAACCCGATGCCGGCCCGGCCCTCCAGCACGGCCTTGGCCACCTCGGCCGAATTGCCCGATTCCAGGGCGATGGAGGTGTCGGGCATCCGCGCCCGCAAACCCATCAGCCACTTGGGGAACAGGTACTCCGCCACGGTCTGGCTGGCCGCCACCCGCAACCGCGAATCCCGCTGCGTGCGAAGCGTGTCGATCCCGGCGTCCAGCCGCGCCGCCGCGTCCACCACATCTCGCGCCCACTCCGCGATGAGCGCACCCGCCGCCGTCGGCCGCGACCCCAGCGTGGTCCGCTCCAGCACCGGCACCCCCACCAACTGCTCGAGATACCGAATCCGCGAACTCGCCGACGGCTGACTGATCCCGTGCGCCTTCGCCGCCCGCCCCAAACTCCCCAGCTCGATCACCGAGAGCAAAAGGTCGAGCGCGGCAAGATCAGGCACTCTCGGCGACAGCGGCATAGAGCGAGTCTATGCAGCGCCGACAGAAATCCAGGTCAGCGGGCGGCGACGCGTTCGACGACGGGACGCCAGGTTTCGAGGGGGTGGACGGTGAGGCCGATGACCTTGCCGGCGTCGTCGGCGCGGCGGAGGGCGATGGCGGCGGTGAAGTCCGGGTCGGATTCGAAGGCTGTTATCTCTTCGGGGGTCATCGGCCCGCCCTGGGCGATGAGGGTGCGCTGACTGGACGGGGACAGCGCGGCGGCGTGGGCGGAATCCGTCGCGGCCAGGTAGCGCTTGGCGACGACATGGAGTTCGACCAGGCGGGCTACGCGGTCGCCGAGCAGGGTGCGCACCATGGTGCCGCCGTGGATGCCGTGGCCCGCGTCGTCGCCGGGGATCAGGACGTGGCCGATGTCGTGGACCAGCCCGGCGACCTGGAGTTCTTCGTCGAGGGGGAAGTCGCGGCGCAGGATTTCGGCGCATTGGCGGTCGTGGTCGAGGATGTCGACGGGGTCGCCGCTGCGGTCGGGCATGTCCCAGGCGTCCTCGCAGTCGGCGAGCAGGGCCATGAGTTCATCGACGGTGGTCAAGGGTTCCAGGGCACGGGTCACGGGCCGAACCCTAGGGGTCGACAGACCGCGGCACCACCGGGCCGAGGGAAACATTCAGCAAATGTCCCCTGCGACCAATGGATTGGCAGGAACTACCTATCGGCGACCAGGGCCCGCGCGGATTGGCCGGAAATCTCTGCTCGGTCCGCGCGCGGAAACCTACGCTTCAGCCATGGCTGGCAAGACTCCCGCGACGTTGGAAGCGGCTGCGGCGGGCAAGATTCCGACCGAGTTCCGGTATCGGGAGCGCCTCGACGATCCGCGGGTGCAATGGGCGCGGCGGGTATGGCGCGGGGTGTTCCGGTTCGATCCGCAGCCGGACGAGGAGTTGGTGCGGGCCTTCGCCGGTGCCTACTACCAGGCCGATCCGGTCGCCGAGGCGTTCGTCGACGAGGTCTACCTCGGGGAGATCGGGCCGAAGGCCGGGCGGGCCATGCTGGATCGGGCGCTCGCGGACGGGGTGGACAGTGTGCCGGACGCGCCGCCGTCGCTGGTGCGGTTGTTCGAGGAGTTCGAGACGGACCCGGACTGGCTGGACCCGGAACTGGTCGCGCAGGGCGCGAGGGTGTTCCGGCGCTGGGGCACTTCGGTTTTCAGCTTCGCCACCACCAGCACATTGGAGATGTACTCGGAGAGTTCGATCACCAAACCGCTGTCGTACGCGGGCGGCTACGCCGGGGACAAGGCGCACAAGCGGCAACTCGAGACCGTCCGATTCTGGATCGACGTGTCCGACCCGGGCGGGCTGGATCCGGGCGCGCGCGGGCGGCAGACCGCCATGCGGGTGCGGATCATGCACGTGTTCATCCGGCGCAAGCTCATGCAGCGGCCGGAATGGGATTACGACGCCTGGGGTGTGCCGATCAGCATCGGCGACGCCACCCTCACCCTGATGGGCGGCAGCGTGGTGCCCGGACTGGCGCTGTGGAGCCTCGGGCACCAGACGACGGTCCCGGAAATCGAAGCGACCCTGCACTTCTGGCGCTACGTCGGCCATCTGCTCGGGGTGCAGCCGAGCTGGTATCCGCAGGACTTCCGGGCGGCGGTGCGACTCATGTTCGCCGCCTTCGTCAAACGCGCGTACACGGCGGGTGCGGACGGCGCGGAGCTGGTGGAGTCGTATCTGCCCGCGTTCGCGCCGAAGCCGGATACCCCGTGGGCCAAGCGGATTCGCGACGAGTTCAACTATCGCGTGCAGATCGGCTACACCGGTTTCTGGCTGCCACCGGCCACCTACGCCCGCCATCGCATGCCGCATCGGTTCCCGTGGGTGCTGCATCCGTTGGTGCAGGCACCGGTGGTGTTCGGCGCGGAAACCCTGCGCCGCACCGTGCCCGGCCTGGACGCGATCGCCGATCGGGTGCAGCGGCAGCGCCGCGAGCGGTGGTACCGCAACGAGGTCGGCGACCGGGCTGCCGAGTTCACCCCGGTCGAGGAGTTCCGGCGCTGAGCCGCTACTTCTTCTCGATGCGGCTCTGCGGCGGGTTCACCGCGGCATGCCCGCGCAGGTAGGTCTCCAGGGCGTCGAGATCGATGGGGCCGACGAGGGTTTCGCTGGCGTGCTCGAACACGGTGAAGCCGTCGCCGCCACCGGCGAGGAAGTTGTTGGTCGACACCCGATACGACGCGGCGAGGTCGAGCGGCTGCCCGCCGATCCGCACGCTGCCGTCGATCACCTTGTGCCCCTTGGGCGCACCGTCGGAGTAGGAGTAGCTGATGCCCGCGACCGACAGCACGGCGGGCTTGCTCACATTGTCCCACTGCTGTTCCAGCAGACTCAGGATCTGCTGGCCGGTCAGCGCCACCGCCACCACCTGATTGGCGAAAGGCTGTGCCGTATAGGCCTGTTCGTAGGTGATGCTGCCGCCGGTCAGACCCGCGCGCACGCCGCCGGGGTTCATGAACGCCGCCACCGCCCGCACATCGGTCATGGCATCGAGCATGGCGTCGGCGATGACGTCGCCGAGCGGGGAGTCACCGGCCGGTTGCGGATCGGCGGGCAGCGGCGCGGTGGCGCTGCCGATCACCCGCTCGGCGCGCGATTTGGATTGCGCCGCAAAGAAGTCCACCAGCTGGGCGGCGGCGGGTGCGGGTGTGATGTCGCGGGTGACGACCCGGTTGACGGCCTTGGCGTCGACCTTGCCGTCGTGGAAGCGCAGGGTCACATCGGTGATGAGACGCCCGAAGGACGCGGCCTGGGTGACGACCTTGCCGTCCAGGACACAGTTGTAGGCCTGGTGGGTGTGCGCGGTCAGCATGACCGACACCGCGGCATCGGTCTTGTCGGCCAGGGCTTTCACCTCGGGTGAGATGTCGACGCAGCCGTTGTAGTCGGTGCGGCCGCCGCGGGTCTGCTGGGCCCCGCCGTCGTGCAGCATTGCCACCACGGTCTCCGCGCCCGCCGCTTTCATGGCGGGCACGTATTTGTTGATGGCGTCGGCCTCGTCGCCGAAGTGATAACCGCGAATGCCATCGGCCATGACGATGTGCTCGGTGTCGGGGGTGACGGTGCCGACCACCCCGATCTTGTGCCCGCCGATCGTCAGCATCGTCCACGCCCGCAGGCCGGGCGGCAGTTGGCCGTTGCCGTCGGTCACATTGGCGGCCAGGTACGGGAATTTCGCGCCGGTGAACGGCTCGCCGGGGGTGCAGCCGTCGGCCGCGCAGCCACCCTGCTGCAGGCGCTGCAATTCGCCCACGCCATGGTCGAATTCGTGGTTACCCGCCGCCGAGGCCGCGACGCCGACGGAGTTGAGGAAGTCGATGGCCGGCTCGTCGTGGAACATCGACGAGATCAGCGGGCTGGCACCGATATTGTCCCCCGCCGCCACGACGGCGCTGTCCGGGTAGGCGGCCTTCAACCGGGCCAGATGCGCTGCCAGATAGGCCGCTCCCCCGGCGGTATACGCGCCCACCTTGCCATTGGTCCCGTCCGGCGGTTGCAGATTGCCGTGCAGATCGTTGATCCCGAACAAATGCACCTCGCCGCTCTGCGCGGCGGGCAGATCACCGGTCGAGATCAGCGGGATCGCACCGGATCCGGCGGGCTTCCCGGCGTCCGGACTGCCTCCGCACCCCGCCACCAGCCCGAGGCTCAGCACCGCCGCACACGCAACCACAACCCGCCGCCGCCCGTTCATAACCTTCGACTGTGGCAGACCTCGTCGACACGTGCCCGTCGAGCAGGTGAATTCACCGCCCCCGCCAGCAGGCCGCCGTCGGCCGCGCGGAGATGTGAGACCGAATACCCACGGCAGCGCGGATTATCGTGTTCGCGCCTTCGCCCCGGTCGATGCGGGTCGGGAAAATACCCACGGCGGCTACGTGTTTCGGATCCGGTATCGGGGAAATTCCGCGCCGAGTAGACAGAAAATATGACCACCCGGAATCTGACGCTCGCCACGGCGGTCTTCGCCTTGACCTTCTGGGCGTGGAATCTGATCGGGCCGCTGTCGTCGAGCTATACGAAGATGCTGGGGCTCTCGCCCGGCCAGACCTCGCTGCTGGTGGCGACGCCGGTGCTGGTGGGTTCGCTGGGGCGGATTCCGGTGGGGGTGCTGGCCGACCGGTTCGGCGGGCGGCGCATGCTGGCGGCGATCTGCTTTCTCACCATCGTGCCGGTGTTGTTCGTGGGTTGGGCGAATTCCTTTGCCGGACTGATGTGCTGGGGCTTCCTGCTGGGTATCGGCGGCACCTCGTTCGCGGTGGGGGTGCCGTTCGTGAACAACTGGTACGAGCCCGCCCGACGCGGCTTCGCCACCGGCATGTTCGGGCTGGGCATGGGCGGCACCGCGCTCTCGGCGCTGCTCACCCCCAGGCTGGTCGAACACCTCGGACGGGCGCAGACCCACGCGCTGCTCGCGGTGGCGCTGGCCGCGCTGGGCACGGTCGTGCTGTTGTTCGCCCGGGACGCACCGAGTTGGAAGCCTGCCACCGAGCCCGCACTGCCGCGGATCCGGGAAGCGTTGCGGCTGAAGGCGACCTGGCAGAGTTCGCTGCTGTACGCGGTGGCGTTCGGCGGCTTCGTGGCCTTCTCGACCTATCTGCCGACGGTGCTGCACAACGTCTACGAGTTCGCCCAGTCGGACGCGGGCATCCGCACGGCCGGATTCGCCATCGCCGGGGTGCTGGCCCGCCCGATCGGCGGCATCCTCTCCGACAAGGTTGGGCCGATCCGGGTGCTGATCGCCGCGTTCGCGGGGGCAGCGGTGCTGGCCATGGTGCTCGCGATCGAGCCCCCGGCAGAGCTCGCGGCGGGTTCGGCGTTGGTGGCCATGGCGTTCTGCCTGGGCTTGGGCACCGGCGGTGTGTTCGCCCTCGTCGCGGAGCTGGTGGCGCCCGAACGGGTTGGCACGGTGACCGGATTGGTCGGCGCGGCAGGCGGTCTCGGCGGCTACTTCCCGCCGCTGGTCATGGGCTTCGCCTACGGCCAGACCGACAGCTACACCATCGGCTACCTGCTGCTGGCCGGAACCGCGGCGGCCGCCCTGCTCTATACCGTGGCCCTGCGCCGCTCGGTGACGTCCGCCGCCGACCGGCAGGCGCACCCGACCCCGACCCCGGCGGTGCACCGCTGAGCCCCTCGACGCAGGTTCCGCGCGGGGAAACCGCAGCCGCCGCACCTTGACCGGGAGTGCGGCGGCTGTGGGCGTCGGATTCCAGCCGGGAGCGCGCCGGAATGACGGGGTGCGTCGCTAGCTGCTGGAGGCGCTCGCGAAGGGGGTGGCGGCAGGGGCGCTTGGACGCCGATTCGGGTGCTGCCACAGACCCTTTCGCTCCAGGATGGGCAGCACGCCCTCGCCGAACCAGTACGCCTCCTCCAGGTGCGGGTAGCCCGACAGCACGAACTGGGAGATGCCTGCCTTCGAGTATTCGATGAGGCGTTCGGCGACTTCCTCGTGCGAGCCGACCAGCGCGGTGCCCGCGCCGCCGCGCACCAGGCCGACGCCCGCCCACAGATTGGGGGCGATCTCGAGCCGGTCGGTGCTGCCGTTGTGCAGCTCCGACATGCGCCGCTGGCCTTCGGATTCGCTCTTGCCGAGGGCGGCTTGGACCCGTTCGATATCCGCGGGGTCGATGCCGGACAGCAGCTTGTCGGCGACCGCCCACGCCTCTTCGGAGGTGTCGCGGGTGATGACGTGGATGCGCAGCCCGTAGTCGAGCTTGCGGCCGTGATCCACGGCCAGGCCGCGAATCCAGTCCAGCTTGCGGCTGACCGCGAGCACCGGCTCACCCCAGGTGAGGTATGTGTCGGCGTAGCGGGCGGCGACCGGTCCGGCCGGGGCCGAGGAGCCACCGAAGAAGATCGGCGGGATCGGGTCGGGCCGATTGCTCAGCAGCGCGTTCTCGACGTGAATGTGCTCGCCCTGGAACGTGGTCGGCTCGTGCGACTCCCACAGCGAGCGCACCACGTGCAGGAATTCGCCGGTGCGGGTGTAGCGGGACTCCTTGTCGGCGAAGTCGCCGTAGGCGGCTTGTTCGAGGGGTTCGCCGCCGGTCACCACATTGATCAGCAACCGTCCGGCGGAGTGCCGCTGAAAGGTGCCCGCCATCTGCGCGGCCAGGGTCGGGCTCATCAGACCGGGGCGCAGAGCGACCAGGAATTTCAGCGTCTCGGTGGTCTCCACCAGCATCGCAGTGGTCAACCACGCGTCCTCGCACCAGGACCCGGTGGGGGTGAGCACGGCCTCGAACCCGTTGGATTCGGCGGCCGCGCCGATCTGGTTGAGGTAGTGCAGCGAGGCGGGCCGGTCACCCGACATCGGCGTGCCGTGCCCGCCGACCACGAGGCCGCGGGAGTCGCCGGAGGTGGGCAGGAACCAGTGGAACGACAAGCTCATTCGGGGACTCCTAGGAGGTGAAGCGGTCGTTGTAGCGGGTGTCGATGAAGTCGGTGATCTTCACCTTCCCGGGGATCAGCTTGGCGTCGGAGAAAGCGTCGGCCACCTGCTGTTCGGCGGTGATGGTCGCGTCGTCGAGCGGATGATCCTGGTAGTTGGCGCGATTCCCCGCCAGCAGGGTGACGTCGTATGGCACACCCGTGATTTCGGCGGACTGCTTGGCCCACTCCTCACGATGGTTGGTGGTCCAGACGTGCGCACGCTGGATGCGAGTGAGCAGGTCGCGCACGGCGGCGGCGGACGCCTTGTTTTCCAGGGTCTTGGTGCCCACCACGTAGAAGCTGTCCGGCTTCAGATAGCCGGTGCCGTCCACCAGCACCCGATTGCCGGACAATTCGGCCTGGGCCACATAGGGATCCCACACCACCCAGGCGTCGACCCGGCCGGTGGACAGCGCGGCGAGCGCGTCGGCGGGCGCCAGATACTGCGGCTCGATATCACCCCAGCCGAGTCCGTTCTTGGTCAGCACCGACAGCAGGTGATAGTGCGCCGAGCTGCCCTTGGTGACCGCGATCTTCTTGCCGCGCAGGTCCTTCGGGTCCTTCAGCGGCGAATCCTTGGGCACCACGACGGCCTGCCCCTTGGCGCCCGAATCGTAGGCGGCCGCGATCTTGATCTGCGACTTGGCCGCCGCCGCGAACACCGGCGGGGCGTCGCCGACACCACCGAAGTCGACCGACCCGGCATTGATGGCCTCCAGCATGGGCGGCCCCGCGGCGAAGCTGGCCCAGTCCAGCTTGTAGGGCAGGTCCTTGGCCTCGCCGGACGCCTCGAGCAGGGCCTGCAGCGACTGCCCCTTCTGGTCGCCGAGGTGCAGGGTCACCTTCGACAGGTCGACCGAACCGTCCGCGTTCACGCCCTTGTTGTCGTCCCCGCTCGAGCCGCAGGCCGCGGTGACGAGGGCCGTGGCGACCGCGAGCGCGGCAAGGAGGCGTTTGCGTTTCATGCGGTGGTTCCTTCTTCGGAGGTGACGCCCAGCTCGGCGAGCAATGCGGTACGCAGGGCCAGGAATTCGGGGTGGTCGCGCCGACGCGGGCGCGGCAGATCGATGGGGATTTCGCGGGCGATGCGGCCCTCGGCCAGCACCAGCGCGCGGTCGGCGAGCAACAGCGCCTCGTCCACGTCGTGGGTGACCAGCAGGACGCCGGGACGGTGCTTGGCCCACAGGTCCAATACCAGGTTGTGAATCGTGATGCGGGTCAACGCATCCAGGGCGCTGAAGGGCTCGTCGAGCAGCAGCAGTTCGGGTTCGCGGACCAGGGCACGCGCCAGCGAAGCGCGTTGCGCCTCACCGCCGGAGAGGGTGAGCGGCCATGCCCCGCCACGTTCGGCCAGACCCACCTCGGCCAGCGCGGCTTCCGCTGCGGCCTTGGGGTTCTGACGTCGCAGGCCCAGAGTGACGTTGTCGCGCACCCGCTTCCACGGCACCAGGCGCGGTTCCTGGAACGCGACGGCGACCTCGCCGGAGACGGCCAGTTCGCCCTCGGTCTTGTCGTCGAGCCCGGCCAGCGCCCGCAGCAGCGTGGATTTGCCGGAGCCGCTGCGGCCGAGCAGGGCCACGAATTCGCCGGGCCGGATGTCGAGGTCCAGGCCGTGCAGCACCCGGCGCTCGCCGAAGTCCTTGACCAGCCCGCGAATTCGCACCACCGAGTCGGTGGGAACGTCCGGGGTGGAGTTCTTCTCGATCTCGGCCAGCGTCGCCGCGATCACCGAATCGGTCAGGGTGCCAGGAAGCCGCGTCGCCATGACAGCGCTCTCCTCTCGATCGAACGGACCAGTGCGTCGGTCAGCAGACCGAGCACGCTGTAGACGAGCAGGCCGACCACGATCACGTCGGTGCGCAGGAATTCGCGGGCGTCGTTGATCATGAAGCCCAGGCCCGCATCGGCATTCACCTGTTCGGCCACGATCAGCGCCAGCCACGCCACCCCCAGCGATTGCCGCAACCCGACCAGGGCCTGCGGCAACGCGCCCGGTAGCACGATGTGCCGGATCAACTGGAAGCGGTTCAACCGCTGCACCTGCGCCAGCTCGGCGAGTTTGCCGTCCACACTGCGGATTCCGGCAAAAGTATTGAGGTACAGCGGAACCGCCACACCGAAGGCGACCAGCACGATCTTGGGCAGCTCACCGATCCCGAACCACAGGATGAACAGCGGAATCAGCCCGTAGAACGGCAATGTCCGCAGCATCTGCAGGAGCGGATCGACGAGGTACTCCCCCACCCGGCTCAACCCGGCCACCAGCGCCAGCCCGACACCGACGACCGCGCCGATGACGAAGCCCACCGCCGCCCGCTGCAACGACACCGAGAGCGCCTTGGTCAGCGTCCCGTCCTTGATCAGGTCGATCGCGGTCTGCACCACGGTCACCGGCGAAGCCAGCAGCCGCTCCGGCAGCACTCCGGTGGAGCTGGCCAGCTGCCAGATCACCACCAGCACAATCGGCGCGACGAACCGCGCCAGCACGGATACGCTCGGCAGGCGCAACCGGGCCGCGGGGGGCCTGGCCTGCACGGCAATGGAGGACACGACAGCACCTCGGAGCACAGGGGACGGGGACGGTGGCGGACGAGGGCCTTCACCCGCCGATACCGACCATGCCGGTCCGAAAGGACCCGGTCACCGGTTGTAATCCACGTGATTCTGGGCTTGCCCGATCCCTCGACTGCCACAATGGATCCGCAGCGAGGAGCCGAGGACGGTAATGAACAGTCCGAATCACCCGCTCACCGTCGGATCGCGGTTCGGCCCCTATCGGCTCGACCGGCTGATCGGACGCGGGGGTATGGGGGAGGTCTATCAGGCCTACGACACGGTCAAGGACCGCACGGTGGCCATCAAGGTGCTGCCGGAACGGCTCGCCGGGGACACCGTGTACCGGCAGCGCTTCCAGCGGGAATCCCATGCGGCGGCACGCCTTCGGGAAGCACACGTCATCCCGATCCACGATTACGGCGAGATCGACGGCCGCCTCTACATCGATATGCGGCTGGTGGACGGCGACAGCCTGCGCTCCCTGCTGCACCGGCACGGGCCCGGTAACCCGTCCGATGCGGTGACCGTCGTCGAACAGGTCGCCGCCGCACTGGATGCCGCGCACCATGACGGGCTGCTGCACCGAGATGTGAAGCCGGACAACATCCTCGTCACCCACCAGGGCTTCGTGTACCTGGTGGATTTCGGCATCGCCCAGTCGGCCACCGACGAATCGCTCACCCAGGACGGCGGCGCGGTCGGCTCGTACCGCTACATGGCCCCCGAACGCTTCGCGGACGTCGAGATCGGCCCGCCCTCCGACGTCTACGCCCTCGCCTGCGTGCTCTTCGAATGTCTCACCGGCACCCGGCCGTTCGCCGGCGGCAACGACGCGCAGATCATGGCCGCGCACATGTTCGACCCGATTCCCCGGCCGAGCCTGGTCCGCCCGACCGTCCCGGCCGCCTTCGACGTCGTGATCGCGCGCGGCATGGCCAAGGAGCCCGCCCAGCGCTACGGCAGCGCGGGCGAACTCGCCGCCGCGGCACGGGCGGTCCTCGACGATCGCACCGGCGGCCGCACCCCCGACCCGAGCGCGCCGCGCCCCACCGGCGGCGGCTCCGCCCCACGAGCGGCCACGAATCCGGCTCTGGCCCAGACCGATACGACGGGAACGGTGACCAGTGCCGCCACCGGATCGGCCGCGACGAACGCGCCGGGAGACCCGAGCATCGCCGCCTTCCAGGCGAATACCGATGGCAGCCGGGCGGAAACCGGCGGGAACAGGACGGATAGCGGTGGCCGCGGGGCGGAAACCGGTGGCGGCGAGGCGAAACCGCCGGTCGCCCGGTCCCGCCGCCGGCTGCGCCGAGCGGGCGCGATGCTCGCCGCGATGGTGCTGGTCGCCGCGTCACTGACCTTCGCGGGCTGGGCCTACCTCCGGCATACGACAGCGGGCACCCCGGTCGGGGATGCCGCGACATTGCGCGGACCCGACATCGAACTGCTCTCGATCGTCGGCTGGGCCGGATACCACCGCGCCAATTGTGGGCACGGGAACCCCGACGCCTCCACCACGTCTTTCGTCGTTTGCGATCCCAATCCCGACGCCTCCGCTCCGGCCGCCCGGTTCTTCCGGTTCAAGACCGCGACCGCGATGCACGACCTCTACAACAGCAATTTCCTCGGCGCGCTCGGCGCGACCGCCTGCCCGTCGGATCCCGCGGGTAAAGACGGGCCGTCGGTGAAGGACGGGCTGGAGGTGGGCCGCAAGGCCTGCTTCATCGACCACAGCCTGGGTGTGCCCAGACCGGGCATGGTGCTGACCGACGAAGCCCGGCTGACGCTGGCCACCTACATCTGGGACGACGCGACCATGACCGCACTGCGCGACTACTTCGCGAAAGCAAACCTCGGACGGTTCCGTGCGCAGGAGAACGCGCGCGATCCGGACGATTTCACCGCGGCCGACTACTACCTGCTCGATCACCTCAACGACCCGTACGTCCGCCGCAACTGCCGCCACTCCGACCCGCCGGTCGGTCCGCTGACCGCGATCGTCGACTGCGACACCAAGATCGACGCCCCGAGCGTCTCCTTCGTGGCCGCGCCCAACAGCGATACGGCGAAGACGCTCTATCAGGCCGATCTGAATCAGTTCCCCGGCCACGGATGCGGCGGGTCCGGCACGGACGAGGTGTGGCGCAAACAGAACACACCCATCGGGCGGTACTTCTGCTTCACCGACAAGACCGCTGATCCGCCCCGTCCCGCGATGCTCGCGGTGTACGAGGATCTGCACCTGTTCGTGCTGCTGACCGGCTCCACACCCGACTACCCGGAGAACGCCCCCAAAGACGATGCAGCGCTGCGCGCCTGGTTCGAGAAGTATTTCACCAAGTAGATGGTGCCGGGTTCCCTCCGCAGCTGGGAACCCGGCACCGGGGTCGGCCGCCGGTGTGGGCGGCGGCCGACGTCTTTACAGACCGTCGCGAACGATATCCACCGCGCGGCTGAGAATGCCCAGGCCGTGGGTGATTTCGTCATCGGTGACGGTGAGCGGTGGCAGCAGCTTCACGACTTCGTCGTAGGAGCCGGAGGTTTCGACGAGCAGCCCGTGCTCGAAGGCGACGCGGCACACCTTGGTGGCCTGTGAGGCGTCGGCGAAGACCAGGCCCTGCACCAGGCCGCGCCCGCGGGTGCTGATGCCGGTGCCGGATTCGGCCAGGGTGCTCAGGTGCCGGGCGATGCGCTCGCCCTTGGCCAGGGTCGAGGTCTCGAGTCGGTGGTCGGACCAGTAGTGGCGCAGCGCGACCTCGGCGGTCACGAAGGCCGCGTTGTTGCCGCGGAAGGTGCCGTTGTGCTCACCCGGGGCCCACTGGTCCAGTTCCCGGCGCATGAGCACCAGCGCCATCGGAAGTCCGTAGCCGCTGATGGATTTCGACAGCGTGACGATGTCGGGGGTGATGCCCGCGATCTCGAAGGAGAAGAACGGGCCGGTGCGCCCGCAACCCATCTGGACGTCGTCGACGATGAGCAGGATGCCGCGGTCGGAGCACAGCTCGGCGAGGTGGCGCAGCCACTGCGCGCGGGCCACATTGACCCCACCCTCGCCCTGCACGGTCTCCACGATCACGGCGGCGGGTTTGTCCAGGCCCGAGGAGCTGTCGTCCAGCGCCCGGCGCATCCACGAAAGGTCTTCGGCCTCATCGAGGTAGCCGTCGTAGGGCATCGGGGTGGTGTGCACCAGCGGGACGCCCGCGCCGGCGCGCTTGGCGGCATTGCCGGTGACCGAGAGCGCGCCCAGCGTCATGCCGTGGAAGGCGTTGGTGAAGTTCAGGATGCTGGTGCGGCCGGTCACCTTGCGGGCCAGCTTGAGCGCGGCCTCGACGGCGTTGGCTCCGGTCGGGCCGGGGAACTGCACCTTGTAGTCGAGTCCGCGCGGGGTCAGCACCAGTTCGCGAATCGTCTCCAGCAGACGGCGTTTGGCGACGGTGGACATGTCCAGGCCGTGGGTGATGCCGTCGCCGACGATGTAGTCGATGAGCGCCTGCTTGAGCACCGGGTTGTTGTGCCCGTAGTTCAGCGTGCCCGCACCGGCGAAGAAGTCGAGGTAGTCCTTGCCGTTCTCGTCGGTCAGCCAGGCGCCGCGGGCGGTGTCGAAGACGGTGGGCCAGGAACGGCAGTAGCCACGCACGTTGGACTCGAGCGCTTCGAAAACGGTCGATTCGGCGATGGTCATCAGCATGGTCCTAGCGTCGCAACAAAGTGAAACGCTGATGTTTCTACCAGTCCCCAGAGTGAAACATGACCATTTTCGACAAATCTCGCCAGACCTCGCAGCGTTTTGGCCGAACCCGGCCCCCGACACCGCCTTTGCCCGTAGCGTCAACCACTTGTGCGCAGCGACGTGGGGGTCTACTGGCAGCTGGTCAAGGCAGGGTTTCGCAGGCAATCGCACTACCGGCTCGCCATGCTGGCCGGTCTGTTCACCAACCTGATCTTCGGCTTCGTCCGGGCCGCGGTGCTCGGCGCGGCCGTGCACGCCAACAACGGCTTCGGCGGCTACGACCGCGGCACCATCGGGGCATACATCTGGCTCTCGCAGGGCCTGCTGGGGGCCATCGCCTTCTGGATCGTGCCCGACATCGTCGAGCGCATCCACACCGGCGACGTGGTCATCGACTTCCTGCGCCCCATCGACATCCAATTCGCGCACCTGGCCGAATATCTGGGACGGGCCGCCTGCACCCTGCTGGCCCGCGCGCTACCCAGCATCCTGGTCGGCGTGGTCACCTTCGGCCTCGCCTTCCCGACCACCGCGGGCCCCTACGTGCTGGGCAGCTTCAGCCTGCTGCTGGCCATGACCCTGTCGTTCCTGTCCATGTTCGCGGTCAGCCTGGCCGGGTTCTGGCTCATCGAGACCCGCGGGCTGCGCGCGCTGCACATGATCCTGGGCACCTTCCTGGCCGGGCTGTTCGCGCCCCTGCACCTGTTCCCGGACTGGTTGCGCGCCATCGCCTACGCCACGCCCTTCCCGTCCATGCTGCAGTGGCCCATCGATGTGCTCTCCGGCCGAACCACCGGGTTCGCCGCACTGGAACTCGTTGTCGTGCAATGCTTCTGGTTGGTGATACTGGTAGGGGCGGGCCAGCTGCTGCTCCGCGCCGGACGCCGCAAGCTGGAGGTGCAGGGTGGTTGAGACACTCCCCTCCCGGCTCACGCCCTACCGCGCCGTGCTCGGTTCGCGGCTGCGCGCCCAACGCGCCTATCCGCTGTCCTTCGCCACGGATCTGCTGAGCGCCTTCCTGATCGGGCTGGTGGAATTCGGCGAAATGTGGGTCATCTTCCACAATGTGCCGCGCCTGGGCGGACTCGATCTCGACGGTATGCTGCTGCTGTTCGGGCTCAGCAATACCTGTTTCGCCATCGCCGACATGGTCATGGGACACGCCGACACGCTGCCCACCTATATCCGCATGGGCCGGTTGGACGCCTTCTACCTACGGCCGCAACCATTACTGCTGCAACTGATGACCAGCGACCTGCAACTGCGTCGGGTGGCGCGCATCGCGGTCGCGACCACCGTGTTGTCATTGGGGTTGGCGCGCAACGGTATTGCCTGGACTCCCGCGCACGTCGTGCTGTTCGCGCTCACCCTGCTGTCCGGAATCATCATCTTCGCGGGACTTTTCGTGTGCGCGGCCGGAGTACAGTTCTTCCTGATCGACGGCGCGGAGCTGACCAATTCGTTCACCTACGGCGGGTCGTACGCCTCCATGCAGCCGACCTCGGTGTTTCCCACACCGATGAAACTCGTTTTCGGATTTCTGGTTCCGGTCGCGTTCACCTCGTATCTGCCCACCATCGCCCTGCTCGGCCTGCCCGGCCCGGCCCTGCTGCCGAACTGGCTGGCCTGGGCCGCGCCGATCGCGGCGCTGTGGGTGTGGAGCGCGGCACTGTTCCTGTGGCGACTGGGAACCCGGCACTATCAAGGAGGCGGCGGGTGAGTGGTGCGATCATCGATATCGAGGACCTGACACGAACTTTCGTGATCGGCCGCAAGGAGGGGCGCTGGCGGCGGCGCCGGGAACTGATCACCGCCGTGGACTCGATGAGCTTCCGCATCGAACCCGGCGCGGCGGTCGGCTACATCGGCGCCAACGGGGCGGGCAAGTCCACCACCATCAAGATGATCACCGGCATCCTGGTGCCCACCGCCGGACGGTTGCGCACCTGCGGGCTGGACCCGGTCCGGCAGCGGCGCGAACTGGCCGGGCGCATCGGCGTGGTGTTCGGGCAGCGCTCGCAGCTGTGGTGGGATCTGCCACTGCGCGAATCGTTCTCGATCCTCGCGGCCATCCACCGGCTGCCCGCGCACACCGAGCGCACCCGCACCGACGAGCTCGTCGGACGGCTGGAGATGGACGGCACCCTCGACACCCCGGTGCGGCAGCTCTCGCTGGGACAGCGCATGCGCGCCGAGGTCGCCGCGGCACTGCTGCACGGACCCGAGCTGATCATTCTCGACGAGCCCACCATCGGCCTGGATGTGTTGTCCAAGCAGCGATTACGCGAATTCCTGCGCTACGAGCGCACCCAGCGCGGCACCACCCTGCTGCTCACCACCCACGACATGGGCGATATCGAGCGGCTGTGCGAACGGGTGCTGGTGGTCGATCACGGGCGGCTGGTCTACGACGGCTCGCTGGCCGGGCTCGGCGCGACCGTCGGCGCCCAGCGGGTGCTGACCGTCGATCTCGCCGAGCCCACACCGGACCTCACGGATCTGCCCGGGGCCAAATTGCTCGACAGCGCGGGCGCGGGCATGCGGCAGCGGCTGGCGTTCGACACCGAGATCACCACTGCCGCACAGTTGCTCACGGCCGTCTCGGCCCGCGCGGAGGTCCGCGACCTGTCCATCGAGGAACCCGATATCGAGGACGTGGTGCGCCGGCTCTACGAGGCGGCGGCGTCGGGCTCCCTCGCACCCTGATCGAGGCGGAACGGCGGATAGGCGTCGGTCATCAGGGAGGCGTAGACGCGCACCCGGATCCCCCAGCGGTTGATGCCCATGGCGAAGTCGTAGAGGCCCGGCAGGTAGGCGCCGGTGAACAGCAGCCCGACGGCGGCGATGATGATCAGAATCGGCAACAGCGACATCATATTCCGACCGCCGCCCATGAATGCCGCGACAATCAGATACTGCGGAATCGCCAGCAGCCACCATTTGATCAAGACCATCCAGCGATTGAGCGTTTCGGGATAGTCGACTTCCAGATCAGCGGGATAGTTCGGATCGGCCGCGAGGCTGAACGGCGGGTAGCGGTCGGTTCCCAGTTGTGAGAGCGCATAGAAGCGAACACGCCAACTCCAGCGCAGCACACCGACATTGAAGTCGAACAGTGCTCTCGGATACACGCCCGTGAACAGGATGGCGAAGAACGCGATGATCGAAACGACAAGATAGGCGATGCTGAGGAAAAGCAACACCACATAATGTGGAATAGCAAGTATCCACTTGACTATCCACATCCAGCGCGACAACCCCGGGTCGAGATCGCCGCGTACACGCACCGGATAAGCAGGACTGGGCTGCATGACCGTCACTCCTCTCGAGCGCCGGCGGCCGGCTTGCTCGCGACCGCCGCCCGAACAACGGTGAGGCGTTGTTCACCCCATTGTTTCCCCGCCGACTCGGAGATCACATCTGCTTCTCACACATTGTGACCAGATTTGTAATAGCGCGCCCGACAGCGAGTTCCGCACGCCACACAGACCCGTTTTCACATTGCGGCACCCGCTCCCGTGTGCGACGTTGCTGACCATTCTCCAAGTGCGCGGCCCGGGTCGGCACAACAGCTGAGTTACGGGAGACGGAGTGAAAGTGCGTCCGGCACAGGTATTGCCCTCGGGTGATGGCAAGCTCACGCCACCGCTGGAACTGATTCGGCCACGCACCATCCGGGCCCGGCTACGCCGCATTCTGATCGTGTCGGTGGCCCTGGTGCTGGCGCTGCTGACGGTCATCGTGGCCCGCGAGGTGAGTGGGTTCCGCGAGACCGGCGACACCACCCGCGCGGTCCATCTGGCGCTGGCCGTGCAGGATCTCGTGCACGAGGTGCAGCGCGAGCGCGGCCTCACCAACGGTCTGCTCGGCGGTGACACGGCCTCGCGCCCGGCCCTGAGCAATCAGCGCCTGGCCACCGACAGCGTGCTGCAGGAACTGAATTCGACGCTGGCCGACAGCCCGCCGGGCGCGGATTTGGTGCGCACGGCGCTCGGGCAGTTCTCCGGGGTGACCGCCAATCGCGCCGACGTGGACGCGGGCCGCGCCGACCGGTCGGCCTCGTTCGGCTTCTACACCAATGCGATCGCGGCCCTGAACCAGACCCGGCCCGGCCTCGACAACGCGCCCGACGGCCAGCTGTGGCGCGGGCTGGAGACGCTCTACGCGCTCGGCGACGTCAAGGAGTACACCGGGCAGGAACGCGGATTCCTCAACGGCGTCTTCGCCGCCGGTGGGTTCGGGCCCGGCGAGTACGTGAAGTTCCTCGATATCCGCGCCGCCAAACAGGCCGCGGTGACCGCCTTCGACCGCGATGCCACCCCCGCCCAGCGCACCCTGCTCACCGACGCCATGCGTACCGACGAGTCGGTGCGCGCGGGCGATGCGGAGAACATCGCCCTCGGCTCCGAGCGCGGGCCGCTCACCGAACCGGTGAACGCCGGGGACTGGTGGCGCGACATGAGCTCGATCATCGACGGCCAGCGCAAGGTGCAGCGCAGCGTCGGCAGCGAGATCACCTCGCGCGCCAACGACCTGCGCCGCGACGCCGCGCTGCGCCTGACGCTGTTCGTGCTGGCCGCGGCGCTCGCCATCGCCGCCGAGGTGGCGCTGGTGGTGGCCAGCGTGCGGGCCATCGTGCGACCGCTGGCCGAGCTCGCGCACGAGGCCGATCTGGTGGCCGGTGAGCGCCTGCCCCAACTCATCTCGGCCTGGCAGGACTCCGAATCCGCCGAACCGGCCCCGCCGGAACCGGTGCGCGCCGACGAAAGCGCCGGAGCGGAAATCGTTTCCGTGGCCAACGCGCTGGACCGGGTGCAGACCACCGCCTACGAACTCGCCTCCGCCCAGGCCCGGCTGCGCCGCAACACCACCGAGTCGATGGCCAACCTGGCGCGGCGCAATCAGAACCTGGTGCGCCGCCAACTCGGCCTGATCAGCGATTTCGAGCGCGAGGAGCTCGATCCCAGCGCGCTGGGCAACCTGTTCGAGCTCGACCACCTCGCCACCCGCATGCGCCGCAATGCCGAGAGCCTGCTGGTGCTGGTCGGCGAGTCCAGTCCGCGTCGCTGGTCCAAACCCATTCCGCTGACCGACGTCATCCGCGCCGGACTCTCCGAGGTCGACGACTACCGCCGCGTGGTGCTGCGGCGGGTGGACGAGATCGCCATCGCGGGCGCGCACGTCAGCGAGGTCGCGCACATGCTGGCCGAGCTGATCGAGAACGGGCTGTCGTTCTCCCCGCCCGACCTCGAGGTCGAGATCTACGGGCGTCGCCTCGGCGGGCGGTACATGCTCGCCGTCGTCGACCACGGCGTCGGCATGCCGCCCGATCAACTCGCCACCGCCAATGCGCGGCTGCGGGGCGAGGCCGACTTCCTGGTCGCGCCGACGCGCTTCCTGGGCCACTACGTGGTCGGCCGGTTGGCGCGGCGGCTCGGCATCGAGGTCGAACTCACCGTCTCGCCCACCAGCGGCGTGGTGGCGCGCATGCTGCTGCCCGCCGAGCTGCTCGGCGATCCGGCCAGCGAGCGGCCCGCACCGCCCGAGGATGCCAAACACGCCGTGGGAGCGCAGCTTCCGACGGTCGCGGACGCCATGCCGGAGCCCACGCGCGGGCGGCACAGTTCCGCGCCCGCGGGCGGTGGTGGAGACCGGCCCGTCCCGGCGGCACCGGCCGCCACCGACCCGCTGTTCGACACCGCCGCGGTATTCGGCAGCGGCGCAGCGTCGTTCAGCGCCGCCACCGAGATCGACGAGGCGGTGCCCGCCACTCCGGTACCCGCCGTGCGGGAACGGCCGATCGGTGTCCCAGCCGAACCGCCGCATGCCACCGCGGCCGAACGTCTCCTCGGCGGCCCCGCCACCGGATCGTTCGCGATCCCGCAGATCGCGGCACCGCAGCCCGTCGCGCCGCGCAACGGTGCGGCGGTCGCCACCGCTGCGCCACAGCGCATTTCGGCCCCGGTGAACGGGAGCGCGGTACGCCCGGTTGCGGCGGGCTCACCGAGCGCCGAGGCGGAGGTTTCGGGAGCTGTCCCCGGGGTGCAACGTACGCGAAACGGTCTCGTCAAGCGCACCAGGAAGACTCACGACAATTCGGAGCCCACAGCGGGCAAGGCGCCAACGGCCGAGCGAGCCGGACCGACAGCAGAGCGACCCACACCAGGGAGTGCGGAGCGCTCACCCGACCAGGTGCGCAGCATGCTCGCCGGATTCCGGGCCGGGCATCAACGCGGGCAGGGCGGCGAACCGCCCGTGCCCGGATCGACAGCATAGGAGGGACCCCGGGTGACAACCCACTACACCGACACCGATCCGCACACCTTCAACTGGCTGCTGGCCGACTTCGTGCGCACCACCGACGGTGTGCGCGATGCCGTGGCGGTGTCCTCCGACGGGCTGCTCATGGCCATGTCCGCGGGCCTGGACCGGTCGGCGGCCGACCGGCTCGCCGCCATCGTCTCCGGGCTCACCAGCCTGGGCCGAAGCGCTTCGCGCAGTTACGATTTCGACGGCCTGCGCCTGATCATGATCGAGATGGGCCGGGGCTTCCTGCTGGTGTCCTCGATGGCCAACGGCAGCTGCATCGGCGTGATCGCCGATATGGCCGCCGATATCGGCCTGGTCGGCTATCAGATGGCGGTGCTCGCCGACCGGGCCGGCGCGCTGCTGACGCCCGCCCTGATCTCCGAGTTGCGGGAATCGCTGAGCCGATGAACGATTCGCACCGGCTTCCGGACGAGCGCATGATCGCGCTCACCCGCCCCACCGGGTGGTCCGGCGCCGCAGCGTCCGACACGGATTCCTTGCGGGAGAAGGGATCCGCCGAGGCGGAGGAGCAGGTGGTGCGACCGTTCATGATGACTTCCGGCCGCACCACCCCCGTGGTCGACGGGCTGCGCATCGAGACCCTCGTACGGGCAACTCCCGCAGCACTTTCCGCCCCGTTGCGCTTCGAGCTCGAACGGGTGGTACGACTATGCCAGCGCCCGCACTCCATCGCCGAAATCGGTGCCGCCCTACGGGTTCCGATCGGAGTGGCGCGAGTGCTGGTCAGCGACCTGGTGTCCGCGGGACACGTGTCGGTGGGCGGCACCGACGAACTCTCCACCGCTGCTCTGGAAAGGATCCGGGACCTTGTACGGAACCTCTGACAATCCCCCGCTGGCGTCCTCGGTGAAGATCGTGACCAGCGGCGGCTTCGGCGTCGGGAAGACCACCTTCATCGGGGCCATCTCGGAGATCGAACCGCTGGCCACCGAGGCCGCCATGACCGAAGTGTCGATGGGCGTGGACGATCCGGGCCTGGCCACCGGCAAGACCACCACCACGGTGGCCCTGGACTTCGGCCGCATCACCCTCGACGCCAGCCTGGTGCTGTACCTGTTCGGCACGCCCGGCCAGGAACGGTTCGAATTCCTCTGGGACGACCTGCTCGACGGCGCGCTGGGCGGTGTCATCCTGGTCGACACCGGTCGCGTCGAGGACTGCTACCCGGTGCTGGACTTCTTCGAACAGCGCCGCACCCCGTTCGTGGTGGCCGTCAACCGATTCGAGACCGGATCGCGCTTCGACCTCGACGAGGTGCGCGAGGCGCTGGATCTGGCGCCCACCGTGCATCTGATGGATTGCGATGCCCGCGATCGGGAATCGGTGAAATCGGTGCTGGTGGCGCTGCTCGAGCAGATTCTGCGCGCGCGGCGCACACCCGCTCTCGCCGGTTGACCAAAAATCGCCCCGGATGCTGATGCATCCGGGGCGATTGCCCGAAAACCCTTCGCTTAACGCGAATTAGCGGCCGAAAGAACCGGTCCAGAGGGTGTTGAGGAGGCCGCCCAGGGCGGCACTACCGGTGTTCAGAACGCCGTTCAGCGCAGCGGAACCAGTGTCGATGATAACCGGGATCATGTTTCAACCTCTCTCTAGTGACGCCGTCGCTCGGGATTTCCGCTCGACGACTGGGCCCACACTGCCGACCGTTTCTTAGGCGAACCTTTTCCATTGCTAAGAGGTTGCTGAGACGGGGTGTGTGGCCTGTCACACGAGAGAGAACTGTCCAGTTTCTACTGTGGCGGCGTCGTGCCCGCCGAGTAGAGACTCACCTCGCCGTCCTCCCCGAGAAACGCGTTGACCAGCATCGTTCCGCTGGAACGCAATTCGTCGGGATCGGGAGCGGTGGTGGTGATGGCGATCTGCGGGAGCGCACCCCAGTTCACGACGAATCGGTCGGGCGGTCCGTTGTCGTCGGAGAGATGCGCGAGACGGAACACCGACACCGTCCGGCGAACAATCAGATTCCGGACGACTTCGGCAATTCGCTCGGGGTCTTCCAGCGCGAACATGAAACCGAATCGCAGCTCCGGCGAAGACGCATAGGCGGGCACGAATACCGAGGCTAACGGACCGAGGCGCGTCGCGCCCCCGGCGCGCCGCATAGATAGCTATTCATAAGCCTTGGTAACCGATCTCCCGCGCCGCAGGGCTCGCCACGGTCGAGGCCCGCCCTCGAACCCATCTCACCCGCCGCCCACGCAGGTGTCGATCGGCCTTCAACCGCAGCGCCCATGTGACCGTCTTGTAATGCTGTATAACAATTTTCAGGCAGCTTCGACGATCACGCGCCCGATGGTTGCGCCCCTCCGACTATCGCGCTTTCCTGAATATGTCCCGCATTATCGGACAGTCTTCTCACCGCATCGTCGCGGATTTCCCGGTTACTTCACCGTGTCGCTGGTGGTGGGCTGTTGCGTTCCGGGTGCGGGGCTGCGCCGGAGCCGAGGGGAGCCCCTCCCCGAAACCCCCTCGGCCCTGGCGCATCCAAGCATGCGACGGCGAGGGTGGGATTTTTCATGGCAACCGACTACACCGGAGCGGGATTCGGGGCCGAACTCCCATCGCCATCAACGCTGTTGCGCGCCTTCCGGGAACCCATCGGCTCCGATCGCTCCGATCGCGACATCCTCGAATCAGCCCACGAACTGGTGCGATGCCATGAGAATCGACATCGCGCCCTGGAAGCGGCGCATGCCGCCGACGCCACCCCCGACGATGTCGCCGACTGGACCCACCGCATCGACAAGATCGACATCCAGCGCGACGACCTGGTGGCCCGCATCGACGACTGGGTAGCGGCCAATATCCCGCACCGCGCCGGAGCCTCGCTGCATACCGAGACGCTCGGCGCGGTGATCGACCGGATGGCCGCGAAATGGGTTGTCGCACAACGGGCCCTGGGCAACAATGGCCAGGACCCGCTGCGCGCTCCGAGAACAGCCGACGGACGCACACGGCGTCGCGCGGTCGCGCACCGCATCAGCGAGGACCGGCCCCGCCACGGGGTGGACACGGAAGCCCACCTGCAGTGGTACCGGCTCGCCGAGCTCGCCGACGGCTATCGGGATCTGATCACGGAAGTCGCCCAGCATCGCAGGCGACTCCCGACGTGGTAGGAAAGCCTCGTCATCCCGGCGTGCTCTTGGCCGGGATCCACACTCAGGGCGTTGGATTCCGGCCAAAAGCATGCCGGAATGACGGGTGGCGCGCCGCTAGCGCGGGTCGATGACTTCGGCGTCGATGACGTCGGCTCGCTCGCTCACGACCGGCTTGGGTGCCGAATTGTCCTGGGCGGGTGCGGGTTCCGGGGTCTCGTCGACATCGTCGTCGAGGTCGTCGGCCAGGCCCTCGGCCTCGGCGCGCTGGGCGCGGGCGTCCTGCTCGGCGGCCGCGGCGGCCTCTCGCATCTCGATGGCGTCGGTGATCCAGTCACCGATTTCGCGCGTCACCTCGGCGACGGTGCCGGTGATGATCGAGGCGATATTGCCGACGTGCCGGGCACCGGACGACGTCAATTCCTGGATCAGATCCTTGTTGCTCTCGAATTTCGAAATCATTCACACGCCCACTTCTGTCTGCGATACCGTGCTCGCCCCCTGGCGCATCACGATAACACCGGGATGTGTCGACTTCTTGACCAGGAACGGCGGCAATGCCAGCTTGAACAGCTTGCCCCAGACCGAGCCGATCTGCGCGGAGAAGCGTCCGGTGTTGTAGGGCAGGCCGTGCTTCTCGCACAGCGCGGCCACCTCGGGCGCGATCTCCGGGTAGCGGTTGGCCGGCAGGTCCGGGAACAGGTGGTGCTCGATCTGGTGCGACAGGTTGCCCGACATGATGTGGAACAGCTTGGAGCCGGTGATATTGGCCGAGCCCAGCATCTGCCGGACGTACCACTCGCCCTGCGTCTCCTCGGCGCATTCCTCCTGGGTGAACGTCTGTACGCCGGAGGGGAAGTGCCCGCAGAAGATGATCGAGAAGGTCCACAGGTTGCGCACGATATTGGCGGTGAAGTTGGCCGTCAGCGTGGACAGGAACAGCGGTCCGGTCAGCGCCGGGAACACCACGTAGTCCTTGAGCACCTGGCGACCGGCCTTGCGCATCTGCCCCTTGACCAGCGTCTTGATCTCCGACCAGGACTTCTTGCCGCGCACGATGTTCTCGACCTCGAGGTCGTGGCCCATCACGCCCCACTCGAAGGCCAGCATCAGGAAGAACGCGTAGAGCGGGTTGCCCAGCCGCAGCACGTTCCAGCTCTGCGCCTCGTCGATGCGCAGGATGCCGTAACCGATGTCGCGGTCCATGTCGAGGATGTTGGTGTAGGTGTGGTGCATGTAGTTGTGCGAGTGCCGCCACTGGTCGCCCGGGCAGACCGTATCCCATTCGAACACTTGGGAATTCAGGGTCGGCTCGCGCATCCAGTCCCACTGGCCGTGCATGACGTTGTGGCCGATCTCCATATTGTCGAGAATCTTGGAGATGCTCAGCGCGGCCACCCCGGCCAGCCAGAACGGGGGCAGGAAGCCGAGGTAGAGCAGACCGCGCCCGGCGATCTCGAAGCCGCGCTGGGCGCGGATGACGTTGTAGATGTACTCGCGGTCGGCGTCGCCCAGGTCCTCGGTGATGCGGGCACGCAGGGCGTCGAGCTCGCGGCCGATCTCCTCGACCTGTTCGACGGACAGGACGAGCGGGCCTTCGGTGGTTTCGGTGAGAATGGCCATTGGAATCCCCTTTTTCAGATCTATCTCAAAGAGCGATGTCGACGTCCCCGACGGGGGCGTTGATGCAGAGCTGGATGGGCTGATCCGGGTCGCCGTCGAGCTCCCCGGTGCGCAGATTGCGGGTGCAGCCGCTGCGCTTGACGGCCGTGCAGGTGAAGCAGATGCCCATGCGGCAGCCGTACTGCGGCGTCAGACCCGCGGATTCGGCCTGCTCGAGCAGGGAGGCGCCGGAGTTCTCGGCGACCACGCCGCTGTCGGAGAAGGTCAGCTTGCCCTCGGCGTCGTCGGGGTTCACCACGGCCGTGGCCAGGGTGAATTCCTCGCTGTGCAGCCGATCACCGAGCTGCTCGGCCTCGTAGACGGTGCGGACGGCGGCCATCAGTCCGGGCGGACCGCACAGGTAGGTCTGGGCGATCGGGAACCAGGGCGCGAGCGATTCCAGCTCGTCGTAGCCGAAATTGGCGTGGCGCTGGGTCTCCGGGTAGCGGAATTCGACGCGGACATTGTTGTGCTGCATGGCGATCGCCTCGAGCTCCTGGCGATGCGGCACGAATTCCGGAGAACGGTTGTAATGCAGGAACAGGATGCGGCCCTTGTAGCCCTCGTTGGCCAGGGTGCGCAGCATGGACAGCACGGGGGTGATGCCGCTGCCGCCGCTGATCAGCACGATCTGCTCGGGGCGCGGGGTGGGCAGGTGGAAGACGCCCGCAGCGGGCTCGAGATCGATCACCATGCCGGGAATCGCGTTCTCGTGCAGGTGGTTCGAGACCAGCCCCTGCGGGTGCGCCTTGATGGTGAGCTCGATGTGCCGGTCACGGCGGCCGTCGGCATTGACGGGCGAATAGCAGCGATTGTGGCGAACGCCGTCGATCACCACGCCGATCTGGATGTACTGCCCCGCGATATGCCCGGTCCACTGCCGGCCCGGCTTCAGCGTCAGGGTGACCGACCCGACCGCACTGCGCCGCACATGGGTGATCTCCGCGCGCATCGAGCGGCGGGCCAGCGTGGGACGGACCAACTCCAGGTAGCGGTCCAGCGGGTGCGGGGTGGTCATGGTCTTCTGCACGAGGTCGAGTAGTCCGACCATGCGAGCCTCCTGGATTTCGGTGCACATCTGTACACTGAGTTAGTGTGCCCGGTGAAGCCACTCCAGTTCAACCGGCAGTTCGTGTGACCCACACGACATCTCGCGAATGGAACGAATGTGAACGCATGTATGCTCATCGACGTGAGCGAGCAGGCAGCAACCCGAGGCGAACGCAAGGAGCGCACCCGCGCCGCACTGCTCGACGGGACCCTCGCCCTGGCCGCCGATCGCGGCTTCGCCGCCCTCTCGTTACGGGAGATCGCCCGCTCGGCGGGCATCGTGCCGACCGCGTTCTATCGGCATTTCACCTCGCTCGACGAGCTCGGCACCACTCTCGTCGAGGCGGGCGTGCGTCAATTGCGCTTGGCGCTCCGGGAAATGCGCCGCACCCCGAATTCGACGCTGGCGCAGACCGTGCGCTTCGTGTTCGAGCAGGTGGACGGCAATCGTGACCTGTGGGGATTCCTCATTCGCGAACGCCACGGCGGCTCGGCGGCGCTGCGCGGGGCCATCTCGGTCGAAATGCAGCTCATCGAGCGGGAATTGGTGGTCGACCTGTCGCGGGTGCGGGCACTGGACTCGTGGTCACCCGATGATCTGGAGTTGGCCGCCGACCTCATCGTGTCCACGGTCGCCGATCGGATCGCCGACTATCTGATGGCGGAATCCCGGGAGAGCGCGCGCACGATCGAGCGCGCGGTGCTGCAGGTCCGGCTCGTCGCGCTCGGCATGGGGTCCTGGCGGCCCTGAATCACCGGATTCAGCGGCCGCGCAGGTCGTCTCCGCGAACCGGCAGCAGCAGCATCAAACCGACGATCAGCACCAGCAGCAGGCCGACGATGCCCGCACGCTCGGCGTCGAAGGCCCAGACGAAGAAGCCGAAAAGAGTTGGGGCGAGGAACGATACGGCCCGGCCGGTGGTGGCGTAGAGGCCGAACAGCTGGCCCTCGCGTCCCGGTGGTGCCAGCCGGGCCAGGAACGAGCGCGCCGAAGCCTGTGCGGGACCGACGAATACGGTCAGCGCCAGGCCGAAGATCCAGAACATGAGCGGACCCGAGACCACCAGCAGGAACGCCCCGCACACGATCATGCCGACCAGCGCGGTGACGATCACCGACTTCGGGCCGGTGCGGTCGTCGAACCGGCCGCCCAGCAAGGCGCCCAGCGCCGCAACCACATTCGCGGCGATACCGAACAGCAGCACGTCCGAGTCGGCGATGCCGTACACCCGCACGGCCAGGATCGCGCCGAAGGTGAATACGCCCGCCAGGCCGTCCCGGAAGATCGCGCTGGCCACCAGGAAACCCACGGTCCGCCGGTCGACCTGCCACAGCTCCCGGACATCCCGCCACAGCACCCGATACGAGCCGAGAAACGCCCGCGCGGGCACCGCCGCGCCCGGATCGGCCTCGGTGCGAGGGACTTCGGGGACGTAGCGGAACAGCGGCAGGGCGAACACCGCGAACCACACCGCCGCCAGCACCGCCACCACGCGGATGTTCAACCCGTCCGCGATCGGCACCCCGAGCAGACCGCGGTGATCCCCCTTGCCCGCGATGAACCCGACATAGCAGATCAGCAGCAGCAGAATCCCGCCGAAATAGCCCATCGACCAACCGAATCCGGAGATCCGCCCGACGGTCGCGGGCGTGGAGACCTGCCGCAGCATCGCGAAATACGGCACATGCGAGAGCTCGAACGCCGCCGACCCCACCGCCAGCAACACCAGCCCCACCCACAGATAGTGGTAGTCCTCCCGCACGAAGAACATGGCCGCCATCATCACCACGGTGAACGCGGTCAAAACCCCCAGCGCCCGTTTACGTTTCGCCGTCGCATCGAACCACTGCCCCGCCACCGGCGCGGTCACCGCCACCACCAGCCCCGCCGCCCCCAACGCCCACCCCAACCACGAACTCGGCGAAATCCCGCCCGGCAACCCCTTCCCCACGTGATCGGTCAGATACACCGAAAACACGAACGTCAGAATCACCGCATTGAACGACGCCGCCGCCCAATCCCATAACCCCCACGCCCCCACCACCCGCCGCCCGGTGGCCTGCCCAACCGTCGCCTGTCCCACGCCTTCAGCCCCCGAGCCCTCGCCCATGCTGCGCAGACTACTGACCCGAACCCCCCAACGCCGGATACTCGGCCAGCCCCGTCATCCCGGCATGCCCGACCCCGTCATCCCGAGGTGGTTCTTCGCCCGATCCGGCGGGTTCAGGCCGGGACTCGGCCGGGGAGTTGCTCTGCGGGGTCGGCGGGCCAGGTGAGCGGGCGGCCGTGGACGGTTTCGACGTGCTCGGACCAGGGGCGGCGGCGTTCGTCGTGGGTCATGGCGAGCAGGGTGTGGAGTTTGGCCCAGGCCGCCTGATCGGACGGGGTCCAGACCTGCATCCAGGCCCCGGCGATCGACGGCAGGGACATGCTGGTCAGGTACATCTCGAGCTCGCCGATGGCGAGGTTGCGGATGAACCGGGTGCGGCCCAGCGGGAGTGCGACGTCGTTGCGGGCCCACAGTTCCGCGAAATGTGGGCTGTCGCGGACCATCTCGTCGATGAAGGCCACCCATTCGGGGTCGCCGAGGTTGCGGGCGTAGGCGGCACGCAGGTAGCCGACCATGCGCGCCAGGTGGTCGGGTTCCGAGTTGGCCGGGTAGGGCGTGCAGCATTCGTCGGCGAGGAAGACCTTGCGCAGCACATTCCTCGAACCGGTCAGGAACATGGGATACATGGCGAGGTAGGCGGCGTTGTAGGCGATCACATCGTATTTCGCGCTGAACAGGCAGGAGGGCAGCGGATACAGATGGTCGAGGATGATCTGCACCTCCTCCGGCACCAGATCCTGCACGAACGGGTTGGGCGCGGTCGGCACGTCCGCCAGCCGGTAGAGGTGCGCGTGCTCGGCCCCGTCCAGGCTCAGTGCCCGCGCGATCGCATCCAGAACCTGGACACTGCAATTGATGTCGCGCCCCTGCTCGAGCCAGGTGTACCAGGTGATGCCGACCCCCGCGAGCTGCGCAACCTCCTCCCGCCGCAGCCCCGGCGTACGGCGACGCGTCCCCACCGGCAGTCCGACATCCCCCGGCGCGATCCGCGCCCGCCGCGACTTCAGAAACGTCGACAACTCCTCCCGCCGCACCTTGCGCACCGACCTCGAATTGCCGTTGCGCGCGGCCGCTTCGGTGACCGTCTCGGTGAGACCGCCATTTCCCGCTCCTGACACCATCACTCCATGGTGACGGCATTCGCCACCGGTATCCAGGTGGTGCCGGTACCCGTATAAGCAGGCTCCTGTTACCGGTTGCGGCCGCGCCGCACGCTCATCTCATGACACAGAGTTCGACCCAAGCTCCACCCGTGGCGGTCTCCGCCCCGGTGACCGGCCGGCGACCGTTCGCCGTGCTGGCGGTGATTCTGCTCGGCCAGTTCATGGCCGTGCTGGACGCCTCCATCGTCAATGTCGCCATTCCCTCGATTCGAATCTCACTGCACGCCACGGGTTCCGGGCTGCAACTCATCGTCTCCGGCTATGTCATCGCGTACGCGGTGTTGCTGGTGACCGGCGCGCGGCTGGGTGACCGGTTCGGGCAGCGCACCATGTTCGTGGCCGGGCTGGCGGTGTTCACCGTCGCCTCGCTGGCCTGCGGGCTGGCCGGAAATGCGGGCTCGCTCATCGTCTTCCGGTTCCTGCAAGGTGTTGGCTCAGCCGCGATGGTGCCGCAGGTGATGACCCTCATCCAGCGTACGTTCACGGGAACTACACGGGCCCGGGCGCTTTCGGCGTACGCGGCCGTCATCTCCGGCGGCATGGTGGTCGGCCAGATCGCGGGCGGTGTGATCGTGAGCAGCGATATCGCCGGAACCGGCTGGCGCGGTGTGTTTCTCGTGAATGTGCCGATCGGCCTGGCGCTGCTGGCGGTCGCGCCGCGCGTGCTGCCCGCGGCCACCGTCCGCACGGATCGCAAGCTGGATCTTCCCGGCCTGGCCGTGCTCACCGCGTCCGTGCTCGCGCTGGTGGTGCCGCTGGTGCTGGGCCACGAACAGGATTGGCCACTGTGGACCCGAATCACGCTGGGCGCGTCCGTGATCGGCTTCGCGGGCTTCGCGCTGGTGGAACGCTGGGTGCATCACCGCGGCGGTGAACCACTGTTCGCCGACCGCGTACTGCGCGCACCCGGCCTGATCACCACCGCCATCGCCCTGTTCCTGGTGATGTGCACGTTCGGCGGCTGGATCTTCGTGCTCACCATCCACCTGCAGTCCACCCTGGGCTACAGCGCGCTGCACGCCGGACTGCTGTTCCTGCCCAATGGCGTGACCTTCGGCCTGGTGAGCCTGAATTGGACCCGCATCCCGGCCCGCTTCCACCGCGCCATGATCCCGGTCGGCCTGCTGGTCGCGGCCGTCACCACGATCATCATGGGCCTGCTGATGCGCACCGGCCACGGCCTCGGCATCCTCGACCTGACCGTCTTCGCCATCATGGGCGTCGGCTACGGCCTGGCCTTCAGCCCGCTGATGGCCCGCGCCACCGGCAAGATCCCGCTCGCCCTGGCCGCCGACGCCAGCGGCATCCTCGTCACCTGCGTCCAACTGGGCGTGGTGATCGGCATCGCGTCCTTCGGCTCGGTCTTCCTCACCCTCGCCGCTTCCACCGCCCTGTCCGCGGCCCACGCGGTCGGCGTCACCGCAATCGCCGAGGGCATCACCCTCCTCGTCGCCGCGGCCTTCGCCCTCCGTGCCGCCCGCTGAGCCAGCCCTCGGTGTCGGGCCGGTGTGACCGGCGACATACGGAACCGATGTCACGGTCGATGACGGGCGCGGTGTCAACGAGTACGTCCGCAAGATCGAGAGCGAAGGGGTGGCGTGATGAAGGCGTTGATCGTGTGTGTTTCGGTGTCACATGGCAATACGCGGCGGGTTGCCGAGGCCATGGGCGAGGTGCTCGGGGCCACCGTGGTGGAACCGGAGCAGGTTGTGGTGAGTCAGCTCGGCGACTACGACCTGGTGGGATTCGGGTCGGGAATCTTCAACCAGAGGTTCCACCCGCGGCTGCGCGGGTTCGTGCGTTCGCTGCCGAAACAGCAGCGCGGCAAGGCATTCGTCTACGCCACGAGCGGGTTCCCGCCGCAGCTGTGGCCACTCACCCGCCTGGCCCGGGGCCGTGGTTTCGAGGTGGTCGACACCTTCTCGGTGCGTGCCTTCGATACCTGGGCTCCGCTGCAATTGGTCGGCGGCATCAACAAGGGCAAGCCCGATGCCGCGGATCTGGAAGCGGCGCGGGTGTTCGCCGCGGGACTGCGCGCCCGGGTGACCGTCGGGTCCTGAAAGACCCGGGCGCGCAGCGGAACTCAGCTGACGGTGAAGGCGTAGGTGGGAACGGCGCTCGCACCCTTGGTGGCGTCGTAGCTCACCACGTAGTTGCCGGTACCCGGGGACGGGACGACGAACGTGGCGACCAGGTCGGCCTTGTCGATGGTCTGGTTGCGGTCGAGCAGCTCGTCGATGAAGCCGCGCGCGTCGGCGACCAGGGACTGGCCGTCGGGGGTCTTGATGCTGAAGTACTCGGTGAAGATGTTCGCGCCGCCGCCGCCGATGTCGGCACCGCCCACCAGCTTGATGTGCAGCGACAGTTCCATCTTGTTGCGCTCACCCTTGGTATAGCTGGGGGTGAGGGTGCCGCCGGTGATCATGACGGTGGTCGGATCCTGCACCAGCGTGCCGCTGACGTTCAGGGTCTTGGGCTGGACGCTGTCGACCTTGGCGTCGGTCTTCAGCGGAATGATCGTCTGATTCTCGGCGGCCGTGCCGTAGACGATATCGATGGTGTCGAGCAGGTGATCGGCGCTGTCGAACTTCTTCACCGAGGTGGTGAGATCACCTGCGGCCGAACCCTTTCCGGGGACGGTCGGGGTGTCGTAGGACGCGCCCTGATCGATGGCGCCGTTGATCTGCAGGCCCGCGGCGGCGCTCAGCGTCTTGTCCTTGGTGGTGTCGTTCTTGTAGGTGATATCGACCCGGATGCTCGCGCCGCCCGAGCCGTCCGGTGTGACAGTGGCCTTGTCGACGGTGATCTCGAAGCCCTCGTACCAGCCGGTCTTGCCGATAGTCCGTACGGTCGCTTGCGAATTCGAGCCGCCCTTGTCGGCCGAGCCCGGCGCTGCCCCGCCGCCGGTGGTCGCGCCGCCGGCCAGCGGGACCGCGCTCACCGAGGTCACGGGCGAGCCCTGGGTGTCCTTGTCATTGCATGCGGTCAACAACATCGCTGATGTCGCGACCAGTACCGCCGCTCCCACCGTGGTCAATTTCGAACGAGTGAATTTCGTACGCATGGCTGCCTCCCCGGTTGCCAAAACAGTGTGCTCCGCCCCAACCCTCCGGGCGTTTGATTCGCTCTGAAATCCGCCCCGAGGTCGGGCGCGTTAACCGTAGGCGACAAACCGAATGGTCGCTACATTTAGTGGGCATCCGAAGCTATGCACTGAATTGCATAGTACGTGGCGTAGCAGTTATCCTGTCGGCATGGCCCTCGAACACGCGCTGCTGGTGTCGCTGACCGAACGCGCCAGCTCGGGGTACGACCTCGCCCAGCGCTTCGACAAGTCCATCGGCTTCTTCTGGAACGCTACCCACCAGCAGATCTATCGCGTGCTCAAGCGCATGGACGAGCAGGGCTGGGTGATCGCGGAGACGGTCCCACAGGAGGGCCGCCCCGACAAGAAGGTCTACACCGTGTCCGAGGCCGGGCTGGACGAATTGATCCGCTGGATCAGCGAGCCCATCGAACTCGAACCCATGCGCAACGAGATGGGCGTGAAGCTGCGCGCGGCCTCGCTGGTCGACCCGGCCATCCTCGTGGCCGAGGTGAAGCGCCACCGCGACAAGCACGAGCACCGCCTCGACCTGTACCGCGCCTTCGAAAAGCAGGACTACCCCGCCCCGGATCAGCTCTCCGGCAAGAAACTGCACCTGTATCTCGTCCTGCGCGGTGGCATCCGCGTCGAGGAAGGGATCATCGACTGGTGCGACGAAGTACTCGACGCCCTGGCACGCGACACAGCCCGGTCGCAGGCGTCCGAACCGAAAGGCACTCAGCGATGAGCGCGTACCCGCACCTGTTCGAACCCCTGGACCTGGGATTCACCACGCTGCGCAACCGCGTGGTCATGGGTTCCATGCACACCGGCCTCGAAGATCGTGCCTGGCACATCAACCGGCTGGCCGCCTACTTCGCCGAACGCGCCAAAGGCGGTGTGGGCCTGATCATCACGGGCGGCTACGCCCCCAACCGCACCGGCTGGCTGCTGCCCTTCGGCGCGAAGCTGACCAACAAGACCGAGGCGTATCGGCATCGGACCATCACCAAGGCCGTGCACGCCGAGGGCGGCAAGATCGCGCTGCAGATCCTGCACGCGGGCCGCTATTCCTATATGCCGACCAGTGTTTCGGCCTCCGCCATCAAGGCCCCGATCAACCCGTTCAAGCCGCGCGCGCTGTCGGGCAAGGGCGTCGAGGAGACCATCGACGATTACGCGCGCTGCGCGTCGCTGGCCAAGTTCGCCGGGTACGACGGCGTCGAAATCATGGGTGGTGAAGGCTATTTCATCAACCAGTTCCTGGCCGAGCGCACCAACAAGCGCAAGGACAAGTGGGGCGGCTCGGCCGAGAACCGTCGCCGCATCGCCGGTGAGATCGTGCGCCGGGTGCGCAAGGCGGTAGGCCCCGACTTCATCATCGTCTTCCGGTTGTCCATGGCCGATTTCGTGGAGAAGGGTCAGACCTGGGACGAAATCGCCGCCGTCGCAAAGGATGTGGAGGCCGCCGGGGCCACCATCATCAATACCGACATCGGCTGGCACGAGGCCCGGGTGCCCACCATCGTCACCTCGGTGCCGCGGGCCGCGTTCGTGGAGTGGACTGCCAAGGTCAAGGACATCGTCGATATTCCGGTGTGTGCGTCCAACCGCATCAATATGCCGGAGACCGCCGAGGAGATCCTCACCCGCGACGACGCCGACCTGGTGTCGCTGGCCCGGCCGCTGCTCGCCGACCCGGAGTGGGCACGCAAGGCGCAGGACGCGCGCGCGGACGAGATCAATACCTGCATCGCCTGCAACCAGGCCTGCCTGGACCACGCCTTCCAGGCCAAAACCGTGTCCTGCCTGCTGAATCCGCGCGCCGGACACGAAACCGACCTGCAGCTGCTTCCCACCCGTCGCACGCGGAAGTTCGCGGTCGTGGGCGCGGGACCGGCCGGGCTCTCCGCAGCGGTCAGCCTGGCCCAGCGCGGGCATCACGTGGACCTCTACGAGGCCGACGACAAGATCGGCGGACAGTTCGACATCGCGCGCCGCATCCCGGGCAAGGAAGAGTTCAGCGAGACCATCCGCTACTACACTCGGCAGATCGAAATCACCGGCGTGCGTTTGCATCTGCAGACCAAGGCCACCGCGGAGCAGCTCATCGCGGGCGGCTACGACGAGATCATCCTGGCCACCGGCGTGAAGCCGCGCATCCCGAACATCCCCGGCATCGATCACCCGAAGGTGCTCACCTACGCGGAGCTGGTGCGCGAAGGCAAGCCGGTCGGCAAGAAGGTCGCGGTCATCGGTGCGGGCGGCATCGGCTTCGATGTCAGCGAATTCCTCACCGTCGAAGGACATCCCAGCCTCAAGCTCGACGAGTGGAAAGAAGAGTGGGGCGTCTCCGACGATCCGAACGTGCCCGGCTTCCTCACCACCCCGAACCCCTCCCCCGCCGCGCGCGATGTCGTCCTGCTGCAGCGCAAGTCGTCCAGCTTCGGCAAGGACCTGGGCAAGACCTCCGGCTGGGTGCACCGGGCCGCGGTCAAGGCCAAGGGCGTCGAGCAGATCGGCGGCGTCAACTACGAGCGCATCGACGACCGCGGCCTGCACATCAGCTTCGGCGAGAAGCGGCAGCGGCCGCGGATCATCGAGTGCGACAACGTGATCCTGTGCGCCGGCCAGGAATCCGTGCGCGACCTGCAGGAGCCGCTGCAGAACGCGGGCGTGAAGGTGCACCTGATCGGCGGTGCGGATCTGGCCGCCGAACTCGATGCCAAGCGTGCCATCAACCAGGGCACCCGCCTGGCGGCGGCGCTCTAATGCCGAACCTCACCCGCCTGGGCCTGCCCGGAGACGAGCAGGCCTGGGCGGCACTGGGTTTCACCATCCGCGACGGCCACATCCGCATCGGACAGGTCGACTGCACCCTGGGCGAGGCCGCCTGGGGCTTCGACGAAACCCACTCCGCGCCCGCCGCACTCGGTGTCCCCTACCTCGATACCCCGGCGGCCGAGGTCGATTGGCCGCCGGTGCACTCGAACGGCGTCACCTCCGTCGACCATGTCGTCTACTGGGCGCCGGACCTGGACGAGGCGGTCACCAATCTGACTGCCGTCCTGGGCATTCCGCCCCGCCGCCGGTTCTTCCCGCGCGGCCCCAAGGGACCGGAGATGGCCTTCTACCGGGTAGGCGAGCCGTTCATCGAGGCGGTCACCTCCGGTATGCCACCCGCCCTGGTCGGCGTCGCCTTCCTGACCCCCGACCTGGACGCCACGGTCGCCGCCGTCCGTGCCGCGGGCGGCCCCATCGGCGACCCCCGACCGGCCGTGCAGGGCGGCCGCATCGCCAGCGTCTGGCACGGTCACCTGACCTGGGGCATCGCCTTCATGGAAGCCAAATCCGCCGGGCTCGGCTGACACCCGTACCAGCCGAAGGCCCCGCCGATCACCGGTGGGGCCTTCGGCATTTCGGCAGCGCGACCGGGCCGGACTCTTCCACCTGGAACCGAAATGACCTATACGGCAACCGATTCAACTGGTCAGTAGTGTCGTACCGCTCTGCCATGATCGCGGAGCATTCGATTCACCTAATTCTCTCTGGGGGAGAACTTCTCTATGTCCCTGTCTCGTAAGGCCGCTTCGGGCCTGATCGCCTCCGCCTCCGCCGCACTGATGGTTGCCGGCATGGGCACCGCGCACGCGGATAGCGGCGACCTCTACGGCGCGATCGCTGTCGCCGACCTTGGCGACAGCTGGGCCGGCGCCACCTCCTTCGATGCGCCCGACCAGGCCACCGCCGACAACGTCGCACTCAGCCACTGCGGTTACACCAACTGCACGATCGAGGTGCGCTGGTCGAACGGCTGCGCCGCCGTCTCCTCGCGCACCGGCGACGGTCCGCTGTGGTGGGCGCTCGGCAGCACCCAGGCCCAGGCCGAGGCCGCCGCGCTCGCCGCGGCCGGCCCCGACCCGAACCCGCTGATGGTCAGCCTGGGCAGTGCCGAACCGAGCCGCGCCCACATCGTCGACTCGGTGTGCACCCGCAACGCGGGCTGATAGTTCCCGACGGGCGTGGGCAGAGGCACCGTCAGCCTGCCCGCCCCCAGCGCCGGATTCTTCCGCCTGCCATGGCATTTGTTTCATCGATCCTGGGGGAGAAATTCTCTATGTCTCTGTCTCTTAAGGCCGCCGCCGGTGTGGTCGCCTCCGCCGCGACCGCGCTGATGACCGCCGGAATGGGCTCGGCCCATGCCAGCTACTACGACTACTACGGGTCCTTCGCGGTCGGCGACCTCGGCGACCAGTGGGTGGTCGGGTACGCCCTCAACGCGGAGGACCAGGCGCGCGCCGACCAGGGCGCCATGGAGCAGTGTGGCGACGCCACCTGCTACGTCGCGATCCGCTGGGCCAACGGCTGTGCGGCCATCGTCGACCGCGACGGCCGTCTGTACACCGGCCGTGGCAACAATATCGGCGCGGCCGAGCACGCGGCCCTGGCCGCCTCCGGATCCGACCCGAACCCGCTGTTCGTCTCGCTGGGCAGCGCCGAACCCTCCACGGCCACCGTCCTCATCTCGAAGTGCACCGCCTGACCTGGAAGTGCACGGCAGGTAGGCTCCGTGGTCGTGAGCCTGCCTGCACCCACTGCTGACAATCGTGCCGTCGTCACCGGATCCTCCTCCGGCATCGGTGTCGCCCTCGCCGAAGAGCTTGCCTCCCGGGGCTACTCGCTGATCCTCGTCGCCCGGCGCGGCGACCTGCTGGCCGAGTTGGCGCAGCGGCTGACCGAGCGGTACGGCATCATCGCCGAGGTGCGCGCGGTGGATCTGTCCAACCGCGAGCAGCGCGCCCCGCTGGCCGAGGAGCTGGCGTCGCGCGATATCGCGATCCTGTGCAACAACGCCGGTGTCGCCACCTTCGGTCCGCTGGCCAAGCTGGATCTCGGCTACGAGCGCGACATCATGGAGCTCAATGCCGTTGCGGTGCACGACCTTACGCTGGCCGTGCTGCCGGGCATGCTGGAGCGGCGCGCGGGCGGCATCCTGATCACCGGGTCCGCCGCGGGCAATATGCCGATTCCGCACAACACCACCTATTCGGCGAGCAAGGCGTTCGTCAACACCTTCTCCGAGTCGCTGCGCGGGGAGCTCAAGGGCACCGGCGTGCACGTCACGCTGCTGGCCCCCGGCCCGGTGCGCACCGACAATCCGGATCAGGAAGAAATGGGCAGCAAGATCCCGGAGTTCATCTGGGTCACAGCCGCGCACACCGCCAAGATCACCATCGACGCACTCGCCCGCAACAAGATGCGGGTGGTTCCGGGCCTGATCAGCAAGGGTATGAGCCTGGCCGGACAGTTCGGGCCGCGTTCGCTCACCTCCGTGGTGGCGGGGGCCGCCTACAAGAAACTGGGCGAGTGACCGCCTTCAAGGTCAACAAGCCGTAAGGATCGACCCACACCGCGTCAAGGCCGCGTAGCCGGAGGTTCACCGGCTACCGGTACGGGCGTACTCCTGAGGTGACCCCGCAGAAAGGAAAGCGGGGACGCCCACAGGAGAAGCCTTGACGCTGCTCGAGATCTTTCCGTCGCTGCGTGACGGGGGCATGATGCCCCGCCTCGATCCGGCCATCTGGCCCGCGGACACCCACTACGACGGCGAGGGACGCATCACGATCGGCGGGGTCGCCCTGTCCGATATCGCCGATCGATTCGGCACCCCCACCTACGTTCTCGACGAGGGCGAGGTGCGCGGCCGCTGCCAGGCCTACCGCAAGCGCTTCCCCGACGCCGAGATCATCTACGCGGGCAAGGCGCTGCTCACCCGGGCGGTCGCCGAATGGATCACCGACGAGGGCCTCTCGCTGGACGTGTGCTCGGCCGGGGAACTGGCGGTGGCACTCTCGTCCTGGACCGATCCGGCGCGAATCGTCCTGCACGGCAATGGAAAACCCTTCGCCGAGCTGGAGACCGCCATCAACTGCGGGGTCGGGCGCATCGTCGTCGACTCGCTGACCGAGATCACCTTGCTGTCCGCGCTGGCCAGTCGGCCGCAGCGGGTGCTGCTGCGCGTCACCCCGGATATCGACATCCCGGGGCACCCGGCCGTCCGCACCGGCGTCACCGATCAGAAGTTCGGCTTCCCCATCGGCGGCCAGGCCGTGCTGGAGGCGGTGGATCGCATTGTGCGGCAACCGAATCTGGAATTCGCCGGGCTGCACTGCCATATCGGCTCGCAGATCTACGACACCTTCCCCTACGGCGAGGCGGTGCGCCGGATGATCGCCGAAATGGCGCGCATCCGTGACGAATTCGGCGTCACCCTGACCGAATTGGATCTCGGTGGCGGGCACGCGGTCGCCTACCGCAGCGGCGACGCGGAGATGAATCTGGCCGAACTGTCCGACATCATCGAGGACTCGCTCGACGCCGCCTGTGCACGGCACGGATTCCCGCGGCCCCATATCTCTTTGGAGCCCGGCCGGGCGATCGTCGCCCGCGCGGGCGTCACCCTCTACCGGGTGCTGTCGGTCAAGCACGTCGAGAACGGGCACACCTACGTGACGGTCGACGGCGGCATGAGCGACAACCCGCGCGTCGCGCTCTACGGCGCGCACTACGAGGCCGTCGTCGTCAACCGCCACCCCACCGGGCCGCACATGACCGCCACCATCGCGGGCCGCTACTGCGAGGCGGGCGACATCCTCGCCCGCGACGTCCGGCTGCCCGCGGACCTGCGCCCCGGCGAGGTCCTCGCCATGCCCTGCACCGGGGCCTACCACCACAGCCTCGCGTCCTCCTACAACGGCGTGGGCCGTCCGCCCATCGTCGCCGTCCGCGACGGGGACTGCCGTGAGTTGATCCGCCGCGAGACGATCGACGACCTCATGTGCCGCGATATCGGGCACTAGCGCTCAGCGTTTACGCGTCCCGAAGATGCTGCGGCTGATCTCGCGACCGGCCACGGTGGCGGCGGAGCGGAGAAGATTCTTGAACGCCGGGTTGTTCACGATCTTCTCCGCCATGGACTCCGGCTCGGGAGCAGGCTTGGACGAGCGGGAGGACTTGGCGGGCGCCTCCTCCGCCTGCTGCTGTGCGGCCGCCGCCAGCTTCTCGGTCAGGATCTCGTAGGCCGACTCGGCGTCGACGGTGGTGCCGTACTTGCCGTACAGCGTGGACTGCTGTGCACGGGAACGGATTCCGGCGTCACCGATGGTGTCCATGAGCGAGCGCGGCGGCTGCATGCGCGCCCATGCCACCGGGGTGGGCGCGCCCTTCTCCGACAGCACCGTCACCACCGCCTCACCGATACCCAGTGAGGTGAGCGCCTTTTCGAGGTCGTAGGTGGCGGTCTTGGGGTAGGTGCGGACCGTCTTCGAGAGCGCCGCCTGGTCTTCGGGCGTGAACGCGCGCAGGGCGTGCTGCACCCGCGCGCCGAGCTGCGACAGCACGGAATTCGGGATGTCGGTGGGCAACTGGGTGCAGAAGAACACGCCGACACCCTTGGAGCGGATCAGCTTGACCGTCTGCTCGACCTGGTTCAGGAACGCCTTGGACGCCCCGTTGAACAGCAGATGCGCCTCGTCGAAGATGAACACCAGCTTCGGCTTGTCCATATCGCCGACCTCGGGCAGCGTCTGGAACAGGTCGGCCAGCACCCACATCAGGAAGGTCGAGAACATCTGCGGGCGCGCGGCCTGCGCACCCAGTTCGAACAGGGTGATGACGCCCATGCCGCCCGCGGTGCGCATGAGGTCGGCCGGATCGAGCTCGGGCTCACCGAAGAAGGTGTCGCCGCCGTCGGCCTCCAGATTCACCAGGGCACGCAGGATCACGCCCGCGGTCGTCGCGGAGACGCCGCCGATGCCCTTGAGATCCTCTTTGCCCTCCGGACTCGTGAGGTACTGGATCACGGCGCGCAGATCCTTCAGATCCAGCAGGGCCAGACCGTTCTGATCCGACCAGTGGAAGATCAGGCCGAGCGTCGACTCTTGAGTTTCGTTGAGCCCCAAGGCCTTACTGAGCAGGATCGGGCCGAACGAGGTGATGGTGGCGCGGATCGGGACACCGATGCCCTCGGTGCCCAGGGAGACGAATTCGCAAGGGAAGCCCTGCGGTTTCCAGTCCGGGTCGCCGGTCTCCTGGGCACGCGCCAGCAACTTGTCGTTGGTCTGACCCGGCTGCGCCAAACCCGACAGGTCACCCTTGACGTCGGCCACCACCACCGGCACACCCGCCGCCGAGAGCTGTTCGGCGATGCCCTGCACGGTCTTGGTCTTACCGGTACCGGTGGCGCCCGCGATCAACCCGTGCCGGTTCATGGTCTTCATCGGAATCCGTACGCGCGCATCGGGATGCACGGTGCCGCCGGTGATGACGGTGCCCAATTCGAGCGCCAGGCCCTCCATGGCGTAGCCGGCCGCGATCTCCTGCGCGGCCACCGCATCCTTGTCCTGCGCCGTCGAATCGGCTTTCGCGGCAGTGCTTTTCGCAGGGGCGGCAGCATCCTTCGCAGTATCGGCCGCCCGATCGGCGGCTTCCTGATCGGCCGCCTCTTTCTCCGCGGCCTCCGCCGCCGCGACCGCTTCCGCCGCGATCCGCGCCGCCTCCTCCGCTGCCTTCCGTGCCGCCGCTGCCTTCTCCTGCGGGGTGGTCATCGCGCATTCCTCCTGCGAACTATTGCTCCGGGAAAACTGCCCAACCAAACATGCCGACCGCTCGTTACGTGTGGATCCGATGTGAACGATACTGCCGGAGAGTAGATTTATCGAAGATTGCCCGACGGGGGGCGCGACACATGGGTCCTCGGAACACCGCCGACATACTCCTGACCAACGACGACGGCTATTCCTCCATCGGCTTCTACCCAGTGCTCCACGAACTCTCACGCCACTACACGGTGTGCGCGGTCGCTCCGAAAACACAGCAGAGTCTGGTCGGGAAATCCATCACCGCGCACAATCACCTCTCGGTCGAAGAGCGGTTACTGGAAGACCTTCCCATTCTCACGGTGAGCGGAACACCCGCCGACTGCGTCCAACTCGGCCTCTATCACCTGCTCGAACGCAAGCCCGCGATGGTCGTGTCCGGCATCAACCTGGGCGTCAATCTCGGGCACGGCTACATCCTCAGTTCGGGAACCATCGGGGCCGCCATGGAAGCGGCCATCGACGGAGTGCGCGCGGTCGCGGTGTCGATGCATATTCCGCCGGACCCCGAACCACGCATCGACCTGTTCGATCGAAACAATTTCCCGCTGTACGAAACTGCCGCCGCGATCACCGCGAAACTGGTGGACATCCTGCTGAATACCGAGCTCTGCAATGGATTCGACCTGCTGTCGGTCAACATTCCCTTCGACGCGACACTCGACACGGAATTCGAGGTGACCACTCCGTACCGGGCCTCGTACGGCCGATTGTTCGACCGGGCCGACGGCACATTTCGAATCAGCCTCCCACCGGCCCGATTCGAAAGCACCGTGCCGGGCACCGACGCGCACGCCGTGGCGGCGGGCCGCATCTCCATCACTCCGCTCAGTCTCGAGTTGCTGGTGCCGCAGGACACCCTGCGCACCCTCGATCGGCAATTGCGAAACCATTGGTAGCCCAGGCTCGAACACCCGCACCGAACGGCTACGCTGACCCCGGTGAGCGACAAATACGTGGTGTGGATGGACTGCGAGATGACCGGCCTACAGCTGGACAGCGACAAGCTGATCGAGGTGGCCGCGCTCGTCACCGACAGCGACCTCAATATTCTCGGCGAGGGCGTGGACATCGTGATCCACGCCGACGACGCCGCGCTGGCCGCCATGCCGCCGGTGGTGACCGAGATGCACGCTCGATCCGGACTCACCGAAGAGGTCCGACGCTCCGTGGTGACGCTCGAGGAAGCCGAACAGCAGATCCTCGACTACATCAAGCAGTACGTGCCCACCCCGCGCACCGTCCCGCTGGCCGGCAACTCCATCGCCACCGACCGCGGCTTCATCGCCCGCGACATGCCGATCCTGGACGCGCACCTGCACTACCGCATGATCGACGTCAGCTCCATCAAGGAACTGGCCCGCCGCTGGTACCCCCGCATCTACTTCGGCCAGCCGGAGAAGGGCCTCGCCCACCGCGCCCTGGCCGACATCCAGGAATCCATCCGCGAACTCCAGTACTACCGCCGCACCGCCTTCGTCGCGCCCCCCGGCCCCTCCACCGCCGAAATCGCCGCCGTGGCCGCCGAACTCTCCACCCCCGCAGCAACCCCGCCCCGCACCAACTAAACCCCACCTGAACAGCCGATTAGGTACTCCTCGCGCCGACACGTTAATATCTACCGCGCCGGAAAGTTACGGCAATGGTGGCTGTAGTTCAGCTGGTAGAGCACCAGGTTGTGATCCTGGGTGTCGCGGGTTCGAGTCCCGTCAGCCACCCCGACGAGAGGCCCCGATCCATTCGGATCGGGGCCTCTTCGCATTTCTCACTCGCCTATCAGGGCTCGACGCGCACTATCGTTTCGACCTTTCCGATGCCCTTGTCGAAGGAAGCGATGCTTGATCCGGGGGCGGCTTCTGACAGAGCCACGAGATAGGCGTCGGCGAATGAAAGCCGATAGTGCTCATGGACATCGATCGTCCGGATGAGCAGAGCCGGATCGTCGGTCACGATGTTGCGCGAACTGACCAGCACGCGGGCCAAGGCGGCCACCTGAGGTCTGGCGACCTGATAGACGCTCTGCAGCACGTAGACCGTCTCGGCCAGGATCATGTCCGGCAGCTGCAGCGAATCCGATTGCGCCAGAAAGGCGGTCGCGCGTCTGCCCATCTCGGGCGGATCCTGGGTGAGATGGCGGATGAGGATGTTGGTGTCCAGGAAGACCGTCACGCCTCACCTTCTCGCCATTGCGATGCCCAGGCGGCGTCGCGGATCTCCTCCCAGGACCGTCCGCGAACCTGCGGCGGGACCGGAACACTGCCGGCCAGCTCGAGCAGGTCGGGAGTCCGGGCGAGCACCACGACCTGCCCCTCGACCCGAAACAGCACGTTGTCGCCGACGTGCAGTTCGAGCGCATCCCGAATCGCCTTGGGCACCGTTAGCTGGCCCTTCGACGTCAACCGAGCAACCGCGTCCATGATTCTCCTTACTTTGTCCCTGAAGTAAGGATAGCGGCGGTGGGTGGTTACGGGGCTTGGACGATGGTTAGTTGGGAGCGTTTGCGGAGGGTGAATCCCAAAGTCTCGTAGAGGCTTATCGCGGTGGTGTTGTGGGCTACCGCGTGGAGGAAGGGGGTGTTGCCGCGGTCGCGGATGGTTGCGCCTACCGCGCGGATGAGGCGGGAGGCGAGGCCGCGGCCTCGGAAGTCGGGGTGGGTGCAGACTGCGCTGATTTCGGTCCAGCCTTGGGGGCGGAGGCGTTCGCCTGCCATGGCGATCAGGTTGCCGTTGGAGCGCAGGCCGAGGTAGGTGCCCATTTCGATGGTGCGGACCGCGAACGGGCCGGGTTCGGTGCGGGCGATCAGGTCGAGGATCTCGGGCACGTCGGCGGCGGTCAGGACCTCGAGGTCCGGGTCGTGGGCGACGCGGAGCGCCGAACCGTCCATTTGCACGGATTCGATCGTGTCGAGCGTCGTCCAGCCCTGCGGTGCCACATGGCCGTGGCCGCGCAGGGCGGTCACGCCGCCCGGGCCGAGCAGGGCGGCCAGGTCGGCCCAGTCCTGTTGGTCCAGTACCGGCGGGTGGCCGAAGAACCGGGCGACCTCGGGGTCGTATCGCCCGATCCGTCCCTCCCAGCTGGCGAACCGGTGGTGGGCACCGCGCAGCGATGACCGCACCGGGTCATCGAGCGGGTGCAGTGAGATTTCGACATCGATGGCCGACTCCGTGGTCAAGGCGCACTCCTCCGCATCAGGTCTCCGACCCTAGAACGTTAGCGGGGCGTACTAGTGCCCGAACCGGTTGCGCTCATCCGGATTTCGATGCCGTGAACACTCACACCTCAGGCGAACTTGCCCGGATTCGCCGACACCGCACGGCGCAGGGTGGGGCGGTTCGCGCGGTAGGCGTCGACGACCGACTCCAGTTCGTGGGGGCTTGCCCCGTGCATGATGACCGAGTGGCAGCCCAGGTCGTATTCGCGGGAGATCTTCTTCACGCACTGCTCGGGGGTGCCGTAAGCGGCGGGCGCGAGCCACTCGTCGGGGAGGAGGGCGTCGAGCTGCTGCAGGGTCTCGAAGGAGGCCGAGGCGTCGATGGGTCCGGCCGCCGCGGCGGCCTGGTATAGCTCCGTCGCGCGGATGCGTTCCCACACCTGCGGGTCCCAGCCGTTGGTGGTGATCAGGATATCGGCGTACGCCTGCAGGTAGGTGATCAGACGGCCGGTGCGGCGGCGCAGCTGATCCTCCTCGGAGAGGGCGTCGCTCGCGGTCGCCAGGCACGACCAGATGCGCACACTGTCCGGGTCCTTGCCCGCGCGTTCCGCGCCACGACGCACGGCCGCAACAGAATTCGCCGTGGCCTCGTCGGAGAAGAAGGTGTGCAGGACGACGAAGTCGCCGATCGCGCCCGCGAACTCCATGGTCTTGGGGCCCACGGCGACGAAGCCGATCGGCGGCGCGTCGTCCAGCCCGTTCTGGTGGTACAGGACCGGCCATTTACCCGCGGGCCCTTCGTGATTCACGATGGTCTCCCCCGCCCACAGCCGACGCAGGATGCCCACGAAATCCCGCAGTTGCGCCTCGGTGACGGCGGGCAGGCCGATCGCCTTCCAGTTGGCCGCCATGCCACGCCCGAAGGCCATGGCGTACCGGCCTTCGGTCATGGCCTGCATGGTGGAACCGATGGTGGCCGTCACCATCGGGTGGCGGGTGTGGTGATTCGTTGCGGCCGCCGCGATTCCGAGATCGGTCGTGCATCCGGCGAGACCTCCGGACAGCACCGCCGAGTCCTTCACGGTCATGCGCTCGCCGATCATGCACGAGCCCAGGCCGAGCCGCTCCGCGTCCCGGGCTTCCGGGAGCAGCACTCGCGCATCGGCGGGGTGGCGGGTGATGCAGTAGTAGGCCAGTTCGTTCAGTTGTTCGATCACGAGAGTTGTACTTTCCCAAAGGGTATGCGGATGAGGAGGGTCGGATCGGTTGTCAGGCACCGAGTTCGGTGAGCAGCTCTTCGACGAGGACCCGGTGATGCAGCAGCAGTTCGATGTCCGCGGGCCGTTCCATCTCACCGAAGTGGATCTGCCGGCCGCCCGCGCGTAGGAAGACGACGCAGTAGTTGAGGGCGGCGTACATCGTGGACCAGGTGAGGTCGCCGAGCTGCACACCGGAATACTCGGCGTAGGCGGCCCGGACCTCGTCCTCGCGCATGAACTCCGGCATCCCGGGCAGGCCGAAGTTGGTGGCGATGGCGTGGAAGACGCGATGCCCGAACACGATCCAGGCCACATCCAGCTCGCGGGGGCCGATCGTCGCCATCTCCCAGTCCAGCACCGCCACCGGCGTGAAATCCCGGTACATCACGTTGCCGAGCCGTGCGTCACCCCACGACAGCACGGTCTCATACGAGCCGGGCTCCGGCAGATTGGCGTCGAGCCAGGCCAGGATTCGCTCCACCAGCGGTGAGCGGCCGGTGTCACGCACCGAGTACTCGTACCAGGCTCGGGCGCGGTTGAGGTTGCGCTCGAGCAGGGTTTCCCCGGGGTGCTTCGGGTCCAGGAACGCGAAAGTGGTTGCCGCGTCGGGGATCGCGTGCAGTGCGGCCAGGGTCCGGATAGTGCTGTCCTGCACGCGACGCTGCTGCTCGACGTCGGCGTCGAAGAGCCAGTTGCTGCCGAAGGTGTAGGGCATGACGTCCGGCGGCACCAACCCGTCGATGCGGTCCATCAGCAGGAACGGGGTACCGAGCACCTCGCCGGTCGGCTCCAGGAACCGCACCCGTGGCACGCGGACGTCACTCGTCTCGGCCACGATGCGCATGACTTCGAACTGGTCGGGCAGGTTGTAGTGCTCGTAGACGGGAAAGTCGCCGGGCGCCGGGACCACACGCGCGATCAGCTCGGCGACCTGCGTTGCTCCGGCCGCACGCCAGGTCAGGGTCAAGGTCAAAGTCTCCGCCGACATGCCGTTGCTGTCGATGCCGGACCCCAGGGCGAGTTCCGGGTCGGCGCCCTCGGGAAGCTGTCCGGCCAGCCATTCGGTGAGGCGCGGGATCAGGGCGGCGGTGTCGCGGCTGCTGCGTTGCAGACGCATGCCCTGGTCATCGGGAGACGGAGACATGGATCACTCCTGACTGATCGCGAAAAGCTGGGGGTAACAGTGGACCCCCTCTCCGCAATTGTCAACGAGGGTTCTCAAAGAATGTGGATCACTCCAGGTAGACCGCTATCGCGTCGACGAGACACGCTCGCGCGCCGGTCAATTCGGCGGGCGAGGACAGCCGCCGCTCGTTATTGATGCCGCGCATGGCCATCGGGATGAGCCGCTGCACGCCACGCAGCTTGTCCGCGTCGAGCGACAGGTCCGCCAGGAAGTATTCGAAGGCCCGCAGCCAGGCGTCCTCGTACCCGGCCAGGGCCGCGGCGGTCAGCGGGAAGACCTCGGACCGCTCCGCCTGGCCGGTGGGCAGGCCCCCACGCAGGGTTTCGACCGCCCGCCCCTCGGGTGTGTCCAGGATGGTCCACATCGCATCGACCATCTCCCACACCCGATCCCGGATCGAGCCCGCGACCCGCGGCCAGACCTCGGGGCTGTTGCCCCCGCTGCGATCGGTCAACTCGACCAGCACCGCCGCCCACAGGCCGTCGATATCACCGAACTGATGCTTGAGCGTGCCCCAGCTGACCCCGGCCTCCCGCGCCACCCGATTCGCCGACAACGGTTCCCCGGCCCCCTCGGCCAGACACCCGATGGCCACGTCCAGCAGCCGCTGCCGGGTCTCGCGCCCCCGCCGGTTGAGGCGAGTCCCGGCCGCGGACTGCACTACTGAACTCGCCTCTGTCATCCTGCGACGATAGCGCCGCGCCCACCCCGAGACCGACGCCGCCGCAAGTCGTACACCGGCCCCATCGGCACACGACCTGAGGATGACGTGGCTCGGAACCTGCGGGCGATGCCGGGCAGCGGTCCGGAGGCCGAGGATCGACAGGGAGAACGTCAAGCGAGAGGACATGTTGTGAGCGTCGACGACATCAGCGCAACCACGGCTTCGAATGCCGACACCATGCTGGTCAGCACCATGAACGATCTGCCCGGCTACGAGGTGGTCGAGGTGCTCGGGGACGTCTTCGGGCTGACCGTGCGCAGCCGCCACCTCGGCTCGCAGATCGGCGCGGGCATCAAGTCGATGTTCGGCGGCGAGCTCAAGGGCATGACGAAGATGCTGTTCGACAGCCGGATCGAGGCCCAACAGCGAATGATCGAACTCGCCCGCGAGAAGGGTGCCGACGCGATCCTCGCAATGCGCTTCGACGCCAACGACTTCGGCGACAGCGGCCAGGAGATCTGCGCGTACGGCACGGCGGTCAGGATCCGGCGACTGTAGTCGCGCCGGTGTCCGCTCCCGCGGTCGAGCGGGAGCGGGGCGGCATCGCGGTCAGGCGCAGGGCTGGGTGCCCGCGGCGGCGATCGGCATCCACATTTCGCCGGCGCTGCCGGGCTGAATCACTGCGTCGCTGAGGAAGCCGGGCTGGGCTCCGGTGTCGTACTGGCTGTTCAAGTGGTGCAGCCCTGCCGTCGTCGGGGTCCATTTGAAGGTGACGCTGCTGCCGTTGATGGCGGTGTTGCCGGTGCTCGTGCCGTTGTCGGACATCCACGCGTTGCGGGCTACGGAGCCGGCGCTGAGGCTGGACAGCATGGCCGAACCGGAGGAGGCCGCCAGCGAGGCCGGGATGGTCGAAATAGTCACGGTGAGTGCGCATCCCACCTCGGGAGTGCCGTGGACGGTCGTGCAGACCGAGGCGGCGGTGTCGCCACACGCCTTGGGATCGGCGCTGCCGTTGCCGCCGACCTCGACGGTGGCATTACCGAGATCGGTGTAGGGCGGGAGATTCGGGTTGCTGTTGCCGAAGCCGATGCCCAGGAGGTGGGTGCCCGGGGTCAGCGGGGTCCACTGGATGGTCTCGGTGGAGGTCGTTCCGTTGCAGGGCTTGCCCGCGATGCTCGAGGTGATGGTTCCGGCGGCTCGCACGGTCACGCCGCCGGAGGTGTCCGACATCCCCGGGAGATAGCAGCCGGACACCGGGACGACGATCGTGTAGGTCTGTCCGACCTGAAAGTTACTGCCCTGCACGGTCATTCCCGTGCCCGCGATATCGGCATGGGCGGCCGTCCCGGCGCTGAGCGCGGTCAGAACGGAGGCTGCGGCGGTGATACCGGCCGCGGCGTAGGTACGGGCAGATGTCCGGGTACGCATACGGGTCATTCTCGATTCGACAGGGATGTGAAGGGTTCACATTTCAGTTTGCGAATAGCACTGTTCACCGATCGCGATCCCGTTGCATGCCCCCGCTTTTGGGGGCAAGCAAATAGGACAGCAATCCGATGGGAGACAGGAAGATCGTGACGAACAGGATGGGCGAGACGAGCCAGGGAGAGATCCGGCGCGCCCGGCTGTCGAGGTAGATCCAGCGGCCGATGAACAGGTCGAAGCCGATGAGGTGGGCCCAGATCGCGGCGGCTCCCCAGTCAGCACCGAGGATGTCGCGCAGGGCGTGGAGGTTGGGGTGGACCATGACCGAGAAGAACTGGGGGAAGTGCGGGAGCATGATCGCCAGGTAGATCAGCAGCGGTGGTACGGCGATCAGGGGTGAGGCGACCAGGCGGCGGGTCCAGGGGTGGGCGGGGGCGAGGATCATGGCGGCCCAGAAGGGGGCTGCCAGCCAGAAGACCAGGCCGAACAGGGTGGGGATCATCGGCGGACCGCCCAGGTCGAGGCACCGGCGGTGGCGATCGCGAGGACGCCGAGCGAGGCGAGGGTGAGCGCCTGGGGATGGATGATCGACTCGCCGCGGAGCGCTTGCCACGTCACCACGGCCATCAGAGCGGCGTAGGCGGCTGCGGCGACCGTGACGAGTCGCGCTCGACCGCCGACGTCACGTAGGGCCGGCAGGCGACTCGCGAGCAGCTCCAGCGCGATCACGATCAGCGGAATCACCTGCAGCGCATGGAGTCCCACGAAATGCGGGATCCGCAGATCACCGCCGACGGTGCTCCAGCCCAGCAGCGGCAGTCCGGGTCCGCCGTCCGGCAGGCCGACGGTGTGCGCGCCCGCGATGAGACGCGGTCGGCCGCTCTGCTTTTGCGTCGGCAGCACCATGAGGAACCCGAGCGCCATCCCGACCAGCGACAGGACGGTGCCGTAACGAATCCCCAAGGCGCGGGCGCGATCCGGCCCCGGATTGCGCCACAGCACCAGCCCGATCGCGGCGGTGGCTAGCCAGACGCCGATGATCGAGATCCCCATCGAGTACCAGAGGGTGCTGTTGAACGGGCTGCTCACATTGAAGTGGCTGGTGGTTCCCCGCGTCACCTGGATCACGATGATCACCATCTCGACGCCCAGCAGCGCGGCGGCGATGGACCCCGCCCAGCGCGCCACCCGCCCACCCCTGGGTAGCTGCGGAATGAGCCACGACCACGTGACCGCGTAAATCAGTACGGAGAGAGCGAATTTCGCGGGTTTGTCCCAGGCGGGTAAGCCGGTGATGACCCGGTGGTCGAACACCATGCCGCCCACCGACCAGACCACCAGCACCGCCATGGTCGCCGCCAGCCAGAGCAACGGCCGATGCCACGACGTTCGAACGGGAGCAGGAATGACAGTCGCATAAGTCATATCGGATAGCGTAACTATCGATAGTACGACTGTCCATATGGCTTATTTGTTCGGGACCGGGCAGTTGGCGACCTGAACCTGCTGCAGGTGCAGGGTCGCCTTGGCCAGGGCCGGGCCCTCGGCCGTCACCGTGGTGGTGCCCGCGGCGATCGCGCGATACGTCGCGCTCATGGTGTCGATGTCGGCGACAGCGTCGGCGGGTGCGGTCGCCTTCAACGCGTCGTACTGGTCGGCGGTCTTGCTGTACTCGGCCGGGGTGATCGTCGACTTCGAGGCGATCTCGCGGGTGGACTTGGCCAGGTCGCGCATGCCGGAACAGAAGTCGGTGGCCTGCGCGGCAGGACTCGCGGGGGCGGTCGCGGCGGAGCTCGGGGCGGCGGTGTCCTTGCTGTCGCTCGAGCAGCCGGCGAGCGCGGCGCAGGTCAGGCCGGTCAGCGCGAGGGCGGCCGATACGCGTCGAATCATGCGGGTTCTCCTGGTTTGACTGGGTACCGGCCGCGTTTCGCGGGGTACGGGCGGCGCTGCCCGGTTGCTATCGTCGGCTCAGTAGATCAACGCGAAGCCTGTCGTCGATCAACAGCGGATCAACGGCCTCGGACTGGAGTGTGCGCGGTGACGGATGCGGAACTGCGGTTCACGATCCTGGGGCGAATGGCGGTCCGGCGCGGCGACATCGAGATCACCATGGCACGCCCGCGCACCCAGGCGGTGCTGGCTGCCCTGTTGCTGGCCGACGGGCGGGCACTGGCCGCGGGCCGTCTGATCGATGCCGTGTGGGGTGACGATCCGCCGGAGCGGGTGCTCGGATCGCTGCGCTCGCATATCGCATTGCTGCGCAAGGAACTCGAGCCCGAGCGGCCCCCGCGCACTCCCCCGAGCGTCATCGTCTCGGTCGGCGACGGCTACGAATTGCGGGCCGGGCGCGACGCGGTCGACGGCTGGCAAGCCGAATCCCTCGCGGCGGCGGCCGAGAATGCCCGGCGGGCAGGAGAATTCGACCGGGCACAGGAACTGGTGGACCGCGCGCTGGCACTGTGGCGCGGCGAACCGCTGGCCGGTGTGCCCGGCCCCTTCGCCGAGGCCCAGCGTCGCCGCTTCACCGAATTGCGGGTCGGGTTGCGGGAATCGCGCCTCGCGCTGGACGTGGAACTGGGCCGGGGACATCAGGCCATCGGTGAGCTGACCGCGTTGAGCGCCGAGTTCCCGCTGCGCGAACGCCCGCGCGGACTGCTGATGACGGCCCTGGCGCGCACCGGCCGCCGCGCGGACGCGCTCGCGGTCTATCACGAGATCCGCCGCGCCCTGGTCGAGGAACTCGGCATCGAACCCGGCCCCGAATTGGCCGAACTGCATCGCCGCATCCTGAACGACGAACTGCCCGTGGCGATCACCACCGGCCATGACGAGCGGGCGCCCCTCGGCGAGACAGCCGCCGGTCCGTCCGCTGCCCTCCCGACCGATATCAGCGACTTCACCGGCCGCGAAGCGCTACTGGCCCACCTGGATTCACGCCTGACGCCCTCGCCGACCGCCCCGACCGTCGTGGTGATCACCGGCATGGGCGGCATCGGCAAGACGACGGTGGCCGTGCACCTGGCGCACCGGCTCGCCGTCCGCTACCCCGGCGGCCGCCTCTACGTCGATCTCGACGGTGTCGGTGAACATCCCGCGGAACCGGATGCCGTGCTCGGCGTGCTGCTGCGGGCTCTCGACGTCGGCGAGGGCGCGATTCCGCCGGGCGGAGCCGAACGTTCGGCCCTGCTGCAACGCCTGCTGGCGGATCGAAAAGTGTTGCTGGTGCTCGACAATGCCGGTGACGCCGCGCAGCTGGCCCCGCTGTTGCCGACCGCCGCGGGCAGCAGCGCCTTGATCACCAGTCGCTCGACCCTGGCCGAACTGCCCGGCGCGCAACTGGTTCCGGTCGATGTGCTCGACACCGGTCAGGCGCTCACCCTGCTGGCCCGCATCATCGGCGAGCCCCGGGTCGCGGCGGAAGACGAAGCGGCCCAACAAATTGTGCAGGCCTGCGGCCTGCTGCCACTGGCCGTGCGGATCATTGCCGCCCGGTTGGCGGCTCGCCCGCACTGGTCGCTGGCCTCGGTCGCCGCCCGGCTCGCCGACGAGAGCACTCGCTTGAGCCAGTTGCGGCTGGGCGCGGCGGCGGTGGAGTCGACCTTCCGTTTCAGTTACCGCCAGCTCGACGGTGAAACCGCCCGTGCCTTCCGACTTCTGGCGGTACCCGCGGCCGGTGACCTGTCGGCGGTGGCCGCCGCAGCCGTCCTCGAGCGCACCGAGACCGACGCCGAGCAGCTCTGCGAGACCCTCGTTGATCTGGGCATGCTGCAATCGCCGCAGCCGGGCCGCTACCGCTATCACGATCTGCTGCGGCTGTTCGCGATCGAGGAGGACGAGCCCGAAGCCGAGCTCGCACCCGCACGCCTGCTGGATTTCCTGCTGGCGACGGCCAAGAACCTGCTGCGCATCCAGTGCCCGGGCTTCCGGGTCGACCATTTGGCCGCGACCACCCATTCCGGCACCGTGATCCCGGATGTCGCCCGGGGCGCGAGTTGGCTAGGGCTCGAACAGCCCACCATCACCGCCGTGATCCGGCAGATCGCCACCGACTACCCGGCGCACGCGGCCGCCGCCATCGATCTCACCTTGGCGCTGGCCGCACTCCTCGACGCCAGCGAGTACTCCCCGCACCGGGCGCAATCGCTGCGCCTGCTGATCGAGGTGACGCGCCGCAGCGGCGATCAGGCCGCGGAGGTCGCGGCCCGATCGGTACTGGGACTGCTGCTGGTCATGGATCTCGACGAGCGCGAGGAGGCCCGCCGCGTGCTTGCCGACCGCACGATCGCCGCCACCACCGACCCCTTCATCCTCGGCACCGTCGCCTACGACTTCGGCATCGCCGAATTCCTCGACGGCCGACTCGATACTGCCGCAACACATCTCGACACCTCCATCGACCTGTACCGGGCCGCGGCCGACACCTCCCTGGAGGGCATGGCCGTGGCCAGCCTCGCCCTGTGCCACGGCGAAGCCGGGCACTGGGACAAATGCTCGACGGCCGCCGAGCGAGCGCTGACCCTCGTCCGCGCACACGGCGACCCCGGGCTGTGGGGCGGCAGCTCCGCGTCCCGAAGCACCCCGCCCGCCTGGAGTGGTTCCTCGCCGAAGGGTGGCGCCGGGCTCTCGAGTAGTGCTGCGGAATTCGAGTCGATCGCGCTGGGCGAGCTCAGCCGGGTGGCGCTCGAACGGGACGACGATGCGGAGCGGGCCATCGAGTTGGCGCGGCAGGCGGTGGAGGCGGCCCGGGCCCGCGGCCGCCACCGCCACGAGGGCTGGGCGCTACTGCGCCTGGCGGAGGCGGGCCTGCGCGCCGACCGCCTCGATCTCGCCGAGTCGGCCGCCGACACCGCCGTCCGCATCCTCACCGACCATGCCGGGCCCGCCCATCGTGCCCAGGCGATGCTGGTGCACGACCGGGTGATGGCGGCCGTGCCGCCGCGATAACGGTTGTGGGACTTACGCTTCCACCGGCGCGTAGAGTCGTTCCCGGGTCCGGCGGTACGAGGGCCGCCCCGCGAAGCGCCACAGCAACCGCACCGGCCCGGGCACCCGATCGAGAAAGATGTGCCGCTCCGCCGGTGTCGCGACCGCGAGCAGCCCGCTCAATTCGGCCAGCTTCTTGCTCGGCGGTTTGCGGCTCGTGTTCGCCGCGGCGGCCCGGCCGAAATCCTCCCATTCCTCGGCGGTCAGATACTTCGAGACCAACGGCAGGATCGAGCGTTCCTCATCGTCCATGTGGGTGCTCAGCGCCGACCGCAGATCCTCGAGGAATCCCGCCACTCGTTCCCGCACACCCGTTTCCGGATCGGCCGTCAGTGCGGGCAGCAGGTTGGCGACCTCGGTGGCCAGCCATTCGATATTGCGATGCTGTTCTTCCATCCGGTGCACCACCCCGGCTTGCAGGGTCACCCGCGGTGACAGCACCGGCCAGAGGTGGTCGTCCTCATTGGTGTGGTGGTCTTCGACCGCCTCCAGCACGTCACGCAGATGGCCGACAACGAATTCGGTGCGGGCCCGATCCCCCGGCCGCAGCGTCCGCACCAGATCCGGCGTGCGCCGCAGCAATTCCCGCAGCCAGCGGTGCACCACCACCATTTCCTGAATGTCCGGCCCGGCCTCGACGCGCGATTGTGTATTCATGCGTCCGATCGTCGGCCGCCCCGCTCGAGGCCGGATCGCCACCGGATAGCCACCCGTTGATCGAGCGTTGATCGCCGCTCAGTTGTGCGGCGGGAACTGGCCGTCGGCGGTGACTTTCGTGCCGTTCAAGCTGAAGGTGACGGCGCTGGGCCCACCCGCCGGGCAGCACATGGCCTCGTTGTCCTTGATCCAGTGGTAGGTGAGGGTCACGGAAGTGCGGGTCTTGCCGGTGATCTGCGTATACATGTACGGCTCGGAGGTGGCGGTACCGAGATAGGCACCCCCGGTGAAGAACAGCAGGTGCGTGTAGGGGTGATTGATGGTCGAGCTGACTTCCATCCACGACAGCACACCGTCACAGCCCGCGGAGATCGGATTGTCGCTGGCCTGACCTGTCTGCCACTTGCCCAGTGGCGCCGGCGCCAGCTTGGCGATGGCCGCCTGCGCCAGATCGGAATTCACATCGAAGCACGACCCGTGCCCACTGCCCGCGGGCGCCGCCTGCTGCTGCGCGACCGTCGGCACCGTCGTGGTCGTCGTCCCTCCCGCCGTGGTGGACGTGCCACCACACCCGCTGACCGCGACCGTCATCGCTGCCACCGCCGAAACCAGCGCCGCTGACCTGGCCTTCATGATTCCCCTCCGCTCACGTTGCACGACTGGATCATCGAGCAAGCCGGAATTCGCGTTATCCCCGGCCCTCCTGTCGCACCTGTCCGGAGTGCGAGAATGCGTTATGAGCATCAAGATCGACGGGCTGGATTCCGCGCTGTTGGCGGAGTTGGCGGGTGATCCGCGGGCGCCGATTCTGGAGTTGGCGCAGCGGTTGGGGATCGCGCGGAACACGGTGCAGGCCAGGATGAAGCGGCTGGAGGCGTCCGGGGTGGTGCGGGGGTATCCGCCGGATGTGGATCTGGAGGCGATCGGGTTCGCGGTGCACGCGTTCCTGGGGATCGAGCTGAACCAGAACAAGATGAACGACATCGTCGAGGCGTTGCGGGAGTTCCCTAACGTGCTCGAGGTGCATGCGACCACCGGGCGCGGGGATCTGCTGGTGCGGATCGCGGCGCGGTCGCAGCCGGATCTGCTGGCAATCATCCAGCGCGTGCATTCGATCCCCGGGGTGAAGCACACCGAAACCATGCTGGCGCTGGCGACTCCGGTGGAGTACCGGTCGCTGCCGCTCGTCGAGCACCTCACGAGTCAGGCGGGCACGGACTGACGGTCGGCGCGCTACGGCGCTGAACAGATTGATGCGCGCGTCACAGTGTTCCAGATCACTTTTGAGCAATCTGATCAACTTTTCGCGCCACAGTTGACACACATCACACATCACGGCAGATTTCGCGGCACCGATCGCTTGATCCCCTTCGTTTGCAGCCCACAAGGCTGTGGAGAGTGTGGTGACCGTCCATGACCGACGTTGCCTGGGCGCCTGTCCGTCAGGCCGAACCGGCTACGCCCTACGACCTCGCCGACCGCTATCGGTCCGGCGCGGGTCCGGTCCTCCTGACCGGAGTTCAGGCCATCGCCCGGCTACTCGTGGAGCAGCATGTGCGCGATATGCGGGCCGGACATCGGGTCGCGACCTTCGTCTCCGGCTATCAGGGCAGCCCGCTGGGCGGGGTCGACAAGATGCTGCTGGGCATGCCGAATGTGCTGGCCGAGCACGACATCGCGTTCACGCCCGGCTTCAACGAGGAGCTCGCGGCCACCGCGGTCTGGGGCAGCCAGGCCGATCTGCCCGCCGGGACGCCGACACACGATGGCGTGGTGGGGGTTTGGTACGGGAAGGGCCCCGGCGTGGACCGGGCCACCGATGCCATCCGGCACGCGAACATGTACGGGGTGAACCCGCGCGGCGGTGTGCTGCTGCTGGTGGGTGATGATCCGGCCTCGAAGTCCTCGACCGTGCCCGCGGTGAGCGAGCGCTCGCTGGCGGCCATGGGTGTGCCGGTGCTGTTCCCGCGCAATGCCCGCGAGATCATCACCATGGGCATGCAGGGTGTGGCGCTGTCGCGCGCCTCGGGCTGCATCGTGGCCATGAAGATCGTGGCCGATGTCGCCGACGGCGCGTGGACGGTGGACTCCTCGGTCGCCGAGCTCCCCATCTCGGTGCCGGAAGTGCAGTGGGACGGAAAGACTTTCGCCTACCGGCAGCGGCCGATGGCGGCACCGGCGGACAGCGTGCTGGCCGAGGCGGATCTGTACGGGCCGCGCTGGGCCACCGTGCGCGCCTTCGGGGCCGCCAATGACCTCGATGTCATCGAGGTGGATCCGGTGGGGGCGCGGCTGGGTATCGCGGCCACCGGCACCACCTTCGACGCGGTGCGCCAAGCGCTGGTCGATCTGGGCGTCGACGAGGCGGCCATGCATCGGGCGGGGATTCGACTGCTGCGCATCGGTATGCCGTATCCGGTTGGGGCGCAACGGGTCACCGAGTTCGCGCAGGGGCTGGAGCAGGTGATCGTGGTCGAGGACAAGACCGCGTTCATCGAGACCCAGATCCGCGAAATCCTGTACGGGACAGCCGATGCGCCGCGCATCATCGGCAAGCTGGACGGCAACGGCATGCCGCTCATGCCGTTCGACGGCGAGCTCACGGCGGGCCGCCTGCTGGGTCCGCTGCGGCGGGTGCTGCGGGATCATGTCGAGCTGAAAAAGGCTCCCCCACCCGCGCTTTCGCTGGAGGTGCTGTCGGCCAAGCGCACCCCGTACTTCTGCTCCGGCTGCCCACACAACCGCTCCACCGCCATCCCGGAGGGTTCGATCGGTGGCGGCGGTATCGGCTGCCACACCCTCGTCACCCTGTCCGGGCGCAGTGACAGCGCGGTCACCGGGCTGACCCAAATGGGCGGCGAGGGCAGTCAGTGGATCGGGCAGGCCCCGTTCACCGATGTGCCGCATCTGTTCCAGAACGTCGGCGACGGCACGTTCTTCCACTCCGGGCAGCTGGCCGTGCAGGCGTGTGTGGCGGCGGGGGTGAACATCACCTACAAGCTGCTCTACAACGAGGTCGTCGCCATGACCGGCGCGCAGGACGTGGAGGGGCAGCTGTCGGTCGCGCAGTTGACGCACAAGCTCACCGTCGAGGGCGTCAAGAAGATCGTCATCTGCGCCGATGAACCCAAGCGGCACAACCGCAAAGCGCTCGCCAAGGGCACGCTGCTGTGGCATCGCGACCGGCTCGACGAGGCGCAGAAGATGCTGCGCGAGATCGAGGGCGTCACCGTACTGATCTACGACCAGCACTGCGCCGCCGACGCCCGCCGTCAGCGCAAGCGCGGCACACTGCCGGTGCGCAATACCCGCGTGGTGATCAACGAGGCCGTGTGCGAGGGCTGCGGCGACTGCGGCACCAAGTCGAACTGCCTGTCGGTGCAGCCGGTCGAGACCGAGTTCGGGCGCAAGACGCGCATCGACCAGACCTCGTGCAATACCGATTACAGCTGCCTGGACGGCGACTGCCCGTCGTTCGTCACGGTCGAGGTCAACCCGGATGCCAAGGGGCGCAAGGGTTCCAAGCGCAAGACCGCCGAGCCGCCCGCCGTGGCGGATCCCGGGCTGGGCGCGCCGCCGGGTACCCAGAACGTGCTCATCGCGGGCATCGGCGGCACCGGCATCGTGACCGTCAACCAGGTGCTGGCGACCGCCGCGCTGCGGGCCGGGTACGCGGTGGAGAGCCTCGACCAGATCGGGCTGAGCCAGAAGGCCGGGCCGGTGCTGTCGCACTTGCGTTTCTCCGCAACGGAATTGGAGCCGTCCAACCGGCTCACCCCGGGCAGCGCGGATTGCATCGTGGCCATCGATCTACTGGGCGCGGCCGATCCCAAGAACCTGCAGTACGGCAATCCGGCGGCGACCGTTGTGGTCGCCTCGACCAGCCAGACCCCGACCGGGGACATGGTCTACGACAAGTCGGTGGCCTACCCCGAGACCGGCACGCTGCTGGATCGCCTTGGCGCGGTGTCGGATTCACTGTTCGACTTCGACGCGCTGGCGGCCGCACAGCAGCTGTTCGGCAATACCGCCGCCGCCAACTTCCTGATGGTCGGTGCGGCCTTCCAGACCGGCGGACTGCGGCTGCCCGCGGCCTCGATCGAAGAGGCGATCGGCATCAACGGGGTCGCGGTGGCGGCCAACGTCGCGGCCTTCCGCTGGGGCCGCGTGGCCATCGCCGATCCGCAAGCCTTCGCGGCGGCCACGGAATCGGCTGCGGCCCGGCGTACTCCGCGGGTGGCTCCCGCCGAGCTGCTGGCGGGCACCACCTTCGAGGGTGAGGTGCGGCGGATCGCCGAGCTGCGCGCCGCCGAGTTGCTCGACTACCAGAACGCGAAGGTGGCCCACCGGTACCTGGACACCGTCCAGGCCGCGTGGACGGCCGAGCGCACCGTGACCGAGCGCACCGAATTCAGCGAAGCGGTGGCGCGCGGGCTGTACAAGTTCACCGCCTACAAGGACGAGTACGAAGTGGCCCGTCTGCTGGTGGATCCCGCGTTCCTGGCCGAGGTTTCGGCTCAGGTCCCCGGCGGCGAGAACCTCACCTACAAGCTGCATCCCCCGGTGCTGCGGGCCCTGGGCCGCAAGAAGAAGATCGGCCTCACCCCCAAATCCCATGTGGCGCTGAAACTCCTCGCCAAAGGCAAGGCCCTGCGCGGCACCAAACTCGACCCCTTCGGCTACGCCCACGTCCGCAAGGTGGAACGGGAGCTGCTGTCCCACTACACCGAAATGATCCACCGCCTCGCCGCCGGACTCACCGACCAGACCTACGCGACCGCCACCGAGGCAGCAGCCCTGCCCGACCTGGTCCGCGGCTACGAGGACGTCAAGCTCGGCAACGTCGAGCTCTACCGAGCCCGCCTCCGCGACCTCGGCCTCGACGGCTGAACCGAGCCACACCGACCTGGGACCAGCCCCTACCCCGGGCCAACCCCACCCCGTCATTCCGGCGTGCTTTTGGCCGGAATCCACCAAAACTGTTGGACCACTCCGCGTGTGGATCCCGGCCAAAACCATGCCGGGATGACGAGGGGTGTCCATACCCCGGCCGCCGCCACCGCGCGGCCACCCCGGCCGCACACCACGCGGCCACCAACCAGCCGCCACAAGCGGCGCACTTGAAAGGAATCGATTGTGACCGCAATGCACACCGAGGCAGGGGTTTTCGGCCGCGCACACGAGCTCAGCGCCCGAGGCCACGAGCAGGTGGTGTTCTGTGAGGACGACAAGAGTGGGCTCAAGGCGATCATCGCGATTCATTCGACCACGCTGGGGCCGGCGTTGGGCGGGACCCGGATGTACCCGTATGCGAGCGAGTCGGCGGCGCTGGATGATGTGCTGCGGTTGTCGTGGGGCATGACCTACAAGGCCGCGGCGGCCGGGTGCGATCTGGGCGGCGGTAAGGCTGTCATCATCGGTGATCCGGCGCTGGACAAGAGCGAGGAACTGTTCGCGGCGTACGCGCGGTTCGTGGAATCCCTTGGCGGCCGGTACATCACGGCGGGCGACGTGGGCACCAACACCGACGATCTGGATACCATCGGCCGCTACACCAACCATGTCACCGGTCGCAGTGCCGGGGCGGGCGGCTCGGGTGACAGCGCCCGACTGACCGCGCTGGGCGTGTTCAACGCCATGCGCGCCGGGGCCGAATCCGTCTGGGGCGCACCCACTCTCGCCGGTCGCACGGTTGGCGTCGAGGGCGTCGGCAAGGTCGGCAGCGAGCTCATCGCCCTGCTGCTGGCCGACGGCGCGGAGGTATGCGCGACCGACGTGAACCAGGCTGCCCTGGAACGCCTTACGCACGATCACCCCTCGGTTCGACTGTTGAGCGCCGTCTCCACCGCTCCGGTCGACGTCTACGCCCCCTGCGCGCTCGGCGGCACGCTCACCATGTCGAGCGCCGAGGCCATCGAGGCGAAACTCGTCTGCGGCGCGGCCAACAACCAGTTGGCTACGCCCGCAGTGGAATACACCCTGAACGAGCGCGGTATCACCTGGGTCCCGGATTTCGTGGCCAATGCCGGTGGGCTCATTCAGGTGGCCGGTGAGCTGCGTCAGGCAGCCGCGGCCGAGGTCGAAGGCGCGGTGAGGGGCATCTTCGACCGTTGCCGCGACATCATCGCGGAAAGCAAGGCCGAGGGAATCGGCACCGGAGCGGCGGCGAACAGGTTCGCGGAACGGCGTCTCGACGCCATCCCGCGCGGCCTCTGATCGCACCCGCAGTTCAGAGAGGAGACGCAAAGTGGCGTTCGCGAGCGGCATGTTCCGCACCAAATCGGTCGAGCAATCGATCCGGGATACCGATGAACCGGATTCCAAGCTACGCAAGGATCTGACGGCGAGGGATCTCACCATTTTCGGTGTCGCGGTGGTGATCGGGGCGGGCATCTTCACGCTCACCGCCCGGACCGCGGGCACGGTCGCGGGACCCTCGGTCTCGCTGGCCTTCGTGTTCGCGGCCATCGCCTGCGGATTGACGGCGTTGTGCTACGCCGAATTCGCGTCCACGGTGCCGGTGGCGGGCAGTGCGTACACGTTCGCGTACGCCACTTTCGGCGAGGTCATCGCCTGGATCATCGGGTGGGATCTCATTCTCGAGTTCGCCCTTGCGGTTTCGGTGGTCGCCAAGGGGTGGTCGCAGTATCTCGGCGAGGTGTTGGGCGGGGTGGTGAATCCGGTCGCGCACGTCGGGTCGATCTCGTTCGACTGGGGCGCGGTGCTGATCATCGCGGTCGTCGGCGTGCTGCTGGCCACCGGAACCAAACTGTCCTCGCGGGTTTCGGCGGTGGCGGTCGCCATCAAGCTGGCCGTGATCGCCCTGGTGCTGGTGGTCGGCGCGACCTACTTCAAGGCATCCAATCTGACCCCCTACATTCCGCCGTCGCAGCCCTCGGCGCAGGCGGGCGGCGTGCACCAGTCGCTGTTCTCGTTCCTGACCGGTTCCGGCGGAACCAATTTCGGCTGGTACGGCCTGCTGGCCGCAGCCTCGCTGGTGTTCTTCGCCTTCGTCGGCTTCGACGTGGTGGCCACTACCGCCGAGGAGACTCGCAACCCGCAGCGTGACGTGCCGCGCGGCATCTTCGGCGCGCTGGCCATTGTCACCGTGCTCTACGTGGCGGTGTCGCTGGTGCTGACCGGCATGGTGCCCTACACCGAGCTGGCCAGCGGAAACGCCACCCTGGCAACGGCTTTCGCCATCCACGGCGCGACCTGGGTGAAGAACATCATCTCCATCGGCGCGTTGGCGGGCCTGTCCACCGTCGTCATGGTGATGTTCCTGGGTCAGACCCGCGTGCTGTTCGCGATGGCCCGCGACGGACTGCTCCCCCGCGGGCTCGCCCACACCGGCAAGCACGGCACCCCGGTCCGGCTCACCGTCATCGTCGGTGTCGTCTGCGCCCTGCTGGCCGGGTTCGTCGAGTTCGGCACGCTCGAGGAGATGGTGAACATCGGCACGCTGGTTGCCTTCGTCCTGGTCTCCCTGGGTGTACCGATCCTGCGCCGCACCCGCCCGGATCTGAAGCGCGGCTTCCGCGTTCCGCTCGTCCCGGTGGTTCCGATCCTCGCGGCACTGGCCTGCTTCTGGCTGATGCTCAATCTGTCCATCGAGACCTGGCTGCGGTTCGTCATCTGGATGGTCATCGGCATCGTCATCTACTTCGCCTACAGTCGCCGCCACTCGGTGCTCGGACAGCGGCAAACCCCGTCGGCGGAGCCTCAGACGGTGACTTCGGAGATCACCGAACGGGTCGGCTGAAACTTCGTGACCGAATACACGGCCAGTCCCTCCCGGTGAAAGGGATCCTCGGTGATGATCGCGTCGATGACGGCGCGATCATCGCCGTTCGCCAGGATGAGCCCGCCGGTGCGCGGATTCTTGCGGCCCGCCATCAAGAACGTTCCGGTGGCCAGGTGCCGATCGAGGTACTCGTAGTGCTCGGGGATGAGGGCGTCGAGTTGATCGAGGACGCCGTCGTGATAGGTCAGATCGAGAATGAACATGGTTGACAGCTAACCCTTTCGGTTGCCACGTCCACGAGCCGCTGCTTTGCGGGGGTTGCGCAGCTCACACCGATACACGGTCACGAGAGGTCGACCCGGGATTCGGGACATTGGTCCGTGTTGCGGGAACCTTGCGGCTTCTAACGTCGTGATGGTGAATACCGTTGCGGAGAATGTCGCGAGCACCGTCGACCAGGCGGTACACAAGGCCGAGGAGCTGCGCAGTCCCGGGCGGTTCCTGGTGTCGGCCATGCTCGCCGGGGCGTTCATCGCGGTCGGCGAGGTGCTGTTGCTGGTGGCGGTGTCGCCGTTCGTGGCCGAGCATTCCGCCGGGGTGAAGCTGCTCGAGGGGGCGGTCTTCCCGATCGCGCTGACGCTGGTGATGTTCGCCGGAGCGCAGCTGTTCACCTCGACGGTGATGATCATGTTGGTCGGGGTGTTGTCCGGCCGCACCGGCGTCAAGGACATGCTGATCGCCTGGGCGGCAACGCTTATCGGCAATTTCCTGGGCACGCTCGCCTTCGCCGCCATGGTGCACGCCTCCGGGGTCACCTCCACGTCCACCGCGAAATCCATGCTTGCCGAACTGCTTTCGGCGAAGAATTCACTGGCCGGGGGCCAGCTGTTCTGGCGTGCGGTGCTGTGCAACATGCTGGTCTGCCTGGCGGTGTGGATGTTCTCGCGGGTGCGGGGCTCCGGCGCGAAGATCGCGCTGCTGTGGATGCCGGTGCTGGTGTTCGTGGCTGTCGGCTTCGAGCACTGTGTAGCCAATATGTCGCTCTACACGATCGGGATGTTCGAAGGCGAAGCCACGTTCACCGAACTGCTGCGCAACCTGCTCTACACCGTGCCCGGCAATATCGTCGGCGGTGGCCTGCTGGTGGGCGCCGTCTACTGGTACACCTCCGGCGCCCGCCGTTCACACCTGAGCCGCGGCGAGCAGCTCGAACGCGCCCTGCACGATCCGCAGACCCTTGATGGCCGTGACGGCCTCGTCGAACGCGGTGTCGGGGTCGGACACCATCAGGCTGGTCACCAGGGTTCGACCGTCGGCGGTGCGGGCCAGGTAGTTCAGGCTCAGCACGCCGGGTTCGCTCCCCGGTTTGGACCAGACGGTCGGGAACTGCGTCCCGTCTAGGCCCAGCCCGTGGTCGTCACGGGTCAGGATGTGATCGACCTCCGGTTGCTCGATCCGCGACAGCGCGGCATAGGCGCGACAGATGTCCATCGGCGTTGCGAACCATTCGAGCTCGTCGATGTAGCGCGGCCGCTTCTGCTCGATCCATGCAGAGCCGGCCGTCTCCGGCAGGGCGAGATTCTCCAATTCTTCTATCAGAGTGAGCCGTTCGCCCGGTGTGGACGCGAGGTAGCGCTGGGCGTACTCGCCGTCGTCGGGGACCTTGCACTGGAACATCGCCTTGGTCGTGAGGAACGGGGAATTCAGAGCGGGCTCGTGGTGGCCCAGCGCGGCCAGCTGCCGGTACACGGCGTCGCGGCCGAGGTGGTGAATCAGATGGTCGGTGGCGGTGTTGTCGCTGATCGACATCATGTACTCGGCATAGGTTGCCAGCGTGAGCTTTTCGCCGTTCGGGCGATGCTGCAGCGTGCCCGAGGGGAAGCTCTTCCACTCCTCGCGGATCGCCAGCGCCTCTTCCCATGTGGCCGCGCCCGTCGCGACCGCGTCGGCGAGCGCCGCCAGCACGTACAGCTTGAATCCCGAGCCGATGGGATGCACGGTGTCGACGTGCAGCCCGTGGATGACCGACGGCTGCCCCGCCGCGCCGATCTGCGCCACCACGAACGCGACCCGGCCGTCCAATTCACCCAGCCGCGCATCGATTTCGTCCCACGAGGCCGGGACCGGGATGTCCGCGGCCTCCGGAATCAGTCGGGCGCCGTCGATGAGCCCATCGGCGTCCAGATGCATGACCAGCAAGCCCGGGGCGTCACCGGTGATGGTCGCCGTAATGGCGTCCGGCTGCGATCTACGGATCTCCCCGACCGCCATCCGGCCGAGACTGGCGAGCACGGTATTGAACCCGTCCACCCCGCCGACGGCGTCGACCAGCACGGACGCCACCCGGCCGCCGATCTCGCTGTCCGCCAACGGCAGTCGGGTTGTCGCACCCAGCAGCCATTCCAATGCTTCCGCTGCGGTCACCCGCTTCGACTCGGACATTCCCCCACCCTCCAAACGTATCGTTATCACTATTGATATCAATACTTTTATCACAACTGATATCAATCGCGATAGAGTCCGGAGGTGACCGGTTCCGCGGATCTGCTGCTGCACCCCGTTCGCCTGCGCATCGTGCAGGCGTTCCTCGGCGACCGCGCCTTGACCACATCGCAACTGCGAGAAGAACTTTCCGACGTTCCGCCGGCCAGCCTGTACCGGCACATCGCCCGCCTGGCGCAGGCCCAGGTGCTCACGGTGGTCGCCGAACGGAAGGTCCGCGGGACCACGGAACGCACCTATGTGCTGCGCCTCGCGGCGGCGTCGATCGGCCCGGAAGAGGCCGCGGCCATGAGCGCGGACGAGCACCGGCAGGCGTTCACGTCCTTCGTCGCCGGGCTGATGGCCGACGCCGACCGCTACTTCGACCGCGCCGAGGTAGATCTGCAACGCGACCAGGTCACCTATCAGCTCAACGGCCTGTGGCTCGATGACGACGAATTGCGGCAACTACTCACGGGATTGACCCGCGTCCTCGCCCCACTGGCCGCCAATGGCCCGCGTGCGGGCCGTCGACGCCGCATCCTGGCCTCGATCCTGCTTCTCGGCGACGACGCACCCGACACCGATCCGCCTGTCGCACCCCGCGCGTAGGCTGCATCGCCATGCAGCCCGCCACCGCTGTCGTAGCCGACCTCGTCGCCGCCATCGACCCGTGGGACGACCTCGAACACCTGCACCGCACCCGCACCCTGGCCTGGCTGACCTCGACCGACGACATCTACCGCCGCCACGGCCCCTCGACGCCCTCCCCGCACCTGGTCGCCTACACCGTCCTCACCGACCCCGACAATCCCGCCATATACCTTGGCCTGCACCGCAAATCCGGCCTCCGCCTCCCCATGGGCGGCCACGTCGAACCCGGCGAACACCCCCTCACCGCCGCCCACCGCGAGGCCCACGAGGAAATTGGCATCACCCCCACCTTCGACATCACCGGCAACCACCCCCTCTTCCTCACCATCACCACCGTCACCAAACCCGCACGCCACGTGGACGTTTCCCTCTGGTACATCCTCCGCGGCAACCGCACCCACCCCTACACCCTCGACCCCGCCGAATTCGACGGCGGCACCTGGTGGCCCCTCGCCTCCAACCCCCTCCCCGCCTCCGACCCCCACCTCCCCCGCTTCACCCGCAAACTCACCGCGGCCCTGTCCACCCGATGAGCGTGCTGGTCGTGATTCGCGGCAACTCCAGCTCCGGGAAATCCACCACCGCCCTCGCGGTGCAACAGCGCTTCGAGCGCGGAACCTGCCTACTCGTCCCGCAGGACGTGGTGCGCCGCCACCTCCTTCGCGAACCCGACGTGGACGGCGCGGCCAATATCGAACTGCTGGAACAGATCGCGAGCTTCGGTCTGGCGCGCGATCTGGTCGTGATCGTCGAAGGCATCCTCAACGTCTTCCGCTACGGCGCCGCACTGGAGCGCCTGACCGCCGCCGCCGACCACGCTCTGCACTACAGCTTCGACCTCACCTTCGAGGAGACCGTCGCCCGCCACCAATCCAGCTCCCGGGCAACCGAGTTCACACCAAAGCAGATGGCCGACTGGTACCACGGCTGGCAGCCACTGCCGTTCGCGGAGGAGACCCGCATCGATTCGAGCTGGAGTTCGGCCACGACCGTCGACCGGGTTCACCGCGACATACTGAGTCTTCTTGCTCGCCGGTGATGCGACGGCGCTAGCCAGCGGACTCAAGGAGTTCGGTTGTCGCATCCCACAGTCGGGCCTCGCGGGCTCGATCCATGGCGAAGGGTTGGACGTCGCGTTCCTTGTCCTTGACCACGAAGGCGCCGTCACGCAGGTGGGACCAGCGGTCGTCGAGCACGATCGAGGCGAGGGCCGGGCCGGAGCGGACCGGCGAGGAGACGCCGGGGATTCGCTCGAGCGCACGTCCCACGCGCTGGACGGCCGGGCTCTGCCCGCGCATCAATCCGGTGCCCGGCATGAAGCCCGGTTCGAAGACCACGACGTCGATCCTGCTCGGCGCTCGGCGCTGTAGCTCGTGGGCGTAGTAGAGGATCGCGAGTTTGGAGTCGGAGTAGGCGGTGCCGCTGAGCTTCAGCGATGCCGGAACCGCGGCGGGGGTGGGTCGGGACAGCTCGACGGGGTCGCGCCACTCGGCGGGTGCGACCGACAAGATCCGGCGGAAGATGTTCTGGTAGTAAGTGTTCGAACCCAGCAGCACGATTCGTGCCGGTTCGGTGAACGAGTCCAGCAGATCACCGATGAGCTGGGCATGCGCGAGGTAATTGACGGCGAAGGTGAGTTCGTAGCCATCGGCCGAAGCATGGTGGGTGTCGGTGGGCGAGAGCCCGGCATTGGCCACCAATCCCCGCAGGGGGCGCACCGCACCCTCGTTCAGTAGCTGCTTCGCCTGTTGGGCCGCGGCGCGGACGTCGGCCAAGCGGGCCAGGTCGCAACCGATCTCACGCACCACAGCCCCTGCCGACCGGGCCTCCTCGGCCACCTCGCTCAGCGCCCGACCGGCCCTGCCAACCAGGAGCAGGTCAGGGCGGTCATCAGCGGGACGGGCGGCCATGGCAGCTGTCGCAGCGCGTCCCAATCCGCCGGTCGGCCCGGTGATCAACACAGTTCCGGATGCGATCGAGTTCATGATTTCTCCGTTCATCGGGGTGCCGAGTTCGGGGCGCGGTGGAGAAATGGACTCCGGGGAGTCCGGTACGACCGTACGCCGGTGGCGCGAGCGGATGCGCTGATCGGACGCGTGAACGCACCGGTTGTCGTACGGCGTCTAGTGGCTGCGACGTGGGCTGATACGTTGGGGCGGTGACCAGGATGCATGACGTGACAGCGGTTGACGGGGCGGATGCGGTCGACGCGGCCGGGACCGTGGCCTACTACCTGGCGCGCGGCGCGGGGGCCGACGGGTTCGAGCGGTATCTGGCTACCGCGTCGACCGTGAGCGTGTGGGCGGCGTCGATGCAGCACGGGGCGCCGCCTTCGGCGTTGTTGGCTCGGGCGGTGGAGCGGTGTGCGCCGCGGGCGGGGGCTCGGGTGGTGCGGTTGACGATGGAGATCCTCGGGCCGATGCCGGTCGACGAGATCGAGGTGCGGGCGTGGATCGAGCGGCCGGGCAAGCGGGTCGAACTGGTGGCGGCGGAACTCGTGGCCGTGCAGCCGGACGGCAGCCGTCGGGTGGTGGCCAAGGCCACGGCGTGGCGGATTGCCACGTCCGACAGCTCGTCGGTGGTGCACAACGCGGATGCCGCGCTGCCGCCCGTGCCGGAGAGTGGCGAGGCCGATTGGGGTGTGCCGCCGGGCTGGGACGTCGGGTATGTGAAGTCGGTGGAGATTCGGGTCGTCGACGGTGACGCGACCACTCGCCGGGTGTGGGTGCGCCCGCTCGTCGAGGTGGTCGAGGGCGAGGAGATCTCGCCGCTGGTGCGGGTGTTCGCGGTCGCCGATCTGGCCAATGGCATTGGGGCGCAGCTGGATCCGTTCCAGTGGACCTTCATGAACACCGATCTGACCATCGATCTGTTCCGGCTGCCGGAGAGCGAGTGGATCGGGCTGGAGGTGCAGACGTCCATCGGTCCGGACGGGGTCGGCATGTGCTCGACGGTGCTGCACGACGAGCGCGGGCCCATCGGGCGCTGCCTGCAGATCCTGGAAGTCCGCGCCCGGGGCTGAGCGAATCCGGCCCGGGCCGAGCGATAAGGAAAGCGATATCGTCGGTCGGATGGATCCGCTGCGTCAGTTGCGCTACTTCATCGCCGTGGCCGAGGAGCTGCATTTCGGTCGCGCCGCCGAGCGGCTGCGCATCGCGCAACCGGCGCTGAGTCAGCGGATCCGCAAGCTGGAGAGCGATCTCGGGGCGCGGCTGCTGGATCGCGACAGCCGCCGGGTCGAACTCACCGAGGCGGGGCAGATCTTGCTGGTCGAGGCGCGGGATCTGATCGCACGCTGGGAACGAGCGACATCGCTGGTGGGCAAGGCGCATCGCGGCGAGATCGACGCGCTGCGGGTGGGAGTGCCGCCGGAGCTGGCGGGCCGGGTGCTGGCGGCCATCCTCACCGCGTTCGAGAGCCGTGACGTGCGAGTCGACCTGCATGAGCTGACCACCGCCGAACAGGTTCGGCTGCTGGCGGATCGGCAGTTGGACGCGGGGCTGCTGCAGTATCCGGTCGACGTGGTCGGGCTGGAGTCGGGCCCGGCCGTGGAGACCCCGCTGGGCGTGGTGCTGCCCCGCGATTCCCCGCTCGCCGCCCGCGCCACCCTGACACTCGCCGATCTGGCCGGGCACGGGCTGGTCATCTTCCCGCGCGCCGCCGCGCCCGGCCTCTACGACGCCACCCTGCGCACCTGCTGGGAGCACGGCTTCCGCCCCACTTCGGTGCAGCACGCCCGCAATCCCGAATTCGTGCTCGGCATGGTGCTTTCCGGTCGCGGCGTCGCCTTCGACCAGGGCCTGGTGGCGCAGAAGGAGCCGCGCGTGGTGTGGCGGCCGCTCCCCGAAGGCACCTTGAGCTGGCGATTCGCCCTGACCTGGCCTGCCGCCGCCCCGCATCCCCTGGTCCGGGAACTCGCCGAACTCGTCGTGACCGTCGTGCAGGGCGACGGTGCGTCCCGCCCGGCCCCGATACCGGACGCCCCACACGCCCCCCGACGCCGCCCGTGGGATGTGGTGGCGGGCAGGCACTGAGCGACCCGCATCAACCGCCTGTCCGCAACCGACCGTCAGTGCACACCCGCGTCAGCTGGCCGTGAGCGATCCGCTGCGGCAACTATGGACAACGCGGTCGACCGCTTCCCGCGCAGCCTCGCCGATGGCCCGGTCCACCGCGGGCTGCCGCCCGTCCAGACGCTGTGAGACGGTGAAAACCGCGACGGCGTAACGGCTTCCGTCCGGGTAGCCGACCACCCCGATCTCATTGCGGATGCCCGGCATGGTCCCGGTCTTGGACCAGATGTCGGTGCCGGGCGGGAACCCCGACGGCAGCCGATTCCCGAAGACCTGCCGCCGCATGAGATCCCGCACCCAGCCGCACGCCTCCGGCATCGCGGCCCGATCCTCGCCGATCAGCCACAGCAGCCGCGTCATCTCCCGCGCGGTGCTCGCGGTGGTCCGCAACGGATCCACCGCGCGCGAGCCGAAGACGTCGGCGGCACTCGATTCCGGGTAGCGCCGGGCGAATTCGTGCAGGTCACGCGCGCCGATATCCTCGGCCATGCTGTAGAGGATGTCGCGCAGCGAGCCGACGATCCGGGTCTCGGTGAGCCCGAGCTCGCGCACCAGCGACCGCACATTCTCGACCCCGACCCGATCGAACAGCAGATCCGCCGCGGTGTTGTCGCTGACGGTGAGCGCGAAGTAGGCCGCGTCGCGCAGGCTGTACTCGACATCGTCGAGGCAGCCCGCGGTCGCGACCCCGCCGAGCCGGTCGGCAGCGGTGGCCCGGACCCGATCGGTCGGATCCAGCTGTCCCGCCGCGACCTGCCGCGCGAACTCCAGCACCAGCGGCACCTTCACCACCGAGGACAGCACCACCGGTTCGTCCGCGGCCAGGCCGAATTCGCCGTCACAGTCGAAGCAACGGGCATGCACACGGCCCGTGACACCGGCCGTCCGGAAGATCTCGTCCACCCGTCCAGCATCCCCGGTCCCCGAATCGGACGATCGACCACCCGAGACAGCAACCGTCGAATCCCCCGTACGCTGCAACGATATCGATCGGTATATCGGTTTCCGACCGTGTTGGTCTTGGACAGTCACCGGTGATCCGTGTTGGGGTGGCAGGCATGGCAGAGTTCAGCAGGCGGACGCTCACCGGTGTCTGCGCGGCGGTGATGCTGGTGACCGCGACGGCATGCTCGTCGAATTCCACGTCGGGGCTGTCCAAGACGGTCGACGGTTTCGCCGACGCGCTCACCCGCGACGACCTGCAGGCCGCCGCCGCAGCGACCAGCGACCCGGGCGCCGCCTCCGGCGCGCTGGGCCCGCTGTACGACAGCCTCGGCAAACAGGTGCGGTTCACCGCGAGCAAGGTCGAGACCAGCGACAGCGGCGGCACTTTCACCCTCGACGCCACCTGGAAGCTCGGCGCGGACGGCAAGAACGAGTGGACCTACACGACCACCGGTCGCGCCAGCCGCTCCGGCAACGACTGGAAGATCCAGTGGGATCCGGCCACCGTCGCACCCGGACTGAACGTCGGCCCGCTGTCCTATGCCATCGCCTATCCGGATCCGGCCAAGGTGCTCGACGGCTCCGGCGGCGCGCTGCTCACCCAGCAGGTGGTGACGCTGGTGAATGTCGCGCCCGGCGCGGACACCGCCGCCGTGGCTGCCGCCCTGGCACCGGTCGCGCCGGATGTCACCGCCGCGAGCCTGCAGTCGGATCTGGCTGCCGCGCAGGGCAAGTCGATCACCGCCGTGATCCTGCGCGACGCCGATTACGCCACCGTGCAAGCCGCGCTGACCAGTCTGGCGAATGTCACCACCGCGCAACAGACCCGCCTGCTGACCGTCGACAAGGCCCTGTCCTCGCCGACCTTCTCCGGCCTATCGGATCTGTGGCAGCAGCAGGCCGACGCGGCCGCGGGCTGGGCGGTCCGCGCCCAGGGCAGCGACGGCACGCAGCGGGTCGGCGGCCCGGATCCCAAGCCGGTCACCGATATTCGCACCACCCTCGATATCGGACTGCAGCGCGCGGCCGAGGCGGCGCTGACCCCGATCACCACGCCCGCCGCCATCGTGGCCATCCAGCCCTCGACGGGTGACGTGCTGGCCATGGCGCAGAACGCGGCCGGGGACGCGCAGGGCCCGATCGGGTTGACCGGGCTGTATCCGCCCGGTTCGACCTTCAAGACTGTCACCGTGTCCGCGGCGCTGCAGGCCGGTCAGGTGACCCCGGACGCGATGGTCGCCTGCCCCGGCAAGGAGAACATCGAGGGCCGGGAGATCCCCAACGACAACAACTTCGACCTCGGGCAGGTGCCGCTGCACACCGCCTTCGCCAAGTCCTGCAACACCACCATGGGCCGGCTGGCGGTGCAGCTCGCGCCGGACGGGCTCACCAACGCCGCTGCACAGCTGGGGCTCGGAATCGACTATGTGACACCGGGTCTGACCACCGTGACCGGCAAGGTACCGACCGCCGACACCCCTGCATTACGCGTGGAGGAGGGCATCGGCCAGGGCAAGGTGACCGCGTCGCCGTTCGGCATGGCGCTGCTGGCCGCCGCGCTCGCCCAGGGCTCGGTGCAGCCGCCGACGCTGGTCGCCGGGCAGCCCGGTAAGCCCGACAAGCAGCCGCCGGCGCTGCCCGCCGGAATCGCGGATCAGGTGAAATCCATGATGCGCGAGACGGTTACCGGCGGCACCGCCACGGCGCTGAAGGACATCCCCGATCTGCTCGGCAAGACCGGCACCGCCGAATACATCGACGACAAGCACGCGCACGGCTGGTTCGTCGGCATCGACGGCGACCTCGCGTTCGCCGTATTCATCAGTGACGCGGGCAGTTCCGAGCCGGCCGTGCAGGCCGCGGGACGCATGCTGCGCGCTGCACGCTGATCCGTTTCACCGCTTCCGTTTTCCCAGTTCAGATGGAAAGGCTTATTTTGTCGACCCTGAAATACGGCGCGCTGGCGTCGCTGCTGCTGCTCGCCCCGCTGGTTGCGGGCTGTGACTCCGCCTCGAAAGGCGAAGCGGCACAGCCGGGATCCAGCACGACTGCCGCCCCGATCACCGTCACCGACGACGCCGCACTGAGCGCCCTCGAACGCGACCACAATGCCCGGGTGGGCGTGGTCGCCATCGACACCGGAACGGGCAAGACGCTCGGCTACCGGCAGGACGAGCGGTTCGCCATGGACTCGACATTCAAGGGCCTCGCCTGCGCGGCACTGTTGAAGGCGCACCCGCTCAGCAGCGGCTACTTCGATCAGGTCATCCATTTCACCGAGGCCGACCTGTCGGTGGGCGCGCCGGTCTCCAAGGATCATGTCGCCACCGGCATGACGGTGAGCGAACTCTGCGCCGCCGCCATCGAAGCCAGCGACAACGCCGCGGCCAATCAGGTGCTGAAGCTGCTCGGCGGGCCCTCGGCCGTCACCGACTTCGTGCGCTCGATCGGCGATCAGATCACCCACCTGGATCGCTGGGAACCCGAGCTCAACACCAACATTCCCGGCGACGAACGCGACACCACCACCCCGGCCGCCCTGGCCGCCGACTATCGCGCCATCGTGCTCGGCGATGTACTGCCCGCCCCCGAACGCCAGCAGCTCACCGACTGGCTGATCGCCACCACCACCGGCAACCAGCGCATTCGGGCCGGACTGCCCGCGGACTGGAAGACCGGTGACAAGACCGGCACCGGCGATTACGGCCAGGCCAATGACGTCGCGGTCACGTGGCCCAGCAGCGGCGGCGCGCCCCTGGTGATCGTAGTGCTGACCACCAAGCCGGCCGATCAGGCTGCCGCAGCGGACAATCCGCTGGTGGCGGCTGCTGCCAAGGCGGCCGTGGGGGCCGTGCACTAGAGCTATGCTGACAGCCTCGAATGGGAAGAGGTAAGGCCCATGACGGCTGTCACCGCACTGTTGGCCGCGCTCGCCGACGGTTCCACCGACCTCATCGATCTCACCGCACCACTGCATTCCGGCACCCCGATTCTGCAACTGCCGCCGCCGTTCTCGAACACGATTCCGTTCGGGTTGGAGGAGATCAGCCACTACGACGAGCGGGGTCCGGGCTGGTATTGGAACAACATCCACACCGGGGAACACACCGGAACGCATCTGGATGTGCCGATTCACTGGGTCACCGGGCAGCAGGGTTTCGATGTGCTCGCGACGCCACTGCGGGGGCTGATCGCTCCCGCGGTGGTCGTCGATGTTTCGGCCCGGGTCGCCGGAAACCCTGATTTCCTCCTGGAAGTCGACGATCTGCTGGAGTGGCAGAAGCAGCACGGCCCGCTGCCGGACGGTGGCTGGGTGCTGCTGCGCACCGGCTGGGATGCCTACGCCGATGATGCGGGCCGGTTCCTCAATACCGACGGGACCGGCCCGCACTCCCCCGGCCTGTCCGCTGAATGCGCGGAATGGCTTGCCCAGCAACCGATCTTCGGGATGGGCGTGGAGACAGTCGGCACCGACGCGGGCACGGCGCACAGCTTCGACCCGCCGTTCCCGTGTCACCATTTCCTGCTCGGCGCGGGCAAATGCGGGCTGACCCAGCTGCGCAATCTGTCCCGGCTGCCGGTGACCGGGGCCGGGCTGATCGTGAGCCCGCTACCCATCAAGGGCGGAACCGGCAGTCCCGCACGGGTTCTCGCCCTCGTCGACCGGTAGCGACGGTGCCGACCGCGAACGAGGCGCCGACCACGAACGAGCCGTCGGCCGTGAACGAGCCGCCGACCGTCAGCGAGGCCGTCGGCCGCACCCTCGCCGAACTGGGCGTCTCCCGCGTCTTCGGCGTGGTCGGCAGCGGCAACTTCGACCTCACCAATGCCCTGCGCGCCCACGGCGTCGACTACATCGCGGCCCGCCACGAATGCGGCGCCACCGTCATGGCCGACGCCTACGCCCGCATGACCGACACCGTCGCGGCGGTCACCCTGCACCAGGGCTGCGGCCTCACCAACGCCCTCACCGGCATCGCCGAGGCCGCGAAAAGCCGCACACCCCTGCTCATCCTGGCCGCCGACACCCCGGGCGAATCCGTCCTATCCAACTTCCGCGTCGACCAGACCGCCTTGGCCACCGCCGTCGGCGCCACCGCCGAACGCATCCACTCCCCACACACCGCCATCGCCGACACCATCCGCGCCTTCCGCACCGCCCGAGACCAACGCCGCTGCGTAGTCCTCAACCTCCCGCTGGACATCCAGTCCGCCCGGATCCCCGCAGTATCGGAGTCATCGTTGCCCTCGCGTCGGCGCACCGTGTCCGAGCCTCCGGAGCCGGTACGCCCTGGTGCGGATGCGGTCGCGAAACTGGGCGGGCTGCTGGCGGAGTCGGCTCGGCCGGTGTTCGTCGCCGGTCGTGGCGCTCGTGGGTACGGGCCGGAGTTGCGGGTGTTGGCCGAGTCCACCGGGGCATTGCTCGCTACCTCCGCGGTGGCTCACGGCCTGTTCCACGGTGATCCATGGTCGCTGGGGATTTCGGGTGGGTTCGCCTCGCCCGCCGCTGCGGAACTCATTGCCGGGGCCGATCTGATCGTCGGGTGGGGGTGCGCGCTGAATATGTGGACGATGCGGCACGGGAACCTGATCGGGCCGGGAACCGTGGTGGCCCAGGTGGATTCGGATGCGGCGGCGCTGGGCGCGCATCGGCCGGTCGATCTCGGCGTTCACGGGGACGTCGGCGAGACGGCGCGTGATGTGCTGCCGCACGTGTCGGCTCGGACCGGTTATCGGACCGCGGCCGTCGCCGAACATCGTGTGGCCATGGGTAAGTGGCGTGACGTGCCGTTCGAGGACCTGTCGACCGGCGACCGCATCGACCCGCGCGTGCTCTCCATCGCGCTCGACGATCTGCTGCCCGCCGAACGCATCGTGTCCGTCGACTCCGGCAATTTCATGGGCTATCCCAGCGCCTACCTGGAGGTCCCGGATCAGTACGGCTTCTGCTTCACGCAGGCGTTCCAGTCGATCGGGTTGGGGCTGGCCACGGCCATCGGCGCGGCACTGGCCCGTCCCGATCGGCTGCCGGTGGCGGCGCTCGGGGACGGCGGTGCGCTGATGGGCATCGCCGAGCTGGAAACCGCCGTGCGCCTGGGCCTTCCGCTGCTCATCGTGATCTATAACGATCACGCCTACGGCGCGGAGGTCCACCATTTCCGCGACGCCGACCTCGGCGCGGTGACCTTCCCCGACACCGATATCGCAGCCCTGGCCCGAGGCGCGGGGTGCGAGGCCGCCGTCGTTCGCACCGTCGACGACCTCGACATCATCCCGAAATGGCTGGCAGGCCAGCGGAATACGCCCTTGCTGCTGGATGCGAAGATCAGCAGCGACGGCGGATCCTGGTGGTTGCAGGAGGCTTTCGCCCGGCACTGAGACCGGCGGTCAGGACTGCCTCGTCGAGCTGCCGCTGCCCAGGAAGGTCAAATTGCCCTGCGGGTCGGTGCTGTTCATGGCGGAGATCAGTCGGGTCCCGTCGGTGGACATGGACCAGAACGACATCTTCTCCACCCCGCCGGGCACGTCGCAGGTCTGCTCGGCGGGCGCGAGTTCGGCGGTATTGCCGTGCCCGTCCAGCGTCCACGCGCACCCGTCGTCGGTGTGCGCGACCAACTGGCTGCCGTCCACCGAATCGATCCGCACCACACCGGATTTCACCTGATACCCGGGCGAGGTGAGGTTGTTCATGTACACCGGGTTGACCGGGTCGTAGGCCCAGGACCCGCTGAACAACCGGGCCGCGTCCCCGGGAGCCGCCGCATCGGCCCGGCTACGTTTGCCATTGGCAAGCTCGAAATCGAAAGTGCCGTAGGGCAGATAGCTGTTGGCGCGGATCAGCTCCTGCTCATGCCCATCGCGAAAAGTCACGTGCCACTGATAGATGTTGTACCCGGAGTCGATGACGTGGTTGTAGCAGTATTGATCGGTACTGGTCAGATCCAGCCCGTCACCATTGACCCGGAAGTGCCAGGTACAGCCCTGATCGGTGTGGCCCGTGATGTCCCCGTCGGCTCCGCGCGCGAACACCACGGTGCCGACCTGCGGATAGGTCAGCGGCTCGAGTCCGAACTTCCCCGCGGTGGCGACATTCGTCATGTCCGCACGCTGCGGCTGGTCGTAGTTCCACGTTCCCAGGTACTGCGCGGCATCGTCCGCGTGTGCGGCCGGGGCGCCCCAGGCCAGCATCGCGCCGAACATTGCCGCCATCGCGAGTTTTCCGTGCCGTGCACGAATTCTGTTGTGTGTCATGCCTTCAAGGACGAGACGGCCGCCCGGAAAGTTACCGATCCACCGTCGCCTCGATGCTCACGATCCGATCGTCGGCCACCGTCAACACCAGCACGCCGAACAACTCCCGATCGCGGTAGGCGAGCAGCGCGGGCCGCCCGAACGCCGAATGGGTGACCAGTGTGGTCCCGGGCCCGAAGAACGCGATCATATTGGCGGCCACCACGTCCGGCCCCCGGCTGATCGGCGCCACGATCGGCGAATCGGGCCGGAAGGTGGCGAGCCCCCAGACTTCGGGATCCAACACCACCAGCAGCTCCGCCAGATCCCCACCGGCACAGGCGGCGATGAACCGTTCGGTCACCGCCCGATGTTCGGCCGCGGCCACCGGGCCGTCGGGCCGCCGCGCCTCCGTCATCTTGATCCGGGCCCGCCGCGCCAACTGCCGACAGGTCCCGACCGGTCGCCCGACGGTGTCGGCCACCAACTCGAACGGCATGGCGAACACATCGTGCAGGATCAGCACCACCCGCTCGGCAGGGCCGAGCCGCTGCAGCATCCGATACAGCGCCAACTGCACCTCCTCGTCCAGAGTGATGCGGTCGACCGGATCGACGGGCAGGGGCGTGGCGACCGGTGCCGCGGATTCCAACCGTTCCGGATCGTCGGCCCGTTCACGCCGGACCCGCGCACTGCGCAGTTCGTCCAGGCAGATCCGGCTGGTCACCACGGTCAGCCAGGCGCGTTCGTCGCTGACCTCGCCGGGCCGGGTGCGGGCCAGCCGGGTGAACGCCTCCTGCGCGGCGTCCTCGGCGGCCCCGATATCGCCGAGCAGCCGGAAGGCCAGGTCCACCACGTACGCGCGCTGCCGCCGCCAGGCGGCGGCGAAACGGTCCTGCGGATCGGGCTCGGTGCTCATACGAAGTCCTCGGTACTCATACAGATACGACGGGACAGGCCCGCCGAAAGTTACCGGCGGTGGCCCACCAGGGCCACCGCCGGTCGGATTCGGCGTGGTCAGTTGGTGATCCGCCCACCCGCGACATCGATGGTGATACCGCTCAGATACCCCGACGCGTCCGAGGCCAGGAACAGCGCGGTCTGCGCGACATCGGTGGTCGACCCCAGCCGCCGCAGCGGATGCGACCCCGCGACCTGCTGCTGCACGGACTCCGGCATGTTGGTGGCGACCTTCTCGGTCAGGATCGCGGACGGCGCAATGGCATTCACCCGGATCCCCTGCGGCCCGAGCTCGGTGGCAAGGTGCCGGGTCAGCATGACGACTCCGGCCTTGGCCACCCCGTAGGCGAGATTCGCCTGGCTGGGCTGGCGGCCCGCCGAGGAGGTCATGGTGATGATGCTGCCCGAGCCCTGGGCCAGCAGCATCGGCAGAAACGCCTGCACGGTCAGGAAGGTCGAGGTCAGATCCGAGTCCAGCACCCGCCGCCACAGCTGCTCGGAGAGCTCGGACGCCGGTGTCGGGTAACCCATTCCACCGGCGAACGCGGCGAGGATGTCGACCCGGCCGAATTCGTCCGCCACGAGGGTTGCGACATCGGCGAGGGCGGCGGACGAGGTGACGTCGGCAATCGCGCCGATCGCGGTGCCGCCCGCCGCGTTGATGTCGGCGACGACAGTGTCGAGTGCCTGCTTGTCGCGGCCGACGACGCACACTCGCACGCCCTGGGCGGCGAGCAGTCGTGCGGTCTCGGCGCCGATGCCGCGGGAGCCCCCGGTGAGCACGGCGGTCTTGCCATCGAGGTCGGAGTAGGTGCTGAGCATGGCGGTGAACCTTTCGATGCGATTGGTAGAGCGGTTGATTCAGCGACGGGACAGGATGACGGCGACGGCGACCAGCCACAGCAGCCCGCCGAAGCGCACCACCGGCAGCAGGAATCCGAACGGGGCGGCGACCAGCGCGAGGGTGGACAACGCGGCCACCACGGCGATACCCAAGCCACACCAGATCAGCCAGCCGGGCAGCTTCCGTTCCAGCAGTGCGGGAATCGCGATGCCGATGGCCAGTAGCCCGAATCCGCCGGCGAAGGCGGGTCCGCCGGACAGGTAGCCGAGGTCGGCGAGGGTTCGTGCCAGATCCGGTGCGGCGGAACCGTTCAACCGGGAGCCGGCCCAGCCGAAGACGGCACTGAAGGTGAGTCCGCCCGCGGCGAGCGCGCCGCCGATGGTGAGGATGGACGGCCCACGCAGCACGTTCTGGATGATTCCGGTGACGATGACCAGCGGTGCGGCCGACAGCATCAGCAGCAGCGCGCCGACATGGATGAGTCCGGTGTGCGCGGTGGTGTAGGCGAGGACGTCGACACCGCTGGCGTCCGGGTGCGGGGTGCGCGCATTGGCGGCGACGTAGGCGATGGTGAGCGCCGCGAACGCGGCGGCGGGGGCCAGAACGGCGAGGTTGGTGCGAGTGACGGGGGTGGTGCGAGCGGCAGTGGTGCTCATCGCGGGTTCCTCAATCTCGGGTGAACCGTACTGCTCAAATAATGATTACAATCTGTAACGATTGTCAAGCGTCTATTATTTGTCCGCTGCTACTATTGCCCGCATGGATGGGAAAGAGGAGTTCGCGCCGCAGCGCGCCCTGACCGCCGTCGGGTTCCTGTTGGCCCAGGTCGGGGCCTATGCCGCCAATCGATTCGCCGAGCGCACGGCCGCCCTCGACCTCACCCCCGCCCAGGCCGGACTGCTCCGACTGCTCATCGCCCAGCCCGGTCGCAGCCAACGCGAGCTCGCCGACGAACTGGGCATGCCGCCCAGCCGCTTCGTTCAGTTCGCCGACAAGCTCGAGGAGCGCGGGCTCATCGAACGCAAACGCAATCCCGAGGATCGGCGGCAGCACGCGCTGTACCTGACCGCCGAGGGCCGCACCATGCTCGGCCAATTGGGCGCTGTCGCACGCGAAGCCGAGGCGCACCTGTGTCGGTCACTGACACCGGAGGAACACAAGCAACTGTCGGATTTGCTGGTCCGCGTCGCCGCCGACCAGGGCCTGATCCCTGGCGTGCACCCGGGCTACAAGACGGTGTGATCGACGCGGATCGTCAGGGGATCAGGGCTTCGAGGGCGGCGATCCGGCCCGCCATGACCTCGCCCAGCAGGTGCCGGAAGCTCGGGCAGTCCCCGTGATTCGGGGACGGGCAGGCGGCGGCGTGCCGCAGGCCGTCGCGCACCGCGCTCAATTCCTTGATGGTGCGATCCAATTCGTCGGCCTTGCCGAGCAGCAGTCCACGGTCGACCTGCAGTTCGCCCTGCGGCCCGAACAGGCGCACGATGTCGTCGAGAGCGAATCCGGCGGTGCGGCCGAGCGCGATCAGCGCCAATTGCTCCAGCACCGACTCGTCGAATTGCCGACGTAACCCGCGGCGGCCGGTCGAGACGATGAGGCCCCGCTCCTCGTAGTACCGCAAGGTCGAAGCGGGAACACCGGATCGGCGCACCACCTCGGCGATATCCAGATTGCTCACGCGATCACCCCGCGCCTTGACTTCAAGTCGACTTGAATTGGGACAGTGTAGCTCTCCCGATCGTCCCCCACCGAAGGACCGCGACCGTGCCCGACATCGATCAATCCGCCCGCTGGAACGGCCCTTCCGGCAATGCCTGGGTGGAGCTGCAGGACATCGTCACCCGGCTCCTGCGCCCCTTCGAGGACGTTCTGGTGACCGCGGCCCGCGCCGTCGACGCCCACCAGGTGCTCGATGTCGGATGCGGCACCGGCTGCACGACTTTCGCGGTCGCCCGCGCCCTGGATGCCCGATGCACCGGCATCGACATCTCCGAACCGATGATCACCGCCGCCCTCGCGAGCCCCGACATCGAGGCTCTCCCGGTGAGTTTCGTTCAGGCCGACGCGCAGACCCACGCCTTCGAGCCCACCTATGACTTGATCATCTCCCGCTTCGGCGTCATGTTCTTCCCCGACCCGGTGGCCGCCTTCACCAATCTCCGCCGGGCCGCCCGTCCCGGCGGCAGTCTCGCCTGCATCGTCTGGCGCACCCCCGAGGACAACCCCTTCTTCACCACCGCCGAACGCGCCGCCGCTCCCCTGCTCGACCTGCCGCCCCGAATCCCCGACACCCCCGGCCAATTCGGCCTCGCCAACCCCGCCCACACCAGGGCGGTCCTGACCGAGGGCGGCTGGACCGACGTCGCTCTCACCCCGATCGACCTCGAATGCGCCATGCCCGAGGAGGATCTGACTCCCTACATCTCCCGCCTCGGCCCGGTCGGCCTGGCCCTCGCCGACGCCGACGACGCCACCCGCGCGAAGGTCATCGACACCATCCGCCCCGCCTTCGCCCCCTACCTGCGCGATTCCGAGGCGGTCTTCACCGCCGCCTGCTGGCTCGTCACGGCTCGCGCCTGACCGGCCGCGAAACGCGTCAGAAGCCTTGGGGGCCCGTGGGGTACGGGCCCTGCGGGTACGGCGGCGGGTAGACCGGGATCGGCGCGGGGCGGAAGTGGGCGCTGGACTGTTTGAACAGCATGCTCAGGGTGTACAGGCCGATCCTCCCTCGAACTCCCCGACCAGTTCGAGCAGCATACGGCGTACATCCGTCCGGCGACCGCCGGCAACGGTCACGCCCCGACGGCGAATCCGTCGAGCAGGGATCGCGCGGCGGACTCCGAGGAAGGGCGGGCTGCGATCTCTGTACGCAACTGGGCGGCGGCGCTTCGATAGGACTCGTCGCTCAGCACGGCGTGGACCGCGGCGTGCACGGCGGCCGGGGTGATCGCATCCGGGGCCAATACCTGTGCCGCACCCGCTGCCCGGCAGGCGGCGGCCGTCGGGAATTGGTCGGCGCCGCGCGGTGAGAGCACCAGGGGCAGCCCGTACGACAGTGCCGCGAGCGTGGTTCCCGCCCCGGCGTGACACAGCACGGCATCACATCGGGGCAGCATCGCCGCGAGCGAGAGCCACTGTGTCACATGGATATTGGATGGAACCGGTCCCAGCGCGGCCGGGTCGGTGCCGGTGCCGACCGTCACGACGACATCCGCACCCGAGTCCGCCAGCCCGGCGAGCAGCGGGCCGAACGCGCCCGGCTGGTTGAAGATCGGCACGGTTCCCAGCGAGAAGTACACCACCGGCCGATCCCCCAGGCGGCGAATCGATTCCGGTAATTCGTCGGTGGCCTGGCCGGAGACGGCGGGGCGAATCGGCTGCGTAATGGCCGCCGCCACACCGAGATCGGGCTGCAGGCTCGACGGAACCGGATCCAGGTAGCCGTGCCGGTACAGCCCGGCGTGCTCGTCGGGTTCGAGACCCGCCGAATGCCACACCGGCGCCACCCATTCCGCCATGGCCGCGACCAGCTCGGGTTCGAGCATGAGCCCGGTGCCGTAGGTGATCGACGGGATGCCGAGGCGGACGGCCAGGATCGGGGCGGCCAGATCGACCGGCGCGTGCAGCACCAGCTCCGGTGCGAAACGCTCGGCGATCGCGCTCAGATCGGCCAGCTTGCGTGGGGCCATGACCTTCGCGAACATCACCGCCCCGATTCGCCAGGGCTGGGTTCCGGCCGCGAATTCCGGCAGCGTCACCGCCTCGGCCGCGGCGTCCGGCGCATCCGGCCCGGCCTCGACCGCGGGCAGCCCGGCCGCGCGCACCCGGGCGGTGAGCTGGGGGGCCGTGGCGACCAGTACTCGATGTCCCGCCGACTGCAGCGCCGCGGCGAGCGGGGCCACGGGCGCGAACACCCCTTCCATGGGCGTTGTCGCGATGAGAATGCGCATGCCAACCCTCCCTTGGTATAGCGAGCTATATAGTGAACTATAGTTATGCTGGTGAGCATGTCAACCGCATCCCGCGGCGGTGCCCGCCGCCTGGCGACGCGTCGCCGCATTGCCGAGGCCGCCGCCGCGCTGTTCGCCGAACGCGGCTATGCCGCAACGACTCTGCAGGCCGTCGCGGATGCCGCCGGGGTGCATGTGCAGACCATCTACCAGGCATTCGGCACCAAGGTCGGCGTGCTCGCCGAGACCGCGGCCGTGCTGGTCGCCGGTCCCGACGAGGAGGCCGCGACCCCGCCGCCGGAGCGCGCCTGGGTGCGCGAACTGTTCGCCGAACCCGATCCGGCCCGGCAGTTGGCGCTGTACGCGGCGCACATGCGCACGGTCTCCGAGCGCTATCTCGGGCTGCTCGACGTCATGCGGGTCACCGCCGCGGTCGACGCCGAGGTGAGCGCATTCCTCACCGCCGCCGAACAGGGCCGCTACGACGGACCCCGGCACATCACCCCGCACCTGGCCGCCAAGGGCGCGCTCAAACCCGGCCTGACTCCCGAGCGCGCCGCCGACATGATGTACGCCCTGACCACCTACGACGTCTACCGCTCGCTCATGATCGACCGCGGTTGGACCGGTTCGGAGACAGAGCAATTCGTCGCCGCCACTCTCGTGACGGCGCTACTCGCGAGTTCCTGACCCCACCACCGGGCAGTGAGTTCCCTCTTACCTGACGGTAACGTGCAGTGACACAAGGGAAATGGCCGCTTCATACCGTATACCGGCATGTCGACCCCAGTGGATACACAAACCGAAGGCGTGAGTGGTCATCTGCGGGACGTGGTGTATTCCGCGTTGCGCGACGAGCTCATGAACGGGCGGATCAAGTTCGGGCAGCGGCTGACCGAGCCGAAGGTCTCCGCGCGCTTCGGCATTTCGCGGACACCGGCGCGCGAGGCGCTGGCCATGCTGTGGTCCGACGGGCTGCTGCAGCGCGACGAGGTCGGCTTCACTCCGGTGCGGCCCAGCATCCCGCTGGTGCGTGATCTGTACGAGCTGCGAATCACCCTCGAGCTCGGCGGTATTCAGCGCGCGGTCGACAATCCGGCGGTCCGGCACGATCTGGACGCGCTGCGGCAGGAACGGGAGCGCTGGCTGGCGCTGCGGCTCGATCCGCCCGCGCAGGAACCGGGATTCGTGGTGGTGGACGAGCAATTCCACATCGCGCTGCTGACCGCGTCGGGCAATCGGGAGATGGTGCGCGCACTGGTGGCGGTGAACGCGCGCATCCGGCACGTGCGGATGTTCGACTTCATGGTCAACAACCGGGTCGAGGTGACCATCGCCGAGCATCTCGCGATCCTGGATGCCGTGCTGGCCCACGACCTTCGGCTGGCACACGAGCTGCTGCGACGGCATATCGGCGAATCGCTGGATGTGGTCGTCGACCGCGTCACGCGCGCCATGATCGCCATGACCCTCGCCGACGTGCAGGAGTAGCCGGTGAGCTCGGATTTCGACACCCTGTTGATAGCGAACCGGGGTGAGATCGCCTGCCGCATCATGCGGAGCGCGAAAATACTGGGTCTGAAGACGATCGCGGTCTACTCCGAGGCCGACCTCGGCGCACCGCACGTCCGGATGGCCGACGCGGCCGTGGCGCTGGGACCGGGGCCGGCTTCACAGTCGTACCTGCGCACCGAACGGGTGCTGGAGGCCGCGCTCGCCGGCGGGGCGGGCGCCATCCACCCCGGCTACGGATTCCTCTCGGAGAACGCCGATTTCGCGACCGAGGTGGCGGCGGCCGGGCTGCGTTTCGTCGGGCCGACACCCCAGCAGCTGCGGGTGTTCGGCGACAAGCACACCGCCCGCGAGGCGGCCCGGGCGGTCGGCGTGCCGCTGATCCCGGGCAGCGGCATCCTCGATTCGGTCGAGCATGCCGTCGCCGAGGCCGAACGCATCGGGTATCCGGTCATGCTCAAGGCGGTCGGTGGCGGCGGCGGGATCGGCATGCAGGCGTGCCACACCGCGGACGAGGTCCGCACCGCCTACGACCGGGTGCAGCGTTTGGCCGCAACGAATTTCGCTTCGGCCGGGGTGTTCCTGGAACGCTTCGTGACCTGCGCCCGGCACGTGGAGGTCCAACTCTTCGGCGACGGCCGCGGCCGGGTGGTGAGCCTGGGTACGCGGGACTGCTCGCTGCAGCGGCGCAATCAGAAGGTGCTCGAGGAGGCGCCCGCACCGGACCTGCCGGACGCGGTCGTAGCGGAGTTGCTCAGCAGCTCACGGGCTTTGGCGCGATCGGTCGACTATCGGTCGGCGGGCACGGTCGAATTCGTCTACGACACCGAGCGGGGTGCCGCGTCGTTCCTGGAGATGAATACCCGGCTGCAGGTGGAACATCCGGTGACCGAGGCGGTGACCGGCGTCGATCTGGTGGCGTGGATGCTGCGTCTCGCGGGTGGTGACACCACGGTGCTGGACGGCATCGCCGACGACGGGCCGGAGCTCCGGGGGTGGGCGGTCGAGGCCCGGGTGTACGCCGAGGATCCCGGCAACGACTACCGGCCCAGCGCCGGATCGATCACCCACGCAGAGTTTCCGGACACCGCGCGCGTCGACACCTGGGTGAGCACCGGTACCGAGGTGAGCCCGTACTACGACCCACTGCTGGCCAAGGTCATCACGCACGCCGACACTCGTGACGCGGCCCTCGATCGTTTGACGCAGGCGCTCACCGTCACCCGCGTGTACGGGGTGCAGACCAATCTGCCGCAACTGCGGGCGGCCGCGGCCGCGCCGGTGGTGCGGGCCGCCGCGCACGTCACGAGCAGTCTGGCCGAGATCGGCTGGGCGACCCGCCGGATCGATGTGCTGCGGGCGGGCACCATGACCACCGTGCAGGACCATCCGGGCCGAATCGGACTGTGGGAGGTCGGAATTCCGCCCTCGGGCCCGATGGACGACCTGTCGTTCACGCTGGCCAATACCGCGGTCGGCAATCCGCCCGGCGCACCGGGTCTGGAGTGCACCTTGCAGGGGCCGCGGCTGCGGTTCTCCGGTCCGGCCGTGGTATGTGTGAGCGGCGCGCCCGCCGTGGTGACCGTCGACGACATTCCCGTACCGATGTGGGAGCCGGTCACGGTGGATGCGGGCGCGGTACTCGATATCGGCGCACCGTCCGACGCGGGCCTGCGCACCTACCTGGCCGTGCGCGGTGGCCTCGATGCCCCGCTCTACCACGGCAGTTCGAGCACGTTCGCGCTCGGCGGCTTCGGCGGGGTGACGGGTGGCGCGGTCATCGACGGTGACGTGCTGGCGGTGGCTGCATCGGGAAGCCATGCCCTGCAGGCGACTTCGGCTGTGCCGCTCGCCCGGCGGCCGGTCTTCACCCACGAGTGGCAGTTAGCCGTCGGCGAGGGACCACAGACCGCTCCGGCCTACTTCACCGATGCCGATATGGCGCAGTTCTACGAATACACCTGGCGGGTGGGCAGTCACGCGAACCGGACCGGGATTCGGCTCGAGGGACCGAAGCCGCAGTGGTCGCGTCCCGACGGCGGTGACGCCGGACTGCATCCGTCGAATCTGCACGACAACCCGTACAGCGTCGGCGCTGTGAACGTCTCCGGTGACACCCCGATCCTGCTCGGCCCCGACGGCCCCAGCCTCGGCGGATTCGCCTGCCCGCTGACGGTCGTGTCGGCGCATCGCTGGAAACTCGGCCAGGTGCGGCCCGGCGACGGGCTGCGTTTCCGGCCCGTCGGTGACGACGCCGCCACCGCCCTGCGCCGCGACCCGGCCGCCCGGGCGTGCGCGCTGCTCCCCGATGAGGCTGCGGCACTGCGAGATCGGGGCGTGCTCGGCCACCGCGCGGCGGGTCCGGATCGCCCGGCGGTGTCCTACCTGCGGGGCGGCGACGACAATATTCTCGTCGAGTACGGCGAGATGGTGCTGGATCTGGGTCTGCGGATGCGTGTGCACGCCCTGTCGGGTGCGCTGGCCGCGGCCGCGCCGCGCGGCATCCTCGACATCACCCCGGGCGTGCGTTCGCTGCACATCCATATCGATCCCGAAGTCCTGCCGCAGTTCCGGCTGCTGGGTCTACTGAGCGAGCTCGAGGAACAGCTGCCCGCCACCGCCGATATGGTGGTGCCGTCGCGCACGATCCGGCTGCCGCTGTCGTTCGACGATCCCTCGATCGCCGAGGCGATCGACCGCTACCGCAACGGGATTCGCGACACCGCGCCCTGGCTGCCGTCCAATATCGAATTCATCCGCCGCATCAACGGGCTCGACGACATCGACGCGGTCCGACGCACCGTCTTCGACGCCGAATATCTGGTGCTGGGCCTGGGCGACGTGTATCTCGGTGCGCCCCTGGCGGTTCCGTTGGATCCCCGGCATCGGCTGGTCACCACCAAATACAACCCGGCACGCACCTGGACCCCGTCGGACGCGGTCGGGATCGGCGGCAAATACCTGTGCGTGTACGGCATGGAATCACCCGGCGGCTATCAGCTGATCGGCCGCACCGTCCCGATCTGGTCGAGCTATCGGCAGAGCGCGCCGTTCGAGGACGGCACCCCGTGGCTGTTTCGATTCTTCGATCGCATTGTGTGGGAACCGGTTTCGGCCGAGCAGCTGCTCGAGCACCGGGCCGCCGCGCGCGCCGGACGCCTGGACGTCGAGATCAGCGAGGGCAGCTTCGCGCTCGCCGATCATCTGACGTTGCTGCGGGACAACGCCGCCGACATCGGCGCGTTCGAGGAACGCCAGCAGGCGGCGTTCGAGGCCGAGAAGCAGGCCTGGCACGCCGCCGGGGAATTCGACCGCGCCTTCGTGGCGGCCACCGCCCCACCCGCACCCGTGGATCATCTCGCCGATCTGCCACCGGGCGCTACCGTCGTGACGGCTCCCATGGTCGGCAATGTCTGGCGCATGGAGGTCACGCCCGGAACCCGCCTGAACGCCGGTGAACCCGTCGCCGTGCTCGAGGCGATGAAACTCGAACTGCCCGTTGTCAGTCCGGCCACCGGCACGGTGCTGCGCGTTCTCGCCGCACCCGGCAGCCAGGTGCAACCCGGAACACCCCTAGCCGTGATCGGAGTCGACTGAATGAGCACCCATCCCGCCGCACGCCCCACCCCGACCGCTCGCGTCGAGGCCGCCTACCGCCGGATCACCGAAACCGATCGACCCGAAGTCTGGATCACCCTGCGCGATCAGGCGCGGGTCCGCGCCGAGGCGGTGGCATTGGAACAGCGACTCGCCGCGGGCGCGGAATTGCCGCTGGCCGGGCTGCTCGTCGCGGTCAAGGACAATATCGATGTAGCGGGCCTGCCGACCACCGCGGGCTGCCCCGAATTCGCTTACACGCCGGTCGAATCCGCCACCGCGGTGCAGCGGCTGGTCGCGGCCGGGGCGATCGTGCTCGGCAAGACCAATATGGACCAGTTCGCCACCGGGCTGGTCGGCACCCGCAGCCCCTACGGCGCAGTCCGCAACGCCCACGACCCGCGCCTGATCTCCGGCGGCTCCAGTTCGGGTTCGGCGGTCGCGGTGGCGCTGGGGCTCGCCGATCTCGGAATCGGCACCGACACAGCGGGATCCGGACGCGTACCCGCCGCCTTCCAGGGCATCGTCGGCCTCAAGGCCACCCTCGGCATCATTCCCACCGACGGTGTCGTCCCGGCGTGCGCGGACTACGACGCCGTCACCGTCTTCGCCGCCGACCTGGACCTCGCCGTCGCGGCCGCCGCCCTCATGGCCGGTCCCGAAACCCGCGACCCGCGCAGCCGGAGCTGGCCCGCCGATGTCCGCCTGGCCGCGCCACGTCAGCCACGGCTCGCCATCCCCGACCCGATGAACCTGACCGAGCTGAGCCCGCAGTATCGCGAAGCCTTCGACCGAACGGTGGCCGAAGCGGTCGCCGTCGGGTGCAAGGTCGAAGCCGTCGACATCACGGTCCTACTCGAAGCCGCGGGCCTGCTCTACGACGGCGCGATCGTCGCCGAGCGTCACGCCGCCGTCGGCGAATTCCTCGACACCCACCCGTCCGGTGCCGACCCGACGGTCGCGGCCATCATCGCCGCGGCCGCGGCGACCACCGGCCCGGCCTTCGCCACTGACCTCGACACCCTGGCCCGCGCCCGCGCCACCGCGCGGGTGCTACTGGAACCCTTCGACGCCCTGGTGCTACCGACCACCACCGACCATCCCTCCCTCGGGGAAGTCGCCGCGGACCCGATCGCCACCAATCGACGACTAGGCACCTACACCAACTTCTGCAACCTGCTCGACATGGCCGCCGTAGCGGTTCCCGGCACCCCGACGGCCGAGGGTGCTCCCTTCGGCGTCATGGTCGTCGTCCCCGCCTTCGCCGACCAAGTCGCCATAGACATCGCAGCCCGACTCCACAACCCCGGGCCCGCACCACTTTTCGTCCCCTCCGGCGTAGACCTCGCTGTCTTCGGCGCCCACCTCCGCGGCCAACCCCTCTACTGGCAACTCGAGGACCTCGCCGCCCGCTTCACCGGCGCCATCCACACCACCGACGCCTATCGCCTCACCGCCATGGACACCACCCCACCCAAACCCGGCCTGGTCCGCACCGAACCCGGTGCCGGAGCACCCATCTCAGGCGAGCTCTACCGCCTCTCCCCCGCCGCCCTGGGCCGCTTCCTCGCCACCCTCCCGGCCCCCATGGCTCTAACAGCTATCGACCTGGACGACGGCCGCACCGTGGTCGGCTTCACCGCCACCCACAACGCCACCGCCACCGCCCTCGACATCACCGACCACAGAAGCTGGACAACCTATCTGAGTAGCCGCTGACAGCCCTGCCACAGCCCGTCTCCCCGCGCCGCCACTACTGTCAACGTTGTAGAGCTACAGTAGGAACCTACAGTGGCGATGCCGGTCCACCCGGCACGACAAGGAGTATGAGAATGACGCTGACGACACCGTACGAGCGACGCATGACCCGGGTGCGGGACGTGGTGCAGGAACACTCGGGACTCGACGAAAAGGCCGCGACCGAGCTGGCCGTTCAGGTACTGCGGGCACTCGACACCATCCCCGAAAACATCCGCTGACGGCGGCGATCCGGGGGTGTCAACCTTGTAATTCTACAACGTAGACACTAACCGTAGAAACGGCCTACGCTGGGGTATGGCACTCACCTCTGTGAGGAGGAGTCGTGAACGTACTCGGTGTCGCGATCGTTGTACTCGTGGTGGTTCTGCTCGGGCTCGCACTGTCGATCCGGGTGGTGACGCAGTACGAGAAGGGGGTGTTGTTCCGGCTCGGGCGGGTGATCGCGGTCCGGGAACCGGGACTGAACTTCATCATCCCGGTGGTCGATCGGCTGCCGCGGGTGTCGTTGCGCATCGTCACCATGCCGATCCAGTCGCAGGGCATCATCACCCGTGACAATGTCAGCGTCGACATCTCCGCCGTCGCCTACTTCCGAGTCGTCGACGCGCAGAAGTCGGTGGTCGCGATCGAGAACGTCTATGCCGCAATCGATCAGATCGCGCAGACCACCCTGCGCAAGGTGGTCGGACAGCACACGCTCGATCAGGCGCTGGCCGAGACCGACTCGATCAATGTCGATATTCGCCGGATTCTCGATGTCACCACCCTGGAATGGGGTGTCGAGGTCACCCTGGTCGAGCTCAAGGACATCCAGCTGCCGGAGAGCATGAAGCGGGCGATGGCCCGCCAGGCCGAGGCCGAGCGCGAGAAGCGCGCGAAAATCATTGCGGCCGAGGGGGAATCGATGGCCGCGGCGGCACTCGGCGACGCCTCCGACACCATGATGGCGCACCCGCTCGCACTGCAATTACGCAATCTGCAGACCCTGATCGAACTGGGCGTCGACAAGAACACGACCATCGTCTTCCCGGCGCCGCTGATGAGCGCGATCGGCGAGATCAGCGGCTTCCTGTCCCGCGAAACCACCTCCGCGGCACCGTATGCCGCCGCCAAAGCCGCCACCAATTCGGAAGCAGGCAGCCACCCATGATCATTTTCGAAGGTGTCCTCCGCCGGTGGGGGCACGACCGCCCGGCCGGACTCGAAGGTCCGCCCGACCGCGCCCCACGCTTGCGTTTGGAGCCGCGAGGTGAGGACGCCGGCTACATCGACGGTGTCTGGTGGCCCCGATCCGATGATCTCGCAACGGAATTGCCGAACCTGCTGACGGCGCTGGCCGGCCGGCTGGGCCCCGCTCGGCGCGTGGTCTACGACCGCACCAGCTGGTCACCGGCCCGCGCCCGGCTGATCCTCGACGATCGCCCGGTGCAACTCGACGCCCACTCGTTCGAACTCGGCAACACCATGTACGTCTTCGGCCGCGGCGGCGGCATGATCGTCCTGCGCGTCATCACCTCGGCCACCGACCGCAACCTCGCCCGCTCGATCCTGCTGGACTCGAAAGCCTGAAATGTTCCATTTCTACACAGGCGTCCTGCACCTGGGCCCGGCCCCGGATCAGACCCAGCCCTTTCCGGCGCCGTCCCGCACGCCACGGCTGCTGCTGCAGGAGCTCCGCACCGGGACCGGCGAGGTCGACGGCGCATGGTGGCCCTGGACCGCCGATCTCCCGGCCGAACTGGACGATCTGATCGCCGCCGTCACTCCTCGCATGGGACCGATAGCCCGCGTCGGATTCGACTGGAACGCCAGCAGTTCGGCCCTCGACCAGCCGCCCGCGGTCATGCGGCTGACCGGCACCGACGGCAGCCTGCTGATCCTGCGCGTCATCCCGTTCGACACTCCGGTCCAGCTCGCCGACGAGCAGCTGCGGCAGGCAGCACGACTACGAACATCCCGGCGTCGGTGACTCCAAGGCGAGCGCCACGGAGATCCCGCTGAACTGGGCCGCAGCGCACGCATGCCTCGGATAGTGCGAGTCGCGCCGTGCTGTCAACGGCGTATGTCTACGATCGCATCATTCGGATGGTCCGAAGGGAACGGAGGATCCTCCGCATGGTCGAGCGCGGCACCGGCAAGAACTCGCGATCCGCGAACCGGCGGTCCGAACCCGGCAACGGTCCGATCACCAGGGCGGTCGTCCTGACCGCCGCGCTCGAGCTGATCGATCGCGAAGGGGTCGACGGATTGTCGATGCGGCGGCTGGCCGAAGCCGTCGGACGCGATCCGATGGTGATCTATCGCCATGTGGCGAACAAGGCGGCGGTCCTCGACGGAGTCGCCGAGATCGTCTTCGCGCAACTGTCGGTCGATGCCACCGACACCGACTGGAGCCGCCAGTTGCGGGTAGTCGCAAGGGATTTCCGCCGCCTGGCGCTGGCCCATCCGCGGGTGGTGCCGCTGCTGGTGACCCGGCCCCTGTCCACCCCGTTGGGCCTGCGCCCGTCGTCGGTGGTGCGACCGCTGGAGAATATCCTCGAATTGCTCACCCGCGCAGGCTTTTCCGGCGCCGACGCGCTGCACGTCTACCGTGCGCTCTTCGGTTTCCTCTACGGCCACGTGCTCAACGAGCTGCAAGAGATCGTGGAGCGGCCCGAGGAAACCGACGAGGTACTGCGCCTGGGCCTGTATCGCCTCCCACTCGAGGAGTTTCCGCTCGTGCGCGGGCTCGCTCCGGTACTGGCGTCCTACGACGGCGCGGCCGAACTCGAACGCGGCCTCGACATCCTGTTGACCGGCCTCACCGCGACCCTGCCCGTTCCCGGTCACTGACCGTCACCCGCCGGCCCGCCCCACCCTCGGATTCCCAACGTTGTTGTGCGGCACCGAGTTCGGTGTCGCCGATCAGGGAGTCGAGGCGGAGGGTGAGCCGGGAGTCGCTGTCGACACCGTGGAATTCCAGGATTCCCGCGGGCAGGTGCCGATAGCCGCCGAGCCGGATCCACCGGCCGCCGATATCGATTTTCCGTGGCGCAGGGCCCCATTCGTCGAGGTGGTAGATCACCCGGTGGATCGGATCCGGTCCGCCGACCAGCTTCGCGATGAGTCCGGGCAGCTCGGCGGCGAGGTCGCGGCGTGATGAGGTCATGATCGATGCTTCTTCCTGGGGCTGGTCACGGTCAGGGGAATGGTGGTGGCGAGGCCGCTGAGCAGAGTGTCGAGGCCCCGTTCGAGTTCGAACGCGCCGTCGTAATGGGCCAGATTCGGGGCGAGACCACGAAGCAGCGGGAACTCGCCGATCGGCAGGCGATGCAGACCCAGGCGCAGCACATCGTCGGTTTCCTCCGGGTGTTCGATGAGTTCCTGGAGTTCGGTGAGGATGTGGCCGTGCAGGAATCCGAACAGCGAGCGGTAGATGTGCAGCGCGTCGGGGCCGCTGAATTCCGCCCGGGTGAGTAGTTCGAGGATGCGCTCGAGCGGTCGCAGGGTGCCCAGGGGGCGCAGGGCCAGCGGGGTGGCCAGCGGGAGGGTGACCAGCAGCGGCACCGTATGCGGGTGCGCGACAGCGAGTTTGCGGTAATCACGCGCGATGCTGCGCAGTTGACGGCGCCAGTCGACGTCGTCGGCATCGACGGTCAGCTGTGCGAGCACGAGTTCGGCGACGCCGTCGAGCAGTGCCGCCTTGTTCACGGCGTGCCGGTAGAGCGCCATCGGGTCGCGACCGAGGGCCTGCCCGAGCCGTCGCATCGAGAGCTGGTCGACGCTGTCACGGTCGATGATCTCGAGCGCGGCGGTCAACATGGCGGTCCGGGTGAGCGGCGGCCTGCGTTCGTCCACACCGTCAGTCTACGCTGTAGACATGCGCTGTAGTGCGCGTCTAAGCTGGGGATATGGCGATCACACAGGTCGCGGTCTACGCGCATCTGACCACCGCGGACGTCGAGGCACTCGGACACGAGCTCGATGCGATTCGCCGCGACATCGACCAGCGACTCGGCGCACGCGACGCGGCCTATATTCGAAGGACGATCGCGTTCCAGCGCCTCCTCGACCTCGCGGCACGCCTGGTCATCGCCTGCAGCAGAGGGAAGTTCGGCCTGGCGGCGGGAACGGCGGCGCTGGCGACGGCCAAGAGCATCGAGAACATGGAGATCGGCCACAATGTCTGCCACGGCCAATGGGACTGGATGAACGATCCGGAAATCCACTCCAGCACGTGGGAATGGGACATGGCGGGCGTGTCGTCCCAGTGGCGCTATTCGCACAACTACCGCCATCACGTCTTCACCAATGTGCTCGGCATCGACGACGACATCGGCTTCGGCGTGATGCGGGTGACCCGCGATCAACCGTGGCGGGCGCGACTGCTGGCGCAACCGCTGCAAAACCTGTTCCTGGCACTGACTTTCGAATGGGGAATCGCGCTGCACGGCCTCTACTCCGAACAGGATCGCGCCGCGACCGCCACCGAGAAGTCCACGTACACCAGGGCATTGCTCCGCAAGATCGCCCGCCAGGCCGGCAAGGACTACCTGATCTTCCCGACCCTCAGTGGCCGCCGCTGGCGCCGCACCCTCGCCGCGAACGCGGCCGCCAACACGCTCCGCAATCTGTGGGCCTACGTGGTGATCTTCTGCGGCCATTTCCCCGACGGCGCAGAGAAATTCACCCCCGCCGCGATCGAGCACGAGTCGAAATCGGAATGGTATCTACGGCAGATGCTCGGCACCGCGAACTTCGACGCGGGCCCGGTCCTGGCCTTCCTCAGCGGCCACCTGTCCCACCAGATCGAACACCATCTGTTCCCCGACCTGCCCAGCAACCGCTACCCCGAGATCGCCCGCCGCGTCCGCGCGCTCTGCGACAAATACGACCTGCCCTACACCACGGGCCCGCTGCCCCGGCAATACCTGCTCACCCTGCGCACCATCAACAAACTCGCCCTTCCCGACGACTTCCTGATCGACACCTCCGACGACGCCCCCGAAACCTCCTCGGAAGACAAGTTCGGCCCGCATCCCCCGCCCGGCATCGATTCCCCGTCCGGCCGCCACGGCCTGCGCACCGCGCTCGCGGAACGAGCCCGCCGGCACGCGGCGGATGTCAGTTGGCCGAGGTAGTCCGATCGGCCCAGTTGCGGGCCGCGGTCTTGCGGACCGCCCGTTCCCGCCGACGGCGAATGCCGTGTCCGAGTAGCTCGTTCACCGTCGGCGTGCCGTTCGGCGCGGCCGCGGAGGTCATCGTGGCGCACGCGTCGCGAGGCTCGGTTCCGGGCGGCACCACCAGCACCACCAGCCTGCGGCCGCGCGTGCCGATCAGTTCGACCGTGTGCGCGGGGGTATAGCCGTGCCAGTCGAGCCGTACCGACTGCCCGTCGACGACGAGCGCGCGCGTCGGCGTCTCCCAGTCGATCAGGTAGTAGTCGACCCGCAGCACCGGACCGAGACGCTGCGTGAGAGCGGTGATCAGGCCGGGAAGCTCGTTTACGAGGTCGCGGCTGTAGGGCCACCAGGCTCCGTCGACATACCCGGTCTTCGGGGCCCGGGGTTTCATCAACACCCGCGGACGGGGTTCGCCCAACCCGGAGAGCGCGGCGGCACCGGCACGAGTCGGCTGTGACGTGCGGATCGACTGCGTCGTCATGATGTGACGTCGTCCTGTCTCAGCCCCGAACGGGGCCGGTTCTTCGAGAATCGACTGCCGAAACGGCCTGGATACAACCGGATACGAGCTGCCGTCGATACCCCCAGCCTACGCTCAGCACCCGGTCACCGAGCCGGCGGCGGCGGGCGCGGGCACCGGACGGTGACGTCCGGATTCGAGTACGGTTGACTGGTTCCGAATGTTGCTGGGGCACAGAACTGCTGGGGGCCTTGATGTCGGCACTGGGACGACCGGGGTGGGTACTCGCCGACCGCTACCGGTTGATCGAGAAGCTGGGCAGCGGCGGATTCGGGACCGTCTGGAAGGCGCGTGACGATCAGCTGCGCATCGATGTCGCGGTGAAGGAAGTGCTGCTCCCGCAGTCCGAATCGAGCGCGGAACATGCCGAACGCGTCGCGCGGGCCGAACGCGAGGCCCGCAATGTGGCACGGCTGCGCGATCATCCGAACATCGTCAATGTCCTCGACGTGGTCACCGACGGCCGGACGCCGTGGATCGTCATGCGCCTGGTGTCGGGCCGTTCCCTGAAGCAGCGGCTCGACAGCGACGGGCCGATGGCCGTCCCGGAAGCCACCACCGTCGCCACCGCCCTGCTGGCGGCCCTGCGCGCCGCCCACGCGGCCGGTGTCATCCACCGCGACGTCAAGCCGGGCAATATTCTGCTCGCCGCCGAGGGCGAGGTGCTGCTCACCGATTTCGGTACCGCACGCCATCATTCGGATCACACGCTGACCGCCAAGGAGTCGATCATCGGCTCCTTCGAGTACATGGCGCCCGAACGCATCGACGGCGACGACAGCCCCGCCGGTGACCTGTACTCCCTCGGCGTCACGCTCTATCACGCCCTGGAGGGGGTTTCCCCGTTCCGCCGCGACACCATTCACGGAACCATGAAGGCGGTGATGTTCGGGACCGCTCCCCCGCCCGCGCGCGCCGGGCAACTCAGTCGGCTGATCACCCGGCTGATGGACAAACAACCGGAGCGACGCCCCTCCATCCCCGACGCCCTGACCCTGCTCACCGCCCGGACGCCACCGGCCCTCGCGTCCAAGCCGGAAGCCCCGGCCGAGAATCCCCGGCCGCCGGGAGCCGGTCGCAGACGGGGCGAGGTCGGCCAGCTGCTGGCCCGCGCCCGCGACCATCAGAAGCGCGGTGACATCGGCGAAGCCGAACGGCTATTACGCCAAGCCGCCGCCATGGACGACGCCCTGTCGATGTCCTTCCTGGCGCGGCTACTCGAAAACCGTGGCGCCCGTACCGAAGCCGAGCGCTGGTACCGGCGGGCCGCCGAGAACGGCGAGACGCTGTCCATGCTCACTCTCGGCCACATGTGTATGAAGGCGGGCGATCTGGGCCAGGCCGCCTATTGGTACCGCCGCTACATCGACAATGGCCACATTCTCGGAAAGGTCCACCTGGCAACGGTTCACGAGGCCCTCGGCGAGCACGAGCGCGCCGAACTCCTCTACCGGGAGGTGGAACAGGACGGCGACATGGTCGCCCTGAAGGCCCTGGGCGACCAGTGGAAATCCCTGGGCCGCACCGGACCCGCCCAACGCGTCTACCGCAAATCCGCCCGCGCCGGTTATGCCCCGGCGAAGGCGGCGCTCGAGCGCATGCCCGGGGCCCGGCCTGAGAACAGGCCGGGCCAGGCACGTTCCACCTAGTTGATCGAGGCCGCCAGCCGGTCGGCGTACGGGGCGGTCCACTTGCCGACGATGGGTAGTTCCGCGCGGACGCCACCAACGTTGTTGGCCTGCACCATGGCCATGATCCAGACGACGAGCGCGAAGAGCGCGACGAGCAGTCCGACCAGGCTGAAGATGATGCCCACGGCGCCGAGCAGCGAACCGAGGATGCTCAGCACGATATTGACCACCGAGACCGCCCCGAAGAAGACGATCGATTGCGCGGCATGGAACTTCACGTCGGGGTCGTTCTTCCCCACGAACAGGAAGATGATCCCGGTGAGCCACCCCAACGCATAGGACAGGATCGCGCTGGTCTTTTTGTCCATCCCGGCTGACTGGGGCCGGTCGGCAGGAGGTTGAGAAGATGTCATGCGGCAAGTAGATGCCGCCCCCGGTCCCCTACCGATCCCAACTTTCCGCACGCCCAGGAAATAGATTGCGTGCGATGGATTTTGTGAATCGCCGTATCGGCGGACGGCGAGGCTGGGATCGTGAGATGCGGAGAATCCCGACGGAAGGTCCGCATCATGACCGCCACCCATCGCCCGATCGCACCGTCCACCGATGACAGCGCGGCGATCGCCGAACTGCACACCTCGTTCGCCCGCCAGCGGGCCGCGTTCGCGCAGCAACCGCATCCGAGCCGCGCGGAACGACAGGATCATCTGGGCGCACTGGCCGCCATGATGCTCGGCAGCCGGGAGCGGATCAGAAGTGCGGTGTCCGAGGACTTTTCGGTGCATCCGGAGCTGTTCACCGACCTGGTCGAAGTGCTCGGTGTGGTGGGCCGCGCCGTGTACGCGGCCGAGCAGCTGTCCACCTGGATGGCGGACGAGCCGCGGTTCACCGACCCCGGCCTGTACGGCTCCGCGCAGGCCGCGATCCGGTATCAGCCCAAGGGCGTGGTCGGCAATATCGTGCCCTGGAACTTTCCGTTCGACCTGTCGGTCGGCCCGCTGGTGGAGATGCTCGCCGCGGGCAATCGGGTGATCCTGAAGCCGTCGGAGTTCACCCCGGCCTGCGGTGAACTGCTGAAGGAGATGATCGCCGCCACCTTCGACGCCGACCGGGTCACCGTCGTCACCGGCGGCGTCGACCTGGCTCGCGCGTTCTCCCAGCAGCGCTGGGATCACCTGCTGTACACCGGAAATCCGGAGGTCGGCCGGTTGATTGCCGTCGAAGCCGCGAAGAACCTGGTCCCGGTGACACTGGAACTGGGTGGCAAGTGCCCGGCGATCCTGACCGCGGACAGCATCGACGCGGCCTCGGTCGAACAGGTCCTCGGCACCAAGCTGATCAAGAACGGCCAGATGTGCATCTCGGTCGACTACTGCCTGGTCCCGCGCACCGGCCTCGACGATTTCGTCGCCCTGGCCCAGGCGCACATGGCCGAGCACGCCCCGAACTTCTCCGACACCGGCGATTGCACCGGCATCATCACCGAACGCCACCTCGACCGTTTGATCGATCTCCTGGACGAGGCCCGCGACGCGGGCTGCACCATCGTCGACCTCCAGCCCACCGCGAAGGTCGACCGCGCGAGCCGGCGCATGCCGCTGTCCCTGGTCCTCGATCCCGCCGACGACCTGGGCGTGATGCGTGAGGAGATCTTCGGCCCGATCCTCGTGGTCAAGCCCTACGACACCCTCGACGACGCGATCACCCACGTCAACGCGGGCGAAAAGCCGCTCGGCCTCTACGTTTTCGCCAAGGACGCCGCCCTCGCCGACCAGGTCCTGACCCGCACCTCCTCCGGCGGCGCCTGCGTCAACACCTGCGCCGTCCAGGGCGCCCTCCCCGCCCTGGGTTTCGGCGGCATCGGCACCAGCGGCAACGGCCGCCACCACGGCATCGAAGGCTTCCGCGAATTCTCCAACCCCCGCGGCGTAGTCACCCGCGGCGAAGGAGACCTCATCGCCGCCCTCTACCCGCCCTACACCGACCTCGCCCAAGCAGTAGTCACCGCCGCCCTCGAGGGCTGAATCACACCCAGAACCCTTGGCGGACAACAAAGAAGGCCCCGACCGATTACCCGGTCGGGGCCTTCTTCTTGTGCGCCATCAGGGACTCGAACCCCGAACCCGCTGATTAAGAGTCAGCTGCTCTGCCAATTGAGCTAATGGCGCGTGTATCGCCGCCGGGGGCTTGGGCTTTCGCTTTGGCTCTCTGCGGTGCGGAAAGAACATTAACAGGAGTCTGCACGGAAAGTGAAATCGCCCCTCTGAGCTGGGCGTTTTCCGGGGGGTCGAGGGTTGTTAACGCGACGGGGGTGATCTCGGATGTTTGGGGAGAAGCGTGGTGGGTCGGCACAGGCGTGCGGTCGGGCGCCGAGACGTGAACGGGGTTGCGATGAGTGGCGCGAAGGGTCGGCGACGGACGGGGCGGTTGCTGGGTGTGGGGGCGGTGGTTTCCGTGCTGGTTTTGGCGGTGGTCGGGTGTTCTTCGGGGAGCAAGCACCAATCCTCGGCGGGGGCAATCGATTCCAATCCGATCGGCGAGCTGATCAAGCCGAAGGTGATCGCGCCGGTCAAGGACGGGGACAAGGGGGTGTCGCCGGGTGAGCTGACCTTGAAGGTGGAGGACGGCAAGTTCACCGATGTGGCGCTCACCAATCCGGACGGCAAGCCGGTCGCCGGTCAGCTGACGCAGGACGGCAGTTCCTGGCAGCTGACCGAGCAGCTCGGGTTCGGCAAGACCTACAAGCTCAGCGCCGCCGCCATCGGGCTGGGCGGATCCACCACCGCGACTATGAGTTTCACCACGATCACCCCGAACAATCGCACGCATCCCTACCTGCTGCCCGCCGAGAACGATGTGGTCGGCATCGGCCAGCCGGTGGCCGTGCAATTCGACGAGAACATCCCGGATCGCCAGGCCGCCCAGAATGCGATCAAGATCACGACGACGCCGGCGGTCGAGGGCGCGTTCTACTGGGTCAACAATCGTGAGGTGCGCTGGCGGCCGCAGAACTATTGGGCCCCGGGCACCAAGGTCGACATCGCGGTCAACGCCTACGGCCGGGATCTCGGCAATGGATTGGTCGGCGACAGCGACATCCACTCCAGCTTCACCATCGGCGACGCCACCATCTTCACCGCCGACGACAACACCAAGATGGTCACCGTCGAACGCAACGGCCAGGTGATCAAGACCATGCCGACCTCGATGGGCAAGGACTCCACGCCGACCGACAACGGCGTCTACATCGTGGGCGACAAGTTCGACCGGATCATCATGGATTCCTCCACCTACGGGGTGCCGGTGAACGCGCCGGGCGGCTACAAGACGCCGATCGACTGGGCGACGCGAATCTCGTACTCGGGCATCTTCTTCCACTCGGCCCCGTGGTCGGTGGGCCAGCAGGGCTATGTCAACACCAGCCACGGCTGCCTGAATCTGAGCCCGGCGGATGCCAAATGGGTCTACGACAACGTCAAGCGCGGTGACATCACCATCGTGAAGAACACCGTCGGCGGCACGCTCTCGGGCGTGGACGGCCTGGGCGACTGGAACATTCCGTGGGACCAGTGGAAGGCCGGTAACGCCGACCGCAGCTGACAGACGACACGACCGAGGGGCGCCGACTCGATTGTCGGTGCCCCTCGGTCGTGCTCGACAGGAATCTCCGGGTGGCGGTTCTACTTGGTGGTGCCCGGCACCTGGTTGGGATTGGTCTGGATGTTGTTGCTCTTGAAGCCGTCGCAGCCCAGCGCCGCGAAGCCCGAGAGCGCGGACGCCGTGCCGAGCACCGTGCACGGGCCGCCCGGTCCGGCGGATCCGGTGCTCGCCGAGCCGAACGCGCCGCCGAGCTTGAGGCCCGAGGACCCGGTGACGTTGGCCTCCATCGGGTCGTTGGGGGCAGGGTCGGTCGAGGTGGGGGCCGGTGTCGTCGTGCCCGGTGTGGTGGCGGCCGGTGTCGTCGTGGAGGTGGAGACGTCGATGAGCGGAATCTCCGCCGACGCGAGCGGCGCGGCGGTCACGATAGCCGCAACGGCTAGCAAAGTGGTTACGGCACAACGATTCACGTGCGGAGTCCTTCTGATCGAGCGCGGGTCGGGGGCCCCGACTCCCCCAGTTTCCAGAGCAGTCTACGAAGATCGTGTGAGCCGCGCGGCAAAATGCGACACACTGACGTTTCTCTCACACTCCGGGGCCCTGACCTCACGCTTCGACGCGTGCGACCGCCCGGACCGGAGCGCCGTCGGCCCCGGGCAGATTGAGCGGGAACAGCGAGACCTCGATCGGCCGTCCGGCCTCCTGCAGCGCCAGTAGTTCGGACAAACCGGTCAGATTCTCGGCGATCACACCGTGCGCGCCGCACAGGATCCGATGCACGGGAATCTCCTCGGTCGGCGTCGGATCGACCGACAGCGCGTCGACACCGATCGTCCGCACCCCGACCGCGATCAAATACTCGGCCGCCGCCACCGTCAGATGCGGATGGTTCAGGTACTCGTGGGTGCCCCAGTGCCGCGACCACCCGGTGACGATCAACACGATCTGCCCCGCCGCCACCCGGCCTTCGAAGAACTCGCGCCCGATCGCCCCGCCCGCCCCGGCGGCGCGCGCGTCGATCACAACCGCGGGCCCCAGGAACCGTTCCAGCGGAAGCTCGTCCAGGGTGGGCAGCGCGTCGTCGATATGTCGTGGCGCGTCCACATGCGTCCCCGTCTGCGAACCCATATCCAGGTGCAGCACATTGACGCCGTCGACGGCCACCGTGAGCGCGGGCCGGAGTGTGACCTCCGGGTCGCCGGGATACACCGGCATACCGGACCTGATCGGTACCGAAAGATCGATGATGCGCACTTTCCGCCTGCCTCCCTGTGATTTTCGCGCGAAGATGACAGCAGCAAGATCGAATGACGCCGCGCCGATGAGGCTGGGAACACTACAAGATTCGAGAATCGCCATGTCTGCCATACATATTGCCGTGTTGAACCGCAGTACCGTACTGACCGACGCCCAGGTATCCGCCGTGGTGCCCGCCCTGCAGACGCAGGTACACCGGGATTGGGCCCCCGCCTGGGGCAGTGACGCCGACCTGACCTTCGTGGCAAGCAATCAGCAGCCCGAGCCCGGCGCCTGGTGGCTGGTCGTCTCCGATGATTCGGATCAGGCCGGCGCGCTCGGCTACCACGACCTCACCTCCGAGGGGCTGCCGATCGGAAAGGTGTTCGCGCGCAGCGACCAGAACGCCGGACTGCAGTGGACCGTGACCGCGAGCCACGAAATGCTGGAGATGCTCGCCGATCCCGACATCAACCTGGCCGCCTACGTGTTCACCGCCTCGACCACCGGCACCATCTACGCCTACGAGGTCGCCGACGCCTGCGAGGCGGATCAGTACGGGTACCAGATCGACGGAGTCACGGTGTCGGACTTCGTGTTTCCGGCCTGGTTCGAGAACTTCCGCCAGGCGGGCAGCACCCAGTTCGACTTCGGCAAGCACATCACCGCGCCGTTCCAGTTGCTGCCCGGCGGCTACATCGGCGCGTTCGACATCAGCGGCGGCAGCGGCTGGCATCAGCTGACCGCGCAGGACACCACGGCCCAGTACTCGATGCGGGCCCGGGTCGGCAGCCGCCGCGAGCGCCGCCGCACCCCGCGTGACCAGTGGCTGCTCAGCGACCCGCGGTGAGATAGGCCACGTTTCGTATGCCACCGGGTTGCTGGTCCCTGGCCAGCAACCCGGTTCTCGTCTAGGCTCGCCGGGACAATCACATACAGGGCCGCTAGGAGTCGTGGCGGGAGAACCCCGGTCAACGGGGTACCGAAGGAGCAACCTCCCCGGAATCTCTCAGGTACAGATACCGTTTCGACCAGGCCACTCTGGAAAGCAGGCGCCTCCGCGCCTCACCTACGGTGCAAATCGCGTCCGCGCGGTGAAGCTCTCAGGTCCCGTGACAGAGGGGGAGATCCGATAACCGGGCGAGTGCCCGGCTGACCAGAGGACCTCCCATGCCCGGCCGTTCCCCGTTCCTGCCCCGCACCGCCGCCGAACCGACTCCGATCGATGCGCGCCCACCCGTCCCCGCGCTGGACACCCTCGCCGCCGCCGCACTCGGCCGCCGCTGTGCACTGGCCGCCGTGCTGGACTACACCCGCCGCTTCACCACCGCGTATTGCCGCGCCGCACTCGGCGCGAGCCCCGACGCCGATCGGCTGGCCACCGAGGTCAGCGCCACCGTCGCCACCGGCTGGCCCACCGCGCACGCCGAGCGCCGCGACTTCCTGGAATACCTGCATGCGACCGCGCACCGCGCGGCCCGCCTCGCCCGCTACGAGACCCCGCCGTCTCGCCTCCCCGGTCAGCTGACCGATCTGCAACGCGAAATCCTCACCCTGCGTGTGGCGGTGGGGCTCTCGCCACTGGAAACCGCTGTCGCACTCGGTATCCGGGTGCTCGACGTGCATCGGGACTCCGGCCGCGCCCTGACCCGGCTGCGGCGGACCGCGCATCGGCACACGGCCGCGTGCGCCGTCGCCTCTTGACGAATCCCGCAGCGTCGTAGCCCGATCCGCCTCGCTACTGCGCGACGGCCAGCGCCAGGGTCGCCGCGGCGAACGCGAAATACGCTCCGGGGAAAGCGATGTTGTGGATGACGCGGGTGCGAACGTGGACGATCAGGGCGGCGGCGAAGTACAGGACCAGGCCGAGGGCCGCCGCGATGCCGAGCGGGCGGGCGACCAGGAGGCCCAGTAGGACGCCGATGGCTCCGGCCATCTTCAAGGCTCCGGCGAGGGGGATCCAGGGGCGGGGGAAGCTGACGGCGTCGGAGTTGGCCAGCACGAAATCGGCGCGGGCGAAGTCGGCGACGGCCATGCCGCCGTTGATGGCGATCGTGACGACGGCGGCGATCAGGTAGGCGGTGAACATGATTCGAGCCTCGCCGGGCAGGGTTCACGCGTCCAATACCTGCATCTATAACCTGATGGCATGGATGTCGACACCCGGCTGCTGCGCTACTTCGCCGCGGTGGCGGAGGAGGGAAATCTCAGCCGCGCCGCCGAGCGGCTGTTCGTGTCGCAGCCGGCGTTGACCAAACAGATCAAACAGCTGGAGGGCCAGCTCGGCGTGCGGCTGTTCACCCGGTCGAAAGCCGGTATGGCGCTGACGGATCCGGGGCGGGCCCTCGCCGCCCGGGTGCCGCGGGTGCTGGGCAGTTGGGACGAGGCGCTGACCGAGACTAGGAGCGCCGCGAGCCGGGCGGCCAGCGTGCTGCGGGTCGGGTACGTGGCGAGCGCGGCCAATGAGGCCACCCAGCTCATCATCGCGGAGTTCAGCGGGCGCAGGCCGGGCTGGCGGGTGGAGATGCGGCAGGCGGCGGCCTGGTCGGATCCGACCGCCGGACTGCTCGAGGGCGAGGTCGATGTCGCCTTGCTGCGCTTGCCTTTTCCCGGCGACCAGGCCCTGCGGACCCAATGGTTGCTGACCGAGCCCCGGTGGGTCGCGCTGCCCGAAGCGCATCCGCTCGCCGCCCGGGCGGCCATCGAGTTCCACGAACTGTGGGACGAGCCCTTCGTCGCGGCCCCGCCCGAAACCGGTGCGTGGCGCGACTTCTGGCTGGCGGCCGACGAACGCGCGGGCCATCCGGTCCGCATCGGCGCGATCACCGACCGCACCGACGATTGGCTCACCGCCGTGGCCAACGGCTACGGCATCGCCCTCGCTCCGGCGTCGGCGGCCCGCTTCTTCGCCCGCCCCGGCATCGTCTACCGCCCGGTCACGGGTGTCAGCCCCACCCGGGTCGGCGTCGTCTGGCGGCCCGCCGCCGACACCGACCCGGTGGTCCAGGACTTCGTCCGCAGCTGCCTCGCCCACCGCGGGGCATGAGCGACCTCGGCGCGTGAACAACCTCAGAGGGTGGCGGCCATCTTCTGCGCGGTGGCGGCGTGGCCGTACTGGTTCGGATGGAATTGCGCGCCTTCGCCGTTGTCGACCGAGGTGCCGTTGACCCAGCGGTCCGGGATGGCCTCGCAGACGTCGTGACCGTTGTAGATCTCGTAGGTGCTGAAGTACTCGGTGCCGGTCTGCGACTTCAGCATGGTGTTGAGGCCGCCGATGACGGTGTCGCGGGCCCAGTCCACGTCGGCGGGCAGCACCGGTTGCCGACCGGCACACAGGGCGGCGTTGTCGGGCAGGATGTGCGGGTAGCCGACCAGCACGACACGGGCCTGGGGCGCGCGGGACTTGATGTCGGACACCAGTTTCGCGACCTTGGCCGAGGCGTCCGAGAGGCGACCGGGCATCGAGGCGTCGTACTTGTTCTTGCAGCCGAGCAGCAATTCGGCACTGCCGCTGGTGCTTCCGGTGCCGAGATTCTGCAGGACCGCGCTGCCCGTCCCGGACCCCGTGCCGAGGGTGCCCGCTTCCACGCAGCTGCGCACGATATCGGTGAACCCGATGTCATTGCCGCCGACACCCAGGGTGACCAGATTGGTGTCGGAGGTGACCGCGGAAAGCTGGGTGCTGGTCACCGAGTCGGTGGTCGCGCCCCCGCAGGTGACGTCGGTGAGGCTGTACCCGCGGGCCGCTGCGAACAGGTGCGCGTAGTTGCGATCCGACCGCGAGCAGGTCTTGTCCAGGATGTTGGAGATCCCGACCCCCGCCGCATACGAATCCCCCAGCGCCACATACTTACCGCCGTCGGCATGGGCGGGCGCGATACCCACCAGCGATCCGGCCGCGACGATCGCAATAGTGGACAGGCAATGCTTCAGTTTCACGGTAGACGTCCTCGTAGATGGCGCTCGGGTGAGTAGCCACCGACGGTACGAGACGGCCTACCGGCCAGTAGGGCAAGTTGCCGAATCGTTACCTTTCGACCGGGAGGGATCGTGAGGCAGCGAATTCGGCCATGTCGACCTGGCGCATGGCGTTGGACAGGGCCGTGATGGTGACGGTGCCGAGCGGGCCGCTGCGGTCGTACATGGTGGCGGTCGCGGTGGCGATGCCGTCGGCGGACATGTGATCCTGGGCGAAGAGGCCCACCTCGCGGCCCTCGGGCAGCCGGGAAAGGGTCAGGGCGACATCGGTATTGATGTAGCCGACGCCCCCGGTCCCCCAGTTGCACACCAGGTTCGCGGTATCGGCGACGAACGCGGCCCGTTCGAACGGAGTGACGGGGAGGCCCTCGACCACGGCGGGAACGTTGTTCCAGGCGGCCTTGCGCAGCGCATTGACACCGGAAGCGAAATCGTGGGTCCAGTCCAGGTCACCGGACTTGAACAGGGGCGGATTGCCGAAGGGCCCGTCCAGCGGGGTTTCGGGGACGGGCAGTTCCCGGGCGGGTTGCCAGACCTCACCCGGCGGCTCGTCGGCCAGGGCGAGAAAGTGCACGGTGGCGCGGGCACGCACCTGGCCGTCCTGGACGACGCTCGCGTCGGCGACGCGGATGCGGCGCCCGTCCCGCACGATCGAGCTGCGCAGTTCCAGCGGCTCGTTGCGGACGGGACTGAACAGATCGACGGTGAAGCGGGCGGGCCGGAAGTCCGTTCCCGGACTGTGGTTTTCGAGCTCGTGGGCCAGCAGGCCACAGACGGCGGTGCCCGCCAATTGTGCGTCCGACCATGCGCTGACCGCCATCTGACTCGCGGTGTAGCGACCGTTCTCCCGAGTGAAGAACGCGACCATGCTGCCTCCCCTACCGATTGTTGATCTTCCAAATTAGAACACGTTTCAGAAACGCGAGGGAGGACCCCGCTTCGGTCAGCGGAGAAAACGGGCGGCGAGCAGCGAGTCCTCGAAGAAGACGATGCGGGAGATGCCCATGCACGTCGTGTCCAGGAGCACAACACCGGACAGCTCCTCGCCGTTGTCCGACCGCCGGTAGGCGACGGCGGCGGGACCGCCGTTGGCCGCGGTCGGCACCAACCGCCAGAGTCCGGGAACCGGCAGCACCTGCTCGGCCAGAAAGGGCAGGCAGGTCCGGCGGCCCGCGAACCAGGTGGAGCTGGGCGGCATTTCGAGACTGGCGTCCAACAGCAGCAGGTGTTCGAGCTCGGCGAGATCCGCGTTCTCGAACGCGGCGATATACCGCTCGAGCAGCGCGAGGGAATCGGCATCGGTCGGCGGGATCACCCGATCACGCGCGGGCGACACCTGATCGAGCGTCGCGCGCGCCCGCTGCAGCGCGCTCTTCACCGCCGCGACGCTGGTCTCGAGCAGCTCGGCGACGTCGCTTGCGGGCCAGTCGAGTACATCCCGCAACAGCAGCACTGCGCGCTGCCGCGGTGGCAGGTACTGCAGACCCGCCACCAGCGCCAGCCGCAGGCTCTCCCGGGAGACGACGATCGCGGCCGGATCATCGGACTCCACGCTCACCAGGGCGTCCGGAATCGGCTGCAGCCACTCCACTCCGGACCCGTCGGCGAGCGCCGCACCCCAATCCGCCTCGGGCGCACCCAAACCCGAGGGCAGGGGTCGGCGCGAGCGTCGTTCCAGCGCGGTCAGACAGACATTGGTCGCGATCTTGTACAGCCAGGTGCGCAGGCTCGACCGCCCGTCGAAACCCGAGTATCCACGCCAGGCCCGCAGATACGTCTCCTGCACCAGATCCTCTGCCTCGTCGACGGATCCGACCATGCGATAGCAGTGGGCCAGCAGCTCGCGCCGATGCGGCTCGGTCGATTCGGTGAACTGGCGATCCGGGTTCACAAGACCGGAACGTACTCCAGTGCGACCACGCCATTGTCGAAAGTTGTTGTATTCGTGAGCTTCAGGCCGAGATACTTCGGGTCGACGCCGTCGAACAGCCGCCCGCCGTGGCCGACCACCACCGGCATCACCGCGAAGCGGAATCCGTCCACCAGACCGTTCTCGATCAACGGGCGGTCGAGCCCGCTGGTGCCGTACTTGATGATGTCCTTGCCCGGCTGCCGCTTCAGCTCCCGGACCGCGTCGACCAGGTCGCCGGTGAGCAGCGTGGCGTTCCAGGTCGCCGCTTCCAAGGTCGAGGAGGCCACGTATTTGCGCATGCGGCCGATGGTCTCGAAGTATTCGTCGCCGGTGATACCCGACCAGTTGGCCAGGAACTTCTCGTAGGTGACCCGCCCCAGCAGCATGGCGTCGTAATCCGCCAGCTGCCGCAGCGACGCCCGCTTGTTCTCCGCGTCGAAGAACGGGTTGGCCCATTCCTCGGGCGACTCGACGACGCCGTCCAGGGAGACCAGGGTCGATTCGATCAGTTTTCGCATGGGATTGCCTCGCTCGGGTCCGGCGACCGGCGTCTCCGATCGCTCACCGGTACTGACCCGGACCCGAGCGAAAAGGAATCGGAGCCTGATCAATTCACCCAGGGCGGGGTGATGACGGTGCCGTCGAGGAGCTCGCCGGTGAAGCCGACGGGCGCGTTGACCAGGACTTCGGCCGGGCTGTCGGCCGGATTGTCCAGGCGGATGGTGGATCCGGCGGGGGCCACCGCGGCGTCACCGGCGGCCAGTACGGCGGACTCGCCGTCGATGGTGATCGTGATGCCGCCGGAGAGGACGACGAACGCCTCCTCCCGATGGATGCGATGCGGGACGCCCTGCGTGCCGGGGGTGATCTCCAGCCGCCACAGGCACAGTTCGCTGCTGCCCATGCTCGGGCGGATCAGCGGGGTGAAGCGGGAGCCGTGCATTTCGTGGACTTCGGTGTCGGCGGCGTGGATGACGGACATGGCCTTCTCCTTTGGTCAAGCAGCTTGACTATATGGTCAAGCTTGTTGACTTTTCTGTCAAGTGCCAAGATCTCTGACATGCCCGGATACGCACAGGACCTGCCGCTGCTGCTGCTCGCGGCCGCCGCACAGGTGACCGACGCCGTCCACCACGGCACCGTGGCGGCCGGATTCACCGATATCCGACCCAGCCACGGCTTCGCCTTCGTGCGCATGGCGCCCGACGGCGCGACCGTCGGCGAGCTCGCCGAGCATCTCGGCGTGACCAAGCAGGCCGCCAGCCAATTGGTCGAGGAGCTCGTGAAAAAGGGCTACGCCCAGCGCAATCCGCACCCGAGCGACGCCCGCGCCAAGATCGTCACGCTCACCGAGCGCGGCTGGGCGTGCACCCGCGCCGCCGACGCCGCGCTGGCGAGGTTCACCGACCACTGGGCGGCGACACTCGGCCCGGAAGCGACGGTGGCGCTGCGCAATACGCTCACGCGAGTGGTCGTACCCGGCCGGGTACGACCGTCGGCGTGGTGAATTCGGTTACCGCTCAGCCGAGTTCGAGGGTGGTGACGCCGAAGACGCGTTCGCGGCGGAACGGGCGCACCGGCCCGGTGTACATGCGCGCGGTCTCGAAGCTGGGCCGCAACCCGGCCTCGGTGACCAGCCGCACCGCGGGCTCGTTGTCCAGCGGGACATCGATCGTCAACGGGATCCCGGCCGCGTGCGCGGCGAGCGCCGCCAGCAACTGGCGGGCGTCGAGTGGCGTGTCGGCGAACAGCGGTCCGACGCGCAGCGATTCGCGGGCCGGGCGCAGGGTGGCGTAGCCGGTCACCCGGCCGTCGACGATGCGGGCGAAGGTGCGATGCCCCGGCTCGGTCAGCCACGCGGTGAGGAAGGCCGGCCGATCCGCCGGACCGCACTCCGCGTCGTAGGGCAGCAGCGCCACGAAATCCGCCGGGTCGAGCGCGGCGATGGTGTCGTCCGGCAGCGGCAGGCGCGGCACACCGGTGAATCGCGCACTGCGATAGGCGAGTTCGAAACCGCTGCGCCGGTAATTGTCCTGCTGATCCGGCACGCCGTCGAGCCCGACGACCCGGTCCCCCGCATGCTTCATCCCGGCCGCCCAGGTGGCCAGTCCGAAGCCGCGCCCGCGCAGATCCGGGCGCACGAGATAGAAACCGAGAAAAGCGAATTCGTCACCGTAGTTGACCACCGACACCGCCGTGGCGGGCTCCCCGTTCACCCGCCCCAGGAAGAACCCGTCGGGATCCTGGGTGAAGAACGCGGTGACATCACGCGCGCCGGGGTTCCAACCCTCGTCGGCAGCCCATGCCACGACCGCGGCCCACTGCGCGGGAGTAGCACGGGAAATGACCAGATCATCGATACGCACGGCATCCGGCATGCGAACACGGTAGCGGCAAAACCTCTGCTACTCACGCAGATTCAAGCAGATGGGGTGCCCCTCCGGATCGAGCACCACACCCCACGGCAGCTGATTGTCCCAATCCGGATTGAGGCCCGGCTGGAACTCGGGAATGCTCGCGCCCAGGGCCACCGCGAGATCGGTGGCCTGATCGATGTCGGCGACATTCATATCCAGGTGCACGCGCTTGGGGTGGGCCGCGTCGTCCGGCCACGGCGCGGCCGTGTGTCCGGGCACGAAACCGAAGCACAGCACCGACTTTCCATCGGTGATCAGCGCGTACTCGTCCTCGGCGTGCATGATCCGCCAATCCAGCAGGGCACTGTAGAACTCGGCGAGCCGGCCCGGATCGGCCGAGTCGATGGTGACGCAACTGAGCACGATCGGCGCGGTCACGGCGAGTCCTTTCAGCTGGGCAGAGCCCTTCGGTCGGTGGAGCTGCCATCGAACTGCCCGGTCACCATAACCCGGCGCTCGGGTAGTGTCTGGCACAGCATGGCCGACTACGCGCATTCCGATCACGCCAGCCGCAGCCGGGAAGAGAAGGCCCGGCGCCTGGCCGCGTACATCTGGGCGCGCGGCATCACCGGCGACGAACTCCTCGCCATGCCCGCCGCGCAACGCCGCAAACTGGCCCGCGCCGCCGACACCAATCCCCCGAGCACCGAGGAAACCTGGCAGGTAGTGGCCCGGCTGCTCACCGACAAGGACGCCTGGGCCGAGCGGCATCCCGCCCACCCCGCCGCCCACCGCGAACACTCCGACGAGAAGATCCTCTGGGTGAAACCACCGGTCAAACCCTGGGAGTAGCGGGCCCCGACCCTTGACAGCAAGAAATGAACGGTAGTTCACTGCTTGAGTGTCCCCCGACTACGAGAACCACTCCGGCACCCGCCCGGCCGCCTGGCGCGACGATCTGACCGGCGGTGACGACTCGCTGTTCGCGGGGCGTCCGGAGCCGGTCGACGAATACACCGGCCGCACATTGACCTACGAGGTGACCGGGCGGATCGCGCGCATCACCTTCAATCGGCCCGAGCGTGGCAATGCCATTACCGCCGATACGCCGATCGAGTTGGCGGCGGCTGTCGAACGCGCGGACCTGGATCCGCGGGTGCACGTCATCGTGGTGAGCGGGCGGGGCAAAGGGTTTTGCGGCGGATACGACCTGTCGATCTTCGCCGAGAACAATCACGAAACCGGCACCGTTGCTCCGGCTGAGGGATCGCAGCCGACCGAGGGCACCGTGCTGGATCCGGTCGTGCAGGCGCGCAACCATAATCCCTGGGGCACTTGGGATCCCATGGTCGACTACGCCATGATGTCGCGATTCAACCGCGGGTTCTCCAGCCTGCTGCACGCCAACAAGCCGACGGTGGCCAAGGTGCATGGCTTCGCCATCGCGGGCGGCACCGATATCGCGCTCTACGCCGACCAGATCATCTGCGCCGACGACGCCCGCTTCGGCTACCCGCCCACCCGTACCTGGGGGATCCCGGCGGCCGGGATGTGGGCGCACCGGGTCGGCGACCAGCGCGCCAAGCGGCTGCTGTTCACCGGCGACAGCCTCAGCGGCAAGCAGGCGCAGGAGTGGGGTCTGGCCATCGAGGCCCCGCCCGCCGACGAGCTCGACGCCCGCACCGAGGAACTGCTGGAACGCATTTCGCGGGTGCCGATCAACCAGCTGGTGATGGCGAAGCTGGCGCTCAACAGCGCGTTGCTCAATCAGGGCGTGCTGAACTCCGGCATGATCAGCACGGTGTTCGACGGCATCTCCCGGCACACCCGCGAGGGCTACGCCTTCCAATTGCGTTCGGCCACCGCCGGTTTCCGCGAGGCCGTGCGCGAACGCGACGAACCGTTCGGGGATTGGAAGCGCGCCCAGTTCGAGCCGCCGAAGGACTCCCGGCCAGCCGACGACTGAGCCTCAGCCGAGGCCCTCGACATCCGTTCGCTCGACCTCGGCGACCACCCGCCCGGCCAGCGAGCGCAGGGCCGCGGCCTCGGCGGCGGTCATGTCGTCGATGAACAGCCGCCGCACCAACTCCACATGATTGGGCGCGGCGGCCTCGAGAGCCGCGCGGCCCGCGTCCGTGAGCCGCACCTCCCGGCCGCGCGCGTCCTCGACGGCCTGGCAGCGATCGATCAGGCCGCGCGCGCTCATCCGGGTCAGATGTTTGGACAGGCGGCTCTTGTCCCAGCAGATCTCCGCACCCAATTCCTTGGCGCGCAATTGTCCCCCGGCCGCGGACAGCGCGACCAGTACCTCGTAGTCCGACAACGACATCCCGTCCTGGGCCAGCCCGGCGGCGATGGCAGCGTCCAGCCGCTGCCGCATGCGAATGTAGGACTGCCAGGTCACCTGTTCCGCATCGCTCAGCCAGCGCGTCATGCCTCCATAGTATCGACGGTTAGTTGACGTGGACACTATGTGGATCCACAGGAACCTCACCGCGAATCGGAGCGGACCTCGAACGGGGTGCTGCCGTACAGTACTGACGGTTCGATTTGCGTAGTTCTGGCGGAAATCATCAACGCGCGAGCGGGTTTCCAGACGGGACGAATGAGACATATTCCGGCAGAAGAGCTTCCGGCGTTCGGGGCAAATCCCCTAATCCACCTGGATGGATAGCCCATCCGGTTGACAATGCAACGTTGCGCCAGAAAACTCGACGCCGAGCCCGGACCGGTCACCGCGCCGCGACCCCGTGGCGGCGGTGGCACCTCCGCGCCGAACCGGGCCAGCTACCACCCTATTGCGCCGACATTGAGGAATACATGAACGTTCGCCGGCTTCTCGTCACCGCCAGCGTCGCGGGCTTGACGACCATCGCAGCCCAGTCCGCCGTCGCCCTCGCCGACGTCCCCACCGGTTCCTCGGGCACCGGTTCTTCCGCGATCGACACCGGCTCCGCCGCCACCGGCTCGGCGGGTCTGTCGCAGACCGGCTCGGCCGGCGGACCCGTCTACGAGAACTGCGACCAGGCCCGCGCGGCCGGGGTTGCCCCCCTCTTCCGCGGCCAGCCCGGCTACAGCCCACACCTCGACCCCGACGGCACGGGAATGGCCTGCCCGACCGTCTGATTCGAGAGTTGCAGCAACTCTCGAACTCTCAGGGGCAAGCCCCTGAAACCCCGAACGAGGGCGGCCCCGGTCCGAATGGACCGGGGCCGCCCTCGTTTTTGTCGACCGGCTCAGCGGCGGAAGATCTTCACCACGACCAGGGTCGCGATCAGGGCGCCCGCGCCGATCAAGCTGTACTTGATCTTCGGCTCGTTCAGCTTGGCCACCACGGACTGCTTGGCGTTGTCGGCCAGCCGCTGCGGGTCGGCGCGGACCGCGAGTTCGTCGAGGGTGCTTGCGAGCCGGTTGCGGGCGGCCTCGATCTCGCGCTCGATCGCCTCGGTGTCTCTCGCCACGTCACACTCCTGTCTGAATGCCGCACTGCCGGCGGCGACTGTCGTCTCTGGGGTCGCCCGCGCCGGTTCGTTCGCGCGGCAGGCGGACCCGAACAGGAGTGTATCGCCAATACCGCGCCGGGCTCCGGGACTCACACGCGAGTCCCGACCGGCCGGGTCTGCACGACCGCTGCGCAATTGGTTGGAGTCTCCGGTGAACAGGAAATTCCGATCGAATACGGCCATAGCATGGCCCGTGCAAGTTTCGAGTGCATTGCACAACAGATTGCGCACAAAAGGGAAGGCTCCCAATGAAATCGAAAATTGTCGGAACATTGTTCATCGCCACCGCGACCGGCGCCCTGATCGCGGGGCCGATGATCGGCACCGCGAGCGCCGCCGTCCCCACCCTCGCCCATCAGCAGCCGGGTTGGGGTGATCACGACCGGGACCGCGACGGCGACTGGGGTGGTTTCAATCGTCCCGGCTGGACCGATCCCCGCGATCCCTGGCGCAATGACTGGCATTGCGACAGACGCGGCAATTGGCACGAGGACGAACACGATCACGACGGTCACCACGATGACCGTTGCCGCGCCTGGTAATTGCATCGGCTAGCGTGACGGCATGACCGAGAATCACCGACTCAGTCCCGGCGACACCGCCCCCGCCTTCACCCTCCCCGACGCCGACGGCAAGGACGTCTCGCTGTCGGACTACCGCGGGCGCAAGGTGATCGTCTACTTCTACCCGGCCGCCAGCACCCCCGGCTGCACCAAGCAGGCCTGCGATTTCCGCGACAACCTGGCCGAATTGGAGGGCGCGGGCATCGAGGTGATCGGCATCTCCCCCGACAAGCCGGCCAAGCTCGCCAAGTTCCGCGACACCGAGCAGCTCACCTTCCCGCTGTTGTCCGACCCGGACAAGGAAGTGCTCGGCGCGTACGGGGCCTTCGGCGAGAAGATGATGTACGGCAAGAAGGTCACCGGAGTCATCCGCTCCACCTTCCTGATCGACGAGACCGGCAAGGTCGAGGTCGCGCAGTACAACGTCAAGGCCACCGGCCACGTCGCCAAGCTCCGCCGCGACCTGTCCGTCTGACCGCCGAAAACACCGAACCCCGGCCGATATTCGGCCGGGGTTCGCTGTGAGGGGTGTCGGGAAAGGCTAGACCTTCGGCATCATCTGGGCGGCCCACTGGAGCATCATGCGCCAGTGGCCGTCCCACCAGTCGGCGAATTCGGCGGTGCCTAACGGGGGCGGCGCGGTTTCGCCGGGGAACAGGCCGGATTCGGTGGGCGCACCGACCGCGTGGGTCGGGGCCGGGATGATCGACTCCGGATTCGAGGCGACCTCGGGCTCGGGCTGGGCCTTGATCAGCGGCCGGGGATGGGACTTCGGGCCGTCGGAGTGCGGACCCCAGTTGAGGGTGGCCGGATCGATGGTCACCATTTCGCCGGGCGGCGGCGCGGGGGCGGGCTGCTGATCGGTATTGGGCGCGACCGCGTCGGTGGGCATGACCATGCCGGGCATGCCGGGCATCGCCGGCAGACCGGCACCCGCCGAACCGGAATCCGGTGCGGGAGCGGCGGGCGCGTCGCCGACCGGATGCTCGGGCCCGGGGTTGCGCGCGTCCGCGGACACTCGGGAGTCGATGAGGATCGGCTGGGGCACCTTCTTCGAATCACTGCCCGCCGCATACACACCGCCCGCCACCAGGCCGCCCGCCAGCACACTGGCCGCGGCGAACAGGGCCGCGGTGCCGCGGGCCCGGCCGATGCGCTCGGCCGCCTCCCCCGCGATCTCCGCCTCCGGCAGTGCCGTCAGCGCCGCACCGATGGCGGGCGCGACGGTGGCCACCGAGCACGGGATGACCGGCGCGCCGAAACCCGATTCCAGCGCGGCCACCACCGCGGGTTCGGTTGCGGCCGAGCCGATCAGCACCACCGCGTCCGGCTTCACCCCGGCCGCGTCGAACTGATCCCAGGCGGCGGTGACGGCGGTGCGCATGGTCTCCTCGGTGGCCGCGCCGCCGCCGAGGGTCACCGCGGCCAGCACCCGGCCCCGATCGGGCGAGATGAGCGAGAACGCCTGGAAGCCGGGCACCACCTCGCAGATGGCCAGGTCTTCGAACTCGTCGACCCAGGTCATGGCGCGCGCCACCGCGAGATGCGTGGCCTTGGCCGAGACCAGGGAGGCGTCGTGCCACGGGCCGGCGGCCAGCTTGGTCACGATCGCCCGGCGTTCGGCGGCATCGCGGTAAGCGACCGCCGCGCCGAGGATCTCGCGATCCGCGCCGATCTTGTCGGCGATGTCCTCCATCGCCGCTTCCACCGCCGCGGCCAGGTCGGCCTTCGTCTCGCCGGCGATCGGGACGACCCGCTCGAGCACCACCCGTTCGGGCAGCTTGTCGCCGTCATCGGCGAGCGCCACGGCGCGCACGGTGCCGCGCTCGGTGGCTACACCGATGGTCACCGCGGAACGAACAAGACTCGAAGAAACCACAATCAGCCTTCCAAGGTCATGCCGACAATGTTTCGATTCCCGGGACGTACGGCCGAGTCACCGGCCCACCCGCCCGCTCAGCAGAGATGCACAGCTGGGAAGCAGCTGCGATGGTCGTTCGGTGCCGACGGCGGCGTGGATGGGTCGGAATCGGTGACACACGAAGTACCGCAGCGTGTCATGCGCGTGTCGCTACCCGTAGGCTGTTCCTCGTGGAAGCGCGCACGGGAGCCAGGTCGACTCGACGACCGGACCCTGCGTTGGAGCTGCAGGACGACCCCCAGGAGCTGATGCCCCGTCGCCGCCCGACGCAGGAACGATCGAAACGAAAGTTCGACGCCCTGTTGCACGCCTCCCGGGTTTTGCTGGTCGAGGTCGGGTTCGAATCCTTCACCTGTGAAGAGGTGGCGGCCCGCGCGGAAGTGCCGATCGGCACGCTGTATCAGTTCTTCGCCAACAAGTACGTCATCGTCTGCGAGCTGAATCGCCAAGACCTGGTGGCGGTTTCACAGGAGCTGGCCGACTTCCACGGCGAGATCCCGTCCATGGACTGGCTGCGGCACATGACGCAGCTGGTCGATCACCTGGCGGATCTGTGGATGACCGACCCGTCGCGGCGCGAGGTGTGGCTGGCCATGCAGTCCACGCCCTCCACGCGGGCGACCGGCGCGATCCACGAAAAGGAGTTCGCCGAAGCGGTTTCGCAGATGCTGCGCCCGCTCATGCCGCGCACCCCCCGCGGCCGCCGCACCATGATGGCGCAGGTGCTGGTGCACGTCGTCTACTCGATGCTGAATTTCTCGGTGCAGGACGGCCTGAGCCATGAGGACGCCGTCGCCGAACTCAAGCGCCTCATGGTGGCGTATCTGCTGATCGCGGAGAAGGAATCGCGCTCGGGCGGGCAGCGCACCACCTTCGACCCGGACTAGATTCCGGCCACAAGCACGCCGGAATGACGGTGGACGAGGCTCAGTCGCGGATCAGGTCGGCTAGTTCGCCCGGGTCTTCCAGCACGACCATTGCCGCCGCCGTATCGCCATCGTGGGTGAGCGACAGGTGAACTCGCACCCGGGGCAGGAATTCCGCTGCCAGGCCGTGCAATTTGATGCTGGGGCGTCCCCAGGCGTCGTTCACGACCTCGATGAGCGGGTACGGGTTGTCGCCGATCTGCGGGCTGCGCGCGAAGCGAGATGTCGCCCACGCCTTGATGACCGCCTCCTTCGCCGCCCAGCGGATGGCGTAGCTCCGGGCCGGGTCGGTGCCCTTGCTTTGGCAGTAGCGCCGTTCTCCGGCGGTGAAACTTTCCCGGAGCATGGTGGTTCCGGTGCGTTCCATTTGTTCGGCGAACTCGGAGATGGTGACCAAGTCCAGGCCGATACCCAGGATCGTCACAGTTCGGGACTCCTAGATTCCTCGTTAGTGCAGTCGAATTGGCTGCGAACATACCAGCGGACCTACGGCACCGTAGGCACGCACATGGGAACGGCGGGCTCGCGCCCGTGCGCTCGGTGAGGAGCGCGGGACGCGAGCCCGCCGTGTCTGACCTGCCGGGGAGCTACTCGTTACCGGCAGGCCCGTTCTCTACTGGCAGGCCGGGCCTTTCGGCACTGCCACGTACACCGCGTCCGCGCCCAGGCGAGCCTGCTGCGAGAGCAGCATGTCGGCCTCGAGCTGACGCGACTTCTTGGCGGGGGTGCCGTCCCCGCCGAGGCGGCGGTCGGCGGGCCGCTCGTACATCGGGGCGCCACCGCACATGGCTTCGGCCAAGCGCTGGCGACCGGCGAGCTGACGCTGCTGCGCCTTGCGCTGGTACGCCTCCCGCTGGTCGGCGTCGGCAATGGCCTCGACGAACGCCTGCGGGTGCACGATGGCGACCAGACCCGACACGTGGCCGAAACCGAGCGAGGTGACCAGACCGGCCTTGAGTGGGAAGCGATCTCCCACCGTCAGCGCCTCGCGCAGCCACACCAGGTGCGGGTACGCCTGCATCTTCTCGTCCACGCAGTCCAGGCTGCGGTTGGGCGGGATGACGCCGGACTCGAGCACCTGGCACAGGCCGATCATCTGGAAGGCCGCCGCGCCGCCCTTCGCGTGACCGGTGAGGGTCTTCTGCGAAACGACGAACAGCGGAGCGCCCGCCGAGCGACCGATGGAGTCGGCCAGGCGTTCGTGCAGTTCGGACTCGTTGGGATCGTTTGCGGCGGTGGAGGTGTCGTGCTTGGACACCACCGCGATCTCGTCCGGGCTGACGCCGAGCTTGCCGAGTTCCTTGGCCAGCTTGGACTCCGGGCCACCGCGGCCCGCGCCCAGCGCACCCAGGCCGGGGGCCGGGATGGAGGTGTGCACGCCGTCGGCGAAGGACTGCGCGAAGGCGACGACACCCAGCACCGGCAGGCCCATTTCCAGGGCGACCGAACCGCGGGCGAGCAGCACCGTTCCGCCACCCATGGATTCGACGAACCCGCCGCGGCGGCGGTCGTTGGCCCGGGAGAAGTAGCGGTCGCTGATGCCCTTGGCGGACATGGCGGCCGAATCGGCGGTGGCCGACATGTCGCCGAAGCCGACGATGCCCTCGATACCGAGGTCGTCGTAACCACCGGCCACGACCAGGTCGGCCTTGCCGAGCTTGATCTTGTCGACGCCCTCCTCGACGGAGACCGCCGCGGTCGCGCAGGCGGCGACCGGGTGGATCATGCCGCCGTAGGAGCCGACGTAGCTCTGCACCACGTGCGCCAGAGCGACGTTGGGCAGCGCCTCCTGCAGGATGTCGTTGGCGCGCGGCTCACCGAGCAGGTTGTCGATGTAGAGCGAGCGCATCGACGACATGCCGCCCATACCGGTGCCCTGGGTGTTGGCGACCATGGCCGGGTGCACCCAGCTCATCAGTTCGGCCGGGCTGAAGCCGGAGCTCAGGAACGCGTCCACGGTGCAGACGATGTTCCACAGCGCGACGCGGTCGATGGAGCTCGCCATATCGGCGGAGATGCCCCAGCGGGTCGGGTCCCAGCCGGTCGGGATCTGACCGCCGACGGTGCGCGAGAGCTTGGCCTTGCGCGGCACCCGAATCTCGGTGCCCGCCTTGCGGATCACCTGCCAGTCGCCGGTGCCCTCGATCGGGGTGACGACCGTCTGCTCCGGGTTGGCAGAGAAGAAGGCGCGCGCCTCGGACTCGCTGTTCACCACGAAGGTGAGGTCCTTGTCCAGGAACACCGAGGTGAGCAGCGGGGCGGTGTTCTCGATCATGGCACCGTCGTCGCCGTAGCGACGCACGCCGCAACGCTCCACCACGGTGTCGTGGTAGCGGTCGGCGATCTCGGATTCGTCGACGTACTCACCGGATTCGGTGTCGTACCAGCCCGGCTTGGGGTCGTTCTCCCAGGTGACCAGGCCGGTGGTCCAGGCCAGCTCCAGCACGCCCGCGGCGGAGAGCTGATCGGAGACCTCGATCTCGAAGCGGGTGCGCGCCGAGCCGTAGGGGCCGAGCTCGCCAGCGCCGACAATGACGACCATGTCGTCGAGATCGGCGGTGACCGAACCCCATTCGGGGGTCGGCAGCTTGGAGGACAGGGTCGGCGGGGCGGGCAGGGCCGAAATGGTCACGCCGTCAACGTCTTCGACGTCCGCCTCGGCCTCGGCCTGCTCCCGGGCCTGGCGAGCCAGCTCCGGCAGATCCAGCTTGGCACCGGCGAGACCGCCGGTCAGGTCGATCTGCTGCGGTCCGGCCGCAGTCACGATGCGGGCCCGCGAGGTGCACCACTTGAGCAGTTCGTCGGCCATCTGCAGCGTGGACCAGGTGTGCACGCCCGCCTTCTCGACGGCCACGACCAGCGGGTCGTTGCCGCCCATGAGGCCGGTGCCACGCACCCAGCCGATCAGCGCGTGCACCAGGGTGACCCGCTCCGACCAGGACTTCTCCGCACGCCACTTGGCGACGATGGCATCCAGCGCGGCCTTGGACTCGCCGTAGGCGCCGTCACCACCGAACATGCCGCGGTTGGGCGAACCCGGCAGCACCACATGCAGTTTCGCGTCCACGTCGTGGTCCACGCCGATCTTGGACAGACCGCCGATGAGGCGCTCCACCGACCACAGCAGGACCCGCATCTCCATTTCGGCGCGAGCGCCGGCATCGGACATGTCACCGGCCACGCGGGGTGCGGCGAAGGGCAGCAGCAGCGTGGGGGTCATCGCCTCCTTGACGAGAACCTTGGCGCCACCGGCATTGTCGACCTGCTCATTGCCGACCCACTCGATGAGCGCGTCGATATCGGTGTAGGAGGCCATGTTCGCCGGGACCACCCAGAGGGCGGCACCGTGGCGAGCGTTGTCACGGTAGAGCTGCTTGTAGAAGGCCAGGCGGTCATCGTCCAGCTTGGAGGTGGTGACCACCACGGTGGCACCGCCCGCGAGCAGTCGGCCGGTGGCCGCCGCCGCGATGGAACCCTTGCTGGCACCGGTGATCACAGCGATGTCGGAGGACCAGACACCGGCCTCGGCGGTGGACAGGGCGGCCTCGGCGATCGCGCCGTAGACCCCGGCCAGCACCGAACGGGCCTCCTTCATGGCCCGGTTGCGCCACCAGTTGGCCTGCGCCGCAACGGCTTCACCGGCACCGCGGTAGCCGTCCACCTCGGGCTCGACCGGCAGCGAGCCGTCGTTGCCGAACCACAGGCGGGCGAGATCCTCACGGGCACTGGCCCACCGGTCGTCGATGAGCAGGGCCTTGCGGGCGTCGAAGGCGGGCGCGACCAGTCGCGGCCAGTCCGAACCCAATTCGGCCGAGACCAGGTCCACCAGGGTGTCGGTGGTGACCTCCGGGGCGGACGCCTGCTCGGCGTGGCCGAGGGATTCCAGGATCACCCGGGCGGCCTGCGCCAGCACGCCGTCACGGCCGGTGATCTGCTCGGTGAACTCGCCGAGGGCGGCCGCGTCGACGGTCGCGCCACCCGCACCGCCACCGGCGGACGGCATGGAAACCGCGACTCCGCGGCGCGCGGCCACGGACTGCACGGCGGCGTCGATGGCGGCATCCACGGACGCACCGTCCGAAAGTCCGCCGGAGACAAGGCCACCCAGGTCGCCACCGCGGACGGAGGCGCCCTCACGGGTGCCGAGGGAGACCTCGGCGGTGACGTGGCTGGCCCAGCCGTCGCCCAGACCCCAGACCTTCTTGACGCGCTCGCCGATGGCGGCGGGGCGCTTGCCCGAGGGGCCGAAGACCTTGCGCAGGTGATCGCCGATGGAGTCGGACAGCACCGAGCCGAACGGCTTGTAGGTGCGGGCCAGGCGCTCGACCGTGCCGGACAGCGCGCCCATGTCGGCGTCCGCGGCACCGTCGATGGCACCGAGCGAGAGCTCCGCGCCGAGGTCGACGAGCAGCTGGTTGCGGCGCGAGGAGACGCCGTCGCACAGGCCCTCGATGGTGTCGACCGGACCGATCTGGTCCATCCGCAGCTTGGTCCACAGCGCAATGAGCACGCGGGTGGCGTCGGCGGCGGAGAACGCGATGTCGTCGGCGATCGGGCCGCCGGTCGGTACGGCCACGGGGGCCGGGGCGGCGGCAGCGGCGGGAGCCGTTGCGGCAGCGGCGGTCTCGGCGGGAGCCTCCTCCGGCTCTTCCACCGGAGCGGGATCGGTGTCGGTCGAGTAGACGACGCCGCGCTCACGCTCGATGTTGACGACCTCGACCACGGCACTGCCGAACTGCGGCAGCTTCAGCGTGTTGGACGCCAGGTTGGCGACGGTCGGCGTTGCGGCCAAACCGATTTCGACGAACCGCTCGACGCCCAGGCCACCGTGCTCGACATCGGTGAACAGCAGATCCTGGGTCTCGATCCAGCGCACCGGGCTGGCGAACTGCCAGGCCAGCAGCTCGACGAGGACCACGCGGCACAGCTCGACCTGCTTGGCGGTCCACTCGTCCCAGTTGGCGAGCACCTCGGCCAGCGGCTCGGACGGCACCAGATCCGCGATCTCCTGGATGTAGTCGCGCTCCAGGTTGAACAGGCGCGGCACCAGGTTCGGTATGTAGCGGCCGATGAGCAGGCTCGGGTCCAGGTCCTGCGGCAGCAGATCCAGCAGCTTGCCACGGAACTCGGGCACACCGGCACGCAGCACGGTGGAGTGGAACGGCACGTCGATGCCCGGGATGAGCACGAACGCGCGCTTGCCACCGGTCTCGGCGCGCAGGCGCTCGATCTCGTCCTCGAGCGCGACCATGCCCTTCACGGTGCCCGCGATGGCGTACTGCGCGCCGCGCAGGTTCAGGTTCACGACCTCGAGGAACTCCCCGGCCTGATCGCCGACGCCCTTGACCCAGGCGATGACCTGGTCGTCGGCGATGCCGATCTGCGAGGGGCGGATGGCGGCCATGCGGTAGTCGCTGCGACCCTGGGCATCCCGGGGCACCAGCTCGTGCATGGCGGAGCCACGCTGGAACACGACCTCCAGCACCGCGTTCAGCGGCAGCACGCCCGCGGCGGCGGACAAAGCGTTGTACTCACCGACCGAGTGGCCCGCGAGCATCGCACCCTCGATGAAGGCACCGGCCTCGCGCAGCTCAGCGACCTGAGCCACACCGAGGGTCGCCATGGCGACCTGGGTGAACTGGGTCAGGTGCAAAACGCCCTGCGGGTGGCGGTATTCGACGCCGCGCGCCTTGAGGTAGGTCGGGTTGTCGCGCACCACAGCCAGAATCGAGAAGCCCAGGGCCTCGCGGGTGTGCTTGTCGGCGCGGTCCCAGATGTCCTTGGCGGCCTTGGAGCGGGTACGGGCCTCCAGGCCCATCCCCTTGGCCTGAATGCCCTGACCCGGGAAGGCGTAGACCGTCTTCGGCGGCGCGATGCGGCCGGTGGCGGTCATCACCAGGTTGCCGTCGATGCGGCAGGAGACCTCGACGATCTCCGAACCGTGGTCCACCGCAACGCGTTCCACGCGCACGTCGACCGGCGAGCCCAGTCGGACCATGCCCAGGAAGCGGGTGGTCCAGGCGGTGATGGTGCGGGGCGCGACCTTGTCGTTCAGGTCGATCGCCGAGACCGCGTGCTGTGCGGCGGCCGAGAGCCACATGCCGTGCACGATCGGGGAGCCCAGACCGGCCAGCTTGGCGGCATTGTCGGAGGTGTGGATCGGGTTGAAGTCACCCGACACCTGGGCGAAGGCGCCCATGGCGCGCGGGGCGAGGAGGGCCACGTCGCGGCGGCGGCGACGCGGGGTGTCGGTGGCCTCGTCCGAGAGCGAACCGGCGGCGCGCGGCGGGTCGACCAGCTCACCGGCGCCGGTGCGGCCACGAATGGCGAAGCGCTCGGTGAGGGTGGCGACGGTCGGCATGGACATGCCGGTCTCGAGCTTGTCGAGCATGCCCGCCACCCGGACGCGCACCTCGACCACGCGGCCCAGATCGGTGTCGAGGGTCTCGACCGATTCGGCGCGGACCGCGAGCACGCTTGCGGCGGAAGGCAGTTCGCCGTTCAGCTCGATCTGGTGATCGAGGTGGACCAGGTCCAGCATGCCCTCGATGACGGACTGGCCGTCGGCGGTGCGGGTCGCGCCCAGCACCGCGAACACGGCGGGCCAGCAGGCGCCGACCAGCACGTCGGGAACGGTGCGGCCGATGGTGGACAGGGTGTCCGGCAGACCGGAGCCGGTGACACCGGCGTGGTCGGCGACGAGATCCGGGCTCCAGGCCACATTGAAATGCGCGACCTTCGTGCCGTCGATCTCCTTGACCTCCGGCAGCGACTGCCCGGCGGCGACGGCCAGCAGCGCGCTCATGGCGGCGTCGGCGTCGTCCTCGGTAATGACCGGTGCGCCACCGTTGTACACGGAGACCGGGACGGTCAGGCGGATGCGGACCGCATCCTTGCCCAGCAGCGGGACGGCCAATTCCACATAGGCGGAATCGGATTCGGGGCCCTCGGTGGCCGACAGGGTGGCACCGGTGCGCGGGTGCTTGGCGCCCTTGCCGTTCATCTCCCACTCGTCCAGGTTGCCCAGGCGGTGGATGGGGTTGACGGTGGTGCGCCCGGCCCAGTTCACATCCGGTGCGGCGAGCACGATGTCGAGCAGGCCGTTGGCGACCTCGGCGCGGCGGCGGCCGTCCACGGCGGCCGGGACGATGCCGTCGCGCACCAGGGCGAAGGCGGTGTTCTGCTCGAAGCGGTCGAGCAGTTCACCGACCGGCTCGTCCACGCGGGTGATGCCCGCGACGGCGACGGTGCCCGGGATGATGCAGACCTGGTCGGCGCTGTAGCGCGGATCATGCGCCTGCCACAGGGAATCCGAACGCCACCAGCGGCGCACGTCCTGGTCCACGACCGGGACGAAGTTGACCGGCTTGCCGGGGGTCTTGCACAGGCTCACGAAGAACGGGACGTCCGCGGGGTGCAGGACGGCCTCGGCGACGGCCGGGTACTGCTCCTTCAGCGTGCAGATGGCCTGCACCGGGGTCTCGAACGCGGCGTCGCCGGCGAACAGTGTGGCGATCTCGCCGCGGTCGGCCGGGTTGAGGCGGGATTCGGTGCGGCGCACCATCTCCGCGAACCGGTCGCGCCAGGTGATGTCCAGCCACACCGAGCGGGTGGCGTCGGCGATGGCGTCGGCGAAGTCGCCACCGCAGTCGAAGTCCTTGCGGCGGTCCAGGCCGACCGCGAGCTCCACGTAGCGCTCCAGCCACTCCAGGTAGGTCATGGTGGCGACATCGCCGAAGTACGGCTTGGCGGTGCCGTCGAGGGCCGCGATGATCTCCGCGCGACGGTCGGCCACGGCCTCGGCGTCACCGGCGACCTCGTCGAGCAGGCGGCCGGTGCGCGAGGCAGCATTGTCGATCTCGTGAATGTCCGCGCCCAACTGCGAACGGCCGGAAGCCATTCCGCCGTTCGCGGTGCCCGCGCCGACCCAGTCGGGCGTACCGGGGGTGTCGACCAGCAGCTGCTTGACCTCGGGCGCGGTGGTGGCCTCGAGGGTGGCCATGGCGGCGGTGCCGACCAGCACGCCGTCCAGCGGCATGACCGGGTAGCCGTGCTGGGTGGACCATTCGCCGGTGAGGTATTCGGTGGCGCGTTCGGGCGTGCCGATGCCGCCGCCGACGCAGACGATCACATTGTCGCGGCCACGCAGCTCGGCGTAGGTCTCGAGCAGCAGATCGTCGAGGTCCTCCCAGGAGTGGTGGCCACCGGCCTTACCGCCCTCGATGTGCATGATGACCGGGTAGCCGGGGACCGCGTCGGCGATGCGCAGCACGGAGCGGATCTGCGCGACGGTGCCGGGCTTGAAGGCCACGTGGGTGATGCCGACCTCGGCGAGTTCCTCGATCAGCGCAACGGCCTCTTCGAGTTCCGGGATACCGGCGGTGACGATGACACCGTCCAGCGGCGCACCGGCGCTACGGGCCTTCTGCACCAGGCGCTTGCCGCCCAGCTGCAGCTTCCACAGGTACGGGTCCAGGAACAGCGAGTTGAACTGCACCGCACGACCCGGCTGCAGCAGGCTCTTCAGTTCCTCGACGCGGTCGGCGAAGATCTGCTCGGTGACCTGGCCGCCACCGGCCAGCTCGGCCCAGTGGCCCGCATTGGCCGCGGCCGCAACGATTTTCGCGTCGACCGTGGTGGGGGTCATGCCCGCCAGCAGGATCGGCGAGCGACCGGTCAGCTTGGTGAAGGCGGTCTCGACCACGATGCGGCCGCTGGGCAGGCGAATCGGCTTGGGCGCGAACTCACTCCACGCCGGGGCGACCTCGGGGGCCGCGCCGGGGGTGAACAGGCTGCGCTGACCCGGACGCGTGGAGGCGGCGAGCACGCCGACACCGGTGCCCTTGAGCGAGCCGGAAGTGAGGCGCGAGAGCAGGTCACCGGGACCGAGGTCCAGGATCCACTGCGCGCCTTCGGTCACGGTGTTGTCGACGATGGCGACCCAGTCGATCGGGTCGACGAGCACTTCCTGGGTGAGGGCGGCGGCCAGCTCGGCGTCCACGCCACACTGCTGCGCCCAGCCCTTGACCAGCTCGACGGTCTCGGCCAGCGCCGGGTGGTGGAAGGCCACCTCGACCGGGATGTCCTCGAAGACCGGAGCGAAGACCGAGCCGCCGCGCTTCTTGGCGTCGCGCTCCTTGGCCTGCTCGGCATTGATCTCGGCGGCGCGCTGGCGCACGCGGTCGAGCTGGGCGACCGGGCCGCTGAGCACGGCGCGGCGGCGGCCGTTGCGAATGGAGAGGACGGCGGCCTTCTCCGGGGCGACGCCGTTCATGACCTCGGCGACAACGGCTTCCAGCGCCTCGGGGTCGACATTGGAGACGGCGACCATGGGCGACTTCTCACCGACGGGCAGCAGGCCGCGACGACGCGCGACCAGACCGGCTGCGGCGCCGATCAACTGGGCGATGGCCAGCAGTTCGGCATCGCGACGGCCGTGCGCCTCGGCGGCGGTGGCGGCGATGCGGCCCTGCGAGTGGCCGATGACTGCGGTGGGGGCGTGCGCGACGATGTCGAGGCCCTGCAGGCGCAGCGCACGCAGCGCGGCGATCTGGGTCAGGAACACACCGGGCATGGAGACGGCGGCGGAGCGCAACACCTGCGCTGACGGCGCTCCCGACACCTCCCCCTGGTCCGGGTCGGCGATCTCTTCTTCCAGCATCCACGCGATCGGGTCGAAACCGACCGGCCGGACCACGAGCAGCTGGGACGCAACGGGTTCCAGCGTCTTCGCGGCCTCGTTGACCAGTGCGGTCAGCTCGGGCTCGAGAGCGGAATCGCGCCCGATCTCCTCGAGCTCACGCAGCCACTGCGCGCCCTGCCCACCGAATGCCAGGGCGTACGGCGCGCCCCCCAGCAACCGGTCCAGCAGCGACGAACGGACCCCACTCTCCCGTGACTTCCCCGCCGCCCTGGCCTTCGATCCGGTCCCGGTGCTCTCGTTGATCGTCAAGACGTTCGACTTCCTTCTCCTGGCGGCCCGCCCCCACAGGACTGGGCCGCGCTCACGGTGCGCAGGTATCCCCTCGGCCCGCAGGCCCTGGTAGACGCCGAGGATTCCACAAAATCATGAGGATCTCCTCATGTTTGGTTACCGCTGGACTCGCTACCGTCAGGTATTTCCGTACGCCCGTACCAGAATGCTCCGAAACATGACCCTCCCTCATGTTTGAACACCCTGGTGAGCTCAGTTACACCCGTGTAGGAAATATGAGCCCCCCTCACATTCCCCTTTATCAAATCGTTATAATCCCAGCTAGGGTTACCGACCAGTACGCCACACCCCCCGGGTGCTTCGCGTTACCGGTTGAACCCGGTAAAGTTTGGACGGTCGTACCGTTAGCGCGAGTGGCGAAATTGGCATACGCGCCAGATTTAGGTTCTGGTGTCCTAGGACGTGCGGGTTCAAGTCCCGCCTCGCGCACAGTTTGCAGCCGGCCCCCGGCCGCACCCCGCGAGTCCCGCGAATCGCCGAGGACTCGAACACCTTTCACATTCGAGCAACCACGCAGCGATCCACATCCGTGCCGGTTCAGGCGGTCCGGCGGCGTGCGGCGCGATGGGCGAGCACCTCGACCACCCGCTGCCAGGCCGGGGATGACTCGGCGATTCGGGAGCTGATCAGCGGGGTGCCCTGCCCGCCGTTGCGTTCGTGGGCGATTTCGAAGGCGTCGAGGTCGTCGATGAGGCGGTTCAGCCTCGGATCGTGTGGGTTCCAGTCGAAGGATTCGTCGCAGGCCAGGTAGAGGCGCAGGGTCTCGGGATCGTCCAGACTCGCGTTCTTCTGCTCGATTCGCTGCGGCACGGCGGCGGGATTCAAGGCCCGCAACAGGATCCAGGAGTCCCGTTCGAGCAACACCCGCTGTTCGCCGACTCCGAGGCCGCGCATCCGGTCCAGGATCGCGACGATCTCGGCGGGCAGGATCAAGCGTTCGCCGCCCGCCAATTCGGCTATGCGGCGACGGTATTCGGCGAGTTGGTCGATCCTGTTCCGTAGCTCCCGGTCGATATCGGCGATGGCGGTGTCGAATTCGGCCGGTTGCGCGTGCAGCAGCGCGTCCACGCGGGCCAGCGGCACCCCGGCGTCGGCGAGGGTTCGGATCCGGATGAGGTCCACCGCCGCCTGCGCGCTGTAGCGCCGGTAGCCGGAGGCGTCGCGCTCGGGTTCGGCCAGCAGGCCGAGGTGGTGGTAATGGCGGACGGCGCGCACGGTCACGCCGGCGGCCGCGGCGAGCTGGCTGATCGTGAGCACCGGTCTCCCCTACTGGTCGGTCTGGTCGAGTTTAGGGGCGGGTCACCCGGGCGAGGACATCCCGGACGGCCGCCACCACCGCGTCCGGGCGGTCGACGCAGAGCCGGTGATGGAAGGTGTCGGTGAGCAGGCGCTGCTCCCCCTGCGTGACCGAGTTCACCAGGGCGGCATCCATTCTCGTCTTGGCCTCGTGGACGGCCCGCATCCGCTCGGGGTCGCCGCCCAGCACGGTCAGTGCGATCACGGGGACGTCCGGGATACCCGAGCCGGAACGCACTTCGGTGGCAAGCTCGACCAGCGTGCTCTGCTCGGCAATGCCCGACCGGATCCACCCGTCGGTCAGCTTGGCTTCGAACAGCGGCTCCCGCAGCGGCTTCGGATAGTCCGCCAGCGACTCCTCCGCCCACTCCCGCAGGATCGGCCGCATCTGCTCGAGCTGCTCGGGATCCGCCGCCATCCGCTCGGTCGCGGCCAGACCCACCGCGGCGGGCATGAAGTCGTCCCAGTCGCGGTGCAGTGCGTCGAGCCAGACCAGGCCCGCCACGTCCGCCGGGAACAGCTGCGCGAACCGGTGCGCGTACAGGCCGCCGAGCGAGTGGGCGGCCAGCACGTACGGACCGGGAATGTCCTCGGCGCGCAACAGCTCCCGCAGTTCCGTGGCGACGGCGGCCGCGGTGCGCGGCAGCGGGACGTGATCGCTGAAGCCGGTGCCGCAGCGGTCGTACACCACGGCCGTGGTGAACTCCGAAACCCCTTGCTGGACACCGAAATAGTCCAACCCGACCGCACTCGCGCCGGACAGGAACACCACGGCCGGGCCGCCGCTGCCCGAGCGGTGCACGAAGATCCGCCGACCGTCGATCTCTCGGAATCCGCCGACGGGCGGGGCGACGCTGATGGAGGAGATGCTGTTGTTCGTCATGCGGCAACCCTCCAACCTTGACGCAGGGTCAGGGTCAAGCCCGCGCGGCGACGGGGGTGAAGAAGTTGATCAGGTTGCCGTCGGGATCGCGGAACAACAGCGACCGGTTGCCCCACGGCATGGTCGTCGGTTCGTTGACGAAGTCGGCGACAGTGCCGGTGAGCCTGGCGAATTCGGCGTCGACATCCTCGACCCGGAACTCGATGATCGCGGTGCGATTCTCGGCGGCGCGCGCACTGCCGGGGGCGAAGAGGGCGACGGTGCGGGTGCTGCCGATCGCCAATGTTCCTGCCGCCGTGTGAATTTCGGCGAAGTCGGGCGTGAGCCGCAGCGCCGCCACCCCGGTCACCCGCTGATAGAACTCGACCAGGCGGTCGATATCGGCGGTGATCAGGCGAATCGACACGAGATTCATGACTGCTCCTTGCGGGACATCCGGCGGGCGAATCCCGCCGGTATCGCCACGCTAAAAGCAATACCGGACAGGATCCGCCCGGTATCGGTGGGAAGATTTCGTCATGACCCGCCCCACCGCGCGCGTGCTCGCCTTGCTGGAGATCCTGCAGACCGGCGGCACCCATTCGGTCGGCCGATTGGCCGAGCGCCTGGGTGTCGATGAGCGCACGGTTCGCCGCTATGCCGAACATCTCGCGGACCTCGACATTCCGGTCCGGTCGGTGCGCGGCCGGTACGGCGGCTACCGGCTCGCCCCGGGATACCGGATGCCGCCGCTGATGCTGTCCGACGACGAAGCGCTGGCCGTCCTGCTCGGCCTGGTCGCCGCCCGCCGGGCCGGATGGGGAACGGGACCCGTCCATGCCGCGGACAGCGCGGCGGCCAAGCTGGGGCGGGTCCTGCCCAAGCCCCTCGCCGCCCGGCTCGACACGCTGCTGCACGAGGTGCAGTACACCGGCGAGGCTGGATCCGCGGCGACCCCGAAGACCCAGGTGCTGTTGGTGTTCGCCGAAGCCACCCGGGAGCGCCGACCGGTCGCGATCGCCTATACCGACCGCAACGGGCGCGGCACCGAGCGGGTCGTGCACCCCTACGGGATGGTCACCCACAACGACCGGTGGTACGTGACCGGAACCGATGCGGCCACCGGCGAATCCCGCTCGTTCCGGATGGACCGCATCGAGTCGGCGACCACGACACCCGGGACCTTCACCCCGCCTGCGGGATTCGAACCGGCCGCCGCGCTGTTGTCCGCGCTGGCCGATGCGCCCTACCGGTACGAGATCTCGGTGCGCGTCCGGGGCGACGCGGCCACCGTTCGCGCACTGCTACCCGTGGCGATCGTCACCGTGGACGAAATCGACTCCGGTGCAATGGAAACCGGCGAGGATCCGTGGGTCCGGGTACGGCTGCGGGCCGAACGGCTCGACTGGGTTCCGGCTCTGCTCGCCGGGCTGGACCGTCCGTTCGTCGTCGAATATCCCGACGCGCTGGTCGAATCCGTGCGAGGTCTCGCCCACCGTCTGCTCGCCGCGACCGGTGAGTAGGCGTTTCAAGCCCTCGGGGTGAGGATGCTCGATCGGGTCAACGACACGATCACCGCCGTCACCCGGGCGATCTCGGGAAGCTGATGGGCTGCCGCTCTGCCCCCCTTCGGCAGACCGACAGCACCGATTCGGCCGAGCCTGGCAGGGGGGCAGTCGCAGGCACCGTTGGCTGCGACTGCGGCCGAACCGGATCAAAGGTTATGTGCGCGGATATATTCGGGTCGACCGGATCTGCGACGAACTATGTCCGGATCTGCGACGAAGGAGGGGGTGTTCGGTGTCGGAGTTGGTGGTAGCCAGCGACGCCGCGGCCGACCTGTCGAGAGATGACAGGCCGGGTTATTGGCGGGAGCAGGTCGCGGCCAATCAGGGCGGTGCGCGGATCGACTTCGGGGACTGGCCGAATTTCGAAGGCGCGCTGCGGGTTCAACGCCTGTCGAACTTTCAGCTCGGCGACTTCCAGAACGTGCAGTTCGAATCCACCGAGATCTCGTATGAACGCACCCGGGCCGAGGTCGAGGCCGATGGCGACCGTAGCGCCCGACTGCTCATCCCCCGCAGCGGCCCCTTCGGCATCGAGCAGCATGACACCCGAGTGCAATTGCGGCCCGGTCAGATCGGCGTCGTCGATTGGGGGCAGCGCATGGTGCTCTCGCACGGTGACCACGTGTACGGATGGATTCTCAATATCCCCGCCGACTTCCTGCGCCTGTCGCCCGACGGGCCACCGCATCTTGCCCTGGACGCGAACGACCCGCTGCTCGGATCCGTTGTCGCGCTGGCCGAACAACTGTCCAGCTACACCGAGATGACGGCCACTCAGTTCGTGAAGATCAGCACGCACATGGCGGAGCTGCTCGCCGACGCCCTCGACGAACGCCGCGCGCCGGAAAGCACGAAACTGGCCGCTATTTCGCGAGACGCGCGCCGATACATCCAGCGGTACTCCGACGACCCGCGGCTCACCGTGGATGCCGTCGCCGACCATCTCGGTATCACCCGGCGTCAGCTCGAGCGGGCCATGCGCCTGTCCGGAACGACCCCGCATGGTTGTCTGCTCACCGCCCGCCTGGAGCGGGCGGTGAAACGTCTCGCCGACCCGGGCAACCGTCGCCGGACCATCGCCGATATCGCCTATGACAGCGGATTTTCCGCCGTATCGGTGTTCAACCGGGTGTACCGAGAGCGGTACCACGCCTCCCCCGGCCAGCTGCGTCGGACCTGACCGGGTGTACCGGAGCGGGCAGCCTCGTCGATGCCCGCTCCGGCCTCGCCTGGGCGAGGGTCAGTGCCGCCGGGGATCGTTGCAGCGGGCTTCCCAGGCGGCCGGGAGGTCCTCGGAAAGGACCGGCGCGCCGAGGATTTCATCGTCGAAGCCGAAGGCGTCCAGCAGGGTGGGCAGGTTCTCGCCGAGGGTGTCGAGGGCCAGGCGGAGCTGCTCCTTCACCACCTTCACGGCGGCGATGTCGAGCAGACCGCGCGTGAGATACCAGGTGGCGTGCTGATCGAGGTAGTCGAGCGCGAAAACGTCTCGCACAGCGGCGATCTCGGGATGCCCGGCAGCGTTCTGGTGCAGCAGCTGCAGGGTCTCCTCGGCGCAGTACGCCTCGGACAGGGCGAGGGCGTCCGGGATGATGTCCAGCCGCGCGTCGAGCCCCGGCGTCGACAGGTACGGCTGCGCCTCCTGCACGATCGTCAGGGTGCGGGCGTTGAACAGGCTCAGCAGATCACCGATGTCGGCGGGATCGTGCACACCGGCCTCCGGCGGCATCTTCCCGGCGAGGTGCTTGGCCAGCACGCGCCCGGCCACCGAACCCAGTACGTGGCAGTCGCCCTCGCCGGTGATGGCCGCGTGGCAGACACCGAGGTAGTCGGCGACCCGGTTGGCGCTGAACATGCCCTGGGCGGCCATCTTGAGGCGGCTGTTCGTCACCGACTGCAGGGCGTGCGGCTGGATGAAGTGCTTGGCCAGCATCACCGACACGACGGTGTCGCGGCTGGTGAGATCGCTGCCCGCGAGCGTGGTCTTGATCGCGTTCCCGTAGATCGTGCGGGCGACGGTGCCGGCCAGATCGGTGAGCAGGGTGTCGCGCACGTGCGGGATCTCGATCATGCGCGGGCGGTCGGCCGGCGTCAGCGGCACGGTCCGTTTGGCGGCGTAGCGCAGCGCGATGTAGAGCGCGGCGCGGGCCGAGGCGTTCAGACAGGACGAGAGCGCCAGCCGCCCCACGGTGAGCTGGCTGATCGCCGAGGCGAAGCCCCGCTTGCGGCTGGTTTCATCGCGCCAGGTCAGCACGCCCTGATCGTCGATGGTGGCGAGGTCATTGCTCAGCCAGGCGCCGCGCTCGACCCGGAGGTTGTCGAAGCTGATGACCGAGTTGTCCATGATGACCAGCGGCTGGTTGTCGAGCTGGGTGATGTTCACGCCCGGTGCGGCCGCGCCGTCCGCGTCCCGCAGCCGAGCCGCGAACAGGTGCACGCCCTGATCGACGCCCGCCGAGTCGACGTAGCGAGCCCCGACCACGCAGACCCGGGACACCGGAATGCCCACGCTGGGCATGAATTTGCGGGCGCGCGGCTCCGGGGTGTTGATGACGAACCCGTCGCCGTCCCAGGTCGCGATGGTCTGCATGAACTGGATGTTCGAGCCGCAGCCGTACTCGGTCAGCAGCATGACGCCGATGGCCGAGGCGTCGTCGAGATCCCGCAGATACGGTGCGGCCGAATCGGAATCGGTCAGCGTGGCCAGGCTCCCCGAGGCCAGGTTGTAGTGGCCGGAGATCAGCGGAATCAGATCCGTCGCCAGCACCGCCGACCAGTCGAACACCGCGAACAGCGCGGGCAGGTCGGTCGCGATATCGCGGGTGTCACCGATTTCGCCGACCAGGTAGCGCAGTTGGTCGTAGGCGTTCTGCCTGCGCTGCTCCTGGCTCTGCTTCTCGGTGACGAAGTAGTCCGGGTTGCTGAGAACTTTCTGCAGTCGCTCGTGGAACTCCGGGTTGCCGTGCCGAAGCAGCTCGGCCAGCGATACGCCCTCCATATGACCGTGCGAATCCATAACAACCTCCTACTTATTCGAGATCCCCGCAGCGGCAACGAATCCGCTACGGGCATACGGGGCCATCGCCGGGTTTCGGCATGCCACCTGCGGTGTCGGCCGCAGCGGACACCGGAGGGAGACCTGTCAAGAGGGGTTCCGGGCGATCACCAGTCAAAGATTCGTCGCACCACACACCTTCACGTGAATTCCGTTCGGGCACAGCGCGTCATCGCAGCTGGAGGGCACTATCACGGCCGTATCCACCGGCGGGTCACCTTGCCGCAGTGTCTGGTTCGGCCGAATAGTCACGAATTGTAGTGTTGCACACAGTCGCTGACAGTTCACAGTGAACACACAGTCGAAAGTGTGTCAACGGGTTGTTTGCCCGCTTGTCCGCCGGTGTTCGCGCAAGTCCGCCCGGATGCGGTGCGGGACTACGCCTCCGGGGTCGGGAACGGGCGGCAGGACGGGAACACCACGGGCAGCGCCGTCAGTGCCCGGTGGAACGGACCCGGTCGCCAGACCAGATCCGCCTCGGCGACAGCGAGTTTGGTTTCCGGGAGGAAGTCCAGCAGCTGATCGATGACGTCCTGCGCGAGCAGGATCCCGTACGGCCGGGCGTGCGCCGGGCAGGCGTGATCACCGGAGCTGAACGCCAGGTTCCAGCCGTTGTCCAGGGAATCGCCGGGAGCCAGCTCCGGATCGGTATTGCAGGCGGCCATGCTGATGATGACCGGCTGATGCGCGGGCAGCCACACACCCTCGACCAGGATGGGCTGGCGCGGATAGGTGATGCAGTAGTTCGCCATCGGCGGGTCGCTCGCCAGCCGCTCGGCGATGGCCTTGCTGGTCGGCAGCGGCATCCCCTGCATGCTGCTGGTGAAGCGGGAGTCGGTCATCATCAACACGAGGGTGTTGGCGATCAGGTTCAGCGGCGGTTCGACACCCGCGGCGAACAACAGCACCAGCTGATGCACCATCTCCTCATCGGTGAGCCCGACGGGATGCTGGACCAGCCTGGTGGTGACGTCGTCGGCCGGGTGCGCCCGCTTCAAGGCCGTGAGGTCGAGCAGCGCCTCACCCATCTGCGCGTTCACCGTCTCGGTGTCCACACCGTCGAACATCGCGGCGCTGGCGGCCGCGACCCGCGCGCCGATATCCGGTGGGCAGCCGAGGATCTGGCAGAACACCGAGAAGACCAGGGGCAGGGCGTACTGGCTCAGGATGTCGGCGTGACCGTCCTCGCAGAAGGCGTTGACGACGGGGACGGCGGACCGCTCCACCATGGATCGCACCGCGGGCAGATCGATCCCGGCCAGGGCATCGGCGAGCGCCGTGCGATAGCGAGCGTGCTCCGGACCGCTGGTGCGAATCGCATTGGGCCGATATTCGACCATGGGCATGATCGGGATGTCGGCGGGCACCGTCTGCTGCCAGATGCGCGGATCGGCCGGAAAGTGGGTGGGGTCGTTGAGAATACGCACGGCGGTCGCGTACTTGACCACCAACGTCGCGGGCACTCCGGGCCAGATCTCGACCGGAACCAGCGTTCCGTAGGTGCTCCGCATGTGCCGGTAGTACCCGTGCGGATCGGCCGCGAATTCCGGACTGTACATCGGGATCCGGCCCTGGTCCTCGATCAGCGACGCCGAGCCCGTGGAAGCTCCCTGATTCGCGTGCTGCTGATCCACCTGATCTCCCTTGAAATCGTTTGCAGCAGAATAGTACCCAAGGCAGTCCTCGGGCACCCGCCGCGACCGGCGATCAAGGCTGCTGTTCGGCGGGCCCGGAAAGTCCGAGATCGTCGACCAGGCGGCGCACGCGCGCTTCCACCTGATCGCGAATCGCACGTACCTCCTCGATCGGCAGGCCCGCCGGATCCGGCAGCCACCACTGCTCGAACCGATGGCCGGACACGATGGGATCGCTGTCGCCGCAACCCATGTCGATGACGACATCGGCAGCCCATACCAACTCGTCGGTCCATGGCTTCGGGAACTCGGCCGTGATATCCACGCCGCGTTCCGCCATCGCCTGCACCACAACCGGATTCACGGCCGCGCCCGGTGCCGACCCGCCCGACCAGCCCACCGCTCGAGCGCCCGCCAATTGCGCGAAGAAGCCCAGCGCCATTTGGGAGCGGCCCGCATTGTGGGTGCAGACGAACAGCACCCCGGGGATGCCCGAGCGACGCCCGGCCGCCTTCGACAGCGCGAACATCCGGTCCCGGGCGAAGCGCTCGGCGAGCAGCGGCACATCGCCTGCGGGGTCGGCGAATGCGGACAGTGCGGCGTAGGACGACGTCAGTAGCGGCTCGATCACCTCGGGGCCGAATTCGCCGCCGAACTCCGCGCCCAGGCGGGCGACGGACGCGGCGAGTGCGGTCGCGGTCGATTCATCGGACCCGTGCGCCACCTCGTCCCCTTCCGCTGGCCGGTCGCTACCAGCCACCCTACGCACCCGGCACCGACCGCGCCTGCGCTGACGCGGCCGTGCAATCGCCCGGTCCGGCCCGCCGCCGGGCGCGCTGCCACAAGATTGCTGACATCCTGAGACATTATTGGAAATCGATGTATTTCAAATTCCTGACCGGCCTAAACTGCGTCGCATGGAAGTTCATACCCGCCAGTTGCAGTACTTCATCGCGGTTGCGGAGGAGTTGAGCTTCACGCGGGCCGCACAGCGGTTGCACGTGTCACAGCAGGGTTTGAGCACCCAGATCAAGCAGCTCGAGCACGAGATGGGTGTGACGCTGTTCTCACGCACGACACGGCAGGTGGAGCTCACCGCGGCCGGGGTGGAATTCCTGCAGCATGTCCGAGACGCACTGGCCAGCTTGGGATTCGGACTCGAGGCGGCCCGGGCCGTACAACGCGGGGAACACGATCGGCTGGTGCTGGGGTGCCTCGAGGGGGCGGCACTGACCCTGACCGAGCCGATTCTGGCCGCCTTCCGGGCCGCCCACCCCGAGGTGACCATCGAGTTCACGCACTTCACCTACGACACCCCATCCGCCGGTCTGGCCGACGGGCTGGTCGATGTGGCCTTCGTGCGCCGCCCGTTCGCCGACCTGGGACTGCGCTTCGAGCCGTTGTTCACCCAGCCACTGATGGTGATGCTGCCCGCACATCACCGCCTCGCCGACCGCACCACGGTGACGGTCGGCGAGCTGCTCGATGATCCGATCCTCGCGTCGGGACCGACCGATCCGGTGTGGAATGCGTTCTGGCGGCTGGAATCCCACCGCGGCGGACACACGGCCCCGGCGGTCCTGCCGGTGAAGACCCTGCTCGAAGAGCTGCATCAGGTGGCAACGGGCGCGGGTATCGCGATGACGGTGCCGTGCGCCGGCTGGATCCGATTCCCCGGCGTGCGAGTCATTCCGGTGTCCGACGCCACCCCGAGTGAAGTCGCGGTGTGCTGGCGCGCCGCACACCAGACCCCGCTGGTGCGCTCCTTCGTCGACATCGCCCGGCGGGTACGCGCCGCCAACCCGGACCTGATCGCCCGGCTGGAGACACCGCACCGCCGCGAGCGGAATGCCACCGCCGTCGCGGCCCTGTCCTCCTGATCCACAAGCAGCACTTGTCGATCATCAAAACAAGTGATTTCCGCTCTATCTCCTTGTGCCATAACGTTTTTCGCGATGGGCAAAGGCTCATTCGAAAACACCCGAAGGAGAATGAAGAAGATGGGTTCCGTGGCCAATCTCGTTGTGGATGCGCTTATTTCGGCCCTGCTCAAGCAGCTGTTCAGCGGCTCCGGCAGCTGACGAAGAAGGCCCGGAACCTGATGGTTCCGGGCCTTTCTCGGTGCCGATCTATTCGGTGCCGAGCGCCGCGGCGAGCAGTGGCCACGAGTTGTGCAGGTCGTCCTGCCAATAGCGCCAGGTGTGGGTGCCGGTGGGGCGGAAGTCGACCTGGGCCGGAATATCCAGTGCGGCAAGCCGATCGGCGAGCGCGTGGGTGCACGAATTGGTGGCGGCTTCGATGATGCCGCCGAGCACCAGTTGATCCGCCTTGGTGATCACCTGGTCGGGGGTGGGCGCCGCGCCGAGGCTCTCGGCCGGTCCGGGCAGACCGGTGCCGCTGGAGAGGTAGATCGCCTTGCCTCGCAGGCTGTCCGCGGTGAGCACGGTGTCGTGCGCGCGCCAGGCGGGATCGTCGTCCGGACCCCACATGTTGGCGGGGTCGGCGTCGCCGCGGCCGAGCACCAATCGGATGTAGGCGCGCCCGGAGGGATCGGAGGTGGCGGCGCAGCCGCTGTAGGCGGCGACCGCCGAGTACACGTCCGGCGCGCCCGAGGCGAGGTCGAGCGCCGAGGTGGCCGACATGGACACGCCCGCAATGGCATTCACGCCCGAGGTGTGCAGCGCCGCATCGATGATGGGCGGCAGTTCCCGGGTCAGGAAGGTCTCCCACCGGTTGCGACCCAGTTTCGGGTCGTCGCGTTGCCAGTCGGTGTAATAGGAGAATTCACCGCCGACCGGCGTCACCACATTCACGTTCTTCTTCCAGAAGAACGCGACCACATCGGTTCGGCTGTACCAATTGGTGATATCGGTGCCGCCGCTGGCGCCATTGAGCAGATACAGCGTCGGGGCGTTCGGCTGAGCTGCCATTACCTGCAGCGGGATTATTCGTTGCATGGCAGCCGAATACACGTAGAACATCTCCTGCCGCTGCCCCTCGCGATCGATGTGATCGAGATGGGAGGCGACCTCCGCCCGTGAAATCTGCAGCGCACCCGGGGCGACGTAGAGCAACGCCGCCAAGGCTGCGCACGACAGGACCAGCGACGAAAGAGACCGCGTTCGTGACACGACCGAACTCCTGGGGAAGAAAGGGTCCTGGGCCGCGCACGGCCGCGCGCACGACGCGGCCCAGGAGTCTGAGGGAAGGGTGACTCAGCTGCCCATCAGGCGCCGGATCACATTGGTGATGGTGTCGGTCACCGAGCCGGTGGAGCTGAGCTGGTTCTGCGAGGATCCGAAACCGCCCTGGTCGAGGCTGCCCAGCAGGGCCTCACCGGGATTCGCGCCGCGGCCGGTGAAGCACACGCCCATACTCGGCTGGTTGGAACCGACGCCCACGGTGCCGCCGACGCCGATGCCGCCGCTGAGCACCTGCTGGCCGTCGGTGACAGACCCCGGCACCTTGTAGGTGAACTCGGCGGTGACCGGATTGCCCGAGTTCACGAACCATCCGGTGCCGGTCACCTCCCAGCCGCCGTAGTCCGGCTCCGGCGTCACTTCGGCGGGCTGCTCACCCTGCCCGAAGTGATACGCGGTGACCACGACCTTGACCGGCTTGTCGAAGCCGGGCGGCGGAAAGTCGGTGATCCGGTTGACGTACGGATTGCCGATGCTCGTGGTGCCGACCACGATCTTGTACGTGACCAGCGTTCCCGGTGCGGCCGTGGTGGTTTCGACCGTCTTGTCGTAGGTGTGCGTGATCCAGGCACTGCTGATGCCGGGGTTGTAGTCGACATGCTGGGTCTGCACACAGTCCGGGGACGCGGCGTCCGCGGCCGGCGCGGTATCGGCGGTGGCGGGCGCGGCGCCGAGCGCGATACCCGCGCCCGACATCACCAGGGCCGCCGCAATTCCGGCAGCCGATTTCGGGGTGTTACGCATGATTCCTTCCAACGGTTCCGGAGAAACACGGAACCTGTTACCGGTGAGCCGAGGAGAATTCGAGCATTTCGCTCACGCTGAAAACGCTAGAGCACAACGGAGGAGAACTTAAATCTTGATTTCCGAGCCATTGACAACCCGACCTTGTCAATCGGCCCGGAACAACTGTTTCTACTCGGACCGCCTGCGCCACTAACTTTTCCGGGCATGTCACCAAGTAAATCCCGCCGCGGCGGCGCGGCCGTGGCGCTCGCCGGAATGCTCGCGCTCGGCGCGGCCCTCGCCGACGCCCCCGCCTCGGCGCAACCGGCCGACATCGCATCCGGATCCGGTTCCGGCTCGGGCAGTTTCGGTTCCTCGGGCTCCGCGGACTCCGGATCCGGCGCGGCGAACGACCCGGTGTCGACGCTGCCCGCCCCGGCCTCGACCGCCCTGCGACTCGACGGCGCGGCCAACTTCCGCGATATCGGCGGCTACCGCACCGCCGACGGGCGCACCGTCCGCACCGGTGTCGCCTTCCGCTCCAACCGCCTGGCCGGGCTCACCGACGCCGACCTGGCCAAGCTGAGTACCGCCGGGGTCACGCTGGATGTGGACCTGCGCAACGGTTCCGAGCGCAGCAGCGCGCCGGATCGGGTGCCGACGGGCGCGCAGTACCGGGTCGCCGATGTGGTGAGCTTCGACAGCGGCGTCTCGTTCCACGAGTTCCCGGTGATCACCCTGGGTCGCGGCGTGATCGACGGCCTGATCAACGGCTCGTCCGATCTCGTCCAGTCGGCCGACTATCCGCTGATGGTCGATTTCCACGGTTCGGACGTCGCCTTCGGCACGCTGCTGCGGTCCCTGGCCACGAATTCCGGTGCGGCGGTGTATCACTGCACCTCCGGCAAGGATCGCACCGGCTGGGCCACTGCGGTACTGCTCACGCTGCTGGGCGTGCCCCGGGATGTGGTGAATGCCGACTACCTGGCCAGCAATACCGAACTCGGCGATCCGAAGGCGGTCCAATTGTCCTGGCTGGAGGCGGCTTTCGGCGAGGTGGACCGACTCTACGGCAGCGTCGACACCTACGTGCGGGACGGACTCGGCCTGGATCAGGCCACCATCGACGCACTGCGGGCGAAGCTCCTCGCCTGATTCTCACGATGTAAGTACAAGAAACACAAAGGAATTCACAATGGCACGAGCAATGACACACACCGCCGCGAGCGCCGCCGCCGCACTCGGGGTCGTGGCCCTGCTGGGGAGCGGCATCGCCGACGCCGCCCCCGCAACGATCACCTGGAACAACAACGGCACCCAGTACACCCGCACCATCAGCGACGGCACCCCCGCCTTGGGTGAAACCATCACCGTCACCACGACGTTGTCGCGCACCCAGGACCCCGACGAGACCTACAACTGGTTCAAGGATTTCCATCCCTCGTGCCTGACCTATGTGACCGGTAGCGCCAAGGTGACAGATTCCACCGGCGCCCACCCGGTCGAGCCCTACCTACAGATCGATCCCACTTTCATCGCGGGCGACTTCACCACCGCCGGACTGAAATTGGTCGTCAAGGCCGGGAGCACGCCGTCACCGACCTTCAGCGCGCAATACCAAGTCGGCTCGTGCACGCCCGGCACCGCCCTCGACACCGGGATCGCGTACCTGTCCAGCTCCGGCCAATCGGACTTCTCCACCCGGGGCCCCTCGATCACCGTCGGCGGCACGCCCGGCGGCACCGATACCGGCAGCAGCACGCTGACTTCGCTGCTCGGCGGCCTCGGCTCGAGCAAGTAGTCAGCGCAGACACCTGCGGTCCGCGATCTCCTCGGCCAACGCATGGGAGATCGTGGCCGCCTCGTGTTCGGCCCAGGCCGCGAAGTCGGGAAAACGAAGATCGATGCCACCGGCACAGTCCCAGCAGGCCGCCGGGCCACCATCCGGGCGAACCGGGAACAGCATCATGATGAACCGGTGCGACTCCGGGGTTTTCCCGACGAGCACGCGGCGATACCCGTCCGGTACGAGGAGCGCGCCGGATAACCCGGTATCGAAATACCGCTGGGCGCGCACGGAATCACGACGCCATTTCTCACCCGCGGCGAGATCGCCCGAGCCATAGAGTTGCACCGTCCCGAACCGTGGCCAGCCGTCGCAGGCCAGCAGAAACTGCCGGTACGCGGCATCGAAGCGCACGGCCAGCCGCCGTTCGGCCGCCGCGACGGCGAGCTCGGAGGCGGGTGGATGGGGCGGCATGGACAGCACGGGCTCATCGAGGCGCAGCGAGGCCGCGTATTGCGCCGCGTACACCGAGCCCACCAGATCGGGCCAATTGGTCATTGTTTCGAAAACGCTAGAGCACCCGAAGATCGAAGAGAAATCATTCTTCGCGGGCCATTCACAAGGCCGATTTGTCAATGAATGGGACTGTTCGAGCAGATGGTTCGGTTCCGGTCCCCCCTCGACCTAGACTGCGCGCCATGGAAGTCCACACCCGCCAGTTGCAGTACTTCATCGCGGTTGCGGAGGAGTTGAGCTTCACGCGGGCCGCGCAGCGGTTGCACGTCTCGCAGCAGGGTTTGAGCACCCAGATCAAGCAGCTCGAGCACGCGATGGATGTGGTGTTGTTCTCCCGGACCACCCGCAATGTCGAGTTGACCGCGGCCGGAACGGTCTTCCTGCAGGATGTGCGCGGCGCGCTCACCGGCCTGGACGTCGCGATCGAGCGGGCGCGGTCGGTGCACCGGGGTGAAAAGGACCGGTTGATACTGGGCGCGCTGGAGGGCGCGGCGCTGACCTTGACCGAACCGATCCTGTCCACGTTCCGGCAGCGCCATCCCGGCATCACCGTGGAGTTGCGGCACTTCACCTACGAGGATCCGTCGGCCGGGCTGACCTCGGGCGCGGTGGATGTGGCCTTCGCCCGCAGACCGTTCGTCGACGCGGGCATGCAATTCGAGACCTTGTTCGCCGAACCGCTGATGGTGATGGTGCCCACCGATCATCGGCTGGCCGACCGCACCGAGGTCTTCGCGCACGAACTGCTCGCGGAGCCGCTGCTCGGGGCCGTCACCACCGATCCGGTGTGGAATGCCTTCTGGGAGTTGGACGCCTTCCGCGACGGGTCCCCGGCTCCGGTGGTGTCGCGGTCCAATTCGTTGCTCGAGGAGTTGCACAAGGTCGCCACCGGGGTCGGCGTGGTGCTCACCGTGGCGTGTGCGCGCTGGATTCCGTTTCCGGGCGTGCGACTGCTGCCGATCGCCGATGTCCCGCCCAACGAGGTGGCGGTCGGCTGGCACGGGGCGCAGGAATCGGCGCTGGTGCGTTCGTTCGTGGAGGTCGCCCGCGGTATCCGGGACACGCATCCGGACCTGGTGGCCCAGTTGCAGGAACCGGACTTCACGGATTGCACTGTGCCGCCCCACCTTTGATCGGACGACGACAGTCACAACCCGAGGTTGTGAATTGATCCGGAAGTTTGATTTCTCTTCGAATCCCGCACCTCTTAGCTTCTTTGAAATGAAGGCTTTTACCATCCTTTTACTGGCCGCAGGACTGCTCCTGGCCCCCACGGTTCATTTCACTCCCCCGGCGCAGGCCGCGCCGACCGGTTTGAAGGGCCCGTTGAGCACGCGTGGCCGGTACATCGTCGACGCGGCCGGGAATCGGGTGAAGCTGAAGTCCGGCAACTGGCACGGATCCAGCGGCACCTGGACCGGCAGCGGGGACGACGACGATCCGGCGAACAACTTCGCCCAGGAGACCGGCCATCGCGCGCCGCTCGGCCTCGACCGCGTCCCGCTCGACAAGATCGTGGCGGACTTCGTGGGCTTGGGGCTCAACAGCATTCGGCTGCCCTTCTCCAACGAGATGATCAATGACGACCGGCCGGTCAAGGGGCTGACCGCCAATCCCGCGCTCAACGGGCTGACACCGCTGCAGGTCTACGACCGCGCGGTCGCCGCGCTCACCGGCGCCGGGCTCGGCGTCATCCTCAACAACCACACCACGACCACGCGCTGGTGCTGCGGCGTCGACGGCAACGAGCGCTGGAATTCCGGGCAGGACACCGACACCTGGGTGAACGACTGGGCGTTCATGGCCGACCGCTACAAGTCCGATCCGGGGGTGATCGGGGCGGATCTGCGCAACGAGGTGCGCCGCGACACCTGGGACAACCCCAACTGGGGACTGGGCGACAGCCACGACTGGGAGGCGGCGGCGCACCAGGCGGCCGATCGGATCCTGAAGGATGCCAACCCGAATCTGCTCGTCATGATCGAGGGCGTCAACTGGTCCGGCATTCCGACCGATCTGACCTGGCACCAGCGTCCCATGCTGCGGGATCTGAAGTCGTTGTCGGAGACGCTGGTTCGCTCGCACAAGCTGGTCTACTCGGTCCATTTCTACGGCTACATCGGCCCGAACCACACCGGTGGCACCGGACTGAGCGGCGGCGAGACCCACGATCCGCGCTTCCGGGACATGTCCCGCGACGACCTGTTCAAGTCCATGGACGAACTCGCGGGGTATGTGGCGAGCACGTCGGACCAGCATTTCACCGCGCCGGTGTGGGTCAGTGAGTTCGGAATCGGCAAGGGCGCAACGGGTCTGGACAAGGCCTGGTTCCCGAACATGGTCGACTACCTGATCAACCGCGACCTCGACTTCGCCTACTGGCCGATCGTCGGCTTCCAGCATCAGGACCAGGGCAATGACTGGGGTCTGCTGCGCTACGACACCGACGGCAGCAAGCGCAGTGTGATGGACGCCGACGACTGGCGGGGCGCGCAGGTGCGACGGCTACTCGCGGCCGACGGCAAGACCGGCCAGGTCGCTCCGGTGCGAGCCTGGTCCATGCTCAATGCGATCCACGACGACCACAACGCGTCGCTGCGGGCCGCCAACGATTGGGATCCGGGCGCGCACAAGCTCGTCTGCCCCGATGACCAGCGCCTGATCGGCATCAGCGCGACGGGCCAGGGCGGCCTGTGCACCGACGCCACCGAGGGCAATCTATGGAAGGACGGCACCTCCGCGACGAAGGTCTCCGACGAGAAGGTGACCACGGACTGGGCCAACGGCTTCACCAAATACCAGTGCGCCGAAGGCCAATTCATGATCGGCTACAGCGTCCGGGGCGACGCCACCTCGGCCGTCCTCTGCGCGCCCGGCCGTATCCCCCTGGCAGGCGCGGGCCGCACCGTATGGGACGACAAGGGTGACAACCGGCCGTCCTCGGGCGAAGGCGGCGACTACGCCAACGGCTACTACAAGGGCCAGTGCAACGCCGACGAGTACGCCGCCGGAATCGCCTTCTCCTGGGCCAACTCCCGCCACGCCCACCCGGACGCCCTGTACTGCCGCAAGCTGCACTGACCCCGCCCGATTCACAACTCGGAGTTGTGAATCCCTCGAAAAGTAGAGTTTCACCTCGAACCGGATGTTCTCTACGCTCTGACGAGTAGGCACCGCCGACGACCGGACTGAGCCCCCGGAAGTCGGCGGTGCCGACACCGAATCAGAGCTCAGGACCGCGCAGCCGGGCCGGGGCGACGCGGTTCAGGGCGGTCGGAACATCCAGTTGCCACCCGGACTCGTAGGCTTCGGCGAATTGCTCGGCGCCGAGTTCGGCGCTACCACGGCCACTCAGCTCATGGACCTGAAGGTCGGTCGGGTCGTGTGCGCCGCGGAGGCGGGCAGCGGCGCCGAGCAGGACGGCCGAATCCCGGTATCGGCCATGGAATCTCGCGAGATCGGCGACGGTCAGCGCGACCGTCGCCACTATCGGCATATCCCTGCTGTCGACCGCCGCCGAGTAGGCCCGGTCCAACGCTCGCTCCGCCCCAGGCCCATCGTTCGACTCGAGGCAGAGCGCGGCCCGGGCCGCCGCGACCAGTGCGGGCACGTGCTTGCTGCTGCCCGAAAGGCGCTTGGAGACAGCGGCTTCGGCCGATTCGATCAATTCGCGGGCACGACCCGGATCACCGATTTGCCGCTGTAGCAGGGCTTCCCAGGTGTCGAGCAGGATTGCGGCATCGGTCGGCATCGAATGCGGTGCGCGCCCACGGGCAGCGGCGATGGACTCGGCCGCCGGAGTGGTCTCCCCCAGCCGCAGGTGCAGGTCGATCCGACGCAGGTCGATGAAGATCTCGTCGGCGAGGTCGAGGGTACCGAATGCGCGGGCGAGCAGGACGGATTCGGACAAGTCGCCGAGCGCCCCGCCGAGATCGCCGTCGTATTGCCGCAACAGCGCGCGCAGTGGGAGGGCCTGAGCGCGGCCCCAGCGATCGCCGGTGCGGGCGAAGCATTCCAGGGCCGCGGTCACGTCGGCGCGAACCTGATCGAGGCGGCCTTCGTTCTCGGCGATGTGCGCCCGGAACATGCGGGCCAGCCCGGACAGCCACACGTCCGGACCATCGATGAGCCGCTGCATGGTCTCCGATGCCGTGCGGGTCGGCTCCATCGCGGCCAGCCGGAGGGCGAGCAGCGAGCCGCCGAAGCCCGGCAGGGTGGGGGCGTGCAGTATTCGATCGGCGAGCGCCGGGAGCTCGTCAACCGACTCGGTCACCGAAACATGCTGGGTAGCAATAATATTGAGACGCAGCCCCAGGACGAGATCGTGCTTCGCGCGCGGGCCGGTCGCCGAGCCCGGGACTGCTTCGCGCAGCCAGTAGGCCGCGTCGTTGTGCCTGCCGAGCATCTGCCAGAACCAGGACAGGTTCACCGCGAGCCCGATCGCGCGGTCGGCATCGCCGCTGTCGCAGAGCTGACGCAGGGCGGCGAGCACATTGTCGTACTCGGCGCGCAATACCCGCAGCGCACCGAGTTGCTCGGGGCCGCGGAGCGCGGGGTCGTAGCGAGCGACGAGCGCGGCAAAGTAGCGGGCGGACAGCTCTCGCACGGCGGTGGCCCGACCGTTCAGGCTCTGCAGGCCGTACTCGCGAATCGTCTCCAGCATGCGGTAGCGGCCGTCCGGTGCGAGTTGCAGCAGCGAGCGGTCGACCAGTCCAGCGAGCAACTCCGGGATCTCAGCGCTCGACACCGCGGTTCCGGCACAGACCGCCACGGCCGAACCGGGCGTAATACCGCCGGGCAGCACCGAGATTCGCTCGGCGAGCGTGCGGGCATCGGCGTCGAGCAGATCCCAGCTCCAGGCGATGGCGGCCCGGAGCGTGCGGTGCCGCTCGACCGCGGTTCGGCTGCCGGAGGCGAGCAGGCGGAAGCGGTCGGAGAGCCCGGCGTCGACGGCGGCCAGCGACAGCGTGCGCAGCCGGACCGCCCCGAGTTCGAGCGCGAGCGGCATCCCGTCCAGGCTGCGGACAATGCGCAGGACCGCATCGAGATTGTGCTCGCCGACCTCGAATCCGGGGCGCACGGCGGCCGCACGCTCGGTGAACAGCCGCACCGACGCCGTCCGACGGGCCTGCGCCACATCGGCATTCGGTTCCGGCAGGGTGAGCGGGCCGAGCGGCACCAATCCCTCACCGTCGATCGCCAGCGGCTCCCGGCTGGTGGCCAGCACGCGCAACTCGGGACAGCGGGTCAGCAGCGGCGAGAGCAGACTCGCCACGGCATCGATCACCTGCTCACAGTTGTCGACGAGCAGCAGGATCTCCCGGCCGTCGAGCCGATCCACGAGCAGGTCCAGTTCACGGATGTGGTTGCCGTGCAGTCTTTCCGGGGCCTCGAACAGCGCCGGTCCGCGCGGCCCGACCGCCGTCAGCACCGCCGCGCCGACTTCGGTCGCCAGGGTGACGGAGGCGAGATCGACCATCCAGCAGCCATCGCGGTACTCGTCGCGGCAGCGGCGTGCGGCCTCGACCGCGAGGCGGGTCTTGCCCGCACCACCGGGACCGAACACGGTGACCAGCCGACCGGCGGTGAACAGCGCGCGGATGCGGTCGAGATCGTCGGCGCGGCCGAGGAAGCTGGTCAGCGGAGTGGGCAGGTTGCCCGGCTCGGGTTCGCTTGCGGGAGTGGACTGTTGCGTCCGCAGCAGGCGCAGGTGCCGCTCCCGCAATGCGGTGCCCGGATCGATGCCGAGCTCGTCGGCCAGGGTCTCCCGGACCCGCTCGTAAAGCGTGAGCGCTTCGGCTTGTCGGCCCTGTCCGGCCAGGGCATCCATCAGCAGTGCCGCCGCGCGTTCGTGAACCGGGTGGTCGGTGAGCATCTCGGACAGGCGGGCCGCGGCTGCCTCGGCGCGACCGAGGGCCAGTTCGGCGGCGGCCAGGTCGGCGACGGCCTCGACCGAGAGCCGGGCCAGCCGGGTCCCGACGGCGGGTGCGACCGCCACCACCGCCGCGGGCTCGTCGCCCGGTCGACCGGCCCACAGGGTGAGAGCCTCGTCGAGTGCGGCTGCGGCGGAACGCGGGTCGCTCGCGCGGAGCCTGTCACCGCCGAGGACTGCCAACCGCTCGAAGCGCAACGCGTCCACGTCGGCTTCCACCGCGAGCCGGTAGCCGCCTCCGACCTGCTCGACGCTGTCGGCCGCGCCAAGCGCCCGACGCAGTCGCGAGACCAAGGTTTGCAGGGCGTGCGCGGGATCGGCGGGGAGGTCCTCACCCCAGATCGCCTCCACCAGAGCATCCGGCTCGACGGTCCGGCCGCCGACCAGCGCCAGCCGCACCAGCAAGCCCCGCAACCGGGCGCCCGGAACCGGAACCACGGCGTCGCCACGGGCCACCTCGACGGTGCCGAGCAGCGTCAGGCGAAGCCGCGCTACCCCGGTCGTCCCTCGATCTTCGCCCACCCCACGACTATTCCCCATCGGCGTCGACGCCACCGCACGGATTCCGTGTGAGCGCCGTGCGCGCCCCGTGTGAGCGGCCCGTCGCACTCTTTCGGTGCCCGAGGAGATCTCGGGATTCGGAAAGGAAATCTCATGCATGACGTAGTGATCGTGGGTGCGGGCCCGGTCGGCCTGTTCCTCGCCTGCGAGCTGGGCCTCGCGGGCTGCTCGGTCCTGGTGCTCGAGCGCGAGCCGGAGCCGGGTTCCCCGTGGCGGGCGGAACCGCTCGGCCTGCGGGGCCTGACGGCGACGTCGCTCGAGGCGTTCCATCGGCGCGGCCTGCTGCACCCGCTCTTGAAAGCCTCCGGCGTGCCCGACGATCCGGCCGCGACATCCGACTCGGACGAGCCGTCACGGCCGCGCTTCGGGGGCCAGTTCGGTGGCATGATGGCCGATCCGGCCGATATCGACCTCGCCGCCCTGCCGTTCCGATTGCCCACTCCGGCACCGGAATTCATGATGACCAGCCTCGAAACGATCGAGTCGCTACTGTCGGGGCGCGCGGGCGAACTCGGTGTCGAGATCCGGCGCGGAGTCGCGGTCTCGGCCGTCACACAGGACGAGCGGGGGGCCATCGCCTACGCCGATGACCGCGCCTACCCCGCACGGTGGATCGTCGGCTGCGACGGTGGCCGCTCCGTGGTGCGCGGCCTGGCGGGATTCGAATTCGTCGGCAGCGAACCACAACTCACCGGCTATGCCATGCACGTCACCCTCGCCGATCCCGAACAGCTCCGCCCCGGATACAACTTGACCTCGACGGGCATGTATCTCCGCATGCCCACCCCCGGCCACATCGGCATGATGGACTTCGACGGGGGCGCGTACGACCGCTCGCAGCCGCCGACACTCGACCATCTCCAGGCGGTGCTGCGGCGCGTTTCCGGAACGCATGTGACCGTGCGCGAGGTGCACCTCGCATCGAGCTTCACCGATCGGGCCATGCAGGCGACCACCTACCGACGCGGCCGCGTCCTGCTCGCGGGCGACGCCGCCCACATTCACTCCCCGCTCGGCGGACAGGGCCTCAACGCGGGCATCGGCGACGCCCTGAACCTGGGCTGGAAACTGGCGGCCGTCGTGCACGGCCACACCCCGAACGGACTGCTCGACACCTACACCGGTGAACGTCATCCCGTCGGCGCGGACGTGCTCGACTGGTCACGAGCACAGGTGGCGACCATGCGACCGGACCCGTACGCCCGAGCAATCCGACGCGTCATGCGCGACCTGCTCGAAACCGGCGACGGCACAACCTATGTCTACGAGCGGACCACGGGCGCCTGGATCCACTACGACCTAGGCGACACCCACCCACTGGTAGGCCGCACTGCCCCGGACTTCCGCCTCACCGACGGCACCCGCCTCGCCGACCTGATGCACGAAGGCCACGGTGTCGCACTCGATTTCGGCGACACCCGCGCCCTCCACGACACGTGGATGCACCGACCCGGCCGCATCCGCTACGTATCCGCCACCGCAAGAAACGATCTCGGCCTACGAGCAGTCCTGATCCGACCAGACGGCGTGGTCGCCTGGGCAACCGACGGTGAGCCCAACCCCGCCACCTTCGAGCAGGCGGCGAACCGCTGGTTCGGCAGTCCGCGAAGCTGACCACCTCATCGGGGAAGCGTTGCGCCGCTGCCGATTCCGGTCAGTGCGGCGGTCGCCTGCCACAGTGCGGCGGCCGTCGTCTCGTCCAGGCCCGCCTTGCTCGGCTTGCGCACGATGGGATGGCCCTTGATGCTGCCGAGGCCGTCGGGGCCGACATAGGCGTTGCCGGGCACGTCCTGGGTGGCGGCGTAGAGGATCGGCAGGGCTCCGTGTTCCGGATCGTTGAGCAGGAATCGGAAACGGTTGACGGCGTTGGCCGAGGTGTGCGCGGCCAGCGCGGTCGTTGCGATGCCGGGGTGGGCGAGCACCGACTGCACGGGGCTGCCCGCCGCGCTCAACCGCCGCTGCAATTCCAAGGAGAACAACACCAGGGCGAGCTTGGCATCGCGGTAGGCGTCCATCGGGCGATATTCCCGTGTCCGCCAGTCGAAATCGTTCACATCGAGCTTCGACTGGCGGTGCAGCTGACTGGTCACGCTGACCACGCGCCCGGTCAGGTGTGGCAGCAGCAGGTTGGTCAGGACGAAGTGACCGGTGTAGTTCGTCGCGGTCTGGAGGTCGAATCCATCCGCGGTCCGCGCCGCCGGGATGTCCATGACCCCGGCATTGTTCACCAGCACGTCCAGGCCCCCGGTCCATTCCTGTGCGAACCGACGCACGGAATCCAGGTCCGCAACGTCCAGACGCCGCACCTCGAATTCGCCGGGCAGCCCGGCGACCGCCCGGTTGCCCTTCTCCATGCTGCGCACCCCCAGCACGACCCGCGCGCCGACGCGACCGAGCTCGCGGGCCGCGATCGATCCGATGCCGCTGCCGGCCCCGGTGATGAGCACTGTCCTACCGGTCATATTCGGCAGATCTGCCGCTGTCCATGGTGTTTTCACAGTCACCAGTGCACAGCGCCCGCTCGCGCGGAGGAAGGACGAGCGCAACCACTGATTCGCAGTCAGTGGCTGCGCCGGCGCACGACTGCGACGATGAATTCGTGGAGCAAACCGTGGATCGCGCCGCGCTGGGGACCTTCCTGCGGGCCCGGCGGGCGGCCTTGCAGCCGGAGGACGTGGGACTGCGACGCGGCACCCGCCGCCGCACCCGAGGGCTCCGCCGCGAGGAGGTGGCCGAACTCTGCGACATGTCGGCCGACTACTTCGCCCGGCTGGAACGCGGCAGCGGGCCGCAGCCGTCGCCACAGATGGCCGCCGCTCTCGCCCGAGGTCTGCGCCTCACGTCCGACGAACGCGATTACCTGTTCCGGCTGTGCGGGCACCGCGCCCCACGACGGCAGCTGCGCGGCGAGCACGTGGGTCCGGGGCTGATGCGGGTCCTGGATCGGTTGCAGGACACCCCGGCACAGATCATGGGACCGCTCGGCGAAACCCTGCGCCAAACTCCGCCCGCCGTGGCACTTCTCGGGGAGCAGACCCACTACATCGGCCCTGCCCGCAGCGCTCCCTATCGCTGGTTCACCGACCCCGCGGCGCGCGATCGGTACCTGCCCGACGACCACGAGCTCAACAGCCGCGTGAATGTCGCGCTGCTGCGCGCGGCGGCCGCCCGGGACGGATCCCGTTCCGACGCCGCCCATCTGGTGTCGAGCCTGGTGCACGAGAGCGCGGAGTTCGCGGCGCTGTGGGATCGGCAGGAGGTCGGTCTCCGCTGGAATCAGGCCAAACGCTTCGTGCATCCGCAGGTCGGACGCATCGACCTGTTCTGCCAAACCCTCCAGGACCCCGACCAGTCCCAATCCCTGCTCATCTTCACCGCGACACCCGGCACCGCCGACCACGAGAAATTGGCGCTGCTGACAGTCCTCGGCACCGACAGCTTCCCGGCCGCCCGGGATTGATAGCCGATGTATATGGCGCGCAGGAGGATCGGGAGGGGGTTGGCTCGGCGTCGTCTGAACCTCGTCCGCACCGCCGTCAGGCGCGTCGACGAGCCAGTAGACCCGCGCCGCCCAGGGCGACAGCGCCGAGACCGATGCCGACACCGCCCAGCCAGCGGGCGGTGGTGTCGGAGGATGAGGCTGCCGCCGGAGCGGTGGTGCCAGCCTCGGATCCCTTGGCCGCCAAGGTGAGTGTCGGGACCGGGCGTTCGGGCTCGGTGCCGTCGGGGTTGTCGGGCTGATCCCATTTCACGACTTCGCCGTCGGCGTAGGTCTGGGTTGTGGGGAGGGTGAGCTTGTCCTGGTCGGGGAGATCGTCGACGAGGACCTGGAATTGGCCGAACTGGCCCGGGGCGATTCCCGCGCCGGGGTCGGCGGTCCAGGTCACGGCGGTCACCATGCCGGCGGCGTCCTTGGTGACGGTCGACTTCCAGCCGGGCACGGCCTGGGTGTCGACCTCGAGCAGGGCGGGGAACTGCACGGTCAGGGCGGTGCTCGCGCTGTTCGTGCCGGATTCGTTGGGGACGCGGAAGGTCAGGACCGCGTCGCCGGAGCGGGTCGCGCCGGGAGCGGAGACGGTGACGTGGGCGGAGGCGATACCCGCGCCCGCGAAGAGAGTGGTGACGCCGACGGCGGCGATGACGGCCGCGCGGGTGGCGAAGGATCGAGACATGACGAAATCCGTTCGGACGGTGCCGGATTCATGATCGATCCCGGGGCGCCCCGCCGAGACGGGGCACCCCGGGTACGCATCAATTCTTGGCTGCGTTGAGGGTGTTGTACATCTGGATGACGCTCACGACGGTCACCGGAATGCCCAGTGCCAGCGTGCCGATGGCGGTGCCGAGGCCCGCGCCCACGCCCGCACCGGCGATGCAGCCGCCGGGCGCGCCGATAATGAACACCGGCGGCATCAGCTCGGTGCCGACGACCGCGCCCGCGATGCAGCCACCGGCCAGGCCGATGGCCGCGCCGACCATGCCGCCGATGGCGGTGGCCAGGCCGATCTGGGTGCCCGCCACGCTCATCGCGTCATTGAAATCGTCCTGTGAGAAGACCGGCTTCAGCGGCTGATCGACCGCGACGGCGTCGGCCGGGTTGGTGCTCGGGGTCAGCGTCACGGTGTGGCCGTCGGCGTCGACCTGGGCGGCGATCGGCCACTGCTGCTTGTCGAGGTTGTAGGTCAGCGGCATGCCGAAGGCCAGGTTGCCGGCGCCGTCGAGGATCTCGAACTGGGTGCCGCGCACATTGATCCGGCCCGCGTCGGTGCGCAGCACGACGGAGTGGTCGACCACATTGGCGGTGTAGTGGATGCCGGGGGCGATGTCGGTGCTCACGGTCGAGCCCGGCTTCTCGGCGGGGACATCCGCGCCCGCGGTTCCGGCGGCGACGGTCAGGGAGGCGATCGCGAGGGTGGCGACGGCGGCGAACTTCATGGTCTTCATCAGGTGTGTCCTTAGGGGGAAGTCGTTATTACTGAGCAGGGGCCGCGTCGGCGGGCAGGGCGACGGTGAAGCTGCGCTGCCCCTCGACGACGTGGCCGTCCTTGGAGGTGATCAGGAACTTGGTGGTGTAGACCCCAGCCGGGCCCTGCGGCGCCAGCGCGATGCTGAGCGAGCGGCCGTCGACCTGGACGTCACCCTGCGACCAGACGTTGCCGTCGGGTCCGGTGACGGTCAGCTGCGGGTCGTCGACCTTCTCGTTGAAAGTGATGCTCACCTGCGGCGGTTCGGCCTGCAGGACGTCACCGTCGCCCGGCTCGGAATGGGTGACGTGCGAATGCGCGTCCGCCACACCGGTGCTCAGCACGAGCGCGCCCACGAATGCGGCGGCCAGCAGGGTGAATATCGATCTGAATTTATTGCTCGACAAGAGAGTTCCTTTCCACCCGGCATCGAATTCCGATTTCCGGGCAGCATGAATTCGTATTGTGCGCAGCACAAAGGAACGGTCGGGCATGGGACCGTTTACGCTGCGCAATCGACGGCGACAGTTCGCCGCAATTCATTACCGAATGTCTTCCGCCGCGGCAGTAATGGCCGGGGGCGGGTACAGAGCAGCCTCGGGCAACACGCGAATCCCGGTGGGATCAGCGCGTGTTCAGGAGGCGAGGAGAGCGGGTGGACCCCGCAGGGTGATGGCGCCGAGCAGGTCGGCGCGCGGCCGACGGTCGATGACGCGGGCGGCACGCACCGCCCGATCGTGGTCGGCGGGCAGCGGATCGAACCGGCTCAGCAGCGTCCACAGCACGCGGGAAACCGCTGCGTAGAGCCGCTCCACGGCGGTGATCAGCAGCACGCACAGGATGGTGGCCCCGATATGGGCCGCGAGCATTGCTTCGCCCGTGGCACCGACGCCTTCGGGTGCCATATGGGGATGGGCCGGGCCGGTGGCCACGGTGAGCGCGCTGTGCACGAGCAATTGCCCCGTGCCCAGCGCCGCGAACAATCGGAATCGGCCGCGCCCGGCGGACGAGCCCACCGCGGCCCCCACGGCCCCGCTGATCAACAGCAGCAGCGCCAATGCGGAGGAATGCGGTAACTCCCCTTCGAATCCGTGTGCGGCGATAGCCAATACCCCGCACAGAATTCCGGCGAGACTGCCTCTGACACGATCGCGCGACGGGTCACCGGCGTAAGCACGTGACACCATTGACGACAACCTTCACAGCAGCGAACCGAATACGGGCGGGATTCGCGCCGACTATATCCGCTCCGCCCGTCCACCCGGAAATCCCGGCCCCAATTTTCGGTTACGAATCACACTGTCCGCCAATAATTTCCGAATGGAAATTATTGGCCGGGGACACCTCCCACCGATTGATCAGTCGGTGGCGGCCAGACGGTCGAGGATCCAGTCGCCGACGGCGGGGTACTGCGGCATGCGTTGATGAGAGACCGTGCCCGGCACGAGGTCCTGGATGAATTGGTTGGTGACGCCGGGTTCTTCGATGAAGGAGGCGGGACCGGCCGGGGTGTTGATGATGTCGTCGCGGGTGGCCAGGACCGCGTAGGCGACACCGGGCTGGGCGATGGGCCCGTCGTCGAGGGCGGTCATGAGGGGGGAGCCGGTTTCGAGGTCGGCGCAGGCGGGGCAGATGACCGGGAGGAGGGCGTTGTCGGCGGCGGCACGCAGGGGCGGAATCTGGTTCGCCAGTTGGACCGCGCCGGAGAAGGTGGTGCCGTAAGTGACCGGGGTCAGCAGGATTTCGGCGTGAACGCGGTCGGCGTGGTGCAGATTCTTGGCGTAGTACTCGGCGATGGTGCCGCCCTGGGAGTGGCCGACCAGGTCGACCGCCGTCGCGCCGGTGGCGGTGCGGACGCGCTCGAGGTAGGCGGTCACCTCGTCGGCGGATTGCGCGACGGGCGCGATGCCGTCGCCGAACGGCACCGGCGAGTCGAAGGCGCCGTAGCTGGGGGCGTAGACGCAGTAGCCCGCGTCGATCAGCCTGGGCGCGAGCAGATCCCAGGCCGTCGCATCGTCGTCGGTGCCGTGCAGCAGCACCACCGGGTAGTGGTGCTCGGCCGTGGGATGGCAGCCCGGCACGTCCTCGATCGGCTGTGCGGTCGCGGGGACGGCGAGGGCGGTCATGGATACCGCGGTCGTCACGATCGCCGTGGACAGCATTCGGCGCATCGGCCGCTCCGTTCGAATGGTTGCGATGATCACCGGAGGGGCAGCCCCACGGTTCGCACCCGGTCGGTGAATGCGCCGAAGCCTACGTCGCCGGTGCCGGACCACAACTGCTGCGCCATGATCGGCAGGCGAGCCCGGATGGGACCGACCATCTGATCCTCGGTCATGGCGGTCGGGTCGTCGCACCAGACGCTCAGCGCCGAGCCGAGCAGCCGATCGCGCTGGTCGGGCCGCAAGCGGGAACCATTGACGAAAAGGCCCGGGTCCCAGGCGTAGAGCAGCTCCGGCGGCGCGTTCAGCGGGGCCGCATAACCGCCGCTGGCCCAATAGGTGGGCGTGAAGGCGTCATTGGTGATGCGATGGCCCGCGTCCACCAGCTGCTGAGGGCCATTGTCGTCCCCGACCCACGGCAGGATGCCGTTGCCACCGGTCCAATGGCCGACGACGATCGAGGGATCGATGGCAATCCTGCTGCCGGACGGGACTCCGTCGTTCCACACCCGGGCGGTCTTGCCGTAGGAGGCGACGATTCCGGCCGCGTGATTCACGAAGGCGGCCAACGCATCCTGCGGCCCGTAGTCGGCGCCGAGGCTGTCGTGTGCCCAGTCGGTCAGCTGCGGATAGCGGCTGAAATCCTTGACGTACTCGTCGCCGCCGAGGTGGAAGTAGCGACCGGGGAACAGCGGCACGAATTCCCGTAGCAGATCCTCGATCAGGCTGCGCGCCTGCGGTTTCGACAGATCGATCTTGCCGCCCGCACTACCCGCGAGCAGGCTGTCGGTGACGGCGTCGACCGGACCGGTGGTAGCCGGGTTCAGCACCAGGTCGGGATGCGCGGCGAGGATGGCGTTCATATGGCCGGGGAAGCCGACCTCCGGAATCACCTCGACCCCGTAATCAGCGGCGTAGGAGACGATTTCGGCGATCTCGGCCTTGCTGTAGTGCTGCGGCGAGGTGATCTCCGGATGAGAGTCGCTCTCCAGCCGGAAGCCGCCCACATCCGAAAGATGCAGGTGCAGCACGTCCATCCGGTAGTAGGCCAGCTCCCGGATGCGCTGCTCGAGGAAGCCGACGCTCATGTACTCCCGGCCCACGTCGAGCAGCAGCCCCCGCTCGGCATAGTCGGGCCGGTCGGTGACGGTGCCGTGCGGCAGCACTGTGGTCTGGGAAAACCATTGCAGCAAAGTCTGTGTCGCGTGGATGGCGCCTTCGTCGGTGCGCGCGGTCGCGGTCACCGCATCGTCGATGTCGAGGCGGTAGGACTCGGCCTGCTCCGGCCCGGAGGCGTCGATGCGAATCACCACCTCACCTGCCCGCGCCGGGCCAGGCGCCAGCGCGGCGGCCCGCCCCGCGCGGGTGAGATCCTCGGCGAACCGTCCGGCGATCGCTTCGGCCCCCGGCGCGGCCACGACGCGAACCGTGCCGGGCAGCTCGAATCGACCGTCACCGGGCTGCCACCGATGCACGCTCGGCACCGAAACCGGCAGCGGCGGAGACGATTCCGACCACGCCCTCGGCGCCGGCAGCACCATCGGCGCGAGCAGGAACGCCGCGAACAGCGCGGCGAACCCGGCGGCGCGCGCCCGTCGGATCACGACGCGTTCACCGGAATGTCCACGGTCGAAGGCGATGCGAAGGTCACGACACTACCCACGGGGGTCGAACTGGTGAACGGGATCGGGTCCTGGGTGGTGACGGTCAGCGTAAGCCGGTGTCCCGGTGCCAGATTCCAATAGGTGGGCGCGAGATCCCAGGCGACCTGGGTGGGTGCGCCCGGCGCGAGGCCGTGCTGGGTGATCGGCCAGTAGGTGATCTCCTTGCCCACGCCGTCGGGCCCCTCGTCGTAGAGCACTCCGATCAGGGTGAGATCCGGGCTCGACGGAACCACCGTCAGATTCACGCGCGCGGGTCCGGACACCACCCCACCGTTCGCGAACGGCGCGGTGCGCCACACACCGGCGGCATTGCGGTCCACGCTGTCGAGCGAAATCGGCGGCGCGATGCCGAGTTGCGCCGCCACCCCGGTGACATACGGCACCGCCGCGACCGACGTGGTGGCCCCGGAAATCAATGGCTGACTCCAGGATTCGGCCGGATCCCCGCCCATCACCCCGGCGGCGGGCGCCGACAGCGGGAAGGTCTGCACTGCGCTCTCGGCCGCGGCCACCGACGGGAATCCCAAATAGGGATTGCCCAGCCCACCATTGGCGGGCGAGAAGTTCACCGTGGCCTCGCGCTCGATGCCGTTGTCCGCGCCGTTGAGATAGTGGTCCAGGAACCGCTCACCCGCATCCCACGCCGGGTTGGGCAGCCCCACGATCTGGCCCGCGCCGCCGCCGGTGGAGTGGTCTCCCGCCTGCAGGTACAGCATCTTGGGTCCGGTGAGCTCGTCGAAGGAGTTCACCACCGGCCCCGAGGGCAGCAGCGAATCCTGCCAGTCGTGGACCAGGAAGACCGCGGTGCCATTGGCATTCAGCCTCGGGATGGAGTCGGCCAGCAGATGCTGGGCGGGCAGTCCCGCGAAGGCGTACCCGTTGTTGTGCAGGATGGCGTCCATGCCCCGGATCACCAGATCCGGGCTGAATCGGTTGGTGGCGACGCCCGCGGTCGCCAACGCGACGGGCCCACCGGTCTTCGGAGTTCCGTTGGGGGCCAGCGCATCCGCCAGATCCCCGGGCGGCGAGTCGGCGATGACCGCCCTGACCCGCGGATCGTGTGCCGCCGCGATCAGCGCCAGCCCCGCACCGTAGGAGCCGCCGGCGACCGCGATGCGGTCCGGGTCGACATTGAGATTGGCGATGGCCCAGTCGATCACGGCCGAGGTGTCGGCGGCATCGTTGGGGCCGAACATGTCGACGTCACCGCCGGAGAGGTACATGCCGCGCGCCGTGTACTCGATGGACACGAAATTCTCGCCGCTGGACATCTTGTACGCCGACCCGATGCTGCCCATGGCGGGCACACCCCAGCCCGACGGCTGGATGACGAGCGGGTTCTTGTGGGTGGCAATATCCGGCGGCGCGGTGATGACCGCGTTGAGCGAAACACCCGCTCCCGGAATGAACATGGTGGTGATCTGGCCGCCCGGGATCGGGACGGCCCCGGCGGGGACATGCACGAGGGCAATGCCGGAGGCGGCGAGGACGATCGCGGCGGCGGAACACAGCAGCCGGGTGCGCAGGATGGTCGACATGGTTACCGAATCACCCCGAGGAGCAATCCGAGGTTGTGTAGGAGCGAGGTCGGCGCCAGCAGCAGATAGCCGAGGAGGGTGCCGAGTAGGTCGGGAGCAGGTAATTGATCCATGAGCGGTCCTACGGCTCGGGCCGGGCAACGGTGACCGACTGAGATGAGAGCGATAGGCCCGAAGTCTATCTGCTCATTTGTGATTCATCTACGCTTGTACCGATCATTACCAATCATCTTGTCGCGAGAGTTCCATGCCCCTCATCTCTGTCCCGAAGTTGATCGAGCTGGCCCGCCCGGGTGGGCTCGGCGCCTTCAATGTCGTCACCCTCGAGCACGCGGAAGCCATCGCCGCGGCCGCGGAATCCGAAGGCCGCCCGGCGATTCTGCAGATCTCCGAGAACACGGTGAAGTACCACCGCACCCTGCGGCCGCTGGCCCTGGCCTGCCTGCGGATCGCCGCCGACAGCAGCGCCGACCTCGCCGTGCACCTCGACCACGCCACCGACCCGGAACTGATCCGGGTGGCCGTCGATACCGGCATCGCCTCGGTCATGTACGACGGTTCGACGCTCGACTACGCCGAAAATGTCGCCGCCACAGCCGAAATCGCGCAATGGTGCCGGGCGCGCGGGGTCTTCGTCGAGGCCGAGCTGGGTGAGGTGGGCGGCAAGGACGGTGCGCACGCCCCCGGTGCACGGACCGATCCAGCCGAAGCCGCCGCGTTCGTGGCCGCCACCGGCGTGGATGCCCTGGCCGTCGCGGTCGGCTCCGTGCACGCCATGCACTCCCGCGACGCGACCCTCGACGACGCGCTGATCGCCACGCTGGCCGAAACCCTGTCCGTGCCATTGGTTCTGCACGGCTCCTCAGGTGTCCCGGACGACGGCCTGCGCTCGGCGGTCCGGCACGGCATGACGAAGATCAATATCGGCACCCGCCTGAACATCGCGCTCACCGCCGCGGTCCGCACCGCCCTCGGCGACTCCCCCACCGTGTCCGATCCCCGGAAGTACCTGGGCCCCGGCCGAACCGGCATCGAACGCGATGTCGCGCACTCCCTCCGCGTGCTCGCCGGGTGAATCCGGTTGCGCCCGGGCGTCACACCAGATCGACCCGCACTCCCGCGGCACGGATGGCGGCGACCGCCTCGGCGTCGGCATCGACATCGGTGACGAGCCGGGAAACCTGGCCGATATCGCAGATTTTGGCCAGCGCCGCCCGGCCCACCTTGTCCGCGGCGGCCACCACGATGACCTCCTGGGAGCGGCGCACCATCTCGGAGCTGACCCCGGCCTCCCCGAGGTGGCGGCATTGCGCGCCGCCCTCGGCCGTGACCGCGTTGACGCCCAGAATCAGTGTGTCGAAGCGCAATTCGGCCAGCGACCGCTCGGCCAGCGGGCCGTACAGCTCGTAGGATTCGCGCCGCGCCGTGCCGCCCAGGCAGATGGTGCGCAGGTGCGGACGCAACACCAGCTCCGCCGCGATGTTCAGGGCATTGGTGACGATGGTCAGCTGGTCGTCCCCGGAGCCGGTCAGGTCGGAGCGTCCGGCCAGCGCCCGGGCCATGGCCGTGGTGGTCGTCCCGCCATTGATACCGACCACGCAGCCCGGTTTCACCAGTGCGGCCGTGTAATCCGCGATGCGCTGCTTGGCCTCGTCGCCGTGCCGGTAACGGACCGGCAGGTCGTAGGCGACGGCGCTGGCCACGATGCCGCCGTGGGTGCGGGTCGCCAACTGCTGTTCGGCGAGCGCGGTGAAGTCCCGCCGGACGGTCGCCAGGGAGACCCCGAGCTGCTCGGCGGCCTCCTCCACCGACAGCCGCCCGGTCTCGGCCAGCAACTCCAGCAACCGGTTCCAGCGCTGCGACCGGTCGATCGAGGCGGTCATCTCGGGGCCGCCGCGGTTGTTCCGGCAACCGGGCAGCGGCCGGTCAGGGTGAAGGAGAGGGCAACGGGCACGATCTCAACAGTAGAGCCGCCGGGCGATTTCACCGCCATCCGGTGGCCTCCCCGTCGCGTGGGCCGCACGCCGAGCCCGCCGGGTGCCGACCGTTATTTCATCGCGGCAGGTCAGGACGGCTGAGACACACCGTGATTCGGTGGTCGCGGACTAGACTGGAGGTGATGACGGAGTTCCGATGACCACCGACTGGGCGATGGATCGGATCCAGCCCGTACGGCGCGACGTGTCCGCGACGCTCGACATCACCGTCCATGCCGACACCGTGCTCGAATTCCAGATCGCGGTCGCCTACCAGCCGGGCATCGAGCTGATCGAATCCCTGGAATTCCTGCTGGACGGCCGGGTGCTGCAGGCCGAGGAGCTACTCGGGGCCCACCGCACCCGCATTCATGTGGTGCACTCACCCGCCGGTGCGCTGCGGGCGAGCTACCGCGCCACCGCGCTGGGGTCCGCGATCGCCGAACCGGTCTCCGCCTACGACCGCTCGATGTACCTGCGGCCCAGCCGATTCGCCGAATCCGACAAGTTGCTCGGCTTCGCCGCCACCGAATTCGGTTGTGGAATAGGCGATCCCGGCATGCCCGCCCGAGTCGTCGACTGGGTCGGCCGTCGCATCACCTACCTCGCGGGCAGTAGCCTCCCCATCGACGGGGCGGTGGAGACCATGCTGGCGGGTGCCGGGGTGTGCCGCGACTTCACCCATCTGGTCGTCGCTCTCCTGCGAGCCGTCGGCGTCCCCGCCCGGGTAGCCGCCGTCTACGCCCCCGGCTGCGTCCCGATGGACTTCCATTCCGTCGCGGAGGTCTACGTCGACGGCGCCTGGCAAACGTTCGACCCCACCCGCCTCGCCCCACGCTCCGCCATGCTGCGCATCGCCACCGGTCGCGATGCCTCCGACATCGCCTTTCTCACCAAGCACGGCGGCGACATCACCCTGCAGGGGCCCTATGTGACCGCCTTCATCGACGGCCCACTGCCCCTCGACGATTTCCATACGCCCAGCACAATCGGCTGACGGACCCGTCGACGGGTGTAGCGTGAGAGCCACGGTGATTGCTCCGGCGCCGCCGACCGGGCGGCTCCATCGCCGAGCATCCAGACCGCACGCGGTCGGACGGGAGCGTCCGACGTGACGCCTTTCCACCACAGCTCCACTGCCACCACCGATTTGACCGACGACGACCGCGGCGTGAACGCCTTCCTCACCCTCGGCGACGACCTGGTCCGCACCCTGGCCGACGCCCTGCAACGCCTCGACCTGCTCCGCGGCATCCTCGAGGACACCGAAGTGCCCCTACCCCAGCAACATTCGGCCAGATCGAAGGCCCGCGACCTGATCGCGGCCGTGGAACTCGACATCCGCTCCGCCAACAGCGCCATGCTCGACATCACCGGCGACTGGCTCATGTCCGCCCCGGGCCGCTCCGGCCCCCTCGCCCTCCGCTCCGCTCCCCTGCCTTGATCGGCCGGAAATGAAGGACGGGACAGGATATGACAGACTGTCCCAGACAAAGTATCCGGCAGCCAGGAGGAGCGACGATGGGTAGCAGGAAGCGCAAGCGGCAGGCGGCTCAGGCCCTGGTCGAGGGCAAGACACCCAAGAACCCCGTGGTGATCAATGCGCGCACGCCCGACAGCACCGCGGCGCGACTGTTCGGTCTGGGCCTGGCGGGCACCGGCGCGGCCCACTTCACCGCCCCGGCAGCCTTCGATCGCCTGACGGCCGTGGCCTTCCCGCGCTCGACGCGCAACTGGACCTACCGCAACGGGGCCTCCGAACTGCTGCTCGGCCTGGCCATCACGATTCGCCGCACCCGGGTGCTCGGCGTGATCGGGCTGGCCGCCTACGTGGCCTTCCTCGGCAGCCGCGTGGCCGGGGGCCGTGGGGCCACCGCCGAGACCCCGGATGCCGCGCCGAGCACGCCCGAGACGGCCGTCTCCTCGGGAGTCTGACCGGGCCGCAAGCTATTTCAGCGGCAGGGCCGCATTGGTGCCACCGACGTCGGTGATCTTCCAGTCCGCGTTCTTGTCGACGGTGATGCTGTAGGTGACGGTGGTCTGCGCGCCCTGCGGGTTCTGGGTGTTGGTCGAGTTGACGTTGAGGAAGACGTTCACCTTGTAGACGCCGCCGGTGGCCGTGTCGACCTTGGCGGCGATCGGGGTAGCTGTGGACGTCCACTGCAGCGGAACCATGAGTTCCTGCAGTTTCGGCGCGGTGGCGTCGAAGGTGCTCGACAGCTTCGGCACGGTGTCGGACTTCAGTTTCGCCAGCCAGGTGTTGAAGTCCTTGTAGTTGATGGTGGCCGCACCGACGGCGTAATCGGTCGCGACCTGTTCGGCGTGCTTGTCGTCGGCGGCCGCCGCCCGCGTATCGGCGAGATCCGAATGCGACTGCCACAGTAGGAATCCCAGTACACCGGCGACGAGCACCAGCACCACGCCCAGGGCCGAGGCGATGAGCGTGGACACCGGCAGCGACAGACTCACGGTCTGTTTGCCCGGCCGCGGGGACTCCTTTGCCGCGGTGACGGTTTCAGCGGTGGCGACGGTGTCGTCGTCGGTGGTTTCGGTCTTGGCGAGGGTGGTCATTGGTTCTCCCGAGCTATTTGACTTGGATCTGCAGCCGGATGCCACCATCCGGTTTCACCGACTGCAGTGCCTGTGCGATCAGTGCCGAAAGGTCGATGCCGGGCAGCGAATTGACGGCCTGGGTGAGCAAGGGCGCAACGACCGGATAGGCCGCGCCGAGATCAGGGCCGATGGTGCGGAGGTAGTCGGTGATCTTCGGCAGCACCACCAGGATGCCGTCGCCGGTGGTGTAGGCGTCCGGCACCGGGCGGGCGTTCATCACGACCTCCAGCGATTTCACCAATTCCTGTACCTTCACCCCGAATTCGCCCCACTTGGGTCCCGCCGCAGCCATATCCGCGCCGGCCTTGGCGACATCGGGTCCGGGCACCTGCATGTTCTGCAACAGGGTGTCGAGCTGAGGCGCCCGGCTGAGCAGAGTGGCGGCCAGCAGGTTCGACGCCCGGATCAGATCCGGCATGACCGCCTCGGTGCCCGACATGGACTGCGAGAAGGTGGTCACCAGCGAACCCAGCGACTGCGGGTCGAACTGCTCGAGCAGCCGGGTGACCGTACCGGCCATCTCCGGGATGGACACCGGCTGCCGGATCGACGTGGAGTCCACGTGCGCACCGTTCTTCAGATACGGTGCGCCCGCCCGCTGCGGCTGGAATTCGAGATACGGCTCCCCCAGCGCAGAGAGATATTCGATGGTGACGATGCTGTCCACCGGGATCCGGTATTCGCTGCGCACCCGGAAATTCACGTGCACCCCACCGGCCGAATTCTGTACCTCGGTGACCTCACCGACCCGTAAGCCGGACAACAGGATCGGCGAGCGCGGCACCAGGTTGAAGGCATCACTCATCTCCAGGGAGGCGGTGGTGTACTGCTGGAACCAGCCCACCCGCGCGATGCCGAAGGTGAGATACGCAGTACCGACTACGAAGATCGCCGCGATGGCGCTCAGCGAGAGCACCGAACTCATGCGGGCCCTCATCGCACCATTCCGATCATTCGCAGGGTCGCGATCATGGTGGCCACCTGTTGATCGGTCGAGACCGGCTCGCCCTCGACCGACAGACCGGTGACACCGATCTTCGGCCCTTGCTCGAAGAAAGGAATCAGCTTGTCGCGCAACAGATCCGTGAGCATGTTCAGGTTGGACGGGGCGCTCAGGTTCAGCGGGCGGGCCTGGTTGAACAGCAGCGGCACGAACGCCTCGGCGGCCGCGTCGCCGGCCTGGAGCAGCGGGGTGACCCACACCAGGGCGTGGGCGATGCCGCCGATCGCGCCGATGATGCCGATGGCATGGATCATCGTCTGCGCCAGCGCGGTGATGTCCTTGCCGCCCTGCGGCGTGAGCAGGACATCGAGGGCTTCCCGATTGTTCTGGATCGCGGCCAGGTTCGACTGCAGCCCGGCAATGAACGCATCGGACTGGTCCAGGTGCTGGGAGACGTCGATGACATCGTCTTTCAGCACCGAGGCAACCCGCGCGGTGTCGGCCGGATCCTGCGGCAGTGCGGAATTCAGCTTGTCGACGATGTCCTGCGCCGACCGCAATGCGCCGCCGGAGACGAAGGTGGCCAGACCCGAGATGACGTCCTCGATCTGCAACGCCGGCACCGTCTGCCCGACCGGAATGGTGGCGCCGGCCCGCAGTGTGCCGGACCCGGCGGGCACATTGGTGTCCAGCGCGATGTAGATGTCACCCAGGACGGTGTCCTGCCGCAGTTGGGCGCGGGTCGCGGTGGGCAGTGAGATCGCCTGCTGGATATCGACCTGCGCGGTCGCCGATCCCGGCCCGGAGGCGGTGGGATCGGCGACGACGACCTTGTTCAGCTGCCCGATCCGCGCACCGTTGACCACCACCTTCGCCCCCGACGGCAGGTTGAGCGCACTGCTGAACTGGATGTCGATCCGATACGTCGGCCCCGAGACGCCCGCACCCGGCAGGGTGAAGCGGGCGGGGTCCACCGCACATCCGGCCACGCCCAGCAGCGCCGCCTGCGCGACGGCCAGCGCGGCGACCGCGCGTCGTAATCCGCTGCCGCGCACTGTCTTCGAAGGGACTCTCATCGCACACCTAACGATCCGAGCACCAGTGGCACCAGGTCCACGGAGGTCATGCCGTCCGTCGCGTCCGCACAGCGGCCCGGCAGCACCGCGTTCAGTACCCCGCACACCTGCTGGGCCTGCTCCGGCGCAAGCGCCACCCGCGGCGGGGCGTAGCTCACCGCGACCGCACCGGTTTGCGGATCGGTGACGTTGCGGAACATCGAGGCGACCGCGGGGATCATGCCGACGAGCTGTTGCAGGCTGCCGACATTCGCGCCGAGCAGATGCAGCAGCGGCACCGAGGAGTCCAGCAGTCGCAGGATCGGGTCACCGTATTTGGTGGTGAAGTCGTTGAGCCACGGCAGGATGGTCACGATCGAATTCACCAGCTCGACCACCTCGTCCCACACGAAGTTGACGGTCTCGAGGATGGGCGCGAAGCCGTCGAGCATCTGGCGCAGATCACCCCAGTTGTTCGCGACACTGGCGACCAGTCCGTTGAGCTTGTCGATCAGCGATCCGATGTGGTCGACGGCCGCGTCGGGGCTGTGCAGGGCCGCGCCCAACTGCATGACGATGTCGTTCAGCTTCGGTCCGCTGCCCGCGGTCGCCTTGTCGAACAACGAAATCGCGTCCTTGACGCGGTTCTGCTCGGCCGGATCACCTCCGCCCTGGAGCTCGTCGGCGACCTTGGACATGGCGGTGAAGACCTGGGTGAGGCTCTTGGGCGTCACCGTTTCGGTGACGCAGGTCCCCGGGTTCCAGTCCGCCCCTGCGGTGCCGAAGATCGCCAGTGTGCGGTCGGCGACAATACTGTCCGACACGGTCGTGGCACTGGCCTTCCCACGCAACGGATGTGTGGCGTCGACCGCGAAATCCACGCGGATCCCGGTGCCCTCGGGTCGCAACGCGGTGACGGTCCCGACCTTCATGCCGCGCATTTTCACGTCATTGCCCTGGTAGAGGCCGATGGCGTCGGGCATGATCGCGCAATACCCGATCGCCTTTCGCATCGGCTGGAGGAAATACACCGCGGCGGCCGCGGCCACGATCACCGCGAGGACACCCGCCATGATCGAGACGAAGGCGCGGGAGGCGACGAGTCGGTGCAGCATCAGCAATCCCTCCCCGGCATCGGAAGGCAGAACGAGGTCGCGGAAAGCGCTGGAGCCGACAGGGTTCGGCCCGACTGGTCGATCGCGATCCCACCCTGCGGGCCGGTCATCCCCTGCAATTTGGCCCCCAGCTGCTGCAGCGAACCGATGACGTCGCCGAGGCGCTCCCCGAGCTTGTCCAGGGACGGCTTGGTTTCGACGAGCTTGTCCAGCAACGGTTCCAGATGCGTGCGGTACGCCGGTTCGATGGCGGCAATGCGCGAGACGAGCTCGACCACGACCCGCAGCGCGTCCAATACCTCGGCGCGCCTGTTGAGCACCGTGGTTTCCATGATGCCGATCTTGGTCAGCATGGCGCCGATCGCCGTCTTGTACTCGCCCAGTAGCCGGACGTACTCGTCGGCGACGTCGAGTGCCTTGTTGACCTCGCTGTTCTGCCGGTTCACCACATCCACGAAAGAGGCCATGGCATCGGTCATCTGGCCGATCGCGCCGGGGCTCTTCTCCAGTGCGCCGGTCAGGGCGTCGAGGTTGGCGCGCAGCGTGGTGCCGTCGATGGTCGCCAGCGGCCGGGCGGAATCCTGCATCGCCTTGGCGAGACTGTAGGGCAGCGTGACATGGTCGGGTGGAATTTTCTTCTCGCCCAACGGATTACTCCCCACCGTGTGGACCGCGACATAGTGACCGCCGATGGCGGTGAGCATGCGAATGTCCAGGGTGGTCTGGTCACCGACGAAGATCTGCTGCTCGACGGTGAAGGTCATGCGCACCGCATCGTCCAGCAGCGTCAGGCCGGTCACCGAGCCCACCGTGATCCCCGCGATGCGGACCTCGTCACCCACCCGAATACTGCCCGCCTCGGTGAGATCCGCTGTGTAGGTGGTCTTTCCGATCGGCAGGAAGAACACGACGGCGCTGGCGATCGCCAGCACGACGGTGACGGCCATCCCGCCGAGGCCGAGCAGCAGCTGCCGCCGCAGCGCGGTCGCCTCGTGCCGGTCGTTACCGAGGACGAAATCCGTGAACCCGCCGATCGCGCGCCTCAACCGTTGTTGCATACGGCGATCCTTTGCCCCGAGATCAGAATGTCCGCCACGGCCGGCAGCTGGGCCTGGCCGTGCGAGCAGGTGAAATTGACGCCCGCTCGCACCGGGACGGCCGCCGTCAGCGATTGGATGAAGGCGGGAAGCTTGCCGATCGTGTCCAACAGCGTCTGCGGATCCGGGAACAGCGACCGCAGGTCCGCGTCCAGATCCGGATTGCCGGGATGGGTGAAACCCAGCGCGGCCAGCAGATTATTGAGTGCACCCAGCACCGGCGGCGCGACATCGACGGCGTCCATCAGGCCGTCGAACTGCTTCTGCAGATTCACGAACACGGTCGAGATGCCGTCGATGAGCAGGCCCGCCTCCGGCGACTTCCCGCCGATCTGCTGCGCGATCTGATCGAAGTTGTGCAGCAGCGCCGAGATCACCGCCTGCCGGTCGGTCGCGTACGCGGACAGCACGCCGACGGCGTTCAGGGTCGCCCCGACCCGGCTGCCGTCGCCCTCGAGCACCGCGCGCGCGTTGACGGCCAGCTGGTTCACCGCCTCCGGGGAAAATTCCTTCAGCACCGGCTCCATGCCGTTGAAAAGCGTTGTGATATCGAAGGAGCCGCTGGTGTGCTCGAGCCCGATGGTGGTTCCCGATCGGGCAGGAGCACCCGCCCGGTCGGGCTGCTGAATGTCGATGTAGCGCTGTCCCGTCAGATTCTGGTACCGGATGGCCAACCGGCTGGCCTCGTACACCGGCCGATCGTTCTGCACACTGAAGCGGACCCGGGCATTGCCGCCGTCCAGGTCGATGTCGGACACCTTGCCGACGGCCACGCCGTACATGCGCACATCCGAGCCCGTGCGCAGACCGCTGACATCGGTGAACAGCGCGTCGAACGAACGCGCGCCGCCCGCGACCGGCCGCTGGATCGCGGCCACGATGCCCACCAGCAGCACGACCATGACCGTCGCGAAAATGCCGAAGCGCACGGCGATTCCGAGTAGCGACGCCTTCTGCCGTCTCATCGCGGTCCCTCCGCATTCGCCGGTGCCGCGGGCAGCGGTCGTCCGCCCAGCAGCGGTACCGCCACCGCGGGCACACCGCGCAGTACGACGTCGATACCCAGTTGGGGACCGTCGGGTGTGTCCTGGAAGGAATTGCCCAGGCGGGTCAGCAGTTCGGTGAGATCGGCGCTCGACTGCGCGGGCGTGGGCACCATTTTCGCCAGCTGGTTCACCACCACCGCCAGGCTGTCGGTCCAGCCGTTGAGTCCGTCCTTGGCCGTCCAGCCCAGGTTCGCGATCTGCGGCAGCAACTGGTCGACCACCAGCCCGACACCGATATCGAACCGCGGATCCCGCAACGCGTCCATGTGGTAGATCTCGTTGATCAATTTCACGGTGTTCTCGGCGAACAGACCCGTCCCGTTGAGGAACGATGCGATCTGTCCGATCAGGAACGACGACGGGTACCGCTGGGTGTCGGCGACCGAACGACTCACCGTGACCAGTGTCTGGATCAGCGGTGTGAACGCCGCGATATTCGAACCCGCCTGGGTGAGCAGCTTGGTCATTTCCGGGGTCAGGACATCGGTGGTGGTGGCCGCCAGCTGTCGCAGCAGACTGCCCATGGTCACGTCGTGCACCCGGCCCGCGGTGGTGAGGTCGATCAATTCGCCGCCGCGCAGCGCGTTTCCGCCGCCACGCCGCTTCAGGGTCACCTCACTGATCCCGAACAGGTTCGACGGCGAGTAGTCCACATCGAAACTGTCGGTGAGACCGAATAATTCGGACGCTCGCAGCGACAGCGTGACCAGCTGCTGGCCATTGGGCTGACCGGCGATCTCGTCGATCCGGCCGACCCGTACCCCGTTCAGCCGCACCTCGGCCCCCGGGATCACGCCGTCCCCGATCCCATTGGTGCGCAGCTGAATTCGCATGTCATCCGGGGTGCGCAGGCTGCCGGATGCCTGCCACGCGACGACCAGCACGACCGCAAGCAGCGCCGCGATCAATCCCGCTATCCGAGAATGGCGTGCGGACGTGGTGACACCGGGCATTCCATAAGACGGCATCGGTCTACCCCGTGACCACGATCGGCGAATTCAGACCCCACAGCAGGATCGTCAGCACCATGTCGAGGGTGATGATCGAGATGAAGCTGGCGCGTACCGCGCGACCGGACGCGATCCCCACTCCTTCGGGACCACCGGTGGCGAAAAAGCCTTGATAGCAATGGATCAGAATGACCGCGGTACTGAACACCAGCACCTTGATCACCGCCGCGACGATGTCCCAGCCGCTCACGAATTGAAAGAAATAGTGGTCGTACACGCCGCTGGACTGACCGTGCACCACCAGCGTCACCGCCGAACACGACAGGTAGCTGAGCAGCAGCGCCACCAGGAAGGTCGGTACCACCGTGACCGCCCCGGCGATGAGCCGCGTGGTCACCACGAACGGCACCGATTTCAGGCCCAGGGACTCGATCGCATCGATTTCCTCCGAGATGCGCATCGAACCGATCTCGGCGGTCATGCGGCATCCGGCCTGCGCGGCGAATCCGATCGCCGCCGCGATCGGCGCGAGCTCACGGGTATTGGCGAAGGCCGAGACCACACCGACCATCGGCCCCATGCCCAGCATGTTCAGCACCGGCACCGCACCGATCGCGACGCCACCGCCCATGGCGATGCCGAGCACCACCAGCACCGGCACCGTGCCGCCACCCACGATCACCGAGCCCCGACCCCAGGTCAGGTCGGTGATCGCGCGCATGGTCTGCCCGCGATAGCGCCTCAACGTCAAGGGAATCGAGGAGAACACCTGCCAGACGAAACCGAGGATGAAACCCAGATTGTCGATCGGGCCGAAGAGCACGTTCTTGCTCCGGACGACACGGTAGGCCCGCCCCAGGCCCAGTGGCACATACGGCGCGGCCATCAGGCGATCCTCACCGGTAGGAACATCATGGTCAGCTGGGTGATGCCGACATTCACCACGGCGATGGCCAGCACCGACAGCACCACCGAGGCATTGACGCCATCGGCCACACCGCGCGGGCCGCCCTTGGCCTCGAGGCCGCGCTGACAGGCCACGATCACCACGATGAAGCCGAAGAGCATCGCCTTGAACATGGAGATGTAGACGTCGTTCATGGACGCGAAGGCGCCGAAGCTACCCCAGTAGCTGCCCGGGGTCACCCCCTGCACGCCGGTGGCCATCGCATACCCGGCGACCACGCCGGTGAACATGATCAGGATATTGAGCAAGGGCGCGACGATGAGCATGGCCGTCATGCGCGGAATCACCAAGCGGTGCAACGGCGAGATGCCCATGGTGTCGAGCGCGTCGATCTCCTCGCGGATCTTGCGCGCCCCCAGGTCGGCGGCGATGGTCGCGGTTCCCGCGCCGCCCAGCAGCAGCCCGGTCGCCATCGGCGCGCCCTGCTGGATGACACCCATCCCGCCGGCCGCGCCGAGCAGCGAATCCGCACCCACCTGGTGGATGAGATTGCCGACCTGCACCGACACCACCACCCCGAAGGGCACCGCCATCAGCACCGCAGGGATGGCGGTGACGGTGACGAGATACCAGCACTGACGCAGCATTTCGCGCCACTGGAAGCGGCCGGTCACCACATCGGTGACCGCACCGATGACCGACTCCAGCGCCATGGCGACGACCCGGCCGAAGGTGCGCAGTGACGACAGCACGGTGTCGGACACATTGCGTCGCGCGAGCCGCACCAAAGTTCCACTACCGGAAACCCTTTCGGGCACCTCTGTCACCGCCATGTCGATCTCCGTGTAACTGGTCCCACTCCGAGCCCCCCGATAGGTACTGCGTCACAACTGATTTCAGGCAAACGAAGGGATCCCGGCCGTTGCCAGCGCAGGACGTGTGGTGAAGGCGTAGTGGCGGAACGGGAAGTGCCGGTTGCCCCACCACTGGTTGAGTCCGGTGGTGGGCCGGATCGCCAGTTCACCTTGGTAATTCACGTAGTACGTGTTCGAGCCCGCACAGGGCGCGGTGACCCACATCGAACCCTCGGTGCGGTCGGTGCAGAATTTCGCCCAGTCGTCGTAGGCCGCCCGGTTCACATCCACCTTGGTGGCGCCCCGGCGGCGCGTCTCGACGATCGCGCGCCGGGCATGCGCGGCGGTGTTCTCGATGGTCACCAGGATCGAGCTGGGGATGATCGAGTTCGGGCCGCAGCCGACCATGAACAGATTCGGCCAGTTCGGCACGCTCACGCCCTGATAGGCGTGGTAGCGATGCTCGTGCCAGTAGTCGCCGAGTTCCTCGCCGGTCTCGCCGTAGAGGTGGAAGGCGGGCGCGAAGCCGCGCTCGCAGACCCGGAACCCGGTGGCGCACACCAGGACATCGATCTCGTGCTCGACACCGTCGGCGGTCAGCACACCCTGCTCGGTGATCCGCACGATCTTCTCGGTGATCAGTGCGACCCGGTCCTTCTGCTTGAAGGTGCTGAAGTACTCGTTCGACATGGACGGGCGCTTGCAGCCGGGAGCGTAGGTGGGCGTGAGCTTTTCGGCGAGCTCGGCATCGCGCAGCCACAGCTTGTACAGGGCCCCGCCCGCCTTGGTGACGTACGGCATGGCCCTGGGCATCCGCCGCAGCGACAGCAGCCCGCCGATGAGGCCCATGTCGATACCGCTGGCGATCGCGCCGCGCACCGCCGCGCGCACCGGCTTCACCCCGCTGAGCACCTTGTCCAAGCCCCAGTCGATGCGGAAGTCGGGCTTGGGGGCCAGCCAGATCGGGGTGCGCTGGAAAACCGTCAGATGCGAGGCAACCTTGGCCAGCTCCGGAATCAATTGCAGCGCGGTGGCTCCGGTGCCGATGATGGCGATCCGTTTGCCGTCGTAGTCGTAGCCGTGGTCCCACCGGGCGGTGTGCACCTTGTGCCCGGCGAAGGTGTCGATGCCCGGAATATCGGGCAGCTTGGCCACTTCCAGCAGTCCGAGCGCGCCGATGACGAAGCGTGCGGTGACCTCTTCACCGCCGTTGACGGTGACCCGCCACAGGTGGTTGTCCTCGTCCCAGCGCGCGCCGTCCACGGTGGTGTTCAGCCGGATGCGGCGGCGCAGGCCGTAGGCGTCGACGACGCGCTCGATGTACTGCTGAATCTCGTGGCCCGGCGGGAAGAACCGCGAGGAAGAGGTGAACGGCATGCGCGAAAGGCTGTAGAACACCGCCGGAATGTCCACGGCAATACCGGGATACGTGTTCACGTACCAGGTGCCGCCGATGCCGTCGTGCTTGTCGATCAGCACGAAGTCGTGAATCCCGGCCTCGCGCAGTTCGATCGCGGCGGCGATGCCACCGAAACCCGCGCCGACGATGAGGACCTCATGGTCGGGCCGAATCACCGTGTCGCTCTCAGGCATTGGACACCGCCCGGGCCGCGGCTTCGTCGAGCCTGCGGACGACGGCGGCGGGCAGCACCCGGTCGACCAGACCGACCAGGCCGTCGATGTCCATCATGCGCGCCGCCATCCGCGCCCCCGCCGGCGACAGCCGACCGCTGGTGCAGGCGATCCGCGATTCGAACGGTGTCGGCGCAATAGCCGGATTGCGCGCGGCAATGCGAACGATATTGCGCGCCACGGTTTCCGGGCTGCGCGCGATGAGCTGCGCGGCCAGCACCGAGATGTTCTTGCCGCGCCCGACCGACTTCCCCTCGGTCTCCACCACCTGGGCATTGGGGTAGAAGCCGGTATTGATGAAGGCGGGCAGCACGGCCGTGACCCCGACCCCGGTACCCGCGAACTCGAGCCGCAGGCATTCGGTGAACATCTGTGCCGCAGCCTTACTCGTGCAGTAGGCGGTCGAGAGCGGGATCGGCAGCACCGCCGCCGGTGAGGTGACATTCAGGATGCGCCCGCCGTGACCGGCCTCGATCATCTGCCGGCCGAACAGGCGGCTGCCGTGCACGACGCCCCAGAAGTTGACGCCCATGATCCGGTCCCAGTCCTCGACGGTATGCCCGAGGAACGGACCGGCGGTGGTGTAACCGGCGTTGTTGACGACAACCGTTGGTGCGCCGTGTGTTTCGTGGACGCCCGCGGCGAAGGTCTGCATCGCGGTCACGTCCGAGACGTTCACCGCGTACGGGAACGCCTGTCCGCCCAGCGCGGTGATCTGGTCGACGGTAGCCGTGGCCGTGTCGCCGTTGAGGTCGCTCACGATGACCCGCGCGCCCTGCACCGCGAAGCGTTTGGCGGTCGCCCGGCCGATACCGCTGCCCGCACCGGTCACGACAACCAGCTTGTTCTCGAATGTGGCCATGTCTACCTCAGTTCGATTTCACACATCTTCGTGCAACTGTCTCAGTCAAAGTACACTGTGCAACACAGTGCCGACAACAGATATCTGAACTGGCCATAACGGAGATTTCTACCAGAGTCGAGCCCTCTCGGAGCCGCAAATGAAGCTTTCGAGAGATTTCTCTTGCTGTTGTCTCAGACAACCATATACTGTGTTGCACAGCGTAGACAACGGCAAGGACGCCGTTGCAGAAGGAGTCGCCATGTCCAGCGAGTCGCCGACCCCCGTCCCGCCTCGATCCGCCTCCGTCACCGTGGAATTCCCCCGCCGCGCCAGCTGGGTCCAGCGCGCCGCGCATCCCGTTTCCTACGCCGTGCTGCGGCGGGGCATGAACGTGATCGTCGACCTGGCCTGGCGGGGCATCCCGGTGCGCGGGGTCCGCATCTTCCACCTCACCAACGCCCTCGATCCGCTGGCCGGATTCCTGGTGCCGATTCGCGGAACCAGCCTGCAGCCCATCGCGTTTCCGCGCTTCCGCGCCGAATGGGTCTGGCATCGAGGCACTTCCGACCCGACCCAAGTCGCTGACGCCGCGATCCTCTACTTCCACGGCGGCGGCCTGGTCTCCTGCGGGCTGAACACCCACCGCCGCATCGTGTCCCGCATCGCCCGCGACAGCGGCGTGCCGGTCTTCCAGGTCGACTACCGACAGCTACCCAAGGCGCACGTCACCGAGACCATCGAGGACTGCGTCGAGGCCTACGAACACCTGCTCGCCCAGGGCTTTCCGGCCGACCGGATCATCATGGCGGGTGACTCCGCCGGTGGCGGGCTGGCCTTCCGGACCGCGCTGGCGGCCCGCGACCGCGGGTTGCCGGTGCCCGCGGGCATCGTCGGCATCGCGCCTTGGGCGAACTATGACTCGACCCTGCGCTATGCCCACCCCAATGACCCGATCGACCCGATGCTCGGCGCCAAGGCCCTCGACACCCCGGCCCGGTTCGGCCTGCTACGCGACGGCGAGCTCGACCCTTCCTGGTCGGCGGTCAATCACGAATTCACCGGCCTGCCACCGGTATTGCTCCAGGTCGGCTCCACCGAGGTCCTCCTCGCCGACGCCTACCAACTGGCCGAGCGCTGCGCGGAGGCGGGAGTGCCGTGCCGAATGCAGATCTGGGACAAGGCCGTCCACGTCTTCCATGCCGGGGCGGACCTGCTGCCCGACGCCCGCCAGGCCATCGCCGTGATCGGAGAGTTCGTCCGGCAACGCCTCGCCGACACCGCCCCGGCCCGCCGCTCCAGCGCCGCCTGATCGTCCTTCGAAGGGAAAACCCATGGCCAAGAGGCCCTTTTATCCGGAGCTGGCCGTCGTCACCGGCGCAGGCAGCGGCATCGGCCGCGGCACCGCGAAGGCGTTCGCCGCCATCGGCACGAAAGTCGTTGTCGCCGATATCGATCGGGCGCACGCGGACGAGACCGTCGCGATCATCGAGGCGGCGGGCGGCGAGGCGGTCGCCTACACCGTCGACGTCTCCGACACGGCGGCGCTGGACGATTTCGGCGCACGGGTCCAGGCCGAGCAGGGCGTGCCCGACGCGGTGCTCAACAATGCCGGCATCTTCGTGGGCGGGCCGTTCCTCGACACCCCGGACGCCGATTTCCAACGCATCATCGACATCAACATGATGGCGATGATCCACGGCTGCCGGATCTTCGGCGCGCAGATGGTGGAACGCGGGCGCGGCGGGCAGCTCGCCAATGTCGCCTCGCTGGCAGCCTTCGGACCGGCCCGGTTCACCAGCGGTTACAGCATCGGCAAGTACGCGATCAAGCACTTCGGTGATTGCATCCGGGCCGAATTCGCGCACCACGACATCGGTGTCACGACCATCTGTCCGGGGCTGATCGCCACCAATCTGGCCGATACCGCCACCGTGTCGAGCATCGCCGACGAGCAGGTCGGGCTCGGCAAGGTCGCGACCCGGCGGCTGATGGCGAAGTTCGGGATGCATCCGGACAAGGCCGGGCAGATCGTGGTCGACGCCATGAGCCGGAACCTGCCGATCCGCCCGATCCGGCCGGAAGCGTATGCCTTTCAGGCCGTCGGCCGGGTCGCGCCGGGACTCTGGCGCGGCATCGCGCGGGTGGCCATGGGGCCGGAGCTGGAGGGGGTGGGCCGCGGCTTCCTGGCCCGGCCCGACAGCACCGAGCGGGTCGCCGCCATGGTCGGCCGCATCGGCGCCAAGGACGTCGGCAATCCGGCCGAAACCCCGGATGTCGCAGCGGTTCTGAGCGCCGGTTCGGCGCACGGAAAGGCACGATCATGAGAAATCTGCGTGCGGCCGTAGCCGTGGTGACGGGGGCGGGCAGCGGCATCGGTCGCGGCACCGCCAAGGCGCTCGCCGCCGAAGGGGCGAAAGTCGTGGTGGCCGATCTCGATACGGCCGGTGCGGAGCGGACCGTCGAGCTCATCCAAGCCGCGGGCGGCACGGCCGTCGCCTACCGGGTGGACGTGTCCGACACCGCGGCGCTGGAGCAGCTCGCCGACGATATCGAAGCCGTGCTCGGTCCGGTGAGCATTGTGGTCAACAATGCGGGCATCCTGGTCGGCGGGCCGATCCTGGATGTTCCGCTCACGGACTTCGAGCGCATCATGGCCGTCAACACCATGGCGATGATCCACGGCTGCCGCATCTTCGGCGGCCGGATGGTCGCGCGCGGGCAGGGCGGGCACCTGGTGAACATCGCCTCCATGGGGGCGTTCGCGCCCTACCGGCTCGGTACGCCGTACTGCGTTTCCAAGGCCGCGGTGAAGCACTTCAGCGATTGTGTCCGAGCCGAATTCGCACCGCACGGCATCGGTGTCACGGCGGTGTGCCCCGGGCTGATCGCCACCAATCTCGCCGAGACCGCGGAGATGGCGACCATGTCCGACGGCCAATCCGATGTCATCAAGGAGGCGGTGGCCCGGGCGATGGCCCTGGTCGCCATGGATCCGGACAAGGCGGGTCGCCTCATTGTGTCGGCGATCAAGAGGAACCAGGCGATCAAGCCCATTCGCGCCGAGGCGTGGCTTTCCTATGGGCTGTCACGGCTTTCGCCGACCGCGCACCGGGCGATCATGCGGGTGGCCACCGGTCCCGAGATCGAGCGGCTCGGACGCGGGCTGAGCGCTTCCGAGCGCAGTGGAGCGGTGCTGCGGGCGGTCCCCGCACGCCGCGGCCTCCGCAATGCCCCCACCCGCGCCGCTCACCGTTCACGGCCGAACCTGGCCCTCGTCACCGAACAGGAACACCCATGAGCACCTCGACGGCACTCGACACGCGGCGCGGGCTCAACCGCACCGTGGCCTCCTTCTTCTCGGTGGCCGCCCGCGCCTACGACCAGCGCACCCTGCAACGGGTGGTGTATCAGCCCCCGCAGGACGAGATGATCGAACTGCTGCGGCGCTACGGGTCCCGCAGGATCGTCGATATCGGTTGCGGCACCGGCATTCTCACTTCCCGCATTGCCGAGGAACTGGTTCCCGACGAGGTGTACGGGATCGATATGTCGCCCGGGATGCTGGCGCGGGCGCGGCAGCGCGGCCCGCTGGTGAACTGGCGCAACGAGCCCGCCGAGCAGCTGGGGCTGGCCGACGAGTCGGTGGACGCGATCGTCACCACCACGGCGTTCCATTTCTTCAATCAGCGTGCGGCGCTGGCGGAATTCCATCGGGTGCTGAGGCCCGGCGGGCTGCTGGCCATCGACGCGTTGAACCTGCGGGCCCGCTGGGCGACACCGGTGCAGCGGCTCACCGGGACCCGGCTCAGCCCGGCCGCGACACCGTCACCGCAGCAGATGGTGGATCTGATCACCATTGCCGGATTCGAACTGGTCGAGCAGCGCCCGATCCGGCGGCCCTGGTACAGCCGCCCCGTGCCCGACATCCTCACCGTCGCAGTCCGCCGCTGACCGCAATTCCATTACCTGTAAAGGATTTTCGATCATGACCACTCCGAAGCCCCGAGGCCGCGCGGCGAAGAAGCCCGCCGCGAAGGCCGAGCCCGACTTCCAGACCGCCGTCATCGGCGCGGGCCCGGGTGGGCTCGCCGCCGCAGTGAAGCTGAAGCAAGCCGGGCTGCGCGATTTCGTCGTCATCGAACGCGCCGACGATGTCGGCGGCAGTTGGCACGAGAACACCTATCCCGTTCTGGGCGTGGACATTCCGGCCATCGCGTACCAATACTCGTTCGCGCGCAAGGCCGACTGGAGCCGGATGTTCCCCTACGGCGCGGAGGTGAAGCAGTACCACCAGGACGTCGCGACCCGGTTCGGGCTGTACCCGCACATCAAGTTCAACACCACTGTGGTGCGCGAGGAGTGGGACGACACCCACAAGTATTGGAAGCTGATCACCGATTCCGGTGCGGTCATCACCGCGCGCTTCTTGATCAGCGCGGTCGGCGCGTTCGTGCGGCCCAAGGAAGAGGCGGGCATTCCCGGCCGCACCGACTACCGGGGCAAGTATCAGCGGCCATCGAGCTGGGACCACAGCTGGGATCACACCGGTAAGCGAGTCGCCATCATCGGCACCGGAGCCAGTGCGGTGCAGATCATTCCGGCCATCGCGCCGGAGGTCGAATCGCTGACGGTGTTCCAGCGCACGCCCGTCTGGTCGATCCCCAAGCCCGACTTCGTCATGCCGGAGTTCGGCAAGCGCGTCATGGCGGTGCCCGGATTGCAGGCCGCCGTGCACGCTCTCGCGCTGGTGTTCGTCGATCTCGCGCTGCGGCTGGCCGTGGGCGCGCCGGTGGAGCCGACCAAGAAGGTGATGACCCGGTTCGACGCCATCACCATCAAGGCATACGAGAAATACCTGCGGCTGATCGTCGACGACTCGGAGACCCGCAAGAAGCTCACTCCGAACTTCGGGGTGATTGCCAAGCGCCCCACCATGTCCAACGGCTACATCAAGGCCTACAACCGCGAGAACGTCACGCTGGTCACCGATCCGATCGAGACCATCACCGCCCAGGGCATCAAGACCCGCACCGACGGTGAGCGCGAATTCGACATGATCATCCTGGCCACCGGCTACGAGGTGTTCTCCGATCCGGAGACCTATCGACCCGGAACCATCGTGGGCAGCAACGGATTCGACCTCGGCAAGTTCTACAACGAGGAAGGCCTACAGGCCTACGAGAGCGTGTCGGTGCACGGTCTGCCCAACCGGTGGACCCTGGTCGGCCCGTACTCCTGGACCGGATCCGGCTGGCATGCTTTCGTCGAGATGACCGCCGATCATGCCGTGCGCGCCATCACCGAGGGACTGCGCCGGGGTGCGAAGGTCGTCGAGATCCGCAAGGACGCCCAGGATGCGTATCACCGCAAGGTCTACCAGCGCAACGAACCGGTGCGGTTCTACTTCAACGAACTCAACGGGCACGTGCCGACCTACTACCGGAACTCCCAGGGCGACAGCACGTATCTGCGCCCCTCGGGCTTCTACGAGGCGCAGCGCGGCAACCGGAAGTTCCCGCTGGACGACTACAGCTACGAGACGCCGCGAGCGGTGACCCCCGCAACCCCGCTGGCCGCCAACGCCTGAACACGACGAGCATCGGAGATCACCGTGACAGCCCGCCGGACGGGAATGGCGGTGGCGACCGCCCGCCCGGCGAGCGGTCGCGATGCCGTCGTGCACGACAGCACCTGGGACAATCGTGCGGTGTCAAAGCCGACAGTCGTGGATGCGATCACCGAGCAGCTGGCCTACCGCATCGCGGCGGGCATCTACCAGCCGGGCGAGTTGCTGCCCTCGGTTCGCCAACTGGCCACCGAGTTCGGGGCCAGCACCCCCAGCGCCAACAGTGCGCTGGGGCGGCTGGCGGCGCTCGGCTTCGCGGAAGTCCGCCGCGGCCTCGGCTATACGGTGCGCGACATCCGGGTGTTCGGCGGCATCGACACCTGGCGCTACCTCTTCCGTTTCGCGCACCGCGTGCCGGACCAGGCCGCCCGGTTGTTCTCCGACGTCATCGACATCGATCACATGCTCATCATGGATGCCCTGCGAACCTTCGCGGCCGACCCCCGGCGCTACGACCTCACCCAGACCACCCACGCCGCGGATCGCATGGAGTTGCTGATCGCCGACAAGAAGTCCTCGCTCAACGACATCATGGCCGCGGAACTGCACCTGCTGCGCTGCGCCTTCGCCGCCCTCGGCAAGCCCGGCGTGCTGAGCCTGTTCAACACCGTCGGCGAGATCCTGCTCTCCATTCCCGAAGCGGCCCAAGCCTTCTACGAGCCGCTCGAACCCGCCGGCCACGTGCTGATCGGCCGCAAACTGAAAGAGATCCGCGACCTGGACGCCGATTTCGAAACCCCCGACCTCTCGGTGGTCGACCTGGTGATGCGCGAATACCACAACCAGGTCATCGCCACCTTCCGCGACCTGATCACCGCCCGCGCCGCCGCCACCGCCTGAGCCGCACCCGCCCTCGGGAGCCGCTAGCCTTCGGATGCGATGCGGACCGGGGGCATCTCGCCGTCCACTCGGCGGTGCAAGGCATCGAGCGGGAGGGGGGCGCGGCTGACGGCCAGGACCTGGTTGCCGATGTAACCGGCGAAGACGTCGCCGTCCAGAAGTACACGCTGGGGGAAGACCGCGCGGATGTCCTCCAGGTGATGGCGGGTGCCAACCAGATTCAGCAGGTAGATGCCTTCGGGGCGGAGGACTCGGGCCGCCTGGGCGGTGAATTCGGGGCCGGTGATGCCCGCGGCGATGCGCAGGCCCTCGAAGGCGTCGGCTACCAGCAGGTCGGCGGACGCGTCGGGCAGCGTCGCGAGTTCGGTCAAGCCCTCGCCGATCCGCAGCTCGACGCCGGGCACCGAGCGCAGGCCCAGGCGCTCGTCGACGAATTCGGCCAGGGCCTCGTCGGCCTCGATGATCAGATGCCGGGAACCCGGCCGGACGGCGGAGAGGTAGCGGGGGAACGTGGCACCGCCGCCACCGACATGCACCACATCCAGGGGTACATCCGCCGGTTCCATCGAGTCGACGACATACCCCATGTACCGCAGGTATTCGAGCTCGAGATACGACGGATCATCCAAATCCACGTACGACTGCGCGATCCCGTCGACCGTCAACAACCACCCACCCGGTCGCTCCGGATCCGCCGACAACTCGGCATTCCCGAATCGCACCCGCCGCACCCCGGCCACCGGCTCGCTACCCATCCGTCCATGATCCCAGGACAGCTCCCGGGGCTTCCGGCGGTGTGGTGCTGGCAGGTTTTTGCCAATTGTCGGCCGGGACTTTCGTTGTTGTGGGTCGGGGGCGAATCTAGTTTTGCCGCATGGCTTTCAATGTTGCGGATCTGTTCGAGCATGCGGTGGATGCGGTGCCGGAGCGCACCGCGGTGATCTGTGAGGGGCGGCGGGTCACCTATCGGGAGCTCGATGCACGGGCCAACCAGCTGGCGCATTATCTGGCCGCGCGGGGAATCGGCCGCGGCGATCATGTCGGAGTCTTCTCGCGGAACTCGATCGAGGCGCTCGAGGCCATGATCGCCGCGTACAAACTGCGGCGGTGTCGGTGTCGGTGAACTATCGGTACGTGGCCGAGGTCGTCGCTGCCCCATGAACGTCACCCACTGCGGTCGGCGATGCCATGGCCAAGCCGCTGCTGGATGCCTACCGGGACAACGACTATGACGCCTCCTCGCTGTGGGCCTTCTGCAGTCATGCGGCGCTGTTCTCGCAGGGACTCGAGCAGCAGTATGTGGAGCTGTTCCCGAACCTGTTCATCACCGACGTGATCGGGTCCTCGGAGAGCGGCAGCACTGGACTCGCGGTGGTGGGCAAGGATTCCGACCATTCACAGGGCCCGCGGGTGAACTACAGCGCGCAGGCGGCGCTCATCGATGATCACGGAAAGCTGGTGGAGCCCACGCCCGGTGCGGTCGGGCGGATGGCGCGGCGCGGGCATGTGCCGTTGGGCTACTACAAGGATCCGGTGAAGTCCGCGAGCATCTTCGTCGAGATCGACGGGGTGCGGTACGTGGTGCCGGGCGACTACGCGCGGTATGAGGAGGACGGCACCGTGACCCTGCTCGGACGCGGCTCCGAATGCATCAACACCGGCGGTGAGAAGGTGTTCCCGGAGGAGGTCGAGGGGGCGCTCAAGTCGCATCCGAAGGTGTTCGACGCCTTGGTGATCGGCGTCGCGCACGAGCGATTCGGCAACTCGGTCGCGGCTCTCGTGCAACCCCGCGAGCACACCGAACTCGACCTGGCCGATCTCGACGCGCACGTGCGCACCAAGGTCGCGGGTTACAAAGCGCCGCGCGGCTATTGGATCGTCGACCAGATGATGCGCCAGCCCAGCGGTAAAGCCAACTATCCGGCGGCCAAGAAGCACGCGGCCGAGCATCCCGAGCTGGTCCGCTCACCGCGCTGAAGAATCCTTCAACAGGCCGAGTTCCGCTGCACGCGAGCCCAATTGGAACCGGGTCGAGACGTTCAACCGCACCATGAGATCGGCGATGCAGCGCCGGTAGGTGCGGGTCGAGACCGAAAGATGGCGGGCCGCAACCTCATCGGTCGGCCCCTCGTTGAGCAGCCGTAACACCTCGACGGCCAGACTGTCGAACTCTCGCCGGCGCAGGGCGACGTAATCGCGCAGTGGCAGCGCGGTCGCCCAGGTCTGGGTGACGAACTGGTAGATGGCCCCCATCAGGGTGTAGTCACTGGCGAAGTACGCGCGCGGCCGCCCCTCGACCGTGGTCCACAGCACGGCCAAGCGGCGGTCGATCACCATGGTGTTGTGAAATTCGGCCTCGGCGACCCGGATTCGATCACCCAGCGCGCGGTTGTGCAGCAGTGACTCGAGGCCATAGTCGTCGACGTAGCGAGCCGACATCAGCACCTGCACCTGCTTGCCGTCCTCGATGAGCGCGCTGATCAGCTGCTCCCCCGCCGGATACCGCGAGCGCGAGTGAATCGGACCGGAGATCGCCAGCACCACTCCCTCGCGCACCTCGCGCAGCCGCTGCTCCAGGGTTGCACCCCAGTTCTGCTCGGGCGTCACGCGCGTCGCCTGCCGGCCACCGTCGGTGCCGCCGAGTTGTTCCAGCGCCGAATCCAGCAATTCCCGTGACCGAACCAGCAACTCCGCGATCTCGGTGACCATCGCGCCCCTCCACCAGAAAATAGAACAGATTCTACTTTTGCGCCGGGCCCGCGAGCGTGGACCGCGAGAATCTCGAACCGGCCGTCCGGTCGCGGGGCTACAGTGGCGGAAAGAGATCCCGAGGGCACCGATGAGCACCGCAGCGCAGCACAATCCATGGGTGGCCGTGCGGCCGGGCGAGGATGTCGCACGGCTGGCCAAGCGCGTGTCCTCGGCGCATCGGTCCTTCCTCGACAGCGCCGGGGAGGGTTTCGGCTGGCCGGTGCGATCGGTGGTGCTGGATTCCTGGCGGCGCAGCCGCGGCAGCGGCATCGATCCGGACGGGTGCGATCCGGCCGTCGAACTCGATACCCGTGAGCTGCGCAGTTATCGTGCGGCGCAACCGATCTCGCTGATCCGTCCGGTGGTGCGGAAACTCCTCGTCGAGGATGCCGCCGACGCCGGGCTGGTGGTCGCGATCAGCGACGCGGCCGGGCGGCTGCTGTGGGTCGAGGGCGATCCACAGGTCAAGGCCCGCGCGGACCGGATCGGCTTCACCGAGGGCACGAACTGGAGCGAGGACCGGGTCGGCACCAATGCCCCGGGCACCGCGCTCGCCCTCGATCACCCGGTACAGATCTTCGCGGCCGAGCATTTCAGCCGCGTCGTGCACGAGTGGAGTTGTTCGGCTGCGCCCGTGCATGATCCGGGCAGCGGGCAGATCATCGGCGCGATCGACATCACCGGCGGACCCAGCGTCGCCGCGCCCGAGGCGCTGACGCTCATCCGAGCCACGGTCAGTGCCGCCGAGGCCGAACTCCGGCTGCACCTGCTGAACCCGGCCGTGCCGCACCCCGGCGAGCCGATCCGGCTCGAGGCGCTGGGCGCGCGCCGCCCCGTCCTGATCCGGGACGGCGAGCGAATTCCCCTGTCGCAGCGGCACGCCGAGATCCTCGTGCTGTTGCGCGAATACCCGGACGGGTTGAGCGCGGACCATCTCGCCCTGCTGCTCGACGAGGCCGAACTCGATCCGGTGACGGTGCGCGCCGAACTGTCGCGGCTGCGGAAACTCCTGGGCGCGAACACCATCGGCTCACGCCCGTACCGACTGCTGGCCGACCTCGACACCGACGCGGCCGACGTGGTGGGCGCGCTCGACCGCGGCGACCTGCGTGCCGCGCTGCGCGCGTACCCCGGCGCGCTGCTGCCACGTTCGACCGCGCCGGGGATCACCGAACTGCGTGCCGAGGTGCGCGGCCGCCTGCGTGCCACACTGCTGCGGTCTCGCGACTGGCGACTGCTGTCGCGCTGGACGGGCTCCCCCGACGGGCGTGACGACACCGCCGCCTGGACCGCCTACCTCAACGCAGTCGACACCGGTTCGGCACTGTATGCCCAAGTGCGGGAACAGATTCGGCTCCACAATCAACGACTGGGCATCTGACCAGTTTCTTGCAACCGTGCTGCAACAGGCGCGCTCGTAGTGTCGTGGATCACACCAGCCGCATATCCGCCGTCACGAGGAGCTCCCGTGCCCGTCTTCGCCCGCCCCGGCACCCCGGATGCCGTCATGTCCTACCGATCCCGCTATGAGAACTGGATCGGCGGCCAGTGGGTCGCACCCGTCAAGGGGCAGTACTTCGAGAACCCCACCCCGGTCACCGGGCAGACCTTCTGCGAAATCGCCCGCGGCACCGCCGAAGACATCGAACTGGCCCTCGACGCGGCGCACGCCGCCGCACCGGCCTGGGGCAAGACCGCGGTCGCCGAGCGCGCGAACATCCTCAACAAGGTCGCCGACCGGATCGAACAGAACCTCGAGGCCCTCGCGCTCGCCGAGACCTGGGACAACGGCAAACCGATCCGCGAATCGCTCGCCGCCGACATCCCGTTGGCCGTCGACCACCTGCGCTACTTCGCGGGAGCCGTGCGCGCACAGGAGGGTTCGCTCTCGGAGATCGACGCCGACACCGTCGCCTACCACTTCCACGAGCCGCTCGGCGTGGTCGGGCAGATCATTCCATGGAACTTCCCCATCCTGATGGCCATCTGGAAGCTGGCCCCCGCGCTGGCGGCCGGAAACGCGGTGGTGCTCAAGCCCGCCGAGCAGACGCCCGCCTCCATCCTGTTCCTGATGGAGTTGATCGCGGACCTGCTGCCGCCCGGCGTCGTCAATATCGTCAACGGCTTCGGCGTCGAAGCGGGCAAGCCGCTGGCCTCCAGCCCGCGCATCCGCAAGATCGCCTTCACCGGTGAGACCACCACCGGGCGGCTGATCATGCAGTACGCCTCGCAGAACCTGATCCCGGTCACCCTGGAACTCGGCGGCAAGAGCCCCAATATCTTCTTCTCCGATGTCCTTGCGGCCGAGGACGGTTTCACCGACAAGGCCCTGGAAGGCTTCACCATGTTCGCGCTCAACCAGGGCGAGGTCTGCACCTGCCCGTCGCGCGCGCTCATCCAGGCCGACATCTACGACGAATTCCTCGCCCGCGCGGTGGCCCGCACCGAGCTGGTGCGCCAGGGCAATCCGCTCGACACCGACACCATGATCGGCGCGCAGGCCAGCAACGACCAGTTCGAGAAGATCCTGTCCTACCTCGAGATCGGCAAGGGCGAGGGCGCGAAGCTGCTCACCGGCGGCGAGCCCGTGGACCTCGGCGGCGACCTGTCCGGCGGCTACTACGTGGCGCCGACCATCTTCACCGGCGACAACTCCATGCGCATCTTCCAGGAGGAGATCTTCGGCCCGGTGGTCTCGGTGACCTCGTTCGACGACTACGCCGACGCCATCAAGATCGCCAACGACACCCTCTACGGGCTCGGCGCGGGCGTCTGGTCGCGCGACGGCGAAACCGCCTATCGCGCAGGCCGTGACATCCAGGCCGGGCGGGTCTGGACCAACACCTACCACCAGTACCCCGCGCACGCGGCGTTCGGCGGTTACAAGCAGTCCGGCATCGGCCGCGAGAACCACCGCATGATGCTCGACCACTACCAGCAGACCAAGAACCTGCTGGTCGGCTACGCCCAGAAGGCCCAGGGCTTCTTCTGATGTCGCCCACGCCCGCTGTCCCGCGGCGCGTGCGCATCACCGCGGAGGCGATGGACCTGCTCCGTCGCCTCCGCGCCACGCACGGCCCGCTGCTGCTGCACCAGTCCGGCGGCTGTTGCGACGGCTCCGCCCCGATGTGTTACCCGGCAGGCGATTTCATCATCGGCGACCGCGACATCCTGCTCGGCGTCCTCGACCTGCGACTGACCCCGGGCGAATTCGCCACCACCGCCCCGACCCCCGACGACCAGGTCCCCGTCTGGATCTCCGGCCCGCAGTTCACGGCCTGGCGGCACACCCAACTCGTCCTGGACGCCGTCCCCGGCCGCGGCTCCGGCTTCAGCCTCGAGGCCCCCGAGGGTCTGCGCTTCCTCAGCAGGGCACGGGTTTTCGATCCAGTCGAACAGTCCCGTCTCGAAAGCGCGACACCCCTCACCGGCGCCGAATGGCACCCGGACCTACCCCTCGCCGACACTTTCGCCGAACCCCAAACCGTCACGCATGCCGTCGACGCCTGCCCGGTACCCACGCGACGGCAGCCGCCGGGCTGATCACGCCACCGGCAGCTGGGTCAGGTCTGCGGCGTGGCCCGGTCCGTCCAGAATCGCCAGTCGGACCGCGGCCAGCACCACCGAGCGATGCGGCAGGCACAGGCTGCCGGGTTCGGGTTCGCTGACCCAGCGCCAGCCGGGCGCGCGATCGGTGGTCGGCAACATGATCCGACCGCCGCGCTCCGGCACGGTCACGTCGTGTGCGCGCAGGAAGGTGCGAAGCCGCTGGGGCACCGGGTGATACGGCAGGGGCGGGGCGAGCAGGAAGGTCCAGCAGCGGTTGCGCGGGTCGGCGATGACCGGGGTGGACGGTACCCAGGACAGGCGGGTGCGCACCTGCGCGCCCAGCGCTTGCGGTAGCTGCAGCGCCTCGATCGCGGCGCCGACGGTGACCAGGGGGCGATCGGCGTACATCTCCACCGGCAGGCCGTAGCGCGACCGCAGCACATGGGCCGATTCGTGAGGGGAACAACAGGATTCGTACATCGGAACCTCCGGGCACGCGGCGTGGGGCGCACCCGGCGCCGGAGGTGTCCGCGGATCCCGTGGCCGACGCGAGGCATGAACGGAGGTGACGCGTCGAAGGCGGACACCGGGCGAAGGGAGGCTCGTCGTCCGGCACCGGGTGCGACAACAGTCTCGCCCACCGACCGTGCCACGCCGGTGACACCCGGATGGCATTCGGATGACCGGCTGTAAAGGTGTTTCCCCCGACGGCGCACCGATAGCGGTGAGGAGGCTCACCGACGAAAGTTACTGCCGCGTAGACACTTTCACTATACCAATCGGTCTGATTGCTCCGCCCCCGCTTCCCTCCGGCCGCCGAGCGCGCCCGACGCGGGCCGCGACTCGCCGCCGGTTCGGTCACGGTTGCCTGTGAGTTGCCTTAGGCGACGCTCGAAGCGGGGTATCACCACAGGAAGATCGGCACAATTGCAAGACCCGGGCAAGCAGGCATCCCTTGCCCGACATGGTTTTTCCAGCGAGAACACCAGACTGGAGGGGACATGCGCGCACAGAGATCGAGCCCGGGCAGGTCGGGGCTCACGCGCGGCGAATTCCTCGGTGGCGCACTGGGACTCGCCTTGACACTGTGGGGACTGGACGGCACGTCCGGTGCGGATCCGGTCTCCATCTCCTCCGGTCCGGGTCGGGGCAAACCCAATTGGAGCGCGCTGGAACGCATCGTCAAGGGCGCGGTGGTGCAGCCCGGAGACACCGAATACGCCGCGGCCAAACAGGTTTTCAACACCCGATTCGACGCGGCGACCCCCCTTGCCGTCGTGCAGGCCGCCGATGCCCAGGACGTGGTCGCGGCCATGACGTTCGCGGCCGAGAACCGGCTACCGGTGGCCGCCCGCTCCGGCGGGCACTCCTACGCCGGGGTCTCGACGACGACCGGTGCGGTGATCATCGACGTCCGCGCGCTCACCGGGGTCAGCGTCCAGGACGGCCGCGCGGTGGTCGGACCGGGCCACACCCTCTACGAGGTGTATCGCGAACTCGATCAATACGACCTGACCATCCCCACCGGCATGTGCCCGGACGTCGGCATCTCCGGGCTCACCCTGGGTGGCGGGCTCGGCTTCGAATCCCGCGCCTACGGCATGACCTGCGACCGGCTCACCGGGGCCACCCTGGTGCTGCCCGACGGCACCCTCACCGAGGTGTCCGCGACCTCGCGGCCGGATCTGTTCTGGGCCGTCCGCGGCGGCGGCCCGCTGTTCGGTGTGGTCACCTCCCTCACCTTCGACACCTTCCCGGCCACCGCGAAAGACGTTGTGCGACTGACCTTCACCGGGGACAGCGCGGCGAAGGTGATCACCGGCTGGCTGGCCTGGCTGACCACCGCCGACCGCGAGCAATGGGCGGATGTCAGCGTGGACGCCGACGGCAACGGCGCACTGGACTGCTGGATGCAGCTGATCTGCCCCGCGGGCACCGGCGGCGGCGCGGTCGCGGCCCTCACCGATGCCATCGGCATCCAGCCGTTGACGGTCGAAACCCAGACCCTCGACCACATGGACACCGTCACCTACCTCGCCGGCGGCAGCCCCACCTCCCCGCGCGCGAGCTTCACCAATGGTTCCGACGTCGTCACCGATCTCAGCGCCGACGCCATCGAGCGCATCATCCAGTCCCTCACCACCTTCTCGCAGGCGGGCGGTACCGGCTGGGTGCAGATCAACACCCTCGACGGCGCGATCCGCGACACCGCGCCGGATGCCACCGCCTTCCCGTGGCGACGCCACGCCGCCCTGGTGGAATGGGGCGCCTACCAACCGATCTCGCACGAGGTCGCGCAGGCCTGGGTCGCGGCCTCGCACCAGCTCTTCGCCCCGGTCTCGGCGGGCGCCTACGCCAACTACCTCGAGCCCGGCGACCCGCTCTCGCGCTACTACGCCCAGAACTACCCCCGCCTGGCGGCCCTGCGCCGCACCCTCGACCCCGGCTATCGCATCCAGACCGTACTGACCGCCTGACCCGCCCCGATTGACATACCCCTCGGTTCCAAATACCGTCAGTATTTGAGTTCTAGGGGTATCCAACGAGGAGGTTGGGATGGGTGCTGCGATGCGGCGGCCTCGCATTGTGATCATCGGGGCCGGGGTGTCCGGCATCGCCAGTGCCATCACCTTGCAGCGCAACGGTTTCGACGACTTCGTGATCCTGGAGAAGGGATCCGACGTCGGCGGCGTCTGGCATTGGAACCACTACCCGGGCCTGACCTGCGATGTGCCGTCGCAGGTGTACCAGTTCGGGTTCGCACCCAAGCCGGACTGGTCGCACGTGTTCGCGCCCGGACCCGAGATCCAGCGGTATCTGTCCGACGTGGTCGAACAGTACGGGCTGCGGCCGCACGTGCGGGTGAACTCCGAGGTGGTGGCCACCACCTTCACCGGAACCGGCTGGACGGTCGAGACCGTCGACGGCAGCCGCTACGAGGCCGACTTCGTGATCGCCGCCACCGGCGTGCTGCATCATCCGGCCGTGCCCGACCTGCCCGGACTCTCCGAGTTCACCGGCCCGGTGGTGCACACCGCGCGCTGGGACGACACGGTCGCCACCGACGGCAAGCGGATCGCCGTCATCGGCACGGGATCGACCGGCGTACAGGTGGTTTCGGCGCTGCAGCGCAAGGCCGAGCACATCACGCACTTCGTGCGCAGCCCGCAGTGGGTGATCTGGGCGCCCATGCAGATTCCGCAGCCCGCGGTCGTGGGCGCGGTGCTGAACCGGCTGCCGCAGGTCAACCGCGCGCTGTACCAGGCCGGAATGACCGGGGCCAAGCTGTTCACCGACGTGGTCACCCGGCCCAGCTGGCGGCGGCGCGTGGTCCAGGGATACGCCCGGCTGAGCCTGCGGGCGCAGATCCTCGAACCGGGCCTGCGCGAGCAGCTCACGCCCGACTACGAGCCGCTGTGCAAGCGGCAGGTGCTCTCGGGCACCTACTATCGCGCGCTGCGCGCCCGCAATGCCGAACTGGTCACCACCGACATCGAAGCGGTGACGCCGACCGGCATCCGCACCACCGACGGCCGCCACCACGAGGTCGACCTGATCGTGCTGGCCACCGGCTTCCGCGCACACGACTACATGCGACCGATGAATCTGGTGGGCCGCGACGGCCGCTCGATCGACGACGCCTGGGTCAAGGGCCCGCGCGCCTACCGCATGACCGCGATCCCGGGCTTCCCCAACCTGTTCACGGTGCTGGGGCCGCACTCCCCCACCGGATCCATTCCGCTGCATCACGCGGCGGAGGTGACCGCGCGCTACATCACCCGCTGGATCCAGCGTTGGAGCGCGGGCGAATTCGACACCGTCGAGGTCACCGAGGAGGCCACGACCCGCTTCGAGTCCGAGGTCGCCGACGCTATGGGACCCACGGTGTGGAATACCGGCTGCAACTCCTGGTACTTCACCGAGGGCGGGTCCATCGACCTGCTCCCGTTCGACCGCGCGCACATGGAATCCATGCTCGCCGAACCGGATCCGGCGGACTTCACGCTCAGCTGAGCAGGGTCCGTGCGTACCAATCCTTCTCGTCGGCGACGCCGGGCAGGACGAAGAAGTAGCCGCCACCGAAAGGCTGCACGTAATCGGTGAGCGGCTCACCGGCCAGTCGTTCCTGGATGGTCTCGAACTGACGCTGGATGTCCTGCTGGAAACAGGTGAAGATGTGGCCGGTCGCGAGATTGCCGTTCGGGTCGACACCGAGGTCGTAGTTGTAGGACCGGCGCAGCAGCTGCTGATTCGCGGTCTCGGGCGTGCGCGGGTTGGCCAACCGAATGTGGGCGTTCTTCAGAATGACGGTGGCGTCCGGGTCGGCCGCGTAGTTGGGGGTGTCGAATTCCTTGCTGCCGTCCAGGGGCGCACCGGATTCGCGGCGCCGGCCGAACATGTTCTCCTGCTCGGCGATCGAGACCCGGTCCCAGAATTCCACCAGCATGCGGATGAGCCGGACCACCTGGTAGGTGCCGCCCTTCGTCCAAGCCGGTTCGTCGCCGCCGTCGACCCAGATCAGGTCGGAGGCGCTCGAACCGGTCGGATTGGCGGTGCCGTCCTTGAACCCGAGCAGATTGCGGCCGGTGCCCGACGGCCGCGGCGGCGAGTTGTAACCCTGGATCTTCCAGCGCAATTGGAGCCCGCCGCGGGTATGGCGGGTGATGTCGCGGATGGCGTGATGCACCGTGTCCTGATTGTGGCCGCACAGCTGCAGCAGCACATCGCCGTGCATCCAGGCCGGATCCGGGGAATCGTCGGGGAAGATCCGCATCGGGGTCAGGTGCGCGGGCTTGCGATCGGCCAGCCCGAAACGCTGATCGAACAGGCTCGCGCCGACACCGGTGGTGATGGTCAGGCCGTCGGCCGGGATGTCGGGACCGAGCACCGCGCTGTCGGCGGGCGGATAGCTCGGGCCCAGATCCTGCGGCGGCCCACCGGCACTCAGTGCGCGGGCGCGCTCGGTGAGCGTCTTCATCAGCTCGGTGAACTCCGCCTTGTTCGCGGCGGTCACGTCGAAAGCGGCGAAGCAGGAGGCGTTCTGGCGATCGGCCGGGGCGGGCGTGAGGATGCCCGCCTGGTGCTCCCCGTGGAACGGGTAGGACGAGCGCAGGGTGGGTCCGGTGCTCGCGGCGGCGGCGTCCACGCGTGCGCCCTCGGCGAGTACGCCTGCGGTCAGGGCGGTCCCGGCCGCGCCCGCGGCGGCACCGGAGAGGAAACGGCGGCGGCTGACAGTCATGGTGTCGATTCCTTTTCGAGAGTCAGTTCGCTTTGGTTTCCAGCAGGCGCGGCACCCGGGACAGCGACTCCAGGGCGGCGCCGAGCGCGGCGGCCACCGCCTGCCGGGCCTGCGGCGGCGTCTGCGCGGGCGCGCGCCAGCGGCCGTTGTCCTGGGTGGCGAGCAGCGCGGTGCGCAGCCGGTCGAGCTTGGCCGAGAGTTGCGGGCGCAGTTGCGGATCGCGGTCGTCCAGCGGCACGGCCAGCTGGTCGAGGACCGCGCGGGTGACGTCGATATCGGCCAGCGTCATCGGATAGGCCGCGCCCGCGCCCTGATCGTCGAGGCCCGAAAGATGATCGCGCAGCGCGTCTTCCAGGATCTCGTGCGCTCGAATCGGCAGTGCGGTGGGATCACCGGCGATATCGGTGGTGGTCAGGTTGTCGCCGATGGCGGCGATATCGGTGCCCAGCTTGTCCAGCACGGGCAGCAACTGCTCGGGGGTCTGGCCGTGCCAGAGGCCGTACTCGAGGCGGTGCATACCGATGAAGGCCGGATCGTTCACGCCCTCGGGCAGGCCGTTGGGCAGTCCGTCCACGGCGGTGCCCGCGTCGCCGAAGCTGTTGTAGGACGCGCCGACCCGCTCCCATTCCTGCTGCGCGAGCAGCCAGTCGGCCTGCGCGGCCGGAATATTGCGGGCCCGCACATCCCGGCCGACCGCGGCGAGCGCCGTGGTGAGCCGGGGCAGCACCTGCCGCACGTACGCCTGATAGGCGTCGTTGGGGGCGTGAAGTTCGCTGGCGCGCGCCGGTTTGAAGACCTGGGGCGCTTCGCCCTGTGGACCGGTCACCTGCACGCGCGCCGAGGACAGCGAGGGACGGCCGGACATGAGGCAGACGAAGGTGTAGGTGCCCGGATTCAAGGTGGCGGTCAGCTCGGCGGTGGTGGCCGGACCGATGCTCTCGATCTCACCGGCGATCGCGCCGTCCGCGTTGACCAGATCGATCTCACCGGACTTGCCGGAGGTGTTGTGGACCGAGATGGTCTGGGTGCCGGTGTGCGCGGAAGTCCATTCGGGGGCACAGGCATCGGCGGTGACCGTCACGGTGCGGGTGGAGTTCGCGTCGCCCGACGGCAGCAGCGCGATGGCCGTGGCGGCCGCGAGGACCGGCACCAGCACCAGCACCGCGCCGACCAGGACCGGGCGCGGACCGGCGATGCGCTCCCACCAGTCCGCGTGCGCGGACTCGGTTTCCGGTTCGGTCTTCTCCGGCTCGGCTTTGGCTTCCGGTGCGGTCGCCGGGCTGCGGCCCGCGCGGATGAACAGCGGAATCACCGTGGCCAGGTAGGCGATCCACGCGACCACCTGCAACACCGTCATCTTGGGCGACAGCTCGGTGATGCCGGTGACCAGCGACACCCACCACGAATTGGGATCGATGTGCGCGGTCAGATCGAACGCGATCCAGCGTGCCCCGGGCAGCCAGCCCGCTTCTTGCAGGTCACCGAGGCCGTAGGCGAGCACGCCCGCCGCGATGATGATCAGCAGAATCGCGGTGCGGTTGAAGAACACTCCGAGGTTGAGTCGCACCGACTGCCGGAACAGCAACCAGCACAGCGCGATCGCGATGGCCAGTCCCAGGGCCGCACCGATCAGCGGCGCGGCGGTCGACCCGGCCGCCTTCACAGCGGTCCACACGAACAGCGTGGTCTCGAGCCCCTCGCGCCCGACGGCCAGGAAGGCCGTCACGGCGAGCACGCCCGCACCCAGTCCGGCGGCCCGCGCGACCTCTCCGCGCAGCTGCCCCGAGAGTGTGGCCCCGGTGCGTCGCATCCAGAAGATCATGGCGGTCACCAAGGCCACCGCGAGCACGCTGAGCACTCCCGCGACCGCGGCCCGCGCGGAACTGGTCAGCACGGCAGTCGAGTAGGTCAGCACGGCGGCGAAGCTGCCCGCCACCGACACGGCCCCGAGCACGCCCAGCCAGACCGGGGTGGTCGACACCGGTCGTTCGGGTGTGGCGAGCCTTCTGACCGCGGCCAGCAGGATGGTCACCACGAGTCCGGCCTCGAGGCCCTCCCGCAGGCAGATCAGGAGATTGGGCACGGCATCGGCAACACTCACGGGTGCCAAGGTAAGCCATACCTATATGCCAGTCCAGCCGACCCCTGTTCAGCCCACTGACTCGTTATCGCTGGTTACGCGTCCGGAAGACGAGCAAGCGCATGGACGCGTACATGAACAAGCCCTCACCGGCGCCGCCGAGAATGCGGGCAATGCGGTAGTCGAGGCCGAGGGCGGCCACGCCGCTGGTGACGCCGAGGATGAACACCAGGTAATTCACCAGCACCACAACCACATACACGGCGAGCTGCGGGCCGACCGCTCCGTGCGATTCGAAGTTGAGGACCCGGTTGAGTAGATAACTCAGGGCGAAGGCGCAGCAATAGGCGACGGTCACCGCGATCGGCAACGCCACCCCGAGCGTCCCGTGCAACAGGGTGAGCACCACCAGATCTGTGGCGAAGGTGAATCCGCTGACCAGCAGATATCCGACGAAGGTGGGCGCGACGAACCGACCCAGCCCGAACGGCAGCAGCGCGACCACGCGGTCGCACACCAGGTGAAACCAGCGAATCGCGCGTACCGGCCGCGCTACCGTCTCGGTCTGCACGCGACCACCGTCGCACCGCGAGATGACCTCTAGGTGATCAATTGACCAACTTCATCCGCCGAGTACCGGTAGCCTCTCCCGCGTCGCGAGGCTGGGGACAGAGACGACGGATCGGAGATTTCTGATGGGACGTGGATTCGCCAGGACCAACCGGCGAACCGTACTCGGCTCGATGCTGGCCGCCGGTGCGGCCGGCGTGGCCGGGTTACCCGAGGGCATGGCGGAGGCACTGGCGGAACCCGGACGCTCGGGCTCGCTGGATCAGGTACAGCACGTGGTGATCCTGATGCAGGAGAACCGCTCCTTCGACCACTACTTCGGAACCATGAGCGGCGTCCGCGGTTTCGGCGACAAGCGGGCGGTGCGGCTGCCCGCGGGCGGCTACGACCCGATCCTGCAGGCGGCCATGGACACCGCGCTGGCGGGCGGGCCGGGCACCGATCTGGGCAGCGGGTCGGCGGGCACCGGCAGTGCCAGCGGATCGGCGAGCGGCAGTGCCAGCGGCTCCGGCAGCGGGAGTGGTTCGGGCAGCGGCTCCGGTAGCGGCAGCGGTTCGTCGGGCGGCGACCGGGACGCGTTCCATCAGCCGGATGCGTTCAGCAGCACCGGATTCCTGCTGCCCTGGCATATCGACACGGCCCGGATGGACGGTCAGGACACCGGCGATCTGGCCCACGACTGGAACACCACGCACATGGCCTGGGCGGACGGCGCGTACCACTCGTGGATCGCGGCCAAATCCAAGATGACCATGGGGTACTTCACCGAGGCCGATATTCCGTTCCATCGCGCCCTGGCCTCCGCGTTCACCATCTGCGACCACTACTTCTGCTCGATCCAGGGACCCACCACCCCGAATCGGCTGTACCACTGGACCGGAACCATCGATCCCGCCGGGCGCGCGGGCGGACCGGCGGTGTCCAATCCCCCGGACTACCGGGCCTCCTACAGCTGGACCACCTACCCCGAACGACTGCAGCAGGCGGGCATCTCCTGGCAGGTGTACGCCGACAACCACAGCGGCGGTGACTTTCTCGCGGACTTCGGCGACAACCCGCTGTGGCTGTTCCGCGCCTACCACGATGCGGCGAGCTCGCCCGATCCCGCCGTCCGGCAGCTGGCCGACCGCGCCGCTGTCACCTCCGCCGGAATGTCCCCCGCCCCGGCGGGAGTCGACGGCACGAACGTGGATTACGTCCTGCAGCAGTTCATTTCCGATTGCGCGGCGGGCACGCTGCCGCAGGTGTCGTGGGTGGTCGCCCCCGCCGGATACTCCGAGCATCCGGCCTATCGGCCCGCTGACGGCGCCGCCTACATCCAGCGGGTGCTACAGGCCCTGTGGGCCAACCCGAAACTGTGGGAATCGACTGTGCTGCTGGTCAATTACGACGAGAACGACGGCTTCTTCGATCACGTGGTGCCGCCGACCGCGCCGCCCGGCACCCCCGACGAGACCCTGGCGTCGCTCTCGATCGGCGGTGACCTGAGCTCCGGCTCGGCCACGCTCGGACTGGGCACGGGTTCGGCCGCGATGAACACGCTCATCGATCGGGCCGGTGCGCTGCTGGGCGGGCAGTCGCCGATCGGGCTGGGACCGCGGGTGCCGATGCTGGTGATCTCCCCGTGGAGCCGCGGCGGCTGGGTGAATTCCCAAGTGTTCGACCATACTTCGGTGCTGCGCTTCCTGGAACAGTGGACCGGCGTGATGGAACCGAACATCTCGGCATGGCGGCGCGCGGTGTGCGGCGATCTCACCGGCTGCTTCGATTTCGGCCGACGCGACACCAGCATTCCGACGCTACCGGATGCGAACGCCTTGCGGGCGCAGGCCGCCGGGAACAAGAATCTGCCCAAGCCTGTGCCGCCCAGCCCGGCCGGACAGCAGATGCCGCTGCAGGACGGCGGCCGGGTCAAGGCGCGCCCGCTGCCGTATCAGCCGGTCGCCTGGATCGAGATCACCGGATCGACCGCGACCGTGCGGTTCGGCAATCAAGGCACCGAGGCCGTGGCGTTCCAAACCTTTGCCTACCAGGACAATTCGATCCGTCAGACGGTGGTGGCGCCCGGCGGTGGCGGGCAGGAGCGCTTCCAGATCGGCGGCTCCTACGATTTCGCGATCCACGCGGCCAACGGCTTCCTGGTCGAAGCGGCGGGCGGCGCGGACTCCGCGGCACTCACCGCCACCGCCGCGATCGGCGGCAGTGCCGGATCACCGACTTTCGTTGTGACGGTGGCGAACTCGGGCACCGCCGCGATGACCATCGACGTGGGCGGCTCGCACACCACGATCGATGCCGGTGGCCGCCACGACTTCACCGCACCGTTGGACGAGGGCTGGTACGACCTGACGATCACCATGACCGGAAACTCGAACTGGCGCAGGCATTTCGCGGGCCACCTGGAGAACGGGAGTGCCAGCAGTACGGTCTGATCGGTCAGGATCCGAAAGCGGCGGAATGCCATTCGGGTAGCGCGTCGGGGTTGGCGCGCAGATATTTGAGCGACTGTTTCATGTAGACGCGGGGATTCGTGTCCAGGTGGCGTGCCCACGCCGGTGTCGAATCCCCGCGCATGACCGTCCAGCAGGCCAGCGCGTACCCGTACATCGGCTGCGACAGATAGCCCAGGCGCTGCGAGCGCCACCCCCGACTGCTCTGTGAGAACTGAAAGGCGGCATTGGCATTGAAGACGCCCAGCCCGAGGTAGACGGTGGCCAGATCGGTCAGCTGTTCCCCGTCGTGCCGCTCGGCGACGATGCGCCGCTCCCCCAGCAGCCGCTCGTGGGCCAGCTCGTGGGCGATGGTCGCCACCAGCGTCACCGGTGTGCGCAGTCGGTCCAGATCCAGCGACACCACGGCCCGTCCGTGCTCGAGCCGATAGTGCCCGGCCTCCCCGCTCCCGGATCGCTCCAGGAAACCGGGCAGGTCCGGCGGCGGGGAGCCCTCCGAATCGAATTCCACCACAATGCGATCCCGGCTCACGCCCATGTATCCGGCGACCCGCTCGACCACCGACAGCACATCCAGCTCGGACCCGTCGTAGGTGCCGGGAAAGAAATCCGAGTTCGGCAGGATCACCGGACTGCGCAGGGTGCGGGTGCCGAATTCCGCCGCGCACCACCGCAGCATCTCCTCGACCCAGATCCGCTCCAGCTCGTCCACCGGAGGGCGCGGCCGAAAAAATCCCATGCCGCATTATGTCCGTCGCACGACCGAAGCGCGCCCCGAGAATATCGGTGGCGGGGACTCGGGGATCAGAGCGGAATGAACGCCCGCAGGATGCCGACGACATTCGACACGATGCCGGTGACGGTGCTCGTCAAGTCCAGCGCGGACGAGCCCAGGTTCAGGATTTCGCTACTCATCGAGGCCTCTTCCTTAGACAGCGTTGTACTAGGGAGGGACTACCTGATCGAAATCACTGGATAGCGTATGTCGCCGAGAGCACGGAAGCCGGGAGGCCCGGCGGTGCGGCCGGGCGCGGCCGTTGACTCCCCGCCCGCCAACGGCCGCAGGCGCAAGGGCGGACGGCCGGACCTGCACACCCTTGCGCACCGTCCAAGGTGCCGCAATTGCGGGGGTTTGTCTGTCGGATGTTCGACGGACAGTGCACCGGCAGGCCGGATGCCATGCTGGTTCGGATTCCGTTCGGTACCGTGTCCGGGTGCCGCGCGACCCCGACCCGACCCATGCCGCGGTCGCGCAAGAAGCCACCTGGCTGGCCATCCGCTTCCGGCATGCGGCCTACCTGCTGCTCACCCTCGTGCACCTGGCGAGCGGCGTTGCGGATCCGGGGCCCGGGCGGGCGGTCACCATCGGGCTGGCGGTGTGGTCGGCGGGCCGGTTGTGGTGGCGGCGGATCGGGCCGTGGTGGACCGCCGCCGACATCGCGGTGGTCGCCGTCTACCTGCTGGGCACGGTCTCGGTGGCCGCGGAAGCCACTACGACGAAGGACCTCATCGATGTGAAAGTCGTGGCGGCGACGGTGATCTCGGTGGGCATCGCGGAGCGGGCGCGGATCTCCGCGGCGGTGACCGGACTGGTGCTGGTGCTGCTCTACTACGCCAACTCCGGGCTGCCCGGGCTCACCCCGTGGCGCTTCCTGTCGGATCTGGCCATCGCCTATCTGCTGGTGGAATGGCTGCTGGCCATGGGTGTGCGCCGAGTGGTGTTGCGGGCGGCCACCGTTCACGATCAGACCGTGACCGCCGCCGCGGACGCCCGCGTCGCCAGCGAGGTGGCGGCCGCACGACGGCGCTACGAGCACGAGCAGTGGGCGGTCATGCACGACACCGCCGCCGCCACCCTGCTGATGGTCGGCCAGGGCGCGGCCGCGGATCCCGAGCGCATCGCGCGGCAGGCCGCCCGCGATCTCACCGTGCTCGAGTCCGGCATCCCGCTGCCGGGTGACGATTCCGAGGCCGACCTGTCGGAGTTGTTGCGGGAGTTGAGCACCGCCTGCACGACACCGGTCACCCTGCGCGTCACCGGCCCGCTGCCGCTGCCGCGCGGACTGGCCTGGACCATTACCGCCGCCGCCCGCGAGGCGCTGACCAATATCGACCGGCACGCGCACGCGAGCCGGGTGGTTGTCGACGCCGGGGCGGGGCGGCTGTCCATCAACGACGACGGTATCGGCTTCGACGGGCCGCCCCCGGCCGATCGCTATGGCATCCGGCATTCCATCGTGGAGCGGATGCGGGCGGTGGGCGGGGACGCGGTGATCATCAGTGCCCGCGGCCGCGGCACCGAGATCCGGCTGGGCTGGCCGCAGCCGGAAACCGTTGCCGCCCCCGGTGATCCCGCCGATCCGGCTGCTCCGGTCGACGAACCGGAGACCGTCACCGGAATCGACAGGATCGGACGCAGTTTCGGCTACGGCATGGTCGGCATCGCCGTCGCCGACACGCTGTTGCAGTCCACGCTCACCGCCCACCCGGCGACACCCCCGGTCGCCGTCGACGCGCTGCTGGTCGCGGTGAACATCGGTGGCGCGCTGGCCGCGCTGATCCCGCGCCGCCGCGAATCGGTCACCCTCGCCCTGATGGTCGCGGCCATCGCGGGCGCGCTGGTGCTCACCGCCTGGCTGCCCGCGGATGCCGTGCTGGCGGGCCCGAACTGGTCGATCGGCGCGTCCGGATGGACCGTGGTGGCACTCGGCTTCCGGCTCTCGCCGCGGCTGTCGCTGTCGGCGCTGACGGCCTGGTGGCTGCTGGTGTGCGCGGTGGTGCTGCTGCGCGCGCCCAGCGCCGAAAGCCTCACGGTGCTCGGATATCACACGGCGGCCATCTTCTTCCTCCAGGTTTTCACCGCCTGGTTCGCGGCCACCCTGGACCGCGCGGCCCGGCAGGCCGCGGCCCTGCACGCCGAACGGCTGCGGCATCGCACCACCGACGCGGTCGCGGTGCTGCACGAGCAGGAGTGCCTGCGCCGCTATCGGGAGTTGCTGACCGAGTTCACCCCGCTGTTGCGCGGCCTCGCCGACGGCACTCGCGATCCGCAGGATCCGGCGGTGCGCGCGGCCGCCCGCACCGAATACGCCCGGCTGCGACGGCTTTTCACGCAGCAGGACGGGGTCGGGCATCCGCTGCTCACCGATCTGCGCACCGGCATCGACGCCGCCGAGCGGCGCGGGGTATCGGTCACCGTGGAGGCCGCACCCACCGGCCGCGACCTGCCCGACGCCGTGCGCGGGCACCTGGTGGCCGCGACCCGGATCATGCTGGACGCCAGTCGTTCCCGCGCCCGCGTGGTGGTGACCGCGGACGCGGACGGCTGCACGGTCAGCGCGCTCGGCGACTGCCCGGTCGAGACGCTGGACCGGCTGTCCACGCTGACCGACGCCGCCGTGCACACCGAAGTGGTGACCGCGGGCGAATTGCTCTGGGCGCGACTGCATCACCGCTTCGAGTTGGAGGAAGCCCGATGATCCGCATCGCCATCGTCGATGATCACCCCTTGATCCGCGACGGGGTGCGCGGCTGGTGCGCCGCCGCCGAACCGCACATCCTGGTGGCCGCCGACCATCCGGATCCAGCCGCCTTCCTGGCCTCGACCGGCCCCGATCGCGGCGATCTGGATGCGGTGGTGCTGGATCTGCAATTCGACCAGCGCGCACCGGATCTCGACGCGCTGACCACGATCTGCACGCGCGGGCATCGGGTGGTCGTCTACTCCCAGTACACCGAACCGCATTTGGTGCGGGACTGCCTGGATCTGGGCGCGGTCACCTATCTGTCGAAAACCGAAGGCCGCGAACACCTCATCGCAGCCTTGCACGCGGCCGCCGAGGTGCGGCCGTATCTGAGCCCGACCATGGCCCGCGCCATGAGCACCGACGGCGACGATCGGCCCAAACTCTCGCAGCGTGAACGCGAGGTGCTGCTGGCCTGGTTCCAGACCGAGTCCAAAGCGCTGGTGGCCCAACAGCTCTACATCACCGTCGGCACGGTCAACACCTACCTGGAGCGCATCCGCGCCAAGTACGCCTCGGTCGGCCGCTCGGCCCCGACGAAGGCGGCCCTGGTGGCCCGCGCCATCCGCGACGGCCTGATCACCACCGACGAGCTCTAGTCGGCCCCTGTGTAACCCGCGGCCGTATCCGTAGATACCCGCCGAATCCACAGGTCTCGGCGGGGCTCGATCGGAAGGAAGCCGAATGTCAACTCCGAGTAGCAGAGCGGCGGCGATAGCGCGACTGGCCGCCATCGCCGCGACCATGGCCGCCGTGCCGGCGATCGCGGCCAGCATCGCCGGTCCCGCCGAAGCGGCGGCACCGCCGCAACCCATCCCCGTCGGGACGGCGGCACTGACTCATCTGTCGACGCTGTTCGACCAGGGAGTCGCCGTAGCGCCCGCCGCCCACGGCGTGCAGAAGGACACCAACGAGCCGAATCCGTTCCACCAGTTCCACCAGAGTCCGTTCCATCAAGGCGGCGGGTTCAACCAGCTACCCCCGTTCCACGAGGCGCCCCCGCCGCACAATCCGCCGCCCGACCCCTTCGAACAGCTCGTCGATCCCTGATCCGCACCACGCACATGTCGCGCCCGTCGGCCGGGTGTGCGCCCGGCGACGGGCGCGACCCCCATTCGCGAACGCAAGAAAGAGTGTGCCCCAGGTGAATTCGATCGAACGAAGCATGCAGATCGTGGTGAAGGTCTCGAAGTTCTGCAATCTGCGCTGCCGATACTGTTATGAATATCCCGAGCTCGGCAATCGTGCGGCGATGTCCAACGCGCAGATCGCCGCCATGTACCGCAATCTGCGCGACTACGTCCGATTCGCCGATCGACGAGACGATGCACGCACGACGCTGCAATTCATTTGGCACGGTGGCGAACCGCTGCTGCAACCCGTGGAGTTCTATCGGCAGACCTGGGCCGACCAGCGGGAGATCTTCGGCGCGGAGATCGCGACGAGCAACAGCGTGCAGACGAATCTGGTTGTGCTGGACGATGATCGCCGTCAGCTGCTCCGTGAAGGTTTCGATTCCGTGGGTGTATCCATCGACGTGGCAAGCGGATTGCGGGTGAATGCGGCGGGCCGGGACTCGCAGGACCGCGTGGCAGGCAACCTGGACTCGCTGCTGGCGGACGGCATCCGCGTCGGATGCATCTCGGTATTGACCGCGCAGAACATCCACGCCGTCGACCGGGTGTTCCAGTACTTCGAGGACCGAAATCTGCACTTTCGAGTGTTGCCGCTCTTCGATACCGGTGAGCCCGGGCAGACCACGCCGTTCGAGGTGAGCCGGGAACAGGAACTGTCCGCGCTCGCGCGACTGGTCGACCTGTGGCTGGCAAGCGAGACGCTGGAGCGGCCCCCGGCCCCGCTCGACGGCTACGTGCAGATGGCGGCCCGTCATCTCGCCGGAAACCGGCCGACCGACTACCGCGACCGCCGGGAATGGCTGCCGCTGGTGCTGGTCAACACCGACGGCTCGTGCTTCACCTACGGTGAGCCCTACGGCGAGCCCGAATGGTCGATCGGCAATATCTTCACCGACGATTACGCCGAGATGCTGGCGGGCCCGGTCTTCGAACGCTGCGCCGTCGAGGCCGAACGCCGAGTCGCTCGAAACTGCCTGTCCTGCCCGTTCTTCGACGTCTGCGGCGGGTCACTGGTCGCCGAGATCGAAACCCGGGATCGCGACCAGGACGGCCACGGCACCCTGCTGTGCACCGCCCGGCCGATGATCGCCTACATCGTCGAACAATTGCGCGGCCGGGTACCCGAGACCGTCGCGCAGTGGCATCGACAGGACACCCCGGCATGATCACCGACATCGACCACCCGGGCCTCCTCGACGGGCTGACCCTGCTCCTCCCCTCCGGTGCACCGGCCGCCGGCAGAGTCGAATTGAGTGCGGGCTTCCTACCGGCGACCGAGGCACCCTGCTCCACAACGTATTCCGAGCGAGCATTCGTGCCCCGCGGGCCGTGGCGGCCGCCGACCTGTCACGAACGCACGCTGCTGTACGGCCGGACCGCCTCCGGGGCCCGCCCCGGCGACTGGATCGCCGTCATTCCCGTACCCGCCCAGGTGCTTACGGCGTTCACCGCCTTGCGTACCGCAGCGGCCGGCGGCAATGAACAGACGATGCGGTCCCTGATCGACGGGCCTTGCGGCCGTACGGCATTGGTCGAGGCGATCCGCTGGGCTATGACGCTGAGCGATCCAGCACGACTGAGTGTCGAGAACCCGATGTTCTATAGCAGAACGCCCGCGGGAAATCTGACGATGACCACGGGCAGCCACGGGCAACGGGTCGGACTGCACGTCGACAGTTGGCACGACAGCCCGCTCGCCGAACGCGCGACAGCACCGAACCGCTTGTCGGTCAACCTCGGCCACCGCGACCGGTGGCTGCTGTGCGTCAACGCTCCCCTGCCGGTCATGCGGCGAGCGCTTCGCGAACGCGGTCTGCTCGACGGTGCGGACAGCCCGCGCAGTGCACTGGGCGAACGCTTCATGGAGGTATTCCCGCGCTATCCGGTCACCAAGATCGCCATACATCCGGGCGAGGCCTACATCGCACCCACCGAGAACATGCTCCACGACGGCTACGCCGAACCCCACGGGCAGCTGGACTTCCAGTTCTGCTGCCGCGGCTATTTCCTTGCGGGCGAGCGTTAGTCGGTGTCCTCGTCGAGATCGACGTCGATCTTGTCGCGGTCGGCCCACTCCAGCAACGGTTCGATATCGAAGACAGCCTCGTCGATGCCCGCGTGCAAGTCACCCAGTTCGGCGAAGCGGGCGGGCACGGTCTTCATGGTGAAGTCGGCGGGCGCGATATCGGGAATCTCGTTCCAGCGCACGGGCGTCGACACCGTTGCTTCCGGGACGCCGCGCACCGAGTACGCCGCCGCGATGGTGTGGTCACGCGCGTTCTGGTTGTAATCGACGAACAGTTGTGCCGGATCGCGGTCCTTGCGCCACCACGCGGTGGTGACGTCCGCCGGGGCGCGCCGCTCGACCTCGCGGGCGAAGGCGAGCGCGGCCCGGCGCACCTCCTGGAAGCCGTAGTCTGGCGCGATGCGCACGTAGATGTGTAATCCCTTGCCGCCGGAGGTTTTCGGCCAGCCGACCGCGCCGAGATCGTCGAGCACCTCGTGCGCGACCTCCGCCACCCGCTGCACCCGCGACCACGGGCAGTCCGGCATGGGGTCCAGGTCGATGCGCCATTCGTCGGGGCGTTCGGTGTCGAAACGCCGTGAGTTCCACGGGTGGAACTCGACGGTGGACATCTGCACGGCCCAGATCACGTCGGCGAGTTTCTCCACGCAGACCTCGTCGGCGGTGCGGCCGTAGCGCGGGAAGTAGAGCTGCACGGTCGGGATCCAGTCGGGTGCGCCGCCCGGGATCCGTTTCTGGTGCACCTTGCCGCCGGGCAGGCCCTTGGGGAATCGATGCAGCATGCAGGGGCGGTCGCGCAGGGCGTTGACGATGCCGTCGCCCACGCTCAGGTAGTACCGGACAAGGTCGAGCTTGGTCGCCCCGGTGTCCGGGAAGTACACCCGGTCCGGATTGGACACGCGCACAGTGTGCTCACCGACGGGTAGCTCGACCGCCGGGGCAGCTGACTTGCTGGCCACCCGTCCGACGGTAACCGGCATTGCGGTCCCGCGCATGGCACAACACCCCGTTTTAGAACACGTTATAGTTCTCGGCAACTGGCTTTGTTCGTTCGGGAAGGCGGTCGCAACGGTGCGGACCTGGGACTCTTCGGCCGATGTGGTGGTCGTCGGATACGGCGGCGCGGGTGTCGCGGCGGCATTGGCCGCGCGGGAATCCGGGGCGGACGTGCTCGCGCTGGACCGGTATCTCGGCGGCGGAGCGACCGCACTGTCCGGCGGGATCGTCTACGCGGGCGGCGGCACCTGGGTGCAACGGGCGGCCGGGGTCGAGGACGACACCGAGAACATGCTGGCCTACCTGCGGGCCGAGGTCGGCGACACGGTGAGCGAGCGGACGCTGCGGCGGTTCTGCGAGGAATCACCGGCCATGATCGACTGGCTGACCCGGCACGGGGTGCCGTTCCAGCCGTCGCTGTGCCCGTTCAAGACCTCCTACCCGACCGACGACTACTACCTCTACTACTCGGGCAGCGAAAACTCCGGCGGCTTCCGGGAATTGGCGACGCCGCGACAGCGGGGACATCGCGCGCACGGGCGCGGGGTGTCCGGCAAGAAGCTCTTCGGGCCGCTCGCCGCGTCCGCCGCACAGCACGGCGTGCGGGTGCAGATCGGTACCCACGCAACACGACTCATTGTCGAGGACGGACGGGTGACCGGCGTCGAGGCCACCACGATCAGTCGTGCGCCCCTCGCGGTCCAGCGGCGGTTCGCCGCGCTGTCGAAGATCTCGGCGAAACCCGGTGTGTACCACCAGGGTTTGCGCAATGCCGTGCAGGCGCTGCTGGCCCGCATCGAACGCCGCTACGGTGCGCCGGTGCGGATCCAGGCCCGCTCGGGCGTCATTCTCACCACCGGCGGGTTCATCGCCAACGGCGAGATGGTGAAACAGCATGCGCCCGAGTACCCGTGGGCCGAGGGGTTGCCGCTGGGTACCGCCGGTGACGACGGCAGCGGGATCGCCATGGCGCAAGCGCTGGGCGCCGCGACCGGCCGCATGGACGTGCTGTCCACCTGGCGGTTCATCGCCCCGCCGAGCGCGTTCTTCGGCTCGATCGCGGTGGATGCCAACGGAAATCGCATGATCGACGAGTCCCGCTACGGCGCGGCGCTGGGCCAGGCCATCGCCGCCGCCCCGGGCCACCGGGCCTGGCTGCTCATCGATGCCGGGCTAGCCGCCGAGGCCCGCCGCCAACTGGGCAAGCAGTCGGTGTGGTTCCAGCGCATGCAGGCCGAACGGCTCCTGCGCATGGGCAGCACGTCCGGTCGGACCGTCGAAGAGGTGGCCGCCCGCGCGGGCATCGAACCGGCCGCCCTCCGCAAAACCGTGGACGCCCACAACCGCGCCATCGAACACAACCTCCCCGACCCGATGGGCAAACCCGACGATCTGCGCCGCCCCCTGCACTCGGGCCCCTTTGCCCTGCTGGACATCTCGTTCACATCCCACCTCACCTACCCCATGCCCATGCTCACCCTCGGCGGCCTCCTGGTCGACGAGGAAACCGGCGCGGTCCGCACCGAATCCGGCTCCCCCATCCCCGGCCTCTTCGCCGCCGGCCGAGCCGCCGTCGGGATCTGTTCCAACTCCTACGTCAGCGGCCTCTCCCTCGCCGACTGCGTCTACTCCGGCCGCCGCGCAGGCACCCACGCCGTGGAGCTGGCCGCCACCCACTGACGGTTTGATCTTCGGCGCGGCCGCCCGGGATCGGCCGGGCGGTGCGCGGGATCGGGGCGCGTACCGCCTACGCTGCGAGGATGGCCGATGACGATGTCACGACCGACGCGCTGGGGCCCTCGCCGTGGGGGTCGAGACTGCTGGGTCCGGCCGAGGAGAAGGCCGGGATGCAGCGGGTGCGGGTGCAGGTGCTGCTCACCGTCGGGTTGACGGTGGCGAATCTGACGGGGATGGCGGTGGCGATCGCGTTGATCGCGTTCGTGCTGCCCGGGCCGCCGATCCTCACCCGGCAGCTGGTGCTGCTGAATTTCGTGGCCGCGCCGGTGTACTCCGTCGCAGCGCTGGTGGGTGGACTGTGGTGGGGCACGGCCTACGGGTTGGGGACCTTGCGCTGGTCGCGCGAACCCGATCAGGTGCCGACCTCGGACGAGCGGGCGGCTGCGGGCGCGCTGCCGCGCCAACTGGTGTTCTCCCAGGCACTGCTGTGGCTCGGCGGGCTGGCGGTGTTGACCCCCCTGTACGCGTTCGTGGATCCGGCGCTGGCGCCGAAAATCCTGCTGGGTTTCGGGTTCAGCGCAATCGTGGTGTGCGCCAACAGCTATCTGATCACCGAGTTCGCGCTGCGGCCCATCACCGCCCGGGTACTGGATGCCGCCACCTCCCGGCAGCGCCGTGGGCTGGGCGTTTTCGGCCGCACGGTGGTGGTGTGGGTGCTCGGCACGGGAGTGCCGGTGGCGCTGCTCATGTCGGTGGCGGTGCTGGTCCTGGCCGGTTGGCACGCCAGCAGCGAACGCCTGGCGGTGGTGGTGCTGGCGCTGGGCGGGGCGACATTGTTCTTCGGTCTGCTGCTCATGGTGTTCACGCTGTCGGCGGCGGTGGCGCCGATCCGCGCGGTGCGCACCGCCATGCGCCGGGTCGAGGACGGCGATCTCCGGGTGGCCGTCACCGTCTACGACGGCACCGAATTGGGGGAATTGCAAAGCGGTTTCAACCACATGGTGGCGGGACTGCGGGAACGCGAGAAGATGCGCGATCTGTTCGGCCGTCATGTCGGGCACGACGTCGCCGAGGTGGCATTGACCCGCGATCCCGAATTGGGCGGTACCGAAACCGAAGCCGCCGCACTGTTCATCGACATCATCGGTTCCACCACCTTGACCGCGACCCGCCCTGCCGCCGAAGTCGTCGCCATTCTCAATGATTTCTTCACCATCGTGGTCGACGAGGTAGAACGCTGCGGCGGCCTGCTCAACAAATTCGAGGGCGATGCCGCGCTCGCCGTATTCGGCGCTCCCGCACCGCATTCCGATGCCGCGGGCGCAGCGCTGGCGGCGGCCCGCAATATTCGCCGCCGATTGTCCTCGGCGGCCATCGAATTCGACGCGGGCATCGGCGTGGCGTCGGGCCGGGTGATCGCGGGCAATGTCGGATCGGATCGCCGTTACGAATTCACCGTCATCGGCGACGCCGTCAATGAGGCCGCCCGGCTGTGCGAATTGGCGAAGAACGACGAACTGCGGGTCCTGACCTCGGCGACCACCATTGCCGCGGCCGCCACGCGTGAGCAGATGCATTGGCGGCTGGGTGAATCGGTGACATTGCGCGGCCGCACCCGGCCCACCCGATTGGCGCGGCCGGGCCCCGCGGAACGCAGAAATGGTCGGGGCGAGCGAGCCGATTCTGTAGGAAAATACGAGTAGGGCCGGCAGCCACGCCGACCCGGCTGGACAATCGAACAATCTGCTGCGGGACAGGTATTTCCTGCGCCATTATTCGGGTCGTGGTCACGGCCTCCCGGTCGTTGTTCACGCGTTCCAGGAGGCTTCTCATGCAAATGCGCTTTTCGCGCCCCTCCCGCAGACCCGAGATCGGCGACGTCGCGCCGACCGGTCCGACACCACGGCATCCCGTCGACGAAATCCCCAAGCCGCCACGCCTGGCCCTGCTGGGCCTGCAGCACCTGGCGATCATGTACGCCGGTGCGGTCGCGGTGCCACTGCTCGTCGGCGGGGCGCTGAAACTCTCGCCCCACACCATCGGTCTACTGGTCAATGCCGACCTGCTGGTTTCCGGCATTGTCACCATCATTCAGTCGGTCGGTATCGGCCGGATCCTCGGTGTCCGACTACCCGTGGTGGCGGGCGCGACCTTCACCGTGGTCTCGCCGATGATCCTGATCGCGCAGGAATTCGGCGGCGGTGAGGCCGGACTGCCCACGGTGTACGGCGCGATCCTCGTATCCGGCGTGTTCGGTCTGATCATCGCGCGCTTCTTCGCCAAGGTGGTGCGGTTCTTCCCGCCGCTGGTGTCGGGCTGCGTGATCTGCGTGATCGGGTTGTCGCTGATCGGCGCGGACGCCGGGCTGATCGCCGGGGACGACCCGAAATCCGCCGACTACGGCCAGATCTCACACATCGGCCTGGCCGGACTGGTGATCGCGCTGATCGTGGTGATCCACCGATTCACTCGCGGGCTGGTCAGCCAGCTGGCCGTGCTGCTCAGCATGGCCATCGGCACGCTGGTGGCCTGGCCCATGCACCTGGTCGACATGTCGAATGTCGGGCCGTCCGCGTGGTTCGGCATCTCCAAGCCGTTCATCTTCGGCGCGCCCCAATTCCATATCGGCGCAATCATTTCCATGTGCGTGGTCATGCTGGTGACCTTCACCGAGTCCACCGCCGACATGGTCGCCGTCGCGGAGATGGTCGACAAGGAACTGGAACCCGGCGATCTGGGGCGCGGCCTGGCCGCCGACGGCCTGTCCGCGGTGCTGGCCGGATTCATGAACTCCTTCCCCGACACCGCCTTCGCCGAGAACGTCGGCCTGGTGGGTTTGACGGGTGTGCGCAGCCGCTATGTGGTCGCGGCCTGTGGCGGCATGCTGGTGGCACTGGGCCTGGTGCCCAAGGTCGGCAGTGTCGTTGCCGCGCTGCCGGGTCCGGTGGTCGGCGGCGCGGCCACGGTCATGTTCGCCATGGTGACCGCGGTCGGGCTGCGGGTGCTGCACAAGGTCCAGTTCGAGGGCACCAGCAACATGCTGATCATCGCGGTCACGCTGTCGGTGGCGCTGCTGCCCGCGGTGGCCCCGAACATCTACACCAAGTTCCCGACCAACTTCCAGATGATCGCGAGCAGTCCGATCACCTCGGCGGTGATCGTGGTGTTCGTGCTGAATCTGGTGTTCAACCACTGGGGTGCGGGCAAGCGAAAGGACATCGAGGAAGTCGCGGCCGCGCCGCACTGATCCGCACGCGGTTCCCATTGACTGGGGCATGCTGTCTCACTACTTTTAGTGGGACAGCATGTCTCATAGTCGTTCGGCAAGGGAGCCGCGATATGACCGATTCCGCCAAGAAGCTGTATCCGCCCAAGTGGGCCCCGACCTTCATCCGCTGGCACGAGACCCCGGTCGGCTGGTGGCAATCCTGGCGACTCGCCCTCGGCGTGCTTCCCCGGGTCCGCGATCACACGCTCCTGGATTACGCGGCGGCCCTGCCCGGCGCGGACGATGTGATCGTCGCCCGCGTCCCCTTCGCCAAGTTCGTCGTGGTGCGCAGCCCCGAACTGGTCCGGCACGTGCTGGTCACCAATCAGAACAACTACTCCAAGAGCCCCGAATACAACATGCTCGCGGTGGCCTTCGGGCGCGGGCTCGTCACCGACTTCGACGAGCAACAGTGGCAACGCAATCGGCGACTGGTGCAGCCGATCTTCGCCAAGCGCAATGTGGATGGCTTCGCGCCGGTGATGGTGGCGGCCGCCCAGGACGCGGTCGCCCGGATCCGGACCCTGGCGGCCGCCGACGGCACCGTCGATGTGGGCGCCGAAATGAACCGGCTCACCCTGGATGTCACCTCGCGCACCATGTTCGGCACCGATATCACCGGGCCCATGTCCGAGGTGGTGCTGGCGCGGCTGCTGCGGTTCTTCGGGCGCGGGTTCATGACCAATCTGAGCCATCCGCTTTATCACGCGTCCACCTGGTTCCTGCGGCGGCGCGGGCACGGTGATGCCGCCAATTCCCGTCTGCCCCTGCGCATCATGCGGTCGGCGGGCTGGGGGATCGAGCCGCGCGCCATGCGGGATCTGCGCCATGCCGAGCAGGTGGTGGACGGGCTCATCGCCGACCATCGCAGCGGGCGGATCGCGCGCGGCGACAATCTGCTGTCACTGCTGATGGACGCCGAGGACCCCGAGACCGGCTACCGCTACAGCGATCAGGAGATCCACGACGAGCTGATGACCTTCATCGGTGCCGGAATGGAAACCACCGCAACGGCTTTGAGCTGGGTGTGGCAGCTCCTCTCCGAAAATCCGGACGCCCGTGAGCGATTGCGGCAGGAGGTGCGCACGGTGCTGGGCGACCGGCCCGCGACCGCCGCCGATCTCGAGCAGCTGCCGTGGACCCAGGCCGTCGTCGCCGAGACCATGCGGCTGTTGCCGCCGGTGATCGGATTGGCCAGGACCGCACGCGATCACGACGATCTGGGCGGGTATCGGATCGAGCCCGGCACGACGGTCGCCGTCATCCTGCACGCACTGCATCACCATCGACGCATCTGGGAGCGGCCCGAGGAGTTCGATCCGAGCCGGTTCCTGCCGGAAAACCTGGCCCGCGAGCAGAAGCGGGCCGCCATCCCGTTCGGTGCGGGCAAACGCATGTGCGTGGCCTCGGGTTTCGCGAGCATGGAGGCGAGCCTGGTGGTCGCGACCTTCGCCCAGCACCTGGAGTTCGACGCGGTCTCCCCCGTGCGGGTGCGCCGCCAGATCTCCTTCACCGGCGGACCCGACGGTCCCCTGCCCATGCGGCCGTATAGTCGAATCCCGTGAAACCGCCGCCGCATCTGCGCCCGCACCGCAGGCGTTCGGGCGGTCAACGATGGGATGAGCACAACACCGCGCGCCGCACCGCCATTCTCGAGGCGGCGCTGGCCCTCATCGAGGAGCACGCGCCCGGCGCGGAGATCTCCACCCAGCAGATCGCGGACCGGGCGGGCCTGGCGCGCTCGGTTGTCTACCGCCAGTTCCAGAATCGCGAGGATCTGGACGCCCGCGCCCGCGAATTCGTCTTCGACGGCTACCTGACCGAATTCGAGGGGATCCTGGTCCTGGACCCCGCGAAAACGGCCGAGGACATCATCTTCGACGTCATGCTCACCGTGGTGCGCTGGACCACCGACCACCCCAACCTCTATCACTTCGCCCAGCTCGGCCCGCTGCCCGGCCATCCCACGGCTGACACCCTGACCACCTTCCGCCAGCGCGTCGCAGATACGCTCTGGCACCGATTCGCCTCGTGGACAGCGGTTCTCGGCATCGACGTCACCCCCTTCCACCCGATGATCTACGGTGTGGTCGGCATGGTCGAAGGCGTGATCTCCCAATACCTCACTGCGACAGGCGATTCCCCCCGCCCCGATCAGGAGGCCCTGGCCCGCCTGCTGACGTCCTCCACCTGGTATCTCTTCGACGGCCATGCCCGCGACCTCGGCTACACCTTCGACCGCGCCTCCACCGTCGCCACCACGCTCGGCGCACTCTTCGCCACCGCCGCCGATCGCTCCGGGTCCGGGATTTCCTCCGATTCGGACTGACGGGCATAGCGCTGGGCCAAGGCGGCGCAGGTGAACAGCTGGATCTGATGGAAGAGCATGAGGGGCAACACGATCAGGCCGATCGGGTGGCCGGCGAACAGGACCGAGGCCATGGGGAGGCCGGTGGCCAAGCTCTTCTTGGAACCGCAGAAGGTCACGACGATGCGATCGGCGCGGGAGAAGCCCAGCAGGCGGCTGCCCAGGGAGGTCAGGGTGAGGACCAAGGCCAGCAGGGCGGCGCACACCAGGGCGGTGGAGATCAGGGTGCGGGCCGACAGCCCGTGCCAGATGCCTTCTGTCACACCGGCACTGAACGCGGAGTAGACGACCAGGTAGACCGAGCCGCGGTCCACCGTCTTGGTGGCGGCCGGGTGGCCGAGGATCCAGCCGAGGTAGGGGCGCAGCAGCTGTCCGGCCAGGAACGGCAGCAGCAACTGCACCACGATCGACAGCACCGCCGAGGGCGAGATGTGCACGCCCGCAGTGGTACTCATGCACGCCATCACCAGCAGCGGGGTGGCGAAGACGCCGATCAGGTTGGACAGCGAGGCGCTGACCACCGCGCCCGCCACATTGCCGCGGGCCAGCGCGGTGAAGGCGATGGAGGACTGCACGGTCGAGGGGACCAGGCACAGGAACAGGACGCCGGTGTAGAGGTCGGGGGTGAGCACCGACGGCACCAGCAGGCGCAGGGCCAGGCCCAGCAGCGGGAAGAGCACGAAGGTGGCGGTCAGCACCGAGGCGTGCAATCGCCAGTGGCGCAGTCCGGCCAGCGCCTCGCGGGGTTCCAGGCGGGCGCCGTAGAGCAGGAACAGCACCGCGATGGCGATCTTGACGGCCCAGTCCAGCACGTCGGCCGCGGTCCCGCGCGCGGGCAGCAGGGCGGCCAGCGCCACGGTGGCGAGGATGCCCAGCATGAACGAGTCGATCCGGAATTTGGCGAGGAGCTGCACTCTTTCGACGGTAGGATCCGGGCATCGATCGCGATAGTCGTTCGATCCGTTATCTCTGATCGCGAAGCGTGATAATTACTCCATGTTCGAACCCGAGCTGCTACGTACTTTCCTCGCCGTCGAGCAGGCCGGTGGCTTCACCGCCGCGGGCCGGCAACTGGGTCTGCGGCAATCCACGGTGAGCGGTCATATCGCCCGCCTCGAACAGGCCGCCGGTCGCGAACTGTTCCGCCGCGACACCCGCAATCTGGCGCTGACGGCCGACGGCGCGGCCATGATCGGTTTCGCCCGTGCCATCCTCGACGCGCAGGCCCAGGCGCAGGCCTACTTCTCCGGGTCCACCCTCACCGGCCTGGTCCGTCTCGGCGCGTCCGACGATGTAATGGCCAGTGAGCTGCCGGACATCCTGAGGGAGTTCCAGCACTCGCATCCCGGCGTGGATCTGGAACTCACCGTCGGCCTGAGCGAGACGCTCAAGTCCCGCATGGCCGCGGGCGAACTGGACCTGGTCTTCGGCAAGCGGCTGCCCGGCGAGCGGCACGGCACCCTGCTGTGGCGGGATCGGCTGGTGTGGGCGGGCCGTTCGGCCACAACGGAATTCGACGATCCAGTGCCGTTCGTCACCTACCCGAAGCCGAGCCTGACCCGGCAGCTGGCCTTGCGCGCGCTCAAGCACGCGGGCCGCACCTGCCGGGTCACCTGTGTCAGCGACAGCCTGCTCGGGCTGCGAGCGGCCGCGCTGGCCGGGCTCGGCGTCATCGTGCACGCGGAAGGCGTGCTGCCCGAGGGGCTGGTGCCGCTCACCGACCCGCGGCTGCCCGAGTTGGGGGATCTCGACTTCGTCCTGATGCACCGCCGCACCCGCCTGTCGGACCCGCAGCAGGCGCTGGCCGATGCCATCGGCACCAATGCCCGCCGCCTAATAGGCGCTGCCGCTGGAGGCGTCCTCTAGCCGCGCACGGCCGGAGCGAATGCGTAGGTATCGCCTATCAGTCCAGACCACGCGGTCGGGCATGTGACCGGAGTGCCCGCCGGGAGCGGTAGGGTGCTTGAAAATCCGACGTCGCGCCTCGGGGTGCGCGGGTCGAGCGGCAAGGCGGGCGGGCTGAAGCGTTCGTGTTCAGCGTCTATCGAGCTCTGCAGGGTGTTTCACACATCTGAGGTGGGTTTGGTGTTGATCGGTGCAAGAACGAAAGATCGTGTGGCCGTTGCGGATTCCCGCACGATAGAACCGGCGCGCGATGCCAGGACCTGGTGGGTGCTGGGTTTCGGCGCGGTGCTGTCGCTGGTCCTGATCTTCCTGACGGTGGATCCGTGGCTCGACGAGGTGGGGTTCCTGGCGGGCGGCTTCGACGTCCACGTCTATCGCGACGGCGCGTGGAAGATCTATCACGAGCACCCGCTCTATACCGAGACGACGCATCGCGGACTGTCCTACACCTACACACCGTTCTCCACGCTGGTCTTCCTGCCGATCCTGGCGGTGCCGTGGGCCATGGTCACGAATTCCTGGCTGGCACTGAACATTTGCGTGCTCTACGGGTGCGTGCTGTTGTGTTGGCGGGTCCTCGGCTACCGGCTCACCTGTCGGCTGGCCGGGCTCAGCGCGCTGCTGACGGCGACCTGCATGTTCCTGGAGCCGGTCCGCACGACGCTGTACTACGGGCAGATCAATCTGGTGCTGATGGCGTTGATCCTGTGGGATTTCGCGCGCCCGGAACGCAGCCGATTGCGCGGTATCGGTGTCGGATTGGCCGCGGGCATCAAGCTGGTGCCGCTGTATTTCGTGGCCCAGTTCCTGGTGCTGCGACAGTGGCGGGCAGCCGTGACGGCGTCGTCGGTCTTCGTGCTGACCATCCTGATCGCCGGTGCGGTCCTACCGTCGGATTCCAAGCAGTACTGGACCAAGACGTTCTTCGAGTCCGACCGGATCGCCCCGGATACCCAGCCCGCCAACCAATCCCTGCGCGGGGCGATCGCGCATCTCACGGGTCATCAAGTGCCACAATGGTTGTGGCTGCTTATCGCGGTGCCGGTTGCGGCCGGCGGGCTGCTGCTCGCCGCGGCCCTGTACAACCGCGGCGAGAAGCTGCTCACCGTCACCCTCGCGGGCTTGACCTCGTGCGCGGTCTCGCCGTTCTCCTGGAACCACCACTGGGTCTGGTTCCTGCCGCTGTTCGTGTATCTGGTCCATCGCGCGCAAGCCGATCCGCGCTGGTGGTCGGCCGCCGGTTTCCTGTATCTGGCCACCGGCGCGTGGGCGTATCACTGGACCGACACCTGGGTGGTGGTGGGCTGGTTCCTGTTCCCGCCGTCCTGGCCGATCTCGCAGATCCTGTTGAACTGCTACGTGATCGTGTACGCGATCATCGTGGGCTGCGTGGTCTACCGGCTGCGACGAGCACGAGCGGTCAGTACGGCATAGCCCGATTCGCCTGCGCCCAGGCCTTTTCGGCGTCGCTGCCCTCGCCCGGCGGCCACAGCCCAGCGATCATCCATTGATCGCGCGGCGTGTCCTCGACATGGAATTCCATGTGCAGGCCGCGGTCGTGCGTATACGGACGCATGACGCCGTCGAGATGCTCGGTCATGCGTTTGCGCCGCCCCGCATCGTCGAGGTGGCGGGCGAGGTGTTTGACGACGACACGGACGATGTCGCCGGATGGCTTGCCGCCCACGAAGACCGAGGTCGCGGGCATCTCGTGGAACTGCACCACCACGTAGAACGCGGGCAGGCCGAAGCGGGTGTAGATCTCGGTGATATCGGCCGCGAAATCCTGCTTGTCCTGCTCGGTGTAGGTATCGACGGGATGGTAGATGTGCCACAGCGGCATGAGAGTGTCTCCGTCTCTTCGAGTATCAGCGTTCAGCGCCCGATGCGGATGGTGAGGTTCTCGACGGGCCCCGACAGCGCCGCCTTCACGTGCCGCGTCAGGTCGTCGACGAGAACCTCGTTCTCACCCTTCTCCAGCCCGTCGAGGACGGCGGTGGCAACCTGTGCGGGACTGACCTTTTCGGCGGTGATGGCCTTGACCATGTCGGTGTCGGCGAAGCCGAGGTGCACGCCGACCACCTGCGTGCCCTGCCCGGCCAGCTCCGTGCGCAGCGAGTTGGTGAGCGACCAGAACGCCGCCTTGGACGCGCCGTAGGCTCCGCCACCGGCGATCCACGAGAGCACCGAGTGGATATCCACCAGTGCCCCACCGCCGTTCGCGGCCAGGACGGGCGCGAAGGTCTGCGCGATGCGCAGCGGGCCGATCACATTGGTCTCGAAAGTGGCTCGCACATGGTCGATATCGGCCGTCAGCAGCGGTGACGGGTAGAGCACGCCCGCATTGTTGATCACGATGCCGACATCGGTGGCGCGCGCCGCGACCGCCGCGATGGACTCCGGATCGGTGACCTCCAGCGCCAGCGGCACCACGCGCGGGTCCTCGCTCGGCTCCGGATTGCGCGCCGTGGCGTAGACCTTGCTCGCGCCGCGCCGCAGCAGTTCGTCCACGAATGCCCGCCCGAGTCCGCGCTGTCCGCCGGTGACCAGGGCTACCGCGCCGTCGATATCGGTCATGTCGATGCCTCCCAGTTTTTAGATTATGAGCATCATCTATCGATTAGATTATGAGCATCATCTAAGCTGGGAGGCAAGCCCCGAAAGGAGTCTCAATGATGCTGTCAAGCCGCTCGGGCGGTTGTGGTCGGCTTAGTGGG